>CAVZQG010000014.1:0-308316 GCA_963777365.1 Vulcanimicrobiota bacterium
TTCTCCCGCAACACTGCAGGTCGTCGACGAGAACGGCAAGCCCGTGCCGCATTCGAGCGTCGTCGCGCTCTCGAACGACGAAGTGCGCGTCAGCGCGCCGGGGTACGTCACGCGCGTACTCGTCATCAAACCGGGCGAAACGATCATCGTTTTACAACGCGCGCTTCCGGTTATCGCCTCGGTTCGCGTCGCCACCGGATCGCCGCAATCGCTGCATGAACTTCCCGTCGCGGCTTCCGCCCTGGATCGCACGGCCATCGCAACGAGCACCGCAATCGCATCGGACGGGCTCCTTCGCAAACTCCCCGGATTCGATCGCACGCGAAGCAACAGCATGTTCTCAAACTACGGCTTATTGCGCGTCTCGTTCGCGGGTGCGGGAAACGACCGCGGCATCGTTCTGGTCGACGGCGTTCCGGCGCAAGACGGGTTCGGCGGACAAGTCGATTGGGCCGCGTATCCGATGCAAACGCTGCAGCGCGCGGAGCTTCTGCTCGGCGCGGGCTCGGCGCTCTACGGCGCGGGAGCGGTCGGCGGCGTGCTGGATCTGCAAACGCTCGCGCCGCCGGTTACACCTGGGGTTTTGCCGTCGGGAAACTTGGCCTTCGTCGCGGGCTCGCACGCGTATTCGAATCAATCAACCGAGCGCGCGCGCATGGCTCGCACCGCGTCTGAGCGCATCGGTCGCACTTTCGCAGCAGCGCTTGCAGTATTGGGATCTTCCTCCCGGTTATCAAAGCCCAATCGACCAAATCTCACAATCGGATGCGAGCATGGCGGCCGTACGTCTACGCTACCAGGCAGGCGATCGCGATGCGTTCGAATTCGGCGAGCGGGGCGCATGGGACGACCAGTTCGAAGGACGCCCGAACTACACGTTCAACCGGCGCGAACAACAAAGCGATCTTCATTACACACACTCGACGCACAAAGTCTGCTCTCGACCACGATGTACACGCGAACCGCGTTCATCGTCAACGTGGACGACCAGTTTCCCACGCTGCCGGGCGTGCTTCGCTACACACAATATGTTCCGACGAACGAAGATGGAATCTCGGCGTCGTGGATTACCGGAGCCGGCGCATCGACGTTCGAACTGCGCGCCGACGCGCGGCATATCCGCGGACAAACCACGCAAGACGGCGCCACCAACACCTTCCAGAATTTCGGGGGCGGGACGCAAAACGTGTACGGCATCGGCGCGCAGGAGACGTGGAATATCAAACGGTTCCAGGTGGTTGCGGGCGCGCGATTCGATACGGTCACATCGTACAACGAACAGCTCGTGAGCCTGGTAAAAGGCGTGCCCGTCGCCCTAACGCCGCCGACGCGCACGGATTCGGCAATCTCACCGCGCGTGGCGTTTCGTTACGATCTCACACCGAGGCTCGCCGTACGCGCCTCGAGCGGCGCAGGGCTGCGCCCTCCGTTTCTCAATGAACTCGTGCGCGGATACTTCATCGGAAGCGTGCAGTATCTGCCCAATCCGCTGCTGGTGCCGGAACGAAGCCACACGAATTCCGCCGGCCTCGACTACACCGTGGCGGGCGGGCGCGTCGCACTCGATACATTCGACACGACCGTCAACGATGCGATCATGTTCCGCACGATCGATCCGACACACCAAATTCGCAGCAACGTCTCGCACACGAAAACCGATGGGGCTATCCTCAGCTACTCACACGCCGTCGGCTTATGTTCGCGCGTGACGGCTTCGGTTACGGATCAATACGCGCGCGTGACCGGCGGCCCGGCAAACATTATCGGCAAACGCTTGCAATACGTTCCGGCACAATCGGGAACGCTCGACTATTCCGCGCAAATCGGCACGGTCGGCGCCGGGGTTTCCGTTTCATACCTGGGACAAACATACGCCGACGATCTCAACACCGAGCCGCTCGGCACGGCCCTGGTCGCCGGAGCGAACGTGCGAATCCCGCTTTCATCGGGCGCATCGATCGAGATCTCCGCCGAAAACTTGACCGGCGCGCACTATCTCTCGAGCATCGATCGCTATGGTCTCCCAACGATCATTTCGGCCGGCGTTTCACTTCCCGTCGGTCCGAACCCGCAGTCGCCGGGAGGCTGCACCAGCGGTTAGCAATCAGACAGTCCTTCGCCCACGCGGTTAGACACGCAGGCGCTGCCGGGGAACAATCTCCAGCGTCGGCTACGTTGTCAGCCAAAGGAGGGCTACTTCAAGAATGTTTCTCAAACGAGCACTCGCCGCTGCGACCCTGACCGCCATGTTCGGGTCGCTCATTCCCGCCACGCCCGCGCTGGCCGACGGAGCCGCCAGCACACGCAACATTCTGCTGGGCATCGGCGCCGCTTCCTATTTGGTGATTCAGCACAACCGCAAGGTTCACGAAAAGTATGCCGAGGACGCACGGCGTCAAGCCGAACTGCAATCCGAAAACCACGACGCGTGGGCCGCATACAGCAGCGAAAAGCGGGCAAACGATAGTTCGCTCGCCGAGATTACCGATCTCAAACGCGAGGTTTCCTATCAGCATAACGTCATCACCTCGCTGCAACACCAGGTTTCGGTAGCACAACATAGCGGTTACATTGCAACGCGGCAAACCGCATACGCAGCCTCGCCCTCGCATACTCGTTCACGTGCGCAACACGTAGCCGCGCGTCCGCCTTCGAGCAGCGTCGCGATGGTTTCGTACGGCTGGGGCCAGCTGTAGACCCGGCATGAACATCTTCTGGAAATGCGCGGCCGGCGCAAGTTTTGCGCTTGCGCTAGCCGCGTGCGGCGGCGGTGCTGCCGGAAGCGCACAAGCGACTGCGGATCGCACCACCAAAGCCGTGTATGATAATGACGTCGACGCCGTTACACAAAACTTCGACGATGCACTGCGAGCACAAGTCACTCGCTCCGAAGTCGGCCTGATGTCAGATCAAATGCACGCACTCGGCGACTACAATGGACTGACATTCGTAAGCAGCGACCCCGCCAAAAACGAATACACGTACCGCGCAAACTTCAGCAAAGGCTCGCGATCAGTCATCCTGCGTTTGGACACAGACGGCAAAACCGCCGCGTACCGCTTCCTTGTTCCGAGGTAGTCGCCCCGTGCGCGGGCTAACTGCGACGCCGCAAACAAGCGCCGTTTTGCCTCAAAAATAAACCCAAACGTTCCTTCGAAATCCGCCCAAGCATCTGACGAAGCGCAATCTCGATAACGGAGCTTTCGCTTACACGATTGTCAAAGGCCGCGCGTTTGAGCGCA
Source organism: Vulcanimicrobiota bacterium (assembly GCA_963777365.1). Classification (GTDB taxonomy): domain Bacteria; phylum Vulcanimicrobiota; class Vulcanimicrobiia; order Vulcanimicrobiales; family Vulcanimicrobiaceae; genus CAVZQG01. The sequence continues at coordinate 3,243 of CAVZQG010000014.1, forward strand.
GCACCGATATCCGCAGAAATGTTCACGGAGAACTTGACGGCGTTTACGGCGCTTCCAACGCGAGATTGAGGATTCGAAGTCTTGGAGTTCGCGTTCTGTCGTGTGGCCATACGGACTACTTCTTACCCGTATATTCGCCAACAGGAAGACCAGGGTTACCGCCTCTTTCCCGCGTACTGTACGCAGCCTATGACACTACCGCTGGTTTATGCCGTCTGCATCGGGTTCATGCTCATCATGGCCGTGTTTTTTGTTGGAGGCGCTGTCGAATCGCACCGCAGCCACTAGCATACCTTCGCCTCGAAGCAACCACAGTCAAAAAGAAGGCCGGCGCATAAGCACCGGCCTTCTTTTTGCAGTTACACCACGAGCGGCGTTAGAACTCTTCCTCTTGGCCCTCGCGGTACGGAGGTTCGGGTTCTTCCTCGTCCTCACTGTACGGTGCAGCCTCTTCCGCGACTTCTTCGTCTTCCTCTTCGAGAACGTAACCTTCGTCTTCGTCCTCTTCTTCCTCGGCAGGCTCTTCCTCTTCGAGTTCGAGCTCGTCAATTTCCATACTGCCGCGAATACCGGCGCCGGCTACTTGCATGTCGGCATCAGCCGTTCCCATGCTTCCGCCAACCGGCCCGGTCACGATTGGTTTGGAATCGTCGATCTCTTCCTCTTCCTCTTCTTCCTCTTCAATGGGCTCTTCGATCTCGCCGACTTCACCCGGGATCAGCCGTCGCGCGCTGTGCTTCCACTTCACGCTGTGCAGCCGCCGTTTGCGTCATGCGCGGATCCTCATCACCCATGAGCAAGCCGATCTCTTGCGCACGCTCACCCATGTCGTCGTCCTGAATCTTGATCTCAATCTCTTCGCGATTCTCGGTCAACACCTTGACGTCGAGCGCAAGCGATTGCAGTTCCTTGATCAACACCTTGAACGACTCAGGCACACCCGGCTCCATCACGTTCTCACCCTTGACGATCGCTTCGTACGTCTTCACGCGACCCACGACATCGTCGGACTTCACCGTAAGGAGCTCCTGCAGCGTGTAAGCAGCGCCGTACGCTTCGAGCGCCCACACTTCCATCTCACCGAAACGCTGACCGCCGAACTGGGCTTTACCGCCCAAAGGCTGCTGCGTGATCATCGAGTATGGACCGGTGGAACGCGCATGGATCTTGTCGTCGACCAAATGCGCGAGCTTGAGCATGTAAATCATGCCGACCGTGATCGGACGCGAAAACCGATCGCCCGAACGGCCGTCGCGCAGCCACGTCTTGCCATCCGCCGGCAAACCGGCATCCTGCAACCACTCCGCGATATCTTCAGCATGCGCACCATCGAAGACCGGCGTCGCAATGTTCATTCCGAGCATGCGAGCCGCCCAACCTAAATGCGTCTCCATGATCTGCCCCAGATTCATACGCGAAGGCACGCCGAGCGGATTCAAAACGATATCGACCGGCGAACCGTCTTCCATATACGGCATGTCTTCTTCGGGCAGAACCTTTGCGATAACGCCCTTGTTGCCGTGACGCCCCGCCATCTTATCGCCCTGCAGAATCTTACGCTTCTGCGCGACATAGACGCGCACCAAATGATTTACGCCCGGTGAAAGCTCGTCGCCGTTCTCCCGAGAGAAAACCTTCACGTCGATGATCTTGCCCTTTTCACCGTGCGGAACCTTGAGCGAGGTGTCGCGAACTTCGCGCGACTTCTCGCCGAATATCGCGCGCAGCAAACGCTCTTCCGCCGTCAGCTCCGTCTCGCCCTTGGGCGTGACCTTACCAACCAGGATGTCCTCGGGACGAACCTCGGCACCGATACGAATGATTCCGCGCTCGTCGAGATCCTTGAGCGAATCCTCTCCGACGTTCGGAATGTCGCGCGTGATCTCTTCAGGGCCGAGCTTTGTGTCGCGCGCTTCACACTCGTACTCTTCAATATGAATCGAGGTAAAACGATCATCCTTGACCATACGCTCGCTGATGAGAATCGCGTCTTCGTAATTGTAGCCTTCCCACGGCATGAACGCCACCAAAACGTTTTGCCCGAGCGCCAGCTCGCCTTCATCCGACGAAGGACCGTCAGCCAGTATCTGTCCGGCAACCACACGTTCGCCCAGATCCACGATCGGACGCTGATTGATGCACGTGCCGGCATTACTGCGCGTGAACTTGAGCAGATCGAATTCCCGCTCGGTACCGTCTTCGAGCCGCAGCGTAATCGATTTGGAATCGACACCGATAACGTCGCCGCCGATGTCCGAAACGATGAGGCTGCCCGAATCCTTAGCCGAGCGGTATTCCATTCCCGTGCCGACGATCGGCGCCTGAGGACGAAGCAACGGCACGGCCTGACGCTGCATGTTCGCGCCCATAAGCGCACGGTTTGCATCGTCGTGCTCAAGGAACGGAATCAGCGCCGTCGCGACCGAAACGATTTGCTTGGGCGAGACATCCATGAGCTGCACACGAGCAGCAGGCTCTTCGATGTACTCCTCCGCGTAACGACAGACGACCGAATCCGAAGTAATACGCCCGTTCTCGCCGACCGGAGTATTTGCCTGAGCAATGATGTATTCGTCTTCACGATCGGCGGTCAAGTATACGATCTCATCGCTGACGCTGCCGTCACGTACAACGCGATAAGGCGTTTCGATAAATCCGAACTTGTTGACACGCGCATAGGTCGCAAGCGAACCGATCAGACCGATGTTCGGACCTTCCGGCGTCTCGATCGGACAAATGCGGCCATAATGCGAGTGGTGAACGTCGCGCACTTCGAAGCCCGCACGTTCCCTTGAAAGACCACCCGGCCCCAAAGCGGACAACCGACGCTTATGCGTGAGTTCAGCCAAAGAGTTTGTTTGGTCCATGAACTGGGAGAGTCTGCGAGGATCCAAAGAACTCTTTTATCGCAGCAACAACCGGCCTGATGTTAATCAGCGCCTGCGGTGTGACCGTCTCGATATCCTGAACCGTCATGCGCTCGCGAACGACGCGCTCGAGACGCAAGAGACCGACGCGGAACTGGTTCTGCAGAAGTTCGCCGACCGATCGGATACGACGGTTGCCCAGATGATCGATGTCATCTTTGGGAATAACGCGCGTCGCGACTTTGATAAGGCGACGTATAACGGCGATCATGTCCTCACGCGTGAGGGATCGCTTCTCAATTGAGGGCATCTCCAAGCCCGGCATCGCCATACTCGTCGATCAGGACCGTCGGGCGATCCCCGCGCGCATCCGGGTCGGGATTTTCTATCCGGTATTGGAATTTGCCGTTCAGTTTGTAACGGCCGACGCCCGCGAGATCGTAGCGCTTATCGTCAAAAAACAGCGACTCCAGCAGCTTTTCCGCGTTCTCCGCGTTTTCAGGCTCACCAGGACGCAGTTTTTTGTAGATTTCCTTAAGCGCGTCTTCGCGCGTCTTGATATCTTTGTCTTTGTCGATCGAGTTGCGAACCAACGGCGATTCATCGAACAAATGCAGAATCGCCTCATCGCTCTCCCAGTTATATCCCAGATCGGGACGTGAGAGCGCGCGGATGAACGTCGAAACGTAGATCTTGCGGTTCTTATCGATGCGAACGCCTATTGTGCCTTCGGTTTCGTCGTTTTTCGTTCCGTTGTCGGTTTCAAACTCGATCCAGGCGCCGCGGTTGGGAATAATTGTAGCGTTGTAGACGGGACGGTTGTTCGTGTCAACGTCCTGGTTGTAGTACACGCCGGGCGAGCGGACCAACTGGCTGACAATGACGCGCTCGGCGCCATTGATCATGAAAGTTCCTTTGTCGGTCATCAGGGGGAAGTCGCCCATGAAGATTTCTTGGTCGGGGATACCCTTGATCTCGCCTGACTCCGCCGTGATTAGACGTACGCGAACCCGCAGTGGGGCGCTGTAGGTCATATCCCGTTCGCGGCATTCCTCGACCGAGTACTTGGGTTCGCCTGAGCTGTGTTCACCGAATTCCAGGACCAGGTTGCCCGTGAAGTCCTTGATGGGGGAGATGGACGCGAAGGCTTCCGCCAGACCCTCAGTCTTGAACCACTCGAAACTGGCTTTTTGCAGTTCGATGAGGTTGGGCACTTCCAAAACGTGAGGAATCTTCCCGAAGCTGAATCGCTCGCGCTTTGGACCCGGATCCGGCGGCTGTTCGATCGTGAACGCGCCCGTCGGCATCGGGAAAGTGCTCGGCTGAACCGTTCCAGCGGCACCATTGCCCGCGGCCTGTCCGGCGCGTTTCGACTTGCTCTTCGTACCCGCGGAGCTCTTCGCGGGGGACTTAGGAGCCGTCGTTTTCGCCATTATTATATTTCTCTCTCGCCAGAATGATGATTGCGCAATCTATCCCCTATGGGCCAAAATGAAGGGCACGCTAAAAAGAACGAGAGGTCCTCTGCGAGGCAAAGGGACTCGTTCTTCTTCTTATATGCCGTTATCGGGCGCGGGGCATAGGCGACTAGTATAGCACTGCACCCCAAGAGGCGCAACGTGCCCTACCCGCCTAGGAGGACGGGTTGGAATTGGGAACACGGACCCGCTCGATGCGGACCCGGCCGCGGTCTCCGCGGAGCAAGGAACCGACCATTAGGCCGCCTACGGCGGCGACGGGCAGAAAAGAAAGCCAAAGCGCAATTACTTGCGTTAGATACGGATGAGCAAACGTTGAGGTAACCATTCTGATTTTCATAACGCTTGGACGACCGCAATGGATGCACCGAATCGCTGCAACTTTTGAAACGTCTGCGTCTTCGACTATTGTCGTAACGAGCATCACGTTGCTCATGCCGACGTTAGACTTACGCGGAACTGACAGCGCTGAGTAACCGGTGCGCTTCCTCGGATATCTCACGAACGATCTGCGCGGCAGGGCGAACACGATCGAGCAATCCAACGGACTGTCCGGCATAGATTTTTTCGTCGGGATCGTATTGCGAGCGCGCCTGTGCATTTGCCATCAGTTCATCTTCGCGCCCGGTCCAGCGTTCCAGAAATTCCGTGCGAAGCGCTCTTCCGCCGAACTCTTGCGGCCATTCTTTATGCTGCACGCGATCGTATACGCGCGTGTAGATCGTTTGCGTTTCGTCGCTCGAAAGGATACGCGCTCGAGCCGCTTGCGAGTTGCGGGCCTCTTGCGCGAGCAAAAACGGCGTACCGATCCAAGCCCCGGCGGCGCCTGCGGCAATGACCGCGGCAAGTCCGCGTCCTGTAGCGATGCCGCCCGCGGCAATCACGGGTGTGCTGGTCATGTCGAGCACGATTTGCAACAGTGGAAGCGTTCCGACGGCTGAGCCGGTATGACCGCCGGCTTCCGTGCCTTGTGCCGTAAGAATATCGACGCCAGCGTCCAGAGCGATCCGCGCCGAGGCGCGGCTCTGGATCTGCGAACCCAGGAGAATGCCGGCGCCGTGCACGCGCCGTTCGTACGGACTTGGATCGCCGAACGAGATGCTGATGAACGCGGGCTGCGCCGCGATCGCCAAATCCAGAAGTTGCGGCCGGCGTTGCAGCACCCAGGCGACCAAGACCGATTCCGAAAGGGACCCGCGGATGCTGCTGCAGGATGGAGACTTGCTCCGAGATCGATGCTTCGCTTTCGTCTTCATCGAAGCCGAGCATGCCGAATCCGCCGGCTTTACTCACGGCGCGCGCAAGTTCGCCGCCTGCCTGAGGCGTCATCGGTGCGTTGAGGATTGGAATGGTGGTCCCGAGCAGATCGCGCAAAGCTGTGCTGGTCATGCTCCGCCACTACTAGTCTGCGGCGGGTAAAAACCTGCGTGTCGGCTGAAGTGAACCGGTCAGGCGGCGCGCCGGCAGCGGTTTTCGCGCACGGCGCAGGCCGTCAAAGAATTGCGCACCGATAACCATCGCGAGAAGCACAAGGCTTGGAATGAGCGCAACGAAAAACGCCGCGTCTTGCAGCATATATGGATGGAAATGGTGATGCCCGGACATTTGTCCGGGACTATACCATGCGGCGTCCTGTCTGTCTAGCGCTGTTGTGTGTAGACGGGCGGGCGCCGGATCGACGTCCCTCCCGGGAGGTAAGCGCGAAGTTTCTGTTAAGTTGCCGGGCCGGCCGATTCAAGCAACACATCGCCGGGAACGCCTAGAGCATCTTGGAGGTCAATTCTCAGCGGGTGAGATGGTCAATCGACGCCGGTGACGCTTACTCGGTCGCCAAAGTGCGGCGTGCCGTCATCGAGCGACTGCAAGAAATCACCGGAGCGAACGGTTCGGAACTTTTCACACTTGAAACCGTGCTGGGCGAGATGCTCGGCGCGGAGATGGAACGCGGGCACATCGCTCTGGCCGTTATCATCGAGCACGGGGTGGGCGGTCCGCTCGTTCACGTCTACACACAGGGGTCCGAATCCGTCGCCGGTACGCGCGGGGAGTTGCGCGAGGCAATCTTGAGCGGAACACGCCTGCCGATGTCCATCGAAGTGACCTCGCAAGGCACGCATTATTGCTTGCGGGTCCCCATGAACCACGAGAGTGCCGTGTACGCGTCCGACAGGAATCTCGCCGACAAAATGCGCTAGAACTCGGAACGTATGTCGCGCTTGTCCGGTTTTTTTGTCCGAGTCTTCGAGTATGCCGTACCCGACCCGTATGTTTTTGCGGTCGGCTTGACGCTGGTCACAGCGATTCTGGCGTTCGCCCTTGCGCCGCACCACGCGATGGGCGATGTCTTGACGGCTTGGTACGACGGCCTAGTAGGCAAGAACAACATCTTTCAATTTGCGCTGCAAATGATCTTGATTCTGGTGACGGGCTATGCGCTTGCGAGCAGCATCCCCGTGGCGCGCGCCCTTACGCGGCTTGCCTCGGTGCCGCGATCGCCAAGGGTGCCGTTTCGCTGACATTCCTTGTATCCGCGGTCGCGTGCTGGCTGAACTGGGGCTTCGGACTTGTCGTTGCAGGCTTGCTGGCTCGCGAGATCGCCCGACGGATGCGGATCGATTTTGGGTGGTTGGTTGCCGCGGCGTATAGCGGTTTTCTCATTTGGGCGAGCGGATGGAGCAGCTCGATCGCGCTCGCGCAATCCACGCCCGGCAGCAAACTCAACATCGTGCAGGCTGTGACGGGTCAGGTGCTGCCGATTCAGAGCATGCTTCTGCCGTGGTTCAATCTCGCGCCGGTAATTGCGCTGCTCATCATTTTACCGTTCGTGCTGCGCGCGCTCCAACCTGAAGATACACTCACGGGGGACGTGTGCCGGGTTACAGGTTCGAGCGGCGGAACCGAACGTCGTGGAAGGCACACGCACGCTAGCGCAAAGCCTCGAGCGAGCGTGGATTCTCAATCTCATTTTTGCAATTTCCGGCTTGGCATTCATTGCATGGAGCTGGTATCGCACCGGCTTTGCGCTAGACATCAACTCGCTGATTCTGATTTTCTTTTGTTTGGGGTTGCTGCTGCACTGGACGCCGATCAGCTATGTCGGCGCCGTGAATGAGGCCGCGCGAATCACCGGACCGCTCATCATTCAGTACCCGATCTACGGCGGCATCATGGGCATCATGACGGCGACCGGTCTTGCCGGAGTCATCGCGACAGTGGTTCGATGCGTTTGCGAGCGGTGCGACGCTTCCGTTTTGGAGTTATGTCGCTTCGATCATCATCAGCCTGTTTGTTCCGAGCGGCGGCGGTCACTGGGCGGTTCAAGGACCGTTTGCGGTTCCCGCGGCGGTCCGGCTGCATGCGTCACTTCCCGCTACGGCGATGGCCGTTGCCATCGGTGAGGAAGTTGCGAACATGATTCAGCCGTTCTGGGCCTTGCCAATCCTTGCGATCGCGGGTGTGGGTTTACGTCGCGTCATGGCATTCACCGTCGTGAGCTTCGTGATTGCCTTTTTCGTTTTCGGTTTTTCGCTGCTGTTTTTGGTTCCGCGTTAGTTTCAAAGCGCCGAAAGCGGCGTGGCCAGAACCGTGTCGTTGTTCGCGATGTACAAGGTTCCCCCGACAATGACCGGCGGTGAAACGGTGAAATACGAAGGATAGACTCGACCGCCGACGATTTTACCCGTTGCGGCGTCGACAACGTAAAGCGTACTGCCGGTGTCACCAAAATAGAGTTTTCCGCCGGCGAGCACAGCGCTCATTTTGACCGGCGCATCCGTGTGAATCTTCCAGCGAAGATGACCGGCCGGATCGAAGGCGGCAAATTCACTGGTAGCCGGAATCGCCTGGTAGAGCACGCCGTTGATAGCCAGCCCCGCGATGGCTTGTTCATGGGATGCGGTGGGTGTGAAATACCCGAAACCCGAGCGCCAACTCCATCGCATGTACCCGGTGCGTGCGTCAACGCCGGCGACATCGTTGAACGTCGCGCTATATTCGGGGCGCTTGGCGTCGTAACCGGATACTTGGACGAAAACCGTTCTATTGTCGACGGTCGGCGAACAATCGACGTTGCCGATCGGTGCGCGCCAAATGTATCTCGCGTGCTGTACGTCCACGGCGTAGAGTTCGTCATGCCAGGAACCCGGACTGGGAACACCCGAGAGGACATAGACGATGTTGCCGACTGCGGCGGCGGAGCTCATTGTGCCGATGCCTCGCGTCGGCAAAGTCCAGATCGGTTGTCCGTCTGAAAGGCGCAGCGCGCGAAGATGGTTATCGCCGTTTACGAAGACGATTGCATCCACACCGTTGATTCGAACCAAAGCGGGACTGGGCATATTCTCGCCAACCGTGCGCTGCTGCCAAATCACCGCGCCCGTGCGCGCGGACAGCGCTTCGACGACGTCGCCTTGCGGACGGCCCCATATTGTTTTGATCGGTGTTTCAACCATCGGGTCGTTGCTGCCGGTTCCGACGACAACCAGACCATCGGCGACCAGCGGCGCGGTCATCGCGATATTCTCGAGCTTGCTCGACCAGCGAACGGCACCTGTTCGCGTATCCAAAGCATAGACGTTCTTATCGAAACTCTCGACGTAGAGCATGTTTCCGGCAATGGCCAGGCCGCCGTTGATTTGTCCGCCAAGCCGGCGATGCCAGTTGACTCCGTTTGACGGTCCGTTGAAAACCGCTTCGTGATTTGCTTGATACTGGTACATCGGCCATAACAGCGGCGCCGGAAGGGCGGCTACCCAAGCGGTTTGTGCCGCGAACAGCATCGTTACCAGAGCAAATTGCGCGATGACCACCGTAACCCCTCGAGCATCTCTTTGTAGAGCCTCAAATATTCGCTGCGAATCTACGCATCCTTTTGAGGTATGGCCAAGTACGCTGCGGGTTCTTTTTCAGCGCCTATCGCGCGTGATGTGCCGGTAGTAATCGTACAGTGAGCGCATCGCGCGCGCCTGCAGGTCGAGCGATCCTCTGCCAATCTCACGCACGAGGTCGTGATATCCGTTCTCCTCGAGCCACTGCTCGAATGTCGGATGTACGTGATATTTTCTTCGTACGATGTCTCGCAGTTGATCTTGCCAATTCATGAGGCCGCCTTTAATTGCTGATGCCCGCAGGCGGGCGGCTTGCGATTGCGGCCTCGAGCGTTTGATAAACCGGCATCAGCGTCTGAATTCTGACTCCGAGCATCTCCTGGACGTGGGCGGATCCCGCCACAAGTGTGACCGGGGGGTAGTTGCGTCTCGCGCGATCGCGATGCAATTGGATGAGCATGCGCAAGAACGTGCGCGTGATGTACGCGGACTGCCCGAGGTCCAGCACCACGTCCTTCACCTCGTACGCTTTGCGAACGCGCTCCTCGAGCATGTCGCGCTCGTGTACTTCCCACTCACCGCGAATTAAGATAATGGTCACACTTCCAGGATACGCAGGCGGTCCCGGCTACGCTGTACTCAATTCTTGGTAGCCCTTGGTTAATGTTTGGCAGTCCGGAAATGTGGGGATCCGCGGCGGCGACACGCCGGCCAGGGACTAGAGGGCGTCGTGGAAGATCACGCCCAATGCGTAGCGCTCGCCTGCACGAACCTCGCTCACTCCGTGTCGGAACGCTGTGCGGTAGGTTCCGTTTTTTCCTTGAACGGGGCGGTAGCGGTTAGGGATGATGAGGCAGTCGCCTTGCTCGGGCGAAATGACGATCGGCCGGCTTTGCGATCGCGGCCGCTGCTCCACCAGCACGGTTTCCCCGCCGGTATATTCGTTTCGATCGCTTAGAAAAAACGTCGCTTGAAACGGGAACGCGGAGCTCGCCGTACGTGTCTTGATGCAAGCAGTTATAGTCGCCCGGCCGGTAGCGTAATAGCAGAGCCGTTGGCCGGCTTTGCCCGTGTTCGCGACACTCGAAGAGATATTGCTGTTGATCGGCCGGATAGCGCTGCGGCAGGCGGAGCTGGTCGTTCCAGCGATTCGCAATGGGTGCCAGCTCAGCGTACAGCCGCTCGCGTATTTCGCGCACTTGCTCGGGGAGCGGATATGCGAAATACTTGTATTCACCGCTGCCGTAGTGATGATGCTCCATGACGATGCGCGATCGGAAGAGCGAGTCGTCTTCGTACATTGCGCGCAGCGCCAGCGCGCCTTCGGCGTCGAGTAGGCCGGAAATGTGGGCATAGCCCTGCGAGAAAAGACGATCTTCGAGATTTGCTTGCGTGTCAATCATGTACGAGTAAGTATCGCTCACCCGAGAAATCGACGTCGACCCGAATCTTGCGACATATCGTTCTACCGGCGCAGGATATGCGTCGTACCCAAGCCGTTCAGCACGAACTGCACCGCCAGCGCCGCCAGGATGATGCCCAGCACGCGTGTGACGACGTGAATGCCGGTCATGCCGATGATGTGCTGAAACCGTGTTGCGCCGCGCATGAACAGCCAGGTGATCCCCAGCGCTGCCGCACAGGCGACGACCACCATGCCGATACGTGCGGGATCGTTGTGTGCGAGGTTTACTAGCAGCATTACGGTCGCAATCGTACCGGGTCCCGAGATCATCGGAATCGCGAGTGGAAACACGGCCGGATTTTCGGCCAGCGCTGCTTCGCGCTCTTCCGCTTCCGTGCGTTTGGCGCCGGTGGGACGCGCAAACAGCATGTCGATGGCGATGAGGAAGAGCAGGATGCCGCCGGCGATAAGGAATGCGGGAAGCGTTATCCCCAGATAGTTCAGCAGCGGACGCCCGATGGCACCCATCACCAACATGACGCTGCCTGCGACGAGTACGGCCTGGTCGACGACCTTCGGACGCCGCTGCGCCGGCATCGACACGGTCGCGGCCAGCGTGAGCGGGATCATCCCGATCGGGTCAATGATTGTAAACGCCGTGGCGAATGCGGTCAGGGCGAATTTCCAGTCCACGCAGCTACCGTTCGACGCCGCAGCCGCGGCGAACTTTTTATTTCAGACGCTCACGTCCGTGCGGAGTATTCAGTTCGAGGAGCGGCCCGATGGGAACGATGCGGGCCGGATTGATATCGTCGTGCGTGTAATAATAATGGCGCTTTATGTGATCGAAGTTGACCGTGTCCGCTACCCCGTCGTATTGATAGAGATCGCGCACGTATCCCCAGATGTTCGGATAATCCACGATGCGGCGCAGATTACATTTGAAGTGCCCGTAGTAGACGGCGTCAAAGCGAATGAGCGTCACGAACGCTCGCCAATCCGTTTCGACCGGATGATCGTCGAGCAGATACCGGCGTTCGGTCAAGACGCTCTTCGATTTTGTCGAGCGTGTCGAACACTTCGTAGGCTGCATGCTCGTAGACTCGCTGCGAGGTGGCAAAGCCGGCTTTGTATACGCCGTTATTGAACGTTTGATAGATCCATTCGTTGAGCGCTTCGATCTCCGCGCGGTGCGCCCGGGGATAGAGGTCGAGGGCGCCATTGTCGCCGAGCGCATCGAACTCGGTCTCGAACATGCGCATGATGTCGTCATCGTTGTTGCTGACGATCTGTCTAGTCTTGATGTCCCAAAGCACGGGCACGGTCACACGTCCGCGATAGTTCGGATCGGTCGCGACATACGCCTCACGCAAATATCGAAACCCGTTGATCGGATCGCGCGAATAGCCGGGACCGTCGTCAAACGCCCAACCGTTCTCGTCGCGCACCGGGTCAACTACCGTCATGCCGATCGCATGCTCGAGCCGCTTGATCTTTCGCGTGATGACGGTGCGGTGCGCCCACGGGCACGCGAGCGAGACGTAAAGGTGGTAACGACCCGCCTCTACGCCGAACTCGCTGCTGCCGTCAGCGCGAACCCAGCGGTCGAAGGCGTCCTTCTGCCGCTGGAATTCGCCATGTTCGGTTTGTTCGTCCGGAAACTGTGCCTTCAAAAGTGTCGTACCGGTTGATCGAGATCGATCTCGCCGACGATACTGCGCACGCCTTGCGAAATACCGGTGAGGCTTTCGGCTTGTTCGATCGTAAGTTCCTTGAGGTACCGTTCCGTTTCGGGCTGTTGTTTTTTACCCTCGCGCAGCGGACCGACGTCGAAAGGAACGAAACCGGCATCCTCGATGAGCTGACCGACTTTGCGTTTCATCGCGGGGTAATCTCCGGCCATGAAGATCACCAGTCCTTTTCCCGACTTCTCCCAGAGCGTTTCATCGCGTAGCGTGTTGAACGCCTTGATCACCTTGGCGCCCTCCAGTCGTCTGGCGACGGACTCGCTCGATGAATCGTTCTCCTCGAACTGCTGCACGTGCATCTGCTCGTCGACGTACGGATTGGTCGTATCGATCACGACTTGTCCCTCGAACCGCCCAATCTGCTTGACCGCCTCGTCAACGGCCTTCCACGGCACTGAGAAGAGCACGACTTCGGAGCAGCGTACCGCATCATAGGGCGTCGCGACCTTCGAATCGTTGCCGCATTCGCGTGCAAGCTCTTCGAGCTTGGTCGCGTCGTGTGAGAAGCTGAAGTAGATTTTATGTCCGGCTTTGGCCCAAAGGCGGCCGAGCGTTCGTCCGACGTCGCCGGAGCCTACGATTCCGATATTCATACCGGTATTATTCCCGCGCTCCGCGGGCCTTACGCTCGGCAGCCGAGCCGTCTATCCGCCATTCAAATCGACGAAGACCTCGGTTGCCAACGCGATGAAGAATCCGCAAGCCAGCATCGAGGTCATGAGCGGGTTCAGACCCGGGCTGCGTCTGAGCACACTCCACAACTCGCCGATGACGTACACGAGCGCGCCGATTGCCGTCGCTAAGAACAGCACCGAGACGACCGGCGAATGAAACGCGTAGCCGACGAGCGTCCCCAAGAACGTGGGTCCTCCGGCGACAATTCCCGCCAGCAGCAACTGGCGTCTGCGCGGCCGTATATCGCGGCCTGCCAGCGGTGCCGCAATGCCGAAACCTTCGGTCGCATTGTGAAGCGCGAAGCCGATGATCAAACCAATGGCAATTGCGGTCGCACCGGAAGCGGCGGATGCGCCGATTGCCAGGCCTTCGGCAAAATTGTGAGCGCCGATCCCGATAGCGATGATCGATGCCAGCAAGAATGGATCGTGCACTTCCGAGGCGGCGCGTTTGGTGGCGCGCGCGGCCAGCGTTCCAAGACCAACCAGGCCGGCGAACAGGCCCGCGGCATAGGCGATTGCGAGCAGCAGCGCTTGATGAATGGGTGCTCCGGTGTGCCATGCTTCGAGTGCCTGCACCAGCGGCGTCGTGGCATTGCCGGCGATCTCGACCACTAAGAACACCAGAATACCGATAGCGATCGCGTTGAGCGCACCGATCGTTTGCGGAGATATATTGCGCATGCGCGCGATCGGCAGGCCCAGGAAGATCGTGAATCCCGCGATCGCGCCGAGCAGGATCGTCCAGCCGAACGGCAACGCGCGTGCCGTCGTGCCGAAATTCGGCAGCATACCGCGCATCGCGCTGTTCATCGCCGCTTGATTGAACGGCGTTCCCGCATAGTGAATTGTCGTCACCAGCCCGTCGGGATACCCTTGCGAGTCCTCGGTGTGATCGAGGACATGACAATGAACCAGCCAGCTTCCGGGCTGCTGATCGGCCACGATAATTGCATCGACGCGTTGTCCCGGGCCGATGTTCACGGTATCTTCCACGTCGGGCCAGGTCACGGGCTGCGCATCGCGCGCGATGATGCGCTGATAATGCCCGTGCGTATGCATCGTGTGAAAGTTCTCGCCGGAGATATTGATCCAGCGCAAACGTATGCGCTGTCCTTTGCGAACCTCAATCGGCGTTGTGTACGGATATTCTTTCCCGTTGATCGTGAAGTGGTTCTCGCTCAGGCTTTGAATCGTCCACGACGAGAGCACTTCGACGTCGTCGCGATCGGCGCGCTCGGCCGCCGTAGGATGTGCCGGAAGCACGACGATCGCGCCGTACAACCCGCTGTTGACCATCTCTTCGTTATCGTGCGAGTGGTAGAGAAACGTTCCGGCCTGATCCGCCGTAAACGCGTACCGGTACGTGCCGCCTTTCATCACCATGGGCTGCGAGATTCCGGCGACGCCGTCCATCGAGATCGGGATCCCGTGTATGCCGTGCAAGTGCAGTGTGTCCGGAACGCTCTGATCGTTGGTGTAATCGATGACGACGCGATCGCCTTGATGCACGACGAGCGTCGGTCCCGGCACCACGCCGTTATACGTCTTGGCCAGAACGCTCAGTCCGGGTTGAAGCGTCCACGGCGCGTCGCGCTCAACCAAATGGAAGGTTCGCGTCTTTCCCGCGACCTGCGCAAGAGCTGCGAACGTTCCATCCTCGCGGCGCACGAGGCGGGATTCGCCCGGAGCGGGCGTTGCCGCCGGAAGAGGCCCTTGTAAGGGTTGCATGCCGACGGTTGCCGGATTGACGCCCTGAGTCGTCTCGTCGGTATCCGCCAAGCCGACCGAGGTCGCCGCGGCAGCCATCCAAAGCGCGACGGCGAGGATGTAGGCAAAGCGAAGTGGGTGATTCGGCACGCCTAATATTTAGGGGGCCGGACCTGATTCCCCGTCTAACCCGCCGGAATGTCGACCCGTGGCCCGGAGCCACGCGCCCGGTGGCTTACGGCATATTGCGGATTAGGATGCCGGTATCGTGCGCATACGGCCAATCTCGCGGGCCGTCGTATTTCGAATGACGGTGTAGCACTCGCAGGCGTGATCGAGCAGAATTTTGCGGTCGGCGACGACGATGCGCCGGCGTTCCGATACTATCGCTCCCTCACTGACCAACGCTTGCAGCGCGTACGTGATCGACGGCCGATGCACGCCTAAGAACTCCGCTAGCGTATCGTGCGTAACTCGTATCTGGTCCAGCGTGCTGTAATCGCTGAGCATCAAAATGCACCGGCTCAGGCGCTGTTCGATGCGGTGCAGGCAATGACACGCGGTGAGTTGGCCGAGCGTTAAGAGATACAGATTCGCGTACAGAAGCAGCGCGTCCAGAAGCGGTCCGCCGCTTCCGCGCACCTGTTCCTGAAAATCTGAAGCGCGTCATCGACAATGCGACGCCCTCGACCCGTACCGTACACTGCCCGACCGAGTGAAGTCCCCCTAAGACGAGCGGCAAGCCGATGACTCCGTCGTTGCCGACGAATCCCGCCTCCACCGTTTCGCCGCTGAGCAACTGGATGACGCGCGACGCCGCGCCCGTTTGTGGAAACCACACGCCACTTAGTGGTTCTTCAACCGAGCAAAGACGCTGTCCGGGGGTGAGACGAACGCTGCGAAGGTATGGTGCGAGACGTTCAAATTCTTCTGCGGGCAGCGCATGCAAGATTGCATTGCCGGATGGAATAGGCAAAATGTGTCTCTTCCTTAAGAGTGCATCAGCGCTTTCCAATAGTACGGACATGGGGCCGCGTGCTCAGTAGCACAGCATACCGTTTGCGCTAGGCAGCGAGCGAACGAATATGCTCTAGGGTCTTAAGCGTGCGCTCATGGATCGCAAAATGGCATTCGCAAGCCTCGGCGATCAGCGCTTCCCGATCGATATCACGACATGGCCGCGTCCGACGCGAATAAGGCCGCGTTCCTCAAACGCCTTGAGGGCATTGGTCACGGAAGGCCGGTATGCGCCCACCATGAGGCCCAGGGTCTCGTGGGTTACGGCGAGGTCGTCGGAATCGATGCGCTCGCGCATGTCCAGCAGCCATCGAGCAAGCCGCTGCTCGATTCGATGCAGCCGGTTGCACGCTGCCGTTTGCGCCACGGTGGAGAGAAAGAGATTCGCGTACTTCAGAAGCGCCGCACAAAACGGGCGGCCCGCATCCAGGACTTCGTGCGTGAACGGCTGCCGGGCGATTCGCGTGGCCGTCCCGCCCACTTGCACGACGACATGGAACGGATTCGCGAATCCTCCGAGGACCAGGGGAAGCCCCACCATGCCTTCGCGTCCGACCAGGCCCACCTCGACCGCGTCTCCGCCCTGAACCTGAATGAGGTTCGAGCAGACGCCCCCATGCGGAAACCAGACATACTCAATCGGCGCTTCCGGCTCGATGAGGGTCGTGCGAGCGCGCAGTTGAACGGTTTTACAAAACGGCGCGATTCGGCGCCGTTCATGTTCGGGCAGCACCCCGAGCAGCAGATTGAGCGACATAGGGCTTCCGTATCTTACCCGAAGAGTTACGCGCTCATCGCGTTGAAAGCGCAGGCGATGCTTCGAACCTTTGCCAGCGACAACAACGCCCCGGTAGCTCCCGAGATCCTTCACGCAATCGAGCAAGCCAACCAGGGTGATGCGGTTTCCTATGGGGACGACGAGTATACCCGGCGGGCCTGCGAGGCGCTGCGGCGGGTTTTCGGCCAGGAAGCCGACCCATATTTCGCGTTTAACGGCACCGGCGCAAACGTGGTCGCATTGAGTCTGTCTGCTAAAGCCGTACGAAGCCGTTATGGCTCCCGCATCGGCTCATCTGCAAACCGACGAGTGCGGCGCGTTCGAGCGCTTTACGGGCTGCAAAATACTGCCGATCGACGTCCAAGACGGCAAGATACGCATCGAAGATCTGCGCGCGTATACGGGCAGCACGCATGACGAACATCATGTCGTTCCGCGCGCCCTCTCGATCTCACAGTCGACCGAATTCGGAACGCTCTACACCGCCGGCCGAGATTCTCGCGCTGTGCGAATTCGCGCACGCGCAGGGCTGGTACGTGCATATGGACGGCGCGCGCATCGCAAACGCGGCCGCCGCGCTGAAGATGGGGCTGCGTGAGTGCACGCGCGATCTGGGAATCGACGTGCTGACGTTCGGCGGCACGAAGAATGGCCTGCTCTTCGGCGAGGCCATCGTTTTTTTCGATCCGGCGCTTCACGGAGGCGCTGCGATCTTCGCACGCAAGCAAGGCATGCAGCTCGCATCGAAGATGCGTTTCATCGCGGCGCAGTTTCTCGCGCTGCTCGAAGACGATCGGTGGCTTCGCTACGCGACGCACGCTAACGAAATGACGCGGCGGCTCGAACAACGCGTGCGCGACATACCCGGCATACGCATTACCCGGCCGGTGGAGTGCAACGCGATCTTCGCAACCCTCGATCGCGAGCTCATTCCGCAGATCCAGCAAGAGTATTTTTTCTACATGTTCGACGAGCTGTTGCCGGAAGTGCGCTGGATGACGCACCACGCGACCCGTCCGCGAGGATGTCGATGCGTTTGCCGGCGCGCTCATGCGAGGAGTCGCCGCGCCAGCGGGTTAATCGCGCGTCCGCGCCAGCGCAGTTCGTAATTCATCTTCATCAGAGCGTTGCGCATCCGCTGTGCCGGCGGCTGATGGCTGCGGATGAGCCGTTCGACGCGCGCGAACTCCGCGGCGCGCTCTTGCGAGATCCGTTCGACGAGCGAACGTGCTGCCGGCGGATGTGAACCGGTAAAACGCAGCGCGCTTTCCCAGCGGTGCTCGAATTCGAAGTAATTTTCGACCTCGACGTGCTCCAGCTCGCTTGCGTCGACGACGTGCCCGGGAGCCCCCAGGCGTAGATATAGCCGGCCCTTTTCGGCGTGAGCGCGCGCGGGAATGAGCCACCCGTAATGCGCGTACACGTATGGCAGCGCAATGCGCGCGCCGTCCAGTCCGTGCAGCTTCTCGTGCACCGCACCTTCCCAGCGCAGCTGCGGCGTGAATCGAAAGAACGACATCCGGCGCTCGATGGAGATGTACCGCTCGAACGATTGAAAGAAATGCCAGGTATAGCCGTCCACGAAGCTGATTTCCGCCGGAAGCTGTCCGAGGTTGCGCGCAATTCGCGCCGCCGCCGTTCCATGAACCTCGTCTGCGTCCACGAACGCGACCCAGTCGCCCGCTCCGTTTTCGCGATGCAGCCGCAGGCAGATGTTTCTCGCGGCGGAAAAATCCGTAAACGGGGTTCGGTCGAGAATCAAGCGGCCTTCACGCGCGAAGACGGATTGCTCGAGGATTCCGCGATGCGGCGAGGGATCCGGCGCATTGTCGTTGACGATGAGGGTTTGGCAGGTGTCGCGGAGCGACTCGCAGAGCGCGCCCAGGAACGGCTCCTCGCGGGGGCCGACGATCAGGTGCGCTGCGATACGCGGAGCCCTCACGCGGGACTCGCTATTGCTTTGGGCCAACTTCGCTCCTCGTGAAAGCGTTACGCCTGGCAGTCGATGCGCGGGATCTCGCATCGGATACACGCGGTATCGGCCGCTACGCGCGCGCAATCCTTCGACGCTTGGTCCAGCGCGACGATATCGAGCTCACGCTGCTCGTGTTCGGGCCGTTTCCGAATCGTCACCGCCCGAAGCTGCGCGCGGCCATCGGGAGCGATCGCTTCACAATCTCATCGCGAGCGGCCGGGTTCGATGCGGTGTGGCATCCGGCGAACGGCACGTTCTTCCCCACGCGTACGCACAGTGTCGTCACGATTCACGACGTTGTTCCATTCCGTTTTCCGCAGACTCGATCGCCGCAAACGGGAGCATCAGCAGGCGCCCTTTCTACGATCCGCGGCAAGCGCCGAACGCATCATCGCGGTCTCGGATTTCGACCGCAACGAGCTCGTCGAGGTCTTCTCGCTTCCCTTCGATCGTATCGAAGTTATCTATCACGGCGTCGATAGTTTTTTCTCGCCGGGCCAGGAAGCACCCGCAGCCCGAGCTGCCCGAGCCGTATTTTCTTTTCGTCGGCGATCCGATTGGCGAGCCGCGCAAGAACTTCACCATGCTCTACGAGGCGTACCGCGCGGCATTCGGCGGGCGTGCGCCGCCGCTTGTCGTTGTCGGACCGGTCGATCCGAAACGAGCCGGCGTGCACTACGCGGGTCTCGCCGCAGGCGATGCTCGCGGGAGCGGCGATGCATATCTGCGTTCGCTCTACCGCGGTGCGCTTGCCCTGTGCATACCCTCGTACTATGAAACCTTTGGGATGCCGATGGTCGAGGCGATGGCGTGCGGCACGCCGGTCATCGCATCGCGCGCAAGCTGTCTGCCCGAGATCGGAGCGGACGCGGCGCTTTACGCACCGCCGGAGGATGCGCAAGCGTGGAGCACGGCGCTACGAGACATCGCGGCGTACATGTCTCTGCGAGAGCGGCTGCGCAGTGCAGGACTCGAGCGCGCGCGCCGATACGATTGGGATGAGAGCGCGCGCCGCCACGCGGAGGTGTTCTTGCACCTATGACGTGCATTCATTTGGCAACGGCACTCGTGCGGCGCGATGACATGATTCTGCTCGTCGCTTCACGCTATCCGAATCACGAGCGTCCGCTGTGGAATATGCCCGGCGGTCGTCAGGAACCGGGAGAACTGCTCACGCAGACGGTCTTGCGTGAACTGAACGAAGAAACCGGAATGCACGGAGTCGCGCGCGAGCTGTGCTATATAAGCGAATCATATGACGGTGAAATGCACTTTACGAACTTCACGTTTGCCGTCGAGGCCGGCGGCGAACCGGAACTCTCGCGCGCGCAGAACGATCATGTCGTGGACGCGTGCTGGGTTCCATTAACCGAAATCGCCGAGCGCATCACTGTGGCGGTCGTACGCGAACCGTTGCTCGCCTTTTTGCATGGTTCATCCGCGGGAGCGCGGCCCCCGGCGGCTCGCTATGCGGGATACCCCGAGGCGGGCATATCGATCGAGTTCCCCGAGTAAGCCCAGCTCTCGCGTTCGGTTCGATGCATCTGCACGTCCACCGGCTGACCGCTGACGGTCGCACCATGCGGCAACGTTGCCTGAAAATGAAAGCCCGCGCGTTCGAGCACGCGTCTTGAAGCTTCGTTCTCGGGAACGCAGTATGCATTGACGCGCGCAAGCCGGGCGCTTTCAAACGCTTCGCTGACAAGTGCGCGAACCGCTTCGGTCGCGATCCCGCGATTACGAAAGTCTCGCACGATGCTGTAGCCAATCTCACCGGAAGCGATGTCGTTCTCGCCGATTCGAAGTGAAACCCAACCGACGGGGCTGCGCACACCCGTAAGGTGGACCAGCCATTCAAACCGGCCGCTGGTTGCCGGGTGCAGCTGTTTGGGCCGCTTGGAGACCATGTCGGAAAACGCTGCCACGCCGACGCTTGGCAAATCTTGATACATGCGCAGATCGGGCTGCTGCAGAACGTTCCATAGTGAGGCCGCGTTCTCGACGGTCACCGGGACCAAGCGTAGACGCAGCGTGCGAAGGGTTCTCATTGCTGTTTTTTATCCTACACGACCCGACCATCATCCGGCTAGCGCCATTCCGGCACGTCGGTATAGGTGAGTATGGACCTGCAAAGCGCCTATTCCGGCACCCGGCCGGCCGAGGTCACCTTCCCGCGAATGTGACCTCGAACCCGCGATACTTTTTCGGCAGCCGCACGCAGTGCGAGCACGAAGCCTTCAACGTCCGCACGGCCGCCGGTCCGCTGGAAGTTGTCGACAACGTGGACATTGCTCCACGGGTTCCCGTTCAGCCCGGCGACCAAATCGTCGTGCGCGGCGAAATGGTTCACGACCCCGGCGCTGCGCCCGTCGTGCATTGGACGCATCACGACCCCGACGGCCGGCATGAAGCCGGGTTTATTCAGCTCCGGGGGCGGGCGTATGCTTGACCACCTTCTCGAGCGTCATCAATTCCGGAATCGTCACGAAACGATAACCCCGGCTTTTTAACTGCTGAATGATGATGCGCGTCGCTCCGATGTCTTGGCTGCGATCGCACACGTGCGGGTTCAGATGCTTGATGGCGCAGAGCTGTCCGCGATTGCCGTCGTGCAGTACGACAATCGACCCGTCCGTAACGTGTGCGAGTATGCGCGCGGCAATGACGCGCGCGGGCGGATACTCCCAGTCGCGCGCCAGCGGCACCGACCACATCACGACGGTGTAGCCCAGCGTATGCGCGACTTGCATCACGATCCAGTCGCGGGCACCAAACGGCGGCCGCAACAGCCGCGTATGGACGTGCGCGGCCGAATAGATCGCGGCGTCCGTTCGGCGCAGCGAGGCATGAATCGTGGAGCGGCGCATCACGATGAGATGCGGATGGTCCCACGTATGGTTTCCGACCGCATCGCCGTCGCGAACTTCACGTCGCACGACCAGCGGATACGCCGCGACGGCGCGACCGACCAGAAAGAATGTCGCATGCACGTGCTCTTGCTCCAGCACATCGAGAATTTTGTCCGTGTACGGGGGATTCGGTCCATCGTCGAACGTGAGCGCAACGACGCGCTCGTTCGCCGGGCCGCGCGTTACGGCCGGCCCGAAAACCTGGTTGGTAGGCTGCTCGAAGAGTTCGTACGCAATGAAGCCCAAGACTGCGAGCCCCAGAGCAACGGCAACCCCTCTGAGCGCATAGCGCGGCACGCCGGACCTAGTGTGAGCTGCGCACGAGCGCTTGCGCTTGCGCGATCTTCTGCCGGAACGAGGGCGGCCCAAAATTCCGGAAGGCCTGCACGATATTGAGATAACGCGGATCGGCAAGCGAGGTGCTCTTGAGCTTGGTGAGATCGGGCGTTGGGCTGTTCTTGCTCAGCTGGATTTCATACTGGTGTCCCGCCGTCGTTGCCCAATAGTGCGGATCCGTGAAAATCACCGTGCGCTTTCCCTCGCGATTGTCCGCGATTTGATGCAAGTGCAGCGTGTAGAGAACATCCGTGTTTCCCGGCAGGCGCCTTGTTTACGAGCTCCCACGCCTGATCGTTCTGCGTGATGTCTTCAAAGAAGAACCCGACGTTGCGACCTGCGGTCATCGTCCGTTCGGAGGGCAGCGTGATCGTAACGACTTTTCCGGAGTATCCTTGTATCCTGTAATGGACCGAAGATAAGCCGTTGTCGTCGCGCATGCTGTATTCTTCCAGGTAAATCGGCGGCTTCGCATATGAGATCGAAAGCGTCGCCTCTCCGAGGCTTTTCTGATTGAGCACACGATTGACGTCCGCCTTATGCTCAAAGTCCGGCCATCTGATGAACACCAGACCGCAGATGATGAACACCACCGCGAAGACGAAGACCGCGGTTCCAAACCAACTATCTCGGCGCATCCAAAACTCGATTCACCACCGCATCCGCAAGCGCATTCTCTTTACGCCGCACATGCCGGACGTCGACGTGCTCGAACTTGCGCAACAGGGCGGTCACACGCCGATGAAGCGGCTGCAGGTCGGGATGCTTGACGCGATACTCGCCGGACAGCTGCTTGACGACAAGCTCGCTGTCCATGCGAACGGCCAGCCTGCGCAGGCCGCGCTCGAGGGCTGCCTCCAAACCCAAGGCAAGCGCAGTCCATTCCGCGACGTTATTCGTCGCCGTGCCCAAATAGCGCCCAACTTCCTGCAAAACCTCGCCGTCCGGCGCAATCAGCACGGCGCCGGATGCAGCAGGGCCCGGATTACCTCGCGATCCGCCGTCGGCAAACAGCGTTGCTTCAGGCGCAGGAGCGGCAAACAGCATTTCCATTACGCCGCTTGCTTCAACACCCACGCCACGCCTCCTTACCGCAGCGCCGCGATTGCACGCAACGTGTTAGGTCGCTTTGACCGTACGGCTTGCAAGCTTTACGCGCAGTCGTTTGCGAAGTACGCCTAGAATGAGCGACAGATTATCCATGCTCGGATTGCCAGTCGTTGAAAGCATCCGATGCAGACTTTTTGCCGGCTTACCAGTGGCCGTCGCGAGGCGCTCGAATCCCACGGTCGCATTAACAAGGTCACGAAGGACGAGGCGCGCCGTATCCGGTTCGCCGTTGAGAAAGAGCGTAACCGCCTCGTCTAAGCAGCGCTTTCGCAAATGCCGGGTCGCGCCTTACGCGCTCGACGATGGTGTGCCTAGAATTGCGAGTTAGAGCCATACATTTACGTCCGTCTCGAGCTTGGGTCTGCTGCCTTGCGAGCCTTATATTCCACCCATAAAGTCCTTGCGCGTTCAATGTCGGCTCGTTGTCGCTGCTTTGTGCCGCCGCCCAATAAGAGCATCAGATCCTCCCCGTCTTTGGCGAGATAGATTCGATAGCCAGGTCCCCAATCGATCCGATATTCACCGATGACGCCGATCCACTTGACCGCTAACGTATTGCCCAGTTCGAGGCGGGCTCGTGCAGTTGTAATCTTCGCTGCCGCCGGCGCTGGAAGGTTATCGAACCACGCTTGATAAGGCTTAGAACGATCCTCGCGGACGTACTCGGCGACAGCCAGCCGCATCTTTTTGGAAGAGTAACATATAGGTTACTCTAGGTCAAGATACATTCCAGCAATCAACTTACCTATCATCGATCATCTTTGAGCGTGAACACGCCGGGCAACTTTCATTGAAACGACCCACATGAGCCGTACCGCTTTTTGCTGATGAACGTGGACAAGAGGCGGGAGAACAACAAAAAGAAAAAACTCCAGGCTTTAAGTTCCCGGAGTTTTCGTTTTGGTCGGGCTGACTGGATTCGAACCAGCGACCTCTTGACCCCCAGTCAAGCGCGCTAACCAAACTGCGCTACAGCCCGATTTCGAAGGCTTCGTCTCTCGGCCGAGCGTTTTACCAAAGGGGCGGCCTATTTCCTGTCGGCCGTCAGGGTAGACACCTAGCCGCCGTCCCCTTCCGCGGCTTTAGCCATGAAGGCACTTCGACTTTTGACGCCATACCAGCGAAAAATGCGGCCGACATGGATACGCACCGTTTTTGTACGAGATTCCGAGATCGTTCGCGATGCGGTAGTCATCGTAGCCGCAGCGGAGCAAACGTAGAACATCCTCCTGGCGTTTGGTCAACCGGCGAGGGCGCGAGAGAATGCGGTGAAACGAACTGTTTGGATACGCCTGCAGATGTGCGGGTTTACAAGCCTACCAAATTCTAACTATGGAAGATTAGTGACGCATTGCCTTAGAATTTGAAACACGAAAACGGCGCTCACGGGTTTTTGTTAAGCATGGATGTGAACGCACGGAACCTATTCGTTAAGGTTTATGAGCGATTTATGAAGAAACCGGCACGCCAATTAATTTAGTGCAAGACGCAAACAAAGGACGCCTCTGTAGCGCGCTGCAGGCATCCGGTAGAAGCGCATGATGGTGGCGGATGTGATTTCTTCCCACTGCGTACTTCGGACAATCCGCCGGCCATCTGTGTATGCGGATTCGCAAAGTGGGAACTTGAGACATCGGAGACGCTGACGATAGCGCCCGGCAAGCGCCGGCGTCGAAAGCCCTGAGCGAGGCTCGATTCTCCCGGTTAGTTTATGGGTCGCCGCGGTGGGCGAGAATGACGGCTCGCACGATCCACGCGTTCTCGAGGCCGATTTCTTGGATGAGGTCGAGCGCATCGGCCAATCCAGCGTTTTCCGAGGTGAACGTTCCGGCCGTGGCGGCTTCTCTCGCAGTTTCGAACAGCGCGCTCGCACGAGCGCCATGTTTAAAGATGAATCGCCGGATACTTCGGCGGTGCTGTTTGAGGGAACGTACCCCGCGCTCGACCTCGTCGAGCGACGAGGGATCGGGCCCGTCGATGGGGCGAAGGGTCGAATCGTCCGCGGAACTCGCCATCGTGCCCGAGCGTACCACGGCGATCCAACAAAACTCTGACGACCGGCGCGCTCACGGCTGCGCGATCATCACGACCCATTCTCCTTCCAAATCCCGCGTGCGGCCGACCTCGCGCCAACCGGTCTTCTCGTAGAGACGGAGCGCGCCATAGTTCCAGGGGCGCACCTCCAAGCGCACTTCGGATACACCGAGCACACGCATCACCGCCAGACCCTCGCGAACCAGCGCGCTTGCGATCCCGCGTCCCTGCGATTCCGGTTCCACGGCGATGTTGAGCAGTTGTGCATCGCCTTTGCTGCGGTAGCGGCCGCCGCTTCGCATGAAGAATATTTTGTTGAGTAAGATGCGCGGAATCGCGCGCAACCGCAAGCCGAATCCGCCGCGCAGCGCGGCAAATGCCCAGCGCAACGCCGCGCCGCGCAAGATGGCCTCACGCTGCACACGTTTCAAGCTCGGAACGAAGATCGCATAGCCGACGAGTCGATCGTCCTCACGCGCCGCTAGGAAGCCGCGCGGTTCGATCTCACGTATGAATGACCATACGTCGACAAAGGAATTCGGACGGGCACCTTCGCGGTATCGCGAACCATGCTCGTCCGAAAATGCTTGTTGAAAGATGTGCGCGGCTTGCTCGAGTTCGCCGCGCTCGAGCGGTCCGATGCTTAACGCTTACGTCCGCCTTTTTTCGTTGAACTCTTTTTGGCGCCGCCTCCGCGGCCGGTAACGGCTTCTTTCAGGCTCTTGCCCGCAACAAACGCGGGAACTTTGCGCGCCGGAATCTTGATCGTTGCTCCGGTTTTTGGATTGCGCCCTTCTCGCGCCTTACGGTGGCGAACGACGAAGCTTCCGAATGGGGTGAGGGCGACCCGTTCGCCCTTCTGCAGTGCCGTTTTGATCTCGTCGAGCATGACGTCGACGATTTCGCCCGCGGCCCGCTTCGAGAGTTCGGCCTGATCGGCGATGGCATCGATAATATCGGCTTTCGTCAAGGGTGAAATCTCCTACGGCGGCACGTGAGTCGTGGACGAAGCTGGCCGCCTGGGGAAGGGGTATACGCAGGCGCGCCGCAGCCTCCTTCGTTATCGCTTAACGATGCGCGGCGGCAACCGCAGCGCGCAGCGCGAGCAAGTACGAATCCGTACCGAATCCACCGATACTGCCCGCGCAGACCGGCGCAAGAACGTTCGTGCGTCGGAACGCTTCCCGTGCGTGCACGTTTGAAAGATGCACTTCGATTACCGGAATGCCGATCGCCGCGATCGCATCGGCGATTGCATACGAATAGTGGGTGTACGCACCCGGGTTTAGCACGACGGCATCGGCAGACGTGCGCGCCGCGTGCAGCTCATCGATAATTGCGCCTTCGCTGTTGTGCTGTACGCTGCGTACTTCAATCGAGAGCTCGCGCGCCAGCGTGGAGATGGCTTGGTCGATCTCCGCCAGCGTCTGTTTCCCATAAATTCCCGGCTCACGTTCACCGAGCAAATTCAAATTCGGCCCATGAATGACCAGCACTCGCATGCCGCGTCCTTCGAAGGAAGAAATCGGGCGACCTGGGTAAGTCCGGGCTATGCCCGACTTGATCATCAGCGCATCGGCGCCTGACTCGGGGTTTGCAATCGTTGCGGGAATCACGACCGAGCTGGTTCGCGAAGCCCAGCACCGCCATGGGCTAAGTCCGACGGCGACCGCGGCAGTGGGCCGCCTCACCAGCGGCGCGGCGCTCCTGGCCAGCAGCCTCAAAGGCAAGGAACGCATATCGCTGCAGGTCACCGGCGATGGGCCGCTGGCAAGCATCGTTGCCGATGCGTGGCTCATCGACGAGGAGCGCATCGCCGCCCGCGGCTATGCCAAATTTCCCGATGCCGATCTGCCGCTCAACGAGCGCGGAAAATTCGACGTTGCGGGTGCGGTCGGATCCGGCTCGATGCAAGTTACCAAATCCTACGAGGTCGGACAGCCGTATGTGGGTGTCGTTCCGCTCTACAGCGGAGAGATTGCCGAAGACATCGCGGCGTATTTGGTAAATTCGGAACAGATTCCAAGCGTCGTCGCGCTCGGCGTGCTGGCGGATCCGGAAGGCGTAAAAGCCGCGGGCGGTGTGATCGCGCAGGTGCTGCCGGGTGCCGACGAACGCGCCGTCGCCGCACTTGAAGAACGCGCAATCGCGATGCCGCCGATCACCAAACTCATCGCGGAGGGCGCGGATGCGCACGCGTTGCTGCACGCGCTGGCGGGGCCGGTCGACTTGCGATCGCACCGCACGATCGACGTGCAGTTTTCGTGCCGCTGCACGCGCGAGAAGGTCGAGACCGCGCTGCTGGGATTAGGTGCCGACGAGTTGCACAAGATGGCTCGCGAACGAAATGAAACCGAAGCGACCTGCGAGTTCTGTAAAAAGATGTACGTGTTCACCTCTTCGGAGGTGAACGATTTGGCGGAGCGGCTTAAAAAAGCTTAGCCGGCGGCACGCGGTACGGCTCGATGCGCTCCCAAAAGGCCTCTTTGATCGTTCCGCGATCGTTTTCGTACCACCAGCCGCACTCGCAGCGGATCGGCGGATCGCCCGGCTGCGGATACTTATATTCGCGCTTACACCGCTTACATACGAACTTCCGGCCCGTTAGCGGCTTCATCGAGGCATACGTGTTGGAGTTTTGCGGCATGCTATCTTTCGTTTGGTAACACTTTGACGAACTTGCGCGATCCTACCGAGAGAACCACAGGTTCCGCGGCCGTCCAGGCAGCTTTTGGGTCGCCCACGAGTATACCATCCACCTTTACGCCATTCCCCGAGATTAGTCGCTCGGCGGCACGCTTGCTCTCCGCAAATCCGGCCGCGACGATGACGTCGATGACGCGACGAGCCTGCCCAAGCACGATCTCGGGAAGATTATCGATCGGCAACTCCTTGCGCTGGACCGTGCGTTCGAAATACTCGCGCGCCGCTTTCGCGGCCTGGGCGCCGTGATACCGCGCGACGACCTCCTGCGCCAGCTGCTTCTTCTCCGACATCGGGTGCAACGTACCGGCGTTCAATCCCGCGGTGAGCGCTTGAACGTCCGCAGTTGTTCGAAAGCCGGCCAGTCTGGCATAGCGCGGGATCATTTCATCGGAAATGCGCATGAGTTTGCCGAACTGCTGCTCCGGCGATTCCGTCAGGCCGACGTAGTTGCCCTTCGATTTCGACATTTTCTCGACGCCGTCCAAACCTTCGAGCAGCGGGACCGTCATGCAAACCTGTTCGCGCTGGCCGAGCTCGCGCTGGTAGTGCCGTCCCATCAGCAGATTGAAAAGCTGGTCGTTGCCTCCCAGTTCAATATCGGCCTCCAGCGCAACGCTGTCATACGCCTGCGCAACCGGATAAAGAAACTCATGCAGCGAGATGGGCGTGCCGCTGCTGTAGCGCTCGTGAAAATCTTCGCGCTCGAGAATTTGTGCAACGGTAACGCGCGAGAGCAGCCGCAAGAGATCCGCCATGCTCAGGGGCGCAAGCCACTTCGAATTGTACTCCAAGGTGATGCGATCCATGTCCATGATTTTGCCGGCCTGATCGGCATACGTCTTCATGTTCGCTTCGATCTCTTCGGTCGAGAGCGGCGGACGCAGTTCGTTGCGCCCCGTCGGGTCGCCGATACGCGCCGTGAAATCACCGATCAGCAGCACGACCTTGTGGCCTGCTTCGACGAAGTGCTGCAGTTTGTGCAGCACGACCGCATGGCCGATGTGCAGGTCCGCACTGGTGGGATCCAAACCGAGTTTGACCGTGAGCGGCCGATTCTCACGCAAACGCGCATCAAAATCACTGCGCGTTTCGACGTGATCGAAACCGTCCAAGAGTTCTTCCGCCGACATCCCCATAGCGCCTAGATGCTGCTCGTTCCCCAAAGATTCCCGTCAACGGAGATCAAAAACCGTCACGCCGCCGCCGCCTTCGTTCTCATCGCCGTACCGGACGTTAGTGACGTGGGCGTGTGCGCGCAGAAACTCTTGCAGGCCGCGCCCGAGCATGCCGGTGCCTTTGCCGTGAATCAGACGCAGCGGCGAATTGCCGGCCAGAATCGCCTCGTCGATCCATTGATCGACCAGCGGCTCAGCCTCGATGTAGCGCTTGCCGCGAACGTCGAGCTCCGGCCATCGTGCGCGTTGCCGCTTCCAGACCGGCAGCGGCGCCTTCACCGCCGCGCTTACGTCACCTTCTCACGCGGCGCGCGCGCGAGCGTTTGCAGATCGCTTTTCCGCACGACCGTTTTCATCGGGCCGACGCTCACCAGGACGGTATCGCCGTTGTCCGCGATCACCGTGCCGTTCTGGCCGAGTGAAAAAATGCGGACCGAATCGCCTTGCGCGAGATTCGCGCCGCCCGCTCCCGCGCGCTCGGCCGTTTCCGGCTTGATGCCCAAATCGCGCCGCATCTCATCGATGGTTTGCTGTAGCAGCGCGCTCTGCGCGGCGGTAACCTTCGGTCGAGCGTTCTCGCTCTGCGCGCGCCGTGCAAGCTGCGTCGAAAATTCTCGCAACGCTTCCTGCATGCGCGACTCGGCGAGGTCGGCAAACTGCCGGCGTTCCCGGTCGAGCGCTTCGGTACGCGAACGCAGGTTATCCTGAAGGCGATCGATATGCGAGCGTTCGCGCGCAAGCTCTTCGCGCTGCGTTTGCATCTCCGCGTTAATTGCCGAAAGCTCGGCGAGCGCGGTTTCATAATCCCGTTCGCGCGTACCGAGCAGGGAATCGGCGCGATCGATGATCTCCGAGGGAATCCCGAGTGCACGAGCAAGCGGAAACGCCAGCGACTGACCGGGCGTTCCCACATCCAAGTGGTACGTCGGCGCGAACGTCCGCGGGTCGAACCGCACGCTGGCGTTCGCTATTCCCGGCGTCTGATGCGCGAAGAGTTTGAGTTCGGTCGCATGCGTGGTCACGATCCCGCTCGCGCGCACGCTGAGCAGCCGCTCGAGCATCGCAACGGCAAGGGCTGCGCCGCTGGTCGGTTCCGTACCGCCGCCGATTTCGTCGACCAGGATGAGCGAATGCTCGTCGGCCTGCGCGACGATCTCGCGCATGCGCCGTAAATGCGCCGAAAACGTCGACGTATTCTCGGCAATGGACTGCTCGTCGCCGATATCGGCAAAGATGCGCGTGAATCGCCCGATCTGCGTACCCAGCGAGCATGGAATCTGCATTCCGCAGTACACCATGGTGACGAATAGTCCGACCATCTTGAGCGCAACGGTCTTGCCGCCCATGTTCGGACCGCTTATGACGACCAGCCGAATGTGCTCGTCGATCGCGATCGACTGAGGAACGGCGCGATCGGCGAGCAGCGGATGCCGTCCGTTCTGGATCGAGAGCGTCGAGGAATCCGTCAACTCCGGAGCGCGACGCATCCATGGCTTGCGCGACGCGTGCTTTGGCGACCAGCAGGTCGAGTTGTGCCAACACCTCGATATTCGCATCGATCTGCGCTGCGGCGGCTCCGACGTGACGTGAAAGCTCTTGAAGGATGCGTGCGATCTCACGCTCTTCTTCTAGGCGCAGCGTTCGCAGCCGATTATTCGCATCGAGCGCGGCAAGCGGTTCGACGAAGAGCGTTTGCCCGCTCGAACTGGTGTCGTGAACGATACCGGGGACCTCGCCGCTGAATTCCGCCTTGATCGGAACGACGAAGCGCCCTTCACGAATGGTTACGACCGCATCCTGAATCGCTTTGGCATATTTCGACGAACGCAAAAGCGCGCTCACGCGATCGCGCGCCTCAGACTGAGCGTTCGCAAGATTCCGGCGAATGCGCCCAAGCGCAGGCGATGCCCGCTCCAGAACGACGCCGCGTTCGTCGATCGCATCCGTGAGCATGCGCTGCACGTCTTTGAGCGAGCGGTACGGCGCGGTCAATGCCTCGATCGCCGGGTCGGGCATGTTCGCGCGTCTTCGTGTACGCTGCGGCCGATGCGGCTAACGCGTCGCCGACCGCGCGCAGTTCACTTGCGGCCAGCGTCGTCCCAATGCTCGCACGCTGGGTGAGATCTTCGGTCTCGATCGCCGGCATCACGTGCATATCCGCACCCGCAACCAGATCGCGAATGTGTGCCGTTGCCGCTTGATCGCGCCGCACGCGTTCGAAATCGACGACCGGGCAGAGCTCCCCGGCGTACCGGCGCCCCCGCTCGGTGTACGCCGCCGCGACGACGCGGTCGCGCACACCGGCAAAGTCCAGCGTTTCGAGCGTCCGTTGATCGGCCAGTTCTTGCACTAGGAGAGCTTCTTGGTCAGCAGCTCCTGAACGAGCGGCGGGTTCGCTTTACCGCGTGACGCTTTCATAACCTGGCCCGTGAGAAAGCCGAGAATGTTGGTCTTGCCGGATTTATAGTCGGCGACGGCTTTCTGGTTGTTGGCCAGGACTTCATCGACAAATTTCTCGATCTCGCCGGTATCGCTGGTTTGCGCGAGCCCTTCTTTCTCGACGATCGCCTTGGGTGAGCCTTGCCCGGTCCACATCCGTTCGAGCAGCTCTTTTACGATCTTCGAATTGATCGTCTTCGCCTCTACCAGCGCGACGAGTTCGGCAACATGCTCCGGCGTAACGGGCGAAGCGTAGACGGGTGTGCCCGTTTCGTTCGCAAGACGAGAGAGATCGCCGAGCACGAAGTTAACGCTCTGCTGAGCGTTCTTGCTCGCAGCCACGCATCTATCGAAATACTCGGCAAGCGGGAGATTATCGACCAGCTGCGTCGCCTGCTTTGCGTCCAGGCCATACTCCCGATGGTAGCGCTCGAAGCGCTGCCACGGCATTACCCTGGTCGCTGCTCTGAGCCGGTCCACCACGGCGCGATCGACTTCGATCGGCACGAGATCCGGATCGGGGAAGTACCGATAGTCATGCGCCTGCTCTTTACTGCGCATGCTGTGCGTGATGCCTCCGGTCTCATCCCATCCACGCGTCTCTTGAACGATACGGCCGCCGGATTCGAGGATCCCAATCTGACGTTCGATCTCGCTTTCGATCGCGCGAAAGACCGATCGAAACGAATTCATATTCTTGATCTCGGTCTTGGTTCCGTATGCTTGCGCGCCCGCCGGACGTATCGAAACGTTGGCATCGCAGCGAAGCGAGCCTTCCTCCATCTTCACATCGCTCACGCCGAGTTGAACGAAGGTTCGCTTGAGCGCCTCCAGGTACGCAACCGCCTCTTCCGCGGAGCGTATGTCCGGCTCGGAGACACACTCCATCAGCGGAACACCCGCGCGATTGAAATCGATCAGCGAGTAGCTGCTGCCGGCGATGCGCCCATCGCCGCCCCCGGCGTGCGTCGACTTTCCGGTATCTTCTTCCAAATGAATGCGCGTGAGCCGGCACTCCTTCATCGTGCCGTCCTCGAGCCAGTATCGCACAACGCCGCCCTGCGTAAGCGGCATGTCATACTGCGAGATCTGATAGTTCTTGGGCATGTCGGGATAGAAGTAGTTTTTGCGATCGAACTTCGAGAACGCGGGAATCTCCGCATCGAATGCCAGCCCCGCCGCGATCATGTGCTCGATCGCCGCTTTATTCGCGACCGGCAGCGCGCCCGGCAGCGCTAGACACACCGGACAAACCTTCGTATTCGGTTCGCCGCCGAACTCGTTGGCGCACGCACAGAACATCTTCGTGCGCGTCTTGAGTTCGACGTGGCACTCGATACCGATAACGGCTTCGTATTTGGTACGAACGTTTTCCGCAACGGTCATAGCGTCACCGCAACCTTTTGCGCGTGTTTGGTTCCCTGCTCGTAGGCATGCGCGGCGCCCAGCAGCTTCGCCTCTTCGAAGAGCGGTGCGGCAAGCTGCAGCCCCATCGGCATCTCATCGATCCAGCCGCACGGCACCGAGAGCGCGGGCAACCCCGCAAGCGACATCGGAATCGTGTAATAATCCATCATGTACATACTGTAGGGATCGCTTTTCGCGTTGAACTGAAAGGCCGGCGCGCTCGCCGCCGGCGATGCGATCAAATCGCATTTCTCGAAGGCGACTTTGAAATCGTTCGCAAACATCGTGCGCGCCTTCTGCGCCTTGACGTAATACGCGTCGTAGTAGCCGCTGGACAGCGCATACGTGCCGATCAGAATACGGCGCTTGACCTCGGGTCCAAAGCCTGCGGCCCGCGTTTTCTCGTACATCTGCCCGACGTCGGCACCATCGACGCGCAGGCCATAGCGCACGCCGTCGAAGCGCGCGAGATTACTGCTGCACTCCGCGGGCGCGATCAGGTAATATGTCGCCAGGCCGTAGTCCGCGGTCGGCAGCGAGACCTCGACGATTTCGGCACCAAGATCGGCCAGTTCCTTATACGATTGCTGGTACAGCGCGTGAATCTGCTCGCCGAGTTTCTCGGTGACGAACTCCTTGACGATACCGATGCGCAGCCCTTTCAGATCGCCGCGAAGCGAGCGCGACGCCGGTTCGACCGGCCGATCGATACTCGTCGAATCCATCGGATCGTGTCCCGCCATCGCTTCGTACGCGAGTGCCGCATCCTCGACCGTCCGCGTAAGCGGCCCGATCTGATCCAGACTCGACGCGAACGCGATAAGACCGTACCGCGAAACGCGCCCGTACGTCGGCTTGAAACCGATGAGATTGCAAAACGCGCCGGGTTCACGAATCGATCCACCGGTATCGCTGCCCAGCCCAATAGCGGCTTCGTACGCGGCGACGGCCGCGGCCGAACCGCCCGAACTTCCGCCCGGAACGCATCGCAGGTCGTACGGATTGCGCGTTACGCCGAGCGCGCTGTTCTCGCACGAGCTTCCCATCGCGAATTCATCCATGTTCGATTTGCCGATCGGAATACCGCCGGCGTCGATAATCCGCTGCACGGCCGTCCCCGTGTACGGCGCGATCCAGTTCTCCAGAATCTTCGATCCGCATGTCGTGCGCGTACCCGTCAAACACATGTTGTCTTTGACCGCAATCGGAACGCCCGCCAGCGGCAACGCATCTCCCGCGCGTACGCGAGCGTCGACGCGGCGCGCCTGTTCCCGCGCGAGCTCGTGCAGGCGAGTCAGGTATGAGCCGACGCGATCGTCGACCGCATCGACATGCGCAAGCACCGCGTCGGTTACGTCTGCCGCACTGACGCTGCCTTCATTCACGGCGCGCGCCGTTTGCGCGGCGCTCATATGAATCAGATCGCTCATCGCGCTATTCTTCCTCCGCGATGATGCGCGGAACGCGGAAGAACGCGCCTTGCCGCTGCGGCGCCATCGAAAGGATGGTCTCACGATCCAAGCATGGACCCACAAGGTCCTCACGCTCGACGTTGCGCGACTCGACGACCTGCGCCGTCGCAGCAACCGATGCGGTATCCAGTTCCGAGAGCACGTTCACGTGTCCGAGTAAATTGCCGAGCTGATCGCCGAAACGCGCAACCTCATCATCGGATAGCGCAAGGCGAGCCAGTTTCGCAACGTAACGGATATCTATACTTTCACTCATATCTGCCTGACAACAAAATCGGGGTATTCCTTCGGCCACTCCGGCACCGGCGCGTCTTTGAACGCTTGCTCGATCACCTGCTGCTGCATCGCCGACTGGCGATACATCGTGACGAGGGTCTCGATGTGCCCGGTATGCGGAAACATATCGAACGGCTGGACGACGCCCAAGCGGTATCCTTTGGCCGCCAGAAACTTCAAATCCCGGGCGAGCGTGGCCGGATCGCACGACAAATACCAAATGTTGGCAACACCGCTCTCGGCCACAGCGGCGAGCGTGGCTTCGTCGCTGCCCTTGCGCGGGGGGTCGAGGAATGCGATCTGCGCGGACCGCAGCGCCTCGCGCACCTCGCCGCGGCGCACCGCATCCTCCACGCGCGCGCAGACGAATCGCGCGCGGCTTTCGAGCTCGTTGAGGCCGGCGTTTTCCCGGGCCTCCGCAATGGCTTGCGCGTTCTCCTCAACGCCGGTAACCTCGCTGCCGAGTTTCGCGAAATACAACGAGAACGTTCCGGCGCCGCAATACAGATCGACGATCTTTCGAGGCACGTCGAGTCCGGGCCGCATGAAATCGAAGATCCGCCCCACGATCTCGACGTTGACCTGAAAGAACGAACCAGCCGAGACCCGGTAATGAACGCCGGCGATCTCTTCCTCGATCTGCGATCTGCCCGCGAGCAGATTATGCTTGCGCCCCATGATCGCGTTTTGGCTCGTGAGATCGAATGAATTCGTAATTCCGACGGCTCCCGTCAGGCGGCGCATCAGCGCCGGTGCCGCAGCGCGCAAACCCTCAGAGGGCTCGCTGGTCGTGAACGTGACGACACTCTGCTCGGTCGCCCGAGCCGTTCGCTCGACGATGTGCCGCGTCCCGGCGAGCGCGCCGGAGGCCATCGAAGGCTCGAGCAATGCTTCGTTCAGCTTGCCGATGTGCGCGTTGAGCTGCGGCATGACGACAGGACAGCCCGCAATCGGAACCAAGTCGTGCGATCGCTGCGCGTAGAATCCCAGCCGCGGCATCGGGCCGCGCTGCTGCACGACCAGCGACATTTTGTTGCGATACGCGCGCGGATTGATCATACCGATCGGGTTGCGCACCTGCGCTTGGTCAAAGCCTCCGATTCGCTGCAACGCGTTGACGACCACGTCACGTTTCCAATCGAGCTGCCCGCGATAGCTCAAATGCTGCAGCTGGCAGCCGCCGCATCGGCCGAAGACCGGGCAGAACGGCTGCGTGCGCAGCGGCGATTTGACGGTGAGCCCGACCAAGTCGGCGACCGCATACTTCGGTTTTACGGCGGTGATTCGCACGCGCGCACGTTCTTGCGGCAACGGCCCAAAGCAAAAAACGACCATGCCGCCGGTGCGACCGACGGCCTGTCCATTTGCAAGAAGGTCGCTAAATCCGAGTTCAACTTCGGTGCCCGGTTTGATCGGGCGGCCCGAATCAGCCGGTATGTTTTTGGTCGTCAAGCGTTTTGAGGAGTTGGTTCGCCTCGTCGATGAGCTGTTGAATGCGCCTGCTGGTGGGGTCCACCGGCTGCCGGGCAAGCACCGCTCGCACAACGGTGAACGCAAGTGCCGCCGAGAGTCCGGCAATGCCGATCCACACCAGCGTCCGGGCGACGTTTCCGTCGCCGTCCCGGGAGGGCTGACCGTTCACATGCATGTCGGCTTGTTCTTGCTGCGATTGCGTCAAATTCTGCTACTCCTTGAGCGGGGCCACCAGCGTATTCGATACGCTCTGCGGGGGACCCGCCCAAGCGTCGCGTATGCCATGCCCCATGAAACTGCTATCGATGGTGCTTGCCGCAACGCTGGCATTTGCACCCACGACCGGCGGCACCGTTTCCGTCGCGTATGCCGCCAGCCTCATCGGGGTCATGGAAGGACCGATTGCAACGTCGCTGCGCAGCCAGACCGGCGTACAATTCTCCGGCGAGGCGAAAGGCAGCAAAGAACTCGCGCATTTGATCTCCGCGGGTCTTCGTACGCCCGATACGTTCATCAGCGCAGATCCGAAGCTGCTGGACGGCCTGATGACCGGTGGAGACAAAGCGTTCATCAGCGGTTACGAAGTGTTCGGTTCGGCGCGTATGGTCATCGCATATTCGGCGAAGTCGCCGCATAAAGACCTCTTCGAACAAGCCGCCAAGGGCACGCGCTCGATTCTCGAGGTGCTGAACGATCCGCAGGTCAGCGTCGGCCGCACCGACCCGCAACTCGATCCAAAGGGCACACGCACCGTGCGCGTGGCGCAGCTGCTCGCCCAGCACTACCACCAGCCCGCATCGGCGGCGCAGGCCTTGCTCGCAAAAGCCAAGGTGTATCCGGAGGAAGACCTGGCGGTTCGCGTCGAGAGCGGTGAGCTGGACGCGGGCTTCTTCTACTCGACCGAGACGCCGGGACGCGCCGGCCTTGTCTCGCTTGAGTTGCCCCCCGACGCAAACCTCTCGGACGACATCACCTACTCGATCGCGACCCTGCGGCATGCCCCGCATCCCGATGCGGCGAAAACGTTCCACGATTTCGTGCTGACGGGCGGCGGTAGGACCATCCTCGTGCAAGCCGGCGTCAACTATTTCCCGCATCCGCGTGTGGTCGGCACGCCGTAGGTTTTTTCATTGCGCGTCCTGCGACGGCATGTTTCCCGTCGACTCTTCTGGGCTCTGGTCATCTCGCTGATCTTTCACTTCGCGGCGGCGGATCTTTATTGGTTATCACCTCATCATCGCCTGGAGGCCGGTTTACCGAACGAGATCGTGTCGGTAACGACGACGCTTCGATCACCCGCCGGCCTCCGCCGCCGGCGGCGCACGCGCACGCGCGGCAACCGCACAAGATACCGCCGAAAACACCGCCGCACGCGGTTGCGCCGGCGAGCTGCACCGCGCCACGAGCTCGCGCGCATCGAAGAACATGCGCCGGTCTTCACACCTCCGCATAGCCGGATGGTGCGTGCGCAAGGGACGGTGGACGTCGCGGCGCAGCAGGTTATCTTCGAAAAAACGATCGCGCAGCTTCGTCAACAGAACGATCCGGTTGCGGGCTCGCAGCGTCCCGTGCAAACGAGCGACTCAGCGAAACACTTCAGTTACGATTTTTCCGAGAGCTTGGGATCGGCGCCGCACGGCGAAGGTATCCTCTCACCGGTGCAGTCGTGGCATGAGGACGGCTACGATTACTATTACGTGCGATATTGGGTGCAGTATCCGGACGGCACAAGCGAAACGGGAATCGTGCCGTGGCCGCTGCGTTATTTGCCGGGGCAGGATCCGTTCCGTTTGGGGATCCAGCACTTCCCGCTTCCGGCCCCACTGGCTGATTATAGTTTGCCGGCCGGAACCTCGCTGCATCCGCTGGTCGCATACTGCTACGAGCATCGCGGTGAGATTTCGTCGTGCCCCATTTACCACGACTAGGTCAGCTGAAATTCTTTGAGCGCACGCCTCCGGAAAGATCGGAAGCATCGAAAGCCCAGATCTTACGTGCCAGCATGTCGATGCAGCCGCTTTCCTTCTGCAATTGGCCCTCAACGATAACCGTCATCGCCTGACGGATCGTGCGCCGGTATTTTTCGTAGACGTCCGGACGCACGATGACGTTGACCAGGCCCGTTTCATCCTCGAGCGTGAGGAAGACGAAACCCTTGGCCGTGCCGGGACGCTGGCGCGTAATCACGAGCCCTCCGACGCGACAGATGAGATTGCGCGGCATGTCCGGTAATTTCACCGCGGGGATCACGCGCTCGCGTTCGAGGAACGGGCGCAGATGCGCGATAGCCTGCTGTTTTGGAGAAACGCCGGTCGACCAGAGATCGAAGGCCGTTTCCGCACGCGGCGAGATGGCTTTGAAACGTGCCGCCGGTTCGTCGACGTCCATCATGCGTCCGAGCTCCCCGCGTGTTTCGCGTTCGTCTAAGCCGCGCAGCGCCCACATCGCCTCGCGGCGCGTGGAAAACCACGGCGCGAAGGCACCCGCGACCGCGAGGTTTTCCATTGCCTCCTTTTCGAGCTGCGTACGCTGCGCAAAATCGAGAAGATCGCAAAACGGTCCTTGCGCGAGAGCCGCCTGCAAGCCGTCACGCTGCGCCTCGCCCAGCCCGCGAATTAGATGAAAGCCCAAGCGCAGCGCGCCGCCTGGCCTGAGCTCGAAGGCTCGACAAAACTCCAAAACTCGCTGGCGTTGACGGCAACGGGTTTGACGGTCACGCGATGACGGCGCGCATCGTTGACCAGGACTTCGGTCGAGTAAAATCCCATCGGCTGCACGTTGAGAATCGCGGCGGCAAAGACTGCCGGATAGTGACATTTCATGTACGCCGATTCATACGCGAGCAGCGCAAAGCTCGCGGCATGCGACTCGGGGAAACCGTAGTCGGCAAACCCTTCGAGCATATGAAAGAGCTGCTCGGCCGCTGCGCGGTCGATCCCATTTTCAACCATGCCCTCGACGAGTTTGGGATAGATCTCACGCATGCGCTCGTGCGAACGTTTATGGCCCATCGCGCGCCGCAGTTTGTCGGCCTCCGCCGGCGAGAAGCCCGCGGCCTCGATGGCCATGCGCATCCCTTGCTCTTGGAATAGGGGCACGCCGAGCGTGCGCTCCAGGACGGGCTTGAGTTTGGGATGCGGATACGTGACCGGTTCCATGCCGCTGCGCCGCCGTAAAAACGGATGGATCATTTGCCCTTGAATCGGACCGGGGCGAATAATCGCAACCTGCATGACGATGTCGTAAAAGCACGCCGGCTTCATGCGCGGCAGCATGGATTGCTGCGCGCGCGATTCAATCTGAAACACGCCGATCGTATCAGCCTTCTGAATCATCTCATACGTTGCTTTATCATCCTGCGGAATCGTATGCAACTGCAATTTCTGAGCTTCTCGAAGGGGGAAACGCCCCATCCATGGCGGGCGTTGCACTAGCGCCCTCCAGGCGCGTCGCGGGCTCAGGATGACGGGGGGAGTGCAGAAAAGCGCGTTCGTGTAGAGAGAAGGCTTCTCGTAGTAACGAGAGCATTCCAAGGCCAAGCAAATCAATCTTGATGAGGCCGAGATCCTGCAGATCGTCCTTGTCCCATTGCACGATCGTGCGGTCGCGCATCGTCGCCCATTCGACCGGCGCGACGCGCACGAGAGGATCGCGCGTAATCACCATGCCTCCCGAATGAATACCCATATGGCGCGG
Organism: Vulcanimicrobiota bacterium; assembly: GCA_963777365.1. GTDB lineage: Bacteria > Vulcanimicrobiota > Vulcanimicrobiia > Vulcanimicrobiales > Vulcanimicrobiaceae > CAVZQG01. The sequence goes on from CAVZQG010000014.1 coordinate 42,754, forward strand.
GAAACCATCGATGCGCCGGCACAGCGCGACGAGCCGCTCGCCGATAACTCCGTCAACTTCCGTTACTCCCGCAAGCGACTCACGCGCATCATATTCGGATGCGACCGCGTCGACTTGCGCAAGCGTGAGGCCGATGGCTTTTCCGATGTCGCGTATCGCCGAGCGCGTATGATACGATACAACTTCCGCCGCCATCGCGGCATGCGTGCGTCCATAGCGGTCATAGACGTACTGAATGACCTTCTCGCGATCTTGATGCGCGAAATCCACGTCGATGTCGGGAATTTCTTGACGGCCTTCGGACATGAAGCGCTCGAAGAGCAAATCCATTCCGACGGGATCGACTGCCGTAATACCTAGCGAATAGCAGACCGCGCTGTTTGCCGCGGAACCGCGGCCCTGGCACAGCACGCCCATTTCGTTTGCGGCACGCACGATGTCCCAGACGATTAAAAAGTAGCCGGCCAGGTCCATCTTTGCGATCATGCCCAGTTCGTATTCCAATTGCCGCTCCACCTTCGACTCCAGCGGCATGCCGTAGCGCTGCGCCGCGCCGCGGTACACGAGTTCGCGCAGATAAGCTCTGCCGCGTAGAGCCTTGTGCGACCGGAAAGAGCGGAAACTGCCCGGTCAGGCGTTCCAGACGAAACGCGCAGCGCTCCGCAATGACCAGAGTATTGCGAATGGCTTGCGGATACCCGGCAAAAATTTGCGCCATCATGCGCGGTGCCTTGAGGTGATATTCGGCGTTCGGCCGCAGCAGCGCATCCTCGCGCGCCTGCGCGAGCGTCGTTTTATGTTTCACGCAAAACATCACGTCGGCCAGACGTGCATGTTCTTTGCACGCGTACATCACGCCGTTGGTTGCGACATAGGGCAATTCCAATTCGCGGGCAAGGTCGATGAGCTGTCTGCAGGTACGCGCGTCGTCAGCGTGCAGGTGATGCTGAAGTTCCAAGTAGAGACGCTGCTCGAATCGCTCCCGCAATAGCCGGACGATCGACGCGTCCGTGCTGCGGCAAAGCACGACTAAGCCTTCCGTGCGGCCCTCCAGATCTTCGTAGCGCAGTTTCGGCTCGTTTTTGCTGCCGCGCAGCTGTCCCGTGGAGATCAGTTCGCAAAGATTCGCATAGCCGCGTTCGTTCTCAATCAGTGCCGTCAAACGGTTGCCGTCCGTAAAGCCGAGCTCGCTGCCGATGATGCCGGAAATCTTTCTTTCGGCTGCTGCCCGCGCAAAACGCACCGCTCCGTACAGGCCGTCGCGGTCGGTAATCGCTATCGCGCGAAGACCTAGCGCACAGGCCGACTCGACGAGTTCTTCCGGGTGCGATCCTCCTTCCAAAAACGTGAAGTTGGAATGGCAATGAAGCTCCGCATATTCCGTTCCCTTCGCAGCCACGATGCTAGAATTCAGTCATACGCGCCTCGCAGATACCAGTGCGTTCCTTGACGATAGATGCGGCAGAGCATGCCGTCCTCCAACAACACGTCGTATTCATCGCGTGCGGTCGGCGTATCGAACCAGCCGTCATCCACGCGCCAGGGTCCCGCACAATCGACCACGCGCTTCTCGAGTACGCTGACCGGGGCGTTGCCGCGCATCGTAACATCGATTTCACGCACGGTAAGCAGCCGCAGCTGCGGAGCGGGCAATCCCGAGGGGGCATGGTTGTCCGGGATCCGGGATGATGCATGTACGGTGAACGGATCGTATATAAAGCGGCCTTCCAGCCGCGGCGCCGGGCGTGTACGCGCTCGTGCAGGCGTGTTGCCCGTTGCGGCCTGCAAACGCGCGATCGCAACGGCAAGCGCTTGCGGATCGGCTTGATTTTGCCCGAAGAGCGTCGCAAACGTACCGCACTCTTCCAAGCGCAGGACTTGCATTCGCAGCCCCGTCACGGGAGAATCGAACGTCACGCCTTCAAGTTTGGCTCGCAGAACCTCCAGCATCGTGCGCGGGTCGCCGGTTGCCTGCGCAAAGCCGGTTTCGATCTCGCGCACGTCACCGTTTTCGCACTCGAATCTCAGCTGCACCAAGCCCGCAGCCTTGCCCGCGCGCTCCAAATCGTTGCACACGCGATCGGCAAGGACACGCAGCGCAAAGACAACCTGTTCTTCCCGCTCGGCGCTGCCTTCGCCGTACGCCGCTGCGTCGATCTGCAGTTCGTGCGCCCGCGGCCGCAGCGGCGTCGGATCGATGCCGCGCGCACGATCGTGCCAGGCCGCAGCGGCTTTGCCGAAACGGCGCACGAACGGCCCGTGCGGCAATTTTGCAAGATCCTCCAACGTTCGAACGCCGAGCAGGTGTAAACGCTCGAGCGCACGCGGCTCCAGCTCAAGCGTCTCTATCGGCAGCCGTTCGATCGTTCCATCTGCCGCATACGTGAGCGCGCGAGCGACGAATTTATTGGGACCTACGGCCGTGCGTACCGGCAGATCGAAGGCATGCAGCGCGCACATGGCGCGAGCCGTCCACTGTGATGCCTCACCGTCGATGCCTCGCATGTCCAGATAGGCAAGTCCCTCGCCGCTGTCATCGACCAAGGGTGAGATCGCATCGAGCGCATCGAGCATATCGCTCCATACCGCACGCGATCGCGGCGCATCGTGAACAAGTACATGCACGCCGCCTGCCGCAGCACGCGCCTGCAGGATAGTATGCCCCGTGCGCGCGCCGAGCTCATGAGCGGACGGGTCAAGTTCGATCACGCGTCCGCGATCGGGCTTATCGGATAAAACTGCGGGCTCGTCCAACGGAACGTCCGGGCGATCGCGCCGCGCAACCGCGAGTTTGAAGGCGGGGATATGTACGCACAACAGATGCATTTTAATCGAAACTCCAGTGCGCGGACCGGCTGCCGGCGGTACACTGCAAACGAAGGAGAACTTCCGCATGTACAAAACGGCTTTGGCCGCGCTGTGCGCACTGAGCATCTTCACTCCGCTCTGCGCGCAGGCCGGCGAGGTATACCACCGTGAATGGAATCAGCAGCATCGCATTTACCAAGGCGTAAAAGACGGAACGGTCAGCTCGCGCGAATATGGCCGTCTGGAATCCCAGGAAGCACGTTTGAACGACCAGCGCGTACGCGATGATCGCGAAGGCCGTCCCGGACTGAACCGCCGGCAATACGTGCAGTTGAACCGCGAAGAGAACCATCTCTCGCGAGAAATCTATCGCGACAAACACAACGGCCGCCCATGATCTTTATCTGAAACGATGCGTAAACGCGCACGTGCCCCCGGCGCCGCGCGACGGTGTTTGAGGACGTGCGCGTTTACCTCGTAGCCGGCCAGCTCGCAGAGCACCCCGCTCTGCCCCGACCAGCACACGCGATCGATCGCGCAGCGCACGCGCGTCGAGGCGAAATAGCTAAGTTCGGTGCTCGCATGCAGTCCCAGCACGAAGAGTACCGTTCCGGATTTTTGCGCCAGGCCGCATAGACGCGACCACACCGTCGCCCGCAGCGGCGCCGCGGGTATGGCAACCGCCGCAAAGGCTCGCGAGCGAAGCAGTATGTCCGCGGCGCGCGCGATGTGGATTGGGGTTTGCGCCGCCGTAATCAGCGTTCGTTCGAGGCGCACCCCGGCGCGCTCGAGATCGGGCGGGTAGAGCGTCCCGTCGTCAACCAGCGCTGCCAGCCCCCGGGCCGTCGCCTGGGCCAGAACGCTTGCCATGATCGCGGTGCGCCCCGAACTTCCCGAGCCCTCCAGCGTCGCGAGCGTTCCACGCGGAAATCCACCTCCCAGCGCCCGGTCCAGCTCGGGGAATCCGCTCGGAAAGGCCTCGAGCAAGGCACCGACGATGCGGCCGGCTGCCCGCACGTCCAAACCGGCTTTAAGGGCGGCGAAAGTATCCGGTGCGGCACTCATGGGAGCATGATCCTAATCGAACATACGTTCGATGTCAATCTCCCTAGTCGGGGAGTTGTAAGCGCAATGCCGTACCCTAGCCGTCGTGGAGAGCAAGCCTGCTGTACTGCGCGTGGGCATCGACGTGGGCGGCACGTTTACCGACCTGGTTGCCCTCGATACCCGGACCGGCGAGCGCGTCGTACTCAAGTGCGCTTCGACGCCGCGCGCGCCTGAAGAAGGCGTCTTGAGCGCGCTGGATCAGATGTTCGAAAGATACGCGCAGCCGCCGCGAATCGAGTATCTGGCGCACTCCACGACGATCGCGACCAATGTGCTGCTCGGGCAAATGCATCTGGAACTGCCGCGCGTCGTCTTCGTTACGACACACGGATTTCGGGATGTCATTGAAATCGGACGCCAAAACCGAAGCGAAGTCTACAATCTGTTCGTCACGCGTCCAAAACCGCTGGTTGCGCGCGAGGATCGTATCGGGGTGCGCGAACGCCTCGATTATCACGGTACCGTGCTCGTGCCGCTCGAAGAGCGTGAAATCGAGCGCATCGTCGACGAAGTGCGCATACGCAAACCCGATGCGCTCGCCATTGGCCTGCTTCATTCGTATGCGAACGACGCACACGAGCAGCGGTTGGCGCGCGCCATTGCATCCGCGCTGCCCGGTATTCCGATCACCTGTTCCTCGCAGGTCGATCCGGAATATCGCGAGTACGAGCGCTTTTCGACCGCGCTGGTCAACGCGGTTCTGCTGCCTATCGTACAGCGATATATCGATCGTTTGAGTACCGCGCTGCATGCGCGCGGTATCGAAGCGCCGCTGTACGTCATGCAGAGTAACGGAGGCATGGCGGCGGCCGAACGCGTGTCGCTTCGTCCCGCCGCAATCATCGAGAGCGGCCCGGCCAGCGGGGTCATCGCGGCAGCGGATCTCGCGCTTCGAGCCCAGGCTCCGCGTGTGCTCTCGTTCGATATGGGCGGCACGACCGCAAAAGCGGGAACGATTGTCGACGGCGTCGTGCAAGTTGCAACCGAGTTCGAAGCGGCGGGCGCCACGCATAGCGGCAGATCGGTCAAAGGCAGCGGATATCCGGTGCGTTTTCCATTCGTCGATCTCGCCGAGATCAGTGCGGGCGGCGGCACCATCGCGTGGATCGATGCGGCAGGTTCGCTGCGCGTCGGACCGGTTAGCGCCGGTGCCGATCCCGGTCCCGCATGCTACGGACGCAGCGATCGCGCAACCGTTACCGACGCAAACGTCGTGCTTGGGCGATTGAACCAGCGCGCACTCGTCGGCGGCACGTTCCCCATCGATGCGGGACGCTCGCGCGAGGCAATCGCTTCGCTCGCCCGGCAGATCGGTCTTTCAATCGAAGAGACCGCTGCCGGAATCGTGCGTATCGTGGATGCGCAGATGGCCAAGGTTCTGCGTATCGTCACCGTCGAGCGCGGCCTGGATCCGCGCGATTTTTCGATGGTGGCATTTGGCGGCAACGGTCCGCTGCACGGCTGTGCGCTGGCCGAGGAGCTGAGCATGCGCCGGATGATCGTACCGGCGAATCCCGGCGTGTTCTCGGCCGGCGGTTTGCTCGTCGCGCAGCTGCGTGCGAACTTCGTACGTCCGATCCTGCGCGAAACGGCGGAGTCTGGATGACCGCGAGATCACGGCCGTGTTCGAAGAACTCGAAACGCGCGGGAAACAGGAGCTTCGGGAACAAGGCTGCAGCGATGAGCGCATGGAGTTCGTGCGCGAATACGATGCGCGCTATCGCGGTCAAAGCTTCGAGCTCGACGTCCCGCACGCGCCGGATATTGCCGCGGTCGAGCAGCGTTTTCACCAGCGCCATAAGAGCCGGTACGGCTACGACGTTACGGACGAGCCCGTGGAGATCGTCAACGTCCGGCTCACCGCGATTGCCGCCCTGGAACCGGCGGCCGAACCATCAGCCGATGCCGGCCGCGGCTCACGGAGTCTGCAGTCAGAGCAGCGCGAGGTGTGGATCGACGGCGCTTTCTCCGCGACGCCGGTCTATGGCCGCGATACCCTGCCGGCCGGTGCAACGATTAGCGGACCCGCGCTCATTGAACAGTACGATGCCTGCACGTACGTACCGCCGCGCTGGAAGGCTCGCTGCGAACCGCACATGCTGATCGTCGAGCGAACCGATGGTTGAAACACCGTCGCTGGCAGCCTGGGCGCAGGCCGTTATCGGCCTGCGGATCACGAGCGCAACCCGCTCGCTGGATTCTTATTGCCGCAAACCGCGATCCGCCAAGCGCTTACATCACGCGCGAAAAGAGCTGGCCCGGCTTCGCGCGGCGCTCGAAGATCTCGCAGCTCCCGCGGGCGCAACGCGCGAGTTCATCGACTGCATCGACGAACTGCACGCTCGCGCCGGCAAGGTGCGCGATGCCGACGTGCTGCTGGCGCGACTGGACGAATATTGTGAGACGGCGGCAGCCGATGAGAAGCGGCAGTTGCACACGATACGCGCGGCATTGCGGAAGCGGCGCAAGCGCGCTCGGCGAAAATTCGAACGGACGCTTTCGACCCTTCCGGAGCTGCGGCTATGAAAGATCCGCGTGAGATCTCTTTTGCCGGATTCACCGGCGCACAGCAGGCCGTGCGCCATTTGCTGCGCGTACGTTTTGCCGAGTGTTTAGAGCAACAGAGCGCGCTAAACGGAGATGACGATGATGCGATCCACGCATTTCGCCTTGCATGCAAACGATTGCGCTACGCCCTGGAACGCTTACCGTCCGGCAGCGCCGACTTGACGCGTGTTGCAAACCTGCTCGAAGACATTACGGACGAGCTCGGCGCTGCGCACGACTGCGTCGTGCTTGCCGAGCGCGCAGAAAACTGCGATGCCGATCTGGTCGCAGCCCGCGCATTACGCGATCGCCGCCGGTACCTGCAGCATGCAAGCCGGTTATGGGGTCGCGCGTTTCGGTCGGGCGGCGCATTCGAGCCGCTGGCGACCTTTACGGGCTTTCAATGGACCTTGAAGGGCTAACTCATTTGGAAACGGGTACGGCGTCGCCGACAACCGGCTCGCGACTCACTTCCTCGCCGAATATCATTGGATAGAGCAGCCCGGCCAGACCACCGCCGACCAGCGGAGCCAGCCAGAACAACCACAACTGCGCAATCTCCGCACCTCCCGCAAACAGCGCCGGTCCCGTGCTGCGCGCCGGGTTGACCGACGTGTTGTCGACCGGGATGCTGATCAGATGGATCAGCGTGAGAGCCAATCCAATTGCAATGCCGGCGAATCCAACAGGTGCGCGCTTATCGGTTGAGCCCAGAATGACCATGAGAAAACCGAAGGTCAGCACGATCTCGATAATCATCGCCGCGCCGACTCCGTATCCGCCGGGCGAGAGGTCGCCGTATCCATTACTCGCAAATTGTCCGGTGATGAATCCGGGTTTATCGCTCGCAACTGCATGCAGAACGGCGGCCGCGACAATCGCGCCCACGACCTGCGCGATCATATAGGGCAGAACATCTCTTGCCGGAAAACGCTTCGCGAACCAAAGGCCGAGCGTAACCGCCGGATTGATATGGCAACCGGAGATTGGCCCGATGGTGTACGCCATCGTCAAAAGCGTCAGACCGAACGCGAGCGCTACGCCGGCAAAACCGATTCCCAATTTAGGAAAAGCCGCGGCGAGAACTGCGCTTCCGCAGCCGCCGAACACGAGCCAGAATGTGCCGATGAACTCTGCGCAAACGCGTCTGGAGAGTGCCATTGTCATGAAAGAAGCTCCTTCCGCAGTCGATTGTCCATTCTACGACGCTGCCGCTGCGCGGCGAGGCGCGTTGTCCAGACCAGGGCCGCTCACCGGCGCCGCGAAAAGGCCGGCTAACAACCAAGCTTGCAATGGGTTCGCATGAGACGGTTTTTCGAGGCGATCACGCATAGCCCGGCTTGCGCTGTCTTGCTGCCGGCGCGCAGCCGGCCGCAGCCGCCGAGCATGGGTCCGGTCGAGGCGCTCAGGCGGCGGCTGTTCGCCCGCGAGTGCGCAGGTGAGCGATGAGCGTGCGCACGGATCCCGTTACCGCGGAGATCATCAAGAGCTCGCTCATCTACGCAAGTGAAGAGATGGGTATCGCCGTACGCAACAGCGCGTACTCTCCGAACATCAAGGAACGCCTCGATCATTCGTGCGCGCTCTTCGATCGCCACGGCCGCCTTATCGCGCAAGCGGAGCACATACCCGGTACACTTGGGATCGCTGCCGTGGGGGTTGCGAGCGACGCTTTCCGTCATCGCGGAGCGCGGCGAACAGGTTCGCGAAGGCGAGATGTGGGTCGTGAACGATCCATATATCTCGGGCACGCATTTGAACGACGTCACGGTCATTCGCCCGATCTTTTTTCGCGACGAGCTTGCCGGGTATGCGGCAAATAAAGCGCATCATACCGATGTCGGCGGCAGCGTGCCCGGTTCGATGTCCGCGGACGCGCGCGATCTCTTCGCCGAGGGACTCGTGATTCCGCCGATGCGCCTGGTCGAGCGCGATCGTGCGATCCCGGCCGCAATCGACGTGTTCCGCGCGAATTCGCGAACGCCGCAGGCGCGCAGCGGAGATCTGCGCGCGCAAATGGCCGGTAACTATACGGGTGAACGGCGCGTGCTCGAACTATACGAGCGCTACGGAACGCAGACCATCGAAGCCGCGATCGCGCGATTATTGGATGATAGCGAAACCCGCATGCGCGACGCACTGCGTGCAATCGGTGAAGGAACGGTCGAGTACGCAGACGTGCTGGAAGATCCCGACCAAACCACGCTGATTCGCATCGCACTCCGATTAACGCTCAAGGACGGCACGGCACATTTCGATTACGCAGGAACGGCCGCGCAGCTGCCGTTCCCCATGAACGCCGTGTACGGCGTAACGCTCTCGGGAGTTTATTACGCGCTGCGTGCGGTCACCGACCCGACCATTCCAATGAACGAGGGGTGTTTTCGCCCCGTTAAGGTCGAGGTACCCGAGGGGACATTGCTCAATCCACGCCGGCCCGCACCCGTTTCCGGGGGAAACGTCGAAACGAGCACGCGCAATGCGGACGTGGTGTTGGGCGCGCTCGCGCAGTTCGCGCCGGAGCGCGTACCCGCACAGAGCGGCGGCACGATGAGCAACGTGATGATCGGAGGTACGCGCGCGGACGGATCGACATGGGCTTTCTACGAGACAAACGGCTGCGGCATGGGAGCTCGTCCGACGACGGATGGGATCGACGGCATACAATGCCACATGACGAACACGCTGAACACACCGATCGAAGCGATCGAACGTGACTATCCGCTGCGCGTCACTCGCTATGAGTTTGCGCGAAGAGACCGGCGGCACGGGACGGTATCGGGGCGGGAGCGGATTGATTCGCTCGCTCGAACTCACTGAAGGCACCGCCGTGCTATCGCTGCTGGCCGAACGCCATGTGCGCGCGCCGCGAGGCGCGCAAGGCGGACAAGCCGGAAGCAAAGGCGTCCACACGCTGCTCGCACGTAACGCAGCCGGTTCGGTCCTTCCGGCAAAAGCCACGCTTACGCTCAATCCCGGAGATGCGATTATCGTGCAAACGCCCGGAGGCGGGGGTTACGGTTTAGAGCTCGGTGCGGCTGAGGGCAGTGCTGCGGGTACCACAGGCGCCGGAGTGGCCGGAGCCGGGGGCGGTGTCTGCTTGGGCGGAACTTGACCGCCGCATTCAGGCACGGCTTTGAGAATCGCCTGCGAGGCCAGGTTCTCGCTCTGGTAGATGTTGACCTGATACTCTTCCATCTGCTGATCGAAGACGTTGAGCGGGTTATAGCCGACTAGTGATCCGGTGTTCGTGTAACGCGGATCGTATTTGCGCGCGACGTCATTATTCGCGTTCGTGACGCCTGCATTGAGAATGTCGGCCGGTGGCGTCGTCGGGCTCGTCTGCGGCGTTTGCGAGCTGCCGTTGTTCGTGGTTCCCGGATTGTTGATGGCGTTGTCGTATTCGTGTCCGGCGGCCTGAAGCTCGCCCAGCTGTTCCGTATCGACAAAGCCGCTGATCAGATCCAGCGCGTGCTTTTGCTCGGCAAGCACTGCGGCCAAATGCGCGCGCATCTGCAAGAGTTCTTTATCCGACTGGCTTTGCGGCTTTCTGGGATAGATCGAGTCTTGCAGAAGCCGTTCGATCTCCTCCGTGTTCTTCACGAGCGGAGAGATGAGCGTCTCCATGCGCTCAACGTCGAGATCGCTCCCGCCTTGGCTGCCCATCGAGGTATTCTTTACGTAGTCCTGAAGCAGCGGCCGGCTCACCGCGATCGCATGATCGTTTTGCAGCACGCGTCCGACCGCGGGCGCAATCGAACGGCGCAGGCCCGTGCACAGCCGTGTTGCGTACACATGCTTAATGGTCTTGAGCGGCGTCGCGGTTGGAATCGGAATAGGAACCGGCGCCGAGGTGGCTGGAGCGGGTCCAAGACTCAGAGCGCCGAGCGCTCCAAGCGTGACTGCCGCGAAAAGGCGAGAAAACATCTCCCCTATTATACGTTCTTCCGGTCCCCGGGCGCCTGCTAGCCCTATCCAGCGAGCCACAGGCGGCATGCCATACCTGTGCCAACGCAGATGTCCGAGGAGACGTTAGATGCCTTGCACGCCGTCGAGATTGGCATGGGCCACGTTGCGCAGTGTTGCCGCGTCCAGAGCGCTACAGCGCTTGTCGTGATCGCTCCCGGTGTAGTCGCAGATCTGGACGCTCCGCAGGTTGGCCCCATGCAGGTCGGCCCCGGAGAAATTGCTGCAGTGAATTTTTCCAATTTGAACGACGTCGTTATCGTCCGTAACGGTGGTGTCGTGACCGCACAATGCTGAACCTTGCAGATTCAGGTTGCGCAGGTTCGCATCTTCAAACGTGTCGCCTTGCAGGTCCGCGTTGCGCAGCGAAACGCCCGAAAGATTCGCATCGCGAAACTCGCTGCCTGCGACGTGGATGCCGTCCAAGTTTTTCCCGTGCAAGTCGACGTTGTTCATGTTGCAGCCGGCGCAGTGCCCAAGCAGCGCGCGTACCTGGTCGTCGGGTAGACCCTGCAGATATGAACCGGAGAGATCAATACCGGCAAGGCGCATGTTATTCAGGTGCGCGCCGTCCAAGCGCGCTCCGCGCAAATCGACGCCGGCGAGGTGCGCGCCGCTCAAATCCGCTCCCCGCAAGTCGGCGTCGCGCAGATTGACGCCCGCCAAGTGCGCGCCGGACAGATTGACATTTCGCAGGTTCGCGCCTTGCAGATCGCTGCCGGCCCATGAAACGCGGCGCAGATCCTGGCCGTGCAGATCCATTCCCGCCATCGAGCATCCCACGCAGTTGGACGGGACACTGCCGGCAGCCGCAAGCAGCATGGTTACCACGAATGCAAGCATGTTTGATTCTCCGTATCAGAAAGGCGTAGGAAATCGAACTCGTGCCGCACGAGTTTTTTTGGTGAGACGCCGCCGAGCATTAGGGGTCGGAGAGCTTGTCTCCGGTCAGCTTGGCATTGGTGAGATCGACTTTACTTAAATCGATGCCCGATAGGTCGCAGCCGGTTATCTCAGCGCCGTTGAAACGAGCACCGTCCAGATGAGCACCGCTGAAGTCGACCCCGCTGAGTTTACTATCGCTCAGATCCGCGCCGCGAAGATCGGCGCGGCTCAAATCCACGCCGGTCAGGTTGACGCCGCGAAGGTTCTGTCCGCTCAAATTCGCACCGCTGAAGTCGCAGCCCGTGCGGCATGTGAACAGCATCGCGCGGGCCTGCGAGGGCGCAAGCGAACGTGCATCCACGTCGCAGCCGATCATCTGCACGCCGTCGAAGTTCGCACCCGTCATATCCGCGTGGCTGAGATCGCAGCCGTTCATGACCGCGTGCGAGAAGTTGGCTCCCCGCAGATTGGCGTGGCTGAAATCGACACCGACGATGTTCGCGTTCGAGAAGTCGGCATTTTGCAGGTTTGCGCGAGTAAAGTCCGACCCGTTCAGGTGCTGTCCGCGGAAACTCTTTCCGGAGAGATTTTGGCCGCTATAGTCGCAGCCCACGCAGTTAAAGCCTTTGCCGTCGCCGTAGGCGGCGCCCATCGCCGCGCCGCTTGCCGCGCTCGCGGCCGCCATACCCGCAGCCATTCCGGCGGCGGCTCCGGCATTGCCGGCCCGCATTGCGGCATTAACCTGGTGCGCGATTTGCTTATCGAAATTCGGAGGCAGCGGATTGAAGTTGCTGCTCGGCACTCTCGGTATACGAATGTGTTGTTCGGGCGTATCGACGTTGGTCGCCGGCACGTGCACGTTGATGGCCGGCGTGTGAACGTGCACGCCAGGAATGGTGAGTGTCGTCGATTCGGGCTCCGGCGAGGCCGTCGCGTACGCTATCGCCGTGCGCATGACCTTGTGGTACTCAAACGCCGTCGCTTGCTGCTCGTGCTTGGGGGTCGCTTCACGTACCGCGGTGACGGATTTGGTCGTGCTTGCGAGAGGCTTGGAAGCCGAAGCAGGCGCAGACGCCGGAGCGGTGAGCGCGAACGACGGCGCAACGCTTTGCAGCACGAAGAACATGACGACGAGCGCTGCTACGACCGCACCGGCGGGTCCGAACGAGATGCTCGTTCGAATGTTGCGGCCGGCACGCAGCAGGCGTTCCACGCGAACCGAGAGTCCGCGCCGGGTTACGAATACGCCGGGTGCGGCGAGCGGACGGTGGGGCCACGCCGTGACCTCCGCCATCTTGGTCAAACACGTCGCATAGGGCCGAACACTTTTCGTCTGGTGCACGACCCAATCGTCGCAGGCAACTTCACGTTCCAAGTCGAGCTGCTGCGCGATGTACAAGATCGCGGGGTTGAAGAAAAAGATCGCCTGCACGATGCGCTGCAAGCCGTTCGTCCAGTCGTCAGCGCGGCGCAGATGGCCCAGCTCGTGCAGCATGATTTGATCGATCTCATCCGGAGCGAGCGTATCGAGCAAGTGCTGCGGGATGAGAATCATCGAGTCGAACAGTCCGACCGCGACCGGAACTTCGATGCGGTCGCAAACGCACAGGCGTACTTCACGCTCGCCCTTTTCGGCGATTGCCCACTGCGAGAGCCGCTCGCGGTAATCGAGCGGTAACGGAAGCGCGTCGCGCTTGAGATGTTCGAGCCGCATCAGGTTTACGAGCAAGCGCACGAACAGCAACAACGTCGCAAGAGCCCAAACGCCGAACAGCGCGAATGCCACGTATTCCGGCAGCGCGAAGCGAAAACGTTCCGGCCATTTGGGTCCTGACCCGGAGGCCGCCTGTGCGGCTCGTGTTAGCCGGCGCCGCTGCAACGTTCGAGATCGTTGTGGAGGCACGATGCTCGGATGCAGCGGGCGCCGGCGGGCGCGCTGACGTGAGCGCGGGGGAGGTCGGATGCTGCTCGGAGATCTGCGGAATCGCCGTGGCAATCGGCAACAAGAGCGAGGCAACGAGCGCAACGCACCAAGCGGCATAACGAGTCGTCGCGTTCAGATTCGGAAGCACGCGCAAGATGGCCCATACCACGAGCGCAAGCAGCGCCGCCTCCCACAGGCTGTTGAACAACACCGCAACGGCGATCCGTGCGATGGGCTCGAGGGCGGAGCTGAAGGCGTGCATTTAACGATGCTCCTCGTACTGCTCTATGAGCTTTTTCAGGCGGTCCAGCTCCTCGTCGCTGGGCCGTTGCTCTTCTACGAGACGTAGTGCCAAAGCCGTCGATTTGTTTCCGAAAAAGCGTGAAACCAGCTGACCCACGGCCGACTGCGCGGCCTCGTCCTGCTGGACCAACGGGCTATAAACGTACGCCCGTCCGTCTTCCTCGTGGCTGACATAGCCCTTTTGCTCGAGGATGCGCATGGTGGTGAGCACGGTATTGTATGCCAGCGGCGGGGGCGCCAGCGATTCGGTAACCTCGGCTACCGTCGCTTGGCCTTTTTGCCACAGCACGTCCATCAAGCGCAGTTCGGCCTCGGTCAGGGTTTGCGATTTCTTTCGGGCCACGGGCACCTCCACGGGAGTCTACTAATTTCTTAGTTAGACTATACGCCCCTGCCTGGCCGCTTGTCAACTAATAAATTAAGACACCGCGGAGGCTTCGATCGCCTCGAGCTGCCCCTTCTCTTCTCCGGTGATGACCATCGTGAGGTCGAGCAGGATGACCAGGCGCTCGTTTAACTTGCCGACTCCCTGGATGTACTCCGTGCCGACGCCGGCGATCATGTCCGGCGCCTCTTCGATCTGCTCGATTGGAATGTTGATGACCTCGGAGACGCTGTCGACGACGATGCCGACCCGTTTGTTGCCGATCTCGGTAACGACGATGCGGGTGCTCTTGGTCTGCGGTGCGCGGGCCATCGAGAAGCGCGTGCGCAGATCGATGATCGGGATGAGCTGTCCGCGCAGATTGATGACGCCTTCCATGAAATGCGGGGCGCGCGGCACGTGCGTGATCTCGACCATGCGAATGATCTCCTGCACCTGCGAGATGTCCACGCCGTACTCCTCGTTACCCAAATGGAACGAGACGACCTGAACGAGCTCTCCCGAATGCTGCATCGTGTCCGGAGAGTCCGTTATCCTGCGTTTGTGTTCTTTCATCATGAGCTAAACCCCCGAGTATTCTGCCCGCGCGACGCGACCGCTGGAATACGCCTCGGAAACGAGTGAATGCACGTCGATGATGAGCGAGATCGATCCATTCCCCAAAATCGTCGCGCCGGAAATACCTGGAATGCGCCCGACCAGGTCGGAGAGCGGCTTGATGACGATCTCCTGTTCGCCTTGAAATGAATCGACGATGAGTCCGACCTGGCGCCCCTGCAGGCCGACGATAACGATCATCACTTTTTCCGGATCGCGCTCTCCGCCCAGCTGGAAGAAATCGGCTACGCGCACCAGCGGAACGACTTGTCCGCGAAGCGTTATGACTTCGTTCCCGTGCACGGTCCGCACGTCGTGCATCTCAACGCGCTGCGACTCGATGACCGAGTCGAGTGGGATTGCGTACAATTCCTCGGTGACGCGCACGAGCAAGCGCTTGGATAATCGCCAGCGTGAGCGGTAATTTGATCGTGAAGGTCGTGCCGGCTGCGGGCACCGTGTTGACGTCGAAGACACCCTTGAGCCGGCTGATGTTTTTCTTTACGACGTCCATCCCCACGCCGCGCCCGCTTACGTCGCTGATTACCTCCGCCGTCGAAAAGCCGGGCGTGAAAATGAGCTCGATGATTTCGCGGTCGCTGAGCTTTTCATCCGGCGAAATTAGGCCCTGCTTTATACCGCGAGCACGAACGCGCTCCAAATCGATGCCGTTTCCATCATCGTTGACCTCGATGATGATCTGATTACCCTCGTGGTAGGCATTGAGCGCGATCGTCCCGTGTCTGGGTTTGCCCCTGCGTTCGCGTTCTTCCGGTGATTCGATGCCGTGGTCGACGCAGTTGCGAAGCAGATGCATCAGCGGCTCGCCGACCTCATCGACGATCGTCTTGTCCAGGTCCGTCTCGGCTCCCGAGATTTGGAGCTGGACTTCTTTGCCGCGAGCTTTTGCCACGTCGCGAACCAGGCGCGGGAAGCGATCGAAAACTTGTCCGATGGGCACCATGCGGACCTTCATGATCGATTCTTGAATCTCGTTCGTCGTGCGTGCCAGAAGCGCCGAACTGTCCGCAAGGTCCTTGGCCAGCGGCGCCAGTTCTTTGGCGCCCGCATGTAACGCGAACGACGCCGCGCTCTTTTCGGTCAAGCGCGCGCTCGAGCGTGCCGGCGATATCAGAGATGCGCGTGCGATTGATAACGAGCTCGCCGACCAGATTGAGCAGCAGATCCAGCCGCTCGATGTCGACGCGAATTGTCTGATGCGTAGCCCCGCGCCGCTCTTTGCCGTCTTTAGCAGCCTTGGCCGGCTTTTGCGCGGGCGCCGCGACGGGCTGCGATGCAAGCGGCTCCCCTTGCGCTAAAAGCCGCGCCACTTCCGCTTCGAAGGCGGCGACTTCGTCCTCGCTTACCGGTTGTTCGCTGGGCCGCGCGCCCTCGATCACGCTCGACGTCTCTTCGTATACGGCGACGAACGAATCGAGCCTTGCCGAATAATCCAGCAGGCCCGAAGGAACCTCGCCGCCTTCGATCGCCGCATGCACGAGATCCGTGAGATAATCGCGGCCGGAAAACAGCACGTCGACGCAGCTCTCCGAGAGCGGCATGCGCTCTTTGCGCATCAAATCGCATAGATTCTCGAGTTTGTGCGCGAGATTTTGCACATCGGTAAACTGCAGCATGCCCGCGCTGCCCTTGATCGTATGCAGCGCGCGAAACAGCGAGTTGACCAGCTCCGTATCGGCATGTCCGGATGCGACGTGATCTTCGAGCTGCAGTAAATCTGCGTCGAGCTGCTGCAGCAGCTCCTCGGCCTCGTCCCTGAAGTACGAGACAAACTCCGACCTATCGAATAAATCGTCAGACATGTCTTGTCATAAGGGAGTTACACGGGCGACTATTCTACTCCGAACACGCTCAGCAGCGACGCGAGAGAACCCGTCTCCGGGATGAGGATGAACTGGCCGGCGACCTCGCGCTCTTTGTCGAGAAATGCGCTTTCGATCAGGAACACGTCTTGGTCGGGCAGGATCGACATGAGGGTGCGAAACGCCGCCTGGATCGTGCCGTAGGAAAGCGTCGGTACGGAAGGCAGGACATTTTGCCCCGTCAGGTTGTTGATGGCCGACAGGTACGAACCCGCGATGATGTTTCCGATCTCCTTGAGCGTCGAATCGGAGATCGAGTCAAAGACTTGAATGTCGCCGATAATCCGCCTGAGGAACCGTGCGACAAAGTTCACGGCCTGCTCGCGATCGAACAGGACGACGATTTGACCGGGTGACTCGCCTCGAATATACATGTGCAGCGCGGCGACCATGCGGTCCTCGTGTCCAACGCGTGAGGCGAGATCGCGGAACTTGATGACGTCGATGCGCGGCTCGCTCAAATTGATTTTTGTGTTGAGCAGCTGCGAGAGCGCGGTCGCGGCATGCCCCGCGCCGATGTTGCCGACCTCTTTGAGCGCGTCTTTTTGAAGGTCGTTAAGATTGAGGCTCTGCGTGCTCAAGACAACACCTTATGGATGGTCTCGAGGATCTTCGGCGGCTGGAAGGGCTTGGTGATAAAGGATTTAGCTCCGGCTTGAATCGCCTCGACGACCAGAGCCTGCTGGCCCATCGACGTACACATGATAATCTTGGCGTTCGGATCGTGGCCCATGATTTGACGCACGGCGGTAATGCCGTCCATTTCCGGCATGACCATATCCATGGTCACCAGGTCCGGAGTCAGCGACTTATACTTATCGACCGCCTCGACGCCGTTTTGGGCCTCGCCGACGACGTCGAATCCATTCTTGCTCAAAATCCCTTTTATCATCATTCGCATGACGACGGCATCGTCCACGATAAGGACCCGCTTACTCATTAGGCGCTCCAAAAAAAGAACAGGACATTCTTTAAATCAATCGGCCGGGGACGGCGTTTTTCTTAGGTCAGGCTAAACCCCGGCTGCGCAGCTCGGCCTGTTTGCGATTGATAAACTCGAGGATGGCGCGCTCCGCCTCCGGTGTGAGCCCGTGGAAGCGAAGCCCGTGCGAGAACTTGCCGGAGGTCGGAATCTGCTCGACGCGCACGATCTCTCCTAAGACGGCAACCTCCGGGTCCTGCGTGCGCAGAGACATCCGGATCTCCAGCCACTGCCCAACTTTACATTGTCTTTCCGTGATAATTGCGCAGCCGCCCCGGCTGATGTCGCGGATGCTGCCTTTCATGAACTCGCCGACGCCCTGGCCGCCCGGCGCCATCCGCCAGAATCCGGAAACCAGCGTATCGAGCCGCACGCTCGAGCGTTTTTGCGTGCCGCCGATCGCTTCGACCTTGGCCGGCTGCTCGAAAAACGTCATGCCGTTCTTGACGTGCAGAATATTTGCACTGAACCGGAACTTGCCGCCGGCGTTCTGATAAACGAACGCGCCGCGTTCGCCCGCGCGGCCGACGATCTGGGCCACGGCGATGTGTTTGGGTCCCAGCTCTTCAACAGACACCGTACGCATCGGCCGGCCCATCACGGCCACGTCGACGAATGCGTGCAAAGCCGGCAGCCGATCGTGCGGAATCGCTTTTCGCGCGCTCCCGCCAAATAGCGACTTCAGGATCACGATGAGGTCCCCATCGCTTCGTTCGTGTCATCGGTGGTTGAGATCTGACCGATCGATTCGACGCGCAGCCCGGCGGCAATCTCGGAGTAAGAGAGCACGACGAGCTGCGGTGCGGCGCGCTCGGTCAAACGCTTGAGCGCCAAACGCACCGGCGGCGAACACAGCACGATCGGGTGCAGCCCCGAGGTTTGCGCCGCCTGCATTTGTTTCGTGAGCGATGTATAAATCTTCGCGACGGTGTTGGGATCGAGAAGTGCGTAGGCGTCCTCGCCGCGCCGTACCGCCTCTCCGAGCAGTGATTCTAACCGCGGATCGACCGTAATGACCGAAAGCAGCCCGTCTTCCGCGTACTCGGCGCAAATGTGGCGCGCCATCGCCGAGCGCACACGCTCGGTGAGGAAGTCGACGTCTTTACTCACGCGCGCGGCATCCGCAAGGCTCTCGAGAATCAATAACAGGTTGCGGATCGGAATGCGTTCGCGCAGCAGGTTTTGCAGAACGCGCTGCACCTCGCCGACGGTCAGCAGATTCGGAACCAGTTCTTCCACGACGACCGGATAGTGGCTCTTGACGTTGTCGAGCAGCGCCGAGACTTCTTGCCGCCCCAGCAGGTCCGATGCATGGCTCTTGATGATCTCGGTGAGATGCGTTGCGATGACGCTGGTCGGATCGATGACGGTGTACCCGGCCATCTCGGCTTCTGCTTTTGATGATTCCGGTATCCATAGCGCGGGCAAATTGAACGCGGGCTCGGTCGTCGCGATGCCGTCGATTGGCTGCATTGCGGTCCCCGGGTTCATCGCCAAAAGACGGCTGACCATCACCTCGGAGCTCGCGACCTCCAGGCCGTAAATTTTCACAATATACGTGCTGGGTTTGAGCTGCAGGTTGTCGCGAACGCGAATCGGCGGCACCACGATGCCTAGATCGCGAGCGGCATGGCGACGGATAAGCGTGATACGTTCGAGCAGATCGCCGCCTTGCGTGGTATCGACGAGCGGGATCAGACCAAATCCGATCTCGAGTTCCATCGGGTCGTAGGAGAGCAGCGGAATCACCGACTCGGCGGGTTTAATGGCCTGCGGCTGCGCCGCACCGGCGCCCGCAACCGCGGTGGCGTGCGCCGTTCCCGGCATCCCCGCGGATCGCTCCGGCACTCTATTGCGAGTCCGGAAGTAGTAGATGAAGAGTATCGCGGCCAGCGGCAGCATGAACCAGCGCACCAGACCCGCGAAGCCGAACAGCGTCATCATGATCGCCGCGATGAGAATCGCGGTCGGCTGTCCGCTCAGCTGCTTTGTGAGATCGCGGCCGAAATCGCCCTCGCTGGCAGCTCGCGTGACGATGATACCGGTCGCCGTCGATATCAGCAGCGCCGGAATTTGCGTGACGATGCCCTCGCCGACCGTGAGCAGCGTGAAGTGCTGCAGCGACTGCAGAAACGACATGTGCTGCTGGGCGACGCCGACGATAAATCCGCCGACGGTATTGATTGCGACGATGATCAGCGCTGCGATGGCATCGCCGCGCACGAACTTGCTCGCGCCGTCCATTGCGCCGTAGAAGTCCGCCGCGCGCTGAATATCTTTGCGGCGCTGACGGGCTTCGGCTTCGGTAATGAGTCCGGCATTGAGGTCCGCGTCGATGGCGAGCTGCTTGCCCGGCATCGCGTCGAGCGTAAACCTGGCCGCGACTTCAGCAACGCGGCCTGCGCCGTTGGTGATAACGACGAATTGGATGATGATGAGGATCAGGAAGATAACAAAGCCGACCGCGTAGTTTCCGCCGATGACGACTTGACCGAAGAAATTGATGACCTCGCCGGCGTATCCATGCGAGAGGATAGCGCGCGTCGCGGTGATGTTGAGCGAGAGCCGGAACAACGTGACGATGAGCAGGAGTGTCGGAAACACGCTGAAGGCAAGCGCATTTTCGGCGTAGAGCGATACGCCGATGATCAGCAGTGCCACCATGATGTTGAGCGAGAGTAAAAAGTCCAGGATCACCGGCGGCATCGGCACGATGAGCAGCAGCACGAGCATGACGGAGGCGCCCGCAATCCAGATCGGAGCCGACGCGCCGATGCGCGCGGCGATGGAAGGTTGCTGTATCTGCGCTGCCATTACCGTCGCCCCGCTCACGCGATGGTCTTCCGTTTGAGTTTGTAGACGAAGGCAATGACCTGCGCGACCGCCGCATACATGTTCGGCGGGATCACCTGATCGAGTTCTACCTTTGCGTACAGCGTTCTCGCGAGCGGCGCATTTTCCATGATCGGAATACCATGCTCGGTTGCGATCTCGCGAATGCGTTTTGCTACCAGGTCCGCGCCTTTGGCGGTAACGACCGGAGCATCCATCCTGACCTCGTTCCATTCGAGCGCCACAGCGAAGTGTGTGGGGTTTGTAACGACGACCGTAGCTCTGGGAACGGCAGCCATCATACGACGACGCGCAAACTCGCGCTGGCGGCGTTTGAGCGCACCCTTGATCTCCGGATTGCCTTCAGATTGACGGTACTCGTCCTTGACCTCTTGTTTGGTCATCTTCAGACTCTCGGCATATTGCCAGCGTTCGTATAGGTAATCCACGAGACCGACGATCAGCAGCAGAAAGCCGAATCTCCAACCTATTGAAAAAACCAAATTGCCGATGAAGCCGAGCATCGCGGGCGCCGGCATCGCTCCGAGCATGAGCAGCATTTGCAGATTGCCCGCGATCGCCGTATAGACGATAACGAGCACCGCGCCGAGTTTGAGCAGCTGCTTGCCCAGATTCACGAGCCACCTGTTTGGAAAGTAGTCGCTGCGCGCCGGTCAGCGGATTGATCTTATTGAAACTGGGCGTCGAGTGGTACCAGCGAGAACACGCCGCCGGTCTGCAGCACGTTCACGCCCACGCCTGCCACTATGGCCGCACCAAAGAGCACGCCCAGCAGCAACCCGACCGAACCAAAGGCGCGCAGGTAAAGCATCCAAACCGACATGATGGTAAAATCTTGATGCTCGTGAATGCGCTCCAAAATCGCTTGCATGGTGCCGCCGACCGAAGCAAGCGTAAGGGGCGCGACGCCATGCAGCACAAAAACACCGGCAAGAAACACCACTGCACCGGCGAGGTCGGGGCTCTTTGCAACTTGGCCGCGCCGCCGCGCCTCTTCCCGGCGCTTCGGAGTGGCCTTTTCTGTTTGCTCAGGTCTAGCCATATTTCACGCTCGGTCGAGCGTCTAGACCAATCATCGGCCGTACGGGTTATCCACAACAGCGGGACACCGACTCTTAACCCCGAATAGGCGGGAGGTTTTGGCGCCCCCTTTGCGAGCCGGGGCGAACGCGATGCACTGCCTGCTATGCGGTGCAGCATATATAAGGAGACGAGTTTGCGCGGTTGTGCCGGCCTGGGGGCCATCAGTATTTTTTGCGCTCTTCTACTGGGCGGGTGTGGAAACGGTAAAGTCATCGGAAGCGGCCCGCTTCCAACACCGACGCCGACCACGCCCAAAGTCACCTTCGAGTACAAGGTGCCGAACGCGAACTCTCAACCGATCGGCATAACCACGGGGAAAGACGGCTTTCTCTATTTCACGGAACGGGCAGCAAGCCAAATCGGCCAGCTCGAGTACCGGCGGCGCCTTCAAAGAGATCAAGACCGCGACCGCCGGGGCTGGGCCGGCCGGCATCATCGTCGGCGCGGACGGGCTGATTTGGTTTGCCGAAACCAGCGCGCACAACATCGGACACATCACCTCGTTCACGGCCACGGTACCCATTACGGAATATCACATTCCGTGGGCGAACGCGGCTCCGCAGAACATGGCCGTCGGATCCGCGGCGAACACGATGTATTTCACCGATTCAACGAACAGCGCGATCGGCGAGATAACGACGACCGGTACGTTCGCCGGTCCGTTTCCGACCATCACTGCAGGCGCAAACCCGACGGGAATCGCGCTTGGTCCCGACAACAACATCTGGTTCTGTGAGAACGCCGCCGGTAAAATCGGGCATCTCAACACGACGACCAATACAGTCGATGAGGAATTCCCGGCCGGCGGCACCGTATCCAATCCGACCGCAATCATTCTTGGGCTCGACGGCGCATTATGGTTCACCGAGAACAACCCCGCGGGACCGAAACTTGGCCGGCTGACGTCTACCGGCGTTCTGAACGAGTATCCGCTGGCCGGTGCCAAAAGTGCGACGGGACTGGCGCTGGATTTGGCCGGCAATATGGAGGTGCTCGATCCCGCGAACAACGCGGTCGGCCGCTTTGATCCCAATTCGCTTGGCTATACCGAGTTCTCCATAACGTCCGCGAATTCTGGCGCTGCCGGTATTGCGCTCGGTCCCGACGGCAAGATGTATTTTACGGAGACGACGTCCAACCAAATCGGCCAGTTCACGTACTTCTAGTTCCCTCGAAGCGCTCAGTTGGGCCGCTAATGCACTTCTTCCAGCGTAAGCAACGCGATTGAAGTAGCATACGCCCCCGCATGGATCGCCTGCGCGACGGATTCGGCCGTACACCCCTTCGGTGCAGCCAACCACGCGTCGAGTAATCCAAACTGGGCGTGCGCTATTTGCGCTGCGACCAAACGCAGCGGAATGGCGGGCCTTGCATCTCGAGCGTGCATCGAGATGCGAGCTTCGACCAAATGTCCGAGACGGTGATGCGCGCGTATCCTCCGTCCAAAACGAGATCGCGAAAAGCCTCCAAAGTTGGCTGCGCGTTCGCTCGATACGCCGGTCCGTTTTCCTATTCGCAATCACGATACCCTCACTGCCGGACAAATAGGCCGTGTTGTCCGGAATACGACACTTGCTTGAAAAATTCCATTGTGATGACGACGGCGTTTGCTACAGTGAGGCGGATGGCCCACGAACAAGCTGCACTGCTGCGGAACGACCCACAGCGCGAGACGATCGCAGGAAGCATTCTGATCGGCTGCGGGCTTCTAAGTGTCCTGGTCCTCTCGCATCACCCGCTGGTCAAGGCACGTACGGCACACGATCTCTTCACCAACATCGCGCAAATCTCGCTCGCCGATCGAGTCGTTCACGGCGCGGTCATCGTTCTTGTGGTGCTCCTGCTTTTCGCGCTCAGCGCATTTAGCCTGCGCGTGGGGATCCGGCGGCCGCCCGTCCTACTCGCGCTCATTGCCTATGCGCTCGGCGCGGTATGCCTTGTCGGCGCCGCGCTTATCGACGGTTTCTTCGTCTCACAAATCGGCGAGCAATACGCCGGCTCGCCTCATGCTTCGGCGCAGACCGGTGTTGCGTTCTTGCAGTTCTGCGCGATCGCCATTCAGATCTTCACGCATCTCGCCGTCGCCGCGGCGGCAGTGGCCATGCTGCTGTGGTCGGCGAGTTTTGCGCGATTGGGGCGCGGACCGCTCTGCGCCGCGATCGTCGGTCTGGCGGCAGCAGTCGTTCAGGCATACATGCTCGTCACCGCGCCCTCGATCTCCGCGCACGGGATCATGGTGATCATTGGAGCGCAAGCGGCCTGGTATCTTGCCGTCGGGATACTGCTCATCCGCGGCGATCTGTGAAGGCGCGGCAGGCATTTCGCAGGCGGCAGCCACAAGCATCGATCGATGGATGGTTTGGCAATGGTGCGCGGTCTGCAAAAGCATCAACCGATGCCGATGGCCCGGCACTTCACGTTTTCGGTCGTCGAGGTCGATCGCGGCAATGTCGTTGCGACCGCGGTTCCGACGAGCGAGCACTACAATCCCTTCTCGCGTTTGCAATGGTACTCGCTGGTGAATTCCTCATCTTGCCGCACTGGCTACTTTTGCTTTATCTGTTTGCTGGCGTTGCGCTCTTCCACCGGCAGGTCTTACGAGAAGAAGTCGATCTCGCGTCTCATTACGGCCCGGACTATGAGGCCTACCGTAGACGCGTGCATCGATATCCTACCGAAAGGGCACAACTTAGTTCTGAACTAGACGTTTTGGATACCATGATGTGATGTGCGCGCAAATGTCCTAGAATCGATCGGCAACACTGCCCTGGTCGAACTGCGGAACATGGTCCCGCTAATTGCGGACGGGTTGCCGTAAATCTCGATTGGCAAAACCCTACGGGCAACATGAACGATCGTACAGCCGTTGCTGCGATTACGCGCGCCGAACAAGATGGCCGCCCCTCAAACCCGGCGATGCGGTTCTCGAGTATACCGAGGCAGCACGGGCGCTTCTCTCGCGCTGGTCTGTGCGACAAAGGGACATCCCATGCACGTCGTCACGTCGACGGCCTTCAGGGGCACTCTGCTACTGCTGTGGGTTTTTCGCGGGAGATGTTGAACGAGACTCGTGGCGCGGAAACTATATTCGCTGACATAGCGGATCTTCGCCTGGACCGACAATTCGACGGCGTAGTGCTGAGCTAGAACGCTGTGAAACGTCGTCGACAAGACGCTACGACATGATTTCCTGGCGACGTGCGAACGTCACGTTGCTCCTAATGTCGTTGTACTCGTGGAGCGCCACTCGAGGTCCTTCTTGGAGCGCGTACCGCCAGGCGTATTGAACCAAAACGGCGGCATCCGGGTTTCGTGGCTCGATGTTCGGAGGGACAATGACGTAGTAATAGGGCCGCTGCGATGACCGCGTTGTGACCAGGCTTGGACGCAGGGCTTTTCCAGGCGATCCTCTTTTCGATCATTGGATGTTGTCGGGTGGCCCGTCGATGAGCCACAAGCCCCGAAGAAACCATAGCAGCCAAGACGAGCTTGGCTGACTCTGACACGTTTAGCGGCTCAACTGACCGCACCTCAAAAACCTGAATAGCTGGCGTTTTGTAGAACCCGAAAAGGGTCGCCCGGCACGCCCGACTAACGCTGACGTTTTTCGCCGTTACGCCCCTCTCTTTGCGGGTGAAGAAAAATTGCTTTATGACCCATAAGTTGTATCTCTTCCTGCTGTTCGGTTGCAGCATGCTAGTGATCAGCGGTCTGGGCTGCTCCCAGCGCGATGCTCTCTCAGATTACCGATCCATTACGGCTAGACTTGAAAATGCCTCATCCAGCACCGAGTGGTTGACGTACGGCCACGATTATGCTAACCAACGTTATTCGCCGCTGGCTCAGGTCGACTCCGGAAATGCGTCGCACCTCGTTCCGGCATATGTGGTCCAAACCGGCGTGTTGGACGATTCGAGGCGACACCTGTCATCTCGAACGGAGTAATGTACGTCAGCACGGCGTACGACGCCGTTCTTGCGATTGACGCTCGCACCGGGAATGTCATTTGGAGGCGACCTCCGTTGTCTGGCCACTTCCATCAATGTTGTGGCCCGGTTAATCGCGGCGTGGCGGTCGCTGCCGATCGCGTTTTCATCGGACAGCTCGACGGAGTATTGCTTGCGCTAGATCAAAAAACTGGCGACGTGAAGTGGGCTACAGTAGTCGCGGACAACGCTGCCGGCTACAGCATCACAATGGCTCCTTTAGTCTACGGTAACTCCGTTCTCGTTGGAGTTGCGGGTAGTGAGTTTGGCATTCGCGGCTTCTTAAGCTCTTACTCGCTAAGCGATGGCAAGCTGCGGTGGCGCTGGTACGCAACGATCCCGTACATTGGTTTGGGCCATCGCGCAACTTGAAGACTGATAAGGGCCGATTGGACACGCGCACATCCAATAAACTAAGAAAGCGATTCGCCGATTCCTGGAGACGTGGCGGAGGTGGTATATGAACGACTCCCGCGATCGACAGTGCCACGAACACTGTCTACCTCACGACGGGTAATCTTGCCGGATAGTGACAACGCGGCGCCCCGGCGACAATCTTTTTACGGACTGCATTGTCGCACTGGACGCGTCCGCTGATCAGATGAAGTGGTATTACCAACAAACTCCGCACGACACGGGAGACCTTGACGCGGCATCGCCTCCCCTTCTTTTCGAAACGGTCGACGATACCGGGCATAAAACCAGCGTCGGCGAAGTGGGGAAGACAGGGTTATTTTATGTACTTAATCGGAATACAGGCAAGTTAATGCAACATCACAGCAACTCGCATCCGTTAACGACGTCGCACGCGGCTCTCCGCACTGGGGCGGTGGGTCGGCTTGGTCACCCGTCTCGTTTGACGCTCAGCTTGGGTACGTTGTCGCCTCTGCCGCGCAACATTTGAGGGTAGAGACAGGTCAGGCTCGGACAGACGGTTCGAGCGAGTCTTCAATGAACCGCGGATGGAACTCGGGCTATGGGACGGTCTCCGCCGTGGACAGCTCTACCGGGAAGATGCATGGCAGGATCAGTTCGACTAGGGCTTTGTCGGCGGTCGGTATCCACCACTGGCGGACTTAGCATTCTGGGGAAAGGAAACGGCTATTTTGACGCTCTCGAAACAAAGAATGGATTACGCTTGTGGCACTTCCAAACCGGAGCTGGAGTCGATGCGGCTCCGATTGTTTTTGAGACTGATCAGCGGGAATACGTGGCGGTCGCATCTGGCGGCAATCAGCAATTTGGCACGAGCTTCGGCGACGCAATTTTTGTGTTCGACATCGAAGATTGGTAATAATTCGCTACTTCCCGAACGCGCGTAGAAGATCGCGTCTACAGCTGTACGCCTCGTGGCGCTGAGCTCAGCTTGCTGCAGGATGCTGTCTAGCGCAGCGAGATCCGGAGGCGCTCTGTCAGGTGCGACTCGCGAAAAAGATCAAGACCTTCGAAGGGACAGCATTGCTCAGTCATCAATGTTGCGCAGCTGCTGGTACTCAGACGATATTAAGCCGCAAATCAAACGTCGCTAGTGCTTCGACATACTGGGCACGGGCTCCGGGATCTTGAACATCGTTCGGATCGACGCAGGCTGGACGTTGCATGCCGCTTGCTTCGCGGAGCGGAGCCGGGCGCGAAGCGCTCGGAGAATGAAGGTCGGATCGTAGGCTCCCTCGTTATCCTCAAACATAACCCAGCTTATGTACGAGCGTACGCTGTTGCGCGATAAAGTTGTCGGGCGTTAAAGCGTGGCTGTCCGCAGCAGTACCATCGTCGATACCGCTGAACGCAAGTGGTCGAGCGAAGTCGATGCCTTAAATTGTGGCTGACAAAGCTCCCCGCAGCTGTACATTTCAGTTTTCGTGACAGTGCCAATGTTGTACTAAAGAGTGAAGCTGATCCTGTTTGGTGCACGGTTCAGACCTTGGGTTTGCGTCGCTGAATAGCTATCTCAAGTGCGTCGAGCTGAGCTCGGTTCGCAGATGCGTGGCCACCGCTCAGCTAACGACGCGCCAGCTAAAACATCGAGCACCACCGCAAGGTACAAAAAACCAGAAACCGTTGGTATGTAGGTGATGTCGGCGGCTCAGATTTGATCGGGTGTCTCCGCTCTGAACTTGGTTTACTAGATCCGGTGCTGCACAAGCAGCTCGGTCCAACAGTAGTAAAGGCTTTTCGCCTGCTGGCGCTGTACGTTGCCGCTGGCGCATGATGCGCGCAACACGCTTGTCGCTGGCGCGAATGTCCTTCATCGCGCAGGTCGGCTTGAATGCGCGGGCGGCCGTACGTTCCGCGAGATCGGCGATGATATGCACTTCAATGCGGTCGCCGAGGAGAATATTTGCTTGGTAACGCTGCGACGGCGCGCGATTGCAGCCACGCATAATACCCGCTAGTGGAAATTTGGAGCACGCGGCACAGCGCAGCAACGTGGTGATTGGCGTGGTACGACTTCGCGGATTCGAACGCTTGTCGGGGATCGAATTAGTATCGAGCGAACCACGCCGCGGCTTTTGACAAAAGTTCATTTTCGATTGTGAGTCGCTTGCAGCTCGCGGCGTAAGCGTGAAAGCTCAACGCGCTCTTCGGTCGTCAAGCCGTCGCCGCGTACGCCCGCGTCGACATCGGCTTGTTTAACCCAGTTGCGAACGGTTTGGCATGCAGGCCGAATTCATGAGCGAGTTCATCGAGGGCACGACCCGTGCGAGCCAACTCGACGACCTTCTCTCGGAAGTCAGGCGGATAGAGAGCGGGGATGCTTTGCCATTGGATGGACCTTTCTCGGCTAAGCCGAAAGTGTCCACCAAACCGAATAGCTTCACACTTGCCGGTTTCCGGTTTCTGGTATAGTATTGCATCTAAGTGTGCGAGTAGTTGGAGGGTGTCCAATGAGATTCTTGTCGGGCCGGGTGCTGATTTTCCTCGCATTTATCGCGATGGCGTCTGCCTGTACTGGACGCTCTGTTGCGCCCCCAGCCGTGAGAGATTACCGCGGTTCAAATCCCTCTTTGAATTACACCGCAGTCAGTTTGCCGGCCAAACGGTAAAGGAGGGTGGATCTGCAGCGGCGGCAGTACCCCAGGGCCGTGCGATCTCACCTCACAAACAGTGGACCCGCCGCGCCCCAAGATCGCGTAACGATTGGCGTTGGTGAACAAGTAAAGATTACAACGTCCGGCTTAAGTCTCTATGCGACCGGCGATGGCGCTATTAACGGCACGACATTAACCGCAGGTCCAACGAGTGGCTCTGTGACCGTTGGGACAAATGGGCGCCCAAGAAACTGCACAGCAAACTCCATCACGTTTAACGTCGTACAGCCGTCTGCCAATTATTATGTTACAACGGGCGTAATACACGACTACGCATTTCAAGACGTGGGAATCAACATGAGCGTGTATCTCAAGCCCGATGGCGTATCTTTTCAAGCCGTGAGTTATCAAGAGCGCGAGGTGGGGAATTCTGCCACGGGCGCCTGGGGGTGTCTAAACGGCGAAGGTCATTATCCAGACTGTAACTGGATTCAGGCGGACTGGAATGTTCCCGGCTACGGTGCTCCCATTGGGAGCGACACAGTCTACTCCGGGGCGTGTGGTGGCCCATACTATCATCCGCCTTACAGTTCGGGGAACGAAAGTCAGCGATATCCCGGACTGGTACCGAATTTCAGGTGGACAGTATAATTACTCGCTCACGTTACAGCAGGCCACAGCCACCGCCGATAACGCAGGTGATCTCATGATGCAAAAAGGCAACCCACCTGCTAGCGGAAGCACAACGGTACTTGCGCCAACCAAAAATTAGGAGCGGCCTTATGACATCAAGATCACTCCTTAGCACCTTGCTTAAACCAACGGTATACTTGTGCACGATTGCGATCGCGGTTACTCTATGCCAGTCGGCGCAGGCGCAACAAATCCAGCACCTGGAGGCGGCGAGACGAGCGGTTGATGTGGGCTTGGCACAGTACCGCAGCACGCGCTCGCGAAGTGTCCTTCTTTCGACAATATATACCAGCAGGTTGCTCTTGACATCGGTGAACTCACACCTTCGAATTTTGTTGCTGCTCGACGGGAACTGGTTCAATCGTGGGCTCAGATCATTGCTGAAACGGAGCGTTCTGACGATCAGAGCTCTAACCTCAGGATCCTGCAAACATTCCCCAAAACTGTTTGATACCGCCGCCTGATGGCGATCGCCGGCTGCCTTCTTGTGCAGACCCTAAAGATATTCGTGATCCTCATGTTCGCGGGTTGTACGAAGCAGAACTTGCCAAGAACGATGAAGTAACGCTTAGATGGAATACCTATCAACAAATGTCGCATATTGACCGACTCGCAATGGCCTCGCTTAGCACGGAGTTCTCGATTTGTTGCGGAAGATCCAACCGGAGGGGGCACCGCCTGACTTTGCGGCGTTGGACGACATTGTGCATAGCGCTGGAATTAGCGATGCGCGGCGAATGAAGATCGACGCAATGTTTTACGCTCGCCCCCAACCCTGAGTGGTTCATGGTTGGCCAAGGCGGAACACGAATACCGAATCAGGATGCCAAATTGCTGATTTCCTCCTGAAGCAACGGCTACGTCTTCCCGGCCATCCAGACCGAAAACGATTGGTGCCGCATTGTCTCCTCGGCCGTTTGGAAGCGCCACAAACTTTCGCCGGTTTTGTTTCGAGAGCGTCAAAATAGCCATTGCCTTCACCGACGAGCGTGACACCGCCGGCAGTCGACACCTGACCTGAGGGCCGGCGCTAACTGCACCGGAATTCCACGAGAAGGCTCGAAGTGTATTAGGGCGGGCATATGACTCTACAATACCTCAAATGGATTCTCGGCAACCCAGAACGGATGACCCAGATGGCCCTAGCCACAGAGGTCGACGGTAGTAGCGCCACATTTGATTTATCGTCACCTAATTTAAGCGAAACGCGAGTTGCCTTGTGGGCTTGCTGGCTCGAATCGGCAAAAGCGGACCACAGTGACGTCTGCGCTGCTATCGAAGATTCCCGTAACTCATGGTCGATGTTCCGAGTCTGCTCCAGACACACACATCTCTTTTCCGAGAGTAAGACCTAAGATAGCCGACATCGGTCTATCTCATTCGCCTGGGTCTAACGATGAGCAGGTCGCATTAACGTCGCACAGGGAGGCTTTGCGGCAACCGTCCTCGACATCGTCTTAGGTCTGGTTTCGATCACGGTACTGGACGCCGGCGATTCGTCGATAGCGACGACCGATTTGAGCGTGCGGTACATCCGCGGCATAACTGAAGCCGTGGGCGTCATGACCGTGCGTGGGTCAATCGTACACGCGGGCAGGCGCACCGTCGTGGCCGAGGCGCGGCTTTTCGATACGGCGGGCAGCCTCTACGCGACGGCGCAGTCAACCAGCCTGATCGTCAATGAACCGCCATCCCGCGCATGACCGTATCCATCTGACGAGCAGAATCGGAAAACAACTGCGGTGCAACGTACCCCAAAAGCGGAACACTGACCGCCATCAT
Organism: Vulcanimicrobiota bacterium; assembly: GCA_963777365.1. Taxonomy (GTDB): domain Bacteria; phylum Vulcanimicrobiota; class Vulcanimicrobiia; order Vulcanimicrobiales; family Vulcanimicrobiaceae; genus CAVZQG01. Next base: position 73,567 of record CAVZQG010000014.1, read on the forward strand.
CAGCAGGCCAACGCCGATCTGCAGCGGCAGGCCTACGACGAAGACGTTCATCTGCGGCGCAACGCGTGCCATGAGTCCAAGCGAGAGATTCACCAGAAAGAGCGAGACGGCCGGCGGCGCTGCGATCTTCAGGACGATGAGAAACGACTGCTCCAAGAACGCGACGACGTTGACCGCAACGCTCGGGTCGAGATGTATGTACGGCAGCGGAACCAGGTGCAGCGATCCGCCGATGCCTTGCAGCATGAGCAGGTGCGAATCCGTGGCCAGGAATATCAGGGTTGCAAGCGTCATCTGCAGTTCGCCGATGACGGTGACTTGCTGCTGCGTTTGGGGACTGAGGATGTTCGCGACCGCAAAGCCGATTTGGATGTCGACGATCTCGCCCGCGAACTGGATTCCCATGAAAACCAAGTACGCCACAAACCCGACGATGACGCCCAGGACGACTTGGCTGACGACTGCGACAAGCAGCGCGCCGATACCGGGCAGCGCAGGCATTAGCGGCACCGCATGAAAGAGCGCAAACGAGATGAGGAAGGCGAGCCCGATTCGTACGAGCACCGGAATCTGCGTGGCCGAGAACACCGGAAACACCAGCAGCATCGTCGAGACGCGCACGACGATCAGCAAGAACGTCTCGAATTGGCCCTGGCTGAGATGAAAAAGGTCGACCACCGGCCCCTACCGGATGAAGTCTTTGACGTGCAGAAACACGCGGCTCGTGAAATCCGTCAGCATGGCGAGCATGAACGGACCAAAGAAGAGAATCGCAAGCGCCGACGCGATGATCTTCGGGATGAACGTCAGCGTCGGCTCCTGAATCTGCGTAACGGCCTGAATCACCGATATGATAAGTCCGACCACCATCGAGATGAGCAGCACCGGCGCGGCTACCATGAAACACACGAAGATGGCATCTCGCCCGAGCGAGATTGCGTCACCAAATCCCACCTTAGCGCCTACTCACCGGTAACTCTGGAAGATCGCGCTTACCGTCAGGTTCCATCCATCCACAAGTAAGAAGATGAGAATCTTGAACGGCAGCGAGATCATCACCGGCGGAATCATCATCATGCCCATCGAGAGCAGAATGCTCGCCACGACCATGTCGATGACGATGAATGGGACGTAGATGGCAAAGCCGATCTCGAACGCGGTCTTCAGCTCGGAGATGACGAACGCCGGAATCAGGATGTAGGTCGGTACGTCCGCCTGGGTCGCCGGGCGCGGCTGATTCGAGAGCGCGAAGAACAGCTGCAGATCCTTCTGGCGCGTCTGCTTGAACATGAACTTGCGCAGCGGCTGCGCAGCTCGATCCAGTGCGACCGGCTGCGAGATGCGGCTCTGCAAGTATGGCTGCAGCGCATTCTGATTCACGTCCTTGACCACCGGCGCCATGATAAAGAACGTGAGAAACAACGCTAAACCGACCAACACCTGATTCGGCGGGACCTGCTGGGTTCCAAGCGCGGTACGTACGAACGATAACACGACCACCACGCGCGTGAACGAGGTGACCAGTACAAGTAAGGTCGGCGCGAGCGAAAGCACCGTGAGCAGCAGCAGGATCTGCAGCGAGGTTGCGACGTCATGCGGATTGTGCGACTGTCCCACGCCGAAACTGATTTGCGGAATCGGTACGGTAGGTCCGGTCGGCGCCGTAGCAGCGGCGGCAATTGCCGGAACCAGCCACAGCGTGAATATCGATAGCGCGCTGATAACGAGGAATGCGCGATGACGCGTCCATAGGCGCACGACGAAAGAGCGTATCATTGCTGAGGTTTGCGAAGCTGCTTCAGGAAGCCGGTAAGCGACTGCGTTTGAGCGGTAAAGAGGTTGCGCTGTTCGCTAATCCACGGATCGACCTGCTCGGATGGAAGCTCGGCCAGCGTGGACACATGCCCGCCGCCTCCGCCTACCAAATAGTAGCGGTCCACGACTTTAATAACGTGCAACGTCGTGTTTTGAGCGAGCGAGGTGGACTCGACGACCGTCACGAGGCGTTTGTCCGCCGAGGTGATGAGTCGCCCTCGTCCGAGCGCACGGACGACCGTGTACAGCCCGAAGAGCATCAGCGCTACGACGAGCAGCGCAAGAATATATTGACCGACGAACGGCATGCGGCGCCGGTTACTCGAAGCTCGTATTGAGTTCGCTGATCTTTACCGCGAACTTGTCGTCGACCACGACGACCTCACCGCGAGCGATGAGAATGTTGTTCACGAAAAGATCGATGGGGTCGGTCGAGAGCTTATCGAGCTCGAACACGCTTCCGGACTGCAGCGTCACGACGTCGCGCAGCGTAAGTGCCGTTCTTCCAAGCACGGCGCTGATCTGCAGGGGAACATCGTGCACCAAATCGAGGTTGTTCCCGCTTTGGGCACCTCGGGAAGCCGTGGGCGTCATCGCCGCGAAAGCGGCAGGCTGCGCGGCAGGCATAGGCGGCTGCGGCCGGGGCGCTGATTTGGGCGCCCGTGACTGCTCTGCGGCAGGCTCGGCGTCGCCCGAGATCTTGCCCAGCGCGATACCGTCGAAATCAATCGTAACCTGCGATGAAATCTCGCTGCCGATTTGAAAGGTGCCTTCGTACGAAGCGAACGGCGGCGGCCGGCAGGTTCGTCGCGTCCGTGCAAAGCTCTGCCCGAACGTTATCCGCGCTCGCCCCGAGGCATTTGGCTAATGCCTCAGCCATTGCGCAAGCTATTTGAGAGACGGTCTCGGACACGATTGAGAGCTGCATCGCGCCCATTTCGTCCGCATCGCCCGCGCCGCCGAGCATCACGTTTACGACGCTCGCGATATCGCTGCTGGCAAATCGGACCACGACCTTGATGCCGAGCGAAGGAATATCCGCCGCGGTGACCAGCGTCTGCGGATCGATTCGTATCGAGCCTTGCTGATCGCGGCGTGTCGCTGCCGAGGCAGCCACGGGCTGTTCGACCAGCCGCCCGAGAACGGTACCCGCCGCTGAAAACATCGCGCCGGTGAGCTGTTGAATATCGGGCATGATTGCTAGCGATCCTCATTTCTAATGACGTCGGCGACCTGCACCGCGATGCGGTCCTTATTAACGCCCGGATAGACTTGGAATTTGTCGCGCTCGTTGACGCGCGCGACCAGCGGCGAGTCCGTGGGTTTATCGAACATGATCAAGTCGCCGGGCTGTAGCGCGACCAGGTCGCGCAGTGACACGGTCGTCTTGCCGAGCTCAACTTGGACGTCGACGTCCGCTTTCTCGACATTGCGCGCAAGCTGCGCGATGTCTTCCTGCGTCATGCCGCGGCCTGCGACCACGCTGGGCGACCATTGAAAGTCCGAGAGCTGTGCGCTGATCGTCTGCAGGACGAGATACGGAAGGCAGAAGTTCATGACGCCGCTCATATCACCGACCTTCAGCTCCATTGAGACGTAGGCGATGATTTGATCGAGCGGGATGATCCGCGGAATGAACTGCGGATTCGAATCGAGCGCTTCGATCTTAAGCGAGAGCGTGAGCAGGTAGTTCCACGACTCGCGGTAGCTGTTGAGCATACGCGCCATAAAACGCTGCATGAGCGTGCGTTCGATATCCGTGAGGTCCCGGAGTTTCTGGGGAAACCAGCCCGGACCGCCGAGCAGTCGATCGATGATCGAAAACACCAGGTTCAAGTCGACCTGGACGATACCGCTGCCCGGGAGCGGATCCATCGAATAGATCGAGAGGATCGACGGAATGCCGATGCTCGCGATGAAGTCGCCGTCAGCTGATCTGCTCGATCGAAACAATCGTCGCTTCTACCCGCGTACGCAGGTAGACCGAGAGCGAGTTGTTGAGCAGGCGCGTAAAGTTTTCGTGCAGCGTTCGCAGCGTCTGCAGTTGATTGTTTGAGAACTTGTCGAGGCGCTTGTTGAATCGGAAATCGAACGACTTTATCTTCTTGTCTTCGACTGCCGCCTGTTTGACGGGCGGTTCGGTGGCAAGCTGATGAATGAGCGCGTCAATTTCTTCTTGCGAGAGACTGGACATATGACGGACTACTGCCCCTTTTCAGCACGCGAAAGATTCGCATTGAGCAGCACGATGTCGACGCGGCGATTTTCCTGCCGTGCCTCCGGCGTGCCATTATCCGTCCGTGGATGATATTGTCCATAACCCGCTGCCGAGATTCGTATCGGGTCCAGGCGGTCGTGTTCCACCAGGTACCGTACGACGTTCACGGCGCGCGCAGTCGAGAGCTCCCAGTTCGTCGGATAAAATGCCGTTGAAATCGGCACGTCGTCCGTGTTGCCCTCAACCCGTATGAGGTTGTCGTTCTTCCTTAAGAATACATCGACGTCATCGAGAATTTTCTTAGCCTGCGGCCGCAGCTGCGCACTTCCGCTGTCGTAATACGACTTGTCGGAAAGTAAAGTAATGACCAAGCCGCGATGGTCCATGCGAACCTGCATGCGGCCCTGGAGGTGATTCTGCGTGACATATTGTTGGAGCTGCTTTTCGATGGCGGGCACGCTCGAGAAGGAATTGAACTGCTTGGAGGCATCCAGGCCGCCCTGCGGCGGCTGGTTGGCCGACCACTGGTTATCGAATCCGCCCGAGATGTCCTTGGCAAACTGCTGAAACTTCACGCGGCTGATCGTCGACATTGCGAAGAGAATAATGAAGAGCGCGAGCATGAGCGTAATCATGTCGGCGTACGTGAGCAGCCAGCGCATCATGCCGGCCGTCTCGACCTTCGTCTCCTCGGCGCGTTTACGGAACTTGCTTTGCGCCGCTCGTCCGGCGGTCTTTATCGATTGCCCCATCGAAACCGGCTAGGTGGCGAGGCTCGGCTGCTCGGAGACCGCGCCCCCTTCTTCTATCTCCGTTTCGCGTTCTTGCGGATCGAGGAAGGCTTGCAAACGCTCTTCCAGCAGTCGCGGATTGTCGCCGGCCTGAATCGAGAGAATGCCCTCGATCATGATCTCACGCAGCAGCAGCAGTTGTCCGGACCGCTCCTTGATTTTGTTGGCAATCGGCAGCCACAGCAAGTTCGCGAACATGATGCCGAAGAATGTTGCAACAAATGCTTGTGCCGTCGAAATTCCGATGTTTCCGGCGATATTCGTGCTCGCTCCGATACCGGACAGGCCGCGAAGCATTCCGATTAAGCCCAGCACCGTACCGATGATGCCGAGCGTCGGCGAATAACCGCCCAAGTTTGTGAACACCGCTTCAGCCTTCGTGCCGTTCTCCTGCACGTGGCTCACTTCGGTTTCAAGCACTTTGCGAATGACGTCCGTGTCGCGGCCGTCGATGACGAGCTGGATGCCTTTGCGCATGAACTCGTCTTCCAAGCGCGGCCGCCTCGTTCTCGAGCGCTAAAAGTCCCTCGCGCCGCGCCTTCTCGGCGAAGGACACGAGCGTTGCGATGATATCGCGTTCATGATACACCGGCTCGGTGAACGCGGTTTTGAAGCCGCCGAAAAAGCCTTTGACGAATGTGCGGAGCGGAAATGAGGTCATCGTCGCGCCGATCGTGCCGCCGATAATCAGCAGCAATGCTTCCCAGCGTCCAAAAATGACGTGTGGATCGGTGCCGCCTATCCACCCGGCAACGAAAATGGCCCCGAAGGCTATAAGGAGCCCTAGCAGCGTAGCGAAATCCATTCCGAATAAGTATCGGCGGTTATATTGTCATCCTGAGCCACCCACCCGCATCATGCTAAGCCGCCGATGCCGATATCCGGTCCTCTGCGTCATCCTGCGCTTGTCGAAGGACCCTGAGCGCCGCGACGGGCCGCCCTAGCCCGGTCCAGGCCCGTAAATCTTACGTTTGAACTCGACGATGCGGTCTTGGATGGTGTCCATCGAGTCCCGCACGATCAGCTTATTTCCGCTTACCAGGGTGATGACGGTGTCGGGCGTGGACTCGACCGACTCGATGAGATCGGAGTTAACCATGATGGGCTGCCCATTCAGGCGTGTCAGTGCAATCACAAGGCCGGCCCTTTCGGCCCGCATGCGACCAAGCCTGTGCGGCTTGGTCTCATGCGGGCCGCAAATTAACCGGCGCTACGCCATCCGTGGCTGCGCGCCCCCGTCGCGCTAATCAGCGATTAGTTTTCGCTGGCGCGGATATTGAGGACGGTCTGCATATTTTGGTCGGCCGTCGAAATGCCGCGCGTGTTCGCTTCGAACGCACGCTGCGCGGCAATCATCTTGGTGAACTCGTCTGCGACCGAGACGTTCGACTCCTCGAGCGAGCCGGAGATCACCGCACCGAACCGGCCCGAATTACCGGTTCCGATTTGAGCCAGGCCCGAGTTCGACGTTTGCTGGAAGCCGTTGCCGCCGATGCGCGAGAGCCCGTCTTCATTTTGAAACGTCGCGAGCGCGATTTGACCAACGGTCCGTTGCTGGCCGTTGGTAAAGGCGCCCGTGATCGTGCCGTCCTGACCGATCGTGATGTTCGAGAGCGTACCGGCCGAGAAGCCGTTCTGATTGAGCACGCTCGCGGTCGTCGTGTTTCCGGAGCCTGCCGCTAAGCGAGGTCATGCTCGAGAAGTCCAGTCCGATCGTGCTGGCGGCGGCGTTGTCGCCGTTCGCCCAGCCAACCGGCGGCGGTCCAGCGGCGGTTACGGGAATCGAGACAAGGTTACCGTCGGCGGCCGCCGGTGCGGTTCCGATTGTATGGACCGGCGTACCGGTCGCGCTCGATGACGTATTGATGAATTGTCCGTTTTGATCGAAGAACACGAAACCGCCGCTGTTCGAAGGCGTCGTGCCGTCGGCGAACGTTACCGTGTACGAATATGCGGATGCGGCCTGCGTCGCCGTTCCGCTCGCGTTGTTCACGGACGGCAGCGTGGCCGGAGCGGCCGGCGGCGCGGGCGTGAACGTGATCGTGGCTTGGTGCGCGTTGCCGAGCGAATCATAGATCGTCGTCGTCAGCGCTGTCGGTACCGGCGCTCCGCCCGCGGCTGCCGCCGCATACTGCGTTTCGTTCAAAGCTCCGCCAAAGCTGACGTCGAAGTTTTGATCGTTGGCCGGTCCGTACTTCACCGCGCCGGCCGCACCGGTCGCAGTTGCCTGCATCGCAAGACCAATTGGAACATTTATCGCACCCGGCGTTCCGCCCGGTACGACCTGACCGTTCGCATTCGCCGTATATCCCTGGACGGCAAGGCCGGTCGCGGGATCGTACAGCATGCCCTGCGAGTTGAGCGAGAATGCGCCGTCGCGCGTGTAGATCGGCTGGCCGCTCCCGTCCGCATTGCGCAGGATGAAAAAGCCGTCGCCGTTGAGTGCGAGATCGGTATTGACGCCGGTCGTATCGAGGCCGCCTTGCGAGAAGTTCGTCGAGATCGTATTGACCTTGACGCCCAGTCCGATCTGCTGCGGGTCGACGCCGCCGTTGGTCTGCGTCGGCGCGCTGGCGAAACCTTGCGTTTGATAGAAGAGATCCGCAAACGTCATGTCCTGGCCTTTATAGCCGGTCGTATCAACGTTCGCGATGTCGTTGGAGATCATGTCGATCTGGCTCTGATATGCATTCAGGCCCGAGATCCCCGTGAACAGCGAATCGAATGCCATTCCTGTTGTACCTTTCTTACGTGCTCGGCGCGTCTGTCGATCGACGCCGTGCTGGTCCGGAGCTCCGCAAGCGGTCCGCTCCGCGAGAGATTATGAGATTACTGCCGCTGAATCAATGTTGGTAAAGACGTTTTCTTTCATCGAGTCTTGGTCGACGGCGGTAATCACCGTCCGATTTTTGATACTTACGACCATGGCGACGTCGCGCAGCATGAAAAGCGACTGTTTTGCGCCCTTTGCCGCTGCCTTGTCCGCCATGACGTTCATGCGGGAGACGTCCTCGTTGCTCAAGTGAATATTGCGCGATTGTAAGCGCTGCATCGCATGAGCGGAGAACTTGAGCGGCTGCGCAGCCGATGTTTGCTGCTGCTGCTCGAGCACCGAGCGGAAACTCGGCGCGGACGTCGGCGGGATCTGGACCGGCGTACCGGCCGGACGCGGCGCCGGTCCCGGGATGATACCCGGCGTACCGATCGCTTTGAGATCGCTCGGATCCACGTTAGCCTCCGATACCCACGATTTCGCCGGTTGAGAAGAGCAACGGCTGGCCGCTGCCGTTCGTCAATTGCTGGCCGTTCGTGCCGTTCATCGTGAAGTAGGGTTGACCGTTTTGAACCGCGATCGAGCTGACCGTTCCGGTAACGTTCGATGAGTTGCCGGCGCCATCGGTCGTCACGACCGTGACGGATTTACCGATAAGCGAGGATGCCTGCAGCACGCCGAAGTTCGACTGGAAGTTTTGGAAGGACGTATTGAGTTCTTGCGTTGCCTGCAGGGCGGAAAATTGCGCAAGCTGCGCGACCGACTGTGTATCGTCGACCGGATTGGTCGGATCCTGATTCTGCAGCTCCGTGGTAAGCAGCTGCAGAAACTGATTGGCACCAAGCTCGCTGTTGGGATTCGTCGACGACGACGATCCGGTCGAGCTTGCGGGCGGTGTTTGAACCACGCCGGCCAGTGAGTTAATTGTAGGCATGATTTCTCCTAAACCAAGTAATTGAGAACCAGCGATTTGCCCGCCGCTACGAGCGGCGGTCCAAAGCGCGGATCGGTCCACTGCTCGTCCTCTCCGGCAAGCGCAATGCCGAACGCGCCTTTGACCTGCGCGTGTTGCTGCTGCGCCTGTTGTCCGGTGAAGCCGGCATTACCGCCGGAAACATCGACTGAGAAGTTTCCGAGCGAGAGTCCGGCATCGGAAAGCGAACGCGCGAGTTGTTGCTGATTTTGCAGCAGCAAGTCCCGCACGTGCGCGTTCTGCGCGATGACGTTTGCCGTGATCGTGTTTCCCGTAACGGTGAGTTTGAGCGAGACGTCGCCCAGCTGATCGGGTTGCAGCCGCATACGCACCTCCGAGGTTGCACCCGTGAGTACGCATGCTGATGCCTTTGACGAGCTGTTCGATAACCGCTTGCGGGTCGACGGCGGTGTAGAGCGGTACGGTGCTTTGCGCCGGAGCAGGCCGGAGCGCTCGCCGATGCAACCTGCGTCGCGAATGCCGGCCCCGCCGGAAGATTCGCCGGCGCTTGATGCGAGGTCGCGGTGGGCAACGTCGCGCCCTGATCGGAGGCAAGGTTGCCGGATGAGGGTTTTCCGTCGTGTGAACCGGATTGCGAACCGCCTTGCTCGGCAATGATCGCAATGAGCCGCTCGAAGAGCGCCGACGGGTTTGCCGTCGTGCCGTTCGATCCGGTCGATGATACTGCCGGACTTCCGGTACGTTGCGCATCCGCGTTTGCCGCACGCGAAAGTATGCGCGTGAGGATGTCGGAAACGCCGGATGTTCCGGTTGGGACCGGCGGCGCCGTCTTTGCGGAGATTGAAGCGGTTCCCGCTTGCACGGATCCCGCGCCTAAGGTTGCGAGCGCATTCTGCAAGAGCGCCTGCGCAGCCGAGTTTACATCATTCGCCGACGGATCGGCGGATGTTGGAGTCTTTTGCCGGGCCGGGGTTTCTTTCGCCGATTCGGCGTCCAAGATATTTCCCGAGAATTCGCTCTGCTGCCCTGCGGTGGCCGTTTTACTCGTCAACGTCGTCAGTAGGTTCTTCAGTCGTTGTTCGAGTGCTGCGGCAACCTCTTTACCATTTGTTGCCGGTGGACTCGTGCCGGGCGGCGCGAGTGCCGACGTGAGCGCGCGTTGCAAGGTGCTTCGCGCGTTTGAATCGCCGTTTTCGCCGGCCGCGCGCGCGAGCGCATCGGACAGCTGCTTTGCCAGGCGATCCACGATTGCCGTCATCGGCGTACCACTTTGCAACAAACCGGCGATCTGCGAGAGCAGATCGTCGTCACCGGAAAGATCGGACAGTTTCTGACCGAGCTTGGCGGCAAAACCCGAGCTCTTGCCCGGGCCGTGTGCTGCGTGCAGAGCACCTGGAAGCGCAGCGCTTCCGGATGACTGTGCGGCGCCGACGGCTGATGTTTGAAGGGCCATTACGTCGTTCATCACCTCCTGTTGAAGAGGCGCTTCGCCCTGGGCTCCGCGCCCCCCACGTTGTGGGGCCCCCGGGACCTCATGGCGCCTGGGGCTTTCAGGTTAGTGAAAGCCTCCCCGAGGGCGCCGGGGAGATGCGGGGTGTTCATACTTTTTCATCGGCAGGCGGCTAGGGGAACGTTAGGCTCGGGCTCGAGGGCGGCGCGTAGGGCGCCTAGACGGCCCATCATTTGCTCGAACGCGGCAAAATCCAGAGCCTGCTCGGCATCTGAGAGCGCGGCGGCGGGGTCGGGGTGCACCTCCACAATTGCACCGTCCAACCCTGCCGCCGCAGCAGCCAGCACGATCGGCTCAATGAGCGTCGCGCGGCCGGTTGCGTGACTGGGATCTGCGATCACCGGAAGATGGGTGAGTTCCTTGAGGCGCAGAGCCCCAGCCAAATCGAAAACGTTGCGCGTCTGCGGATCGAAGCCGCGGATGCCGCGCTCGCATAGAATGACCTCGGAGTTGCCTTCGACCAGAATGTACTCGGCTGCGTACAGAACCTCGTCCAGGGTCGCTGATGCGGCGCGTTTGAGCAAGATCGGTTTGCCGGTCCGCGCAGCAGCTTGAAGGAGGGTGAAATTCTGCATATTTCGTGCGCCGATTTGAATCACGTCGATGCTGCGCGCGAGCACGGGCAGCTGCATTTCGGAGAGTGCTTCGACAACGGTCGGAATGCGCGCATTGTGACCCGCGGCCGCGATGAGCCGCACGCCTTCTTCACCCAATCCTTGAAACGCATACGGCGACGTACGCGGTTTATATGCACCGCCCCGAAGTAAACGTGCACCGGCGCCGGCCACAAAGCGCGCGGTCCGCTCGATCTGCGTGCTGCTCTCGATCGAGCATGGGCCCGCGATCATCGTGAAGCTTCCATCGCCGAAGCTTGCCTCTCCGATCCGGACGACCGAACGTTGATGCGGTTGTTTTCCTGCGAGCTTGTACATGATGGTTTCCTTGATAACTCTAGCAGACATAGTAGTGCAAGATAATGAAAAACCGCCCCGGTAAGGGCGGCTTTCGAAATTTTTGGTTTCGGAAAAGCGCGCTTAACTCACCGGCATCTGACGTGCGGTAAGCCACCAAAAATAGCGCGCGAACGAAATCTTCATTGTTGCGACTCTATCACGGCCTTGGCAGGGCTGTCAAACGCCTTACTCACGGTGCATCCTTAGAGCGTTCTTCACGATCCGGTCCCCGTGCTCGCTCAGCACGGACTCGGGATGGAACTGGACGGCGCTGATCGGCAGGGTGCGATGTGCGAGGGCCTGCACCACACCGTCGGAGCTGCGCGCGGACACCTCGATTTCCTCGGGCAGGCTGGCGGAATCAACGCAGAGCGAATGATAGCGCGTGGCGACGAACGGCGTGGGCAGCCCCGCAAACAAGCCCGTCCCGCCGTGAATAATCGCCGAGGTTTTGCCGTGCATCGGCGCGGGAGCGTGTATGACGTTCCCGCCGAACGCCTCGGCGACGGCTTGCAATCCGAAACACACACCGAAAACCGGCATCTCGCGCTCGCCGCGGCACGGATCAAGGCGACCACTTGCGGCGTCTGTCCCGGATTACCCGGGCCGGGTCCGACGACAAGACCGTCATAACGCTCGAGTATCGAGGGCTCGAGTCGTGAATCATCGTTCAGCAGAACGTCTTGCTCGACGTCTTTCTGTGCAGCCAGCAGGTGTACGACGTTGTAGGTGAACGAGTCAAAATTATCGACAAACAGTATCTTCATTCGTCATTCAAACCCAACACTTCGCGTGCGATTCCCGTCTTATGATAGACCTCGTCGTATTCCGCCTGCGGATCGCTGTCCGCGACGATTCCCGCGGCAGCTTGCCAATACGCAATTCCATCGTGCACGTGGATGCTCCGCAGCGTGATGCACGAATCAAAATCGCCGCCGTAGGACCAGCGCCCGATGCTTCCCGCGTAGAATCCCCGAGCGACCGGCTCCAGCCCGTCGATGATCTGCATGGCCCGAATCTTGGGCGTGCCCGTGACGGTGCCCGCCGGAAATCCGGCCTTAAAGAGATCGAGTCCGTCGCACCCTGCCCGCAGATCGCCGACCAAGTCGGAAACGATGTGCATGACGTGGCTGTAGCGCTCGATCTGCAGCAGCTCGGTTGCGCGCACGGTTCCGAAGGCGCACACGCGCCCCAGATCGTTGCGGCCCAAATCAACGAGCATGACGTGTTCGGCTCGCTCCTTTTCGTTGTGGAGCAGCTCGTCCGCGATCTCGATATCGCTCGTTTCGTCGCTGCCGCGCGGGCGCGTTCCCGCGAGCGGACGAATCCGTGCCTTGTTCCCCTCCAAGCGAACCAGAAACTCCGGTGACGCGCCGAGCAGTTGGCCAAACGGAGAATCCACGTAGAACATGTACGGCGAGGGATTGCGCGATCGCACCGCGCGGTACAGATCGAATGCCGTTCCCTCGAGTGGCGCGCTGAAGCGAATACCGAGCTGCAACTGGTACACTTCGCCGTCTTCGATGTAGTGCTTCACCGTGGCGGCGCGCTCCAGATATTCATCATGCCCAAGCGAAGCGGTCATCGGCCCGGCTGCCCGGACCTTTCCGGGCAATCTGGGCTGCATGGTCAGCAGCCGTGCGAGGCAGGCGTCGATGTGCGCGTCCAGATCATCTTGCGCGGAGCCGCAGGTCCAGATCGTCAGCCGGTCGGTGAAGTGATCGAACACGAGCCACGTTCGCGGAATCGCAACATATGCCGCGGGCATGAACGGTGCGCCGTCCTCGCGCACAGCAAGCCGTGCAAACGGACGCGCCGCATCGTACGAAAAGGATACGAGCGCTCCTCCCAAAGGCGACTGCGCGTCACGCTCGTCGATTCGATACGCATGCACGAAGTCGCGCACGCGTTCGATGAGATCGTCCGAGCCTTCGAAGCTCTGCGCATCCAAATAGTCGATGCCGACAAACGAATAGCGCGAGATGCGTCCGCCGGCGCTCTCCACGCTCTCGAGCAAGCACGATGCGCCCGGCGTTGCGAGCTCGGCGTACGCAGCGATAGGCGTGAGCGTATCCGCCGAAAGCGTTCGGGCCCGAGAAACAAAAACCGCCGGGTGAACTCCGGCGGCCTTTCTTACGACGTCTTGGCGCGCTGAATTCACCGGAGTCTCCGATCCGTCAGCCACCACCACGAGCGCAGCGCAATATTCATTCAAACCCCACTACCACACCCCACACCCCGTACCCTGTCGCCTCGTCACAACGAACAGGTCACCTGAAGACGCCGGGCACGTCACCGGTCATCGTGAGCACGTCCCTTCGTCATGGTGAGCACGTCGCTTCGTCATGGTGAGCATGTCGAACCACCCCGAGCCTGTCGAGGGGCCCCTTCCCATGTCTCACTTTTTGATTGTTGCGGGCACTTACACCGGTGCATGGAAAACAATGAAAAAGGCTTTACCCTCACCGAACTGCTGATCGCCTTGGCCGTGGTGGCCGTGCTGGGCATGCTCTTAGTCCGCGTCATCTCCCTGGGACTCAATGCGATTACCATTCAAACCCAGCGCGACGCCGAACACGCCGCCGTCGACCGCCTCGCCGACCGCTGGCGCGCCGAGGAAGACTCGGCTTGGGCGATCTTCACACCCGGCACCGACGTTGACGGGCTGCCCAACGACGACGGTCACGAACTGGATTTCTTCACCCGCGACGGTGCGAACCAATCGTACTTCTGGGCCTACAACTACGACGCCGCAAGCAAAACGCTCACGCGCTACCTGTACAGCCAGCCGGGCGGTACCGCCGTCTTCGATGAGGCCTACACCGGCATCACCAAATTCTACGCACACACCTACCCGGTGACCGCGCTGCAGGATAAGAGCAGCCAGATCTATTGTCCGCTCTACGATAACGCGCAGCTGGTCCCCGGTGCCGTGCGGTTCTACGGTCCCAGCCATCCCGACATCGCCGGCGGCAATCAAATCACCTACGTGCGCCTGGAGGCGCCCACCAATGTCGAGGACATGCAACTCACGACGGCAACGGCGCCCAGCGGCTTTACCGTGGTGCTGCAGTACACGCCCAATCCCTCGCCGTCCGCCTCGCCCACACCAGCGGTAGGCCCATCACCGCAAAGCTCTGCGCACAACGCGCTGAGCGCATGGCCGCCGGCCGTGGAGTTGCCGCTCAAAGGGCAGGCGCTGCAAACGGCATCGCTGCCGCCATCGCACGATACGGCGTTTTATCTGAACCGGCTTCTGGGCGGCGGCATGGCGTACGCGGACGCGACACCGTGTGCGGTCGATCAGGGACGCGCGTTCACCGATGCAACATTTTCGCAGTTGCTAACAAACGCAACCACACCGGCCGGCGTGCTGCCTTCAGGCGTAACCGGCTACACCGATGCGGGCGGCTGCATCTTCATGAAAAGCAGCATCTTCACCAGCGGTACACCGAACGTTGCCCTTTACGAGCCTGGATACACGGGCACATTTCAGCAAGGGCAGACGGCGATTGTGGCCTAGCGATTCCAAATTCCAGCAGAATACCCGGCGAGTGATCAAGGCCCACAAGTCCAACTTGTTGCCGAAGGGGCTGCGCCGATCGATCAATGCTCGATAACCTGGTCCGATCAAAGCACTACGCCGCAGACGACGAGTACCGCGTTCCGAGTGCTGGGCGAAGAGACGGTAACATTCACGGATATCGTGCATTGCGGAAGACAAAAGGTCGGAGCGGATTTCAACTACACGTGCACGCATGTGCAGCACGTGGCGGTTGATTCCGAGTGCTATGCGAACGCAACGTGGACCGACAGGGATTTGGCGTCGCCGGACTCATCGGCCGGTGCAATCGATACCGTTATGTCACCACCCATGTACGGGACGGACGCCTGGACTGCCGAGTTCAAGAAATACATCGGCACGGGGAGCCGGTACGAAAGCGGACCCACGTACGTGACGAGCGGCTGTCCAGGCGGTTAAAGATCTAAAGCCAATTCGGAACGTTCGGATCGATGAACAGGCGCGGGTCAACCGGAAATAGACTCGCGCCATACGCCGGATGAATTGACCCACTGGCCTGATATGGCAGATATGAACCAGCGTACCACGTGAACCACGAAGAACGCGGTCGAAATCGCCCATTGATTCCGTCCGGTAAATGAAACGGAAACATGCTCGAGCAGCTCGTCCACCGTTCACTCGCCGCTACCAATTGTTAGAAATCCAAATGGATTCTTCGGATCGACTTGTTTGCAATGTACGGCGTAGTAGACTGCTGACCCAGCCGCACGAACATTTTCGGTGAGCCATTCGTCGATTACCGGTTTGGGTAGGCCGCGCTGCGTGCGTTGCTGGTCGTAGTCGTTGATACACGGCAATTCGTGCACTTGATCGATCGTTACGAGGCGATAATTGCCGCTTGTTTCAACGGGCGCGGGCGTGATGCCGGGAATCGGCGGCATCGTCGGTGCCGCAAGGACGCTTTGTCCGTAGAGCAAGGCCTTGTCGTGAATGGTTGGACGCGTCGTGTCGGTGTTGTCGTCTGACCCGATGACCAGCAGATACGTGCCGTTCGGCGCACTGATCGTGAAGTGGCCGTGCGCGTCGGTCGTCGTAGTGAGTATCGGTGTGGGCGAGGGACCGGGGACGATATTGGGCGGCGGCGTGATAGTCCGGCGCGCTTCCCGCGATCGGCCCGTTTCCCCAGTGCCACGGATCGAGCCGCACCGCAACGCCCGCAAGCGGCGTACCCGAGGGATCGTCGACCAGCGTTCCGGTGGCCCGCGTGTTGGCTCGGATCCGACGTAATGGACGGCGTGGGCTCGGGCATCGAGCCGCCGCCGCTCCCGCCTCCGCATGCCGCTACGCGCAACACAGCAGGCTGCAGGCCCGCAAAGGTACTCCTTCAGCGAGTCCATGAGCCGGGATCGTCGCAGAAGTGCACGGGCCGCCCGCCGCCGTCGTGCCGTCGTACGTCCCAGTGGTCCTCGAACAGGGCGCTCGGCGCGTCCGTCCGCGTGTCACGGGTGTCATCGAATTCAACGTGAGGGGTGATATCGCAGTGCATTTGGTCACTCATCGTTCACCTTCCATCGTGTGTAAGTTGAAAAGAAAAAGGCCTCTCATGAGGCCTTATCGCTGCGATGATAACGGTGAGTACTAACACGACACTGACGAGAGGGCCGGTGCTAACGCCGCAGTTCGGGATGCTCCTGCGTTAAACGGGCTGCATACGCAGCCGGAAGATTCTCCAGAATAGCGCCGACAGAGTCCGGGGACATCAGCGCGAAGATGCGGGACACGTACGCGTCCGGCAGCCGCTGCACGACTTTGGCAGCCGCTTCCGAATCCATCGCGGCCCACACTTGCGCCGTGCGGCGCATGTCCGGCGTGCCTTGGGCCGCAAGGTCATTCGCGGACGCAGGCGCGGCAACGGCTTGAGCGGGAGCGCCTTTTGCCGGAGGTGCGGCATGATCGACGGCCACCTGTTGCTGCGCATCGTTCAGCTGCGTCTGCAGCGTGGCGATCTGTCTGTCGCGATCGGTAACCTGCGCGCGCGCATCCGCAAGCTGCCGTTCGAGCGAAATCATCTGTGCGTTCTGACTGTTGATCGTTTGCTGTTGCGCGATCGCATCGAACGGCTTCATAACCGGCCCTACAAACGGCCTATCGGCAATCCATTCACGCGAGGGCGCCCAGGCGAAAAGACCGACGATCAGCGCAATTGCTATTGCCGGAACCAACAGGCGCTTCCAGGGAAACGGCTTTCTGCGACGTCTTGTAACGATCATACGGGTAAACCTCGACAAGTTCGGCCATGGTTCGACGGGCTCACCATGACACGGTGGGACGGCGGTTGTTGGCGTCGTCCAATTCCTTTTGTTCGATAGCGGTTTCGAGCGCTTGGTGCTCGCCCAAGCGCCGGTCTTTGAGTTTCTCGATGACCTTACGGTCCTTGGCCGCCGCTATAACATCTCAACGCGCGCCCGATCGACGGCCGTACGGCGCTGCAGCACGACGCCGTGCTGCACGGTAATGCACCGGTCGAGATATTCCAAGTGCGCGTAATACCAGCGAAGCTGATCGGAAGTAAGCTTCTTGTGACCGCTTTGAAGACTGCGGGAATGGCGCTTGAACTCGCCATCCAAGCGGGCGAGCTCATCCTGCGCTTCCTTGAGTTCGCGCTGGTGTTTGCCGAATGTCTGCTGCTTCTCGTCCTCGACCCGCTCGCGATGATCGAGAACCGGCGCGAGGGAAAACTTAAACTTCTTCATCAGGCTACGCTCAGCAGCTGTGAGAGGGTGTCGTCATAATTTGCCGCTTCATAGATACCCTGGCGCAGGAAGTGGCGGATCGCCTCGATCTTCGAGACGGCCAAGTCGACGCGCGGATTGCTGCCGGGCACGTACGCGCCGATGTTGATGAGGTCTTCCGCGTCACGATACGTCGCGAGCACGTCGCGCAGTGCCGATGCCGCGGAGTAGTGGTTTTGGTCGACGACATCGGGCATGACGCGGCTTACACTGCCCAAAACGTCGATAGCGGGATAGTGATTAGCGGCGGCAAGGCTGCGCGAGAGCACGATATGACCATCCAGTATCGAGCGAACGGCGTCGGCAACCGGTTCGTTCAGATCGTCTCCGTCGACCAGCACCGAATACAGGCCGGTGATCGTTCCGCTTTGTGCCGTACCCGCTCGTTCCAGCAATTTAGGTAAGAGCGCAAACACGGACGGGGTGTAGCCGCGCGTGGTCGTCGGCTCGCCGATCGCAAGGCCGACCTCGCGCTGCGCCATCGCAAATCGCGTCACGCTGTCCATCATGAACATCACGTCCAGACCTTGATCGCGAAAGTACTCCGCGATCGTCGTCGCCACGAATGCGGCCTTGATACGGACCAGCGCCGGCTGATCGCTGGTGGAAACCACGACGACGCTGCGTCGCAGTCCCTCCTCGCCCAAGTCGCGTTCGATGAAATCCCGCACCTCTTTGCCGCGTTCGCCAATGAGCGCAATCACGTTCACGTCCGCGGCCGTATTGCGTGCGATCATTCCCAGAATCGTGGATTTGCCGACGCCGCTGCCGGCGAAGATGCCGATGCGCTGCCCTTTGCCGCAGGTCATCGCACCATCGATCGCGCGGATGCCGAGCGCGAGCGGCTGCGTAATACGTTTGCGCGAGAGCGCAGCCGGCGGCGCGGCAATAATGGCGGCGCGCTTTTCTGCGAAGACGCGGCCGTTACCGTCGATGGGATGGCCCAGACCGTCGAGCACGCGTCCCAGCAGATTATCCGTCACGCCAATCTCGAGCGGTTTGCCCAGACTGACTACGTCGCTCCCGGCGCCGATGCCCATTAAGTCACCCAGCGGCATGATCAGCACTTTGTTGTCGCGGAAGCCGACGACTTCGGCAAGAACGGGTTCGGCCGTGCGCTTATATTGGATATGACACGTCTCGCCGATAGCCATGTTCGGCCCCAGGCTCTCGATGACAACGCCGATCACTTGACGCACGCGGCCGTTTTGGCGCACGAGGTCGACCGATTCAAGCATGCCGATGTACGTACCGGCATCAAAAACCGGGAGCTGCGTATCCAATGATTAACTCGCTTGTGCGGGCTGACTGATGAGCGCGCGTTCGCTGGCCGAAGGCGCAACGGTGATCGGTTCTTCCACGCCGAGCAGACGCCGCACCTCACGCATCTGGGTCGATACTTTTGCGTCAATCGTGCCTGCGTCGGTTTCGATCAGGACGCCGCCCCGATCGACCCGCTGATCCTCGATCAGCCGCATATTGTCGATGTCGTTCATCGTCATCAAGTGTTCGCGGTGCTCACGCATGATCTCGATGTCGGCCGGATTCACGCGCACGGTAACGGTTTCGCGATTCACCAGGCGCGTTATCGCCGAGCGCACCATGTCCAAAACGGTCTCGGGCTGCTGCGCGATGTGACCGTTCAATACCCGCTCCGCAATCGCGACGGAAAGCCGCACGATCTCGGGTTCGGCGCTTTGAATAATTTTATGACGCTCGACGCGCGCCATTTCGATTAAACCTCGCATCGTGGCGAGCATCTCGTCCATCTCGGCTTGCGCGGCGGCGCGTCCGTCCGCGATGCCTTGATTAAAGCCCAGCTCTTTGGCGTTTGCTTCAATCTCGCTCACACCGCTCTGCGCATCGTCGACTAACTGGAGCGCGCGCTGCCGCGCCTGGGCAACCAGCGCTTCCGCCGCCGACGAAGCCTCCGCGAGCAGTTTGTCGGCTTCTTGGCGTACCGCTTCCAGATCGACGTCCGGAATCGCGGACGGTTCCGGGTACCCGGCGATAATCGGCTCGTCGAGCGAGAAGAACGGATCGTCGTCTTCGAACTTCACCGGGGAATGCGGCGGCGGCGCCGCGACCGGCGGAGTCTTGACTTGGTATGCTTGTTGCGCGATAGATGCGCCTTTTACAATGCGGCCCAACAATTACACCAGTTTTTCGTCCTTTGCGCCGCGCGCAATGACGATCTGGCCGTTTTCTTCGAGCGTGCGAATGACGTCGACGATCGACTGCTGCGATTTGCCGACCTCGCGCATACGCACCGGACCCAGCAGTTCGATTTCTTCGCGCAGCGTTTGACCGGCGCGCGTGGACATGTTTTTGAAGACGCGCCCGAGCAGCTCGTCGTTCGCGGTCTTGAGCGCAAGCGCCAGATCTTTGCCGTCCACTTCTTTGAGGATGCGCTGGATCGAGCGATCGTCCAGATTGACGATGTCCTCGAAGACGAAGAGCAAGTTTTTGACTTCCGTTGCCAGCTCGGGATCGCGTTTGGCGAGTCCCTCGAGAATGTTCTTCTCGGTCTCTCGGTCGACAAAACCCATGACGTTCGCAAGTGACTGAACGCCGCCGGCCTTGGCAAAATCTGCGCCCGTGACGAGCAAGCGGCGCCCGAGCAGTTCGTCCAATTGTTCCAACACTTCCGGAGCGGTTTTTTGAAGGATGGCGATACGCATTGCCACTTCCGCTTGCAGCTCGGGCGGAAGCGCCGAGAGCACGGCACCGGCTTGATCGGCCGCCATATACACGAGTATGAGCGCGATTGTCTGCGGATGCTCGTCCTGAATGAACTGCAGCAGCTGCGCGGGTTCGGTCTTCTTGATCAGCTCGAGCGGATTGCCGTGTTTGAGCGCTGCGAATAGACGGTTGGTCATGTCGTCCGCTTGGCCCGCCCCGAACGAACGCTCCAGAATCTCCTTGGCGTACTCGATGCCGCCCTCGTTGATATATTTTAGAGCGATTGCGCGCTGGTACGCCTCGGTGATGACCGCGTCGCGCTTCTCGAGCGCAACCGTGGAAATCTTCGCGATCTCCAGGACGATCCGTTCGACCTCGTCTTGCCGCAAAAACTTGAAGATCGTTGCCGAGAGCTCAAGGCCTAGCGTAATAATGAGAATCGCTGCTTTTTCAGGCCCGGAAACCTCGACCGACGCAAGATGACTAGGCATGGCGAACACACTCTCGGGAAGATCCCCGGGAGCATCGCTCAAATTCACGATAGGCGACTCCATCATTTGAAAGGTGCTCCGCTCTAACGCGCCGTCCTGATCGAGGGCCCCCAAATCCGCACCGCGCGTCGTGCAACTGCCAGTCAAAGCCTCCCCGTGGGCGCCTTGGACGACCATTCTAAGTCTGTGCCTCATTCTGCTAACCAGAGTTTCACGAGCTTGGCAATGCTGTCGGGATTTTCTTGCGCTACGGTCGTTACGTATTCGATCATCTGCTCGCGCGTCAGATCGGCGGCCGAGCGGATGGGTGCGGCGATACCCGGCGCGCCGTCCAGCATCGGATGCTCTTCGAACGGAGGCAGCTCTTCAGCCAGCGTCGAGTCGAACGAAGGCAATTCCAGCGAAGGTTTGAACGCGCGATGACGGCCGCGGCCCATTACCAGGACGAGTCCGGCCAGCGCTCCGGCGCCAAGCACCGCGACCAGCAGCCATGCCGGAATTCCGAACACCAAGCCCGGCGCCTGACCAACCATGACGCCCTGCGGCCCATTCACCGAAGGATTGAATGGAATCGCTTCAACCGAGACTTGATCGCCGTTTGCAAGATTGAGTCCGGCAGCTGCGACGACGAGATTTTGCACCTGCTGGCGCATCGCCGGCGTGATTTGATACGGCGTTTGATTGGCGGCGTTCGGCGCCGAGGCGGTGTTCAGGACGACGGCGACGCTGGTCGAGAGCACCTTACCGGGCGCATCGATATGTTTTGCATTGGTCTCGGAGACGTCGTAGTTCGTCGTTGTCTCGGACTTGTTGTATTTTCCGCCCGAACCTTGCTGCTGCGCCTGATACGTCGGAATGTTGCTGGTCGTGCCGGGGACGCCCATCGCCGAGCGCGGCTGCGTGCCATTATATGTTTCGCGTTTTGCCTGCGTCGATAGGACCGTACCCGCCGGCGCGTAGGTCTTCGTTTCCGTCGTGGTCGCATCGAAGTTCATCTTCGTCGAAACGCGTGCGACGGCGTGGCGCGCGCCCAACGTCTGATCGAGCATCGATTGAATGCTGGATTGTACGGCGGCTTCGTATCGCTGCTTGGCCGAAAGCTGTTGCTGCGTAAGATTGAGCGGATCGGGTTGATTCGAGTTCGCGCCTGCGGGCGGCAGAAGCACTTGCCCATCCTGATCGACGATCGTGACGTCCTCGGGCTTGAGGCCGTCGACGGCACGTGAAACGAGCATCGTGATGCCTTGTACCTGCCCGGGCGAGAGCTGCATGCCCGGTTTGGTGGTAACCGCCACGGATGCCGTTGCCACGGACTGATCGGTGCTATAGAGTGCCTGATCCGGCTGGGCGACGTGAACGCGAGCTGCTTGGACCGGGTCGAGCCCCTCGATGGTGCGTTCGAGTTCGCCCTCGATCGCGCGCGTTTTATCGACCTTCTCCTCGAACTCGGTCATACCGAAATTGGTGCGATCGAAGAGTTCATATCCGGTCGATCCGCCTTTGATGACGTTCGAACCGGCGATCGCTACACGCTCGTCGGAAATACTTTGGGAGGGGACATAGATCGTCTTACCATCGTCGGACAACTGATAGGTGACCTTGTCATCCTTTAGATGTTGCGTAACGGCTGCGGCGTCGGATGCCGAGAGATTCGAAAACAGCACGTCGTACGCGGGCCGATGCGCGGCGTACAAGATGCCGATTCCGATCAGGGCAACGCCGATAGCGCCGGCAACGCCGAGCACAAGCATTCTATTGGGACCACCCCACAATGCTCGAAGCCGGCCGGCGAGATCGTTCCACACCACTGTGATGCGATCCAAAAGTCACCAAACCCTAACACGGCCGACCATGGCCTTTACACCGGACATCCTTGCCCGGCGACCTATCAAACCAATGTATCGGACTTTATCCACAACGCTTTACATTGGGATATGCGGCGGCGCGAATCTTAACTGGTTGAACGGCGTCTCGCGCGAAAATCTTACGTAGCGAGTTCCGAACGCTCGGGACCGACGGATACACAATCCACCGCGACGCCGAGAATCGTCTCAATCCGCCGCACGTACGCAAGGGCCGCTGCAGGGAGGTCCTGGATGCGGCGCACACTGCGCAAGTCTTCATTCCAGCCCTCGACCCACTCGGTGTCCACTTCGAGTCCAGGCTGACCGGCCGCGCCGAAACCGGCGGGACGGCCTCCGAGACGGTAGCCCGTAACAATCCCCAAACGTTCGAATCCGGTCAAGACATCGAGTTTTGTAATGACGGCGGAGGTGAGGCCGTTCACGCGCGTGCCGTAACGAGCGGCAACGGCGTCAAACCATCCGCATCGTCGCGGACGTCCGGTTACCACACCGAACTCGGCGCCGCTGACTCGCAGGCGCTCACCATCCGCATCTTCCAATTCGGAAGGAAAGGGGCCGCCGCCGACGCGCGTGCAGTAGGCCTTCACGACACCGATAACGCGTTCGATCGGCGGTTGGGCCGATACCCAAGCCGATACACGCACCGCCGGCAATTGTATGCGAGCTGGTGACGTACGGGTATGTCCCGTAACCGACGTCCAGGAGCGATCCCTGGGCGCCCTCGATCAGCACGCGTTTTCCGCCCTCGAGGGCGTCGTGCATGTATTCCACGCCGTCAACGATATGCGAGCGCACGCGCTCCGCGGCCTCGAGCGTCGTCTGAATGAGATCCTCGGCGCCTTTGAAGCGCAGTTTATCCGCGACAGCCTCTTTCCGAAGCAGATCGCCGAACGTGATGCCCGACCGTGCGACCTTGTCGACATAGGCGGGACCTATCCCGCGGCCGGTCGTTCCAATCGCCTGCGAACCGCGTGCTTCTTCACTGGCCTTGTCGATCGCAGCGTGGTAGGCAAAAACCACATGCGCGCGATCCGAGATCTTGATTCGCGAGACATCGACACCGATGCCGGCTAGCGCGTCCAGCTCCGCAAGCAGACCGGAAAGACTGACGACCGTCCCGCCGCCGATAAACAGCGCACATCGTTCTTGCAAGACACCGGAGGGAACGATCCGCAGCGCCAGCTTGCGGTCCCCCACGCGAATGGAATGCCCGGCATTATCGCCGCCGCCAAAACGCGCGACAAGATCATACTCGCGCGCATAATAATCAACAATGCGCCCCTTCCCCTCATCCCCCCACTGGATGCCCACAATGATGTCCGCTCTCGACATGTCCTCCGAGCCATTACAAAACCGACCACTCCGGCCCTGCGCAAGGTCGCCATGCTGAGCGTGTCGTGGGCTTTGTCATGCTGAGCATGTCGAAGCACGCCGAGCTTGGCGAGGCGTCCCGGCGCGCGCCCCTCGACTTCGCTCGAGTCGTTCGACGGGCTCACGATGACGGGGATGGGCGAAGTTATTCGTTCATGAATTCGAGATCCGATGTGTCTCCCATCGGAATTTGCGCGGTACCCTGGAACGCGGTCATGATGAACTCGCTGAAAAGCGCGTTCGGCCATCCGAAGTCGGGGCGCGTAAACCGTTTGGGATCGTTCGGATCGAACGACTCGTGCTGCAAATGATCACCCGGATCGCTGGCGAGCAGCTGATTGAGCACGTCGTTCTTTTCGGTCTGCGTGTCGGCAGTGAGCCCTTGCATGATGAGCGCGAGCGGCCATATCCAATGATCGGGCGTATGATAGCTGCCGATGCCGCGCGCTACATTCCCGGTGTAGTACAGCGGGTTATCCTGTGAAAGCAGAAACGCGCGCGTGTTGAGATAATTGCGATCGTTTGGCGGCATGTAGCCGATGTACGGCGCGGAAAGTAAACTTGGAACGTTCGCGTCGTCGGTCAAAATCGCGTGTCCAAGCCCGTCAACCTCGTATGCGTAAATATTGCCGTACTTGGAGACGGGGACCATCCCATAACGCTGGATTCCACGCTGCACCTCATCCCGCAGCGACTGCGCCTCGTGCGCCTTGATGAGGTTGTGGTAGACCTCGCGTTCGATCTGCGCCATGTCGCCGAGAGCGACGACCGCGAACATCTCCGAGGGGATGAGAAAGTTGTAGTAGCACGCATCGTCGGAAGGACGGAATCCCGTCCAAATCATGCCGGTGTATCCCGTGGGCCGGCCGCGGCCGTCCAGCAGTTCTTTGTGCGAGTAACGGGAGTTGCGCGGATGATCCTGTTCGCGCTCCATCGTCGCGAGCACGGCGTCGAACGCCTTGGCCTCGTCCGGCGTAAATACGGACGCATCTCCGGTTGCGTGCCAGTCACTCCAGGCGAGCGTGACCGGATATGCCAATGAGTCGAGTTCGAACTTCTCTTCAAAAACGTGGTAGTCGAGCGTAAAGGCGTTGGCGTACGGGTCGATTTGCAAATACTTCGCTTGACGCGCGATGATGCCGCGCAGCAGTTCACGGATGCCGGCATCCTGCTTGGCATAGTACAGGTACGGTCGCACTTGAGCGCTCGAATCGCGCAGCCATTCCGCCGGTATGTCGCCGGTCTTGACGTACGCCGTGCCGTCCGGGGCTACTTCGGCAAGCTTGGTCGTGTCGAGCAATGAGGCGCGAAACATCGCCTGCAGATGAAGATTTGGATTCTGGTATTGCGCCGCGGCTTGCGCGATGGATTGAAGTTCAAGCGCCGGTGCGGGTACCGGTGCGACGATCGCCAGAGCGACAAATTGCGGAAAGAATCCACGATCCCACATTCCATGTGCGCACTATTGCGGCCAGCTCCCGTGCGAGTAGAGCTCGGGAAGTTCGCGGTAGCGGCCCTTGTAATCCAGGCCGTATCCCACGACAAAGACGTCAGGAATCTCGAAGCCGCGATACTTCACGTCGATGCCGGCAATACGCCGGTGCGGACGGTCGAGCAGCGTGCATACTTCGAGCGAAGCCGGCGCGCGCTCGCGCAGGGTTCTGGTGACGTATTGCAAGGTAAGCCCGGTATCGATGGTATCCTCCACCAAGACGACGTGCCGGCCTTCAATGGAAGCCGACGTATCTTTGACAAACCGAATACCCTCCGCGTCCGAATACCGGCTGAGTGCGATGAAATCGTACTCGCAGGGGATATCGATTGCGCGAGTCAGGTCGGCCACGAAGACCGCCGAGCTGGTCAGCACACCTACGATCATCGGATATTTTCCGGCATAATCCACCGCGAGCGAGCAGCCAAGCTCGCGCACGCGCGCAGCGATGCTGGCCTCGTCGAAGAGCCGCTCGGCTATCACCCCGACCTCCTGCTCACGAAGCGCGGGAAATCCTATTCGAGAAGACCCGTTCAACGTCTCGGCGCGTAAAGAGTTTGATCGCTACGTCGGGGTAGGCTTGTCGAAACAGCCTGACCTTGCGGTTCTTACGTGACTGCAGGCGCGGGCTTTGAACCGTCATCTCCAGGAACAGATCGTACTGCGGAAGATAGAAGTCCGGAGCGAACCACTCGATGACGTTGCCGCACGCATCCCGATCGATGGGGAACGCGCAGGGCTCGTAGAGCCACTCCACTCTGTAAAAGTCGAGAAGCCGAGCAAATTCTGCTTCACTGCTATGCGCGAACCGCGGTGCGGGCTCTACCACGGAAAGACATCTACGACACGCATGCCGCGGATTCCGCCTCGCAGCGGAAGCGATGCTTCGAATCTCGCTCCGCCGAGCGGCGAGGTTGAAGCGCTGATGCTCCCGCCCGCGCGTTCCGCGATCATCTTCACGATCGTAAGTCCGATTCCAGTACCGGGTCTGCAAGCGGCCCGCGCGCCTCGCACGCGAAGCCCGAAGATCGATTCGCACTCGTCCGGTAGGATACCGGGTCCGTCGTCATCGACGCTGATGACGACCCGGTCGCCGTCCACAGCTGCGGCGACGTGCACGGTGCCGCCCTCGCATCCATACTTTATCGCGTTGTCGAGTAGATTCACGACGAGCTGAAGGCACGCGTCGCCGTCGACGCAGGCCCAAACGTCCTCGCACGCGGTGCGCCGGACGGTCACGCCGCGCTGCTGCGCGAACGGGCGAACCACCTCACAGGCGTGCTCGATCTGCCGCGCGATCCGGCAGCTGCAGGCGAGAAGAACTTCGGCTGAGAGATCCAACAGCGAAAACTCGAACATGCCCTCGAGCAGGCGGCTCATGCGCAGCGCCTCGCGGCGCGCCGTCTCCAGAAACCTGCGCTGCGTTCCGGGGTCTACGCTCTGCTCGAGCACCGTTTCCAAGTAGCCTCGAATGGACGTGAGCGGCGTTCGCAGTTCATGGCCGACCACGGCAAAAAACTCGTACCGTTCGCGTTCGCGAGCTCCGCGTTCAAGCGCGAATTCAATCTCGCGCTCGAATCCCGAGGCGGCCTCGAAACGGCGGATCAACGTCCATCCCGTTTCGATCCGCATCTGAACGCTGAGCGACATGGCGGCCGCAACGCGCTCCAGCACCGCGCGGCAATCGACCGGCGAGAGCGTCCGCTCCTCTCGCGAGCGGCGCCGTCATCGCGATCGCAAAGACGTCGCTGCCGGGATCGTGCGCCGCGAGATCGCCGGTGCGAAGCGCCGTGCCGCAGGCATCCAGGAATGCGAGCGTCGTCGCCCGTTCGAGCCGGCGAGCCGCGCGTTTTCCGTCACGCCAAGCGACGCGTTCGAATTCCGGAAGACGTAATGCCAGCAGCGGGACCGGTCCGTCCTCCGCCGCGCGCGCGATCGGTTCGCGCAGCGAGTCCAGCCGCTGCCGGCCGCCTATGAGCGCGCATAGAATTTATAGCCAAAGCCGTGTACCGTCATCAGCGACCGGTTCAAGACCGGCTTCTTCTTCGATCCGCAGGCGCACGCGGCGCACGTGCACGTCGACGGTGCGCTCATCACCGGTAAAATCGAGGCCCCACACCTTCTCCAGAAGCGTCCGGCGTGAGAGCGCAACACCCGGATTTGACGCGAGCGCAAGCAGGAGCGCCGAACTCACGCGGCTTGAGTCCCACGTCCGCACCGTCGATTCGCACCTCACGCGCCGCCTCGTCTATTTCCATGCGTCCGAAGTTGAGCAAGCCCGGATGCTCCTCCAAGGCGCGTCCCGTTCGCCGCATGACGGCTTTGACGCGAGCGACCATCTCGCGGGGCGAGAATGGTTTTGATATATAATCATCGGCTCCGAGTTCGAGACCCACGATGCGATCGATCTCGTCGGTGCGTGCCGTCAGCATGATGATTGGAATCTCGCGGCCCTCGCGCCGCAGGGTACGCGCTACCTCAAGTCCGTCGATGGCCGGCAGTCCGACGTCCAGCACCAGCATATCGGCCATGTGGCGAGCCCCGCGCAGGGCGGCGCTCCCATCACCGACGGCGATAACCTCGAAGCCTGAACGCTCCAGATGGTGCACGATCAGGTCACGGATGGCCGGATCATCCTCGGCCACCAAGATTTTGAAAGTACTCATATACCGTGTAGTGCCCGGATGTTATTGAAATGAGGACACGGGTAGGAGTGCAGGGTGGCAAAACGCACGCGGCCCAACCCTCCGTCTGAGGCGCAAGGCAACATCGTTCAACTGACGCAGAACGAGGAACAGGAGGTCCGCAAGCGGACCTCTATTCGCGCAGAGGTCGTATTTGAAACGGTTCGGCGCGAGGGTGAATCCGAAATAAGCCGGCCCGCGGCGGCTCTGGCATTTTCAGGACTGGCGGCAGGACTCTCGATGGGATTCTCGCTCGTCGGCATCGGCATCTTGCGCACGTATCTGCCGGACGCGCCTTGGCGTACGCTCGCGGAAAACCTGGGTTATACGCTCGGGTTTCTCATCGTCGTCATGGGTCGCCAGCAACTCTTCACCGAGAACACCCTGACGGCAATTCTGCCGGTGCTCGATGCTCCCGAAACAATCAAAAAACTCGTGCAAATGCTCCGGCTTTGGGGTATCGTCCTGTTTACGAATTTGGTAGGCGCTGCGATGTTCGCGCAGGTCGCGGCCCATTCGTCGATCTTTCCCGATAACGTCAAAGCGTCGTTCTTAGCGATCGGTCTGCAAGCGCTGCATCCGTCCTGGGGCGAGATTTTTGGGCGCGGCATTCTTGCGGGATGGTTAATCGCGCTGATGGTGTGGCTGCTGCCGGCAGCAAGTCCTGCAGCGTATCTGGGTTATCATCATCATCACGTGGCTGGTCGGCGCAGCCGGCTTAAGTCACATCATCGCCGGATCGGTCGAAACGCTGTATGCGGTCAGCGCCGGCGCGTGGCCGTGGAACGCAGTACGTGCTGAATTTCCTGGTTCCGGTATTTTTGGGGAACTGCGTGGGCGGAGTTTTGCTCGTTGCGCTCCTCAACTACGGGCAAGTCATCCCGGAAGCGGAAGGCCAGCAATAGCTCAAAGCCCGCGGTGCGAGCAAAACGCAACGCGGCTAGGATGCTGCCTCGGCGAGGTCGGCAAAAGGGCCGAACTGCGCTGCGTGTTCGCGCAGTTTGCGATAGATGAGGGATGCCGGAAAGCCTAACCGCTCTAAAGCGCGAGCGGCGGACGGATAGCTCATGTCGGGCTTGGTTCGAAAGAGTTTGCAGAGCGCTTCCTCAAAGCGCTCGGCTTCGTCGACGGAACCGTTCTGCACGGCGAGGTACGCCGCATCGCGGTCGATCCCTCGGCGAACGAGTTCGCCGACCAATCGCGAGTTACCGATAGCCTTACGTTTCTGCTCTACATAGAGCTGCGCGAAGAGCCGATCGTCGACGTACCCGTCGCGTTTGCAGCGTTCGACGGCGGCGCGGATATCGTCGTGGGGAAAGCCCTTGCGCTCGAGTTTTTGCCAGAGCTGCGCTTCGGAGAGGCGGCGCTGCGCGAGCATGCGCAGCGCCGAGATCCATGCAGTTGCCCCTCGACAACGCCGACAAGTTTATTCGGCGGCGGCGGGTTCGGCGGAGCCGTTGCGGGAGACGACTTGCCCGGCGATTACTTCGCGGATCTTCAATGAGATCTCATCGGCGAGATCGTCGTGCTCTTCGAGATAGGATTTGGCGTTCTCGCGGCCTTGACCGATGCGTGTATCGCCGTAGGTATACCAAGACCCGCTCTTGCCGACGATGTTGCGTTCGAGCGCGACGTCGAGGATGGAGCCCATCTTGCTGATTCCGTGGCCGTAGGTGATGTCGAATTCCGCTTGGCGGAACGGCGGCGCCACTTTGTTTTTGACGACTTTGACGCGTGTGCGCGAACCGACGACCTCTTGCCCGACTTTGATCTGTTCGAGTTTACGCACGTCCAAACGAATCGACGCGTAAAACTTGAGCGCGCGGCCGCCCGAGGTCGTCTCAGGACTGCCGAACATCACGCCGACCTTCTCGCGCAGCTGGTTGATAAAGACCATCACGGATTTGCTGCGAGAGATCGCGGCAGTGAGTTTGCGCAGCGCCTGCGACATCAGACGCGCCTGTAACCCGACGTGCGTGTCGCCCATGTCGCCTTCGAGTTCGGCCTTGGTCACCAGCGCGGCGACCGAGTCGACCACGATGACGTCGACCGCGTTGCTGCGCACGAGCATCTCGGCGATATCCAGTGCCTGTTCGCCGGTATCGGGTTGAGAGACCAGCAGATTATCGAGATCGATACCGAGCGCCGCGGCGTAATTCGGATCGAGCGCGTGCTCGACGTCGATGAATGCTGCGGTACCGCCGATCTTCTGCGCCTCGGCGATCGCATGCAGTGCCAGCGTCGTCTTACCGCTCGATTCCGGACCATAGATCTCGACGATTCGGCCGCGCGGAAAACCGCCCACGCCCAGTGCGAGATCGATTGCTATTGATCCGGAAGGAATGACTTCGAACGACATCCTCTCCTGGATCTCGCCCATCCGCATAATCGAGCCTTTTCCGAACTGCCGCTCGATCTGCGCGAGCGCGTTGCTCAGAGCTACCTGCCGTTCATCCTGCGCCATGCTATCTCCTCAAGCCTCGCCAGTAGTTGAATCAGTTTGTTCTATCACGTTACCAGGGTGACATGCCAACCGGGTGGCACGCATTTTCAAAATGACTCCGAATTTTCGAACAGAGCTTCGATGAATTCCGAGGGCACGAACGGACGCAGCGCGTCCGCCGACTCGCCCAGTCCGACGAATTTGATAGGGATCTCGAGCGTATCGACGATCGCGACGAGTACGCCGCCCTTCGCGGTCGAATCGAGTTTGGTCACCACCACACCGGTGAGCGCAGTGGTTTCGTTGAACAGACGCGCCTGCGAAATGGCGTTCTGTCCCGTCGTTCCGTCGAGTACGAGCAGCGTTTCCGAAGGCGGATGCCCCAGTTCACGTTCGATGATCCGGTGCATTTTCTTGAGCTCTTCCATGAGGTTGATCTTTGTCTGCAGCCGCCCAGCGGTATCGATGATGATGACGTCGGCGCCGCGCGCTTTACCCGCTTGAATTCCGTCAAACACAACGGATGCGGGATCGGCCCCTTCTTTACCGCGAACGAAATCGGCGCCGCTGCGTTCCGCCCAGATAGCCAGCTGTTCGGCCGCTGCCGCGCGGAATGTGTCGGCGGCAACGAGCAGCACCCGCTTGCGCTCACCGCGCAGACGCGTTGCAAGTTTGCCGATCGTCGTCGTCTTGCCGCTGCCGTTCACGCCGACGACCAGAATCACCGTAGGCCGCTCTTCCAGATTGAGCTGCGCGCCCGGAAGCGTTAAAAATCGCTCAACGTCCTTTTGAAAGCGCGCCACGATCTGATCGCTCGTATTGCCACAACTCTTGTTTGGCAACGGTCTTCAGTCCGCCGACGATCTTCTCGGTAGTCGGCACGCCGAAATCTGCCAGCAGCAAGCAGACTCTTCGAGCTCTTCCCAGAGTTCGGGCGTGATCGGTTTACGCGCTCGCCCCAGCGCCTGGACCCCCGCGAGCGAGTCGCGTGCTTTGCCGAACGACGCGCGCAACTTGACCAGCCAGCTCATCGGGAATGCCTCTTTCGCACGTGGGAATCGAACTCCTGTTCGATTCGCCTGGTAACCCAACCGTCGGGCGTGGCTATGTTTCTCGACGCATGAACGTCGCCTGCCTTCACCGACAGGCCTCAATTAAGAAATTAGTTGACTTGGGATACGAATAGGTGTATGTTCACTTAAACAATTAAGTGACGGAGGCGGCATGGCTCTAGAGCCCCTTCTGATGGTCGCGAGTTTCATGGGCTCGATCGCGATCCCCAAGACCTCGGCGCCGCCGCCGATCGACGGTACGCTTACGGCGCCGGCTTGGAAGAACGCCGCCGTCGCGCATCTCACGTACGATCTGCGCACGCATCAGCCCGCAAGCGATACGACGACCGACTACATCATGACCGACGGAACGTATCTCTACGTCGGCATCGACGCCAAGCAAAGCATTCCGGTGCGCGCCGCTGCAGCACACCAACGACGTCGGATTGGATACCGATGACGAAGTGCAAATAGATCTGTGGCCCAACGGAACCTCCGGCTTTCAATATTTGTTCATAACGACCGCGCTTGGAACGCACTACCAGTTCTCCTCGGAGAATACGGCGTTCGATCCGACATGGTATTCGGTCGGTAAACTCACGCCCGGCGGCTTTACCGTAACGATGAAGATTCCGCTGGACATCATGCACAGCTCCGGTTCGGGAGCCTGGCGCGTCCAATTCGCGCGTCTCATCATGGCGACGAACAACGACCTGGTCTGGAGTTACGGTCCGGCTCAGCAAAACCACAACGACGTCAACTACGCGGGCGCCGCGACCGGACTGCCGCAGCTTGCCGCTTTTCGCGCGACTCGCCTCGCTTACGCTGTCGTGACATCGCGCTACGTCGGAGCGGATAAAGGCACTTAATCCCTCGCGTGGCTTCGCTTTGCCGCCTGCGCATCGACTCGAAACACATAGGCGAGCACTTCGGCGACGACCGCGTACAGTTCGCGCGGAATCGATTGCGTCAAATCCAGGCGCGAGAGCGCCTCGACGAGCTGCGCATCCTCGTGCAGCGGGATGTTGTGCTCTTTGGCCACACGCACGATCTCTTCGGCAATCAGGCCGCTTCCGGTCGCAATGACCTGCGGCGCCTCATCTCCGACCGGATCGTATTTGAGCGCCGCCGCCGCCGGCCGCGGAGCGACTCTTTTACGAAAGTCGAAGAAACTCATCGGGCTCCGATCACGCGCGAAGATCCACGCGGCGATCCGATGGCTGCGCATCGGGTTTGCGGCGCAGGGCGGCAACACCCGCTGCCGCTGACAAAACGCGGTACCGTAAACCTTCAAGGCGGCCTCGCAGCGAACTCAAACTCTGCGCGAATCGCGATGCGGCGTTCTGGCCTTCGGTCTTGACGTCGATCTTTAATGCCCTGCCGGTCGTTTGCAGGTCGATTGCCACCGTTCCCAAGTGCGCGGTATCCAGAATGAACGCAATGTGGAAATTGTCGGCATCGAGTTTTGCACCGCAAGACCGCTGATCGGAGGATATGCGGATCTGCGCCGGCCTTCCGTTCTCCCGGTAAAACACCGGCAGCGTGAGCGCAATTGTTCCCGGCGTTTGCGTCGCGCTCGATAGCGCATTGAGCTGAGAGCCCGTAATTGTCACGAGCGTTTCGTTCAACGCTTGCGTAAGCGCGGGCGTGCGCGTCTGGCCGGGGCTGCGAAGCAGCGCGAGCACCACGGATTTGAGATCGCTCTCGATGACGGCGGCACGTTCGACGGCACGAGCCTGCGCGGTAACAACGTGGCCGACGCTTCGTCCGGGCGTATCCGTTTCGTGGCCGGCCGGAACCTGCGCCATCGCCTGCAGCAGCTGGTGTACTTTCGGCTCGGATCCTTCGACGGCATTCGAAACAAACGCGGATATCTGCGCCGGAAGCGTTTCTTCGCTCGACGGATCGATGCGCGCGGCGAATGCGATCAGCGTTTTCAATGTTGCGATGCGCGGATCCGGTCGATTCGGCGGGCAATGCGGCTTCGAGTCGAGTCAAAACGGCCGGAACGCGCGCGGGAGCTTGCGGCGCAATTGCCGCGGCCGTTCGCGTGAACGGCGTATCGGGGGCGCGTACGCTTTTGAGCAAATCGCCGACGGTGCGCACCGTTTGTTGCGCGATCTGCTGCACCGCATTCTGCACTTGAGCGCGGATAGCCAACGGGAGCGTTGCACTTTTGGGTACCTGGAGCGGCGCGCCGCGCCCCGTCGCGGTTTGAGCCGCCGCGATACGTGCATCCAAGCTGCCCGTTGCGGACGGAGCTTGCGCAGCCGGCTGTCCGCGAGCTGCTTGCATCTGCATCTGCAACGGTGCGGTCGCAGCGGGACGCACGGATGCGGCGACAAAGACCGAGCTCGGAGGCGAAACCGGCGCTTGCGCCCGTGGCGTCGCGTTCGCGGTCGCGGGCGGATTCTGCGAATCGGCCGTACCCAGATTGCGAACCAAGATTTGATTACCTGAGAACCCGGTAACTTGCAGCGTGAGCGTTTCGCCCGGGTAAACGTCGGGCGGTAACTGCGCGAGCACCGGCTGACCGAATATTTCGATGCGATCTTGGCCGTCTTGCGGTGTCAGAACCGTTGCGGACAGCAGATCGCCGGGCGACAACTGGGCCGCGAGCGCTTCGGCCCCCGCCCCCAGCGTAAGGGTCGCTTCGGCCAGAGCGGCGTTTACCGAAGCGATGATCTCGGCGCCGAACGGATCGACGCTCATGCGGTAACGTCTATCAAATGCTCGCCGTCGCCGCCCTTCTCGAGCTGCAGCGGCAGCTCGGACTCGTCTTGATACGGCGTGCCCCGGCGTTGGCGACGCTGCCGGTCGCCGGCGTGTTCGTGATCCTGGCGGGCTTGAACCTTAGCGCCTTGCACTTTGGCGGGCTGCTCGATCTGTTCCTCACGCGCCGTGAACTCGGCGGCAAATGCCGCGGCGGCCGCCTGCTGTGCGGCTGCGGGCGCGTTCTGGCTGCTGCTCAGCGTCGCGGCGTTCTGCGGCGCCGCCAGGTACGCAAGCTGGAGGTCGACCGGTCGTATGGCCATAGAGGAAGCGTTCTCGCCTACCGGGGCACCGCCCCCTTTTGAGGGAGTGCTAGCCGGCCCTAGTTACGTTATCGGCTGCGGCGGGCGCCTTCCGTAAGTACTTTTGCTTGACGTTGGGGTCGCCTTCGCGATAGCCCAGGTCCGAGCGCAGCTCACGCAGCTTTTGCCGCAAATGAATAACGGCTTGCGCGTGAATTTGCGAGACTCTGGACTCGGATACGTTCAGTGCGCTTTTGATTTCTTTGAGCGTGAGCCCGTCGAAGTAGTACAGCGAAATCACCGTGCGCTCTTGCTGCGGCAGCTCTTCGACGGCTTTGACGAGCGCGCCGCGAATCTCGCGGGACTCGACCGCCGAGGTCACGTCGTTATCGCCGTCCTTGAGCGTGTCGACGAGCGGAATCTCGTAGCCTTTCTCGTTCGGAAGAAACTCCTCGAGCGAGAGAACCGCGGTCCCGCGCACGCGTTGCATCAGCGTGTCCAGTTCCTTCATCGAGATGCCCATCTTCGTCGAAAGCTCTTCCGCCGTCGGTACGCGGCCGAATTGGGCTTCGAGTTCTTGATAGGCGCGTTCGAGTTCGCGCGCACGCTGGCGAACGGCGCGGGGCACCCAGTCGAGCGACCGCAGTGCATCCAGAATCGCGCCGTTGATTCGCGTGATCGCGTAGGTTTCAAATTTGACGCCGCGTGCATCGTCGTACTTCTCGATAGCATCGATAAGGCCGAGAATTCCGTCGTTGATCAAATCGTTGAGCTCGATGTTGGGAGGCAGATTGACCGAGATGCGGCCAGCGACGTACTTGACTAAGTGCAAGTACTTATGCACGATCTCTTCGCGCGATAGCTCGACACCGCCGATAACGTAGCGGTGCGAACTGCGGTCCAGCCTCATTCACACTCCGAGCGGTGCAGCCCGTGGGTACCGGCAATATTGCCCGCCCAACGTAGCGCTCCTACTAAAACAACAGAGATTCCGTTAAGAGCGTGCGAAGGAAGTGTTCGTTAACTCGCAGAGCGCGGAGGCGATCCGATCCAGCGCGAGGACGCGATCGACCAGACCGGCCTGAGCGGCCGCGCGCGGCATTCCGTAGACGACGCAGGTCGCCGCGTCTTGTCCGATGACGTACCCTCCAAGTTCCTTTACACGCCGCAGGCCGGTGACTCCGTCCTGCCCCATTCCGGTCAGGACGGCCGCGAGCGTTCCGAGGCGTACACGTCCGCAACCGATGC
Organism: Vulcanimicrobiota bacterium; assembly: GCA_963777365.1. Taxonomy (GTDB): domain Bacteria; phylum Vulcanimicrobiota; class Vulcanimicrobiia; order Vulcanimicrobiales; family Vulcanimicrobiaceae; genus CAVZQG01. The sequence continues at coordinate 109,218 of CAVZQG010000014.1, forward strand.
CATCATGACGTCAACGCTGGGCACGTGCAGCGAATGCGCCGTCGTCGGCTTCGAGCACGACCTCGACGTCACTGTTTGCGCTCGCACGACGCAGGTCGAAGTTGCCGCCCCGCGGGCGCGATAATGACCTGGCCTTTACGAACGACCATGCCGTCCTCACCTTCAACGACCGTCAGCCGGCTGGAGGCGTTGAGCCGGTCGGCCAACGGTCGCGTGAATCCCGGCGGCATGTGCTGAACGATGAGAATAGGTGCCGCGAATTCGGGCGGCAGCCCCGGAATGATCTTCGAGAGCGCGACCGGACCGCCGGTCGAGGTGCCGATGGCCACGCACTCGAAAATCGCATCGCGAGCGCCGCGTACGGCCGGCTCCGCCGCCGGCGGCGGTATTTTCGGGCGCGGGGAGCGCCTTGTGCGCCTGCACCGCGACGCGCGAAAACTCGCACTTTTGCAACGAGTTCGCGCGCGACGTCTTTGATGTTCGCGTAAGCGGCGTCGGGCTTCGGGATGAAGTCGACCGCGCCCGCGTCCAGCGCGCGAAAGGTCGTCTCGGCGCCCTCTTGCGTAAGCGAGCTGATCATGATCACCGGTATGTCCGAATGCGATGCGATCTCGCGTACGGCTTCCAGGCCTCCCATCCCCGGCATCTCGACGTCCATCGTTACAACGTCCGGTGCGAGCTGCTGCGCCTTCAGAACGGCCTCTTCGCCGGTGCGCGCGGTGCCGCAGACGACGATCTCTGGCTCGCCTTCGAGCATTTTGGAAATTGCGCGGCGCATGAACGCCGAGTCGTCCACCACCAGGACGTTAATGCGCATGAGCCTTCAACCTATAATAGATCGCTTTTGGCGTAACGACCGGGTCATAGAGATCCGTCAAGCGCATAATCGATTCGGCATGTCCTAAAAACAGATACCCGCGCGGACGTAATGCTCGAGCAAAGGCTTCCACAACACGCTTTTGCGTGGGCTTGTCGAAATAGATCAAGACGTTCCGGCAAAAGATCGCATCGAGCGGCCCCGACTTCGAAACCGACGGCTCTCATCCAAGAGATTGAGTCCGAAAGAACGCGACCATCCGCCTAATCTCCTGCGAGATCATGAATCCGCCCGGAAACGGGCGGAAATACCGCTGGATCAATTCCGGCAGGGGTTGCGCGAAAACTGAGCTCCCGGTACAAGTCCGATTTCGCACTTTTCCAGTGCGCGCGGCGAGAGATCGCTGGCGAGCGATCGTGACCTGCCCGGGCAGCAGCCGATGCGCCTCGAGCAGCGCCATCGCAAGCGAAAACGGCTCCTCGCCGGTCGAGCAGGCCGATGACCACACACGCAGTCTTCCCGTTCCGTTACGAAGCGAGTCCTCGACACGTCCGCGGCTAAAATGTCGAGCTGCGCGCGTTCGCGAAAGAAGTACGTCTCGTTGTTCGAGAGGACCGAGGCCAATTCGTCCCATTCGTATCTCCCGATCGGGATGCGAGCTCAAAAATCGATAAGTACTGGCCGAAATCCCCACGCTGCGCTTGCCCAGACGCGTTTGCAGGCGGCTTTGCAGCAAAAATTGTTTGCTGTCGTCGTAATAAATGCCGAAACGATCGCGAATAGCGTCGCGCAGCTGCCGGAACTCGGCATCGGAAATAGCGACTAGCAACTAGTGTCGTGAGCCGGAAGTTCGGAGCAAAAGATCACGAAGGATCTTTGTCCGAATCGAGGAGCGATAAGGGAGCAACGCCGTAGCGTTGTGACCGCAGAGCGACGAAGAGTCGGCTCACGACACCACCAGCCTAGAGCCGTCCCGAGCGCGCGGCAAAGCGCAGCGCCTGTCCGTATAAGTAAAAGCGATCGAGCATTGTACGTTCGTGATCTTCCCGCTGGAGAATATCGGCAAATCGCGGATTGTTCGCCAGTTGTTCGAAAAGGAGCGCATAGCGGGCGGGACGCCGTTCGAGATAGCGCATGAGGGGGCGCGATGACGCAAACGGCGATAGAAACGATGTTTGACGCGCGGAATCATACCGCGCATGCGCGCTATGCGTGCTCCGCGAGATTGCGCCACCGCTTCGGCCGCGAATCGCCCGCTCATCGCGGCCTCGTAGATTCCTTCGCCGTTGGTCGCATCGACGAGGCCCGCCGCGGTCCCGCCGACCATCGCTCCGGGCGCCGCAATACCGGACGCGGCTCGCTGCCGTAGAGCAAATGGCCTTCGGTTTTAATCGTGTGCGCAATGCCCGGATACAAGCCGCGCGCGAACGCGTTCGGTAAATCTATCCAGCTCCTCGCGAAGCAGCGCGCCCGGCATTTTTCCCATGACGCCCAGACCAATGGCCAAGATGATCGCGTTTGGGAAACATCCACGCAACGGTCATGCGCCCGTCTTGCGTCGGAAAGTAGTGCATCTCGAGCGTTTGATATGCAATCGGCGAGTGCCGGACGCTCGAGATAGATCGCGGTATTGCAGCGTGGTGATGAGCCCGCTCGTGCCACTGCCCGTAAGCAAAGCGGCTCTCTTCGAGTTTTGCCGTGGAACCTTGCGCAAGGAAGACGTTGCGCGCGCAGATGCGCTTTCGCTCGCCGCTGCGCAGATCGGCGTATTCGACGATCGTGCGATCGCCCTGGTGCTGCAGCGCGCGAAAGAGTGAGGACGTGCGAATTTGTGCGCCCTCGCGTGCCGCAAGCGTGCCGATGGTACCGTCGAGTTCTTCGCGCGTGGTTGTGTGACCGGGGCCGAAAAACACTTCGTATTCGCGAAAATCGACGTCGAAGAGCGCGAGTCTGGGCGTATCGCAATGCACGATCGAGCGCGGCAGGTCGAACGTCGCGCAAAATCCCGGACGAAGTCCGGCCGCGCAGACGCGCTTCGCGCCGACCACCGCGTCTTTATCCAAGACGACCGTCTCGATGCCGGCGCGCGCGGCTTCGCGCGCGGCGGTGCCGCCGGCCGGCCCGCATCCGACAACGAGAAACTCGACCTCTTCCATCATCTACGGTGTCCCTGCGCCTCGGGGTCCCCGCGTCCCTTCGGCGGTTTGCGCTGGAGCCAAGAGGCTCGCGCTGATATGATGCGCAATTACGCGCGGCTATGCCTATCCCCACGCCGAAGAATTATCTGCACTTGCCGCTGGGCGATCGCGTCCCCGACGAGATCAACGTCGTGGTCGAGATTCCGGAAAAATCTCGCAACAAATACGAGTACGACAAGAGTTTGGACATCTTCCGGCTGGACCGGGCACTGCACTCTCCCATTCACTATCCGGGCGACTACGGATTCGCACCGCAGACACTGGCACTCGACGGCGACCCCCTCGACGTGCTCATCCTCACGATCGAGCCGACGTTTGCGGGATGCCTGGTCGTGGCGCGTCCGATCGGGCTGCTAAAAATGATCGACGAAGGCAAGCCTGACGATAAAGTGCTGGCCGTTCCGGTCGGCGAGCCCTCGTTCGACGGCATTCACAATTTTTCGAGCGTCTTTCCGCATACGATTCGCAAGATCCAGCACTTCTTCGAAACGTACAAGTTGCTCGAAGGTAAGAAAACGTCGACGGCCGGGATGGGAGGATGCTCCTGGCGCTCGACGGATCATCGTGGAATCGCACGAGCGTTTTCTGGAACAAGAGGCCGAAGCGAAGGTCTGACCGATTGCCTGCATGGCGTACGACCGCGCCGCCAGCAGGAAGCCGCCCCAGTATAAGGCAAACCGACCGGGCATTACCCGTGGCCGTCCTTCGAGCATGCGCCGAAGGGAACGCGCGCGGGCCTTTTACTGCAGTCATCCGATAGGAATCGCATGAGTTCTGAGAGTGGGATTGGCACCTACGTTGCTATTTATTTGGGCTTGGGCGCGGGAATCGTGGCCATCCTCTATGGACTGTACCTTATAAGCTGGGTTATGCGCCTGTCTCCGGGCAACGCGCGTATGCAAGAAATCGCCGCCGCTATCCAAGAGGGCGCGATGGCGTTTCTGCGTCGCCAATACACGACCGTCTCGATCGTCGCGGTTGTGATGTTCATCGTCATTTGGGCTGCATTCAGGGATTGGGAACCCGCGGTCGGATTTTTGATCGGCGCCGTTCTTTCGGGCGCGGCGGGATTCATCGGCATGACGATCTCCGTGCGCGCGAACGTGCGCACGGCGGAAGCGGCTCGCGGCGGACTGAGTCCGGCACTGCATACCGCATTCCGCGGCGGCGCGATCACCGGACTGCTGGTCGTCGGCCTGGGCATAATCGCCGTGGCCGGATACTACTGGGTGCTGCTCGCGATCAACAATGGCGACCAAACGAAATCGCTCGGCGCGATGGTGGGTCTTGCGTTTGGGTGCTCGCTGATCTCGGTCTTCGCGCGTCTGGGCGGCGGTATTTATACGAAGGCCGCCGATGTCGGCGCGGACCTCGTCGGCAAGGTCGAAGCGGGGATTCCCGAGGACGATCCGCGCAATCCTGCGGTGATTGCCGACAACGTCGGCGATAACGTCGGCGATTGCGCCGGCATGGCTGCCGACTTGTTTGAAACCTACGTCGTTACGACCGTCGCGGCGATGCTGCTCGGCAATTTGCTGCTTGGCAAAGTCGGCGGATCGACGACGTTCCCCATCGTGCTCGGTGCGATTTCAATCTTCGCTTCAATCATCGGCACGCTCTTCGTCGGAATCGGCAACGTCTCGCGTGCGAAGATCATGAATTCACTCTACGTCGGCCTCGGTGTTGCCGGCATCCTCTCGGCAATCGTCTTTTATTTCATCACGGTCAAGGAATTCGGCGCTGCGGGAATCACCGTGGGCACCGGCGCATCAGCGCACAACGTTCCGCCGCTGAATATTTGGGCCTGCGCAATCATCGGCCTGGTCGTAACCGGTCTCATCACCTGGATTACCGAATACTATACGGGTACGCAATTTTCGCCGGTCAAGCGCATCGCGAATGCGTCGATCACCGGACATGCTACGAATATCATCAGCGGCTTGGCGGTCTCGATGCAAGCAACGGCATTGCCCGGCCTGGTCATCGTCGTCGGCATTCTCGCATCATACTCACTTGTCGGATTGTACGGCGTCGGAATCGCGGTGATGGCCATGCTCTCGATGGCGGGCATCATCGTCGCGATCGATTCGTTCGGACCGATCACCGATAACGCGGGCGGCATCGCGGAGATGGCGGAGCTGCCGGATGATGTTCGCGGCGTGACCGATCCGCTCGATGCCGTCGGCAATACCACCAAAGCGGTAACCAAAGGATATGCGATTGGTTCGGCGGGCCTTGCCGCGATCGTCCTGTTCGCATCGTTCTCGCAAGAGCTTACCGATAAATGCGCCGCGGTCGCGGGGTGCGTCGTGACCAGCGGCTTGTTCAGCATCGAGAATCCGTACGTGCTCGCGGGTCTGCTCATCGGCGGCATGCTGCCGTTCTACTTCTCGTCGCTTTCAATGGAAGCGGTCGGCCGTGCGGGCGGTAAGGTCGTCGAAAACGTGCGCTCGCAATTCAAGAACAACCCCGGCATCATGGCGGGCACGTCAAAGCCCGACTACGCGCAAACCGTCGATATTGTCACGCGCGCCGCGCTCAAGGAAATGATCGTTCCCGCGCTCATCCCGGTAGGCGTACCGATCTTGGTCGTTATCTTGGGCGCGATCCATGTCTTTCCGGGCATATCGAGCGCGCAGGTCATGGGCGGCATTCTCATGGGCGCGATCGTCACCGGCTTGTTCCTGGCGATCGCCATGACCAGCGGCGGCGGCGCCTGGGACAATGCCAAAAAATACATCGAGGACGGCCACAACGGCGGTAAAGGCTCCGACGCGCACAAGGCGGCCGTCACGGGCGACACCGTCGGCGATCCGTACAAAGACACCGCCGGCCCCGCGATCAACCCGATGATCAAAGTGCTGAACATCGTCGCCCTGCTCTTGGTAGGTTTTTTGATTCACTAAGAGACCGTTAAAAGTCCAGCGCCAACGTACAAGCGGGCGGCCTCTTGCGAGAGGCTGCCCGTTTGTTTTCGTTTATCAGGCGGGAAGGAAACATCTCTGTCAATGAATCGCCTTTTGGCCGTCGTTATTGCTGTTGCCCTCACGCTCGGGTGCGTTGCCCCCGCATTTGCCTCGGATCAGGACCAGCAGGAGATGCAGATCGGCCAGCAAGTCTATCAGCAGCTCGAACAAAAAGGCGAGATCATCCCCAGGTCGCCGTATTACACGACGCTCAACTCGATCGCCGCGAAAATTAAGCCGCTCGCCGATCAGAAGTACTTCGCGCCGTTTCATTTCATCCTGGTCCACGAAAGCCAACCCAATGCGTTCTCGGTTCCCGGCGGGAACGTCTACGTCACCGATTCCATGATGACGTTCGTGAAGAACAAGGAAGAACTTGCGGGCGTACTCTGCCACGAAGTATCCCACGACATCCACCACGACGTGTACAATCTGTACGCAAAGGATCAGCGCCTTTCGCTCTACGCGACGGGCCTCTCGCTTCTGTTCGGAGGCGGCCGCAACAGCTTGCCAATTCGCTCATCGGACTTGCCGCAAACGTCCAGGCGATGACTTTTTCGCGCGGCGTCGAGCATAACGCGGACTACACCGGCGCGTATCTGTGTGCGCAGTCGGGCATCACGCCGTACGGCATGGTTTGGCTGATGCAGCAGTTCGAAGCGAATCCATCCGGCGGCACGCCTGAATTTCTTTCCGATCATCCCAGCGACAGTCATCGCGTAGAATCGCTTAAAAGCGAATTCGCTTCCGATCCCGCGACGTTTGCGAACTTCAACCGGAACATCGCCTGTTCGACGCCGCTGAGCACGTCGGGATGGCGAAACCAGCACGGCGCGGATTGCGGACGCCGCCAATCGCAGCCGTAGATCGCGCGCTAGCGCTTCAAAGCCAAAGCGCCGATCACGACTTCCAGGACGATGAGCAGGATGATGACCACCTCGAGCAGCGCGTCGCGGCCCGCGCGCGCCTGATCGTCGAAAAACCGATACATCTCGCCGATACTCTGGACCTTACGGTCGATTTGGCGCTGCCAGTCGTCGAGCGCTAGACGCGCGGAAACGGCGCGATAGATCCGTGCATAGTACGCATCGCCAATAACTTTGAGCGCATTGCTCGCGCGATCCGTCAACTCCAGCACGTCAACGATCAAATATCGCAGCGTCGCCGCCTGTTCGGATGCGCGGCGCCCGAGCAGCGCGCGCATCGTTCGCTCCGGCTTGACCGCGTAGATCGCGTCGAGATGGCGATCGAGCAGCGCGTCGTACGTGCGCAGCTCGACCAGCTGCGAGTTCGCGAACTCCAGAATGTCCTCGATGGCATCTGCGCTCTCGGGGCGATCGTACACGACGGCGGCATCCCATTGCACGACGGTAAGATCGTTCTGGATAGTATGAAAAACTCATGCGCAGAGCTTCGTCGCGCTGGGCCGCCGAAAACGGACCCGGTTCGCCTAAAACCAGTGCCGCCAACTCTTCGCGATATTTGCTGAGCAGTTCTTCGGCGGGAACCGGGTGCGCGAAGCGCTCGACGCGTGCAATGAAATAATCCTCGACAAGCGCCGGATGCGGCTCGTCGAGCGCGCCCCGCAGTTCGGCGAGTATTTCATCGACGGTATCGCGCGACACCGCCGCCAGGCGCTCGCTATTGCGCAGGTCGTTTGCAAATGCCACCATCTGTGAGAACGGCCCCGAAAACGGAACGGCGACGCGTACGGAAACCACGCCGTAATCAAAGAGTTTGATCCGCCGTGTCGCGCTGTGTTCGCCCGCCCCGATCTCGGCAGCGAAGCACCAGCGGTGGGGACGGAAATTGCAAATACGCGGGCGAAGAGTGTGGGCGCAGCCGAAGGCGCGCAGGAGCTAAGCCCTCGCCGCGAACCGTTCGCAGACGTGCAAGATCGATCGTGTCGGCGATATCGTAGAGGAAAAACGCTCGCACCGTTCCCGCTAGCACGTTCGCGCGGTCCAAAGCCATCCGGTCATCTTCCGAACCACCGCAGGATTCGCCTGGCGACTTCCTCTTCGGAGGCCGCCCCTATCGCGATGCGGCACGAGAACGGACTGTTGCTCAACGCACCGTCCCGCCGAATGGCGACGAATGCGGCGAGCGATTCGGAGACGGCATGCAGTCTGGCATTCCTTGCCGCCGTGGATCCAGCGGCATAGGTCATCGAGTTTGCGTTTGACGTACACGTCCGGCATCGCGGCATTCACGCGAGTGGAGATAGCGTCCGTCCATTCATCAAAGGTCATGACTGCTCTCCAGAATGCACCCTTGGTGTTAAAGCGGATTTAACTCGCGATTAAGCCGGTTTTTCGATTCTTTTTGATTCGAGCGCCGCGCGAATTCGCGGACGAGCGCATCGATACGCGCATAGCCGCCTCCCTCGCTGAGACGCTCCAGAACAAGCCAGCAAACATTCCGGCGCAGCGGCGTATGCTTTCCGCCTTTTTTAATCGGCAGGTCGAGCGCCGCGGACAGCACTTTCACCGATCGAATCTGCGCAACGTTCTCGTATTTCTCCGTGTCCCAGTCTTCCCAATGCCGGAAATTGTCGACTGCGGCCGCGAGGATCTGCGGCACGGAACAGCCGTTCACTTTTGCGCCCAGACGCTTCCAATCGGCTTTGAGCCGTTATGGGAGACCCAAAGCGATCGGAGCATATCATGCAAAACCGTCACGATCGTCCCCGCGAAAGCATCCTGCACGACCGTATCACCCTCACGCTCCGGTGAGGCGCGCGCCTGCTCGAAAAGGAGGTTCAACGTCGGACCGCGCGCCGCAGGCAGTCGCAAAACGTCAAACGTACCTCCATGCGGCGGGTTCGCATTCTTTCTTGCGGACGCTCACTCGCTGATTGTCGCAGAGCGACATTAATGGCGCTTTAAGATGTTTGTTTCGCGTTACCAGCCGCCGGAGGCGCCGCCGCCGCCAAAGCCGCCGCCGAAACTCCCGCCTCCGCCAAATCCGGAACCACCTCCGCCGCTCGACCAGCCGCCGCCGAAACCGGCTCCGCTCCAATACCATCCGCTCCCGCGGCGGCGGCTGGCCAGCAGCCCGAAAATAAAAATCAGCGAGAAGATCAGCACGAATGTAATCAACAGCGCAGCAGCGACCGCATCTCTGTTTGCGCTGGGATTCGTTGCCGGCGCGACGGCGTGGTGAATCTGCGCTGCAAATGACGGTGTAATGGTCAGCAGCATGCGATCGACGCCGTCCTGCACGGCACCATCGGGATCGCCTGCGCGCATTCTTGGTACGATCGTGTCGCGAATGATCTCGCCGGCACTTGCATCGGTCAGCGCGCTTTCCAAGCCGTAGCCAACTTCGATGCGCACTTTGTGATCGCGCATGAACATGAAAAGGATTGCGCCGTCATCGACGCCTTTCCGGCCGACTTTCCACTGCTCGGCCGCATGGATGGTCCAATCCTCGAGCGGCACGTCACCGGTCGTTTGGCCGATCCACACGATGATGTGATGTTTGGTCGTCAGCTCGTACGAGCGCAGTTCGTCCCGTATGCGCTGCGCGGCCGGCGCGCTCAGGGCACCGGCATTGTCGGTCACATAATCGGCGGGCCGCGGCGGTATCGCGATGGTTAATGCAAGCGCGGCAAGAGCGATCATGCGTTCGCCTCAGAAGGAAAATGCGCCCGCAGTTCATGTCCGGCTTGCTCGATCCCGTGCACAAGTCCTTGCGTCAGTTGGTCGTTTGCGAAATATGGAGTCATCTCTCCAACCAGCCGCTTCCAAAATTCGTCGCCGGCACGCGCGTGAATAGCATCGCCGCCATATACCGCAAACGTCCGCGACTTTGGCGCGATCAGGAACAAGATGGCGTTCGCCGCCGGATGTTCGTGTAATCCCGCTCGCGCAAAGTCGGCGCGCGCGCCCTCGAGCGCATCGGGAACATGCTCGTCAGTTAAGCGGACGCCGATACGCGCCGTGGTCCCGGCCTCGGCGGATCGAATTGCGGCACGTATACGCGCCGCATCGATGCTCTTCACGGGAAGGTTACCTGTGGTGCGTTCTGTGCAGCGCTCGTAGCCTGGAAATAGGATTTATCGTTAAAGCGCTGGCCAAACAATCCGGCAAACATCGCGGTTGGAAACGTATTTCTTCGCGTATTGAACGCTTGTGCCGCCTCGTTGTAGCGGCGCCGTTCGACCGCGATCCGGTTCTCCGTTCCTTCCAACTGCGTCTGCAGCGTTAGGAAGTTCTCGTTCGCCTTGAGCTGCGGGTAGTTTTCCACAACGACGAGCAGCCGTGAAAGCGCCGAACCCAAGTTGTCCTGCGCCTTTTGATATTGCGCCATCGAGCCCGAATCGTTCGTCGCGTTCTTGAGCACGTCCGGCGGAAGCTGGCCCACGGAAGCCCGCGCCTGCGTAACGGCGATGTACGTGCTCTTCTCAAAGTTCGCGGCACCTTTGACGGTGGCAACGAGATTCGGCACCAGATCGGCGCGCCGCTGATACACGTTTTGGACCTGGGCCCATTGCGCATCGACGGCCTGCCCGAGCGCTACCAAACCGTTGTACGAGGCGATCATCGAAATGACGACGATCACTCCGATCGCCAGCGCGATCCAAAGGGCATACGAAGGCCGCCGCTGCGGTTGAACTTGCTCCATGACGAAGACCTCCTACCCTGCGATACCTACGCAGCGCGCTGTTGTTGCATGACTGCTTGAAGTTTTTGATGGACGATGAACGCTGAAACCAGAATGGCCGCCGTTGCAAAGCCCAGGATCCCAATCGTCCACACCGTCACGCCGTTGCTTGCGCCCGGGACGACATAACGGATCGCGGCGCGCAACACAAAAGCCAGCAGCCACACGATCGTAATAAACGGCGATGAGTGCACGTAGTACACGCCGGGACGTTCGGTGCCTTTCACTTCGCTGTGACGCCCGCGCAGAACGCCGAGCGGGATGCCGATCACCGCGCCGACGGCCAGAACGGCGGCGATCTGCCACGCAGGCGCGGGAGAGCTGAATTGCTCCCCCCAGACTGCCAGAGCGGTAAAGACGACCAGCATTGCCGGGCGAATCCAAATGCGCGCGACGCTCACGCGCATCGGCCGCATCATTCTCCACACGAAGAGCGCGATGACGATGACGTATATTAATGCAGTTATGCCGGCCGGCGCGGCGTTTGATGAATTCATAGCTCCCCCGGTAAAAGAAAGCGGCGGGCTTCCAACGCCCGCCGTCTACTTTGCCCGTTTGCCGTTCTTTACATCTTTATCATATCGTTTTTCATCGGGCCTATGCCCTCGAGTTGAATAACCGCCGGCGACTTGGTCAACGCGTAGTGCGGCGTATTCGGCGGCATCGATATAAACGTGCCCGCCGGGAACGCCGTCACCTTGCTTGCGTCGAGTTTCGAACCCATCCCCGCATAGAACGTTCCGGAAATGACGGTCACGTTTTCGCGATTCGGATGCGTATGTGCCGGAAATGTCCAATTCGCCGGCAATTTTAAGCGAACGACGTAGAAGTCTGCTTTGGTCGGGTCACCGTACAGTACGGCCATTGAGAAGTTGCCAGGCTGTGCGGCCCACTGTTCTTGCCCTGGAGTTACGACTGTCGGGCCGGATGCTGCTCCGGCGACGCTGCTGAGAGCGGCAATAAACAAGAGGGCAAGTGCAACGCGAAGTTTCTGCATGGTCGAGCACCTCCACGCCCCAGCCTACCACATCTTGGATAGAAAAAGAGCGAGGATGCACCTCGCTCTTTAACCATCGTCATTTCCAGAGGGAAATTACTTGATCTCGACCTTCGCGCCGGCTTCTTCAAGTTTCTTCTTGACGGCCTCGGCTTCGTCTTTGCTCACGCCTTCCTTGACGGCCTTGGGTGCGCTCTCGACGAATGTTTTGGCTTCCGTGAGGCCCAAGCTCGTGAGCTCGCGAACCGCCTTGATGACTTTGATCTTCTCCGGACCCGCCTCGGCGAGCACGACGTCGAACTCGGTCTTCTCCGCAGCCGGAGCCGCCGGGGCGCCTGCACCCGGAGCCATCATCGCAACCGGAGCCGCGGCTGAAACGCCATATTTCTCTTCGAGCTGTTTGACGAGATCGGCGAGCTCGAGCACCGTGAGTTTATCGATCGAATCGATGATTTCGGCAACTGCCATGATACGTAGTGTCTCCTTTAAGCGTTCGAACCCGCGGCATCTTTTTGCTCGCGGATAGCGTTGAGGGCACGGACGAGTCCACGTTGATTGCCCGAAAGCACGGTAACCAGACCGCGCAGCGGGCTTGCGATGGAGCCGACCATCTTCGCAATGAGTTCTTCACGCGAAGGCAGTGCGGCAAGTGCTTTGACCTGCGCGGCGTCGACCAAGCGGCCTTCGATGTAGGCGGCTTTGACTTCGACGGGCTTGACGTCGTCCGAGAATTTTTTCAGGGCCTTGGCCGGTGCTACCGGATCGTCTCCGGCGAACACGATGGCCGTCGGTCCGTGCATGTACTGCTCGAGCTGCCGTGCGAGTTCGTCACCCGCGGCGATCGAGAACAGCGTGTTTTTTGCGACCGCATACGAGCTGCCGTCTTTGCGAAGCTCACCACGCAAGCGTGTGATCTCCGAAACGGTCAAACCCGTATAGTTCGTGAAGAACAGATTGCCGGCCTGAGAGATACGTTCTTTCAGTTCGGCGATCGCGGCTTCTTTTTTTGCGGTTGGCATGAAAGCGTCTTTCCTTCGACTTCGCTGAGGACTGCGCACCCTGCGGGTGCTTGCCGGTGCGGAAGTCTGAAAAAAATAAGGGCGCTCCATCCGTCCGGAGAACGCCGCATGGGGACACGCTGCCGCGTTTAAGCGGGGAACGCATACGTCATGGTGGTCGTCCTCGGTAGTCCTTCGACAGGCTCAGGACTGCGCGCACTGCGTGCGCTTGTCGCTAAGGAAGTTCGAAGATTAAGGGCATTATGCCCGGCTACGGTCTTCGGAGCCGTCGCGAAATCATATCAGAGGCCCCCCATCGAAAGCAAGGTCCGACCTTGGTCGCAAGAAAGGAGAACGACCTTCGTGCCGAATCGCAGGACGTTTTTATATTCAGCCCTGGGTGCCGCCTACATCCGGCCTTTTGCCGGGAGCCGGTGCTCGCCGCCAATCAGAAAGCAACCATGGCCGCCAGCGCAGCACTAACCAACCTCATGGACGGGAATGCCCGATTTGCCGCGGGGACGCCACGGCCCCGCCCCTCGATCGCGAAGGTACGCGAGCTGGCGAGCGGCCAGTCGCCGTTCGCGACCGTCTTGGCATGCTCCGACTCCCGCGTGCCGGTCGAGACGCTTTTCGATCACGATCCCGGCGACATCTTCGTGGTGCGTCTGGCGGGCAATTTCGTCAGCGACGCCGCGCTTGGGTCTATCGAGTACGCGACGGCCGTCTTAAAGTCTCCGCTCATCATGGTGCTGGGGCACACGTCGTGCGGCGCCGTGAAGGCCGCCGTCGAGCACGTCAAAGACGGGAAAACATTTCCCGGACATATCGAGGTCCTCGCGGACGCCATCGCTCCAGCAGCGCGCGAGAGCGAACACAAACCCGGCGACTGGTGGCACAACGCGACCGTCGCCAATGTCCGCATGGCCGTCGAACGATTGAAGACTTCAACGCCGATTATAGCTGCCGCCGTTGAGCACGATAGTGTCGAGGTAGCCGGGGGGGTGTACGATTTGAGCACGGGAAAAGTAACGCTGCTGCAGAGCTGATAAAAAACGACCCGCCGGAATCGGCGGGTCGTTTCGATCGTATGCGTCTGCATTCGTCTCTGCTCCCAGGGAGCAAGCGCTAGACGTGCGCTTTTACGCGGTTCGGGTCGACTTTGACGCCCGGTCCCATCGTGCTCGTGAGCGTGATGCTTTTGAGATAGGTGCCCTTGGCCGCGGCAGGCTTCGCGCGGACGATCGCGTCGAGTAGCGTTGCAACATTTTCTGCGAGTTGCGCTTCGCCGAAGCTGGCCTTTCCCACGATCGTGTGAATGATGCCGGTTTTATCCAAGCGATATTCGACTTTACCGGCCTTGATGTCGCGAATTGCCGCCGCAATGTTCGGCGAAACGGTACCGGCTTTCGGGTTCGGCATCTTCTGCGCGAGAATACGGCCGAGTTGCGAGCCGACTGCGCCCATCATGTCGGGCGTCGCGACGGCAACATCGAAATCGGTGAAACCGCCTTTGACTTTGTCGATCAGATCCTGTTCGCCGACGACGTCCGCACCGGCGGCTTCCGCCGCCTTGGCATTGTCGCCCTTTGCAAACGCGATCACGCGAACCGTACGGCCCGTGCCGTGCGGCAGCAACACCGTTCCGCGCACGTTTTGATCGCTCTTCTTCGGATCCACGCCCAGGCGCACGTGCGCTTCGACGGTTTCGTCGAACTTCGCGTTGGCGTTCTTCTTGACGATCGTAACGGCTTCGGCTGCATCGAAGAGCTGTTTGTGATCGTAGCCCGCGGCTACGTTGCGGAAGCGCTTACCGTGAAAACGTGCCATTATGCTTCCACCTCCACGCCCATCGACCGCGCGGTGCCGGCGATGATGAGCTTGGCCGCATGAATGTCGTTCGCATTGATGTCGGGCATCTTCACCTTGGCGATCTCTTCGACTGCGCTTGCGTGAGCTTACCCACCTTATTGCGGTTGGGTTCTTTCGAACCCGACTCGATCTTGAGCGCCTGCTTGATGAGGAACGACGCGGGCGGCGTCTTGGTGATGAACGTGAACGTGCGGTCTTCGAAGACCGTGATCTCGACGGGGATGATCATGCCCGCCTGCGAGGCCGTACGTTCGTTGTACTGCTTGCAGAAGTCCATGATATTCAGCTATACGGGCCGAGCGCCGGACCGATCGGCGGCGCGGGCGTGGCTTTCCCAGCCGGAATTTGTAGGCCGATTTTGCCTACGACTTTCTTCGCCATGTTGTTGTCCTTTCAGACTCCCCCTCGAAGTACCTCACGCGCCCGGGGTGGTTGCGCGTGAGAAGACCTACGTGTCCGGCTACACTTTCTCGATCTGATAGAACTCCAGCTCGACCGGCGTTTCGCGTCCGAAGATCGAGATGAGTGCGCGCACTTTTTCTTTTTCGGGCGCGATTTCGTCGACGATTCCGGTGAAGTCGAAGAACGGACCCGAGGTGACCTTGACGCGATCGCCCTTTTTGAAGTCGATCTTGAGCTTCGGCGTTTCGATGCCCATCTGCTTGAGGATCGTCTTGACTTCTTTATCCTGCAGCGGGACAGGCTTCTCACCCGCGCCGGGGCTGCCGACGAATCCGGTCACGCCGGACGTGTTGCGAACCACGTACCAAGACTGATCGTCCATGTCCATCTCGACCAGGACGTAGCCCGGGAAAACTTTTTTCGGCGTGATCTTGCGCTTGCCGTCTTTGAACTCGACCTCGTCCTCCATCGGCACGAGCACGCGGAAGATCTTATCCTGCATGTTCATCGAGTGGATGCGGCGTTCGAGATTCGCTTTGACTTTGTTTTCGTAGCCTGAATACGTGTGGATCACGTACCAATGCTTGCGATCGTCTTTGGCGCTGCGGACGGGAGCCTGCTCGCGTTCCTCATGCAGCTCATCGTCTGCGTCAGGCGAGCCTTCGATCTCTTCGGCCACCGCTCGGCGGCAGCGAGATCGTCGCTATGCGCGGCTTCGGTAAGCGCTTCACCTTCGGCCTCGTGCGCTTCGCGCGTGATCGGAAACTCTTCGCGCTGTTGTTCTTCTAAAGAAAAGTCCATGGTCAAATCGGATGCACCAAATTAAAGAGCTGTCCAAAAACCCAGTCACACGCCCACGTGAACAGACCGATGGCGACGACCAGCACAACCGTGAGCACCGTTGCCGAAACCCACTCCTCGCGGGTCGGCCACGTCACACGGCGTAGTTCTAGCCATACGCTGCGGACAAATTCCTGAGCGCTTTGGTTCCCTAGCCTTTTTCGGGCGTCCGGCGAACCGCCGGGGGCCTTATTCATCACGGGGTTTCTCCTGGAGATTGGCAGGGCGGACAGGACTCGAACCTGCAACAACTCGTTTTGGAGACGAGGACTCTACCAATTGAGATACCGCCCTTCGAACGAGTCTATTTCGTCTCGCGGTGCGGCTTATGGCAGCGGCAGAACCGGCAGTACTTGCTCAGTTCCAGACGCTCCGATGTCTTTTGTTTGTTTTTTTGCGTGTTGTAATTGCGGCGCTTGCACTCGGTGCACGCCATCACGACCATCACGCGATTCTCTTTCTTCGCCACAATCCTCTACCACAACGTAAATATAACGGACCCGAGGCCCGTTATTAGACGCCCTACTATAGCATAGGGGTCGGCGCAGGCGCAACTGCACTTTTATCTGCGAAAAGGGACCTCGCGCCCGGGCGGAATCGAACCGCCAACCTCGGCCTTAGGAGTGCCTTGCTCTATCCAATTGAGCTACGGGCGCGCGCTCGGCACCGTCTGCCTGGTAGTTGCGCAAGGACCCGGCCGAGTTCCTGGACCTCAAGGCTGCACCGAGCCTTTGGGCGCAAGGCCGCTTGCTCCCGGAGGCGCGAGTGCCTGCGACGAGTAAAACTTCGCTCATGCCGGGAAGCCCCACCGGCCGCAGTCTGACGCGGCCCTCGACTATGCGCTGCTTGCGCGCCAGGTTGCCTTCGCTACTCGAAGACGAACGCGACTTCATCGCTAACGCCGCCAACTTCGCCGCGTTTGTGTATCATGCGTTGCCGCTGGTGAATTGGGCCGGATTTTATTTTCCTGATGCCGGCGAACTCGTGCTCGGACCATTTGCCGGCAAACCCGCGTGCACGCGCCTGCCCAAAGGACGGGGCGTGTGCGGCAAAGCGTTCGAAAGCGCGAAAACCGTCGTCATCGAAGACGTCAACGCTTTTGCCGATCACATCGTGTGCGACAGCGCATCACAATCCGAGATCGTCGTTCCTCTTTTGCACGAAAATGCCGTCTACGGCGTGTTCGATATCGACAGCCCGGCTCTCGCGCGGTTTCGTGAGAACGACGGTGCCGGAATCGAGCGATTGGTGCAGAGCTTTCATCGACAGTACGCCGCTCCCGGTTCGCTATCGAACCGAGCGCCCCGGGCTGCGTATCAACGAACGCATCGACGTGCAGACGTGCCGCGACCATCATTCGGTGCTTCGCTATCTCCTGGACGATATCGGCAAACCGCAGACGACGCCGCAACAGACGCTCTCGCTGCTGCCGCGTTTTCGCACGGTATTGATCGCGCATTTGAAGCTGGAGGACGACTGGCTCTATCCGCGTCTGGCGAAAAGCGAAAACGTAATCGTGCGCGGCAAAGCCGAGCGATACCGCCGCGAGATGGGCGGCGTACGCGAGCACTTCACGGACCTCTGGAACAAATGGTCCGATCCGGGCGCCGTCGACGCGAATTTTGAGGCATGGCAGTCGGACTGGCGCAGCTTCACGCACGAGCCTCATCGCGCGAATCGAAACCGAGGACCGGGACCTATATGTGGCCGCCGAGGCCGACCTGAGATAAGAAAGCGCAAAGGCCAAGCAAGAACTCGGCCTTTGCGATCTGGAGCCGTCGGCGGGGATTGAACCCGCGCTCTCCCCTTTACCAAAGAGGTGCTTTACCACTAGCCTACGACGGCACTATTGCGCCCGAGGACGTTACGTCAAGCACGACCGGCGTCCCTACCTCGATAATCGGCCCGAAACCGCCCTTTGCCAGAACATAATCGTCGGCCCATCTGTAAGCTTTCGTTTGGCCATTCTTACCGGCGCGACCCTCAGGATGCCTTGCTGCACGGTAATCTCGCTCAAAGGAAGCAGGTACGTCGAATCGGTGTCCGGGCAATACACGCCAAAGAACTCGACTTCGCCCATGTAAACACGGCAAGATGGGCCGCCTCGATGAGAATGAGAACTGTAGCAATTGAAGATGACCGCGCCTTTGCGCAGTCGCCCGGTTTTTACTTGAACCCGAGAAAGAACATCGTCTTTCTCGATGACAAAATCGTACCGATGATTCTCGCCGAACGGTATCGATACCAAATATCCGGCTCTGAACGAGGTCATGCATCACGCGCAGTTCCGAAATATCGCCGATGCGTTTCGTATTCCGTTTCAGTTCCATTTCCATCAAGCCATGATACGCGACGGGTATGCCAAGGGTGTGGCGCAACGCAACGGCCAGTCGCGAACCGTGCCACTCGAAAAGCAAAGGCGCGATGTGAGCCTGGCGATGTAAATTCGCCGGTGATATGGAGCGGGCGGCGGGAATCGAACCCGCGCTGTCTGCTTGGAAGGCAGAAGCACTACCACTATGCAACGCCCGCAATGAATACGGGGCCCCGCGCGCTTTCGCGCGTTCCAAAATCTGCTTGCAGATTTTGGGATGGTGGGCAGGGCTGGATTCGAACCAGCGTACAGCGTTAGCTGGACAGATTTACAGTCTGTTGCCTTTAACCACTCGGCCACCTACCCACGGGGCACGGCTGACCAGGGTACGATGCGACCGGCTCCGAGTCCTGTGCTGCCGTATAAAAGCTCTAATCCGATTCTGACGGTTCTCTCAGAAGGCGCTCATGAAGCGCCTCTCTCGGCTTGGTTATAACCGGATCAAGCAGCCTTTTACACCTACGGATTTGGAGTTTCGCAATGAATGCACGTCTTTATCTCGGAATCGCGGTTTTGACCGCTTGTTCCTCACTCACAGCCTGCGGCGGCGGAGGCGGCGCGCCCGCCGGCACGCTGCCTTCAACGGGCACTGGACCACGCAGTCCGTCGCGCAACAAACCAGGACGCGATCGAAGCCGCCAACGGCGTCGGCAGCCCGCTCAAGGACGTTTCGAGTTACGAGGACACGACCTCGTCTCCGCTCCAAAGCGAATCGCTTCGAGGCGAGTCGGCATCGCAACAGATCGCCGGTAACGGCACTTGCACAAACGGCGTGGAATTCTTCGCCCCCGACAAAAAGGGCGATCCCGATTCGACGGAGCTCATCTTCTTCTACGATAACGCCTGTACCGCGATCGCGCGGGATGCCGTGCGCGTCTGGAACTCCACGAGCGCATCTTCGGAGAGCATCGCGCGAACGGTCTCGCTGTATGGGTTGAACAGCAGTTCGCCCGGCGCCGTGCGCTCGGAAACCGTGAACTATACGAACGCCTCCTTCGATCGTTACGGTTATCCCATCGTCAAGAACGGCTTCGATCGCACGCACACCGGCGAACTGGATATCAACGGTGTGAAAACGATCGACGGTGACGGAGAGCTCGCGGTCGCGCCGAGCAGCGGCGGCAGCACGACCTTCTGCTCCGATTCCGCCGGTTTCAACGCAACCGGAAATCAGACGCTTAACGAGACCTTCGGCTGGGCGGGCGTCATGCCTAGCGGCACTCGTACGGTCAACGGCAACAGCAGCGTTACGTGGCAGACGACGAGTACCGGTACCGCATACACCGGACCTATCGGCGCACTCTCGATTCAAGCCGGCGTGCAGAACACATCGTGTCCAATTTCGACGCCGATGTTCACACTGGCAGGCGGTACGGCAAAGGGCCAATACAATCTGCCGATCTCGGCGACCTATACGCTCGGAATCCTGACGAACCTCACGATACAAAACGCCACTCTCAGCAACGGCGACACCCTGAACGTGCAGACGAACAGCGGCGTTTTGCCCGGCAACTCGCACTTTATCTCCGGAACGCTCGACCGCAGCGGAACGACCGTTGCAACATTTAACGTCGACGCATTCGGTGACGGCGTCCTCATCGTCGACGCAACCGGTAAACAGTACCAAATCGAAGACTGGTCCGTAGTCAAATAGCAACGCCCTCTGTCATCTGACGTCGAAGCACGGCGAGCTCGACGTAGCCGCTGACAACGTCCGCGTCGCGATGACAACGGGCATAATTTAGGTTGCGGTGGAACTTTCTTTCTCTAGGCGTCCTTCTTCTAAGTCGATGAGGTCGGTCCAGGTTTCGACGGAGTCGTTACCGGGATCGACTTTCTCGAGCTCGGCGCAGAACAACTCGCGTTCTTGATCGTCTGCGGGTTCGTTGTGAAGAACCCACTGATTTAATCTCTCGACTTTGTCGGGCTCGGGGCGCACGAAATCGCGAACCCATTCGAGCACGGCATCGTCACTCGAGGACGTGCGAACGGCATCCAGGAATTCGTCCTCGGTAACGCCGAGCGTGTTGAACAATTTCGTGTTGAACCGGCAGCCGTAATAAGATATACTCGCCAAGCTTGCCTTCATGCTGCGCGCGCGCTTTATCGATCGCTCGCGGCAAGTGCATGATCCCGTCGAGCTGCTCCCGCGGGCTGCGTGGATAGTCCCTGGTCAAATCCATGCGCGCAGTTTTCCCACGATTCGGCTGCCCGCAACATGGCCGGCTGCGTTAGCGGCGCGAAGGGCCGCCGTGCATGCCGGGCGGTCCCATGCGCATCGGGCCGCCGCCCATGAGGCCCAGCAACATACGTCCGGCGTCAGGCGTGCGATGATGCGGCCCGCCGGACCGCGGGCCGCCCGGACCGTTCATGCCGAAGTGCGGAGCATTGGGCGGCGGCGGAAACTGGCTGCGCATGCTTTCCATGATGCTTCGCTCTTGCGTGCGCGCGTTTTGCGCGGCGTGCAGAACGGCTTGCGATTCGGTAGCCGAGAGCGCGGAGTCCAAACGCTTGGCGGCTGCGCCATAGTCCGGCGAAACCGAGGTTGCAAGTTGTCCGGCAATTGTTGCCAAGAGCGCCTTGTTCGCGGGTTTGAGCGCGCCGAGCATTTCTGCGCGCTCGGTGCGGCGCACGCTCTCCATGCGAGAACGCATCTGTTCGAATGCCTGACGCATCGCCGGATTCGGCGTAGGATGCGGCGCGGTTTGCGCAAGCGCGGGCGCAGCACATAGCAGCGCCGCCGAGAGTATAGATAAAGCCGGCAATTTCATGCCTTTATCATGCGGCGGCTTCCTGTGACTAGCCTTAAGGCCGGTGGAGCGGCGCATTGTACTTATAAAAGCGCCCTTCACGCGTCCACCCCGCACGTTCGTAGAGTCGCTGCGCCGTTTCGTTCTCGTAGGCGGTTTCCAGAAACATGCCGCTTGCACCGTCCGCCAACGCATGCTCTTTCGCGCGATCCAGCAACCGGCGGCCGATGCCGCGACCGCGATGCGCTTGTGCGACGAAGAGGTCTTCGAGAATCCACGCGCTCGAAAGATGCACGGTGGAATACGTTTTGAACAGCTGGACGAATCCGGCTGCTTCGCCGTCGATCTCGGCCAGATACACGACGGACGTACCGTTTTGCAGATGCCGTTCGAGAAACGCGCGTTCCCGCTCTCCATCGGGCTGCTGCTCGTAGAAGACGCGATATGCCCGCACGAGCGGTAGCAGCGCGCTTACGTCATCCCGCGTGGCGGCCCGGATCGTTACGGCGTTCTGCTTCATCGAAACTCCATAATCACATGCATCCCGTCGCTGGTGCGCTCGCCGGTTTCAACGAATCCGGCACGTGCAAAGAATGCCCGCGACACGGTGTTGCCCGCGTGCGGGTCAGCCGTGACTCGGGCCCATCCGCGATCGTCGCGCAAATACGATGCCAGCATCGGTACGGCTCGCAGGCCGATACCCTTGCGCCGGAATTCCGGAGCAACGAACAGATCGATGCCGCCCTCGCCTTGCGCTTTGAGCCACGCCTGAATGAATCCCGCGGGCTGTTCGCGATACAGCACGATGAACGGCCACGTCGTATCGTCCGATACCTGCACCTCGCAATGCGAGAGGATGTATTCGCGCGTGGGCGAGGGACCATCCCAATACGCGTACACGCCGGGATCGTTGAACCACCGCGTCAGCGTCGCTTCGTCGTCGAGATGCGCGCTGCGAATCACAACCTCGCCATCGGTCAACACCAGATGATCCAACAAAGAATCTTGCATCATCTGCAATCACTACGCCACACGTCCGGCATGTTTGTCATTGTAACATAGATGAATGAACCGAAAGAAATTCCGAGGCTCTTGCCTCAACGGGTGCGGGAACCAAATCTTCTCAAGGGATTCGACTGCAAAATATTGCTCGCTGCGATGTTCAGGAGAACATCTCAAACGGCTTCGCGCTGATTGCCTCAACTGCGGTACGCAAACTCGCGCGTGCTAAGCAAAAGTACTGCTCGAACACCTGCCAGCATGCATCCCAATTTGCGCGAAGAGTGGCCGCACTTGAAAACGGTACTTACCGAACGACAAATTATGTAGGCTTTGTTCGAAGATATCTTGCTGCAACAATTGGGCGAACGCTGCACGAGATGCGGTTGGGACGAGCGCCATCGGAAGACGGGGCGCGTGCCTCTTGAGGTTGAACATATCGATGGAAATTTTGAAAACAACAGACCGGAGAACCTCACCCTGCTGTGTCCAAATTGTCATTCGCTAACGGACACCTTTCGAGCGTTGAACCGCGGCCGCGGGCGCCCAAAGCGCCTTGGCGGACGAGAGAATCCGCTAGCAGTCAAGGACAACGAAGCGTCGCGGCACAATTAGACACTCAACGCCGGCGTGGCTCAGCGGCGACAGCACCACTTTTGTAAAGTGGCAACACCGTGGGTTCGAGTCCCACCGCCGGCTCCATCTTTGACGGAGGCTCGCGAAAGCGAGCCTCCGTCCTTCATATAAAAAGAAAACATGCAACCGATAAAACCCAAATGGATGAGCTCCGGCGTGGTGCTGGTATGCGAGCGCTGCTTCAAGGAGCGTATTCCGGAAGAGGATCCCGACAAAGCCGCCGAGATCGGCGACTTCAATTTGCGCGACTGGCTCAAAACTCGCTTAAAGGAAGATGGGCACTGGGGCAAAGTGCGCGCGATCAGCACGAGCTGCATGGATGTCTGCGCCCGCCGCCGCGTGACGGTCGTCATCGACCCCCAAACCGATGAGAAAGCGACGGAGGCTTTCGTGATTGACCCGACGACCGATCGCGACGCGCTCTACACGACGATCGTCAATCGCTTAGTGACCGACGAAGGTCATGCCCGGCTTGAACGCTACGAAGACCACAACGACCAGAACGACGGCAGCGACGCCTGAGAGAGCCAAGCTCATGAAGGCCCGGCGGCGGCAATTCGCTACCAAAGCATCGAACGGAATACCTGACTGCACGAGATCCATCTCCGGGTCGTTGCGGCCGACACGCAGCGACAATAGGTAGAGCCAGGCGGTCAGCGTTCGATCGGGCTGCGCGATTGCGGAGGCCACGCTCTGTGGGTTCAGACCAGCGAACAGGCACACGGCTACATGCAGCACGAGCACCGCAACCACGATTGCGACAAAGAGCGCCCAAAGCTCGAAGAATCCGCCCATGAGTTAAGCTCCTTCCATGGCGAGGCAGTAGAGGATTCGCCCCCCAATGCTGACAGCGCCTGTCAACATTGCGGGGTAGACTACAGGCGTATGAATCAGACGAAAATTGCCACGCGCGGCCTGGACGTCGTTTTTTACACCACCAAAGATCTGCCGCGCGCGCGAAAATTCTATGAGAGGCTTGTTCGATCTGCGGCCGGGCATGGAGTCCGACCATTGGGTTGAGTATCAATTGCCGGACGGCGCAACCTTCGCTCTCGCGCATGACCCGGTCGGCGGCTGGAGCGAGGGCAACGGCCTGATGTTCGGCGTTCCGGATATGGACGACGCCGTTGCGCTGGCGAAAAGCCTGGGCGCCGAGGTTCTCGATCGCAAATTCGAGTCGGACGGGTGCCGCGCGACCGGAGTCAAGGACACCGAAGGAAACTATCTCTACCTGCACGAGCGCAAATAAGAAAACAGGCGCCGGTTTTCCGGCGCCTGTTTTGAGCGTCTGAGGGTCGTGAGCCGAGGTCACCCCGCGGCTTACAGGTAATTCGATCTCCGAGAGGTTTTTCTCAATTTTGCGCTTGACTCGCTGGAGCGCGTTATCGATCGATTTAACGTGGCGGCCCGAGATCGCGAGCCATTTCTTGATAGCTCTTGCCTTCTAGATACGAAAGCAATACCTGCGATTCTAGTTCCGAGAGATTCTCTTGGATTCGTTGCTTGATATCCTGAGAGACCTCCTGGTTGATGACCAGTTCTTCGGGATCCGACGTCTTCTGCGACGCCATCACGTCGAGCAGCGTACGTTCGCTGTCCTCATCGTAGATCGGCTTGTTCAGCGAGATATATTGGTTGAGCGGAATGTGCTTCTGCCGCGTCGCGGTCTTGATCGCCGTAATGATCTGACGCGTGATACACAGCTCCGCAAACGCACGGAAACTCGAAAGTTTGTCGGCTTTGAAATCGCGAACAGCTTTATAAAGACCAATCATACCTTCTTGGATGATGTCTTCGCGATCCGCGCCTATCAGGAAGTAGCTTTTCGCCTTGATGCGAACGAAGTTCTTATACTTGTTGAGTAAGAACTCCATCGCGAGATTGTCGCCCGATTTCGCGGTAGCGACCAGATCCTCGTCTGCCCGCTCGTGGTAGTCGAGACCATCCGACACAGGATGGGTCATTGCCATAACTGTTTTGCCCTCTGGGACCGGATGTGAGCATATCGCGGGCCCCGCGGAGCCTGTCGAGCGCGTCACATCCCGACCAGTATAAGAGGGTCCTCCTTGCGCGTCAAGGACAACTCCGACACTCAAGGGTGCCGCGTTGCTGACACGCTACGGCGCGAGCGCCGCTAGGCGCCGTTGCCGCACAACTTCGTACAGCAATACGGCAGCCGCTACTGAAGCGTTGAGCGAACCAACCGAGCCCAGCATCGGTACGCGAACCAAGTAATCGCACTCACGCTTGACCAGTTGGGAAAGCCCTTCGCCCTCCGCACCGATGACCAGCGCGATATCCCGCGCTAAATCAGCTTGCGTATATTCCACGCTTTGCTCATCCATGTCGGCGCCGGCAACCCACACGTTCGCTTTTTTCAATTTACGAATCGTGTCGGCGATGTTTGCGACGCGTGCAATCGGCAGGTGTGCTGCAGCTCCCGCGGCCGCCTTGCGAACGGTCGCGTTCACGCCTGCGGATCGCCGCTCGGGTAAGATGACGCCGTCGGCTCCTGCGGCTTCGGCCGTTCGAATAATCGCTCCGGCGTTATGCGGATCGGTGATGTGATCGAGCAGCACCACAAGCAGCGGACCCTCGCCGTGCCCGGCGATCAGTTCTTCAAGCGTTACGTACGGAAACGGCGGTCCGAATGCAATAACGCCTTGGTGGGCCTTGTACGGAAACTGATTGAAATATCCGCGATCTTCGAAACGTACGCGAATCTCTTGCTCGCGCGCGGTATCGAGAATCTTTCGCACCGCCGGATCGCGTTTACGCTCGTCCGCGACGTGCAAGCGGCGCAGCTGCTCGCCGGCGACGAGCGCCTCTTCCACGGCGTGCACGCCGTAGATCACGTCGTCGAGATCGATCTCCGTGCGCTGGGACGGCCTGCTCCCACCGCGTTTTACCCGGCGATGCTCCACGTCGTCCCGTCCTTCGAATCCTTGAGCGCAACACCGCCGGCAAGCAGCGCATCGCGCAATCGATCCGAGGCGGCAAAATCCTTATCGGCCCGGGCGCGCGCGCGTGCGCCAATGACGCGCTCTATCGCTTGCTCGGGCGTTGCACCATTGAGTTGGACGTCGTGATTTGCCGCAGTCCAGCGCCGCGGAAAGCCGTTCCATGAAATCGGCCGGAAGCTCCCGCGCCCGCTCTTGCAGCCATGAGTCGTCCGGCGTGAGACCCACGATATCCAGCGCGTACGCAAACTCGGCGCGATCGGTACCGCGGTACGCGAGCAACTCAGAAAGCGCTACAGCCGTGTTCATGTCTTCGTCGAGCGCGGCCTCGATGCGCCGCATGAGCTCGCTCTTAGCGGCATCGCCGTTCGGGGAGGAATCGCTTTGCTGCAGGCTTCGATAGATCTTCTTTAGGTTATCTAACGCCATCGTCGCCGCGGTAATCGATTCTTCGGTGAAGTTCATCACTTTGCTGTAGCCCGTTTGTAAAAACCGCAGGCGAATCGCCTGCGGATCGTGCCGGTCGAGCAATTCGTACAGCGGCTCGAAGTTTCCGAGCGATTTGCTCATCTTGCGGTTATCGAATTGCAAGAGGCCGCCGTGCATCCAGACGTTGGCCATCGGCGGCTGCGGCATGAGCGGCTCGCTTTGCGCAATCTCGTTTTCGTGATGGGGAAAGATCAAATCGGCACCGCCGCCGTGGATGTCGAAACCGGTGCCTTGCGGGTCGAGCAGCGTGCGCGACATCGCCGAGCACTCGATATGCCAGCCGGGGCGCCCATCACCCCACGGCGAGGGCCATTTCGGCTCGCCCGGTTTGGCGAATTTCCAAAGCGCGAAGTCGAGCGGATCGTCCTTGAGCTCGTCGATCTCGATGCGGGCTCCCGCCTCGAGATCCTCGATGTTGCGATGTGCAAGCTCCCCGTAACGCGGAAATTTTGAAACGCGATAGTACACTCCGTCTTTTGTGACGTACGCGTACTCGCGCGCAACCAGGCCTTCGATCATCTCGATGATCTGCGGAATGAATTTGGTGGCATACGGCTCGTGGTCGGGTTCGCGCACGCCCAAACGCTGCATCGAGCGTTTGAACGATGCGTAATAGTCGCTGACGATAGTATACCAGTCTTCTCCGGTTTCTGCCGCGCGATTGATGCTGCGGTCGTCGATATCGGTTACGTTCTGGACGTAGGTGACCTCGTAACCCGCGTGCCGTAGATACCGGCGCAAGATGTCGAAGAATAGAAACGAGCGCGCGTGCCCCAGGTGCGCCTCCGCCGACGGCGTCAGCCCGCACACGTAGATTCGTACGCGCGGCGGATCCAGAGGAAAAAATGGTTCAACGCTGCGCGTGCGCGTGTTATACAGTTTTAATGCCACAGGAAATTCAGCGGCTCCTCATATCACCCAAGACCAGGCACTCGCGCCTTCTTCTTGTTGTTCGAGCTCGCGTACCTGTTCCTCGAGCTGCGCCAGACGCCGCTGCAAGCGTGAAATCGCGTCCGCGTTCGGGTCGGGCATATCGACCTGCGGACGCTCCGGCACGGCGCGCACCGGGACGCCGTCTTGCATGACCAGACGCGCCGGCACTCCGACCACCGTCGAATTCGCGGGGACGTCTTTGACGACGACGGAGCCGCCGCCAATCTTTGAATTATCGCCGATCGTCACGGCGCCCAGGACAGCCGCGTTTACGCCCACCGTGACATTTTTGCCCAGCGTGGGATGGCGCTTTCCGTGCGAGAGGCTCGTTCCGCCCAGCGTCACGCCTTGGTAGATCGTGCAGCCGTCGCCGACTTGCGCGGTTTCACCGATAACCACGCCCATACCATGATCGATAAAAACGCCATTGCCCAGCTGCGCGCCCGGATGAATCTCGATGCCTGTGAAAAAACGGATCACTTGCGAAAGATAACGCGGCAGGATCGGAATTCCCGCACGGTAGAGCGGATGGATAAAACGGTGTGCCGTTACCGCATGAAATCCCGGGTAGGAAAGCACGACGTCGAGCCATCCGCGCGCGGCGGGATCGCGCTCGAGTGGAGCTCGCAGGTCGGCTAGGATCGTGTTAAACATCGTCTTCTTTTGGACGTGACCCGTGAATCGGTTTGAAAGGTTGCCCGTCCGGCCCGAACTGAATCGGCTCCAGCCCGCGGCCGTGCAGCAGCATCGAATTTATCGCTCCGATGCGGATGAGGATCCGGTCGTGCCCCAAGAGCGGAAACAGCAGGTCCAGCGGCGCCCCCTCGTTCTTCCCCGTGAGCGCCATGCGTACCGCGTACTCGGCGTCCTCGGGCATAATCCCAAACTCGCGCGCCATTTCGCGCAGGTCGTGCTCCAAGGATAGCCCACGAAGCTCTTCCTGGCTATCGACGTACTGACCCACGGTATCTAGGAAAAACAGCACCTCGCGGGTGCGCAGACGCTCCAGTGCGAGCGCCGGCACGACGCAGGCTTCGGCCCGCAAATCCGCGACATAGGGACGCGCGTCCTCGATCGATGCAAGCCGCTCGCCGAAGGCCTCCAAGAACGTGTCGATCCAGCGCAGCGCGGACTCGGGCACCGGGTCCTCGAGAAATCCCCAACGCTGCATCGCCGCGGCAAGGTCGTCTCTGGTCATCATCGCTTCAAATGGGCGCAAGCACGGTCACCGCAAATGCCGCGATTCCCGTTCCGTCTCCCGTGTACCCCATTCCTTCGCTGGTCTTTGCTTTGACGCTGATCTGCGGGAGCGAGAGCACCAACCGGCCCGCGATATTCTCGCGCATGCGCATGATGTACGGAGCGAGTTTGGGATGTTGCAGAACGATCGTCGCATCAACGTTTTCGATACGATAGCCTTCACGATGGACTTGCGCCCGGCAATGCCCGAGCAATTCCATCGAATTCGCATTCTTCCATCGATCGTCGGTATCCGGAAAGTGAGCACCCAAATCGCCGAGCGCCGCCGCACCAAGCAATGCATCGCTGATTGCGTGCGCGAGAACGTCTGCATCGGAGTGTCCGAGCGCTCCGACATCGCTCGGAATCTCGACGCCGCCCAAAATGAGCTTGCGCTCCGCAACCAGACGATGTGCATCGAAACCGTGCCCGACGCGCATCAGTTCGCCGTTTCTCGCAAGCGGCGCTGCAGTAAGACCTGCTCGGCACGCGCATGGTCTTCCGGCATCGTCACTTTGAAATTTTCCGGCGAGCCCTTGACCATGTGAACCTGCACGCCGATGCGTTCGAGCAACATTGCGTCGTCAGTTGCGTCGATCCGATCGCGAATGCCTGCTTCATGCGCTCGTTGCATATCGCCGCGCATCGCGAACTGCGGCGTCTGCGCAGCCCACAGCGTGCTCCGGTCCGGCGTCTGCTTGACGATATTGTCTTGGTCGACAACCTTTACCGTATCGACCAGCGGAATGCCCAGCAGCGATGCGTGTCCCGCGCAGACCGGCCGCATCCCGCGCCGAACATCGTCCACCGCGATCAGCGGTCGCGCCCCGTCGTGAACGAGCACCGCTTCGCAGCGCGCGGGCAGCGCGCGAATTCCTTCATACACGCTGGCTTGACGCGTTGCGCCCCCCGGCACCACCGCGCACCCGGTCGCAGCCGCTGCAACCTGGCCGAGCCAATCGGCTTCGGTAACGACGATCGTGTCCGCGATCTCCGGCATCGATGCAAATGCGCGTATCGACCACACGATCATCGGCACACCCGCGACTTCGATCAGTTGCTTGGGCCGGCCAAAGCGCGTGCCCCGCCCGGCCGCGACGATAATCGCAGCCCAGGTTTTCGGCCTATCTGACATTCTTGGGTTTGGCGAAGATCATGCGCCCGGCTACGGTTTGCAGCACGCTGGTAACGACGACGTCGACGGCTTCGCCGACCAGACGCCGGCCGTGCTCGACGACGATCATCGTTCCGTCGTCCAAATAGCCGATGCCTTGATGCGGCTCTTTCCCGTCGCGAATAATCTGCACGTGCAGCTCTTCACCAGGCATAACGACCGGCTTCACGGCGTTCGCCAGCTCGTTTACGTTCAATACTTCCACGCCCTCGACGCTTGCGACGCGATTGAGATTGTAGTCGTTCGTAAGCAGTTTCCCGCGCAGCTCCTGCGCAACGCGCACCAGCTTTGCATCGGCTGCCCGTAGATCGTCGTAGTCGCGCTCGCTCAGTTGCAGCACGCCCAATTCCTGAAGGCGATTCAGCACGTCCAAACCGCGCCGCCCGCGCATTCGCTTCATGGGATCGGTCGAGTCCGCAACCGCCTGCAGCTCTCGCAGAATAAACCGCGGAAGCAGAAACGGGCCTTCCAAGAACCCCGATTCGAGAATCTCGACGATGCGCCCATCGACGATAACTGACGTGTCGATGATCTTGGGCGTTCCGCTCCCGGCTCCGGCTGCCGATACCAGCGGCATGATATGCATGCGCGCCCCGACCCGGGCTCCCAGATACGCGGCGAAGATGCTGATGATAATGTACAGCAGAATCGCGATATAGCTTCCGGCGCGTCCCGTCGTCGAGATGAACTCGAACAAGATGCTGCGTATCAAAAATGCAATGACGAGCCCGAGGATGAGCCCGATCGCGCCGCCGGCGAGCTCGACGGGCGCAAGGCGCTCGATCGCGCGTTCCACCGTATTGAGCTCGTCTTCGAAGACGCTTTGTGCCAGCGGTGCCAATAAGATGCCGGCAATTGCCCCCACGACCGGCGTGATAATCGTGAAGGCGAGCTGCAGTGCCTCACTGGCAAAATGCAGTGAGATCAAATGAATGTACGCTTCGCGTCCAAGTAAGAATCCGGTGATGCCGAAAACGATCGCGAACACAAACCGCAGCAATGCCGCGGCAAGACCGGGTCCTACGCGAACGTTACGAAGGCCGCGCATACATCGTTCGCTACGAATCGCCCGCGTCGCGTCAGGCGCGCGTGCGTCGCGTCGACCTCCAGCAATCCGTCATCACGATAACGCTCGACGACGGGCGCATAAAACATAAGAAAATCCACTCCGTATCGCTCTTTGAACCCTTGCAGCGATACACCTTGCGAGGTCCGCAGTGCAAGCATCACGGCCTCTCCGGCTCGCTTCGCTCCTTCGAGCTGCTCGGATTCGCTGGGAATTTCGCGCCCTTCCACTGCCGCCGTGACGTAACTGTCGAGTTCGCGCGTGTGCACGCTTCGCACGCCGGCTATATAGGAAGCCGCGCCCACACCAAGCCCGACGTACTGGCCGTTCGCCCAATAGTTCGCATTATGCCCGCTGCGATGACCGGGACGCGCAAAGTTGCTAATCTCGTAGTGCTCGTAGCCGGCTTCTTCAAGCGTCCGAATCGCGAGGTCGTAGAGTTGCGCTTCGGCGGCGTCGTCGAAGAAGGCGTGCGGCTGGCGATTGTGCCAGCTCGCGTAAGGCGTGCCTTCTTCGATGGTCAGCCCGTAGGTCGAGACGTGATCGACGCCGAGCGCGATCGCGGTTCGCAGCGAATGCAGCCACGTGTCGACGGATTGACCGGGAACCGCGAATATCAGATCGAGGCTTATGCTGCCGATTCCGGCTTCGCGTGCAGCGCGTACCACGCGCTCGACGTCGTCGGCCGTATGCTTGCGCCCGAGCGTGCGAATTTCATCCGCGACGAACGACTGCACGCCGATCGAAAGGCGCGTAACTCCGGCGCTGCGGTAGTGCGGCAGATCGTCCGCTCGAACCAGCTCGGGATTGACCTCGATCGTTGTCTCGCGCTCCGGCGGCCCGGCAAAGCGTTCCCGTACGTGCGCCAGAAGCCGTGAGATGTCTTCGGCTGCGTACGTATTCGGCGTGCCTCCGCCCAGAAACACGGTTTCGTACCACCCATCATGACGTCTAGAATCGATCTCGGCATGCAAGGCCTGCAGGTAACGAGTTGCGGCGCTTGCCTTGTGCGGCCATTTTGCAAAGTCGCAGTATGGGCAAATGTACGGGCAGAACGGTAGATGGACGTAGATTCCGGCGGTTGTCATCCCGCGTGCGAATTTCAGTGTGAAGGCAGCCGCAGCGGCTCGGCGGCGATTGCGAAATTATCAGTGCAGCCGTTCACCGGCCGCGGGACTTCGGGCCGGCCGCCTTCCATCGTATCGTGAATGTTCCAGCACCGGTTGTTGATCGAGCAATAGCAGAACGTCAGCGCGATGTGATGTTTATGCGCGGCCGTTAAGATCTGTTCGTTCGTCGTCGTCAACGTCAGGAGCGGCCGGGTGTCGCCCGACCGGATCGTTGTGGAACCGTCGACGGATGCGCTCTGCGAGCTCGCGGTGCCTTTTTTCTTGACGGACGGGTCAGTGAGCACGGGCCGCAGATAATCGTTCCAACCCTGTGCCGCATGACCGTCAACGCTGAGCTGCGCCGATCGGATGAGCGCCGGACCGGCACCGTTGTTGGCGAGCCGAATCGCGAACGAATGGGCCGTGTTGTCTGTTTCCAAACTCAGATACGGCCACACCGTGGCGGAGAATTGCTCTTCGATTACCCGCGTTTGATAGACCATTGCTCCCGCCGCGATCGAACTCGCGAGCAGCGCGCAGACCGCTATCATGGTATCAAACCGGATCAGCACACGTTCTTCTTTCAATCCTAGGCCCTCATGCGTTTAGTCTTGCGCTGAAAAGATCCCAACCGCTCCGGGTCCGCCGTGGGTTGCGATAACGGGACCGGCCTCAAGCGTATCGAGCATCTTGGGCGTCACGCCGTTCAGACGTTCTCGTACGCGCTCGAGGATATCGGCAGCCAGCGCGGGCGCATTGGTGTGCATGACCAGGAATCGTGCGTTTGCAGGCTGCGTGATATTCTTGAGCGCGAGATCGATCATCGTCTGCTGCGCACGCGACGCCGTACGCACTTGCGCTTCGGCCACGACCTCGCCGTCCCGCAGCGAGATGACCGGCACGATCTTCATGAGCGTCCCGATCGCCGCCCGGGCCTTCCCGATACGTCCGGTGCGCACGACGTGCGAGAGATCCGGAATGCACGCGTAGAGCCGCTGGGAGCGCTTTTCTTGCTCGATCGCTTCCAGGATCTGCTGCGAGTTCGCGCCGGCCGCTGCGAGCTCTCGCGCATGCATGGCTTGCATGCCCAGGCCCCCTGCGACGCTCTGAGAGTCGACGATCTCGATCTTCGCGCCCGGAAACTCTTGGGCCGCCGTACGCGCAGCGTTGATCGTTCCCGAGAGTTTCGAACTGATAACGATGCAAACGATCGGATTACCCGCCTCCACGTGCGGACGAAATGCATCCGCGAACATGTGCGGCGTCGGCTGCGAGGTCGTCGGCAGCACCGCTTGCGTTGAAAGCTTCTGATAGAACTGGCTGCGTGTCAGATCGATGTAGTCACGGTAGCTCGTGTCGCCCCACACCACGAAAAGCGGGACGACGTCGATCCCAAGCGCGGCCGCGCGCTGGGGTTCGATGTCGGAGGTGCTGTCGGTAACGACCGCAATGCTCATGCTACGGGGGAAGGCTCGCCCCCATTAGGCTTCCTTGGCAAGGTGCGGTTTGACGAGTTCGGTGATCTTCCCGACGACGTCGTGATCTGCTTCGGTCGCTGCCTGGTGAATTGCATGCTTTATCGCATTGCGCGAGGCCCGCCCGTGCGTGACGATGCAATTGCCCGCAAGACCGAGCAGCGGCGCGCCTCCGTACGTCTCGTAGTCGAACCGCGTGCGCAGCTTTCGCAGCGCGGGCAGCATGAGCGCTGCGCCGGCCTTGGTGATGAGATTACCTCCAAGGATGGCTTCCTTGACGATCTTTTGCAGGTCGGAAGCCAGACCCTCACCCATCTTCAGTACGACGTTGCCGACGAATCCGTCGACCACGACGACGTCGGCGGCGTTGTGAAAGAGATCCTTGCCTTCAACGTTGCCGATGAAGTGAATCGGCGCGCGCGCAAGTAAGCCCGCTGCTTCGAGCACTTGGGCGTTGCCCTTGGTGCTTTCCTCGCCGACCGAAAGAATGGCGACGCGCGGCTTCTCGATATTGAGCACGGATTTGGCATACGCCGAGCCCATGATCCCAAACTGTTCGAGCCATTCCGGCCGGCAGTCAACGTTCGCGCCGGAATCCAGTAAGACCATCGGTCCGTTGAGTGCGGGCCAGACGGTAGCGATCGCGGGGCGCGCGATGCCCGCAATCGTGCGCAGCTTGATGAGCGCGATCGCTAAGAATGCTCCGCTGTTGCCGGCCGAAACGGCGGCATCGGCGCTGCGATCTTTCACCATATTGACGGCGGTCCCCAGGGAGGTCCGGTCGGCGATGCGCAGCGCTTGCGAGGCGTGCATATCCATCGGTACGCTTTCCGGCGCGTGAACGATGGTGATCTTATCGGCGCCGGGCCCATGCAGCAAGGGCCGTACCTGCGCCTCGTCACCGACGAGAATCAGGTCACCGTAGTCCTCCTGCGCGGCGAGGAGCGCACCGGCCACAATCTCGGCCGGCGCATGATCGCCGCCCATCGCATCAATCGCGATCCGAGCTCTACTCATCGAGCGATACCCAATACTCGGCGTTCTTTTGACCGCCATAGTAATATTCGACGTCCGCCTGCGGGTAGGCCGCCTGCAAATCGCCGGCAAGACGTTGCGCATCGCGTTCCTTTTGCGCTCCGCCGTAGTACACCGTAATCAAGCCTCCGTTATTTGCGCCCATCGTTTTCAGCGCAGCTATGGCCGCCTCACCCAATGTTGCTCCCGCGTAAAGCGATCCATTGCTCGTTGCTGCCGGTTTCCCGCGCAGAACGGTCGTTCCACCTACAGCCGCGTCCTTCCCCGCAAAGAATACCTGCGCGCTTCGCGCGCGCGCGGCAGCTTCCATCAGCGCTAGTCTTCGGCGTCCGTCATCCTCCGCGAGCGAGCGCATCGCGAACAAACCGGCAATTCCCGCCACGATGTCGGGTGTAGGCAGCACGTGTACCTTGCGACCGCTCAGTTTTGCTGCTTCCTTCGCGGCCAGCACGACGTTGCGGTCGTTCACGAACAG
The DNA here is from genome assembly GCA_963777365.1 of Vulcanimicrobiota bacterium. Classification (GTDB taxonomy): domain Bacteria; phylum Vulcanimicrobiota; class Vulcanimicrobiia; order Vulcanimicrobiales; family Vulcanimicrobiaceae; genus CAVZQG01. The sequence goes on from CAVZQG010000014.1 coordinate 143,690, forward strand.
GTAGACCACGTCGGAGAGCGTTTTGTTGATCGCAAGCACAATATCGCGGACGCTCGGATTGTGAGCGCTCTCAAGCGTTACCTCCACACCCAGCTCCTTGACGATCTGCTCGAAACCCGGCCCCGGCACCAGCGCGACCGCGGAGTACGGGTGTTCCGGCTTGCTCGACGAGGAGCACCGTGTGCTGCTGCTCCATATTGTCGACTTTGAGCCGCGTAACCTGACCAAACTTCGAGGCGACCGCCTGTACGCCCTCAGGATTGTCGGTATGAATGTGGACTTTGATCGTCGGCGCGGCACCGGCGACGATCAGTGACTCACCTTTGGAATGCAGCGCTTCGCGCAGTTCGTGAACCGGCCGCGCCGCACGCTCGAGGATGAATTCCGTGCAGTATTTGTTTTCGCCGACGACTTGCGCGGTGGTAAAGACCCGATGACGCACGGGGTGGCGAGGAAACGCCGTCGAGCGCACCTTGACCTCAGGCAAGAATTGAAGCGCGCCCTCCAGGAAATACACGAATCCGGCCCCGCCCGAATCTACCACGCCCGCTTCTTTCAAAATCGGCAGCTGCTCGGGTGTGCGATCCAACGCTTCATTCGCCGTGCGCAGCACGCCCGCCAAGAAGCGATAAAAGTCGCTTTCATGCAGGGCGAGATGATACGCGGCTTCGGCGGCCGCTTCGGCAACCGAGATTATGGTGCCGTCGACGACTTTCACGAGCGCCTGTTTGGCAGCGACCACAGCCTCGCGCATGCCGGTAGCCATCATGAATGTATCGATTTCGTGGCGGCGGCGCACATGATGAGCAAAGCCGCGAAGCATCTGTGAGATAATCACGCCGGAGTTGCCCCGCGCGCCCATGAGCGCGCCCTGTGCCGCGGCCGCCGCTACTTCTGCGATAGGCCGCTCGTGGAGTTTGCCTGCCTCCAGCGCAGCCTGCCGGCACGTCAGATACATGTTGGTCCCGGTATCCCCGTCCGGGACGGGAAAAACGTTGAGATCGTTAAGAACCTGGCGGTATTTTCTCAGGAAGTATGACCCGGCAGTGATGAACTTGGCGTACGCTCGGCCGTCTAGCGTGGTGACATCCATCGGCGGCTTGCCTTCGCGCCCCTTTGCCTTTGTCATCCTGGACATGTTGTCAAGCAGCCCAGCCTCGTGGTAATGTACCAAAGTTGCCCTGGGGCTAGAGTCCCGTGGGCGAGCTCGTTACGAGAGGTTATTTTAAGGATGGCAAAGCGCTGCGAAGTCTGTGGGAAAGGTCCGATGGCGGGCAATAACGTCAGCCATGCGATGAACAAGACCAAACGCCGCTGGCTGCCCAACTTGCAGGCGATTAAAATTGACGATCGCGGTACGCACCGTACCGCTCGGGTTTGCACGGCCTGCCTGCGCGCCAAGAAAGTCACGCGCGCCGTCTAGACGTCCGCACCCGTCTTCATACGAAAAACGGCGCCGCGGAGGCGCTCTTTTCTTTTTACTCCGGCGTCTCTGTCCAGGAATTACGAGCGGATCCGCTACGGCGTTCTGCTATCGTGACGAAGCGATGCGATATGCTGCCGTTCCTGCGACGTTGTTCATCGCGGCACTGCTGCTGCTGATGCCGGTTCAAACGTCCGCGGCTGCCTCGATCAAGACCGGCGAGGTCATCGCGACGCAAACCGCAGCCGTCATCGATACTGCAACGCTCAAAGCGGGCGATACGATTTCCTTGAACGTGGTCGAGCCCTACCCGCAGGGAGCCGCCGCGCTCGCGGGCGCAACGATCACGTTGTCCGTCACGAGCGTCACGCACGCCGGAGCAAACGGTCGCGCACGCGTCGCATTCCTATTCAGTCAGATAACGTTTCAGAACGGCCACGCCGAACACATCGCGGCGTACATTCTTTCGAGTAAGGTCGTTCGTCGCGGTGAGGCAAACTCCAGCGGCGAGACCGCAAGTGCACCGGCTCAACCACCCTCGTTAACGCAGCCCGGTATGGCTCCCTCGAGTACGATCTTCTGGAAGAAGAACATCGGCGTAAGCAACTCGGTCAGCGCATCGACCGGCGGATATGCATACGCGAGCAGCGGTGACGTCCGATTGCCGGCAGGCTCACTGGTGAAGATCGAACTCGCTCGCGATCTCTCGTTGCCGGGTAACACGTTACAGTGAATTGGCTGAGCGTTTTACTGATCGTTCCACGCGCGGTATTTCTGCTGCCGGTCATTCCTGCGGAGTTGCGACCCGCAAACATCAGGCCTCGCCGCGCATTCGCGCGTTAGAAACGCTCTATGATTGCTGTCAGCGCAATATGCGCAAGAAGGCGTCCTATTAGCAAGACGCCCAAAAGACGAGCGCCTTCCGCGGGCAGCATTTTACGGCCTGTCCAGGACGGCAATCCAGGCCCAAGCATCCGGCTTGCTAGATTGAAGCGAAAAGGAGTCACTTTACCGTGCGAAGCTTCTTGCGACTCTCTTCCATCGCCCTCACACCGGTTCTCGCGCTCCTCTTCGGTGTGGCGTGCGGCCAGGTTGCGCTTGCGCAGCAGGCGACAGCCCCGCCCAGTCCGACACCGCCTCCAACGGAGCAGTCGAACGTTCTGGGCAACGAGTATGACGGAAAATGGCACACCGATGTCACGCCTTACATATGGGTACCCACGCTCAACGGTACGTTTCATCTCACGAACACCTCGAAGCCGCCGCCCGGCTTCCAAATCGAGAAGATCGTTGATTTCAGCGCCGGCCCGAACAAGTATCTCTCAAAGTTAAATAGTGCCTTGATGTTTACGGCCGAGTTTCGCAAAGGGGACAGCGCCTTCTTTACGGATTTCATGTACCTGAATCTGACGAGTCTCCGGATCGATCACATCGATTACCGGACCAAATGGAAACGTCACGATACCGCTGACGGCCTCCGCGAGTTCGCGCGTCACGGGTACGGTCTGGACAGCCGCGATAAGCCCATCGCTCGGGCACGGAGCGACCTCGAGCGCCGAGGCGGTGCTTGGATTTCGCTACACCAACTTGTCGGTTGCTATAGGTTGGACGCTCGCCGGACCGCTGGGGCATTTCCGGCGGTCGGGAAGCGCCTCACAATTCACCAACGTGTTTGCGCCGATCATCGGACTGCGCGGGAAACTCGGACTGGGCGAGCATTGGTTCGTTCCATATTACGTGGACTACGGGTCCGGCAGTGCCATCGAGACGTATCAATTCATTCTGGGAGCCGGATACGCGTCGCACAGTAACGCGATCACGCTCGTTTGGCGGCAACTGGAATACAATGGAACCGATCCGAGCGCGGCATTTCAAAGCATTCGCATGGGCGGTCCGACGATCGGCTACACGTTCCGATTCTAAGTGACCCAGATCTTCGACCGATTTGCCGATTTGATCGCCACAGGCGTCGAGTTCGGCGCCGCTCTTCTTATCGTAGCCGGCGCCATCGAGGCGTTTATCCGGTGTTTTGCCGGCTATCTGAATACGCGCGAGCCCGCGCCCCAAACGCCGCGCCTGGGTGCATTTCGCTTCGTGGCTCATGCTCGCGCTCGAATTCGAACTCGGCGCCGACGTCATTCGTACGGCAATCTCGCCGACGTGGAATGATATCGGGCAACTCGGGGCAATCGCCGCGATACGAACGTTCCTCAATTATTTTCTCGAGCGCGACATCGACGCGGCCGAGAAGGCCGCGGCCTCCGCAACACAAACCGGCGTGTAGACCTACAACGAGAGAAAATCGGCGAGCGTAAAGAGGTGGAATCCGCCGCTTGCGTCATTTTGACCAAGCTGCATCGCCTCCTGAATACCGGCCGCATCACCGAACGATCCGACGCCCAGCGGTAACGTTTTCTTCGGGCGGATATACGCAAGCTCCGTGGATCCCGCGCCGGACAAATACGTGCGCAATGAGGCAATCTGATCCGGGCTCATCGACGCAGGTGTCGAAGTCGCGCGTGCCAAGCGACTCAAAAAACGCAGCTCGAATCTCGCTCTCCAAAATGCGCTGCTGCATCGTACCGAAAACCGCCAGTCCGATCTCCACCGCATTATCGTAGGACTGGGGTTCGAACGGCGGATCGAGAATAACGACATCGAGATGACGCGCAACGGTGCGCGCTAGGGAGACCGGCGTGTTGCTCGCGACTCCGCCGTCAACGTACTGGTCCATCCGTGCACCGTCTCGCCGACGGAAGAACGACCGGGTCAAAAACGATCGGAATTGCCGCCGACGCCAGGAGCGTGTGCGGCAAGTAGTCTTGCGGCGCTTCTCTGAGCCTTCCGGATGGTCCGATCGTGCGTTGGAAGATGTCGAGCAATAGCTGCCTGCGTTCACTTGGAATTGCTTGCGGCACGCGATAAAAGTATTCGGTCCGCTGATTCGAAACGTTCGTCGACGTCCAAACAAACGGCATCAACACCGGAAGGGTCGTATCGACGTGCGATTGGATGAACGCGAGAACCGGTTCGGTTTGAAAGACGGCGCGAACGTCGGTACGCAGGCCGTTCAAAAGTGCAATCGCTTGCCCGAACCGCGTGAGAATGCCGCTGTCCGGATTGCGAATCTTGGCAAATTCAGGCTTGACTCGCAGGATGTGCTGGCCGGCGATTTCGTTCCATAGCGTCTGCAGCTTCGAATATTGGCCCGTTGCGACCATCCAGCCATTCAGCGCGCCAATTGAGGTTCCGCATATAAAACCGTACGGCGTAAGCGGTTCTCCATCTTTTACGCCGGCGGCCGCCGCCAAGGCTCCGATGATACCGGCCTCATAGGCTCCTCTGGCACCGCCGCCGCTTAAGACGAGCCCATGCGAGAAGCGCGTAGACCGCTGGGGCGTCTGCGCCTGCGCTTGTCCGGCGGGAAGGGCCGCGGCCGTTCCGGCTGCCGCCAGCGATCCGATGAAGCCGCGCCGTGGAAAGCACCGCCACGACGAACGGTCAGTGGACCGCGGAAAACACGTGCGCAGCGACTCCGGCGGCCGCGCACGCGAGATAGATAACGAGTCGCGCGATAACGCGGTGCATACTCATAGAACGATCCTGCCACAGACAGGCATAGGCACGGCGGCCTCGTCCTGGACATTCACGATGCTGCTCCGGCGACCGGGGCGGGCGCCTTCGGTGCCTTGGTCTTGCCGCCGAAAACCTTGCCCGCAACCGTCAGCCAAAATGAACTGGATGAAAAAGTAGGTCATCACTGATGCGCCTACGAGCGTGCCGGCAAAATCCGCATTCGCCACTAGCGCCGCTAGCCCGATGTTCCGAAGCGCCGTTGCAATCGAGAGCGTGTGCCGGTAGGCGGGATCCGGACCTCCCAGGAGATAGCCGGTGCCAATCGAGAGCAGCACGAGTATCAGCGCACTTATCAGCCCGTAGGTACCGTAGACCGACGCGAATGACTTAATGATCGTCGGAAATATGAAAACGATCAAGACCAGCAGCGCAACAGCGAAGACCACGAGTAATGGTTTGTCGAGGCTTCGCGGCCAGCGCCGGCGCTCGGTCACTGATCGCAAGCCCAATCAAGAGCGGCACCAGCTGGAAGAACAAAAGGTTCACGATCAGCGACACGAAGTGTAATATGCACGTGGCTGCCGGCCGGAAATACCAGCGAGGCCGTAATGGGAACAGTGATAATCGAAATTGCCGGCATGAAAAACGCTAAGCAGAGCGCGAAACTCAAACTGCCGCCGCTTTTGCGCCCCGCGGACCGAACAGCGAACGGCACGCCCGGCGCGATCGCCATCAGCAATATGCCGGTTGCGATGTCGTCGCTCAAATGAAACAGCCTCACGATGATGACGCCGAAGATCGGAATCAGAATGAAGTTCGCAAGGAACGCGCGGCTTAGAAGGCTCCAATCCTTTAGCGCGGTCATGAGGTTTGCGCGATCGACCTGTAAACCGGTTTGCAGCATCAGCGAAACCAAAAGGATGATGACGACGATCTTTTCGGGACTCATGGCAGGTACTCCAAATAGTTGCCGGCCGCTACGAGAGAATATTCACGGCGCGGGCGGTCACCAAGGCGATTGAGACAAGCGACATCGTGGATTCGACCATCATGAGAATGCGCGCTCGCGACGAGAGCGGTAATGTGTCGGTCGGGCTGAAAGCGGTGGAATTTGTAAACGAGAGGTACATGTACTCAATGATGTTCGGACTCCAATTCGGATCGACGATGCCCTCGCCCGCGGTCATCTCGGGGAAGAGAAATTCGGCTTTTCCATGTCCGCGGCGTGCGCGAACGTGCGGACCGCCGCGATCGATGAGCCAATACCACAAACCGAATGCGAGCACGTTCGAACCCCAAAAATACACGCCTGACGCCAACAGCTGCGGACCCTTGATATCACTGCCTCCCACGAATAACAGGCTGAGCAAGTGAATCAGCCCCGCGACCTCCACGGTGGTGAAGAGCAACACCAGTAACGCCGTAGCCAGAAACGCGCGATCGAAACGGAAGCGGTTTTCCGCGTAAAATGTCCATGCTGCGAACACCACGGCAAGCGCAACCAGAAGCGATACTGCCAGGGGTGAAAACAACACATATCGACCGGAAAGCAATCGTGCCACGAGCAGGACGAGCACTAGTACCAGCGTGGGCGGAAGCGACATGCTGAATGCATATTTTTGTTTTGATGAGAGCGTTCACGCAGACTCGATCATACGTGCGAATCTTTGCGCGCTCTATCCCAAAATCGCAAGAGCTCGATGCGCAGGTGCGGTCAGGCCGCGCCGCCGGGCAATGAAGGCCCGCGCCTGCCGGGGCGCGCAACGCGCGATAGGGTGGCACGCCCGCATTCCGGGCCGTCCTGCGTGCCGTACTCACAGTCGCACGACTTATAGTCGGTACTGCAATGCAGCCGCATCCAGCCGTGCCGCTGCCGGTCGCTCCACTGAGCCTCGACGAGACGGCCGTCGATCGATCCACGAATAACGCCGCTCCTGCCGAATCGACCTATGACGGCGCTTCCCCGTTCGATGAAGCGAACGGTATTCGTTCCGAAGAAATCGGCACCAGCCGGTTCCAGGCGATATTTTCCGCTAAACATGTCCAAGCTCGGCGCCCCCCGTAGCCGGTCTTGCTTATTCTATTCTGGTTTCAACCGTAAGCCGTATCCGAAATGCGCAAAGGGCGTGATGTTGGGCCACGCTTGCCTGTCTAAGACATGCGCAAATGCGGACCGGCCCACTGGTTTATAGTGACGGGTACACAGATTTTTGGGCCGAGAGGTGTTCATTGACGTGTCTACTAGCCGCGCCGAACAACTACGGCGGCGCGGCGTTGTTCGAGCCCTCCGGCGAGCTGCAGGCCGGCCCAGGCAGCCTGCGCCGTGAACGGATCTCGGATACGGCCGCAGCTCGAGGCGCTTCTTGCGCCTGCGGAATGCATTCAGTCCAGTCCCGGCGTTTTCGAGGGTACGTGGAGCTCGGCCCACACCTCGACGCTTGCGGTCGCCGAGCAAATCTGTAATCGAGGCATTCAACTTCGTAAAGCGGTAAGGCCGGACCGCGTTTTGTTGGCGTTCGTGCGTAGTGCGGGCACGGTGTTCGAACATGGCAGGTCTTGGAGCCCCGGCCAAATGCTCGTAACGTGCGGCGCCGAAGTCAATCTGAGCACGCTGGCTCCCACACAGATCATCTGGCTCGAGCTCGGGATCGACACGGTTCGGGAGCTCGGACTCTCGGCAGTGGCGCGAGCGGCCGTCCGGTCAACACTCCTGGCGTTTTCGTCCGGTTCCTTCGAAGAATTGCGATCGTATCTCAGCGGTCTGCTCGAGAGCATGCCCGGTCGCGACCTCTCGCATATGCAGAGTGCTCCTCATCGGCAGAGCATCGAGACCACGGTGCTGACCCGTCTCGCGCGCGCTCTTAACGCGTCACGTCCTGCGGCCGGCGAAGCGCGCAGGCAACGACGCAGTTTCATGCTGGCCGAAAGCGTCGAGCGTTTCATGTGGGAAAATATCGAAGAACCCCTGACGCTGCAATGGATCTGCGAGCGGATGAATTGCCGCATGGGCAGACTGATCTACTCGTTCAAAAATTCGTTCGGAATCGGTCCCAAGCGGTACCTGAAAATCTGTCGTCTCAACGCTGCGCGTCGAAAACTCAAGGCCTCCAGATCGGAGACCCGAATCTTTGATGTCGCCGCCGACTTCGGATTTTGGCACATGGGGCATTTCAGTACCGACTATAAGCGGATGTTCGGAATTACGGCCTCCGAAACCGTCGCGAGCGGACTCCGGCGCGAAACCGCCCGGTCCGCAGCCGGGTCGATCATACAAGACGCCGGAGTTGCCGCGTTCTAGGAGAGCACCATGAACAAATGGCCCTTAACCGTTATCGCCTTCGCCGTAGCGGCGATCGTTCCAATCGTTTCGATCGCGCAGCTCAGTCCGGGTACGCAGATCATCGGATCGATCAATCAAACGATAGATTCCAAAAGTGCCCAAGTCGGCCAACCATTCACGCTGTCGAACGCGCACACGACAAACTATAGCATCAACGGGGCGACCGTCTACGGTCATGTTTCGAGCGTGCAGAGCGCCGGACAGGGACGCCCGGGAAAAATCGGGCTCGCCATCGACAAAGTGAATACCCGCTCAGGCAATATTTACAATGTTCACGGTTATACGACAAACATTCAAGTGAACACAAAAAGTAACGCCGGTAAGGAAGCGGGCGCCGCCGCGGGCGGAGCGCTCGTCGGCGCGCTGCTCGGCCACACGACCGGCGCAATTATCGGCGGCGCCGGCGGATTTCTAATCGCGAAAAATAGCCGTCAGAACGTGACGATTCCCGGCGGTTCACTGGTAACCGCGCAGATTACCGAAAGCCGCAGGCAGTCAAGCCACCCGTAGCCGCGTTGCGGCTAACGCAAGGGCCGTTGCAGCATTCGGTAGGCGCGGGCAAGTGACTGCAAACGGTGATCCGGCGACTGTTCGAAGGATTGAACGGCCGCCTCGATCTCTTCGCGCCGCGCTTGAATTCGAGCGCGCTGCGCAATCTCGCATGCCTCGCGGAGTGCCCCCTCGTCATTCATACTTTGACTATCGGCAGGGCTCCGCGGCATGTTAGCCGAGGCGAGCGGATCAACGCCGGCGGGAATGCATGAATTGGATAGTTGCAGTGAATCCCTGATGTTAGGCTTGGGGTAACGCATACCGGAGGGGCAAACTTGCGAACAGCTATGAAGGCCATGACTGCTGTGCTTATAACGGTCGTACTCGCGGCACCTTTCCGAGCATACGCACAGACACCCGCGCCCACGCCCGCGCCTGCGGAACCGGCCGCCTCTCCTGCGCCAAGTCCAAGCGCCGGCGCACCTGCCGGCGGCATCGACCTGAGCAAACTCACTCCCGAACAGCAAGCTGCGCTTCAGGCATCGATCATCAAAGCCTCGCAAAACCCGGTTGGAAACATTGCGATCATCCCGTTTCAGCAAAATTTCAACTACGGAGTCGGACCGTATACACGGTTTCAGTACAACCTCAATATTCAACCGGTCGTTCCGTTCATGCTGAGCCCGAACCTGAACTTGATTGCGCGAACGATCATACCGATTATCAATCAACCCTCGTTCGCACCTCCGCAGGTCTGCGCATCGCAATTCGGATGCGGCTCCACGTTCGGCATCGGCGATATCCAGGAGCAGATTTTTTTCGCGCCCAAAACCAAGCCGGGAGCGATCATTTGGGGCGCGGGACCGCAATTTCTGTTTCCAACCGCTTCTCCCGACACGCTGGGAACCGGGAAATGGTCGGTTGGCCCGGCAGTTGTCGGTTTGGTCATGCCGGGTCCGTTTGTCATGGGCGTTCTTGTGACGCAGCTCTGGTCGTTCGCGGGCAAAAGCAAATTTCCCGGACGTCAACACGATGTCCATTCAGCCCTTTATCAACTACAACTTGAAGGGCGGATGGGCCATCACGACCGCGCCGACACTTACGGTCAACTGGACGGCAGCGCAGAATAAATGGGCTATTCCTCTGGGTGCCGGCGTTTCCAAAACATTCAAACTGGGCGATCAGCCAATGCAGCTAGCCGCTCTGTACTACACCTATGTGGAGCGGCCGATTACGACCCCTCAGACAAACTTAAAAATTACCTGGAGCTCTGCTCTTCCCGATCAAGCGCGGCCTGGACATACAGCAGCTGATCGAACAGAGTAAGTGAAGCGGACGACGGTATCATCCGCGGATGATGAGACGGAAGCCCAGGTGATTGGTCGAGGTATCGACGGCTTGCGCCATGCGTGCCGCCGGACGATAGCGCCGGCAGTAATTATATGCGCATAAAAACGAGCCGCCTTTGATCACCTTGCGCGGAATGTGCGTCGAGGTGAGCGCCGGGTCGTGGCTCAGGCTGCGTTTTCCGCCGCGCGGATTCACTTGACCGCAGCAGGCTTTCTCTGCGGCACGGTGGGCGCCGTACCAATCGCTCGTCCACTCCCAAACGTTGCCGATCATATCGAACAGCCCGTATCCGTTGGGCGGAAACGATCCGACGGGCGCACGGAACTCGAAACCGTCCAGCCGCAATTCTCGATCGGAAACTCACCTTGCCAGGTATTTGCCATATATGCGCCGCCGGGCGTGAGTTCATCACCCCATGCAAACTCCGCACGCTCCAAGCCGCCGCGCGCGGCAAACTCCCACTCCGCCTCCGTCGGCAGCGATTTGCCAATCCAGGCGGCGTAGGCTTCCACGTCTTCAAGCGCGACATGAACGACCGGCTCGTCGTCTCTACCCTCGATCGAAGAATCCGGCCCTTCGGGACACCGCCAATTCGTACCGGCGATATAGGTCCACCAGTTGTACGCGTTTTGCAGATCGACGCGCTGCTGCGGCTTGACGAAAACGCACGAAGACGGCACGCAGAGCGCCGGGTCGGCTCCCGGGTAGTCGGCGGGATTGACCGGACGCTCGCAGAGGGTGACGTAACCGGTAGCTTCGATAAATGACCGGAACTGCGCGTTGGTTACCGCAAAGCGATCGATCCGGAACGGGTCGACGCTCACACGGTGCGCGGGCGCCTCTTCGGCGTAATGATCGTCTGAACCCATCGTGAATGTTCCGCCCGGAAGCTGCACCATGCCGGTATCGGAGCCCTCGGATGTGCGTGTGTCTGTGCCGGGATGGATGCTAGCCATGATGGATCCTTTCACGACGGCATTCTTCAAAGGGAATTTCGACGTACAATACGTCGAAGCCCGCGTGATGCGGGCTTCGTTCTGTTTACATGTGCCCTTTTTGTTTCAGCCAACTGCCCGTGATGTTACCCAGGGGTTTTGCCCCCGAGCGACCGTAGTCGCCGCTGAACGACGTGAAGGTGGGGGCAAAGGTGAACGTGAGCCAGCCGTGATCGCCGGTCGACGAATTCGTCCAGGTTCCCGACATCACGTTATTGTTGAGTTTTCCGCTGATCGAAATTGTTACGCCGCTAGCCATGTTCTTGATGTAGCCGACAACGGTGTATTGCGTTTGCGTCAAATGCATCGTACCGCTGTGGAACTCTTTACCGGCCGCCTGGACCTTCCAGGCTCCCGTAATCAGGCGCGGACCAAGTTGGGCCTGCGATACCGCCGGAGCCAGCAGCGTGAGCAGGAGCGCCGCCGCGGCGAAAGCGCCGAATGTGCGTCGGTTCATGTTGCAATCCTCTTACTATAAAAACGGGAAAAAGAAGTCATCCTATCTTTATAGTTTATCCAGCGGAACGCTAGGCTGCGAGGGATCGTCCAGGACCGGCCGCAGTCGTCGCGGCAACCGAGCGATTGGCGAGAACAACCGGTCCCATCGCACCTGAGGGTGCGATGGGACCGGGCTGGTTTTTACGTGAGGTTCGGCTAGAAGTGTATGCCTAGGCCGGTGTAAAAGCCGTTGTGCGTATAGCCGATGACCGAGTCGCTCTTTGCGTTTCCGCGTTCACCCAAGAATCCCAGATCCAAGAACACCGGGAACTTGGGAACCGAAATGGCCACGCCGATCTGATATTTCTGCTCGGTGTACCCGACGTTGAATTGGTTTCCGAAGATGTCGGTGTACTTGCCGCGCGATTGCGGATAGTACCAGTAGCTCCCGTAGATGGAGAACATTGCGTTGGTGTTGGGGAGCATCTCGGCGCCAAAGCCGAACGAATCGAATTTTGGATATCCGTAGTTTGTCGAACGGTAGTCATATCCGACGCCGACGTAGATCTTCGGATCGAAGACCTTGACTCCCAAACGGATGTCCGTATCGTTCTCACGGGCGCGGAATGACGGAACGAATGTCTGTCCCTTGCCGCCGATAACCGTGACGCATCCCTGGTTGCCGGGATTAATACACGGTATGAAGCTCGTGCCGTTCGGCAATACTACCGTTGGCGGCGTTATTCCGTCTTGATTATGCGGATATTGGTATTGCCGGAAATCGGCTTCGAGCATGAGCGGAATTCCGAGGTTGAATTCACCACCGACACGTGCGTCGTACGACGATTGTAATCCGTTGCCCGGGCTGAATTCGTTGTACACCTTTCCGCCGTAGACATAGTCACCGACGGCAAAAATCTCGGTCGCCGGTTTCGGCACCGGTGTCGGGCTCGGCGTAGGTGCCGGAGTGGACGGCGGCGGCGGCGGCGCCGGCGGAGGCGGAGGTGTCGGCGGCAGATAGCGCACGACCACCAAACGCTTATCAGGCACCCATTGTACGTACGCGCCCATTCCCTCGGAGATGACGCGAACCGGAACAACCACGCTGCCCTTGTAAATCTCAGGAGGTACGTCCAGCGGACGCGTCTCGCCGTTGATGACGACCTCGGGCTTTCCAACGGTTACTTTGACGTCGGAGCCCGCCTTCGTCACGTCTGCCGTCTTACTGGCCGGATCGTACGAAACCGTCGCGCCCATTTGCTCGAACATGGAACGAAGCGGAATGAGGATCGTGCCGCCGCGCACGAGCGCTGCAAGAACACGACCGCGCTTGAGTTCGTCCGGGTTCGCGTACACATGGTGATCGTTGAACAGGATCGGAATCTCTCCCGATGGGGGCGATCCGAAGTTCATAGGCGGCGGTGCCGCTGCAGCGGGACTCGCCATCGCAGTTGCCGCGGGCGCAGGGCTCGCCGGAGCCGTCGCGGCGCCCGATGGCGCAGCCGCGGGGCTTGCCATTGCGCTTGCGGCCGGCGCGGGTGCCGTTGCCGCAGGCGCGGGGCTTGCCGGTGCCGTTGCCGCAGGCGCAGGGCTTGCCGGCGCCGTTGCGGCGCTACTCGGCGTCGGAGCCGGCGTCTGCGCGACGGCATTCGCCGTCGGGCCGGTCGCCGGAGCCACGCATAAAATGCAGGCCGCGACACCTATCAGCCACCGCCGCGACTCAGTAAGGGGGCTTTTTATCATGTTTAACACTCGCTTTCGCACCACGCCCAACTGGGCCGGTTCCTGTTGCTAACCTAGTACGGCTTGTTCGATCAGATTTTCGTGTGTCTAGGACGTACGCGCGCAAAAAAAGCGCCCGCCTATCTCAGAAGCTCGATGCTGGGAGGCAGCCACCCGCCGTTTAAGATGGCGTCCTCGGGCCAAAATACGTGCAAAACCACGCTGAATGGTCCGGCACGTACGGGGAAATATTGTGCATGCGGCAGATCGATAGGCTGGTTTCGGCCGAAATGCAGCCCGATCGAACCGTTCGCGTTTCGCTGCGCGGTGCCGGCGGCCGCGCGCAGTGAGGGTCGGGTGCTCACGAACCACGGTCCACGCGCCGGCGGTTCCGTGACACGGTCGAACGTGAGCGTATAGTGAAATCGTCCATCCAAAGCATCTCCACCCGCGTCATGCTCGGTTATCAAACGAACGTAATCTTGGGGAACGTCGGTGTAGAGGCGTTCGCGCGCGATAGCACTTCTGCGAACGTAGTCTCGAGCCGACGCCGGCTGGCACGTTTGATCGATGAACCATTCGCCGATCTGCATTCTTTGCGCGCGATACGATTGTATCCGCGCCTTTCCCAGCCGCGCGCCGCGATCGGCAGCGGCGCGTCCTTCGGCGGAGATTGCCCCAGGCCACGCCGGATCGGCTGAGCCGATGCCGATGTGATCCATGGATTCACGCATGGCGGTGTCGAGCGGTAACGGCGGATTATCGCGCAGCAACAACGACATCCTCGAAAAGAACTCCGCTCCTGCGAGCCCTTCGATTTCGTTCACAATCTCTTCTTGCGAAGGCATCACGGGTCCGAATGCGGAGATTTCGCGCTCTCCTTGCAGAAACCGGCTCAGCGGCAGCAGTTCAAAGCGCCTCTGAAACGCCACGGCCGATTGCAGATCCGCATCGCTGTACGCGGCTACCCGTACACCTATTCGAACCAGCGCGGTCGGTGCATCTATTTGCGTGCAGTTCGCCGGAAGGGGCGCGTGCGAGTACCCCTTCGCCACAAGAACGAACGCATGCGGCGCCACGCTGGTCACTCGCAGACCAACCGACTGGAACGGGTTCGTCCACGCATCAAAGAATGATGCGGCGTAATAACGACGGTCAGCCGGTACCGAAAGCACAATTGGTTCGGAGCCTACGTCAACCCATGCTGCGGATGAAATGATCAACCCGCTGTGACCGACCGAGCGCTCGAGCTCTTCATCGAAGATTGAGAAGAACCGGTTCAATTTGGCGCCCGACATCGCGCGTGCGGCAATAGAGCTCAGCACGAGCGGATACCCGTAGATATAACAATCCGTTGCAGCGTTCTTAATTTCGAGAAGAGTCATCGGCCGCGAGCTGGCAATCACTGCACCTCCATCGGCGAACGTCGGTCAGCTATGCATCAGCGTAAAGCCCAATTGATATTCAATTACGTCGCGTTCTAGGAATTGAAACAATTCTGCGCGTCCTATATCAACCGAGCGTTTCTTTGTCCAGGACAACCGACTCTAGGAAGTCGGGAACCTGACCTTTATAATGGCGTCATAGACGAACGTAAGTTAACAATTACTCCACGTCGCCTGCGGGCATCGGAGTTTTCCGAATGGGGGCCTTGCTCCTAAAAGAAAAAGACCACCGCGCCTCATTACATATTCAGTCTGTTTCCCGTTTAACCAACCTATCGGTCGACACAATACGCGCTTGGGAGAAGCGCTACGCCGCAGTCAATCCAACCCGCGGACCAGCTCGCCAGCGACTGTTCTCCGCAGACGACGTCGCCCGTTTGGTTCTGCTTAAAGAAGCGGTCGACAGCGGCGAATCAATTTCGAAAGTAGCCTCGCTCAGCACAAGCGATCTTCGCTGTTTCGTGCAAGCGGAGCATTTAGTCGGCGATGCGGACGATGCAATCATCTCCAGACTGCTCAGCCGAGTCCGCGCATTGGACACCTATCGCCTTGCATCGGACCTGTCCATCGCATCGCTCTCGCGCTCGGCAGTAGAGTTTGCCGACGACATCATCTCACCGCTGATGATGGAGATAAGTGCAAGCGCGCGCAGCGTCGATGAGTCGACAACTCACGAACTCGTGCTCTGTGAATGCGTTCACTCCGTTTCATCTCTGCTCTTCGCCAAATACGCACGCCATTCGAGCAGCCCGCGATTCATCTTTCTCACGCTGCCCGGAGAACGCCACTCCGTACCCGCGCTGCTTGCGGCGCTGGCATGCGCGCAAGCGGGATACCGTAGTTTATTTGCGGGTACCGAGATCGCCCCGCAGCATGTCGAAGCGCTCGCGCGCTCGATGCGCGCGGCAGGCTTGGGAATTTACATGGGCGTTCACAGCGACGATGCCGTGCGGCTGGTGCATGAAGTCAAAAAGCGGCTGCCGCTCCTACCGCTTTTCGTCGGAGCATCGGGATTGCGGCTTGCTCCCGATTTACGCCCGACGCAAACCCTTCGCGACTTTGTGGCGCTCCTCGCGCAATTACCGAGTGAACTTGCCACGCTAGTGGCAAATCAGGAAAATATTTCTCAGCACCTCGCAGCCGAACGCACGTTTCTCGCGTTCTTTCGCACGGCGATTTCTCTCATCTCATTCGGCATAACGATCAATCGATTCGCGCTCTATTTCTGCAACAGAAAGTGCCCACGGAAAAACCGGCAGGCCTGCAGGCGCTTCTCGGCGCTGAGAATGCGGGAATCGTCATGGTTTTCGCGGGCGGCGTTCTGATGCTGTTCGCAGCGTTCCGGTTCATCGGCGTGAGTAAGGCAATCGAACAAGGAACGTACGTCCCGAAAACCGCCTTTGCAATCGTCACGACGGGCATCGTCCTGCTCGCGAGCGCGTTCTCGCTGGCCTGGCTCTTCTCGCGGCCATAATCCCAAACTCCCCTCGGATCGGCGCCGGCCAGGCAGGCGCCTACTGCCGTATGTGAAAGATGCGTCAAAAATAGCGACGGCGCGCCGACATATCTCTGTAGATAGGCCGGTCATTTTGGCGCGGTATCTTGTAATGGGAGTCTTCTGGGGATGCGGCGGTACGTCTACCTCGCGGTGCTTTTACTTATCGTTGTGCTCGGCGCGGGTCTGCGCATGTACCATCTCACGACCGTTCCCACCGAACTCATCGTCGACGAAATCGACCTGTACAACTCGGCGCAAAGCATTGCGGCCACGGGGCACGATATCGACGGAGCCCGCTTACCCTTCCTCTATAGCTCGTTTACGCGAAATCCGCCGCTCTATGCAGTCGCCGGCTATGCCTCATCGCTTGTCTTTGGAAAAACCCCGTTCGGTTTGCGGTTCCCCGCCGTACTTTTCGGCCTTGCGTCCATCGTTTTAGTTCATCTACGCAATCGCTTTCGAGCTGACTCGTAGACGCGACATCGCGGTCGTCGGCCGCGGTGCTCCAAGCGACACAGCCATTGTTCATTCAGTTTTCTCGCATCGCGTGGGAACCGGCGTCGGAGCTTCCGTTCTTGCTGGCGGCCCTGTACGTATTGCTTCGCGCCTTTCGAGCGGGCGAACGCGAAATCGCGGCGAGAACGGTTTCATTCAAAGCATTGGCGCTTGCGGCCGTCCTGCTGGGACTCACCTGTTATACCTACATGGCCGGATGGTTCTATGCCGCCGTACTCGGCGGCGCGATCCTGGCGGTGCACGCGTGGCGTTCGCATTCCTGGAAAACCCGGCTGAATATTGCGGCGGCCGGCATCATTTGGTTTCTGATCGCCTCACCCGCGCTCTGGATGTGGTTCTTCGATCCGTCCACCGCGTCCCGAGTCGGAAGAATGACGACATTCGCACATGGCTTCTCGTCGCAAGCGCTGCGGATCTTTGCCGCGAATTACCTCGCTCATTTTCGCTGGTCATACCTGGTAAGCACCGGCGATCCGCAGCCCGGGGTAACATGGCGCTACCTCAACGGATTCGGAGCATTTTACGGGTGGGTCGTTCCGCTCGCGGCATTGGGCTTGGCAGTCGCATCTCGATACATACGCTCGAGGTGGGCGCTGGCGTGGGTGTGGTTGTGGCTCGTGACATACCCGCTCGGAGGTGCGCTGACCAGCGAGGGCGGCGTCGGTATTCCGAACGCTCCGCGCACGCTGGCAGGAGCTCCCGTGTTCTGCATTCTGGCGGCGGCCGGTTTTGCGTTCTTGCTTGATTGGGCCGGATCGCTGCGCTCGGTCCGCGCCGCTCGCATCATGAAAACGATCGTAGGCTCATCGCTCGCCGGGGCTTGCGCCGTCTCCGTTTTTATATTCTGCAACTTTTATTTTACGCGCTACGTTCACCAAAACTCCAACGCGTGGGATTCCGGGACGCGAGCGACCTTCGCGGAAATTCGAACCCGTCACGG
Source organism: Vulcanimicrobiota bacterium (assembly GCA_963777365.1). Taxonomy (GTDB): domain Bacteria; phylum Vulcanimicrobiota; class Vulcanimicrobiia; order Vulcanimicrobiales; family Vulcanimicrobiaceae; genus CAVZQG01. Next base: position 161,425 of record CAVZQG010000014.1, read on the forward strand.
CGAATACGACCGCGCTTGCTTTGACGTGTATCCGGGCTGGTACGGCGTCGATTCGTACATTCGCTTTTATTTGAGCGACGTTGCGATACAGACGATCGACAACGACACGGATCCTCGCTGTTTGCAGCCCGGAACGCTCCTGGTGACCGACAACGATCACCAGCCTCACCTGCCGGGCTTTGAGCGGATATCAACGATCCGGGACGTGGATGGCTCAGTGTTTACCATCATCACCGCTCGTCCGCGTATGCGTACGGCGGCAATCGTTCGATAGAGTGAGAACCTAGGAACAGCCGTTGGTCGTCGTCAGCACGTAGCCGTCGCCTGAGGCAACGCTCAGCGGATTCGTGATACGGCGCCCCTCAATGTCCGTGTAGACGTGATTCGCCGGAAGGCTTGCATTGACGGGAATCATCATCGAACCCGAATTCACCACGACGAGGCCCGCGCTATACCTTCGAAGATAGATGAACGGGCCGCCGTGAAACTCCTCGCACGGCTTGCCGAGCTGCGTTGCATACTCAGGGTAGTTTTGCTCGCCGCCCCCCGTCGAAGGCGAGACATAGACGTCCGCACCGCCGTCGTTGGCCATAAAATAGGTCGCGAGCGCGTATTCACGCTGCAGCGGGGTCACCGCAGCATCGTTGAACGAGTTTATGATAAACGCTGCAATTCCGCGTCTCTGCAAATACGTAAGGTAGTTGGTCGTTGGTAAAAAGAGATTTGTTTCGGATAGATTGGTGTACCGCCCATGGTCGGCATATCCGCGTTCGTCGACCAATCCGTCAATGTAGGGAAAGAGTGCTTGTTCGTTCGGATTGTTGATCGCGCCTAACGGATGATTCACGATGATCTTCAGGTGGTACGGCGCAAGTACCGGATCCGTCGAAACGATCTGTCGTGCGGCTTTTACAAACGCGATCATGTCGGCGGTCCATGCCGGATCGTTGACACCGGTATAGCGGCGAACGAACGTGTTTCCATTCCAACTTCCGCATGCGAACTCGCCGGCCTTGACGCTCTGACCAAAATTCGGATTGCCGCCGATCATCGCGTCTTCGTAGACGATCTGGTCAATGGCCAAAGCCGCATCGCCGTTCTGGATCGCGTTCATGCCGTTGAGCTGCCGCACCTGATAATCGATCACCGCGGGATTGTGAAAGTCGAGGGGTACGTCGGGTGCACCGACCCCGGACCAATAGGCAAAATCGTGCGTGGGCGTTCCGTCGGCCTGGCACGCATACAAGATCCAGTCGGGATGATTACTCTGCCACCAGGCGAGATCGTGTCCGGAAAGCTGCGAGCGGTCTTCTTGCGGAATGAAATACCGTGACAGCACAATTCCGGCGTGCCGGCTGGCCCAAAGTTGCGGCTGCGAGGCTCCCCAAACGGCGTTATACCGCGGAGCATCGTTCAGAATCTGCGCGTCCGTCATAAGACGGTCGAACTCTTGAAACAGGCCGACGCGACCGGTCGTGTCGGCAATCATCGTCGGACCATTGGACGCGGGCGCGCTAGAAGGTGAGGCACTCGAAGCGCGGAGCGCCCGAGGGTTGGGCGCTCGAAGTCGGCAGGCTCGTCGCCGGAACGCTCGACGGTACCGGCATGCCTCCCGAGGGTGGATTCGCGTTCGAGCTCGGTGCGGCTCCCCCGCCGCCTCCGCATGCCGCGAGCACGCAAAGCAGCGCGAGGCAATAAAATCGGCTACCCATGCTGCAATCGTACCCAAGCCGCCGGGGCGGCAGTTAGGGTCGAGCGGAGCAGGGACGCGAGCGGCCGCTTAACTTGCTGCTTATTGCTGGTTAGCGGCGTGGGCGCGCAGCTGTGAGAGTTCGAAAAGCGTGCGCGAGATGTCCGCGGGTTCGAGCGTGATCAGAAACTCGAGACGCACGTGCGCCGCGTCGATCGTTTTGAGCAGAACGGCGCATAAGACGGGCCCGCGCTTCGAGGGCGCAAATGAGAGCGTGAGCAGTCCTCCCGCGAGCATAAAACTCTGCGATGGTCCGTTTCCGGTGCTAATCTTGCGCAGGTAATCGCGCAGATCGAAGAGCTCCCAGAGCCCGATGGTCATTTCGAACGCGGCCTCGACAGGCTGCGCATGAGCGGTAATCCGGCAGCGCATGAGATCGAGATCGGCAGGCTCGGCCGTGTCCGGGTGTGCGTAGTCAAGCACCTCCAAGAGCATGATTGGATGCGTTTGCGGCGCACCAAAGCGAATCTCTACCGGCGCAAAGTTATGCAAAGTGATCCCAACCCAGCGGCATGAGCGGTTCTTCATGCTCTCCCGTGCGTACGTACATACCGCTTCCTTCGCGAAAATATCCAACCGCATGAAGCGGCCGGCCGAATCGTTTCGTGAAGGCCGAACGCAGGTGGCGGAACGCGCGCGGCGCGACGGCAACGAGCAGGCTCGAAGTCTTCACCGCCGGCAAGCGCATACGCCTGCGAATCCTCTCCGCGCGCCTGAGCGAGAGCCGCAGCCGCCGGTGCCACCGGAACGTCTTCGATCAGCGCCGCGCACCGCGACTGGGCGCACATACGTGCGAGATCGGTTGAAAGGCCGTCGGAGAGGTCCATCATGGCATGAACGTGCTCGCTCGCCGCAAGCCAGCGGCCTTGCGCAACGCGAGGCTGCGGCCGCCGATGCGCAGCCTGTGCCTGTGCCCGAAGGGCTTCGTCGGCGACGAGATTTTGCGAAAGGTGCAAGCCTGCGCGGCTTGCTCCGAGCGGGCCGGTGACGGCGATAACGTCGTTCGCGCGCGCGCCGCTCCGCGTTTTAACGTGGGAGCTCCGAACCTCGCCGATTGCGGTAATGGCGATGAATAAACGTGGCGCTCGCGTAAGATCGCCGCCCACGATGGCACAGCCGTGCTCGGATGCGAGGGCGAGCATTCCACCGTAGAGATCGAGAATATCGCAAGCCCGGCAGTCCGCGGGCACTCCCAACGCAACGGTTGCAAGCAGCGGCCGCGCACCCATCGCAGCAAGATCGCTGATATTGGCCGTCATCGCTCGCCATCCCGCATCGTACAACGGCATCGTATCGCGTCGGAAATGCACGTCCTCGACGAGCGCGTCGGTCGTAATCACGCTGCGATGAGACCGCGAAGGCTGCCACACGGCCGCATCGTCACCGATGCGGCTGAGAATCCGCCGGTTCACCGGATGTGTCTCGATGAGGTCGCGCAGCTGCGCGACGAGCGCATCCTCGCGGGCCGGCTCGCGTGAGGTCAGCGTGTGGGGACTCCGTCGAGCATTGCGCGGAATTGCGCGGTGGTTTGCCCGCAATCTTCCGTATCGAAGATCGCCGACCCGATGACCAGCACGTCGGCGCCCGCCTCGGCGACGGTGCGAGCATTCTCGATCGTGATACCGCCGTCGACCTCGATCTCACAGCGCGCGCCGGATCGCGCAACCAGTTCTCGGGCTTGTTTGATTTTTTCCAGGGCGCGCGGAATGAAGCGTTGTCCGCCGAAGCCGGGATTTACGCTCATGATGAGGATCAGATCGATATCGTCAATCAGATCCTCGAGCATCGCAACCGGTGTCTGCGGACAGATCGAGATCCCCGCTTTTGCGCCGAGCGAACGGATGTGGGTGAGTAAACGCTGCGCCTGCGTGGTCGCTTCCAAATGAAACGTGATGATATCGGCGCCGGCACGGCGAAACTGGTCGACATAGCGATGCGGTTCGACGATCATCAGATGGCAATCGAACGCTAAACTCGTGTGCCTGCGTAAATCGCCGACAACTTTTGGACCCCAGGTAATATTCGGAACAAAGACCCCGTCCATCACGTCCAAATGCACGTACGACGCGCCGTTGCGCTCGACGGCTGCGACTTCATCTTTGATACATGAAAAATCCGCCGAAAGGATCGAAGGCGCTATCTTTATTGAATTCACGGCGTGCTCGTCGGCTTGGGCGGCTTGACCCCGGCATACGCGTTCTTGGGCTCTTGGGCGACTTTCGTTTCGCCGAGCAGCGTATCGTTTACGAAGAAATAAATAGCCGATGTCCCAACCGTGGTCACATTGAGGTCGAATTTCTGACCCGGCTCCGCGTACCCGGTAAACACGTCGTAGCTGCCGGTCTCGTCGCTAACGGAGAATCGCACCAGCAAGGGTTGATTTGTTCCGGCTTCGGCGGGCGGCACCGCGGCAAGCACGTGCGTTTGATGGATCAGGCGTCCGGACTCATTGGGTCCGGCGCTGACGTCGAGCGAGAGCGTATCGTACGGTCCGATCGTCGTGCCGCCCTCGGGTTTCTGTTGCACGACCTGCCCGTGCTTCGGACCGCTGTGACCCAGCGGCGTCCAGACGATCTGTCCGATCTTGATATGGAGACTTGCAGCAAGCCCGCGCGCTTGATCGATCGTCATACCTTTGAAATTCGGAAGTTTGATCGACGTTACGCCGCCTTTGCTCACCAGAAGTGAGACCGGGGCGCCTTCGGTGACGCTCATCGAGGGCGAAGGATCTTGCGATATCACGTGGTCCGGCGGAACGTCGTCGCTGCGAACATAGGTCGTCTTGGCAAGATCGAGACGCGAATGCGAGAGATCCAGCCTGGCGTCCCGCAGCGATTGAAACCGTACGTCGGGCATGAGAATCGTCCGTACACCGTCGCTGATGACGATCGAGATTTGCCGGCCCGCCCGCACGTGCATACCCGCCTGCGGCTCTTGATTCATCACGACGCCTTTTGGATATTGCGCGCTCACGGCGTGTCCCGCGATCGCGGACTTCAGATTCATGCGCGCGATTTCGTTGACGGCATCCGGCTGCGCCATGCCGATAAACGAAGGCACCGTCACCGTATTCGGTCCGGGCAAAAGAAACTCTTGAATCGAATGACCGAACCAGACGAGAACTCCGACGAACGCCGCGAATACGATCGGGAAGATCCAGTCGCGAGGGACGTACCGTTTCACGGTGCGCGGGAGTGCCCGGCTAATGTCAGTTTGAACGCGGCGCTGAGCTCTCAAGCCAAAGCCTCGAGAGCCGCTTGCGACACGTCGATGTTTGAAAACACACGCTGAACGTCTTCGTGCTCTTCGAGCGCTTCCAGAAATGTGAGCGCGGCGCCTAAGTCGTCGCCCTGCGGAGCGACGTGCTGTTTGGCACGGACGCCCAGATATACGTCGGTGATCTTCATCCCCGCGGCACGCAGTGCATCCCGCACCGCAGCGAGCGCCGAGGGCTCCGTATAGACCTCCGCCGGTTCACCGAACTCGAGATCGACCACGCCCTCCACGAGTGCCTGCTCGGTCAAGTCGTCCTCGGCACGCCCTTGCGGATCGACGACCACGATGCCGACCGGATCGAACATCCATGACACGCTGCCGGTCTCACCGAAATTGCCGCCGTTCTTACTGAAGAGAAATCGCAGCTCACCGGCCGTGCGGTTCCGGTTGTCCGTTGCCGCATCCACCACGACCGCGACGCCGTGCGGACCATAGCCCTCGTAGCGGATTTCCTCAATATCCTTCTCACCGGCTCCGGATGCACGGGCGATTGCGCGCTTGATGTTGTCCTGCGGCATGTTGTTTTCGCGCGCTTTTTCGACCGCCATCTTCAGGCGGTAGTTTGCTTCCGGATCGGGTGAACCGGATTTTGCCGCGAGGATGATCTCCTTGCTCAGCTTGGTGAACAAGGCGCCGCGCTGCGCATCGACCTTACCCTTACGCAACCGGATATTGTGCCACTTCGAATGACCGGACATAGGCCTTCAGGCTTCGCCCCGTGTGACCCCGGGCCTTCGCGCCGGGCGCGGCGCGGCCACATTCCCCTCTCGCGCAACGTGCTTTCCCGCACGCTCAGGATGCCGGTTCGAGCGGAACGTACACGTCGGCCTCGTTGAACCGGGAACTTGGCCACACGACGAGCTCACGGTGCGGGTAGTCGTAGATGATGTTGAAGCGTCGCAGCAAGTTCCCCCCGACGCTTCCGGCTTCGGGTGCGCTCGCGAACACACCGGCGTGCTGCCGCGAGGCGCGCGTGACGATGCCGTGGAGATGAAACCCGAAAACCTCGATGTTCGGCAACTTGAAAACATCGCCGTAGACGGGACCGCCGATGCCGAAACCGGTGAGCACATTTCGCGGCCCCGGATACTTTCCGTAGAAATGATGTTCCTGCGCAAAACGGCCGAAGATCGTAAACGACGAACGATCACCCGTATCCAGCACAATCGTGCCGCTCGTCGCGTCGATCAGCGCAGGCACGTGAATGAAATTGTTTGCAGCGAGAATGGAACCAGATGCGCGGTTTTCGGGTGAGCGAGTTCCGCGGGACTTAGGGTCACCGTACGCCGGTCCTGATCGACAAGAACACTCAAACCTTGCAGGATCGAGTAGCCGAGTACGCCGTCCAAATGAGGAAACTTTAGATTTCTTCGAATTTGACTCAAATCGATCACGTCTACGGGCTGCGCATGGAATTGAAGCGAGCCCACCATAAGCGTCTGGACGGTACCCTGAAGCGACGAGACGGTGCGCTCGCCTGCGCCGGACTGCCGTGCACCCGCGCTTGTTTGCAGATGAATGGCGCGCGCGGTTTCGGGCGTGAGCGCCACCCCGCCCGGATCGCCGGTGTCCATGATGAACCAAAACGGTCCCCGGCCGTTTACGCGCACCGGCAGCATGATGCGGAATCCCATGTAGTCAGCGGCAGCGATTGCGCGACGGGCGGATCCGGCGCAGGCAACGCTCCCGGCGGCAAGCCAAGCGAAGGATCGGCGCTGAAGCGCTCGTCATATACCATCGGCGTACCGTTTTGAACCTGCTGCATGAAACTGCTTCGGTGAAGAGGCATCCGAGAGATCGTGATTCATTCCGGGAATCACGTCGAGCTGGGCATGACCCGGGGTGGTACTGATTGATAATGCCGGTGATGCGGCGGTGGTCCGATTCGGACGTTACAAAGTCGGAAGCACCGTACATGACCAGGACCGGCGCCGCCACGCGGGTCCAGGGCTGCGCAACGTTGAGCGCGGCTACTTGCTGCATGTACGCGGGCGCCACCGGATATTGAATCTGCTGCGCGCACGAGGGGCGGTCGGCCACGATCTGCTGCGGACTCGCCTTTTCGATCAGCAGGCGGTGCATGCAGTATTCTTTTTCGGCGACCACCCTGTCAACGTCGGCCGGATCGTCACCGCTCAAGATCAATTGACGCTGCACGTTGAGCAGCTCATATTCGAACCAGTTCCGCTCCACGCCGTCGGCGACGATCAGGCCGGCAACGGGATTGGTCAGCGCCAATCGGGCGCAATCAACGTGCCGATGCTGTGTCCCAGGATGTACACGTGTTTCGGATCCACGGCCGGATTTTGGAGAAACGCCGACAGCGCAACTTGATACGAATGGTACTCCGTGTTGAAGTCCACGCCGGAACAGGGCGGTCCTTGACTGTCTCCCACGCCGCTTTTCTCCAGACGAAAGACGATGAATCCGCTGCGGCTCACGTCGTGGGCGATATTGCGGTACGGGTCCTGTGCGTTCGCCGTATCGACGCTATAGCAGCCGATGCCGCCGACCAGAAAAAACTGCAGGAAGACGCTGCTGCGCGTGAATGGGCATCGTCACGAGCGTGCGTCGAAGCGTGCCGTCAATGGTTACGGTGCCGTAGATCGTCGTGACGCCGGGAGCATGTTCGTCGGGCGGCGCGCGCATCACGATCGTTTTGCTCAGAGGCGCGCCGGAGCGCCGCAGATCCAGTGTTATTGATCTGCCGGCCGGTCTGTGCACCTTCGAGAAAATCCGCGACGCTCGTAACCGGCACGCCGCCGACCGCGATGATTTGATCGCCGGAACGTATACCCGCGTCCTGCGCGGCGGATCCGGGAATCACGCGCTGCACGGTCACGACCTTATCGGCCATCACCACGGCGCTCCAGCAGACCATGCCGCGCAAGCGATCGGCACTTGCGGTCAGAGGAGCAATGCGCCGCGATCGGCAGCGCAAGCCACATGCAAAAGGCGAAGCGACGCACGATTGTATTCATACCGGAAATATTCCATTCACGAGATCGGCCGTTGCCCGCGTTTTTCCAAAGAGTCCGCGCGAACCGATGCGAGCAGATCTCGCGCGAGGCTGCGCGGAGCACGCGCGAGGGCCTGGTGAAAAGCGGTGAGCGAAGACTCCGCCGCAAGCGCGCTGTGGTACGTCCAAGCGAACGTGCTGCCGGTCCAGACGGCTTGGTGCACGCCGCTCAGCTCTGCGTCGAAATACGCGATCAGCGCTTCGCGGCCGTCAACCACGAGATTGAGCCACTGACCGTCCACTTCAGATAAAGCGGCTGGTGGGCGTCAAAACAATTTTGGTCGCTTTGAGGTCCGTTGCCGCGTATGCTTTTACAAGCGTACGCACACGCCGCTTGAGCGCGCGTTCCAGGTCGGACTCGATCGCGCGGAGCGCGGTTGGAAACGCGTCCACCAGCACGATCTCACTTGCCTGCGCCAGCATGCGCCGGCATCGCGCCAAAACGTGCTCGGCACGCTCGAGACGATACGTCCCCGGGTCGGGTGCTTCCGAGGCGAGTGCGCGTACCTCGCTCTGTAAAACATCCGTCTGCCGTTCGAACGCGCCGCGCATTTGCGCGATAAAATCTTCGATCGGTACGGCCCGCACGATCTTTGAAGGCCCGCCGTCGGCAAAGAGTGCGCCCTTACGCGTAAGCGACTCGATAAGGCGGTAGACATTTGAGGGCGACTGTCCAATCGACCGTGCCACGCTATAGGCCGTCTGCGGACCATTTCGTGCAAGCGTGACGTACAGGGCCGATTCCGACTCGGAGAAACCGAGTTCCCGAAGCGCGGCGACGGCCTTCCCGGGCCGCGCCCCGCTTGTTATACTCATATCATAATAATACGCCGTATCCGCGGCGTTTGTCATCCGCCGCTTATAAAAAATCCAGATCGCCGGGTACCGGCAGGTGCCCGTTCTCGCGCAGCCACTCCGCATTGAAAAGTTTGGAGAGATACCGGTCGCCGCCGTCGCACAGGATCGTAACGACGACCGATCCTTCCGGTAACTCTTGCGCGATCCGTGCCGCTGCGCTGACATTGAGCCCGCTCGAGCCGCCGACGAACAACCCTTCGTTGCGCAGCAGCCAGTGCACCATCGCGACCGCGGTTTTGTCGTCGACCCGAACCGCACGATCGATCGGCGCGGCGGCAAAGTTTTGCGTAAGGCGCTTGATCCCGATCCCCTCCAGCTCGGACTCGCCTTCTGCGAGAGCTCGCCGCAGTTGACGAAGTTGTACAGCGCCGAGCCCATCGGATCGCATAGAACCGTTAGGATTCGTTCGTCGCGGTCCTTGAGGGCGCTGGAAACGCCCGCAACCGTACCTCCGGTTCCGGCAGCCGCGACAAATGCGTCCAGACGGCCGCCGCTCTGGCGCCAGATCTCGGGCCCGGTGGTTGCTTCATGGTAACGGCGATTCGCCGTGTTTTCGAATTGGTTGGCCCAGAGCGCGCCGGGAATCTCTTCCGCAATGCGCCGGGCGACGTGATAATAATTGTTTTTATTCGCAAAGGGTGCCGCGGGCACGACTCGCACGTCCGCACCGAACGCTCGCAGTAAGCCGATCTTCTCGGGCGACTGATCGTCCGGCACGACGATGATCGATTTGTATCCGCGCTCGTTTCCAAGCAATGTCAGCGCAATGCCGGTGTTGCCGGCCGTTCCCTCTACGATCGTACCGCCCGGCGCGAGCGCTGCGTCGGACTCCGCCTGATCGAGAATACCTTTCGCCGCGCGATCTTTGACCGAACCGCCCGGATTCAGAAACTCGGCTTTCCCGAGTATGCGCCGCCCGAGCCGCTCGGACAGCGCGGGCAGCTCGATGAGCGGCGTGTTGCCGACCGCGCCGCTAAAGCCGCGCACCATTACGCGGCTATACCCAGTGCGACTGCAGCCACATACGTTCCCACCACTGATTCCAAGGAATCGGAACGCCTGCCAACACGGGATAGAACCAGACGAACGCGAGAAGCACGGCCGCAACGTACACGCCCACTCCGATGCGGGCATACATTTGTTGCTCCGGGTGTTTCGTAACTCGATTCCATATTCGCTGCAGAATGATGACGTTGCACAGTATGACGAGCGGAACGTCGACGTAGAAGTGATAGGCAAACGTAATGCGCGGGGAGCGAGCCCAGGGAAGCCACTGAAGCAGATACGCGATGATCAGCAGCGCGTATCCTTTGTTCTTTTCGCGCCAAGCCAGATATCCGACCAGCGGCACGCAGATCAAACCCGGCCATAAAATGAGCGGGTTCGGAAGCGATATGATCTCCGCTACGCAGCATGCGTTCGAGTTACTTGCGTTCAGACCCGTCCGCAAATCCTTCCAGTAATATGCGATCGGCCGCAAGTCGAGCGGCCACTGCCACCACGCGGACTGATACGGATGCGTCGCTTTGAGCGTATCGTGGTACTCGAACATCGTGTACTGGCGATACACCAAATCCCCAAGACTCTTGATCTCGATATGCCGGAAGAAGTCGGGAATCCAGACGCACACGTAGAGCGACATGCTCAAGAACGACGATTGCGGCGATGGTGAGATCCAGCCTGAAACCAAAGGGATTGCCCCAGCGTTTGGGCAGACCCTCGCGCCAATACCGCTGCAGCCACACCGCGGCGATCACGATGAACGAGACGCCGTAGGCCATGACGCCGTACCATTTACTTGCAACCAGCGCACCGAGCAGCAGCGTGAACGCGACCAGCCAGCCCGTTGCGTGCCGCCCTTCTTCCACTTCTCCTTGGTCGTCGGCAATCAGACCGGGTGTATATGTTGCGCTCCCTTCCGGAGTGGCATATTCCACCGATCCGTCTCGACGGTAGCTTATCGTCGCCTCGTCTTGATCGATTTTCAGATCCTTCTTGACGAGGCGTCCGTCGGGCGTTTCCAGAGCTATCTGGCCGCTCGCTCGCAGCAGCCGCGCGCCCTCGGCGTATGAGGCGAAGTCGCCCTCGGATTTCATGAATCTCGGCACGACCCAGAGCCGCATCGCAAGATACCAGCCCGACGTAAAATACAAGCTCGCGACGATGAGTGAGGCCGTCGAACCACCCCCGATCTTATTTGCGATCGCGCCGCTCGCAAATCCGAGGATGAGCGCTCCCACCGCCGCGACTGCTGCGCGTACGAGCGTTTGCGGCTCGTAAGGGCGCACCGTCGACTGTGAAGCAATCCAATAGCGGTAGAACGCGTAGAGCGTTCCAAGTGAAAAGACGACGACGATCCCCTCGGGCGTAGCGATGCGGGACTGAACGAAGTGCATGCCGTCAGCGGTAAACATCAGCGCGGCGAAAGCGGAAAATAGCGTCGATCGCGTGAGACGCTTGGCAAACGCGTACAGAACGACAACCGCGATCGCGCCGAACACGACGTCGAGAAAACGCCAGCCGTGCGAATTATCACCCAGCGGCATTCCGCCGAACATCATCGTAGAAAGCGTGATGATCAGTTTGGTCAGCGGCGGATGGGTGTTCTCGTAGATGTACTTGTTGGTCAAGTATTCTTCGGCGGCCCGTGCAAAATAAATCTCGTCGAAGACTTTCTCGGTGGGCAGCCAATAGTTCACGAACGATACGATGAAGGAAACGATGCCGATCGACCCGGCAATCAGATAATCGAGCGGCCAGATCATCGATCCCAGACCTTCGCGCGGGTTGAACCAGGCGCGTGCTCTCACGTGAAATGGGAGCGGCGGCGCCTGCTCTGCGGCCTGCGCGGCCGGTGCTTCACCTTGACCCAAAAAGATGTAGCCAAGGTAAAAGAACACGAGCACGTTGAGCAGCGAGAGCGGGTGGGTAACCAGCGGCCACATGTCGGCGGCGTTCACGCCCGGAATACGGTTTAGAACAACGTTCAAGTAGATGAGCGAATAGAAGAGATTGACGAACAGCGTGATCGAGAAGATCACCGAGCTCCAGAAGTAGCGCCGTGCGAACGGAATAGCCGCCATCGTGAAAACGAGGCCGTCGTAGATATAGCGCTCGTGCATGCGCGTTGAGAACATGTAAAAGGCCAGCGTAAGGAGCGCGGCCGATTCAATGAGTGCCTGCTGCGTGCGCGCACCCGCATACCGGACCAGCGTCAAAACGGTTGCGGCCGCCACGAGCAGCATACCCCAGACATATTGCGGCCACGGGCCGAGCTGTTGCGAATCCGGGCTCCAGAACGGATGCACGATCGACCAGAGATTGAACGCGTTCACCGAGTTGTACGCGTAGACGTTCTTGCCGAAGTCGTATTTTTGATACAGCCACGAGAACGCATCGATCGGATTTGCCGTCGGATGAAACGGTACGGTCAAGAGAAAAACGAACAGGATCGAGGCAAGGATTCCAACGCCTGTCGCGATCACCCGCTCGCGCCGGTGTTCTTGCGAAATCCACGCGAAAACGATGAACAGCGGAATGAGAATAGCCGCCTGCGGTTTGATGAGCAGGGAATAGGTGAGTGCTATCCACGCAAGAATGATATCGGTCCGCAGGACTGCAATCGGACCGGAGCTGCCCGCATCGTCGCTGCGCAGCAGCAGGTAGATGCCCAGCAGGGCGAGCCCCGATGATATCGAGTCAACCTGTCCCCATGCCGCGGAGATGAAGATCACGGCCGGATTGAGTACGAAAAGCGCCGTTACTCCAAGCGCCCATCGCTCGTTCGCAAAACGCCGCACGATCGCGTAGAGCAGCCCCGCATCGACCAGATCCATGAGAACGGCAGGCAATTTCACCAGGTATTTGAGGACGTCCAGATTGCCGTGCGGAGAGATCAGTGCGTACAAGTGACCGATGAACGCCAAAACGTAGAAATAGCCGGGCGGATAATCGGCGAAACTCGACGAGCTGTAAAATTGCGAGAACGGGTGACTGGCGAGTGTGATGGCCCAGGCCTCGAACGAGCTGACGTCGTTGCGAAAGCCTTCGTTGCCCATGAATAACAGGCGAAGCAGAAAGCCTGCCGCCAACAGCAGCCATAGCCACAACGTTGCGGAGGTGGATTGTGCCTGAGCGGCAATGCCGCGCAATTCCGCTTTGGATGTACTCAAACGATCTCCCACTTGGGTCGGGCTTCGAAGACGAAGCCAGCTGCAATGAACTGAGCAAAAAATCCCGGACGCCGGCGACGGGATGGCGCTCGACGACCGCCAGATGTTCGGCAATGGCCGAGTAAGCGGCCTCTTTGGCGCCCAGCTCATCCAGCGCCTCGATGACGCTGGTCACCGAGGCGGAATCAAGGGCATGCCCGCGGGCGTAGGCACTCGCAATGTGCTCGGTTGCGGCGCATGGCGCTTGACTGAGCGCCCATACGACCGGAAACGTCCATTTGCGGCGAGCGATGTCGTTCGCCGTGACTTTGCCGGTCGCGTCGAGCGTGCCCCAAATACCCAGAACATCGTCCCGTATTTGGAACGCCAGTCCATACGCGCGCCCCAGTTCGCGATAGTGCGCAACCTTGCGGTCATCGCACGGCCCGCACAACGCGCCGAGTTCGGACGACGCACCGAACAGCGCAGCTGTTTTTGCCGCGATCATCCGGTTATATTCGGCAAGGTTGACATGCGTCGCGCGCTCGAATGCCAGGTCCAGTGACTGGCCATCGCACATTGTCGCATGCGCTTCGTGCAGCGCGCGCACCATGTGCAAGACGCGCTGCTCGGAATGATGCGCCGTCGCGTTCATGAGAACCAAGAAACTCATCGCGCACAGCGCGTCTCCGGCGTTGAGAGCCTGCGGTATTCCGTACACGGCCCAGAGCGTGCGCCGGCCATGCCGCAATTCGTCCCGGTCTTCGATGTCGTCATGGACGAGCGAATAGTTGTGGAGAATCTCGATCGCAGCGGCCGCATCGAGCGCGCCTTCTATCCGCGCTGACTCCTCGGCCGGCGACTCGAAGCAGCAGCTTGGGACGCAGGCGTTTTCCGCGCCGCGCCGGACCGTACTCGCCATAACCGAAGTGATAGCACAGCATGTCCGAGACTTCTTTAGATCCGCGATAACCGCGGACTAAGTTCTCGAGATGGACTTCGAACCGATCTTTATGCTCGATCAAGACTCTCCGGCAACGTGCGGATTGCCCGCATCACGTCCTCCGTAAAATTCGCCACTTCCTCACGCGTCGCTTTCCGATGCGCCGGCAGGCTGAGCGGGCGGCCGAAAAACACGTGAAACTGCGCCAATCGCTTCGCATTGCTTGTTCCCAGCAAACGTGCCGGCACCACCGGAGCCTTGCTGAGCGAAGCCAGCAACGCGACGCCTCCCCGGATCTCCGCCGTACCCTGCAGATTGCGCCGTCCCTCGGGAAAGATTCCGATCGCGCCATCCGTCACGGAGCACTTCGACGGAGCGCTTGATCGCCGCGGTCGCCGAACCTTTTCGATCTACCGGGATAGGCGCCAACCGCCGCAATCGCCGCGCCCAAAACCGGGATGCGAAACAGCTCTTCTTTGGCCATGTACGATAAGCGCCGAGGCGAGGCCGTGCCGAGCACCGGCGGATCGAGATAGGAGACATGGTTGCACGCGATGATCAGCGGCCCGGACTTCGGTACATTTTCGCGCACCGTGAACGCGCATGCGCCAGATCGTTCCGAAGCAGCGCCCAAAAGGTGTATTTGGCCGCGTCGTACAGCAGCGCATTCATATGCGCAGAGCGGTTACAACTCGCGCAGATCCGTTCCACGACCTGCTCGACGCTCAGATCGCTGGAGTCAATGAGCGTTGCGTCCGGCGCTTTTCGCAAAGGAGAGATCGCGCGGCTTTGATCCAGGCGGTCTCGCTCTTCGATCTCCTGCGTAAGCTCGTGAAGGCTCACGTCGATGCCCGCAGCTTCGAGCCTGCGCGCGCCGCCGCGCAACGCGCGCCTGCACGGATGCGGTCAAAAAAATCTTGATCGGCGCTTGCGGAAGCACCACCGTCCCTATATCGCGGCCCGCCATTACCACCGGCCCTTCGGCGGCAATGTGACGCTGTTCGTTCACCATTGCCGCGCGTACGCGCGGATGCGCCGCTATCGTCGAAACGACTGCGGTTACCTCAGGCGACTCGAGCTGCCACGTGCGAGAGCTCGGCCGGACCGGCAAAGATCCGAAACCCAAGCGGAGCGCTGCGATCGAGATTGACGCGAATGCGATACTGTTCGCATAACCGGACGAGCGCGGTTTCATTGTCGAGTTCGGTCTGCGTTCGCAGTGCGAGATATGCGAGCGCGCGATACATCGCGCCCGTATCCAAATAGAGCACGTGAAGGCGGTCGGCGACGAGCCGTGCGACGGTCGTTTTTCCGGAGGCAGCGGGGCCGTCGATGGCGATTTGCAGGTTGCTTTGCACAGCCACCGGTTTTTGCAGCCGGTTATGCCAGTCCCCTTGCGAGAAACCTCTCCGGCACGACACGCCTTTTGAAAAGGCGCGTCATGCCGGTTCGTGATGCTTCTTACGGCTTAAAGTTCCGGAGTGGACCTGCAAGAAGCGGATAAGTAGCGGTGTTCAAGACCTGGATTCCGGCATTGTGCTCGCCGTTGAACGGCGTAACGGTCGCCGGGCATCCGGCAGACTTAGCAACGGAAGGCGAGTTGAACCACAATCCGACGTGGTACTGGTGCACCGGACCGGTTTGCGGATTGCTGGATGCATCAGGGAACGGCGTGTTTTTGAACACGACAGGAGCGGGTGCAGTACCGGGTGCGACGATGAATGTCTCGATGCTGAAGCGTCCGACGAAGTCCTCGATGCCGACGCCTTGCGGGTTGGTAATAACGTCACCCTGATACCAGGATAGACCAAACGGCGCGGTTGGAACTTGAATGATGAACAGATCGTAATCAGCGTTTTTCACAAGTCCCGAAACACTGATGTGCAATCGCTCCGATTGTCCGCCGTGAACCGAGGAAATGACGCCGACGCCTTTCGCGTTCGGCAAGCATGTTTTTGCCCCGCCCGATACGGTCAAATTGAAGGTTAGCGGAGGCCGGTGTCGCGCTCGCAGCGCGCAGACCAAGCGCCTCCCTTTCCGCTCCGCTTTGAGCGAGATCGCCCGATAGCGGGGCGGGCATGGAACCGCCCGGCATGGTGCTCCCGGCGCCTCCCCCGGAACACGCGGTCAGCACCGCGGCGGACGCGAGCAACGATGCCCGCGAGATGGGCCAGTTTGTTTCTCTGTGTCATGTGCGAAACTCCCAGTCGCCGTGAGTTACGACGACGCAGCTATGCTAGTGGAGGACGGCCCGCTCTCTAAGGGCAGAAGTGCCCAACGGAGGAGCCGATACGCATTGGCGGGCAACTCTCCGTGGTGGCTAAGGCACGCTCCGTTTATTTCTGTTCCGCCTGCGGTTTCGAGTCCGCGCGCTGGCTGGGCCGTTGTCCGCAATGCGAGGCGTGGAATTCCTTCGACGAGCGTCCCATGCGCGTTGTAAGCGCGAAGAGCGTCGCGACCGCGCCGCTTCGCTCCCAAAGCGGGCCGATTCCGCTGGGTCGAGTCGACGACGAGCGCATCGTTCGCGCCCTCACGGGGCTTGGCGAATTCGATGCGGTGCTCGGCGGCGGAATCGTTCCGGGCAGCCTGACGCTGATCGGCGGTCCGCCGGGAGCCGGCAAATCAACGCTGCTGCTGCAGATTGCAGCCAGACTCGGTGAAAACGTCGTCTATGTTTGCGGCGAGGAATCGGCAGCGCAGGTCAAGATTCGCGCACAGCGTTTGTGCGGTTCAAATGCACGCGAGCTTCGAGGGAATCGCGCTTTTCCCGGAGACCAATCTGCGCAGCGTGCTCGATCATCTGGAGCGGCACGCGCCCTCCGCGCTCGATCGTCGATTCCATTCAAACCGTCTGGCTGCCCGAATCGGAATCGTATGCCGGCAGCGTCACGCAGGTTCGCGATTGCACGCAAGCGCTCATGGAATTCGCCAAGCGCACCGGCTGCGCGACGTTCATCGTCGGTCACGTCACCAAGGAAGGTACGATCGCGGGGCCGCGCCTGCTGGAACATTTGGTCGACACGGTCCTGTATTTCGAAGGAGAGGCAAGCGGCGACTATCGTATTGTCCGCGCGTATAAGAACCGGTTCGGCAGCGTCGACGAGATCTGCGTTTTCAGCATGCATGCCGACGGACTGCACGAGGTGGCGAACCCTTCCGAACTCTTTCTCTCCGGAAAGCAAGCCGTTCACGGACCGCCCGGCGAGCGCAACGGTTCATGCGTCGTCGCGAGCATCGTCGGATCGCGTCCGGTGCTCATCGAGGTGCAAGCGCTGGTCGGTGAAACCGGCTACGGCACGCCGCGGCGTTTAGCGAACAACATCGATCAGGCGCGACTGGCGATGATCATCGCCGTGCTCGAGCGGCGCGCAGGTTTACACTTGGGCGCGCACGACGTCTATGCATCAGTTGCGGGCGGCCTGCGTGTGAATGAACCCGCCGCCGACCTCGGTATCGCGCTGGCGATTGCGTCCTCGTTCCGAAACCGGGCAATGCCGGCTGATGCGGCCGCTTTTGGCGAGCTTGGTCTTTCAGGCGAAATCCGCGCGGTGAACGCGGCTTCGCGTCGCGTTGCCGAAGCAAATAAGCTCGGCTACCGAACGCTCTACACGCCGCAAAACTGCGGCGACATCGCACGAGCGATCGAACTCGCACTCTCATAGTGTTGTTCGAGTCGGTTCCAAATATCTCCGAAGGCCGCGACCTGCGCATCATCGACGAGTGCGTCGCCGCCGTGGAGCGTGCCGGAGCGCGCATGCTCCATCGGACCAGCGATGCCGTGCACAACCGAAGCGTGCTCACGATGACCGCAGGCTATGAAGCGATGCGGGAATCCGCTCTGGCACTCGCCGCGGTTACGATCGAACGGATCGACCTGCGCACGCAATCGGGCGTTCATCCGCGCATCGGCGCACTGGACGTACTGCCGTTCATTCCGCTGCGCGATGCGAGGATGGAGGATGCCGTTCGTCTGGCACGCGAGGTGGCGGCGCAGATCTGGGAGCGTTTGCGCGTACCTACCTTCTTATATGGAGAAGCGGCGCTTACCGCGCTGCGAGTCAATCTGGCCAACGTCCGGCAAGGAGAATTCGAGGGACTCGACGCGCGCTTCGAGCTGGAACGGCCGGACTTCGGAGACGTGGCCAAACATGCAAGTGCCGGGGCGATTGCGGTCGGTGCCCGCGGCATCCTCATCGCGTTTAACGTCGAGCTGGATACCGATAACCTCGCGTTGGCCCGGTCGATTGCGCGGCGCCTGCGCCAGCGCAGCGGCGGTCTGCGAACGCTCAAGGCCCTGGGCCTGCCCTTGCGCCAAGGCGTCGTGCAAGTTTCGCTCAATGTCACGGACTATGCAGCCACCCCGCTCTACCGTATCGTAGAGATCGTACGCCGGGAGGCAGCCCTAGCGGGCGTAAGGGTCCTGCGCTCGGAATTAATCGGATGTCTGCCATATGCTGCCGCTCAGGCATCAACCCGCTATTATTTGGGCATTTCGAACTCGGAGGAAACGTGACCGAGATCGTTATGCTCGGGCACATGTACCAACGTAACAATCCGCTCCGGAGAACCATTGTGAAGCGCCTGCTCCCGTTTATCATTCTTTCCATCGCCTTGCTTGCCGCTCCGCAATCGGCTCGCACGCAGCCTGCCGACGCCGGAATCGGCGACCGCGGGGTGTTTCAAACACGCCTGCCCAACGGGTTGCAGGTTATCGTCGTTGAGAATCACGTTGCGCCCGTCGTGCACACGTCGGTTTGGTACCGGTTTGGTTCGCTGTACGAAACGCCCGGAAAAACGGGTCTCGCGCATGCACTCGAGCACATGATGTTCCGGGGCACGCCGGAGATCTCGGCCGGCGGTCTGGACGATATCGTTGCCCGGCTTGGTGCGCAAATGAACGGGCAAACCGACTACGACTACACGAATTTCCTTTTCGACATGTCTTCGGATCGCGTCGGAATTGCACTTCAGATCGAAGCCGATCGAATGCAGCATGCGGCACTGCGCGCCGCCGAGTGGGATATCGAACGGCGGGCCGTGCTCAGCGAGATTGACGGCGACGAAAGCTCGCCCTTCTTCAATTTACTCTCGCGCGTGCGCGCAGCGGCATATCCGGATTCATCCGCGGGCCGCACGCCCAGCGGCGTGCGCGCCGACGTAGCCAATGCAACGGTCGCGGACCTGCGCAAGTATTACGAAGAGTGGTACGCGCCCAATAACGCGGCGCTCGTGGTCGCGGGCGACGTCGATCACGACACGATCTTCGCGCTTGCAAAGCGCGATTTTGGTGCCATTCCGCGCCGGACGCTTCCCGCTCACGCCGGTGCGCACCCCAAAGCCGCAACCGGCAAAGTCGTCGACGCCGAGTTTCCGTTCCCATTTGAAGTGCTGGATCTCGCGTATGCGGTGCCGGGCGATACGGAACCAGGCGAACCGGCGATCAGCACGCTTTCCGATCTGATCCCGAACGAACGCGGCCCATTCTACCAAGCCCTGGTGGAAACGAACGTTGCGCTAACGGTCGAGGCAAACGCCGATACGCAGCTGCGCGGCGGTCTGATGCACGTCTACATCATTCTCAACCCCGGACACACCGGAGCCGAAGCACAGCAAATCTTTGAGCAAACGATGACTCAGGCGCTCAAAGTAGGATTCGATCCGGATCTCGTTGCCGCGGCAAAGCGGCAAACGCTCGCGGAGCGGGCGTACGCAGCCGATTCAGTCGGCGGATACGGTGATTTGGTCGGTTACACATACGGCATCGTGGGCGAACGCGACAGCGACGAGGACCAGCGGCTCGCATCGCTCACACCCCAAGACCTGCTCAGCGCCGCGCGGCAATACCTGGCCACACCCAACGTCGTCGGGCACCTCACGCCGAACGAGCGTCCGAACTCGCGTTCTTCGCAAAAAAGCGACGCCGCCGCCTCGGACAACTTCAGCTCCCGTGTACCGAACGGGCCGATCGTCGAGCCGGCGAACATTCGCGCCGAGCTGCGCAAGCCGACGACGGCGCGCAGCAAGCTCGCCCCGGTTGCGTTCACGCTCCCAAATGGTCTGCGCGTGATCGTTCAACCCAAGACCGATCGCCCGACCGTCTATATCGGCGGCAGCATCGACTCGTCGCCCTCGTTCGTTCCGGCCGGTAAGGAAGGCCTGGTTCGCCTGGCTTCCTCGCTCGCGAATTTTGGAAGTAAGAACTACGATTTCACGCAGCTGCGCAAAGCGACGGACGATATCGGCGCATCGATCGAGCTGGGACAGAACTTCTCGGCTCAAGGATTCGCCGTCGACTTCGAGCAGCTGCTGAACCTGCTTGCGGACGGCGAGGAGAATCCGGACTTTCCCGACCGCTGGCTATCGCTCCAGCGATCGCAGATCGCCAACAGCGTCTCGACCGAACAAAACATCTCCGGCGAGATGGTCGATCGCGCTTACTTGCAGCATCTGTTGCCGCCGGACGATCCCGCTCTGCGCTTTCCCTCGCAGGAAACCGTCTCTTCGATCACGCGTCAGGATTTGCTTGATTTTACGAGCCGGTATTGGCGTCCGGATCTCACGACGATTGCCATCGTCGGCGACATCACGCCCGATCGCGCGCGCCGGGCCGTGTCGGCCGCCTTCGGCTCCTGGCGTAATCAAGGCCCGACGCCCTCAGTCGATCAGCCCTCGCTTCCCGCTCCGCACACCGGACATGCGTACGTCCAAACCGATGCGAACCAAGTCTTCATCCAACTCGGCCAGCGTGCGGTGGCGCGCAGCAGCCGCGACTATGACACGTTTCAGCTGCTTACCGAGATGCTGGGCGGCTCCGGGTATTTCGAATCGCGTCTTTGGCAGGAGCTGCGCCAGAAACGTGGACTCGTATACGGCGTGAGCAGCGAAGTAAAGAGCGACAAGGATCGCGGTGACCTCGAGATTCAGCTCAACGCCTCTCCGGAAAACGTCGCCCCGGCAATTTCGATCGTGCGCGACCAGCTCGAACGTTTGCGCACCGAACCGGTAAGCGCACAAGAACTTGCCGAAGCAAAGGTGCGGCTCGTCTCGGAAGCGCTGCTCAGCGAGGCGTCCGCTTCCGGTCAGCGCGATTTGGTTTTGACGATCGCGCAAAACCGGTTGCCGCTCGACTACTTCGCAACGCTCTCGCAACAGTATGCGGGGATAACGCCTGCCGACGTGCAGCGCGTCGCAAAGGAATATTTGCAGCCGGATCGATTGATTGAGGTGTTTGCCGGGCCGACCGGTCCGTGGTCGGTCCACGCATTGTGAGCGAAATCGTTACGGTTAACCCGGCGACCGGAGCGGAGATCGAACGGTTCGCCTACATGCGCGCCGACGAGATCGACGCGCACCTGGACTCGGCTCGCGCGGCATTTCGGCAGTGGCGGCGCCGGGGCGTGAGCGAGCGCGGCAAGCTTCTCCATGCGCTCGCCGGTGCGCTGCGATCAAACCGGGATCGGCTTGCGGAAATTGCCGTTCGCGAAATGGGCAAACCGATCGTACAAGCCCGCGCCGAGGTGGAGAAGTGCGCGTGGACGTGTGAATACTTTGCGGAGCATGCAGCGCACTATCTCGCCGAGCGTGAAGTCGAAAGCAATGCGGCACAAAGCCTTGTGGCATTTCGGCCAATCGGCGTCATCTTCGCGATCATGCCTTGGAATTTTCCGTATTGGCAGGTCTTTCGCGCCGCCGCGCCCGCGCTGGCGGCGGGCAATACGATGGTGCTCAAACACGCCGACAGCACGACGCGCTGCGCGCTGGAGATCGAGCGCATCTTCCAAGAGGCCGACGCACCGCAGGGTCTATTTCGCGCGCTCCTCATCAATCACGATGACGCGGATGCGCGCATCGCCGACGAGCGAATTGCCGCCGTCACCCTTACGGGCAGCGAGCGCGCCGGAATCGCCGTCGGATCTTCGGCCGGAGCGGCTCTCAAGAAATGCGTGCTGGAACTAGGCGGAAGCGATCCATTCATCGTTTTGGCGGATGCGGAGCTCGAAACCGCGGTCGATTATGCGGTAAAGGCTCGTTTTCAGAATAATGGGCAGAGCTGCATTGCGGCAAAGCGGTTTATCGTTGAGGATGCCGTCTACGATCGCTTTGTGCGCCGTTTTGCGGATGCGGCCGCGGCTCAGCGCGTCGGCGACCCGATGAAAGAGGATACGGACATCGGTCCGTGCGCCCGGGCAGATCTGCGCAAAGCCCTAGCCGATCAAATAACGCAAACGGTCGTTGACGGCGGACGCATCGCCGCGGGCGGGCACTCCGTGAACGGTGCGGGCTTCTTCTTCGAGCCCACCGTCGTCGCGGACGTGCAGGTGACTGCGCCGATGTTCGCTCAGGAGACCTTCGGACCGGCAGCTGCGGTCGTTCGCGCACGCGATGAAGAACATGCGCTCGACCTTGCCAACAACTCCACGTTTGGATTGGGGGCGAACATCTGGACCCGGAGCACCGAACATGCGCAGCGAATGGCCGCGCAGATCGAATCGGGCATGGTGTTCATCAACGGTATGGTTGCAAGCGATCCGCGTCTGCCGTTCGGCGGAGTGAAACGCAGCGGCTACGGCCGCGAACTCTCCTCATTCGGCATTCACGAGTTCGTTAATATTCAGACGGTCTGGATCGGTCCCGAACAAAAAGCCGAGCGAACGCTCGCCCCGGCGGAGTGAGACCCCGCCGCACGAGTTCGCCCGTTGCGCCGACGGCCGAAACCATAAGTCCCAGCAGAAGCGCGTTCACGACCAGAATAAGGAATAAAAACGGCGTCGGCGGGTGGCCGCCCGCGATTATGCGCTTGCAATACAGCTCAAAGGGCAAAGCCGCCAGCCACACGGTTGCATCGGCCGCCGCGACAAAGACTGCTAAGTAGGTCGAAGGTACTCGTTCCAAGGCCGATCGCATAGGTCTTTATTCCTACCCTATGTATCGGTGCGGCCAAACCGTTTAGTTAGCCGGCTAGCGCTTCTCCAGGCGCCCGCCCTTGCCTCAAATGCGCACGTCCGAGTAAGAACGCAAGGAGATAGAGGACGGCAATGACCGGCAAAAGGCTCCGATATCCAAGCGCCAGTGCCGAATATTCGAGAATTCCGCCGACCATCGCACCCAGCAGATTCGCGCCGAACGCAATCGTTGATGATCCCGCGGCGCGGAAACGCTGAGCGAAGACGAGATTGGCGAGGAAGACGGGTGCGAACGCCAGTGCTGCCGCAGCCGCAAACCGCGGAGCGACATCAAGCCCGAGAAGCCTGTCCGGCGGAATCGCCCAGGCCAAGGCAAGCGCGGCGAACAGCACCGTGTACAGGCGACCGGGATGCCCGAGACGTACATGCCGCGCGACTTCCACGGCTATGAACACCGCAAGGAGTATGCCGAAGAATACCAGCGCATTGACAAACCACGTCGTGCCGAACAGCAGTGCGAACTGAACGACGTTCTTCGTCTCCAGAAGTAAGAATGCAGCCCCCATGAAAAAGAGATCCAAATCGCCGCGCATCTGCGTAAGCGGACCTGCGGTAAGGCGGACCAGCACGAAAGATGCGAGTAGAATCGCACTAATCGTCACCAGATAAAGCACGGGGATGGCACGCGTTCGCAGATACAAGAACGGATGATCGTCGTCAACAGCCCGATGGGGCGCCTCGGGTCCCCAGACTCCACGTGTTTGCGCAGCGTACGTGGCCGCCGGAGCGACCAATCATCAACAGGGCGAAACGCCCATACGTGTGATCGTTGTCGACACACGGCGGGTTCCCATACACGGTCTGGATCGATCCCGCAAGCCGATCGATCAGCCACGGTTCCCGGTAATAGTTGTACATTCCGAACGCACCCTGCGGGGTCAGATGCGCGCGGGCAGCACGCATCGCTTCAACCGTGAACAAGTACACTCTCGAGCCGCAAGGACGATTGACCTGCGACAAGCACGAGCGAATCGGGTAACGCGAACAGAATGAGATCGTACGTACTGCGACTTTGTTGGAGGTACGCGCGTCCATCGTTGATGTGAATCGTAACCCGTGGGTTCTGGTATGGGTGATCCGGGTTGAGTTCACGGCCGATCTGATAGATGCGCGGGTCGATTTCAACCGCATCGACATGTTTCGCCCCCGCCGCAAGCGCGATTGCTACGTCGGCGCCGTTCCCGGCACCGATGATAAGCACGTTTCGAAGCGGATTGGAGAGAACGCGCCGATAGGGCAAAAAATACACGGGCTCCCGAGCTCTTCGCTGTGCGGTGGACTCGATGAGTTGATGTGGGATGCCGTTCACGTTCAGGGCTTTTACTCCGGCAGTTTTTGCATCGAAGACGGAGATCTTGTAATACGGTGACCAGCTGTCCCCGGGAACAAACGATTCATGTCCGAGCAGTACGAGCATTCCGGCGAGGGCGACTAGATGGATTAGGCGCAGTCTTCGACCGTAAAGGGCCAGAAAAGCAATCCCGCGCCAGGACGCCCCACACCAAGGGCGGCGCACCCATGAACGAGAGCAGCGTAAACAGGGCAATTCCCGCCAGGCTTCCCAGAATGTCCAGGCGGTATGCCTCCAGCGGCTCGAACAGCGCGAACGTTCGTGCAACTCCTTGAGCGATCGCGGCTAGCACCAGCGCGACCATTAGAAAAATCACCGGCAGGACAAACCACATCGGCAGCCCGTCCGGCGTGAGTGTTCCTCCGAAGTAGATCAGATCGCTTCCCGAGCGATCTATTCTCACGGGAAAAATAAAAACGAACGCAACGAGCGCGGCCAGCGCGGTCAGAGCCCATGGAAACAGATCGGTTTTGGAGTTCGCTCGCAGAAACCCCAGCCCAATGCCCAGAAAACTGCCGAGTAGGACGAAGTTTGAAAAATACGACAGGTAGACGACGTTCGATCCAAGCCACCGAATCAGAGCCAACTCGACAAAAAGCATGAGGCAGCTCAGCACGACCAGCCTTGCCCGGGTGGACATCACGGCGTCGAACGCCGTTACATCATTCCGTACGGTCACGCTCGAAAGAGAAACGTCAGCCATCCTATCCTCACATCATCCTAGCGCCGGAAACGCGCCTCGCTCTCCGCAGTATCGATCTCGCCCCGCACGACCTTAACCGTACGCACGGGGGTGAAAAATCGTCTAATGATGCGATGGCTGAGCAGCGTCGTGCAAGCAATCGCAATAAAGAGCACACCAAGCAAAGCGATGTTCGCGGCGAGTAAACCTGCAATAAGCAATGCGCTGCTCGAAGAATCCGCTGCGGCAGAGAGCGAATAACGGCCCAGCGGTATTCCGCCGCCGAAGACGAGCAGGTCCGCCAAAACAGTCATGAAAAAAAGCGTTCGCATCGATTGCGCGGCAATCGCCGCGTGCACCGCGCTTACCCGTATCAAGCTCACGCGACGGCCTGCCGACGCAAGCGCGGACCAGCGATGAGGGGCCCGAACGAAGGCAAGATCTGCGATGCCATCACGTTAAAGGATGCCCGCGGCGACCGCCGCTGTAACCGGAGAGCGGTGGGAAAAACGGCGCGCCGTCGCAGTGCGATCGACAGGGTCCAAAATACCCTGCGTTCATCCACACAGCGACTCTGTGCCCCGAGAAGACCCTTCATGCGCTCACCTTGTCGGCGAGAACGGGGAGTCCAACGGCGTTCTTCGCTGAACTGCGGTCCGCTTCAACGATCTGGGGACGCTGGACATACGTACTCAAAGAGAAACTTGGCCGTATCCGGCACAAAGTGAATAGGCGCAATAGCGCTCGCTGCGCGTCTACGACCAACAGGTCCTTGACCCTTGAAGAGACGAACGGTTTTTCCGCCAAGAGTGAGAACGCTATGCCTGTGATCAATCCGCCGGCGCACATCATCGCGTACAACCCCGGTCCAGAAACAAAAGACTTACCGTATCGCTCGACAAAACCGATGACCGGCTCGTGAACGAGATAAATCCCATACGAAGTAAAGCCGACGAACGTTAAGGGTTTCCAGGAAAGTGCAGCCCTTGTTACACTAGTCGTGCCTGCCGCAACGACGAGACAAAACAGCGCCGGGCCCCACAGTGGATTTTGAATATACGCCCAGTGACTCGCGTCGGTCGTGAGTCCGGAGCCGGCTAATATGGCCCCGCCCAAGAGCACCGGCAGCAGAATCCACGCATAACGAGCCACCTGATAATCCAGAAGATAGATGTCTGCGGCAACAATGCCCAACATGAACGAGGGCAAGAACAACAAGTCTACGTTACTCGCGCCTGTTTGGCTCGCGCAGGCCGCCGCAACTCCGATGAGCGCAAATGCGAAACGAGAGCGAGTCCAAACCCAAAGCACGATTGGAAAAAGGAAGTACCATCGAAACTCTATGGCCAGCGTCCAAAAGGAGCTGTTCAGGTACACGCGATCGTGATCCAGAAATAGAAGCTGCTTCACGACGGCGGACGGCGAGTAGCCACCCAGGTTCAACGCCTCCGGAGAAGCGGAGTGAAAGCGAATGAGCGTCGGCGCATACGGCTAAAAGCAGCGCGATCGCCGCATAGTAAGGAGGAACAATACGTACGAGACGGCGCGCAGCAAAGCCGACGACGTCGAAATCCGTGCGTTTACCAGACAATCGCCGCGCGAGCACCGGGTACGCTAAACAGAACCCGGAAAGAACAAAGAACAGGTCAACGCCGTGGGAGCCTTGCCTGAGCAGAAATGCAAGCCAGGAATGGCTATGCGCAACTGCGATATCATTCAGGCCCGCGTGAAAGAACAGGACCGAGAGCACTGCGACTGCACGTAGACCATCGATGTGCGTAATCCGCGTTTTCGCCGCCGCGCATCATATCGCTTGGGCCTCGCGCGCATTTACAAGAACATCCCTAGGCCGCGCGAGACCCACAATAGCCGCTCCGCTCCCTGCTAAAAGAAGGCCCAGCCACGTTGGGACGCGCCTCCACCATCGTTCGGGAGTTCCGGTTGAAAGATATTCCTCGTTGTAGCGCGCCCAGCTCGCTTCGGCGTAGCGCGTACTGATCGATGCGCCGTATATGTTTCCCTGGTGCTTCTGCATCGGAGGAGCCGCCATCCAGACATTTAGTATGAGCATCAGTACAAGCGCGGAGGCCGAGGAGAAAAGCGCCACGCGCCAATTCCGAGAAGAAATCTCCCAAGCGAGGTACAGGACGACACTCGATGCAACCGCGATAAGCAACGGGCTTCCCACGACGCGCCAAGGCACTGATAGCAGCAGCAGCGCGACTAGAAAAAGCGTCCTATAGCGAGGCGTTGCCGTAAGAAGCAGCATCACGAGTGGGAGCGCTACAACAATTTGAGTGACGTGAATAAACGTTCCACCCATTACCGAAAACGCCGCGGGTGTGGCAACCAGAAATGCGTTTGAATCAAATTTTTGCGCAAGCAGGCGGCCAAGGCCAATACCACCCACGCATGCGAGCAGATAGGCAACCATTCCCAGCGCAATTGCGGTGCGCGGCCCAGCGCCCACGCCGTTCAATATGACGGACAAGCTCAGCTGCGCGTCCGATCCTAGTTCGGACAGCGCATGCGCGGGCAGCACGTGGACGAAGTAGTCGACGTTGGCGCCGGGACCAAGAATCCCGATCGAAAGCAGGGCGAGAGTACCCAACGCTAGCGCAAGCGGCAAGCGCGAGGCCGGAACCCAAAGCGCAAGGGCAAGTACGACGGGTAACCCGACGTGCGGCTCGATCAGCGACGCAGCTGCAGCCAGCGAGGCCTCGAGCCACCTTCCATTTCGTGCCAATAGCGCCGCAAAGCACACGGCAGCCACACATAGCGGCACCGATTCACCCAGTCCTATGGATGCAGCGCATAGCGAGAGCAAGAATGCGGAAACGACGACCGTAAGCGGAAAGCCCGTAAGGGAAACGGCGCACATCACCGCGAGAATGATTGCAGCATACAGGAGCAGCGTCCAAATTCGCGCTGCGATCGTAAACGGCAGGCGAGCCATCGGAACGAAAAGCGCGATGACGTAGCCCGGCAACGGTACCGGCAACGCAGTCGACTTACTATACGGCGCGAACGGATCGTTCGGGAGTGCGCGTTCGCAGCTATGCAGCGGCTCCCCAGCATAAGGATTGCCTCCTTGCTGCACTATCGCGCCGGCACAGTAAAAGGCGCGAAAATCAAAAGACGAAGCGACAAAGCCCAGCACCACCGAGAAGAGCAGTGCGACGGTAAGCATTGCCGCCGGCACAGCCGACAGATTGCCTCGATGCATCACGTTCTTCGCATCGGTATTCTACGAGGATTGCGGCTATTCGCATAGACTTCCTAGCGAGGCGTCACGACGAGCCGTTTGACGATGCTTTGTTGAGCGACACCGCTCGTCAGCGTCGCGACGACGAAAAACGTCGTCGGCGTTGTAACGGTCGGCGCATTGAGCGTCACGCCGTTGCTCTCATCCGCATCGCCCTGAGCGAGTGTCGCCCCCGATGCGCTCATCAGCGTGATCCGCACGTCGCCATGTACGCCGCTCACCGTTGCCGTCACGGTGTCACCGGGGGACACGACCTGCGAGGAAAGTGAAAGTGAGGCGCTGGGCGCCGCAGCGGGAGTCGCGCGTTTTGCTTGCGACTGGGAGGCTTGTGCTATCGGTTGCTGCGAGGGCATGACGGCGACGTCGACCGAACTCACGGCGCTTGCTTTACCACGCCGCACCTGCAGAACCACGCGCATCTGCCGCCCTGCCGCTGCCTGCGGCACAACCAGCTTCGTCAATCCGCTCAGCGACATCGGCGCGTGGGCCCACGTCATGCCTGAAGCATCGAGTAGAAAGACGTCGCCGTCTTGTCCTTGGGTCGCGTATCGGACGGCGATCGATGAGCCGGCGGCTACCGGAGAGGGCGTTACCGAAAGATCCTGAATCGAGGCGCCGGGCGCCAGCACTGGTTTTGCTCTAACCGTGGCGGGAACGACTGCGGCGATCGTCGCGCTATCCTGCGCGAGCGCGAATGCGTTGCGCATACGAAGGTGCAGCGTGTACGGCGCACCCGCGCCGTCGCGCGGAATCTGTAAATTCAGAACGCCGGAGGACGTTGCCAGACCGGCTGCGATCTGCAAGCCGTCCCGCGTTTGAAAATCGTACTCGACTCGGCCGACTCCGGCGACTTGATACGGCACCTGCAACGTCGTGCCGGCCACGGCCTTTTGCGGAGCCGAAACATCGAGGATGCGCGGGACGCAGGCCGCAGCGGCTCCCATTCCAAAAAGCGGAATCGCCGCAAGCGCGCACCATTTTATCCAATTCGTACGTGCGCGCGGCGGAGGCGGCGCTTCCAGCGTGAAGTAGTTCTGATCGGAGGAGACCGCAACGATCGCGCGATCGAACGGGCCGGTGACGTCCATCCGAATGGGAATAATGTCGTCGCGCATTGAGTACGGCGCAACTTCGATATCCCGCGGATATGCCGGAATCTGCTTGCCGCGGATGTCGACGAACAGACGGGCAAAGGCCGGCACCGGTGAGTTGTTCAGGATCCGAAGCGCATATCTGGCCGTCCCAACGTGCTTATCGAATCCCGCGTACGCGAGAAACGCCGAGAGCTGCCCATCCTCGACTCGAATCTGCGATTGCGAGCCGAATGGCAGCTCCGTAAGCGTCTGCGCGAGCGTACGCGGAACGGACGAGGCCGGGAGCGCCAGCGTGCCGCTCATGCTATTATCGCGTGATGATCTCGGGTGTCATGACGAACACCACGTCGGATTGCTGACTCTGATAGTTGGTCGACCGGAAAAGTTCCCCCAGTATCGGGATGTCGCCCAGCAGCGGAATCTTTTGGATCGTGCGCTGTTCGACCCGGCGCAGCATGCCGCCCATCAGGATGGATTCACCGGCTTGCGTGATGACGTCGGTCGAGAGCGTGCTCGTCTTGAGCGCCGGAATGACAAATCCGTTTTCCGTAACCGCATTGCTGAAGTCCAAGTCCGAGATGTTCGGCGTAATCTTGGCTTCAACCGAACCGTTGCCGAGCAGCGTCGGCGTCACGTTGAGCTGCACGCCGTAATCCTTGTACTGGATGCTGACTTGTCCCAAGCCCGTCGAATATGGAATCGGATACGAGCCGCCCACCAGGAACGAGGCTGCGTTGCCCGGCGTCGTGACTAAGTCCGGAGAGGACAAGAATCCGGGCATGTCCCTCTTGAACCATCAGATTGATCGTAGGGGCAAGCGTAATCGTCCGGAAGAACGCGCCCGTGGTTAACGCCTTGCCGCCGGGAACGGGGTTTTCGACGAGTGGAAAATTCGGTGGCCCTAAGAGGTATGTCCCATTCGGCTGGAAGATCGCCGATTGAAGTTGGAGCCCGAGGTTTTTTGCCGCCGTGCTGTCGATCTCCAAGACATACACCTTGATGTCGACTTGGCTGGTCAGATCGGTGCTGATCCGGTCGATCAGCTTGCCGTCGCTCGAGAGATACTGTCCGGCAATGCCGCGTGCGCGCTGCAGAATCGCTTGTTCCGTCACCGCGTCTCGCACGTAGCCGCTCACGATAACGTTGCCTTTGCCGTCGGGATCGACGCGAATGTCGGTGGCACCGGGGAGGTTGGCAATGTCGTGCTGCAGGTCGCCGAGCGGATGAGCGACGACGACGGCATTGACGACGGTGTAGTTTTCGGCTTTCGCGACCTTGTCGAACTGGCCCAGGATGTCGCTCGAGCTGGCTGTATTCCGCGCCGTCGCGAACCGTACCGCGCACGACCACGGAATGCCCGAAGCTGACGATCTGCACGTTGGGATCGTCGACCGAGGTTCGAAGCATCTGCGCTAAATCGTCGACCTGCTGCTCGGTAACCGTCACTTCATAGGTTGAACGCACTCCGGCGGCCCATACGAACACCGTCGTGTGCCCGGGAGCCTTGCCGTTGATGACGACCTGCGAGCTGCCAACCGGCACGACGCCGGCAATGCGCCCGTCCCCAACGGCGAGCCGCTCTAGGCCGGGCGCGCGCAGAATCACGGAGTGTCCGGATTGCAGCGAAATGAGCGAAACGCGCTCTGCTGCATGCGCGCTCGCCGTAAAGGCTCATGTACGCCAGCTGCAATTGCAAGCAGCGCACCCATCGTGCGATAGAGTCGTCCGATGACCATTTTCTGCTGTTCCTCCGTCGGAACGGCGCGTTGTTAGATGGCGCAAGTGAGCCGCTCCGTGGCGGCATTATCGCATAGGGGCCTGCGTTAATTCGCTAACGCCAATTGACGTTAGGTCAAGTTTGCCGTGAACACCGGCGCGCAGTATTGTAACCCCGGCCCGGCAAGTGTAATGATGCAGCCACCGATAGAGACGGAGGCAGCATGTACAAATCC
Source organism: Vulcanimicrobiota bacterium (assembly GCA_963777365.1). Classification (GTDB taxonomy): domain Bacteria; phylum Vulcanimicrobiota; class Vulcanimicrobiia; order Vulcanimicrobiales; family Vulcanimicrobiaceae; genus CAVZQG01. Next base: position 192,729 of record CAVZQG010000014.1, read on the forward strand.
ATGGTGGCGCTCGTTTTAACCGTGCTTGTAAGCGTTGCGGGCAGCGGCGCGCAAGCACAAAGCGTGAGCCATTCTCTTACGGCTGTGGCCAATCACAATGGATATAACGTGCAGTGGCTCCTTCCGGAGCGCGCTGTTCGCCTCTACCGGCCGGGAATCGTGATCGTGATCAGGCCCGGCGCAACCATGTACGAAGTCAACAACCGCGTCGAATTTGCCGACGCGGCACCGCAGTACGTCAACGGCGATATGCTGGTATCTACCTCCCTCGCCGCACGTCTTGCACGCTTGGCTTTCATCGCAGCGGCATCGCAGGCTCCTATGCACGAAGTGCGCTTCGAGCAGACCCTGCCGCCCGTTAGCGGTGCTATCACCCTGGATGTGCGCCCGCAGCAAGGAAGCGCAGCCGTGAACGTAAGCGGCCACGCACCTCCAGCCGTGCCGGTCACGATCACGCTCCTAGCAACAATCTCGCATGAGCTTCCCACGATTCTGCTCAGTCGTAACGACATACAGCCTGATTCGAATGGCCAATTCCAAGCAAGCATCACGATCGGCCCGGATTATCAGGCCGGTACGCTGATAAAGGTCGTGGCTACTTCGGCGCCCGGTGTCACTCCGGCATCGGCGACAATAACCGTCGGCGCTCCCAATGCCGGCGTTAGCATTCCATCCGACAAGCCCTATTGTCCAAGTGACTTGCCACCGGACATGTGTCCCACTACACACTGATTGGAGAAACACCGACATGTTCAATGCTCTTCGTAATGTTCTTCGCGACGATGAAGGCGCCACGATGGTCGAGTATGCCATTATGGTCGCTCTTATTGCAGCCGTCTGTATCGGCGTCGTCACGGCGCTCGGCAAAAGCGTCAGCAGCGCGTTCTCAAAACGTCAACGCTTCGTTATAAGCAACGGATGCTGCCGCCGTCTTGCGTGTGCGCGTAAAGCGCACACGCGGGTAACGGTGAAATAATTAAGAGGAATGAAACGATCGATGATTACGACATTTAAAGGCCGTCCTTCGCGACGACGAAGGAGCCACGATGGTTGAATATGCCATCATGGTCGCGCTCATCGCGGCAGTTTGCATCGGCGTGGTTACCACGCTCGGCCAAAGCGTGAGCAGTGCCTTCCAGAATGTCAACGCCTCTCTGTAGGTGTCGACGGCAAAATGATTGCGTTGGTCTTGGTACTCGTTGCCGCGGCAATCGCGGCATACAAAGACGTAAAGACGCGGCGAATTCCGAACGAAATCTCCGCGGCACTTCTCGTCGCGGGCCTAACGCTGAGCGCCACCCATGGACTTCAAACGGCACTTGTGAATACAGCGGTGTCGCTTGCGGTTTTTCTCGCGGGTACGGCGCTTTTTTCCTTAGGGCTCATCGGGGGTGGTGACGTCAAGCTCGCAGCCGCAGCCGCGGCCGTCCTGGGCTGGCCGGATACTCTCGCGTTCCTGCTCTATACAATTCTTGCGGGTGGATTGCTTGGGATCGCGGTTGCCGTTGCGCGCGGACGCATCCGCCCGATGCTTTCTAATTTGAGTACCATGATATTTCCCGGCACTGTCCGGACTTCGTCCGGCAGTCGTTCCTTCAGCCGTCGGCTCGATGCCGTACGCACTCGCGATTTTCGCGGGTGCTCTCGGCCTCGCTCTCGGCAACGCCCTGGGCTTTTCTTTGAGGATTTCGTTATGAATACGCGCCGCATGACTCTTTTACTCGCTATTTTGCTCGCTGTGGGAACCGGATGGCTCACGCTCAACTACATCAACAACGTCAAACGCTCGACGCTCGCGAATAATCAACCGCGAACCGTCGTCGTTGCGGCCGTCGATATTCCCGCGCGAACGACCATCACATCGAATATGCTGCAGCAGACCACGCTTCCGGGACAAGTCGTGGAGCGCGACGCAATCTCCGATACCTCGCAGGCAAACGGCACGCTCTCGCTCATCACGATCCCGGCCGGCTCGCAAATAACCGCATCCAAAGTCGGTCGTCCGCAGGACGTCGGGCTGCCGGTGCGCCTCGCGCCCGGCAATCGTGCCGTCAGCATTCAAATTGACAAGGTTAAAGGCATTTCCGGTATGATCGAGCCGGGAGATCGCGTCGATATCATCGCGATTCCGCCCAGAAGCGGCGACGCACTACCGCAGGCTGCCACAATTCTGCGCGGCATTCGCGTCCTCGCCGTCGGCAACTCAATGGAAACCACTTCGGCAACGCCGTCGCCTGAAGAAGAAAACTCCACGACGGTAACGCTCGAAGTAACCCCGCATCAAGCCGATCTGCTCGCATCCGCCGATCAAAATACGACGCTGCGTTTGGCGCTGCGCTCTCCGCGCGAACCGCTGAACTCGGAGCCCACCGAGTCGCTGCAGTTTCCGGTAACGCAAGTCGCAGCCGCGCCCGCTCCGGCACCCGCAGCCGCCGCACCGGCGGCTCCCGCGCCGCAACCCGCGCACGCGGACCCGCCGGCGCACGGCAACATCATGATCATCGACGGTGATCACATCGGCTGGTCCACTCCATGAATGCACCCTCCTTCGCCTTTGTCGGCGCCAAAGGCGGCGCCGGCACCTCGACGCTGTGCGTCGAGCTCGCAAAGGCGATGCATGCAGAGACCAATGTCACGTTAGTCGATGCCGATTTTTCGGGGCGACGAAGTGCGGCGATACTCATGGACGGCGTGCGCTATCTCGATGCATGCGCGCTCGGAGCAAGGAAAGAACATCGCGCAAGCGCGCGTCAACGGCGTAACGCTGGTCGAAATGTCCGACTCTTACGAGTCCTCCTTCACGACCAACCTGCAGGATGTTGAAGCATTCGCAGCATCGCTCACTGCGCCGGGTGTGGTTCTGGTAGACGTTCCGTTACCGTTTGCGGCCACGGTGCGTCCGTTCGTCGTTCGGGCGACGCGTTTCATCGTCGTTACTGAGCCGACGCTTCTCGGCGTGACGGCTGCGCGCACGCTCGTGAACGAGTTGCGCCGCTTCGGCATCCCGCCTGCGCGGATTGCCGCGGTGCTCGCCTCCCGGTCGAACAACGTTACGGCAACGCGCGCTGAAGTCGAGCGGAGCGTCGGTGTTTCCGTACTCGCAGAGCTGCCTTCAATCAACGATCGAAATTTTGCCCGGGGGCTGGCGCAGCTCCAGCGTGAACTGCGTACGATCGCACCGGAACAAACGCTGGAAGGGTTGCTCGCCTCGGATACAGGTCAGATTCGCGATCGCCGCTCCACCAAGCGTGATTCGACGACGCCCGTCATCCACGAAGCCGGCTCTTCCACAGGGCCGTCGACATACAGGCCCGCCGCCCCCGGAATGACGATGACGCCGCGGGAACAGTTGAAATCTCAGATCCACGATGCACTCGCACGAAATTTAGACCTGGTGGACGCGAGCAAGGCACAAGGTGACTCGGCCAAACTTGCGGAGCTGCGCTCCAAGATCAGCCAGATCGCGCAAGATATTCTATCGCGCAGCCCGATTGCGGACAGCGCCGAATCGATCGCACAAATCAAGCTCGAGGTCGTGAACGAAGCGCTCGGGCTTGGACCGCTCGAAGAGTTCATGCACGATCCGGACGTCACGGAAATCATGGTCAACGGTCCCGATGAGGTGTACGTCGAGGTCGCCGGCATCATTCAAAAGACCGTTAAGCGCTTTCCTTCCGAGGCCTCGCTGCGGCTGATCATCGAGCGCATCATTGCGCCGCTGGGACGGCGCGTCGACGAATCGGCACCGATGGTCGATGCGCGCCTTCCCGACGGTTCGCGTGTCAATGCGATCATTCAGCCGCTCGCACTCAACGGACCGACGCTCACGATCCGTCGTTTCGGCAACCGCCGTCTGACGGCCGAAGATCTGCTCGAAAGCAGCTCCGTAACAGCGGAGGTTCTCGACTTTTTACGGGCGTGCGTCGAAGCACGGATAAACATGGTGATCAGCGGAGGCACCGGGTCGGGAAAAACGACGTTCCTAAATATCCTTTCGTCGTACTTGCCGCAGCGCGAGCGCATCCTGACAATCGAAGACGCCGCCGAACTGCGATTGAACCAACCCCACGTCGTTCGCTTGGAGTCGCGTCCGCCCAACCTCGAGGGCACCGGCCAGATCACGATTCGCGACCTGGTTCGCAACGCTCTGCGCATGCGTCCCGATCGGATCGTCGTCGGTGAGGCCCGCGGTCCCGAGGCGCTCGACATGCTTCAAGCAATGAATACCGGACACGACGGATCGCTCACGACGATTCACGCAAACTCCGCGCGCGACGCGCTGGCACGCATTGAGACGATGGTGCTCATGGCGGGTTTCGATCTTCCCGTACGCGCAATCCGCGAGCAAGTATCAAGCGCGATCAACGTGATTATACAGACGTCTCGTCTGCGTGACGGCAGCCGCAAAGTCGTGGCCGTCAGCGAGATCGTCGGCATGGAAGGCGATACCATCACGATGCACGACATCGTCCGCTTCCATCAGCACGGCATGGACGAAAACGGCCGCGTCGTCGGCGAATATCAGTATACCGGCGTGCAGCCGCTGGCTTTGCAGCGCTTTGAAGAGTTCGGCATCGCCTACGACCATCGCAAACTCTCATCTCTGACAATGGCGGCGCGAACATGGTAACCTTCGCACCTTTGGCGATATTTCTGGGCGCCGCGGCAACTGCGGCTCTCGCGTTCTTCGCCGTTTGGGACGATGATCAATAAGGGCGCCAGCGATACAATCACAAACTCGGCCTCGATGCTCGATCGCGCCGGCGTGCGCCGCAAGCCCGAGGAAATCGTGATCACGTGGGTCGTAGGGACCGCTCTGCTGTGGATTCTTTCGGTCTGGATTATTCAGCCCTCGGTGATCGTTGGAATCTTGATGCTTCCGATTGCCGCCGCGCATTGCCGGCGGTGCGTACTGGATGATTATTCAGTCCCGGCTGCGCGCACGAACGGAAGCGTTTCTGGGCCAATTCGAAACGGTGCTGCGTCTGATGGCGAGCGGGCTTCGAAGCGGCCTAGGCCTGCAGCAAACGCTCGCGCTCGTCAGCGACGAAATGAAGGATCCGGCGCGTCACGAGTTTGCGCGCATCATCGGGCAGACGCAGATCGGCGTCAGCGTGCACGATGCCTTGGACGACCTGGCTCGCCGCGTACAGACGAACGAAACCCTCATGATGGCGCGGGTAATACGAATCAACTCGCAGACCGGCGGAGATCTGGGCCGCGTGCTCGAGCAGCTCGCGAATACGATCAAAGAGCGCCGGCGCATGAGGCGCAAAGTTCACTCTCTGACGGCTGAGGGGCGAATGGGCGCTATAGTGCTCGGGGCGTTGCCGGTTTTCATGGGCGGTTATATCCTCATGACCCAGCCCCAAATGGCGAGCGGACTGCTTTCCACGCACACGGGCCATAACGTTTTGCTCGTCGTCCTTTGCCTTGAAGTTCTCGGTGTTATCGTGCTCAATCGCATTTTGAAGGTGAACGTGTGATGCCGGACCTCGAATTCGTCATCGTGATCCTGGGCGCCGTCTCCGCCTTCCTCTTGACCGTCTCATGCATACCGGCAAAGAGCCCGCTCAGCCGCACCCTCGAGGAATTGCAGTTGCGCAGCTCCGGCTCGGCCTCGCCTGAAACGGCCGGCAAGATTGAGCGCTTCGTTACTCGAGTGATCCCCAAAGAACAGCAGAGCAAGCTCTCGCAGATGCTGCTCGAAGCGGGCTGGTATACGGTAACGCCGGTACAGATCGTGCTGCGAGTCGCGGCGTCCCTGCTCCTGGCGATAATCGTGGTCCTGCTCGCAATTCGTTACGTGCATTTACCGCCGCTGGTTTTTGGGTTACTGCTCGTCTCGCTGTTTTGCGCCATCGTCTATGCTCCGATATCGCTGCTGACACGCGCAATGGAAAAACGCAAGGAAGCCGTGCAAAAAGCGCTTCCGGACTTTCTGGACATGATCGCCTCAACCGTGCAGGCAGGCCTTTCACTCAATGCAGCGCTGGCCTACGCTGTTGACGCGGCACCCGGCGCGCTGGGCGAAGAGATCAAAGAGGCTCTGGCCGAAGTCCGTCTTGGCCGCGGGCGCGCTGAAGCCCTAAAGGCTGCGGCGGATCGCGTCAATCAGTCAGAATTTACAACGACGGTCGCTGCGATCACGCAAGCGGAGCGGCTCGGCGCAAACGTCGGAAAGATCCTTGCAGAACTTGCCGACGACACCAGAACACACCGTATCATCATGGTTGAGGAACATGCCGCGAAGCTTGCCCGTGAAGATGGTCTTCCCGATGGCGTTCTTCCTACTGCCGGCACTTTTTGTCATCATCTTCGGCAGTCTGGTCGTCAACTATTTCTCACACCAGATGTAGGAAGGGTCGATGGGTATTATCCTGGGGGCACTCTTCTTCGGCATCGCCGGTTTCGTCGGCGTGCTGCTGGCCGGGACCGTCAAGGCCGAACGTTTCGAGGACGGTCCGGCACCGTCACAACCGCCCATACCGTGGATTCTAGCGGGGTGCGCGATCGTCGGCGCCCTTGTCGCAATGCACGGCGACGCGGCTCAGATGGCGATTTTGGCTCTTGTTGTATGCGCGCTTGCGGCAATCTGGTGCACGGACGTGCGCTTCGGTATTATCCCCGACGCGTTCACGCTCGGTCCGCTCGCCATTATCCTGTTCATCGCACTTCTGCGGCAGCAGCCTTGGCCATTTATCTATGCCGCAGCTGCTTTTGTGCCGTTTGCAATTACCGCTGCGGTTTCGAAGGGCCGCGGAATGGGGTGGGGCGACGTCAAACTGGCTGCGCTCGGGGGCGCGATACTCGGGGCTCAGCTGGCGCTGATCGCGTTCTCAGGGGGATGCCTGGCAGCCGTGTTCTATGCGTTCATACGCGGCCGTCAAACACAGCCAATCGCCTTCGGCCCGTATTTAGCCTGCGCGATTGCGGTTGCAATTCCGCTGGGAGCGCTCGGGTGATGCGCCTTCGCAATGCGACCACCGGCGAGGTCGTCGCCACGGAAGTGAAGCGCGCGCAAGGCTGGTGCGAACGAATGGTCGGATTGATTCCGCGAAAGCACGTCGAGCCGCGAGAGGGACTATGGTTTGAAGACTGCGGTGTTATCCATACGATCGGCATGAAGACGCAGATCGACGTCGTCTTTCTCGACAAGGATCAACGTGTTCTTCGTACGGTCTGCGCGGTGCCGCAGAACCGATTCCTGCTCGCGTGCCGCGGAGCGGAATCCGTTGTCGAGTTGGGTAACGGCGCGCTCGAGCAATGTGACGTGCTCGTCGGCGATCGCTTCGTTCTGGAAGAATAGCGGTGGTCGGTCACACGCCGATCGTTCTGTACGCCCTTGCCGTCCTCGCGGCGTTCTTCGGCTTCGCGCGCAAAACCGGCCATCGCCGCAATCCGGTGAACCCCGAGCGGCAGACGGAAGCATGAAGGTCGGGCTCGCGATCGCGCTCATCTTCTTGGCGCGCTTTGCGGTTGCGGCCTGGGTCGACCCGAGTCAAGACGGAGACATCGCCTGGCAGCAGTGGTTAGGATTGCAAATTCTGCATACCGGGCACATCCCCAGCGCTTTGGGTCATGAGGCGTTCACGGCTGCCGGCGCACCGTGGGTTGCGCAGGAATGGGCACTGAGCATCCTGGTTGCGCTCACGCTTGGATCGCCGTGGTTCGTGCTTCTTGCGGCGCTTACCGTAGGTGCCGCAGGGGCGACGCTCATGCTGACGGCAATCAGTGCGCGACGCTTGGGGTCTTCGACAATCGCAACGGCTATCGCCGTATTGCTCGTTGCCTGCTCGATGGCCGAATCGTACGGAATTCGCGCGCAGGTTTTCGCATGGGCGATGCTCGCTGCCGTCATGCTCGTTCTGCGCACCGCGCAGGGGCGCTCGCGCTGGTGGATTGTCTTCCTCGTTGCAATATGGGCAAATCTGCACGCCAGCGCGCTGCTTGCGCCGTTCTTACTCGCGTTGTGGACTGCCGGGACGGCGCTTGAGGACCGCGCGTGGAGTCCGCGCGTGCGCGAGCTTACGCTGCTGACTATTGCGTGCGCCGGCGCGGTGTTTGTCACGCCGCTAGGCTACCGTCTTCCGATCTATGCGGTTGCGCTCGTGCAAAGTCCGATCCGCATCGCAATCAACGAATGGCAGCCGTCCGACATTACGCAATTTTCGTTCGCAGGCGGAGCGCTTGTAGCGATCCTGGGCACGTGCATATTGGGAGTCGAGCGATCGCGGCGATGGCCGGAGATCCTGATTTTTGCCGCCGTTACGTGGATGGCGCTCAGTGCCGCGCGAAACGTGTCCGTTTGCGCAATCGTTCTCGCTCCCGCGCTGGCTCAACGCCTAAGCGCATACTTGCCCGATCGCCTGCGGATCAATACGATGTTTTTCGAACGCGGCGTAACGCGATTGCTCTGGTCCGCGACCGGTGTGGCCGCCATACTCGCCGGATTCGCTCTTGCTTCAACAAATGCGTTAAACCGCGACGGCCTTCCGGTGCGTGCCATTGCCGCGCTGCAAACGCTTCCCGGTACGCATAACCTGTATTGCGAAGACTTCGCATGGTGCAGCCTGGCTCTTGCGTATCCGAACATGCGAGAGTTCATCGATGGCCGCTGCGATCCGTTTCCGCTTCCGGTTTGGAACGACTACGAAACGATCTACCGTGCGAAGGGTTCTTGGCGCGAGATCCTCGATCGTCGCGGCGTCGATGCGATCGTCGTTAGCAGAAAACACGCGCTCGCAAAGGCGCTGCCGAAGTGGCACCAGTGGCGTTTAGTCTACTCGGACGAGACCTACCGGCTGTTCGTTCGAAACCCGCGCGAAGCGCGTGCGCCGAGCGCTACGAAACGCTCTGCAGCTCGCCGCGGCGAGGCGGCTTCTTTGGCGAGCGTACCCGGTCCAGGCTAGCATACAGCCGTTCCACCGCGGGATGATCCGGCGCAATCGCCTGCGCGCGGCTCGCGTACTGTGTTGCCGTCGTAATCTCTTCGCTCTCGAGCGCCAGCGTGCCGAGCCGCTCTAGAGCCTGAACGAGCCGGTCCTGCATCAGGTTGGCGTGCGGAACGATCCACGGTTCAGGCCCCTCGAACTCCAGTAGCCGGCCCGCATACAGTTTCTCCGCCGCGCGATAGTGCATCGACGCGTTTTGAAAGTCGCCGCGGTCGTAGTCGGCATCGCCGTCACTCACGTGAGCGTTGAAGCGGCGCAGATCGCACACCACGTTCGTCAGGTCTATTTGAATGTCGGGAGCGGTGCGGAAGTACAGATCGACGTTAGCCGGTCCTACGATAGATGCGAATGCCTTTCGAATCGTGCTGCAGGCCGTGCGCACGCTCTGCGTTGCCAGGTGACGGTCCGTGTCCGACCAAAAGGTTGAAGCAAGTTCCGCGCGCGTGGCGGTTCCGTTTGGTTTGAGCAGCAAATATTTGACGATCTGCTGGTCGCGCCGGCGCACCCAAGGGATCTCGCGGTTTTCGATCCGCGCCTGGAACGAACGGAACATACTGACCATGAGCGGCGGCGTGAACGATGTCGAAGCACTGGACGTGAGCGCCTTGACTCCAAGGGGACGCAGCGCCCTGAATAGTCGCAGCGGCTCGCACCCGTCGTCGATGACGAACAGGCCCTGCGCCTCCAGCTCGCGCAGTCGCACCGGATCCAGGGATGCGGCCCCGTTGAAAAGATCCCAGAACGCTTGGCGGCAATCCAGCGACACGCGCTGGAGTTCAGCCGCGGCAAAATCGCGAAGAAATCCCTGCGAGTGCGATCGCCACAGGTGATAGGCGCGTTCGACCGTTTCATTCTCCGCGGCCGCCGTGCGAATCGTGCTCGAAACGGCCATCGCCCAGCCGTCGGTATCCTCGATGAGACGCCGCAGATCGAGGTCGCCTGCCGCAACACCTGATGCCTCCGCGAGCGCACCCGCCTCCTGAGCGTCAAAAGCCATTCGCCGCGCATCGCAAAGAACTCCGACACCCCGCGCGATGAGGCGCCGCGCATCGATCAGTTCCCGCGAGCGCCCAGCATAGATCAGCGTGATATTCTCGGGAGCATCTTCGACAAAACGCAGTAACTCGGCGACAGCCTCCGGACTTCCGTTGTCCATTTCATCGATGACGATCTCGAGGCACTGAGCGGGTGATGCCTCGCGCGCCTGCGCGATGATTTTGCGGACGTGCTTCGCGTCGCATGACTCCGGCAATGCGAAATACAGCGTTTCCCGCTCGCTTTTCGCGCAGTACTTCAAAACCAGGCTGGTCTTGCCCGACCCGGCCGGCGCAATAATCAATCGTACCGGGTATTGCGAATACGCTTGCAGCCAGCGTTCTAAGCGCGGCCGATAAATAGTAAGCGGAGTCAGTCGTGGAATGCCCTGTCGACCGAAGCATCCCATTACTATGCCGCGGGGCTGTGAAGCACTAGCGAAGGGGGCCTTAACGCCCTGTGAGCCTTCTGTCCCACGTTCTTCAAAATCACGCGACGCATTAAAAAGGGTGGGTCGAAGGGCTCATACAGCGAGTCAAACCGCGTTCCAAAGTTCTTCCCACCCCGTTCGTCAGGCTGGGAGCACCGCGGTGATACAACGTATCTATCTTGAATCCCGACGCGCTGTTGCAATTGATTGACGATTTCGAGGCCTTTAAGGAGGCCGGAAATCTCTTACACAAACGGCTCACCGACTTTTCGACCGCGGTCTCGCGCACGCGGCCTGCCGGCGATGCGGAAAAGGTTCTGCTCGACCATTTGAAGTCGCTTCTGGACGGAGCGGTCATGCGCTTGGGTAACGTTCGCGGATCGACGGTTAGCGGCGGAGCTGCTTCCGCGATCTATCTCGCCTTGGCCGACTTGCGTAAAACCCCTGAGTTCGCAACCGCGTTCGCACACATTCGACGCAGCAAAAACCTTCCCGGTGATTTCGGGGGAAACGGCAGCGAAGACGGTGAGAGCGCAGAAAGTTCGAGTTATCCCGTCTCGCCGCCGAAAGCGCTGAGCGAATAATTCGCGATCCGCTGCAGGCCTTCACGCAGCGCGTCCGGCTCACAGACCCACGAGAGCCGCAGCCACTGCCGAAATGACTCGCCGAACGCAATTCCCGGAATTGCAATGACGTCATGGTCATCGGCAAGCGTGTGCGCCGTTCGCAGTGAGTCAATCCCATCCGGCAGACGCACGCACGCGTAGAAGCTTCCTTCCGGAACGATGTAACGTAAGCCGCTCTGTTTGAGAATCGGCACGACTTCGGCCCACCGCTGCTTATACCACTGCGCGTGTTCAGAAATGGCCTTCGTGTTGAAGATGTGCAGCGCGACCTGTTGCGCGAAGGTGTCCGCGCAGGACGTAAGCCATGCATGCACCTTGACCAGCGAGGGCGCGATATCGTGCGGGACGATCGCCCAACCTAGGCGCAGCCCGGTGAGTGCATTGCTCTTACTCACGCTGTTCGTAACGATCGTATGCGGATAGCTCTGCGGCGAAGTATCCGGCATCGTCGATGTACGTCTGCTCGCGATAGATTTCATCGTGCAATACCCAGACCGGCTCGCCGCCGCGTGCACGCAGCGCATCGCTCATTTTCGCGACGGCATCGGCGGAGATCACGCGAGCGGTCGGATTGCAGGGCGAGCATATGACGATGAGCCGCGTCGCCGCCGTGAGTGCGCTCAGGATCCGCTCGGGGTCGAAGGCGAAGTCATCGGCCTCGCTCATCGAGACGCTGCGTACTTGCACGCCTTCGAGCGCCGCCATCTTTGCATACGACGGAAACGCCGGCTCAATGACGAGCATCTCATCCTTGGCGGGATCGAGCATCGTCTTGATCACCGCATAGGTCGCTTCTTGCGACCCGGTGGTAATGCATACGTTGGCAGCCGTATCCATGTGCGGGTACGCATAGTGCTTGGCAATCGCTTCGCGCAGGTGCGGATCGCCCGCGTTCACCGTGTAGCGCAGACCGTGCCGGCGCGCATATTCCATACCGGCCTGCAGATGCTCCGGGCTGGGCGCGAGCGAAGGTTCGCCCAAGCCCAGGTTTATCGAATTCGCTTTACGCTTGCCCGCGATTTCGCGAATGAGCGAAGTCGAGATGTGTGCCAGTCGTGGATTCATAGTATCCTTTCACGATCCATGCCAGAGCCGCTATGTCGCACGCAAGCGCCAAAACGTCAAAATGCAGCACGTCGCTGAGCAGCCAGAACGGCGCGATCAGGTAGAGCAAACAAACCAGACGGGTTCGACCGGGCTCGGCTGCATGCGTCATGAAATAGAAAAGCGCGGGCAGCGCAAGCGCGAGATCGTACGGCAGCACGTGCGGGCCCGCCGCCAGAGCTGACGAGCAGCGCGAAGCTTGCGGCTTCGAGCAGTGACACACGCATGAGCAGCGGAATCGAAAGCGCGAAGAGCGCCGCACCGGCCAAGAGCGCAGGCATTTGCGGGACACCTGCGCGCAGTAAAAGGCTCGGAATGCTGATGGCCTTTGTCGCATTGTGATGGGCATCCGCGGCGAAATATCCTTGTAATGCCGCAGCGTAATGCGAGGGCCAATGCCAATCGCCGCCGCTCGCAGCCGCGCCGAGTATATACCATGCTGCCGCGCATGCGGCCACAATTGCCAGCGCGCTCGTCTTGCGTCGCACGAGCAGTACGATGATCAGCGGCAGCGCGTACGGCAATTTATAGAGGAGCGCACCGACGGCAAGACCGGACATCACCTGCGAATCTGCGACGAGGGCCAAAATCGCGCAGAGCGACAATAGCAGCCCCACCGGAGAATTCTGCCCAGTCGCGAGCGCTGCCGTAACCGGCGCCCATGCGAGCGTGAGCGGCACGGCAAAGGTCGTTGGGATTTGATAGATTCGCGCGGCAATCGCAGCCGAGGCGATCGCCGCGGCGGCCATCAGGATCACGTTAATTGCATATCCCGCAGGCAGTGACATGAACTTGAACGGGTACCAAAACCATGCCGCGCCGGGCTGATATGGAAAAATCGTCGTGGGTACGTGGTGTGCCGTCTGCCAAATCGCGTGACTGTGCGGATCGAGCAGCGACGGCGTCCCGGCGGTCGATCCCGCCGCCCAGAACGATCTCCAATCTCCGAACCCCTGCGCGACGACGAAACGTATCTGCGCAAGGCAGATCAGCGTCAGGAGCGCGCCGTACATCACAACGCGCTCGGTGGAAAGGCGCAGGGGTGCCGCGTTCACACGGCAACCTCGTAGTCGCGAAGCGCCGCATTCAGCGAGGTTTTGCGATCGGTCGAGTCGCCGCGCGTGCCGATGATCAGCGCGCACGGTACGCCGAAGGTTCCGGCGGAAAACTCCTTGGGCATCGTGCCCGGAATAACGACCGAGCGCGCGGGCACGCGGCCTTTTGATATCTGCGCCTGCGACCCGCGCACGTCGACGATCGACGTACTCGCGGTCAGCACCACGCCCGCGCCCAGCACCGCCTCGCGTTCCACATGTACTCCTTCGACGACGATACAGCGCGAGCCGACGAATGCACCGTCCTCGATGATGACGGGCGCGGCCTGCGGCGGTTCCAGCACGCCGCCGATCCCCACACCGCCCGAAAGGTGCACGTTCTTACCGATCTGCGCGCACGATCCGACCGTCGCCCACGTGTCGACCATCGTGCCTTCGTCGACATACGCACCGATATTGACGTAGGCGGGCATCAGGATGGCGCCGCGCCCAAGAAAGCTGCCGTAGCGAGCGACGCCCGGGGGAACGCAGCGCGCGCCAAGTTTCTCATAGTTGGTCTTGGTCGGAATCTTGTCGTAAAATGTCATCGCGCCGCCAACGTCTATCCGCTGCGAATCCCGGCGCGTAAAATACATCACGATCGCCCGTTTGATCCACGCATGCGTCACCCACCGGCCGTTCTGCGGCTCGCAGACGCGTAGCCGCCCGTCGTCCAAAGCGGCGATGACTTCGTCGACGGCGGCGCCGTCAGGCCCTTTTATATCGGCGGCGCGTTTGATCAGCGCCTCGATCTCTCCTTGCAGTTCGCGAATGTCCATTACGCGCGGCTACGGCGCGGCGCACGCTTCCTCCCGCCCCGCGTACGAGGCAAACTATTCCGAAATGATCATCTTCGAGCTGCTTGTCAGCGTCAGCGGGCTCAGGTGAGAAACCAGCGGCACGGCAAAGTGGAACGGGTAACTGACGGTCACGCAGACGCTGTGGCCGGGTACGTTCGTGCCGCCGGCTCCGCATGCGCTATTCGGGTCCGTACTCGAGGTCCAGGTCGCGGTCACCGTTATCGAATTCGCAACTAAAAGCGGAGTCTGCGCGCGCACGAACGTCTGCACGTCGCTCGAACTCGCATTGCAATGATCGACGGGCGCTGCACACAGCGAACCGCGTACGATGGCCCAGCGGGCTCCCAGGCGGGCTCCGTTGGATACGGCATGGTACGTGTAGAGGACGCGGCCAAACTCCAAAATCCCGAAAATGAACAGCAGCAGTGCGGTTGCAGCCACAACGAATTCAACCATGCTGGAGCCGCGCTGCCGTGCTTGTTCATTGCTTGATGATGCGCATCATGGCCGTTGAGCTCAGCGTGTGCGACCCAGGCAACAGCGGGTAATGAAACAACGGGTTGATGGTTCCCGTCACGGTTACGCTTACGTATTCGACGGGATGGCCGGTGGCGCAGCTGAGCGAGGCCGAGTTGCACGATATTGTCGTTGCGGTCGTACCATCCCAGCACGTGCAGATATCCGTGGGGCTTACGTTCAGCGTGGCGATACTATTTGTGCCGTCCGCTTTCGCGGCATTCGTCATGCCCGTCGTGTCGAGGGCCGTCTGAGCGCTCTGCGAGCCGTACTGGACGGCGGCACGGGCCGCGTTCGCGACGACGATGCTGAAATACATATATCTGCCCAGTTCGATCGTTCCCAGCAACACCAAAACCAACAGCGGAACGACGACGAGAAATTCGATGAGCGCCGCGCCCGCTTGTGAGCGCGGATAACGCTTTGCCTGGCGAGCCGGATTCGTTTTCATGTGACTATTCCGCCAGCACCGGCTCTTGAATCAACGAATTATTAGCCGGCGCCCCTGGAAACGTTTGCGTGCTGCCGTTGAAGTTCACACCGCCGAATACCAGAACGGTGTAGTTACCGCTGGAACCGTTGTAGTTCACGTTCGAGGTGGGAAAATAGAGCAATCCGCTCAGCGTCGCGTTCGTCGCCCCGTTGAAATTCGGATCGCTCGTATTGGCCGGATTCTGATAAAAGAGGACGCCCATCGTATTCCCGGTCGTCGGCGGTGAGAGATTGATGTTGGCGCCGTTGAAGTTGAGGCTGCCGCGCGACGTGACGTAAAACGTAACGCCGTTGCCGGTAATCGTGGCGCCGTTTGTATTCATGGACCCGTTGATGACATAGACGCCCGGACTCAAGGTGATGTGCGCCCCATTCAGGTTCATGTTCATGTAGCAGCCCGGGCTCAGCGTCGCCGTTTTCCCGTTTTCCATTGCCATCATGCAGGGCGTGGTCGAAGGCGGATTGGCGGCAAGATATGCGCAGCCCGCGATATGCTCGCAGGGATCGAGCGCCGGTAACCCTTTCGCCGGCGACCCGCCGCTGAACGTCGCGCCGTTTTCGTTCGGCGCGGTCGATGAATAGGTGACGGACGCCGCGTTGATGTTGGCGCCGTTGAAATTTGCAGACCCGTCCATCCCGATTCCGCAGCTGGGCCCGTTGAACGTCATGCCGTTGAAGTTTTCGGTTCCGTTCGGGTTGAGCAGGTAGAGGCAATTGGCGTTCGTGTTCGCGTTCAACTTCGCAACGGCGCGCGTGCTCACCGTGAGATTGTTCAAGTTGAACACTTGCTCGAAGAACGAGTTGCGTACCGTGGTGATGACCACTTCGACGGCGCTGCTGCTGCCGGCAAACGCGCCCGCTGCGGGCGGCCAGTTCACTTGCACGCAGACCGGTGTGCTCGCGGCGCAGTTGGCGCCTGCCCTATTATCGGTAAAGCCGTTCGACGTCGCATCTTTGCGCGCGGCGGCGGTGACGTCATTGAAGTTGATCTCGGCAGCGCCTGCGATTGCGGCGCTGTCCGCGGCGCTTTGCTGAATGCGCTGCTCGTAGCGCTGGAAACCCACGTCGATCGCAAGTCCGGCGGCGCCCATTAACAGCACCAGCGACATGGCGACCAATGGAAGAACTTGCCCTCGTTGTGCTGCAAGGCTCGCCACGGGATTCTCCTCCTCGTCCCATACTCCGTACGGAAAAGGCCAAGCACGGGCGCTTACTCGCCCGGTCACTCTATCCTACGGTGTAATTGCGAATGGATTTTGAAGGTGGCGTTCTTAGTCGGCCAAAAACCGAGCGCCCCGCTTTAATGTAAGCGGGGCGCTGCCGGCGTGTAGCGGAGTAGGCGCTAGGTTGACATCGGCGAGGGCGAAGGCTGGGCCATGGCGCCGCCGCCATGGTGAGTGCCCGGCCGCCCGATCGCCGGCGTTTACCGCATCGCGCAGGCACATGTACTTCCCTTGCTTGGTGCGTCCGTAGGTCGGGTCCGAGGCGACGTGATACACGTGCGAGCGCGTGTTGACCCAGACCGGCCCTTGCGCGCCGCAGCTCAGCGTTGCCGGTATCGGAGCGGGTGTCGCATTCATCTGGAAGCTGTGGGCCACCGCCTTTAGCTTTGGGCGCAGGCGAAGCTGCCGGCGAGGCTCCCGCGGCGGCAGCGGAGGAGCTGCCCGGCGCCGCGGGCGAGGCGGCCGGAGAACTTTGTGTCGTGGTCGTGGTGGTCGTGGTCGAACTGCTCGACCCCTTGCCGCCGCTGCAGGCAACGAGCGAGCCCGCAGCCAGAACGGCAAGTGCAAGTGAAAGCGGCTTGAATCGCATGGAGTCTCCTTCAAGAAAGACTAAGAATGACGCGGTATGGATGTTCCCTGGAAGTTCCCTGCTCCAACTCCGGTCCGGGCAACCCGCCCGCAGCGTAATGGGTACAAGCCTATGAGGATTCGAGCCGCTTCATTGGGCGAGCGGTGGTCATCTTTTCAGCGGTCATCTTTTCAAAGGAGAACCCGTGCCGAACACGCGCGACGATGAACAACGTATCAACGCGATTCGCTTTCTTTCCGTGGATGCCGTGCAAAAGGCGAACTCCGGCCACCCCGGGATGCCGCTCGGCGCCGCGGCAACCGCCTACACGGTATGGTCCAAGCATCTACGCTTTAATCCGAAGGACCCGAGCTGGTTCAACCGCGACCGCTATATCTTGAGCGCGGGCCATGCATCGATGATGCTGTATTCGCTGCTCTATTTGACCGGCTACGATCTCACGCTCGAGGACCTCAAGAATTTCCGTCAGCTCGGCAGCAAAACGCCGGGCCATCCGGAAGCGCATCTGACGCCCGGAGTCGAGGTTACGACCGGACCGCTGGGGCAAGGCTTCGCGAATGCGGTCGGATTTGCGATCGCCGAGGCGCATCTGGCGGCGCAATATAACCGGGATCAGACGATCGTCGATCACTATACGTTCGTACATTGCAGCGACGGCGACATGATGGAAGGCATCTCCTCGGAAGCCGCGTCGATGGCGGGCCACCTGAAGCTCGGAAAACTTATCGCGCTTTACGACGACAACAAAGTCTCGCTGGCCGCCAAGACGGAAGTGACGTTTACCGAAGATCCCATCGCGCGCTTCTCCGCATACGGCTGGCATACCGAGTACGTCGACTTACATCACGGCAACGACGTCGAAGCCATCGACCGCGCGATCGTGCAAGCGAAAGAAATAACCGATAGGCCTTCGATGATCGTGGTACGCACGCACATCGGATACGGGTCGCCCAAACAAGACTCGTTCAAAGCGCACGGCGAGCCGCTCGGACCCGAAGACGTCAAACTGACAAAAGAAAAACTCGGCTGGCCGCTCCAACCGGATTTCTACGTGCCGGACGATGTGCTCGCATTCTACCGATCCCTCGGCGACCGCGGCGCGACCCTGCAAGCGCAGTGGGACGGCATTTTCGATGCGTGGAAGCGCGCAAACCCGCAGCTGGCGGAGCAGCTCGATCGCATTCTGGCCCAGCGCGTTCCGGCGAGCATCCCCTGGCCGGCGATCAATAAGGAAAACGGCGACAACATCGCGACCCGCGACGCGGGCGGCCTGGTCATGAATGCGATCGCCGCGACGCTGCCTGAATTGGTCGGCGGTTCGGCGGATCTCGATCCGTCGACGAAGACGTATTTGAAAGATCAAGGCGATTTCGAGCCGGGCAGTTACGGCGGACGCAACATTCACTACGGCGTTCGCGAGCATGCGATGGGCGGCATCAACAACGGCATCGCGCTGCATGGCGGATTGCTGCCGTTCGGCGCAACGTTCCTGAATTTCCTCGACTACATGAAGGGCGCGGTGCGCCTTGCGGCAATCAATAAGGTTCGCTGTTATTATATCTTCACGCACGATTCGGTGTTCTTAGGCGAAGACGGCCCCACGCATCAGCCCATCGAGCATCTCGCGCACATGCGCGCACTGCCGAATCTGATGATGGTGCGTCCGGCCGACTCGCTGGAGACGCTCGAAGCCTGGAAATTGATGATCGCGGCTCGGGAGGGTCCCTGGGCGCTGATCCTCTCGCGTCAAAAATTGCCGTACTTGGGGGACCGGCGCGCCGACGTCGCACGCGGCGCATATACGCTCGTCGAAACCGAATCGACGCCCGACGCGATCCTCATCGCATCAGGTTCTGAAGTAAGTCTCGCCGTTGCGGCCGCGGCGCTGCTCAAAGATCGGGGCATGCAAACGCGCGTCGTCTCGATGCCGTGCTGGAAGCTGTTTGAAGCGCAGCCTCAGAGTTACCGCGACGAGGTGCTGCCGCCGGACGTGACCGCGCGCATGTCGATCGAAGCCGCGGCAACCCTGGGATGGGAGCGCTGGATCGGCCTACGCGGTTACGCATACGGTATCGATCACTTCGGAACGTCCGCTCCGGCATCCGCCATCGCGCAGGCATACGGATTCACGCCCGATCATATCGCGCAAGTCGCGCAAGAACAGTTCGCAACGGTTCGCCGCTAGTCTTTACAGGAGATAGAATGGAAAACCAACTCAAGCAGCTCCTCGATGCCGGCCAGAGCGTCTGGCTCGACAATTTGCGGCGCAGCATGTTCGCCTCGGGCGAGCTGCAGGGTCTGATCGATAAGGGCTTGCGCGGCATGACCTCCAACCCGACGATCTTCGAGAAAGCGATCGGAACCGGAAACGACTACGACGAGCAGCTGCGCTCGCTGCTCGGCAGCGAACGCGACGCAAGCGCACTGTTTTGGGATCTTGCCGTTCAAGATATCCAGAGTGCTTGCGATCTCTTCCGCCCGGTCTACGATCGGGCCGCGGGCAACGACGGCTTCGTGAGCCTCGAGGTCTCGCCGCTGCTCGCGCGCGACACGCGCGGCACGATCGAGATGGCGAAGGATCTCTGGAAGCGTGTGAATCGTCCCAACCTCATGGTCAAAATTCCGGGCACCAACGAAGGCGTTCCGGCGATTGAAGAGTGCATCGCCGAAGGGATCAACATCAACGTCACGCTGATCTTTGCGCTCGAATTCTACGAAAAGACCGCCCTTGCATATATTCGCGGGCTTGCGCGCCGCGTGGAAAAAGGGCTTCCGATCGAAAAGATCCGCTCGGTCAACAGCGTGTTCGTGAGCCGCATCGACACCGCGGTCGACAAGATCTTGCAAGCGCGAATCGACAAGGGCGAGAAGCAACTCGAAAGTTTACTCGGCAAGACCGGCGTTGCCGGCCTCAAGCTCACCTACCAAAAATTCCTCGAGCTCTTCGGTTCGCCGGAATGGAAAGCGATCGAAGCTAAAGGCGGTGCGCTGCAGCGGCCGCTATGGGCCTCCACCTCGACCAAGAACCCTAAATACTACGATCTCATGTACGTCGAGCCGGTCGTCGGCGAGCATACGATCAACACGATGCCTCCGCAGACGCTCGATGATTTGCTGGAACACGGCAAAATCGAGCCCAATACCGTGCTTGCGGGTCTCGATGAAGCGCGCGCGGATTTCAACGCACTGACGGACGCGGGAATCTCTCTCTTCGACGTCACGCATCAGCTGCAGGTCGACGGCGTCAAACTGTTCAGCGACTCGTTTGCGGCGCTGCTCGGCGCAATCGTGTACAAGCAGAAACAACTGAGTTCAGGCGCCGAACGGGTCGCGCTCTCGCTCGGTTCGTATCAGCCTTCCTATACGCCAAGCGCTCGATTCTCTGGCGCAAAACGACTTCATCAAGAAACTGTGGGCGAAGGACCCGACGCCGTGGTCGAGCGATCCGGCGCACGAGCAGATCATCAAACACGCGCTCGGATGGCTTGACATCGCGCAGAACCTGCTCGACTCGGTCGCCAACCTGCAGAGTTTCGCCAAGGAGTGCGCGGCGGAATTCTCACACGTCGTCGTACTGGGAATGGGCGGCAGCTCGCTCGCGCCGGATATTCTGCGGGAGACGTTCGGTAAGATTGAAGGCTTCCCCAAGCTTCACGTGCTCGACTCCACCGATCCCGAGCAGATTCGGGATCTGGAGAACCAGCTCGACATCGCGAGAACGCTGTTCATCGTTGCGAGCAAGAGCGGCACGACGACCGAGCCGGATGCGTTTTACCGCTACTTTTGCGATCGCGTTTCCAAAGCGATCGGGGCAAGCAACAGCGGCCGCAATTTTATCGCGATTACCGATCCCGGGACCCAGCTTGAAACCGAAGCCAAGGCGCAAAACTTCCGTGCTTGTTTCCTCAACGATCCCAACATCGGCGGCCGTTACTCGGCGCTCTCGTTCTTCGGCATGGTGCCCGCCGCGCTCGCAGGCTACAACATCAATCTGCTGCTGGACCGCGGTTTGGGCGCAATGGCGGCGAACGACAAGACCGTTGCAACCAAGGATGCGCCGGGCGCGAAATTCGGCGCAGCAATCGGCGGTCTGGCTCTGCAAGGCCGCAATAAACTTACGATCGTTACGCATCCGGCAGTCGAAGCGTTCGGCGCCTGGGCGGAACAGCTCGATCGCGGAATCGACCGGTAAGATGGGCAAAGGCATTCTTCCGGTCGAGGGCGAGGAGCTCGGCGAGCCGCAGGACTACGGCAACGATCGCGTCTTCGTCTACGTCGGTGCGAACTTGCCCGACCCCGCGCGGGACACCGACGAAAAACTGCGTGCGCTCGAAGCCGCGGGTCATCCGGTGATTCGCCTTGCGATGAACGACGCGTACGACATCGGCGAGCAGTTCTATCTCTGGGAGATCGCGACGGCAGCCGCCGGCTCGCATTCTTCAAATCGACGCGTTCGATCAGCCCAACGTCCAGGAATCCAAAGACAACACCAAATCGCTGCTGCAAGAGTACGCCACCAAAGGCAGCTTTGCAGCAGCCTGCAGCCGGCGGTAACGTCCGAATCTATGGACATTACGCTGCTCTCGGGCAGCAAATCGCTCCAAACCACGGATCCGGCCGCCACGCTCGCGGGCCTGTTCGCGCAAGTGCGCGAGGGCGACTACGTTGCGTTCTGCGCGTACATCGAACGCGACGGCAAACACAGCGATCGCGCTGAGCGAGATGCGGCTCAAAGTACGCGATGCGCGCAAATGCGCGACGACCGTCGGCTTCGGCCCGCGTTTCCTGCATTCGACCGGTCAAGAACACAAAGGCGGCCCCGACACCGGCGTATTCGTACAGATCACCGCGGACGCTGCCATTCGATTTGCCCATTCCCGGAATGAACGTCGGCTTCCGCACGCTCATCGCGGCGCAGGCACTTGGCGATTTTCAATCGCTCGACAAGCGTAATCGCCGCGGCGTGCGCGTGCACTTGAAAGGTGACTTGGAAAAAGGCTTACAAGCACTCGGCTCGGCGATCGACGAGGCGCTCACCGCGAAGGCATGATGCGAGTTGCATCGATGAAGGAGATGACATGCAAATAGGAATGGTCGGTCTTGGACGGATGGGCGCGAACATGACGACGCGCCTGATTGAGGGCGGTCATAGCGTGGTTGTCTTCGACCGCAGTCCGGATGCGGTCGCGACCGCGGCCGCCGGCGGAGCCGTCGCGAGTACGATCGCTCTCGGATTTGGTTTCCAAACTCACGGCTCGCCGAAAGCGGTCTGGATCATGGTTCCGTCCGGCAGGCCGACCGATGACACGATCGACGAGCTCAGCGGATTGCTCGGCAAAGGCGGCGTCATCATCGACGGCGGCAATACCAATTGGAAAGACGGTCTGGCCGCCTATGAGAAGTGCAAAGCCAAAGGCGTCTCGCTGGTCGATGCCGGAACAAGCGGCGGAGTTTGGGGGTTCAAGGAAGGCTATTGCCTGATGGTGGGCGGCGACGATGCCGCCGTGAAGGCGTGTCGAATCCGTCTTTCTGACGCTCGCGCCGAAGGGCGGATATGCGCATGTCGGGCCGGCCGGATCCGGCCACTACTCGAAGATGGTGCACAACGGCATCGAGTACGGCTTGCTGCAGGCGTATGGCGAAGGCTTTGAGATTTTGCGAACTCGGCACCGTTCACGTACGACTTGCATCAGACTCGCTTCGATTTGGCGATACGGCAGCGTGGTGCGATCGTGGCTGCTCGATCTCGCCGTGCTTGCATTTGAAGAAGACCCCGATCTCAAGAACATTCGCGGCTGGGTGGACGATACGGGCGAGGGCCGCTGGACCGTTGAAGCGGCTATCGATCAGAACGTTCCCGCGCCGGTCATCACCCTCTCGCTGTTCGCGCGCTTCGCCTCGCGTCAAGACGAATCGTACAGTGCAAAGGTGATCGCGGCGCTTCGCAATCAGTTCGGCGGTCACGCCGTGAAAGCGGAAGCGGCAGCAAAATGACGACAACGCCGGCTGCGACCGGAAACGGCATGGCACAGGTCGCGGTCAATCCGCTGCGTGCCGGGATCGAGAGCACTCGAATCACCGAACCTTGCACGATCGTGTTCTTCGGCGCAAGCGGCGATCTGTTCAAACGCATGCTCATGCCCGCAATCTACAACCTGCGCGCGGACGACACCCTTCCGGCGAACTTCGGACTGATCGGCTTCGCGCGCACGCCCTACACCGACGACGAGTTCCGCGAATACTGCAAGAAATGCGTGAACGAATTTTCGCGATCCGGGCCGGTCAAAGATTCGCTCTGGAACGATCTCGCGCAGAGGATCAGCTATATCACTGCCGATTTCGACGACACCAGTCATTTCGAAGCGCTGAAAACGCGCTTGGAAGAGTACCAGAAGCAGTTCGGCGCCGGGCAAAATCGCCTCTTCTACCTGGCAACGCCGCCGTCGGTGTTTCCGAAGATCATCGCCCAGCTCAAACGCGCGAAGCTCGATCCCGACGCAGAACCCGAAGGGCTGGAGCCGCATCATCGTCGAGAAGCCGTTCGGTACCGACCTCGCATCGGCGCAAGCGCTGCAGGCCGAAGTCGAGAAGGTCTTCAGCGAAAATCTCGTCTACCGCATCGATCATTACCTCGGTAAAGAGACCGTGCAAGACATCATGGCGCTCCGATTCGCCAATACGATCTTTGAACCGATCTGGACGCGCAATTATATTCAGTCCGTACAAATTACCGCCGCGGAAACGCTCGGCGTCGAGGAGCGCGGCGGCTATTACGATAATGCCGGAGCGCTTCGCGACATGATACAAAATCATGTCATGAATCTGCTGGCGCTCGTCGCCATGGAGCCGCCTGCCGCTGCCGACGCGGACGCCATTCGCAACGAAAAATATAAGGTGTTCTCGGCGATATTGCCGCCGCCGCCCGAAGAAGTCTTTCAGATGAGCGTGCGCGGCCAATACGGTCCGGGAACGATTGGCGGACAGCCGGTCCCCGCGATACCGCTCGGAACCCGACGTTCGGCCCGACTCCAATACCGAGACGTATGCGGCACTTCGGCTCTATATAAATAATTGGCGCTGGGCGGGCGTTCCGTTCTATCTTCGCAGCGGCAAGCGGCTGGCGCGAAAAGTCTCGGAAATCGCCATCACGTTCAATCCGATTCCACATCGCTTATTCGGCGAGAAGAGCGACACGATAGAACAAAACGTCCTCGTCATCAAGATTCAGCCGGACGAGGGCATCTCGATACGCTTTAACGCAAAAGTCCCCGGGCAAAAGAATCATATCCGCAGCGTTACGATGGATTTCAACTACGGCACGGGGTTCGGCGTGCAATCCGCGCCGGCATACGAACGTCTGATTGCCGATGCGATGCGCGGCGATGCGACGCTGTTCACGCGATGGGATGCGGTGCAGCGCGCTTGGGAGATCGTCATGCCGATTCTGGAAGTCTGGCTGTCGATCAAAGATCGCTCGTTCCCCAACTATGCCGCCGGCAGCGAGGGCCCCGAGGCTGCCGCGGTGCTCAATCCGGCTTGGCGGCCGTTATGACGGTCGACGTCGATCAGGTCCTGGGCGAGCTCGCCGAGCAGCGCCGCGACCGTGCGGGCGTCTCGACCACCTCGCTGAATTTGGTTGCTTTCGTCGAAGGCGATAAGCGAGCTGCTGCAAACGATGACCGACCGGCTCGACGTGTTCGCCGAGCGCAACGTTTCGCGAACCATTCTGCTCGCCGGCGAAGGAAAAGAACACTCGGTCCGTTCGCACTGCACGGAGATCAACGACACGCTGGTGACGCATTCCGAGCAGATCCGGCTCTCCGTAAAGGGAATCACCGCGCCGGAACTGCGCTCGGTCGTACACGATCTGCTTGTCCCAAACGTACGCACGGTGTTACTTTGGGGCGGTCTGCACGTAGCCGATGAACGATTCAGCGCGCTTGCCGACCTTGCCGACACGATCGTGCGTGTTCAGTTCAGTGCGCGACAGCGGCACCGGCACACTGCGCGAAATCCTGCAGCTGCAAGGCACGAACATCGGACATAAAATTCGCGACCTCACGTTTTTGCGGCTGTCTGGCATGGCAGGACCTGATCGCGCAGTTTTTCGACGATCCGGATCTCGCGGCGGAACTGCCGGCGATCGAGCGGGTCGAGGTAACCGCCGGTTCCGCGGCCGAAGCGTATTATTTGGTCGGATGGCTGGCTAGCCGCCTTTCCTGGCAAGTCTGCGGCAAGGGCGAATTCTGCAATGCCGCCGGCGGCGCCGTGAAAGCCGGCGTGCGCCAAAAGGGCGCGCCGCGTCGCCTCTACGGTATACAACTGCACTCGAAGGGCTCGGTTTTCGGTGTGAGCATACAGGAGGACGCTGAAGATCTGGTTTGCCTCACCGTGGAGGGGAAAAAGCAGCGCCCGCGACGCTGCGCGCCTCTTCACGACGTCGATATGATCTCGCTGGTCGAGCGCGCGATCTTCATGCCGCGCAGCGATATCTATCCCGAAACGCTGCGGCTGGTGGAGCGCCTGCTGGAGCTGGAGCATGCACGGTGACCAATGGCAGAATCGGCGAACTCAGCGTTTTTGATACGTCCGGCACTCGTAGCAGCGGCACTTGCCGACGCATTTGCCGGCGACGCGAAAACCGCGGCCGAACAGCGGGGAACATTCAACGTGGCCCTCGCCGGTGGGACGACACCGAAGGCCGCATACGAGTTGCTCGCGCAAGAACCGCGCCGCAGCCTTATCGACTGGAATACGGTTCAGGTATTTTTCGGCGATGAACGCTGCGTACCGCCGGACAATCCCGAGTCAAATTATAAAATGGCTGCCGATGCATTCTTGAACGCGGTCGATATTCCGGCGCGAAACGTTCATCGCATGCCGTGGCGAGGGCGATCCCCGAAAAAGCGGCCGCCGCATATGCGGCCGATCTGCTCGCCGCGGTGGGTCACTCCGCCGATATTCGATCTGATCATGCTGGGAATGGGGCCGGACGGCCATACCGCCTCGCTCTTTCCCGGCATCGGATCCGACGATCGATCAGGACGAGCTCGTGCGCGCTGTTTTCGTCGAGAAATTGTCGGCGCATCGAATCACGGTTACGCCGCGTGTGCTCAACCAAGCTCGACACGTCATCATCGCGACCGAAGGCCTTGCAAAAGCGCCCGCGCTCTATGCCGTTTTGAAAGGGCCGTACGATCCGACGATTCACCCCGATTCAGATCGTTTCGCCCAGCGATGGACGGCTGAGCTGGTACGTGGACCGCAGCGCCGCGGCACGAACTCTCGCCGGAATAGCCCCCGTGCGAGAGGGAACATTTGCCCAAGCGACACTCGAGGAAGGCGCCGCCGCACTCAACCGTGTTTTCGAAGACTACTTTCTTCCCATCACTTTCAGCGCCGAGCAGCTGCGTCTGCACATGACCTACTATGACGTGGAGGCGGCGCTGCTCGCCGATCTGGTACGACGAACGCGGAGACGTGGTTGCCGCGTCGCTGCTGGCGGTTCGCGAGACTCGCGGATGGGTCGGCGGTTTCGGCGTTGCCCCTGCGTATCGCGGCCGCGGTTACGCGCGAACGCTCATCGAGCACATGATCGAGTCGGCTCGCGAGACGCGGCCTGCGCAGCATCACGCTGGAAGTTCTGTATCAGAACGCGGCCGCAATTGCCGTGTATCAGCAAGGTCGGTTTCAAGATGACGCGCCGGCTGGTCTCCTTCGAGACGCTCACCGAGCACGCCGCGATGCCCGGCGGTTTCTTTTCGATCGCACCGCGAACTCCTGATCGAGGAAGACGAGCCTGCGTCCGCGTGCTGGCAGCGCGAACCTGCCAGCCTGCGCAACGGCGCCGTAACCGGCGCCGTCACGGACGGAAACGGAAACTACGCCCTGTTCCGCTCGAATTCGAGCCACGCACAAGTCCTTAAGATCGCGGCGCAAAACGCTGAGAGCCTGAGCCCGTCGCACAAGCGCGATCTCGGCCGGAAGCGAACGCCAAAGCGTCTTGCTTCTTAACGAACCCGAAGAACAGCCCCTCATCGGTGATGCGCTGGAATCAGGGTGGAACGAACGCGTGCGCCAATACGAGATGCGAATCAACGTTTAAGAAAAGGCCCCGCGATATTCGCAGGGCCTCTCACTACTAAGCATCGTTAACTTTTAAATTGTATCGCGGACGTTCCGCTTGGTCTTGTCGATCTCGGCCTTTGTTCGCTCGGATATCTCGCGTCCGACAGAGCGAGCTTTCTCGCCGGTCGTCATTTCGTCGCCGAACTCTCCGAACGCACGTCGTGCTCAGCATCAGCGTTACCGCGATGAATGCCCTCTTTGACGGCATCCCCCACGTCATCGATCGTTTTCTTGATTTCGTTTGCCATGATACCGCAAGCTTACCCATCATATCAGGGTCTATAACCGCAGGCGGGCGGGCGTGAGCCCGCTACTGTTCTAGGGAAGCGTACTGGGCGGTTTACGATTCCAACGTTCCAATGCGCGCGTGTACAGCACCGCGCTTCGCTCTTGGAGTTTCAGGCTCGAGAAGCTTGGAGAGTCGTACGCGGCTTGCGGTATTTAATTTATTTTTCATTGTTGTAGTGCTCCTTCTCCTACCGTTTTTACGTCAACGTTATTTGCGGTAAGAATGGTTCCGGTTGCGCGCTGGAAGCTCAACAACGGCCTTGTTGAGCGAGGTCTGTGCCTGTAGTTCACGGCCGCGATTATCTGCGAGCTCGATCTCGCGCTGCAGCACGAGATACGTGGTCGATTCGCCCGCGCGGAAGCGTCGCTGTTCGCTCGCCAGAACCTCTTCCGAGGCTTGACGCGCAGCGCCCGCAGCATTCAGCTGAGCCAGAGCGCTTTGGTAGGCCTGCAGCGAATCGCGTACGTCGACCGTGACACGCTGAATCGTACTCGCTTCCTGAATTCGCGCGATTCGCTGCTGCTCGACTGCCGCGGCAAGATTCGCCTTTGCGGTATGATCTCCGATCGGGAACGTCACTTGCACGCCTGCCGAATACACCGGGAACTTGTTCGACAAGAGGTTCTTTATCGATTGGTCCAAGCCGCCGATCAAGTACGAGGGCGTGGGTGTGGTCGTATTGGGAATGACCGGAATCTGCTGTGAAGGCGGAAGCGTTGGATTTACTGCAGCGATCAGCTGATTGATGGCTGCCACTTGCTGCGCACTGCTTTGAAAGAACGCCCCGGGCGGCACCGTCTCGCCCGAGAAACCCGTTGCTGGTGTAGCCGAGTTGAAGATTGACCTGCGGCTTGACTTGGTTCTGCGCATAGGCGACATTGACGTCGGCCGAACGGATTGAGTCGCGTATCTGAGCTATCTCCGGCCTGTTGCGCAGCGCCTGCGTTACCAGATCCGCGAGCGCCGGCTGCGACAGGCAGCTGCAGAACCGGCGTGGTCGGTACCAGATTTGCGACCCAAATATTCTCCGCCGGATTATCGGTGAGTTCGGACTTGAGCTGGTTTTGCAGGAGCGCCACGTCTTGCAGCGCGGCGAAGACCTGCTGCTGGAAGACGGCTATCTGCGCGTTGACCTGGACAACGTCGATGGGAGCGGCTGCACCGTGCTTTGCAAGGCGCACGTTGCTGTGCTGCTGCGCGATCGTATCGGAAAGCCCTTGTTCTTGAATGGCGACGTTGCGCCAGGCGGCCACCAGGTCCCAGTACGTGTCTTGCACCTGTGCGATCGTGTTGGAAACGGTGGTCAGCGTTTGCGAGCCGTATTACTCTCTTGGCCGATCTGCGCGAGCTGCAGTTCGTCGTGATTCCTGATTGATGCTCATGCCGCGGCTCAGCGGCTGACTGAAGCTCACCGAGAAGATCGCCGGATAGTACGGATCGAACGAATTGATAGCGGTGTTATCGTACTCCTGTTTTCCCGATACGCTGACGTTGTACTGCTGTCCGCCCGGCAATGTGCCTTGTACGCCTGCCCCAAGCGAGGTGATTTGCTGGACGATCGGCGTGAAGTTCGCGTCCCGCGAAGAACGGATTCGTCGGCGCCTGCGTCACGTATTGATACTGCGGCTCGACGTCGAAGTTGATGTCGTATGCGCCTTTGGCCGCTTCGACTTGATACTGCGCGATATGACGATTTGCTTGAGCAATCGCCAGGTCCGGATTGCGCGAGAGCGCCATTCCGATCGCGTTCTCGAGCGTTATCCCGACGAACGGCTGCTGTGTGACACCAACCACGCTTGGAGGCGGGGGCGAAACCTTGGGCGCCGCATAGCCCGGCGCGACGTTCGGCACGACCGGAAGCTGGGGCTTGGGTGCCGGTGAGGGAACCGTTGCCGTTGCGGCTGCCAGTAGTACCGTTGCAAAAAAGACCACGTTTACTCCTATTCAGTCACTGATATGCCGCCCGTACGCGGCCTGCGCATCAGGATCACCAGGGGTGCCAGGACGAAGGTGATGATCGCGGTCAAGCGTGCCGTGTCGGCATATGAGAGAATGTACGCTTGTTGCGTAACGAAATTTGCTAAATTCTGCAGCGCGGCAACCGAACGTTCACCGCCATGTACCTGTAGGAACTGTTGTACGACCTGGGCGTGCAGCGTGACATCGCTTCCCAGATCCGCTTGATGGTACGTAACGCCGCGCACCAAAACCGTCACGAGTATCGCCGTCGCGATGCTTCCGCCGACTTGGCGCGCCAGATTAAAGAACGCCGAAGCGGACGGCACGTCCTTGGGAGGTACTGCGCCCAGGACCGCTAGCGAGAGCGGCACGAAGATCTGCGAGAGACCCAGGCCGCTCAGGATGAGCGCGGGTCCGAGCGTCCAGAATGACGTCTGCGAGGTCGTCACGCCGGCGAGCATCCAATTCGATACGCCGAGCATGGCGAAGCCCGCGAAAATCTGCCAGCGCGGATCGATCCGGCCGCGCATCGCCAGAATGGCCGCTGCCGGCGTGAGCAGCGCGATCGCCAAGCGCGCGCACGAGAATCGTCTCGCCCGAAAGCGTCGCGGTAAATCCGAGCGAACCTTGCACGTACTGCGGAATGATCAGCACGGAGCCGTACAGACTGATACCCAGCGCGGCGCCGAGCAGACTTCCCGCGGCGACTTGGCGATATTTCAAGACATGCAAGTCGACGATTGGAATTCGCGAGCGCAGCGTGCGCACGATGAATCCGACAAGCCCCACGGCCGAGCAGAGCGCGAACAGGCGGATATTGGGATCGGCGAACCAGTCGTACTGCTGGCCTTGATCCAGGACATATTGCAGCGAACCAAGCCCCATCGCGAGCAGTCCCAGACCGATCCAATCCAGCCGCTTGTCTTTCTGCGGCGGCTGCGGGATTGCGCAGAACCATGTAGGTTGCGAGCGCCGCGAGTATTCCAATCGGTATATTGATAAAGAACGCCCAGCGCCACGAGAGGTTATCGGTGATGATGCCGCCCAGCAGCGGGCCAAGTGCCGGCCCGACGATAACGCCGAGCGAGAAAATACCTTGGGCTTTCCCTTGCTCTTGCGGCGGATACGTTTCGCGCAGGATCGCTTGCGAGGTGGAGATCAATCCGCCGCCGCCCATTCCCTGGATCAGCCGCCAGAAGACCAGCGAGCCGAAGCTGCCGGCCAAACCGCACATAACGGACGCGACCGTGAAAATCCCTATGGAAGCCAGGTAGTACGCACGTCGCCCGAAACCTGGCTTGCAGCCAGGGCGTGATCGGAATCACGATGACGTTGGCGATGATGTAGCCCGTTACAACCCACGCGCCTTGATCGACGGAAACCCCGAAGTTGCCCTGGATATTCGGAAGGGCGACGTTGACGATCGTCGTGTCGATGATCTCCAGCATCGTTGCGGCGATGACGGCGAAGGTTACGGCGGCCCGGCGCCATCCGAACTCTTGGACTGATTGGTAGACGCGGAGCCTGGGCGCTGCGTTCGATGTGTTTGGACGCGCGCGGTGAATCCGGGTGGCCGCTTTTGGCGGTCACCCGAGCCTTATGTATGGTGCGCATCGGACCGGATTACCGCACGAGAACCGACGTCTCGACCGACATGCCGGGCCGCATGGGATATCGTTGCAGATCCGTGTCTTTATCGAAGACGATCTTGACCGGAATTCGCTGCGTCACTTTGACGAAATTGCCCGTGGCGTTCTGTGCCGGTACCAAGGCGTACGTATTCTGCGATGCCGGATTGATGGAATCGACCTTACCGTGGAACGTCATGCCCTTATACGCATCGACTTTAATGTCGACCGGTTGACCCGGGTGCATCGATACCGAGCTTGCGTCTCTTTGAAATTCGCCGTGACGTAGACCTGATTCGGAATCACCGTAAGCAGGGTGGCGCCCGGGCTGACCGTTTGTCCAACCTCGACGCTCTTTTCACCGACGATGCCGTCCATCGCGGCATAGATCTTCGTATTCGAAAGATTTTGCTGCGGCAATTGCCAATGCGGCACGCTGCGTGGCAATCTGCGCGGGCGCTTGCGCCTGATGCAGTTTTCCCTGCGCGGCCTGGACGCCGCCCTGCGCGGCGGCGACGCCTGCCTGCGCGGCTCCTACCTTTTGCTGCGCCGCGTTCAAGTTTGCAACCGCGACGTTCACGCTCTGCTGCGCCGCTTGATATTGCGACTGCGCCTGCGCATATTGCGCCTGCGCGGCGTCGAGTTCGGCACGAGCGACGTCGCCGGTCTTCACTAAAGCCTGCGTGCGATTGAGGTTGGCTTGCTGCTGCGCAAGCGCTTGACGAGCAGCCGGCAGCGCTGCCTGGGCTTGCTGTACTTGCGCTTGTGCCGCGGACACGCCGGACTGTGCCACCGGCACGCTCGCGACGGCATTCTGTGCGTTGCCTTGCGCCTGCGCCACGCCGCCCGAGCCCTGCGTCACATTTGCGGACTGATTTTCTTGCGCCATCGCCAGATTGGCTTTGGCCTGATCGACCGCCGCCTGTTCGGTCGCGCTGTCGAGTACGACCAGCAGCTGACCTTTTTTCACCGGCTGATTGGTATCAACCAGAATCTGATCGACCCGCTCGTTGATCTTGCTCGTCACCGCGACCGTGTTGGCGTCAACCCGCGCATCGTCCGTCGTCTGATGGACGCGGGCATAGCTGATGTACTTTACGCCCCAGAAGATGATCGCGATCACGACTATCGCGCCGATAATCAGCATGACGGGCCGAAGATTGCGTGATTTACGTTTCTCTTCCGCCTGCGCTTCCGGCTGCACTTCGTGACCGCGGCCGTTCGGCGGCGCCGGTGCCGCCTGCTGCTCTCGTTCGCGCGTTTCCATTATTTTTTCTTTCTTACACCATTCAAAAAGACGTTAAGTTGAAATTCGACGATCTCTTGCGTACTGTATGCATCTCAGGCATCTTCTTGCGCCCGATCACTTGTGCGAAAATGATTCCCATGAACATGCGGGCCAGCAACAGCGGATCGCCTTCGAGGTCGCCGCTCTCCACGCGCCCTGCCATATAATCGCCGATGATCTGGCGAATGAGCGCGGGCGCCCGCCACGGCGCAGTACCGACCGCACTCTCGGTATCTTGCTCCACGAGAGACATGATGATCAGATCCTGTACTTGTTCCATACGCTCGACCAAGGCCAACGCAAGACGGCGCAGATCCGCTTCGAGATCGCCTGAAAGACTGGATGCCAACTCCTGCAGCTGCTCGACGGAACAGTAACGTTCGGCGAGCGCGTCGATAATTGCATCCTTGTTTCCGAAATGCCTGAACAGGGTGGCTTCGTTGACGCCGGCCAGTTCGGCGATCTCACGCGTGGTGGTTCCGCGCCGCCCTTTTTTAGCGAAAGATCTCCCGCGTTGCCGCAAGGATGCGGCTGCGGGTCTCTTCCGGGGAGCGCGGCTGAAATTCGTGCAGCATTACTTCTTCTTTGTAAAGACCGAGTCGTTGACGGCCACGTTGGTCTGATAGGTCCCGAAGGTCGCGTCGGCGACCGCGTGAACGCGATGGCTGATCTCCGCGTGCTGGGTTGCGACGACGACGTACGGGCCCTTGTTGCCGGAAGGTTTGCGTCATCGTGATCGTGCCGCCGTCCGTATAGTGGTAATCCAAACGCATCACTTGATAGTCTGACGGATCGACGTATGCAATCGTGTCCTTGATTTGGTCGCTACGGACCTTTTTGGTCATGCGCAGAGCGAGCATCGATTTGCCGCTCGATCGTCGTTACGCCGTCGAAGACGATGTTCGAGTCCTTCTGCCACGCCGCGGGATCGGCGATGTCGCCGAACAGCTTGTCGATGCCGTGCGCGTATGAAGGCACTTTGTCAAAGACGACCTCGTAATTGTCCGGACGTTTGAAGTAGGAGGTACCGTCCAGATCGGGCGAGAGCCACGGAAAACTGAGCATGTGCGCGTGCACGTGGACCCGGGCTTCAAATGTTTCGAGCGAGGGATTGCGCTGCGATATGCGCTGCATGATCGTGACTGCGTCGACAGCGGAGCTTCCGCCTGAGCGGGTGCGGCCAGGACGAGGCTTGCGAGGGCGAGGATTGGAGCAATGAAGCGTCTGCTGTTCATGATCCTGAGTTATGGGAGGAGAGTTGTGCAAGTACGTACTTGCATGCACCAGAAAATACCATATGTTCGACGCCAATGCAAGTACTTACACGCATAACTCTTGCGGGGGCTCGAAGGTTCCGATAGCCAACCCCGCCTCATGCTTTCCGCCGAATTGATTGGCAGCCTCGCCGAGGAAGCCGGGCTAACCGGCGCCTCCTTTGTTGCGATCCGCCTCGACCGCGAGAACAGTCCGCGTCTTGCTCGGGATCCCGACCGCTATCTCTATCCCGCCAGCATGCTCAAGACCCCGCTGGCACTCGTCGCCTATGCGCTCGTCCAAGATGGGGAACTGCGGGTCGAGGACCGATTTACCGTCGATCAGGCCAACATGACCACCAACGACGCGGACTCGCCGCTGATCCCCGGCTACGTTTCGCCGCTTTCCGAACTCATCGATCTGATGATCACGCGGTCGGACAACGTCGCCACCAACATGCTTTACGACATCTTGGGCCGCGAGCGCGCGACCCGGATCGTACAAGAACGTTTCGGTCTGGTCTCGACCGCGTTCTACCGCAAACTCTCGGGAAGCCTACCGCTCATCAAGGACCCCCAGTGGGACGGCGAACATCGTAACACGCACTCGGTTGCGGATGCCGCTCGTCTTTTTGAGCTGATCGCGCGCGATCGCGTACCGTTCGCGTTTACGCTTCGTCAAACGCTTGGACGGCAAAAATGGAACGACAAACTCTCAGCGGGCTTAGAACGCGGCGACTTCTTTGCACACAAAACCGGCGGCACCGACGAGGTCACGCACGACGGGGGCATCCTCGAGACACATCGGGGTGCATCGTACGTTTTGGTCGTGTATACCGAAATGGAATCAAACGATGAAAACAACGCAAAATTCGCGCCGTTCATGCGTTCGCTGCGAGCCTATCTATAGCGCTTTCAGCCGGTAACGCAAGTTCTCGCGCACGCCCGGCCATTCGGCAGCGATAATGCTGTACACATACGTATCGCGCAGTGTCCCGTTGGTATGCCGGGCATGACTGCGCAACACGCCGTCTAACTTCGCACCCAGACGCTCGATTGCGCGCCGGCTTTGCAGGTTAAACGACGAGGTGCGGAATTCAACGGCGATACATTCCAACGCTTCGAACGCGTGGGAGAGGAGCAACAGCTTGCATTCCGTGTTGAGCGCGGTTCGCTGCACGCGCTTTTGATACCAGGTGGACCCGATCTCGAGCCGCCGGTTCTCCGCATCAACGTTCATATACGTCGTCATGCCGACCGCCGCACCGCTCGCGCGCTCGACGACGGCGAACGGGAGCATCGAGCCTTCTTCGAGCAGCCGGAGGCGCCGGGCAATCTCCGCCTGCATTGCCGCCGGCTCGGGGATGTTCGTGTACCACAGCGACCAGAGTTCGCCGTCGCGCACGGCCTGCGCAAGTTGTTCGGCGTGGGCGGTCGAGAGTGTTTCGAGGCGCACGATCTCGCCTTCCAGCGTTACGGGCTGCGGCCATCGCGCTCGCGTTTGAGGAGTTCGCATCGTCACAGACGGAGCGTGGGCAGAAGCGCACGCAGTGCGGTGACCGCCTGCGCCGGGGCTTCTTGTCCCCGCACGCGTACGCGCTTTGCGCCGACGTAGGTTTCCCGAACCCAACCATTCTCGGCACGATAGACCAGCGCGTTTACCAGGGGAGTCCACGCGTCCACGCCGGCGGCATCGATCACCACGTAATCGGCGAATGCGCCTACGCGAAACTCGCCCGCGTCAACCCGCAGCGCAGCAGCGCCTTGCGCGGTCCCGAGCGCAAGAGCTTGCCGCGCGCCCAGCGCGCTTCCATCCAATCGCGAGACTTTCTGCAACAACGAAGCAGCGCGCATCTCCTCGATCAGCGAAGGTTTTACGTCGGCGTCCGTACCCAGGCCCACCGGCACACCCAACGCCAGCAGACCACTTACGTCGCAGATTCCGTCGCCCAGATATTGGTTCGTCATCGGGTTATGAATCACGCGCGCACCCGTTTGCGCGAGAAGCTGCTTCTCATCCGGCGTTATGTAGATCGCGTGAATCGCCACGGTGCGCTCGCCCAGCGCATCAAGGCCGGCCAGCAGAGAGATCGGCGTCGTACCGAAACGCTCGAGCGTCTGCGCGCCTTCATACGCTGCCTCGGCCACGTGAACGTGCATCATGCAATCAACGTCGCGCGCAAATTCCGCCGACGCGCGGATCATCTCCGGCGAGGCGGCATGAAGTGAGTGCGGTGCAACGCAGATGTGCACGCCGGGGAATTGTCTCATGAGTTCGCGCGTTCGCGCAGCGGCACGATCGACGGTTTCGCGAAAGGCCGCCGGGGCATACTCGGCGTCCATCCACGTGCGCGCAAACACGAGACGAATGCCGGCATCGTTCGCGGCGCGAATTGCCTCCTGCGCGTGCGCGTTGCCGGCGCCGTTCAGATAAAAAAACTCCGCGACGGTCGTAATGCCGCCCGCGAGCATCTCGTCGAACGCCAAACGGAACGTCCAATAAATGTTCTGCGGCGTGAGCTGCGGGACGACTTTGTAAAGAGCATCGCTGCGCCAGCGCTCGAACGTGAGATCGTCGGCCCACCCGCGCATGAGGATCTGGTAGGCGTGGCTGTGGCCGTTGATAAAACCGGGGGCGACAAACACGCCGGCATCGTACGATCGCAGCGCGGCACCCGGAAAGACCGCCTGCAGGTCGTGCAGCCGCCCGACCGCCGCTATGCGATCGCCCTGGACGGCGAATGTGAAATCACGCTGTTCCTGGCCGGAAACCAGCGCCCGCGCGCATTGAACGAGCTCCGTCATGCGATTCGCGCACCTTTACGGTACACCGCGGCGGCGAGATTTCCGCCGAATTGCCATCCGAACTCCTGCGGCGAATCAATGCGCAGCACCACGAAGTCGGCCGCCGCGCCCGCATGTAAGCTGCCCGCGTCGACGCGAAGCGAACGCGCTGCAGCCAGCGTGACTCCGTATAACGCTTCCGCTGCCGAGAGGCCGAAAAACTTTCTGCCGAAATATGCGACGGTTTGCAGATTGAAGCACGGAGAGGTTCCCGGATTGTAATCGCTCGCCAGTGCAGCCGTTCCGCCGAGTTCTAAAACCTCCCGCACCGGCGCCCGCTGCGGCAGATCCAGGTAGGCGATCGTGGCAGGGCAGGCGACCAGCGTGATCTTC
This sequence comes from Vulcanimicrobiota bacterium, assembly GCA_963777365.1. GTDB lineage: Bacteria > Vulcanimicrobiota > Vulcanimicrobiia > Vulcanimicrobiales > Vulcanimicrobiaceae > CAVZQG01. The sequence continues at coordinate 229,314 of CAVZQG010000014.1, forward strand.
CGCTCGACGATTGCGGCTACGTCCTGCGTGCGGATACAGTTCGCGTGATCGACGGCATCCACATCGAGTTCGGCCGCCATTTGCGCCGCCGCACCAAATGCCATTTCATCGCAGTGAACGCGCAGGCGCATGCCGTGATCCCGCGCCGAGGTCAGATACCGCCGCGTTTGCGCAGGCGAAAAGAAACCGGGCTCGCAAAACGCGTCGGCATACACGGCGCCGTGCGACTTCGCAAATGGGATACACTGGTCGATCAAATAATCGACGTAGTCTTCTTCCCTCGTGAATTCGGGCGGCAGCGCATGGGCGCCTAAGAACGTCCCGATCAAACGCGGCAACGCGGGCTCGTCCTTGTGCGCATCGATCAAGTCCAGCAGTTCCATCTCGCCGGGTTTATGAAGCGCATATCCCGACTTCACTTCGAGCGTCGTCGTGCCATGTGCGGCCATCAGGCGAAGGCGCGGCTCGACGTGCCCCCAGAACGCCTGCGGATGTTCGAGCGCTTTGCGGGTCTGCGCAACCGTGTACAGCATGCCGAGCGGCGCGCTCACGCCGCGTACCCGCGCGGCGAAATCCGGTTCTCTATCGCCGGAGAACAGCGGGTGCGCATGCGCATCGACAAAGCCCGGAACGATCACGCAATCGTTCCACTCGTGCACCTCGGCCTTGCGGTACGATTGCGGCAATGCATCGATCGGACCGGCCCATGCCAGAGTGCCGCCGTCACACGCGATCGCGGCATCCGGGATCGTCCCTAATGCATCGAACGTCACCCCGCATTGGGCGACGTCCGTTGCATTCGTCACGATCGTTCCCGCTCGGACTACAAGCGCCAATCGATGCCCTTCTCGTCCGCGGTCTCTATGGCGATCTCGTAACCGGCATCCGCATGGCGAACAACGCCCATGCCGCAATCGGTTGCGAGCACGCACTCCAGACGCTCGCGCGCATCTTCGCTGCCGTCGGCAACAACGACCATCCCCGCATGCAGACTGTACCCGATACCCACGCCGCCGCCGTGGTGAAAGGAGACCCAGTGAGCTCCCGCGGCGGTGTTGAGCAGCGCGTTCAGAATCGGCCAATCGGCGATCGCATCGCTGCCGTCTTTCATCGATTCCGTCTCACGGTAGGGCGAAGCAACGCTGCCCGTATCGAGGTGATCGCGCCCGATAACGATCGGCGCTTTGAGCTCGCCGCTGCGCACAAGTTCGTTAAAGCGCAGACCCGCTTTTGCACGATCGCCGAATCCGAGCCAGCAGATACGCGCGGGTAACCCTTGATACGAAACGCGTTCCTTGGCCAGCGCGATCCAGCGCCGCAAATGATCGTCGTGCGGGAAGAGCGCGAGCAGTTCCTCATCGCAGCGCGCGATATCCGCCGGATCGCCCGAGAGCGCGGCAAAGCGGAACGGGCCGCTGCCTCTGCAAAAGAGCGGCCGAATGAACGCGGGGACGAAACCGGGAAAATCGAATGCGCGCGTGACGCCGGCTCGCTCTGCCTGCGCGCGGATGTTATTACCGTAGTCGAAGACGATCGCGCCCGCGTCGAGAAAATCGATCATCGCCGCAACGTGTTTGGCGACGGTGGCAAGTCCGCGCTGCTCGTACTCGTCCGGATGCGTCTTGCGCAGATGCTCGGCCTCGAGCAAACTCAATCCGTCGGGCACATATCCGTTGATCATGTCGTGGGCGGATGTTTGATCCGTCACCGCGTCCGGCCGGAATCCCGCGGCGAACAGCGCCGGGAATTCGTGTCCGGCGTTGCCCTCGTAGCCCACGGAAAGCGCTTTGCCGCTGCGACGCGCTTCTTCGACCATCGCCAGTGCTTCGTCACGCGACTGCGCGACGACGTCGAGATAACGCAGCTCGCGGCGACGATCCAGACGCGCCCGGTCCACGTCTATCACCAGCGCGATGCCCTCATTCATCGTGATCGCGAGCGGCTGCGCACCGCCCATCCCGCCAATCCCGGCCGTCAAACACACACGGCCCTTGAGCGTTCCGCCGAAGTGTTGCCGCGCGAGCTCCGCAAACGTCTCGTACGTGCCCTGCACGATGCCCTGCGTGCCGATGTAGATCCACGATCCGGCAGTCATCTGCCCATACATGGTCAGCCCCTGCGCTTCAAGCTCGCGAAAGACTTTCCAATCGGCCCATTTCGGAACCAAATTCGAGTTGGCGATCAGCACGCGCGGAGCGCGCGCATGCGTCGTCCACACGGCCACGGGCTTTCCGCTTTGCACGATCAGCGTTTGATCGTTGCGTAGGCGCCGCAGGACGCGAACGATCGCATCGAACGCCTCCCACGATCGCGCCGCACGGCCGTTGCCCCCATACACGACGAGATCTTGCGGGCGCTCGGCGACGTCCGGATCCAGGTTGTTCATCAGCATGCGAAGCGCCGCTTCTTGGGGCCAGCCTTCGCAGGAACGTTCACTGCCGCGCGGAGCGCGCACGGTGCGCGAGCCTGACAAAACGGTACTCACCTTATTCTTGCTCCCTCGGCTCCCAGAGCTCGATGCGATTCCCTTGCGGATCGACGATCCAGGCGAACTGTCCGTACGGATGATCTTCGTGCTTGAGGATCTCCACGTTCTTCACTTTGAGACGGTCGAGCAGCGCGTTCAAGTCGCCGACTCGAAAGTTAATCATGAAGTTCTGCCCATCATCCCCGAAATAGTCCGAGTGCTCTTCGAAGATCGCGAACACCGTTCGCGCGCCCGGTGTCTCGTCGGCACTATTGAAAAACACCTCACCGTTCTCGTGCGGTAAACCCAGAGCATCGATATACCATTGCTTGAGCGCTTCCTGATCCTTGGCTTTGAAAAAGATGCCGCCGATGCCGACGGCGCCGGCTTGCGTTTTCATACGAGTTGTGCTCCTATCGCTTCTTGCGCGGCATTGACGATCGCTCCGCTGCCGATCAGCTCGCGCGCCGCCTCAATATCCGGCGCCGGGACGCGATCGTCGCCCCACGGTGCGATGCGCTCGCGCGCGACGTTGTAGGCGGCTTGTGTTCCGACACCTGATTTGAGCGGACGGCGGTAGTCGGTCGCCACAAGGGCTCCGAGCAACTCGCACGCCAGCGAGCCTTCCACGTTCTTGAGCACGCGATCCAGGTGCACGGCCGCGGTCATGCCCATGCTCACGTGATCCTCTTGACCGGCCGAGGTCGGAATTGAGTCCACGCTGTTCGGCCAGGCCAAACCTTTGTTCTCTGAGACCATCGCAGCCGACGTGTACTGCACGATCATCAGGCCGGACTGCAGACCCGAGCGTCCGGTCAAGAAGAGCGGCAAACCGCGTTCCTCCGCGTTGAGCAGCAGATACAGCCGGCGCTCACTGATGCCGGCGAGCTCAGCCAGCGACATCTTCAGTAAATCGCACACGAGCGCGATCGGCTGACCGTGAAAATTGCCGCCGCTCAGGAATTCGCCGTCTTCGGGGAAGACGAGCGGATTATCCGTAACGGAGATCGCCTCGATCTCGATCACTCGCCGCGCATGCGCGGTCGCATCGCGCACCGCGCCGTGCACAACGGGAATGCAGCGGTACGAGTAGGGATCTTGAACGCGTCCGCACTCCCGGTGCGATTCGATGATCTGCGATCCGCGCAGCAGCGCTCGCAGATTATCCGCGACTCGCGATTGGCCCGGATGCGGCCGCAAGTCGTTGATTCGACGATCGAACACGCGATCGGTTCCGAGGAAGGCTTCCAGCGACATCGCTCCGACGATATCCGCCGCCGCGAGCAATCGCTCCGCGCGCAGCAGACACAGCGCGGCGATGCCGGTCATGACCTCGGTCCCGTTTACCAGCGCAAGTCCCTCTTTGGCGCCGAGCTCGATCGGTTCCAGGCCCGCTCGTTCGAGCGCGAGGGCGCTGGGCATCCGCTCCTGCCGATAGAACGCTTCGCCTTCACCGATGAGCGTGAGCGTCATGTGCGCCAGCGGCGCCAAATCGCCGCTGGCCCCGACCGAACCCTGGCGCGGAACGACCGGCGTAACGCCCCGGTTGAGAAGCTGGATGAGCAAGTCGAGCGTACTCTCCCGTATGCCGGAGTGCCCGGCAGCGAGTGAGTCTACGCGTAAGACGCCGGCGGCGCGAACAAACTCGAGCGCGAGCGGCTCTCCCGTACCGGCAGCATGACTGCGCACCAGATTCAGCTGCAGCTGCGCGGCGTCTTTGGGTTCAACCGGGATGTGCGCCAGCCGACCAAAACCGGTCGTCACACCGTAAATTGCGTCGCCGATGCCAAACTTCTCGTCGACCAGTCGCCGGGCCGCGCACACACGTTCGCGCGCCTGGTCGGTAACGCGAACCTGCGCTCCATCTTCAGCGATCGAACGAATCGCCTCGAGCGTTAAGTGTCTGCCGTCGAGATCGAGGGTTGGAACGGTACTCGTGGCCATACGGATAGTGTAGTTCAGGCCGGGATTGCGTGCGCCTGTTGGCGGCGAGTTTTTAGAACTTCGACCAATCCGCGGGATGACCCGATACGTAGGGCGGCCCGTTCTGGATGATGATTTCCTCGCGGTTGCGCAGCGGAATCAAGCGCGGGTCCTGCGTCCAGACCCGGCCGTTGACCGTTACCCGGAGCGACTTGCCGCGCGCCGCTTGCACGCCGTCCGCATGCTCGCGGTCCAGCGGCGCTTCCCAGATATCGAAGAACTCGCCGAGCGTAAACGTTTTTTTGACCGGAGCCTCGATGTGAATGACGCCGTCGTCGCTATGCGTATGGACCCAATAGAGGCAACCTGCGCCCTCCGGGATGCCGATCTGTCCGGGGATCGTCGTGCTGTGCCCGCGGTCGATTATTTGCAGATGGGTGTGCACGTGTTCGACCGCGCCCTCCGTGACGTCACAGCGAATTCCGTCGATCGCCAGACCCGCCAACATCTGCGCGTGCAAAGGCGCAGGCGCGATGGTGAGCAGTCCAAACGCAGCCGCGATCAATAGGGAAATCGTACGTAGACTCAAAGCAACCTCGGCGGTGGATAACGATGTGTATAACAGATTTTTTTTGTGGAAACGCTGTGAATAGGGCCGCCCCTCGCCTTGCTACGACCTTGCGCGGGTGATACCATGCAAACACTTCGATAAAAAGAAGGGCGATTAACGTATAGTCGCGATCGGGCCATGTTGACGATGCAGTCGCACGTCGGCGATCCGAGTGGAACGATCGAACCGTCGATACGCGTCAGTGGGGTTTTCTTTATCGGGAGCCAAACAGGCGAAATCGATGCGTGAATACGTCGAAAGCCCCGGACTTGTTCCGGGGCTTTTGTTTGCGCGCGTTTGTTTAACAAGCGCTACGGCGCCAGACTTCAAACAAACAAATTGCTCCGCCGTAGCGGAGCGATTTGCTTTTCAGCTCCATGATTCAATGGGGGCCCCAGCGGAAGGCTGGGCCGCGCGCTGTAAGGAACGGCTAGGCCGCAGCGCCTGTTCAACCGCGTGTATAAGTGCAAGTTCTTGCGAATATGTTGTGAATTGAGCGATTGCCGTCTTGCCCGGCGGTTTTATCGCGTGCTACCATGCAATCACTTCGAAGAAACAACGAAGAGCGGCCGCGTAAAGGCCACAACCGAAATACGTTGACGGCGCAGGTGACGAGCCGGCGTTCGAGTGGACCGGTTAAAACCGGCGGTGGCGTCAGTAGGACTTCTTAACCGGGGTCAAACAGGCGCTAACAAAAACCGGCGGATTACGGCAAAGCCCCGCAGCAATGCGGGGCTTTGAGTTTTTCACCGGCGTTCTTCGGCGCGCACGCCATCCGCACGGATCGGCGAGGGATGCCGCGGCTCGTACAGCCCGATGCGTTCCCCTCCGGGCAAGACGACGCTCGTCATCAGTCCCCATCCTCGGTCTTGGATGCCGCCGGTCGTTTCAATCCCGCGCCGCGCGAGCTCCGCGACCGTTTTTTGCACGTCGTCGCACATGAGGTAGAGCTCGTGTTCGGCCTGGTCTTCGGTAGGATGCACCGCCAGCTCGAGCGGCGGCGCGGCGAAGATCGGCCAGCCGCCGCCGGCGTCCACCGACGGAAATTCTAGAACATCGGCTAGAAACGAACGTACATTCTCAGCGTGCTTGCTGTACAGAATTGCGTGAATGCCTGTAATCATGCCAACGATACTACGCGAATAACCGGTGGAAAACCATAGATTGTTGCGAATAGGTTGTGAGCTAGCCGATCGCCCTCTTGCACGCGGAATTTCGCGGTGTTACCATGCAATCACTTCGAATCACACCGAAGTGCGGTGATGGTAAAGAGCCGCGAACGGAACATGTTGACGACGACGGCCGCAAGCCATAGTCCGAGTGAACCGGTCAAAATCCGGCGCAGGCGTCAGTAGGATTCCTTCACGGGAGTCAAACAGGCGCAAGCATAAACACCGGAGTTACAGCAAAGCCCCGGAGCAATCCGGGGCTTTGAACGTTTTGCGGACGAATCGGCGCTATTTGGATACCGGCAGCTCGTACTTGGCCGCAATCTCCGCGATGAGCATGTGTACGCGGGCGCGCGCGGCGTCCGGTCCGACGATCTCCGCCTGCGCGCCCCACCCCAAGACCCAGCGCGCGAGTTCGTCGACGTCGGCGACGTTGTAGCGTATCTCGACCGATCCGTCGGACCGGCGTTCTATTGCTCGATCCGCAACCACGCGCGCGGCAACGGCCGCTTTGGCGACGCGCGGCGCAAAGCGGACGCGCACATCCGTCGTTTCACCGCTGTGCAGCACGCCGCTTATGGAGCTCGACGCGAAATCTTCGATGCTGAAGTTCGTCGGCTTGGTATAGGTTTGTGCAAGCACGCTGAGTTCAGACATATTATCGACCGCAAAGACCCGCTTGTCGCGGCGATCGTGATCGTACGCGACGCAGTACACGCGACCGCCGTTCACGATAAAACCGTACGGATCGGCGATCCGTTTGGAACGGTTTCCTTCTTTGTCTTGGTAGGTGAAGCTGATGCTGCGCGAGCTGCGTTCGGCCGAGGAGAGAAGCCCAAAGATGCGCTCACCCTGCTCGTCGAGGTTGATCTCGCTCAGGCGAAACGCGACGCTGGGCGGTGCTTGCATGCGTTCCTTTGCTCCGCTACCGCTCGAACCGACGATCTTTGCGGTAACCTCGTCAACATAGGTGCCGATAGCGCCGCCCAGGCTTGCGCTGATTGCGCGCAGGGCAACCAAACCAAAGAGATCGCTGCTGCTTCAGCTCCAGGCGTTTGAGGCTATAGCCTTCGGTGAAACGATACGTGTTCGTCGCCCGGTCGAAGTACCACGGGAAACCGGCGTCGGCCAGCACCGCAAGATACCGGCGCAAGCTGCGCGTGCTCGGACGGTGCTCACCTTCCGAGATACGGTCTTTGAGTTGTTCAAATGAAAAGCGTCCCTCGTCGATGGCGCTGAGCAGTCGCACCAGCAAGACGATCTTGGGTTCGTTCGTGCGTTCGATGGTCGTGACTCCCGTTTCGAGACTCTGATCCCGCTTATGAATAGTGGGTCCTTTTGCCTAATTGTGCCATGCGGGTGGCGTGACGGCCATCAAAGCGGCATCAAAATCGTCTCGGAAGAGTTCAAGAAGCCATCAATTTGGCGCTGGCGACGGAGAGGCGGAGCGGAGCGGCCTGCGGCGCAGGCTGACTCTTGGGAAAGCAGCCGTCCGGTGCGGTGATCGGCGGTGTCGTCGGCAGAGGAGTGGCCGCAGTGACGCCGACCTCGAGCGGATAGTTCGAGCCGCCGTCCGTCATCGTTTGCACCACAACCTGCGAGGTCGCGCCGGGCTGCAGACTCAGGGGTTGCCCGATTTGGTAGCGCTGTGAGAGACGCGCGCATCCGAGTTCTACGAGCGAGCCGTCGACCAGGAAGTTGCTGCGAACGTCCCCGCCCATCGGCCGCTCGTACAGGTACACCGTCGCGGGTTGCGTCGACGGGTTGGATAGCGCGATCGTGAGCGTTCGAATGACGCCGTAATCTCCGTAATCGCGGCCGGACGGTTGTACGGCGGGCGCCGGCGTCGTCGCGCCGTACTGCGTGCTCGCATCGGAGCCGCCGACCGTGTAGGCCAAAGAGTCGGCGCCGTAGTTACTCAGTTGGAACGTACCGGTTCGATGGTGGCCGTCGCCGGGCAGCGCCGGCTGATCGAGATACGCGCCGAGCTGCGCCGGCAGCGCGTCCTGCGGAACCGCAAGTACGGTCACCTGTACCGCGCCCCCGCTCAAGACCTTCATGCCGATGCTGCCCGCAGCTCCGTCGAGCGGCTTCATCACAAACTGATCCGCGATGAACGGAGCGCCCGGGGTCACGTCGACGATCACTCCCTGATTGCTTGCCTTGCGCAAGAGCGCCTCGCGCGACACGTTGTGTCCCACGGTCATGACGTCCGGGTTGGGTCCGGCCGAAGAATCGATGAGCTGCACGGTCGCGGGCGTTTGCATCGCGCGCAGGACGACGAGCAGCGCGCGCTGATCGCTCGCATTTTGGTGATAATAGTACAGCCGGATGGGGGCTGTTTGCGTTACCTCGTTGCGATAGAGCACCCCGTCCGCCACGATCTTCTCCGGATCGTCGTCGTAGAAAAGCAGCGACGGGTCGAAAGCGGGCGTATCGACGTTTTGCAGGTTTACGGTCGCCGTCGTATCGACATCGAAATATTGATCGCCGCCCGCAAGGTGAACGGGTACCGCGACTGCGGCAACCGCGCCCGGAGCGAACGGCGAAGGCAGTGCAAACTCGCCCAGCTGCGGCTGCGCCGCTCCGGGCTCGAGTCGAACGGCTTGCAGCACGACCTGCTGAACTTGTCTTTGAAGCCAGTTTGGATCGATGGAGTTGCCGGTTACCCGCAGCCCGATTGGACCGGCCACGCTGCCCGCATCAAACGCAACGCGAATCGGCAGCTGCAGCGAAGCGCCGCTCGAATCTGCGATCGTTAGTGTCCCAGCACCAGGCTGGGCCGCAGCGGTAACCGTTACGGTGTGCGCGTTCTGGTCGACCACCGCTGTTACCAGCGGCGAATCGACCTGCGCGGTGATCGTTCCGCTCGCCCCGTTTACCGTCACAACCTGTGATTGCGAGGGATGCAGTTGGATCGCGCTGCTCGATGCGGTCAGTGCAGCGGGCGAGGGCGAGGGCCCGGGCAACGCGGAGGCTGAGGGCGAGGGCGCCGGGGTTACCAGGACCGGCGGTGCCGGCGGCGGCGTAACCTGCATAACCAGCGCGAGAATCGAGAGCGCGATGTTCACCACGTATTACTACTACGATGGAGCCCGATTCCCTGACGCCCGATCAGGCGCAGGCGCTGGAATTCGTAGCTTCAGAGACCGAACGAATAGATCTTATGATCCCACGACCCGACGAAAACACGGCCGTCGACCGTGGCGGCGTTCATCACGTTGCCGGTGATCGTCGTTCCGCTGTTCCACAGCTGCGCCCCTGAGGCAGCGTCAAACGCAAAAACTTGCTTTCCTACCCCGTCGGTGAGATATACGACGTTACCGGCAATCGTGGGCGAATCGTTATCGTTGCCGTTTACACCCGCGGGTCCCACCGTCTGCTGCCACGCTTGCGCAGAGCCAAAACCCAGAGCGCAGCTCGCGCTCGGGGTCAGAGCGTTGAGTCCGCGTGAAAACAGCGTGTTTCCAACCGGGTTACCAACGTAAACAAGATTTGTCACCGGCGAATACGCGGTCACGCCGATGAATTCTCCGCCGCTTCGAACCGGCGCCATCGCGATCGCTTGCGGTGCGAGGTTATCAATGCTCGACGTGAAATATGTTACAAAAGCTCCGTCCTTGTTCTTCGCACTGACTTCTTGAGGGCACGAGCCGGCCGTGAAGACCATGGGCGTTGCGCCAAAGTCCACGTCGGTGCCGCTTAAACCCGGATAGTTCGAAGCGAGGACGTTGAGATTCGCGTCCAGTTGCACCAGGTGCTCGCCGTTGCCTGAATGTTCGGTAGGACCTGTGGTGGTGTTGCCGCTTGCTAAATATACGTCGTTATTTGCGTCAATTGCCACGCCGCCCGTACCCCAAACACCCGCGCCTTGATACGGCGCGCCGGGAAAAAACTTTGCAGCAATGCTTGCCTTAGCCGTATTGATCGCCGTTATGGAGCCGTGCCACGGACTCGCATCGCAGAAACTCGCCGTTTCGACATACAGCAACCCATTGCTGGGATTGAAGGTCAGCGCGCTGTAGATATGGTCTTGGTTTTTCGTGCTCGCGATGGTGACCGGCCAGCCCGCGGCTTCCTGTCCGCTGGTCATGTCGAACGCATGGACGGAATCGTTTCCGTCAGCGACATAGACGCGATTCATGTTCCTATCGAACGTCCCCGTTCCGGTAATTCCGAAAACGCCGTTCGGTAAGTCTTTGCATGTTGACGTAACGGTACCGAGCGTTTTCTTCCAGACGATCGATCCGGTGTCTGCCCTCAGCGCGTAAAAACTTCCACCTTCCGTACCGATATAGAGTACCGGCTCCGGAGCACCGGAGATCGGGACGCCGGTTGCCAGAAGCGGTTGCGCGGTGACGGCGCTGCCCAGGTCCGTCGTCCACAACAGTTTGAGCGAGGGCGCGTTCGCAGACGTGATTGTGGTTTCATTGGGATGATAGTTGGTCCCCGCGAGGTTGTCGCCGAACGTGCTCCAATCGACAAATGCAGGCTTTGGACTCGGCGTCGAAGCTGGGCCGACTGCCGCGTTGTAGTGACTGAGCACCTGCGCTCCGGAAAGCGCTTTGGTGTACACGGCAACTTCGTCAACGGTGCCTTTGAATGCGGGATCGGCCAAAGCCGCATCATCTCCGATCGCCAAACCAAATCCCGCAAGGTAACCTGTGAGCGATCCGCTCTTTGCAGCGCTTGCTGCCTGCACGCCGTTCACATAGAGACGCGCGGTGACTCCATCGTACGTTGAGACGATATGATAGACTCATGTTCGGCTGCAGGATACTTGGAGACGTAACGACGAGAACGCCGGTAGTCAGGTCGAACTGCGCCGTTATCTTCCCGCCGTTAAAGTACAGATCGTAGGGTGCAAAAGCCGAATCGCTGCCGTATGCGACGGGGACGGTGAAGGTTGGCGGCATTGCCGTGAACGAAAGCCAGCACTCGAGCGAAACGCTCGACGAGGGCTGAAGCAGGGTGCTCTGAGCAGTCCGGATCACGCCGGCAGTCGTATTGCTGCCCGGAAAGGTCATCGCCGTATCGCTGTTCGAGCGAATCAAACCCGGGACACCTTTGGTCACCGAACTGCCGATACTGCCGGCTATTCCGTTTCCCGACGAGTCTGCCGCCGCTGATCCCGTATCATTGAGATGGTAATACGCGGTCGGTGCGTCGGCCAGAACAGCCGTCGAATATGCGTCGCCGGCAGCTAACGTGTGTGCGCCGCGCCGCTCGGGCGTTGTGGTCGGTAACAGACCGTTATGCATGCCCCCGCGGCACGCGGTTAAGGCGAGCACCGTGGAGAGTACACAAAGCGTAAGGCGGCGATACGTCATGCGGGGCACCCCGTGTACCTAAACTACAGTTTGAGACGCATCCCACCCTAGGGCGTAAGGGCCTAAACCGGCGTTGCGGCCCTTTCTTGCGCAAACAAAAAATGGGCCGCCTGGCCCATTTCAGAAAAACGACGCCGGCGTTAGCGTCTGTTAGGCCAAGCCGTTACGAATTGCGTGCACCGCGGCCTGCGAGCGCGCCGTGAAATGAAGCTTTGAGAAGATTCTGCTAACGTGGTTCTTCACGGTTTTTTCCGACAGGACCAATCGCTGGCCGATGTCCCGGTTTGAGAGGCCCTGCGCTATGAGCCTGATGATATCCGTCTCGCGTGGTGAGAGCTGGTCAGTGTAGGGCAAATGCACCGGCGCGCGGCGGCGCAACAGCGTTGCGGCAACGCGCGGGTCGACATAGACTCATGCCTTCACCGATAGATTTTATCGCCGTCAGCAGCTCCTGCAGAGAGGAATCCTTCACGATGTATCCGTCCGCGCCGACCGATAGGCATCGCTGCATCAGCTCAGGCTGCGTGTACATCGAGAGGAAGCATATCTTCGCAGACGGACACGTCGTCCGGTAATGCTCGACGACGCCGTCAACGTCTTCGGAGTCGATATCCACGACGATAACGTCGACTTGCCCCTCGGAAATATTCGTGCTTTCTTTATCCACGGCAATGCCGACGACGGTCACATCCGGGTCCGACGACAGCACTTGTGCGACCGCCTTTCCGAACAGTAATTGCCGCTCGATAATAAATACACGAAGCGGGTCCCCTGTATTAATCATAATTAGGTACTTTACTACCCCGTCGGGAAGACGTTGCTAAATGTGCAGGAACTGTTGTTCTATATTGACGCAGGCGGCCAAAAGCAAACAACGGCCCTCTGTTCCGTTTATGTAACGACTTCTTAACCGGGCGGTCGTTCCGCCCGGAGACCTACGGGATAGAAGCTGGTCAGTGCAGTTACCTCGAACTCTTTTGAAAGCATTTGTAGGGCCATACGGACTATTTCGCGTTTGTATTCAGCCTCCAAGGCCATCGCCGGAAAAAATCGGAGCTCGGGTACTTCCTTTCCACTTAAGAAGTCTAAGGGATGCAACAAGATCGAAGGCGCGGTGCCGGTTAGTTTGCACAATCGTAGAGCTGTCGCAAAGTATCCGCGAGCCAGTGCCGGCGATATCGATGCGATATATAATACGTAGTCTGATATGAATAGGAAGACGTAAGCCCGGCATCGTCGTCACGGGAAGCTCGGCGACGGAGCGTCCGTTGACGTGAATCATATGCGGACGGTTCGACTGCAGAACGTCGGCAAAATTGCCGAACAGGTCGTGCCGGGCGGTTCGCTCCGCTTCTTTCAACTTCGCGCTGCGAAAGTAATAAGCGCGCGCAAGGGGACCGATGAACGTCGGGAGCGTTGAAGCGTCGTAGGCGTACCCTCGGCGAACCAGGGTTCGTAAAATCGCCGGCGACACGGTAAATCCCGGCCCCCGGAAACCCACTGGACGCTGCCCGGTTACCCGTTCGATGCTCTCCTCAGCGCGCGCTAATTCCAAATCGATTTCAGCCTCGCTTCGCCGGTGCATCCAAGGCTCGTGTTCGTACGAATGGTTGGCGACCTCGTGACCGCTACGGCTGATCTGTGACAGAGCGTCCGAATTTTCGGGTCTTGACGCGTCGCGGCCAACGATGAAAAACGTGATGCGAAGCCCCAGCTGCGCAAGCATGTCGAGCGCCAACGGCACGACCTCGTTCAAGTAGGACGGGTACTTGTCCCAACCCGAATCGCCGTGCGTCTTCATATAGGACCATTTGTTGTCGAGGTCGAGTGAAAGAGCAGCTTTCATACGCCTGCCGGTACCGCATGCGCGCTTTCGCAACGTGGAGCACTTCTTCAGCAACGCGATTTGCCAATTTGACGGTCTCGTTTACGTTCAGGGTTCCGTTAACGATGTGGGCGCTTCCGGCAAAGAACAATCCGGGTACGGAGGTTTGCATCGGAGGCAGACGATCGGAATACCCGACCGTGGGGACCGGCAGAACGTGGGGCACGCGAGATATGCGGAACGCACGAACGTGCTTGCGAGAAAAGTTCGGATGCATGCGAGTGAGTGCCGAGATAAACTCGTTCTCGATGTCTTCGTCGGAGGTCGTAAAGATCGGGTCGCCGGGTGTGGCATATTTGGGCAGATAAATCAGCGACTTTCCGCCGAACGCGGCGCGGTCCACCAGCGCGGTCATTTCGATAACGGCAGTGAACGGTACCCAGCGATCCGTGATGTTCGTGACGTAATAGGGCGTTATCGGCACATCGCTGAGCAGCGAAGCGCAGACGATGCCTTGGTACTCGACGCCCATGACAGCGTTCTCGTTCGTCGTGCGAGAGCTGCGGACACAGCCGAGCGGCAAGCGGGGCGGCAAGGGTAACAATGACGCGATCGAAATCGTAGACACCGTTCCCGGTAAAAACTGCAACGCCGGTTCCCGTACGTTGCACGGTCTGGGAGCGGCATCCCGTGAGAATCCGCACGCCGCCCGAGCGCAGCCGTTCTTCAAAACGGTCGAGGATGCGATCGTATCCGCCGGCAGCGTAACCAAAGAGCTCGCGCTTCATACCCGTACGCCGCGCGGCGTACATTCGCACAATGATCGCCCAAATGAACGCCGCGGAGGCGCGCTCTGCATAGTCGCCGAGCTTCGCGCGAAGGAGCGGCAGCCACATCTTCTCAACGGTATTGCGGCCTGAATACCTGGTGAGCCAATCGACTGCGGTCACCTGTTCGAGCGGGCGCCAATCGGTAATACGCGACGCACCAAAAATCGTTGCCGCCAAGCGCACTTTCTCTACCGTCGATAGAGGCGGAAATCTGAAGAACTCACCAACGTCGGACATAGAATACATGCGCCCGTCGACAAAAAATCCCGTTCGGGTCGTAACCCAACGCATATCACCGCTCATCCCGATCTCGTCGAGCACGGCGCGCAGAAAAGAGTCGGAATTGAGCGTAACGTGGTAGTGCCGATCCCAAATCACGTCACCGAGTTGCCACGGAGATGCCAAACCGCCGCATCGCTCGGCGGCCTCGATAATCGTGACGTCGTGGCCTGCATCGGAAAGGCGCAGGGCCAGTGTCATTCCGAGCATGCCACCGCCCACGATGCCGTATCGGGCCATTTAACTTACCGGCGCGAGTTGTCTGACCGTGAGACCGTCTATGGCATACCGCAACGAACAATGCGTACACGTCGGCTCTTGGGCCGAGTCGATCAGCCCGTTCGCGCGCGGAAGCAGCGGCTGACCGCAAGCACAAACATATCCCACCGGGCGGGCCGGATTGCCTACCGCCAGAATATAGTCGGGTACGTCGCGGGTGACGACGGAGCCCATTCCAATCATTGCAAAACGCCCTATCGTAAGACCGCAGCCGATCGTGGCGTGAGCGCCGATCGTTGCGCCCTCGCGGACCAGCGTGGGCAACGTCTTCTCGTCCGGATCTGAAGGAAGCAGTTTACGCAGATCGGGAGTTGTTGCACGTGGGAAGCGATCGTTGGTGAAGACGGTCCCTGCGGAGATCATCACGCCTCGCTCGATGGTCACGCCCGTGCATATGTAGACGTACGCGTTGATCTTGACGCGGTCGCCGATACGTACGCCGTATGCGATATATGTTTTCTCGCCGATTATGCAGTCTTCACCGATGTGCGTCGAATGGCGAACGTGCACATGGTCCCAAATGGCAGTGCCTCGACCCACGCTTACGGCAGGCTCAATAATTGCGGTAGGGTGCACGGCCATTCTACGCGATTTCCTCAACGCGCGTATCGACATGCTCCCACTGCGTTCGTTCAAGCGCGGCGTATCCCGCTGCGATGACTTCGACCGACGCAAGGGCATCCCGCGGCGTTATCAGCAGCTCGGCCGTTCCGGTGATCGCCTCGCAAAAGTTGCGTAGTTGTGCTCGGAACGCCGCGACCTTGTCGTATCCGGTGCCGAAGTCAATCCAATCATGTCCGTTATTCAAGCGAATCTTGGAGGATTTCCAACCTACGAGGATCGTTCCCCGCGTCCCATAGATGCGCAAGTACGTCGTATATTCTTTATCCAGACTCCACGACAGATCCGAGGTGCCCATGGCGCCTTCATCGTTCTGCACGAAAACGCGCACCGTATCCTCGACCGGAAGTCCCTGCAGCCGGCGGCACTCGATGATCTGAACGTCGCGGAGATGGCCAAGAAAATACCGCAGCACGTCCACGGCATGCGTCCCATTGTCGATCAGAACGCCGCCGCCGCTGATCGCCGGGTTGGCGTTCCATCGCGACCGCATGTCTATGTTTGAGGTAAATGTATTCTCGACGAAAATCGTGTCGCCGAGGTCGCCTTGCTGAACGAACGCTCGCGCCTTGCGTACGTCTTCGACATACCGGAACTTTGAGGCCATTGTCATTATCACGCCGGCCGATCGGGCAGTCTCCAGCATACGCCAAGCGCTGGGAACGCTGATTGCCAAAGGCTTCTCACACAACACGTGCTTGCCGCTCTGCAGCAGAATACACGCTATGGGTTCGTGCGTAACGGGAGGCGTACAAATTATCGCGGCATCTACGTCGCGGCGTGACGCGAGCGCTTCCGCAGAAGAATATGCTGCGCATCCCAGCCGCGCAGCGAAATTCGCAGCCGCATCCATTCGAACGTCGCAAACCGCGACGACCTGCGCTTCGGGCATTCCGGCGAACGCACTCTCATAGGCACTCGCAATCCCACCGGTGCCGACGATTGCAAAACGTAGCGGCCTTCTCATGCGATCAAATACTCGCGAGTTAAGCTACCAACTGCCGCTTCGATAGCCTCGGCGATATAGTCAACGTCTTCTCTCGTATAGCGATCGTTCCATGGAATCACAAGGACGCGTTCGAGAGCCTCCAACGTTCCGGGAAAGCGTTCCGGACGATAGTCGACGGCCTGCGGCCGGGCAATGCTAAAGGGATACCCGCTCGATCCGAATGTTCGACGCTTTTGAAAGACCTCGCACATGAATGCGGGCTTCTGAATGTAACGCGGAGCTGCGAGGATATCGCGTTCCTTGAGCATACGGGCAATCTCAAGCACGGCGGACGGCGCCAGCGTATCCGCCGTTCGCACGGCGTACTTCCAATACACATGCTCGGCACTCGGATGCACGTACGGCGTGACGATTTCCGAAAGGTGCGCGAGCTGCCGTGTTAGGGACGAGGCGAGGCGGCGGCGCTGCTCGACAGCAGGGGGAAGCTTGTCGAGTTGCGCCACCGCTACGCTACCGCATAATTCGGACATGCGGTAGTTCAGTGCGAGGAAATAGTGATCCGGCTGGGGATCGCCATAGCCCCACGCCTTGTTGATAAAAAGATAGATGCGCCGCGCGAGCGCATCGTCGTTGGTAACGACAAGGCCGCCCTCGCCCGTCGTAATATGCTTTCCTTGCTGCAGGCTAAAGCATCCGATCGTCCCGAACGTCCCGACGAATCGGGAGTCGTAGCTTGCGAGGAACGATTGCGCGCAGTCCTCGATTAACGGAATGCCTCGCCGCCGTGCAAGCTCCTCGATTTCGTCCATCTTGCACGGATTACCGAACAAGTGCGTAACGATTATCGCACGCGTCCGATCACTGATGCACGCTTCTATCGTTTGTGCCGTAACATTGCACGTTCGCGGATCGACGTCGGCGAACACCGGAATGGCGCCTTGATAGAGTATGGGCGCCAGCGCTCCCATATCCGTTACCGGCGTCGTGATGAACTCGTCGCCGGGCTCGGGATCGAGCGCTGCGATCGCGCAATGGATCGCGGCCGTTCCGGAAGCGCACGCAAAAGCGTGAGCAACTCCCAGCATCGAGGCGAACCTGGTTTCGAGCGCGCGCACGAACTCGCCTTTTGTGCTG
The DNA here is from genome assembly GCA_963777365.1 of Vulcanimicrobiota bacterium. GTDB lineage: Bacteria > Vulcanimicrobiota > Vulcanimicrobiia > Vulcanimicrobiales > Vulcanimicrobiaceae > CAVZQG01. The sequence goes on from CAVZQG010000014.1 coordinate 246,730, forward strand.
GTCAGCGTTCCGGATTGAATCGCCGACGTAACGGCCGCGATTTCTTCAACCCCCAGGTTCCGGCCGGTCGCGTCTTGGTCGGATGGAAGCCGGCGACGAATCATAAATTAGTTACTCCTTGATACGGTGACTTGCGTGCGTGGACGAACGCGCGAGTGAAGAAACTTGCGACTTGACCGGCGAAGAATGCCAGACTCGTGTACTGAACGACCATCGTTGCGACCGAAGCGATTGCAATTTTTGCCGGTGGCACGTGCAAGAGTAGAAGCGTGGCAATCACGAGCGGCAGCAATCCTGGAAAAAGCCCGGGTATCGCGAACCAAAGCGCCGGTCTATATTCAAACGCAAGCCGCGTTATCGACCATGTTCGCCTTGCGAGGCTCAGCAGGTTCACTCGCCCGACCGAGGTGCGTCGCTGCGGACTCCACTCCAATCGCGCGGGAACTTCGACGACCTTTCCCTTTTTCCGAAGAGCATCGAGCATGATTTCCGCGTTGGACTCCATGCCGTCAGAATGGAAGACGAGGCGCTTCAAAAACTCCGTTCGATATGCCCGAACCATGCATGTAAAGGTCGCATAGCGTCCATTGGCGGCAAACGAAAGCAGGCGGTTCGCCTCGCGGCTCAGGAGACGCCGCAGAAACGGGACGTTCGAAACGCGGCCGCCCCGCATATACGCAGAAGCCAGAGCGACGTCCGCGCCATCGTGTTCAAGCGCCTCGAGCAAAGACATCGCCAGAGACGGCGTATAGCTCAGATCGGCATCCAGGACGATAATGTACTCGCTATTTACGCAGGCAAAGGCGGTTCGCAGCGCCCTTCCCAAACCGTAGTTTCTATCGTGCTTGAGCACCGTCACGTTGCGGCGATACCGAGCGAAGGCCTGCGCATATGTACCTGTGTCGTCTCGGCTTCCGTCGTCTACAATGAGATATTCAAACGCATAGGAGCTTGCATAGACGGAAAAGGCGTCGCAAATATGCACAAGGTTTGCGGCAATCTCGGGTCCTTCGTTGTACGCGGGAATGACGACCGCGACGCTCTGCCGGCCGGTACATGTCCCCTTTGGCGTATCCGCTGAAGAGCTCGACTGCTCCATCGTCTTCATTCTGGAAAAATCATAGTTCGGCCGCGGCAAGCACAGAAGGACAGGACTGCCCATGATCCGGGACCTTCGTAATAGGCCCAAGGCCACTCACTCCGCGCCCGTCCGTTGCGCCATACTAAAAGTCGATTTGAGAATAACGTGAAGATCGCGGTACTTTCACACTTCTTTCCGCCCGAACCGTGTGCGGCCGCCAATCGTGCCGAAGCGATTGTGAAGTCCCTGGTGCTGGCGGGGCATAGCGTCCAGGTCATCACGAACTTTCCAACGTTCCCTGCTGCTACGCTGCGTGCGGGGGACCGTTTTAAACTCAGCACGGGTCGAAGAGTGGCATGGCGCTCGGGTCGTTCGTCTTCTTACGTGCCATTTCGGGAAGCTTCCGGGGGCAAAGCTCGCACACTGGCTCGTATCCGCGAGCGCAATGACCGCTTACGTCCTGTTCACGCGCCACAAATACGACGCCGTCCTGGTCACCGTACCGCCGATCACGCTGGCCGCCCCCGCGCTGCTGGCCTCTCGGAACGGCGTAAAATTGATACTTGACGTACGCGACGTCTTTCCGGACGTTGCGATTGCCATGGGAGAATGGCGCAAAGACGGATTTCTGGCGCGAGCCACGGAGAAAATCGCGCGGCAAGCTGTACCGCCGCGCACATTTGATCGCGGGCGTGACGTCCGGCGTGGTCAGCCAGATCGCCGGACGCGGCGTTGACCCGGCCAAGTTGCTACTGGCCCCAAATGGCTTTGACGAATTGCCCGAGCATCCCAGAAACCGTAACGGTGACGGACGCCTTCAGGCTCTCTACATCGGCAACCTCGGGTTGGCGACAGACGTGGACGTGCTTATCGATGCGGCTGCGCTCACGGAGAGCGACCGGCGTATCGCGATTTCGGTAATCGGCGGCGGAGTTCAAGCGGCCCGCATGCGCGAACGCGTGCGCCGCGAAGGACTGCGCAATATCACGCTTCGGCCGCCCGTGGAACGCAGCGAAGCGATGCGCCTGCTCACGAACGCCGATGTGGCAATCGTGCCGCTGCGCAAAGGTATAACCGACAGTATTCCGACGAAGATCTTTGACGCGCTGTCCGTCGGTTGTCCGGTCGTCGTTTGCGCCGGCGGCGAAGCGCAATCGATAACGGAATCAAGCGGAGGAGGAACGTGCGTACCTGCCGGGGACGCACAAGCATTGGCGATCGTGTTACGTCGTTTTGCCGCCTACGATCCCGCACAGCGCAAGGAGATGGGAGAACGCGGACGTTCGTTCGTCCGGGACAACTTTTCGCGCGGAACGATCATGGAACAGTATTCGCGACGCATCGCGCAGATCGAGCCCTTAGCCGGGACCTCCGGTAATCGCTGATTTCAAGCCCTCATTGAAATAATCGCTGTAATCGCGCATGCGCTTGACGTCCTTCGTCACGACGACCCCGAGAACGCTATCTATCCCGAGCGCCGAGAACTGGGTGACCACGCGTCTGGCCTCGACCTCGTCCGTCGAATTCGCGGCAATGACCAGGAGGGTTCCGTCCACCCGCGCGCTGACCAGCAATCCATCGGTGACGCTTGAAAGGGCCGGCGTATCAACGATGACCATCGAATACTTTTCGGCGGCAATAGCGAGCAAATCCGCAAACGGAACGCCCTGAAGCAGCGAAACCGGGTTCTGGACCTCGATCCCGCTGCACAGCAGATCGAGATTGGGGGTAATTTGCTGCACGCTCTCAGTCAAGGTCGCTTGTCCGCTCAAAATATTGCCCAGGCCGCGTCCGTTTGTGCGTCCCGGCGTAAAGATGTAAAACGGGCTTGCGCATGTCGGCATCGATAAGCAAGACGCGCGGCTCTAAATTCGCCATCGCTTTAGCCAAATGGAAGGCAACCGTCGATTTACCATCCCCTCGGCATGGGCTGGTTATTGCGAGCGTACGCAGGTCGCGTTTGGTCCGCAGGCGCAGCGTGACGCAAAGGTGCAGAAAGGCCTCGATGGTCATCGACTGTACCCAGGGGAGCATGCGAGGCTTCGTTCCGTCGAACGACGGAATGCGAGCGATAACCGAGAGACCAAGTACTCGAGGCTGGTTCGTCTCGCGCACCGGACGCTCCAGAGCGTCCTTGATGAACACCGCAACGCACGCGAGCAGAAGCCCGACGATTATTCCGATTGCCAGGTTTATCGAAAGGCGCGGCCGTGCGACTGCGGACTCAGGCGTTGCCTCCTGCGTGATGACGATATCGCTCAGAGCCGTCGTTTTAGCAATCGTGGCGTCGTTGTACTTCTGCTGAAGCGAGTTGTAGACGCCCGACGCGAGTTTTGCGCGTTCCTGAAGCGTCGCAAATTGCATACTTTGCCGGGGCAATGATTTGAGCTGCGGCGTCAGCTGCGTCCGGAGCTTGCGAAGCAGCGCCGATTGGGCGGCGTCCGAGCCGATGCGCTCTTCGATATTGTGTCGCTTGCTGCTGTAAGGACTGATAGATCGGATTCGGGGCGAATGTATTGCCGCTATTGACTTGGACCGGCTGACGGGCAATTTGCGCGGTCAAGTCATCGTGCTGTCGTTGCAGGGAAATTACCAGCGGGTGACTGTTCGTGTAGTCACGACGTGCATTCGCCAACTGGACGTCGACGGATTCGAGCTTCGTACGCAAATCCATCAGCACGGGATTGGTGGTTATCTGCTGCGCATTGTTGACGGTCGGCGAGCATAGACGAAAGCTGCTGGCGGACGTTCGACAACAATGCTTGGGCTTCGTGGCTATCGAGCAAAGCAGCGTTCATCCTGCTCTCCAGGTCGGTAGCCCGCCCCACGACGTCTTGCGTGTGCGCACCGGCATCGATGAACCCGTTGGCGGCTTGGTAGTTCGCAAGCGCCGCCTGCGCGTCGTTCATCGCCCGCTCGGCCTGGGGCAATTGATCCGACAGAAAGCCGATTGCGGCAGTTGCCTGCGATTGAACGATCTGCCGCTGTTGCCCGATGAATTCGCTCGCGTACTCGTTGGCGATCTGGGCGGAACCTTCCCGATTTTTCCAGGTAACGCTCAGATTCATCATCGCGGTGTTCACGACGGGCTTGACGGTCACGTTTCGCAGAAGTCCCTGGGGCGTTGTGTCGAGATTCAGTCTTCTTTACGACCTGGGACGACACGTTTTCTTGCTCGGCTATCTGCGCAAACGTCTCCGCGGACTGCTCGCCGCTCTGCAGAACCAGCGCGTTGAGGATCGGCAAGTCCGTGGAATTTGCGCCCCCGTTGTTCAGGGAGTCGTTGGGGCTGCCCGCCATGAGGCGTACCGTCGTGGTATACGACTTTGGCCAAAGGAACGTAAGAACGCCGACCAGCACGACAAACGCGATCCAGACGGTGATAAAGAGCCTTCGATGCCTCAGAATAGCCGACCACAAGCGCTGCACTTCCTGCGTGTCGATGGCCGGCGGTGCTGGAGCGGTGGGAAGGAGCTGGGCCTCGTTGTGACGTGCCAAGTTCGCCATGATTCGGTGCACCTATGGTAACCCGCCGGGCACAACCCAAATAAGAAGCGAAGCGCCCCATTTCTTTTGATAGGACCGGGACTTTCGACTCGGGACTTGTTTCATATAGCGGCGGTAACAATACATGAGGCTTAGGCCTCTGCGGCATTCGACGCTTGGTTCATTATCATCGAATGGCCATGTCGACGCGCATAGTCGAGGGCCGCACGTCCTCGCAGCCCTCGCCGGCACGATTCGCTCCTGAAGCCTATTCGAAAACATGGGCGCTGCTTCTTCTCGCCTCGGACGTCGTGCTTTTTAACTTGGCTCTGTGGCTCGGCCTGCTGATTGGATTTCACAAATGGTCGACGCCGCACATCATCACGCATCTGGTCATTGCCGAGTTCGTCTATGTGCTCCTGTGGGTCTTTATCTTCGCCCGGCTGGGACTATATCAGCGAACCTACGCGCTCTCGATGAAGGACGAGCTCTATTACACCATAACCGCGCTTACGCTCGGCGTTATCCCGCAATTCATCGTTTTCACGATTTTCCCCGGCATATCCACATCACGAATCGCTCTCTCGCTCGCGTTGGTGCTGTCAATCGTTCTCGTCGGTTCAATGAGGACATTGTTGCATCACGCCCGGCACTCTGTTCGTTTTCGCACGAACCGCCGTATTGCGCTGGTCGGGCAGTCGGATCGAGTCCAGCAAGTTGCTGAGAATCTTGATATTTCGGAGCGGTGCAGCCTGCTGCTGATTACCGTGGACGATATGGACCAGGCGTACGACTCCGAGCTTGCACTAGCCCAGGGAACGCAGGACCGTGAATGGTTCAACCAATCCTTGTCTTGGGGTTGCGATACGGTCATCCTGACCGAAATCGTACCGCCTCGCCTCATGACGCAGTTGCTGGAGCTCGCGGCACGTCACGGGGTCAAGTTAGCATTCGCGCCGCCGCGAATTACGCGCTACGCGTATTCGCTATCCTTGCAAAGCGACGGCAGGCAGGCTTTAATCGTCCCGTCTCGCCTGAGCGCCTGTACGCCTCGTGCGCAGCTGTTTAAAAGACTGATGGACATCACGCTCGTAAGCGTTGCACTTTTACTTTTTGTGCCGTGATGCTGGTTGCGGCAATAGCCGTGTATGTGGAGTCGGGCAGACCGGTTCTGTTTCGCCAGCAGCGTACGGGGGTGGACGGGAAAGTCTTCGACATTCTAAAGTTTCGATCGATGCGTTCCGACGCCGAAGCCGCCTCAGGCGCCGTATGGGCGTCGAGCGGGGATGCGCGCAGAACACGTGTCGGCGCGATTATTCGCCGGCTGAGCATCGATGAGATGCCTCAGTTTTTTAACGTACTGCGCGGTGACATGTCGCTGGTCGGGACCTCGACCGGAGCGCCCCGTTTTCGTCGACCTTTTCCGCCGAACACTGCCGCGTTACGACGACCGCCATTTGATCCGGCCGGGCATCACCGGATGGTCGCAGGTACACATGAAACGACTGCTCGAGCCGTCAGCGGCTGCGGAGAAGCTCGAGTACGACCTTCAATATCTGGAGAATTGGTCGCCGTTTCTCGATATATCCGTGCTGTTTCAAACGCTGGTCGAATTTCTATTCCATCGCGCCGGATAGCCATGAAAAAACCGCTTCGCGTCCTGCACATTCTTCCCTCGATTCAGGGATATGGGGCGGAGCGTCAAATCATGGACCTTCTGCCCGAACTGACGGGCGGCCCGGTCGAAGCGGCGCTGCTAACGATCTATAGGCCGCCGCCGGATGCGCTGAACGAATACCCTTTAACCGTTTTGCACGCGGATCGAAAAAGCCGGCGTGATTATTTCTTTTTACCGCGCCTGGTCGCACAAATCTCGCGGTATAAACCGGACATCGTACATACGCACACGCACGTCGGAAAGTACTGGGGGCGCTTCGCCGCCATATTGGCCGGCGTTCCCACGATCGTCCACACCGAGCACAACCCTTGCGATCCGCGTCGAACGTCGTTTGAGCGTCTTGCCGACGCGCTTCTGCGCCGCCGCACGAGCTGCACGATCACCTTCTTCGCAGAACAACGCGTGCATTTGGCCGACGTTCGAACACGCGCCCATTGAACGAATCGCCGTTATAGCAAACGGCATCAATTTTCCCGATATGCCGTCGTCGCGGCGTTCCGAGGCGCGCAGATTTCTCGACATATCCGAGGATAAGTTTGCCGTTCTGCTGATTGGCCGAATGGAGTTTCAAAAGAATCACGCTCTGGCACTGCGGGCGCTTGGCGTCCATGGAACCGCTCCGTCGCGATTCCATGCTCTTATACTTGGCGGGTTCGGGCACGCTTGAGGAGCCGCTCAAGAAGTTGGCTCGCGAGCTTCAAATCGAGAAGCACGTACGTTTCTTGGGCTACCGGAGCGAGCTTCGTTCACTTCTTCCCGCGGCGGATCTCGTGCTGATGACCTCATGGTTTGAGGGAATGCCGTTAACGCTCATCGAGGCGATGATGGCCGGAATTCCAATTCTGAGCACGCCGTGGACCGGTGCGCGGACGATGCTCGGAGACGGACGCTTCGGCTTCTTAGCTCCCAACTGGGATGCAAGCGAGCTCGCGCGCGAGATCGACCACGCCCTCAGCGTGCCTTCGACACGGCAGCGCATGTCCGACCGGGCGCGAAGCCATGCGTATGAAACATATGGAATGCCCCGGATGGTGAGCGAACTTCGCAATTTGTACGCGCAGCTCGTGGAGAAACTACCCGCATGACCGCTCTGCGGCGGCTAGCCATCGGGTTTTCAACCGACTGGTCGCACACCCGAGCCTATAGCTTCGCCGGCCGTGAGTCGGCCGGCTCGGGCCCGTATTACGTCCACTGGGACGGCGGCAACGGTCCGTACGGCGAGGAGTGGAGCGACGCGCCGCGCGACGCTCAGGGTGTGCTGCTCACAAAACCGCACCGAACCTACCACGCCGTACGAATCGCACAATACGCGTTGCAAAAGCACAGCGTTTGGTATGCGACCGGCAACGAATCAGCCAAAGAAGAGTTTCTTTCACAAGCTCGCTGGCTGCGCGACTCGCAGCGTGAGAGGGAAGGCGTAGCAGGTCTGTACGTATTCGACTTTCCGTGGCCGAAGTACGGAGCTTCTTCCGGATGGTGTTCCGCCATGGCTCAAGGCGAGGCGATCTCGGTTCTGCTTCGGGCGCAAGCGCTCGCGCCGGGAGCAGGCTTCGGCGATGCCGCGATGCGCGCAGCCTTTTCCTTCTCGCGAACGATTCAAGAAGGCGGCGTCGTGTGGCGCGAACGCGGAAGCGTCTTCCTGGAAGAGATCGCGAACGCACCCGCCGCGCATGTGCTCAATGGTTGCATCTTTGCGCTGTGGGGAGTATGGGAGCTTTACCAAAGGACCGGCGATGTTTGGCTACGCCGGATCGTCGATCAAGTGATCGAGACGATGGAATCATGGCTTCCCAAATACGATACCGGCTGGTGGAGCCTTTATAGTTTACTTCGATCCGCCCGCGGCCGTCCCCACATCGCGACGCTGAAGTACCACGCCTTTCACATTGCTCAGTTGCGCGTACTCGCTCAGATGTTCGATCGCCCGGCCTTCGCAATGTCGGCCAAACGATGGGCTGACTACGTTGACGATCCGGCTTCACGCGTTCGCCTATTACTCGCCCAAGCCGGCTCCTTGTACGATCGCGCGCTGCGGCTCGATACCGTCCGAGGAGGCGCGCACACCTGAAGTCGCCAGATTGCGAAGCAGCGCGATCATCGAGACGACAAGCCAGAAATATTTATACGTGAATAGGTCGATCGTCAAGCGACGAAAGGATCAACGCGAGAAGTGCCGCTTCGAGCATGAGGCGATCGGTGAAGTACGGGCTGGTTTTGCCCAGGGGCTGCAGCGATCGCCACTGTTCGAACAAAAACCACGCGATAATTGCCATACCCACGATACCGAGTTCCACCAGATAGTGCATCGGCAGGCTATGAGCGGGAGCCGAGAAGCCGTACGGATAGAACTGGTGTACTTGAAGGTAGTACGTATCGTACGCGCTTATGAACGAGCCGATGCCGTAACCGGCAAACCAACGGTGTTTGGCAGCCTGGATTGCTACGGACCAGATCGCCGAGCGTCCCGACCCTCCGTATTGAAGCGTTGATGCGAAGCGCGTCCACAGCAGTGTCTGCACGCTAAGCGATGCGACAAGCACCGTGGAGATAACGACCATCAGTTGCGCTCGATACGGAGAGCGCCACAGGAAGTACAGGATGATGACGACCTCGCCTATCAGCGCTTCGCGTGAAGCCGTGAGGACGATCGCTTCCGTCATGATCCCGAGCATTGCCAAAACGGCAAGCTTTATCGAGAGGCGGCGCGCGCGCAAACCAAGCATGACGATGGCGGCCATCGGGAAGAGCAACGAGTTTCCAAAATGATTGGGATCGATGAAGGTCGAGCCGATTTGTACGACGAGCCGGGCGGGAGTGCCGGGTGAATCCAGTGACGGCGGATTATGGTAAAAAAAGTTAAGACCGTAGAATGTTGCGGCGATACCGCCAAAGACGGTAAAGAACAGTATCATCCGATAGTCGGACTCGCGAGACGGGAGCCGACGATAGCGCAAAATACAAGAGAAAAAGGCCGAGATACGTCGGAAGAATACTGGTAGCCGCGCTTTGATCGATCGCCCACAAGGTGCTGAGCAGGATCCAGAGCGTTAGGAAAAAGAGCGGCATCGCCGGTCTTCCGGGAACGCGCGCCGAATGGGTGCGCCAGCACCACAACAGAATACACGCTCCCGCTACAATGCCGAGCACCTTCGTCAACGTTCCTCCGGAGCCCGAGCCCAAAAGGTTGTCGAATGGAACGAGCAGGACGTACAAACCGTACGGAAAAACGAGCGGACGCACAAGCGCCAAGTATGCGGCAAACGGAAGAGCAATGATGAGTAGTGCGGCGCCGATTCCCGTTTGCTCTCCTCCCGCAATGAGAATTGCGCAGACCGCAACCGCGAGAAGCACGCCCAAAAGTGCCGATGCGCCGACGATCCGTCCATTCTGAAAGGCGAGCTGCATCAGCGGCGTCCCGCAAACAAAGGTTCGGTGTTCTCGGCACCGATGAGGTTAGCAAAATCGTGCGCAGTTTTCTCCACGCAGAATGCCTTCTCAACCGTTGATCTCGCGTTCTCGCCCAGGCGGCGCCGAAGCGCCGCGTCAGAGGCGAACGTGCAGATGGCGGCAGCAATTGCTTCCACATCCTTCGGCTCCGCGAGTAGACCGTTCGTTTCATCGACGAGTTCAGGGACGCTGCCCGAACGCGTAACGATGCCTGGAATGCCGGCCGCCATCGCCTCCATGAGCGAGACCGGAATGCCCTCGCATCGCGCAAACCCTTCATCGACGCTCGTGAGCACGACGCCGTCGAACTGTCCTTCCTGCAGCCTGGACAGCAGCTCCTGTGCACGGACCTGAGGCGTCATCTGAACGCGCTCGCCCAGATCGAGGTCGTCGATCATTCGGGCGATCTCGTCGCGCAACGGTCCACTGCCGAACAACACGCAGGAAACATCGCTGCCCGCATCTTTGACACGCCGGAGCGCAGAGAGCAAGTATCGATGGCCCTTCACCGCGGTCAAAGTGGCAATACAGGCCAGCCGCAGCGGCGTTTGCTTCAAATCAACCCGCGGCGGCGAGGCCGTGGGAGGAATCGCGACGCCGAGATGCACGACGAAAATCTTTTCGGAACACTGCGCACCAAACGCGCGGCGCTACCAGCTCACCGCCTTTGCGTGAGATTGTTCTAACAAAGCGGGCGGACGTCACAAAGCCCGCATGCGGCTCACGAACGGAGCGAATGTTGGTATCGACGAGGTCCCACCGGTGCCCCGTACAACTCCATTCGACTCCTGTTACGCGGGAGGCGACGTACGCGATCGTCGCCGGGCGTCGAAAGCCAGTACGCGTGGATGTGCGCTATTCCCTTTTGACGTACGAGGCGAGCAACGGATAATGCCTTGGGAAAGATGAGTGCGTTGCGCAGCCGGGCTTTAAAGCTTTTGGGGGCGGTTACGACCTCCCAAAGCGTCGCTGCACTAACGAGAGGATGGGCGGCGAACTCGCCGATGGCCTGCATGAAGGTGGTTAGTGAGAATGGCGGGTAGGACGGCGCAATGCGGCTTTCGAGCTGCGGAAACCAATTGTCTCGCATCTTCGAGGCCGCTGTCAACGACCATCACGTCAAAGTACTTTGCGAGCTCTTCAAGCTCCGCATATAAAAGCTCTCTTTCCCATCAAAGGGAAAGTGTGAGGTCACAAAGACCACCTTCTTCTTGTCTGTGCCACGGTACGGGTTCGAAGCCGTGCGCACAGTGGGGCGGCCAAGACGAGCAGTCATGCCGTCATATCGTAGCCCGGCGGACGAGCAAAAACCTAGACCGCTAATGCCTTTAGGGCTCGGTGTCCTCGGCACTATCGACCGGGCCTAAGGTCCCCGGCCGCACCGCGGCTACTTTGCGACCAATGCAAAATTCGTACGAGAAGACCCGGAAGTCTCAGGCTACGGTGAGGCATTTGTCCGCGCGAGAGCCCGACGGGCTCATCATTCGGTCTTCGAAGGCGCGTATACTGCGAACATGGGCGCCGCAGCGTGACGCACGAGGCAGTCTCCTTTTGGTCATGGCAATTGATTCTAGCCATGCTTTTGAACTGTATCGTGCAAACGATTGCAATTGCCGCGTATGCAGCGAGGCTTGCAGCAGTTCAGTCGGGGCGGGTGGCGACCGCGATCTCACTGTACAATATATTTGCCACCGGCAGCCGCTTCGCGCAAGTCCTGTACACGCCGCTGCTTGGCTCGCTCTCGGACCGCGCAAGCGCCTCGGCAACCCTCGGACCTGCAGCTCATGCAGCCGTGGTTGGAAGTTTCGTTTGGCAGCTTCGCTGGATCCTCATCGCCGGGGCGGTCGGGTCCGCGATCGGGACACTCGCATTACCTGCGTTTGTGCGGCTCTACATACGAGCCATTCGTGTGTTCGAGCGAGTAGGAAGTATTCCGAGAGCGATCCTCAAGGCGTTCGTTCCGCGTACCTTCGTTTCGATTTTTCGCGAAGTACGCTTCGCACGGCGTACCTCACGCGTGAACCTGTCGGTGCGCAACCTTCCAAAAGAACTCTTTGTGGTTAACCTGGTGGTAACGGCTATTTATGCAGTCGGCATTGTCTCCGCCGCATACGCCAGCGTCCTTCACCCGCAGGCGGCGCGAACGGCGCTGCTCTCAAGCGGGCTCGTGAACGGACTGGCCGCGATAGCATATAACGTCGCCGTGGATCCGGTCTCCGCCCTCATTACCGATCAAGCCGCGCGAGGAGATCGAAGCGTCTCCGACGTCAAAGCGCTCGTCATTTACCTTGCGCTCACCGCAATCATCGGATTCATCGCCTCTCAAGCCTTACTTGTACCGGCAGCACAGGTCCTCGCGCTAGCGGCAAAGCTCATCTCAGGACGATGACCGTCAATGCCCCGGAACCCGGTCGATACGTCCCAGCGTGAGTACTTCAAAGTCCGTGATGTGAATGTTGTTCAACGATTCGAGATCGCGCGCATCCCATCGATTGGTGCCGTCCAGGGGCATTGCATTATAGATCGCGTTCTCATCGGAACCGGTATCGGCTACGTATATTCCGTACGTTTTCATCGCTTGCGCAATTGCACGGCTCTGAGGACCAAACTTTGAAATGTCGAATGACGGCTTGAGCCTCAAACGTGCGCCATACGGTATCTGAAATTGCGAGGTGCCCTTGAACGGCTGCCCATCGGTACTGCTGGCAGGACGAACGAAGGTCCACTGAGCGGTACTGCCGGCCTTCGGTGCGAAATTCAGCGCGTGATGTATGCCGTGCGCGAGATCCTCCCATTTCACCATTCCGGCGTAGAGCGACAAGCCTGATGCCATGGCCGAGGGAGCACCCGACGGAAGCGGTTTGAAAGGCTCACGCAGATTCCAGTGGGCGCCGCTATACGCCTGGAGCTCTCCGTCTTTGAAGCTCGTATCGTACGTTTCGTAAAGGACGCACTCGTGTGTATCAAGCACGATTGCATGCGCGTCGCCCAGCGGCTCGATCTTGAACGCGGGATTCCAAGGATACGCAACGTCGAAGCGATGCCACCGTACTTTACCTCGAACGCTATACAGGCGTGTATCGGCTCCGGCGATATTGATGTATTCGACCGGCGTGGCTGCGGTCCAAAAGCCGCCGGTATCGCCCGCTTCCTTCATTGACTCTATGTATGATCGGCTGTTCGGATCGACCGGGTCTCGCGTCACCTCGCGATTGTAGTAATCTCCCGCAGGGAATGTTGGGCATTGGCTCTGATGCCCGGATCGCCTGACTCGAAGCCTGCGGCACGGGACGAGCGCAAGCCACCGTCAAGACGATCAGCAGCAACGTACTGCCTATCCCAAAGCAAGAGGTCCTCGGGTTCACAGCCCGAGGACTTCTCCGGTATTTTCCCGAGTACCGCTTCGCTAGTGACCGGGGACGGTTCGAATCGGCCCAGATTTACGACGTCAAAGTCCGACAGCGTAAGCTTATGGAGCGATCCCAGATCACTGCTGTTCCATGGATTGCTTCCGTCAGACGCGTTGCCGAAGTATAACGCGTTGCCGCTCGATCCGGTGTCGGTCAAGAACGCGCCGTACGTCTTTAGGGCGTTGGCAACCATCGTTGCCTGCGGTCCCCAGCCCGCCGTGCTGAAAGAGGCCTTCAGCCGGATGTGAGCCCCGTATGGCAATTGATACGAACTGCTCCCCGCAAACGAAAGCCCGTCTGTGCTCGAAGCAGGCAAGACATAGTTCCAGTTCGAGACCGTGTGACCGATGGCGGCCCAGTTTAGGGCGTGGTTTATCGAACCGGATTGATAGTCTTCCCATTTGACCATGCCGGCGAACATCGAGAGACCCGATGCAACCGATGACGGCGCTCCCGCCTGCAACGGCACGAATGGTTTTGTCAGGTCCCAATTCGCTCCGCTATATGCTGAAAGCGTATTGCTCGCGGACGAATACGACGTGTTGTAGACTCTCATAGAGGTGGCACGATTGCGTTTGCACGACGATCGCGTGCGCGTCGCCCAAGTTTTCGATGTAAAAGCTCGGCGACCAGGGATACTTTGCAGGGAAGGTGTGCCAGCTTACTTTCGGCTGCACCGTATACATTGTGGTGCTGTTGTCGGCAAGATTGGGTTTTTCATACCCGGTGGAAGCATAGAAGCTGGACGTGTCCCCGGCAGCGATAGCCGAGTTGACGTAATTTGCGCTGTTCGGATCTATCTGCGCGTTCGTTACCGGTGCATTGTAATAGTCTCCCGCTGTAAAGACCGGGCATCCGTGAAAGGTACGCCACGTTCCCCGATGAGGAAGGCGGCGCAGTCGGGTTGGCGGTAGGAGCCGGTGTAGGTTGATTCGGCGGAGGCGAGGCTCGTTTCGACGGCGGAGCCGATGTCGGGTTTCGTCGTCGGAGCCGACGTTGGTTTCGTGCTCGGAGCAGCACTTGGTGCCGCGGTCGGAGCGCTCGTCGGCGGCGCCTGTGCCAGACCGCTTCCGGTGGCCGCATCATAGTGGCTCGCGACTTGCGCTTGCGTCAACGCTTTGCCTGCGTAAATCGCAACCTCGTCGATCGTGCCTTTGAACGCCGGATCACTATTGCCTGCGTCGTCACCAATTCCTAAGCCGAGGCGGTAACCCGTGAGGGCGCCGCTTTTCGACATGGATCCGGACAGAACGCCATTGATGTATAACGACGCCTTCGATCCGTCGAATGTCGTCACGACGTGATACGTCGTGTTCGCTGAAAGTGCCGCCGACGATGCCACGATTGCCGTACCCGATGTGGTATGGAATTGCGCATACAACTTTCCGTTATAGAAATACCACTCGTATGCGGCGACGTTGGAGTCGTTGTCCGCGCCGTAAGCCAGCGGAACGGTCCACGACGCCGGAACGGTTGTGAACCGGATGAAACCCTCGACCGATACGGCCGTGGAAGGCTGCAGCTTCGCCGTAGCGGGAATCAGCACGATACCGCTTGACGATCTCACACCCGGCACGTCAATTGCGGTGTCCGTTGAAGACTGGACTAAGCCGGCGGCGCCTTGCGATACTTGCGAACCGACGGCGCCGTTGATCGCGTTACCGCTCGAATCGGCAGCCGACGACCCTGTGTCGTCCAGGTGATAGTACGCGGTAGGCCCATCATTAAGAACTGTGGTTACGTAAGAGGCCTGATCGGTCGTTTTGGCGCCCTGACCGAAAACGGCCGGCGGCGTCACGCCGCTCCCCCCGCCGCCTCCTGCGCACCCGGCGGCCAGAGCCACCAAGAGGGCAGGGCATAACACCCGAGAGACAATAGCAAATAGACGCTTTTGCAGCATTAAATTCTTTCGATAAGTTTTGAGTGTCCGCTACGCCGTGCGCACCAGTCGGGTGGGGAGGCACCCCTGACGGCAGCTAAGCGTTGCGGAGCAAGCAGTGCTTCCTTGCTGTCCGCTCAAGAAGATTAGAGAGTTAAATCAAGCAGGCTCCGAACGTGCAGAGATTTTACTTTTTCTGCCCGTCTATATACTCTTTCGGTGCCCATTTGTGCTTGAATTAGGACTTTCCGCCCATGTTTACATTGCTTTAACGCAAGGTTTGCCTGTTCGCCTTTAGGACAAGCGAACGGACCTCTGATCCGTAGAGCTCCTTAGCGCTCTCCGTAACGAAGCGGCTTCGAACATAGCGCTCGAGGACATCGCATCCATACTGGAGCGTGGCAAAATTACATCCTCCCGCCTTAATCAGCCAGAATCGGCGGCCGTGGGGTACCTTTGAAAGCGCAGCGTCGATTTGGGCGGCGTCGTGCAGTACAAACTGCCGAACGTCGTATCGATGAAAATCGACCGGATGCGGTATCGCTACGATCACGTTCGGGCCGCGGTAATAATACACGAAAGGCACCGCGTTCTCTGCCTGGAAAACGATGATCGGTTCGCCTGGATGCTCGCGGCTTTGAATGTAGGCTGCCGTGCGAATCCAATCACCAGGTTTTGCGAGCGCGCCATACGTGATGAACAGCGAAACGATACTGAACAATACCGTGGCGCATGTCCATATAAGCGCACCGCGCCGTCGCGTTGGCTCTTTAAACAATGCGATGATGTGCATACAGGGAAAAGATCGCAGGGAGCAAAAGCGGCGCGGCGTGACGCGTTGCCAGGCTCACCTGGGCAACGTACACGAGCACGGTGACGGCAACGATCGCAACGATGGTTTGGAGCACGACGATAAGATTCCGCTTGCGCTCAATCTTTCGAATATTCAGGAAAAAGAATATCGCAAACACCGCCGCCACGACGGCATAAAGTACGTGCGAATGTGGCCAGCCGCGCACGGGTACAACGTAAGAAGCCACGATCTGCGCAACGGCCTTCAGTGCGCCGGCTACCGAGCGATATGGCGTTAAACCATCGGAGGTTTGTCCGGCTTGCCTGGAAACTAAGGATGCCATTGGAGCTATAGCCAAGCCCGCGATAAGCACGGTCACGCAGAACTTCAGAAGGCGCGCGCGCCTGTAGACGGCGACGGTGAGTCCTTGTGCGGCAACGAGAACCAGCAGATAGTATTCGCTGTATCCCGATGCCACGATCAGCGCCGCGTATGCGAACAGATTTACAGCGCGTCCTTTCTCGCGTAAGAAGGCGTCGTAGAACGCAAGCATGAGCAGCGCCGAGAGCAGTACCGCCAACGCGTACACGCGAATTTCAAGCGCAACCCAGATAAAGAACGGATTGACTGCGACGGCTAGGACTATCCAGCGCGCGGGGAGCGCCGGAACATAGCGCTCCAGCAGTTTTGGCACCACGAGCAGCGTGCACGTGGTGCAAACGATGGAAAACAGCGTCGCGAAAAACGCAGAGGCATCGACCGATCGCCACAATGCCATGACAAGAAAATACAGCGGGGCATTCAGTTCGAATCCGATGGACTGCTGGAAAGCGTACGCCAGACCACGCGATGTGGTGTGCATCGTGTATGCGTCGTCCTGCCCGATGTTCAGAAGGACTGCGAGCGGCAGCACGATGCACAAGTGAAGGGCCACCGGTAACAAGTAGCGCGCGTCGGCGCGAGTCGTCGATAGTCTCGTCGCGGCCGCCAAAATACTCACAGCGGGATCTTAGCAAAGCATCGACTCGTACAGGTTCCGGCGCAAGAATCACGCCCCGGGCAAAAAGCCCTATTCGTCGCTCGCCGATGGTCCCGGTGGCCGCTCCGCCGCGAAAGCTCGGCTCGATGCGCGGTCTAATCATTAGCCAAAGGGCTCTGGTTCGGCAAGACTTAGGTCCCTTGCTCCGTTTCCAAAGCATCAACGCCGTCCATGTAGTTTTTGCCTACACTTTAAGCATGTCCAGTCGCGCCGGATGGCTATTGGCCGTCGTGGTTTTCTGCGTTGCCACATATATCGGCGTCCGTGCGCCGCAGTCCCAA
This sequence comes from Vulcanimicrobiota bacterium, assembly GCA_963777365.1. GTDB lineage: Bacteria > Vulcanimicrobiota > Vulcanimicrobiia > Vulcanimicrobiales > Vulcanimicrobiaceae > CAVZQG01. The sequence goes on from CAVZQG010000014.1 coordinate 263,824, forward strand.
GGCGTTTTAACGACCTTTTACTGCGCCGGAAAGGTCGTGGATGCACGGCAGGACCCGTACCGGACTGAGCCGCTGCGCTCATGCGAACACGCTTTCCATTCCGGACCCCCGATGCCGGCCGCGTATGTCGAGCCCGCGCCTCTGCCGCCGTATACGCTTGCAGCCTTTGCATTGCTTGCGAAGATTCCGCTCGGCGCCGCACGCTGGATCTTTACACTGATCTCCGTTCTCGTGACGTTGGCCGCAGCGGTGCTTCTCGCGCGCCTAACGCGCCTGCCCGCATGGGGGGTATTGCTGTCGCTCGCGCCGCTCGCATTGTTGAATATCGCTTATGGCGAAACACCGATCTTTTCGGCTGCCGCTGCGATACTTTGCGGCTACGCCGTCGCGAGGCGGCAATGGAACCTGGCTGCCGCAGCAGCGGCGGTATCACTTCTCGAACCGCACATGGGAGTGCCGGTGTGTGCCGCGCTTTTCTTACTGGTTCCAAGAGCGCGATTGACGCTCGTCGTTGGATTACTCGTTCTTGGCGCAATCGGACTGGTGACCGTAGGGCTGCAAACGAATTTCGAATATCTCTTTGCGCTCTTGCCGCTACACGCGGCCGCGGAGCTCAATGCCGGCGACCAATACAGTTTGAGCCGCGTCTTGCACGTACTGCACGTACCTGATGCAATAGCGCTGCGATCTGGGGACGCTCTCATACGTGCTCGTGTGCGCTCTCGGAGTCGTGCTGGGACGGCGCGCTGCGAACACGCACTCGGCGCCCGAGCTCCTTATTTTCGTTCCCGCGGCGGCCGGACTGCTCGGCGGCGTTTTCGTCCATGACTATCAGATGCTCGCCGCCGTTCCCGCGGCGCTGACACTGGCATGCAAAACGGAAGGCCGGGTTCGAACGGCTGCATGGGCAGCTCTTATGTTGCTCGTACCGACATGGACTCAAAGCGGAAGCACGATGCTGCTTGGAATGAATTTCATTGCAATCTTCGCAGCGGTGATCATCACACGCCGTAATGGTATCCCTATTCCAAAGGCTCTGCCTCAAGCGGCGTTAACGGCGTTCGCGGTGATCCTGGTTCTTAGTGCTTGCACTATCATCAAGGGACGCAACCTTCCGCAACCGCGTCATTCTCGGCCGCTCCCGATTCGCTTTCTTCCTTGGCATGGAAAGAATTTCTCGCGAATACGCCGGATCGCAATCACGAAACGGCCGCGCACGCTGGTCGAAAAATCGCTGACCTGGATCGGACTCGTGCTCCTGCTCATTGCTGCCGGGCAGAAAGCGCCCACGCGCGAGATCAAAGACGTGCGCCAGTTTTCTGAGAAAGGAAACATCGAGAAAGAAAAAGGCCTCGTCAGCAGCGAGGCCTTCTCTTCGATTATGTCGCGGCCGGCTCGGCTTCTCGCGCCGGAGGCGGCTCGATTCCCGGGATCTTACTGAATCGCAGCTTCTCCGGGTTGTCGGGGTCCACTTCGCCCAGGATCCGATCGCCCGCGGTAAATCTTCCGCGCAGCATTTCCTCGGCCAGCTCGTCCTCGACTTCGCGCTGGATGGCGCGGCGAAGCGGACGCGCACCGTACTGCGGATCCCAGCCCTTTTTAGCAAGCAGCGTCTTGCCTTCTTCGGTGACTTCCAAGAACATGTCTTGCGCACGAACTTCGCGCATGACTTTTTCGAGTTCCAGCCCGACGATCTGTTCGATCTGCGGACGCGTGAGTTGATGGAAGACGACGATTTCGTCGAGCCGGTTGACGAACTCAGGCCGGAAGGTGTGTTTTACTTCTTCCAGGACCTTGTTCTTCATGCGCTCATATTGGCGCGCTTCGTCCTCGTCGCTATTCTTCTGCGTGCGGAATCCGATGTCGGTGGTCGTCGTTATGCCGGTCGCACCGACATTGGAGGTCATGACGATGACCGAGTTTTTGAAATCGACTTGACGTCCTTGCGAGTCCGTCAGCCGTCCGTCGTCGAGCACTTGCAGTAAAAGATTGAAAACATCCGGGTGCGCCTTTTCGACTTCGTCGAGCAGGACGACCGAGTACGGACGACGGCGTACGGCTTCGGTGAGCTGACCGCCCTCTTCGTATCCGACGTATCCCGGCGGTGCACCGACCAGACGCGAGACCGCGTACTTCTCCATATATTCGGACATGTCGATGCGGATCATCGAATCGGAGTCATCGAACAAGAACTCCGCGACGCTGCGCGCTACTTCGGTCTTTCCTACGCCGGTCGGCCCGAGGAACATGAACGAGCCAATCGGACGGCTGGGGTTTTTCAAGCCCGCACGCGAGCGCCGAATCGCGCGAACGATGACGTTGATCGCTTCATCTTGACCGACCACGCGCTTGTGCAGCGAGCCGGCCATGTTGAGAAGTTTTTCGGTTTCGGCTTGTGCGAGTTTGCTGACCGGTATCTTCGTCCAAGACGAAACAATGTAGGCAACGTCTTCTTCGGTGACTTTTACGATCTTGTCGCTCTGCGCGCGCTTCTCTTGCCATTCTTGCTCGAGCCGCGCCTTTTCCAAGCGAACCTTCTCTTCTTTGTCGCGCAGCGATGCCGCTTTATCGAACTCCTGCGCTTTGACGACCGCTTCTTTCTCCGTGATGATCTTGCGCAGTTGCACATCGATCTCGCGGACCTCCGGCGGCGGCAGCGTCGACTGCAAACGCACGCGCGAGGCAGCCTCATCGATCAGGTCGACGGCCTTGTCCGGCAAAAAGCGATCCGTGATGTACCGGTCGCCCAGTTTTGCGGCGGCCGCCAGCGCCTCGTCGGTAATCTGCACCTTGTGATGCGCTTCGTACCGGTCGCGCAAACCCTTGAGAATCTCGATCGTTTCCTCGACGGTCGGTTCACCGACCATGACCGGCTGGAAGCGGCGTTCGAGCGCCGAATCCTTTTCGATATGCTTGCGAAACTCGTTGAGCGTCGTTGCGCCGATGCACTGCAGTTCACCGCGCGCCAGCGCCGGTTTGATAATGTTGCTTGCGTCGATCGCACCTTCGGCCGCGCCGGCACCCACGAGCGTATGCAATTCGTCGATGAACAGGATGATCTCGCCGGCGGCGCCGCGGATCTCGTCCATAACGCGCTTCATGCGTTCTTCGAACTCGCCGCGATACTTCGTGCCTGCGACCAAGCCTGCCAGGTCGAGCGTGATGACGCGCTTATCGCGAAGCGGCTCGGGAATATCGCCCTTGATGACGCGCTGCGCCAGACCTTCGGCAATTGCCGTTTTACCGACACCCGGCTCACCGATGAGCGCCGGATTGTTTTTGGTGCGCCGCGAGAGAATTTGAATGACGCGTTCGATCTCGCTGCTGCGGCCGATAACGGGGTCGAGTTTGTTCTCGCGCGCAAGCGTGGTGAGATCGCGTCCGTACGCATCGAGCGTGGGCGTCTTGCTCTTGCCCTTTGGTGCGGGCGGCTGGCCTTCAGCGCCCAGCAATGAGGTCGTCTGAACGCGGACCTTCGCCGGGTCGACGCCGAGGTTCGTCAGCACGCGTGCGGCGACACCTTCACCCTCGCGTATCAAACCGAGCAGCAGATGCTCGGTACCGATGTAATTGTGATTGAGTTGGCGCGCTTCTTCGAAAGCGAGTTCGATCACGCGCTTGGCGCGGGGCGTGAAGACCATCTCCTGCTGAACCGTCTGACCACCGCGCCCGACGATCGCTTCGACTTCCTGACGCACTTTGGCCAGATTGACGCCGAGCGTTTCGAGCACCTTGGCTGCCAGACTTTCACCTTCGGAAATGATGCCGAGCAGAATGTGTTCGGTTCCGATGTAGTTGTTACCGAGTCGCTGCGCCTCTTCTTGCGCCAAAACGATGCTTCGGCGCGCTCTTTCGGTAAACGGCTCCCACATTGACATGGTCTACTTTGTAACTCCTCGTCCGATTTCGGACCCTACCCGTTGCTACTGGACTATACCCTCTTCGGTTCAGCCGTCGTTATCAGTGCTATCGGTAAGAACGCTCAACACCGCTACCTGCTTAGACGGTTGCAGCACTAAAAACTGAACCGGACCCCGACAAACCCTGCGGTCGCCCCGGCTGAGAGCGTCTGCTTATATAACCGGATCTCGAACGAGGTTAGTGGCGCGATCGATTTACCCGCAAATAATGTAAAGACCGCCGCGCTCGAGCGGTCGCTCGACAGCGTACCGATTCCGGCACCCGCTCCAATGTACGCCCCCCCATAACCTCCGCCCGTAAATCCTCGAATTTCGGCGGTGGCCGCATAGCCGCCGGCCCCGGTTATGGGGACCAGCAATGAGCCCTGCAGCTCGAGCGGTACGCTTGGGATCGAAGCTCCGGTACTAACAATCGCGGCAAGGCCGCCGGTGGACGGGGCGCTTTGAACGAATCCGCCGCCGGCGATTGAGATGCTGGCAGGCGCCGGCAGCGGCAGCGCCGCCGCGGACAACAGGGTTAATGCTAAGAGAGGACGCCTCATACGCATGGACCAGGGGGTTCGCAGGCGGTGGCCCAGCGCCTTTAGGGGTCAGCCGCTCATCACACGTGAATAAACGAACGTTATGCCGACCGTCGATCAAATTCGTGAATCGCTAAAAAACGTCAACGACCCCGAACTCAACATCCCGATATTGGATCTGGGTCTGGTGTATGACATCATCGTCGAAGGCGACCAGGGTGAGCACGTCACGGTCACGATGACGCTCACGTCTCCGATGTGCCCGGTCGGCCCACTCTTCAAGCAGTCGGTCGAAGACAACGTCAAATCCGTTGACGGCGTCAAAAGCGTCAAAGTCGACATCACGTTCTCGCCGCCGTGGGATCCGCGTGAGATGGCCAGCGACGACGTTAAAGTCATGCTCGGTTTGTGGTGATCGCGCTCACGGCCGCTCTTCCAGGAAAGCGGCGGCCGGCGCGATCGCAAGTGACGAGGTGGCGTGAACGATCAGGCGTCCCTTCGCATCCCGTATGTCTCCCTGAGTAGACGCGAGCGTCTTTCCCTGGTTGAGAATTTCGGCGCGCGCGGTAAGCATCTGCGCCGACACGCGAACCGGACGGAAAAACCGCATGTTGAGATCGATGCTCACGCAGACCAGGCCCGCATCCAGCCGCGTGACCAGAGCGCAGGTAAGCGCGGAATCAATGAGCGTCGCGAGTACACCTCCGTGCACCGTACCGGCCAGATTGAGCATGAAGGCTTGCGGGCGCATTTTGAATTCGATCCAGCCCTCGCCGATCGAACCTTCCGTAATATCGAGCACTGACAGAATCGGCGGCAACGGAATTTCGCTGGAGCCGATCGCTTCCAAGAATGCGCGGCCACTCATGTTCGCCCAGCGCGCGCCAATCGGCGCCGCATCGTTCCATTCGACTGTCAATATTGGCATACGCGGCTTTGCCCCTCGACACGCTCGGGGTCCTTCGCAACTCTGGATGACAAAAAAGTGCAGAGACGTTGTTAGAATGGGTTGCGCCGCGTCCGGGCGCGTTACGGTCGATGCGGCGCGTGTGAATTGCGCGCGGAGCCAGGATGGCGGGAGCGCGCAAGAGGCCGAGTGAGTCTTTTTCGCACGATGCGAAAAAGCGAACGGCGCGCCGACCGTAACGCCCCCGGACGCGGCGTAACCCACTCGACACGCCGGGGTCCTTCGACAGCTCAGGATGACAAGGGGGAAACCGGAAACGAATGGGAATTTTCCGCGATCATGATGCACGACGAGTCGCTTGTCGAGTACGGTGCAAGGCGATGGATCATCGTCATCGGCGTCATGTCCGCAACGCTTGCTGCAAGTGCTCGACGCGACGATCGTCAATGTCGCGCTGCCGACGATTCAAGGCAACATGGGAGCAAATTTCGACGAGGGCGCTTGGATCGTCACCGGCTACATCATCGCCGCGGTCATCGTCATTCCGCTCACGCCATGGCTGCAGCAAGTCATGGGACGCAAGCAATACTATGTCGCGGCAATCGCCGGTTTCACGATAACCTCGGCCTTATGCGGTCTCTCGACCTCACTGCCCGAGCTGGTCTTCTTCCGCATTTTACAGGGGCTGTGCGGCGGCGGGCTCATTTCGACGGGCCAGGCCATTTTGCGCGACACGTTTCCGCTGCGCGAACTGGGAAAGAGTCAGGCGCTGGTCTCCCTGGGCGCCATCGTCGGGCCAAGCGTGGGGCCGACGCTTGGCGGCGTCCTTACGGACGCGCTCTCATGGAATTGGATATTTTACATCAATATCGTTCCCGGAATAGTTGCGGCGATCCTGATCGCAACCACGCTTCGCAATCCGGTGTATCCGCGGCGCGCCGGCTTCGACGGCTTGGGGCTTGCGCTGCTCGCGACGGGCCTGGGGTCGCTGCAGTACGTGCTTGACGAAGGCGAACGCAATGATTGGCTGGCAGACCCGCAAATCGCAATACTCGCGATCGTCGCGGTCGTCGGTTTGGTGTGCTTCGCGCTCTGGGAGATCTACGGGACGAAAAGTCCGATCGTCGATCTGCGGATATTGAAGAACCGAACGGTCGCGGCAGGTACGGCATTGGCGCTCACGATCGGCTTCTCGCTCTTCGGCGGTATCATTCTCTCACCACAGTTTCAGCAACAACTGCTGAGTTTCACCGCGACGCTGAGCGGTGAATCGATCCTGCTGCGCGCGTCCGCTATCGCATTATTCACGCCGATCACGCTGATCGCACTCAATCGCTTCCACGTGGCACCGCGAGTTCTACTCGGGATCGGCTTCATCATCGTCGCAATCGCAAACGCAATGCAGTCGCTCGTCACGACGACGGATTCAACGTTCTGGACCTTCGGGTGGCCGCTCGTCATCGGGGGCGCCGGTTTCGGGATGCTCTTCCTTCCGCTTTCGATTGCCGTGCTTTCAAGCGTGCAGGGGGCGGATACGCAAAAGGCCACCTCGCTCATCAGCTTGTGCCAGCAGACTGGGCGGTTCGCTTTCGACGGCAATGCTCGTCACGCTCCTCGATCGCCGCACCGCGCTGCATCAGTCAAATCTCGCCGGCGAGCTCACCCTGCGAAACCCCGCGCTGAATGCCGCCATACAACATCACGCGCAAATCGCCACGATTTACGGCATCGTCGTCCAACAATCGACCACGATGGCTTTTGCGGATGCGTTCGCCGTTCTGGCGGTGATCACGCTGTTGCTCACGCCGATGGTCCTGCTGTTGCGGACGCCCAAACGGACCACCGCACCGGTCGCCGGAGGGGCAGACTGATTGTCCGCGGCTAAGATTGGAATGCTCGTGATTGCGCTCGCGATCGTCGCGCTCGTCTTCTTCGCCGCGCTCAGTTCGGATCTGCAAGCGTTGACGACCTCGCGCACGGTAGCGCATCCGGTCATCGCTCGCAAGATCTTGAGCATCGGCGCTTTCGCCCTTGCGGGCTTTGCCGCCTCATTGCTCTTGCGGCGGCGCAACCTCATTCTGAAAGCAGCGTTTGCGATCGCGCTCTTGAGCGCCGTCATCGAAATCGCACAACGGATGTTGGGCTCGGACGAGACCCTGCGGTGGAACCTCATCGACATCGCCTGCGGCGGGATAGGGGGCGCCGTCGGTTCGACGATCTACCTATTCGTTACGGGAGCGTCATCGTCGCGCGCGTAAGCGGCGCGACATGCCCGCCGATCTCGATTCCGTCGCGACCGTTTTGTCCATGAACGAGAACGTGGAGGATACTGCGCCGCCCCATTTTCGCGCCTTGTTCGACGATGAAGCGCGCGCCGGTGTGTGCGCGTATCAGCCCGTTGTCGATCATGAACGCCGCAAGCGGGCCGGCTGCGCTGCCGGTCGCGGGATCTTCGACGACGCCGAGTTCCGGTGCGAACATTCGTGAATACGCTCCCTGTGGTGTCGCTGCAAAGACATAGATGCACACCGGCCCGTCCGCGGAGTGCAGTGCGCGCAGCGCAGCCATATCGACCGCAGCGCGATCGACACGGCCGGGATCGCGCACGGCGATGTACAGATTCGGATTACCCGCACTGTAGATCGCGCATGGGACATCCGGCACCAGATCGGCCGGGTCCAGGCCAATCGCGGCGGCACATGCGGCGCGCTCGTGAGAACGCTCCTTTGTAATCGGCGGTGTTCGCAGCCATATGAGCGGATCGCCGCTCGGCGTCAACTCGTACCGCAACCGGGCCGATCTTCTCTTCCAGTCTGAACTCCGAGAGCTCCGGGCTGATGAGTCCTGCTTGGCGCGCCACGTACGCCGTCCCGATTGTCGGATGGCCGGCGAACATCATTTCATAGGCCGGAGTAAAAATACGAACTCGAATAGCGCAATCCGTACGCGTAGGCGGCAGCACGAACGCGGTCTCCGAGAGATTGAGCTCGCGCGCTATCCTCTGAAGTGCATCCTCCGGGAGCGTTGATGCGTCGGGGAAAACGGCGAGCGGGTTCCCCTCGAGCGGCGTTTGCGTAAAAACGTCCACGACATGGTAATCAATTTGCATCCGGGCATGCTCTCGCTGGTGAGTGCGTCATTTGACGAAGCGCAGATTCAGTACGGCCTGGTGGTTCAAGTTGCCTACGCCGCCGAACGGCAACAAGGTGCCGACCTCAAAGCCGGTTCCGTTCTTTCGTTTCAGGCGCACGTCGAAGGCTGCCGTGTACTCCGGACGTCCCACGCCGAACTCCTGACCGTAATCGTTCGCGTAGTTGACCGAGCTCACGAGATTGAACGCGTCGCTTGCGCGCCACGTAACGCCGAGCGTATAGGTACGCGTCGTGGACGGATACGGCGGCGCATTGTGTGAGAAAGAAGCGCCGCCGTTGAATAACAGGCGGCCGGTTACCGGAACATTCCCCCAAAATGTCGCAGCGCTCGAAAGCGTGGCGCGGCCGTACGTGTAGAACGCCTCGCCCAGGTCGAACGAAGAACTGAACGTTGCCGCTCCGATGCGCAGCGATGACGTATCCACATGCAGTCCGGGAGTCACGCGAAAGTCCTGCGCGACGTTTGCATCGCCGGGGTGTACGTCGTGTCCGAGGTCGCCTTGAAAACGCACGGACGCAATGCGTCCAATCGAGTGCTGATTCCCCGTGACCAAAAAGTCATCGCTGCGTGAGGCGTTGTACTGCGTCGAGGAGAGCGAAGCGTATCCGTACCGGCCGGTCGAGGTGAGCGCGTACCGCCAGGTGTGCGTGCCTGCCAGGTACGAGCTGGTAAACGTCTGCGAGAGCGATTGATTCAGTTTCTCGTACGCCGAGAGATCGAATCGATCGCCGTCAACGTCGACGGTTTGCCCAAAGGCGACGTAGCCGCGATCGCTGCGCGCGTAGTGTTCTTCGAGCCCGATTCCGCCGCCGCCGTTGTAGCGGTCGTACCGGAAGCGGGCGAATTCATATGCGTCGTGGGAATACCCGATCAGCACCGGCCACTCCAGCGCAGCCGAGGGCACGGGTGAGGTGCCGTAATCCTTGGCGGCGGGCGGCGGAATGGCGTATGTGTACGATGCCATCGGCGAAAAGGTCGAACCGGCGAGAACCTGTGCGTTGCTGAACGTCATGCTATTCGCGGGCTGCAACTCGACTTGCTGCCCGACGGCTTGCGCGTCCTGACTGGAAAGCTGCGGCACCGACGCGTTCTTACTCACGCTGCCGCGTCCGGCGCCAAAGTCGTACACGAAGCCGGCTGCGGATATTTGCGAGGAGCCTTCCGTTACCGAAACGTCACCAACCGCGGTAAGACGATTGGTGTGAAGGTCGTACGAGGCTCGCGTGCAGGTGAGCCGGAGCTTCGGTGCGTGTACCGCGACGCCGCCGTCCGCAATGAGCAATCCGCGATCGGAATGGAGCGCGATCTGCTGAGCGGTGATCACGACCGGCGCGTGTGCATTCGCGGCGCGCACGGGTATGGGCGCCAGAGCGGCAACAGTGGCAAGGGCTAAGAGCAGCCGCCGCATGAAGGCGCTTTCTACCTGCCCCGCCAGAGCTCCGCTTAGATGAGGACGCACGAGGAGAAATACGCCGAACTCCTGCGCAAACGCGGCCTGGCTCAGGCGCCGGCCGGTCCCGGTTCCATCGAGAAACAGCACGAACGCGGCAAGCGAACCGCCCGCGAGCGAGTCGAGGCGCTGGTCGACCCGGAGTCTTTTATGGAGCTCGACCAATTCGCAGTGCACCGCACGACGGCGTTCGGCCTTGGCGAGAAAGAGTTCCTAGGCGACGGCGTGGTTACCGGGCGCGCGACCATCGACGGCCGCCAGGTGTTCCTCTTCTCACAGGACTTCACGGTGCTGGGAGGTTCGCTCGGCGAGGTCTACGCCGAGAAAATTTGCAAAGTCATGGACCTTGCCGTTCGAACCGGATCGCCGATGATCGGTATCAATGACTCGGGCGGCGCGCGTATTCAGGAAGGCGTGGTCAGCTTAGGCGGTTACGCGGAGATATTCTGGCGCAACGTTCAGGCCAGCGGTGTCATCCCCCAAATCAGCTTGATTGCGGGGCCGTGCGCCGGCGGCGCGGTGTATTCGCCGGCGATCACCGATTTCATCATTATGACCGAGCACGTCGCGCAGATGTTTATTACCGGTCCGGAGATCATCAAGACGGTTACCGGGGAAGACGTCACGTTCGAGCAGCTCGGCGGCGCGGCAACGCATGCAACCAAAAGCGGCGTCGCGCATTTGACGGCGGCGGACGAAGACGAGATGACCGAGATGACCAAGGTGCTTCTCTCGTACATTCCGCAGAACAATTTGGACGATCCGCCCCGATACGCATGCGAGGACGATCCCAATCGTCTGGTCATGGAACTCGACGACATCGTGCCGGATTCGCCGAACAAACCGTACGATATGCATGACGTGATCTTCCCGGTGCTCGATGGGCACGACTTCTTTGAAATTCAGCCGTTGTACGCACAAAATATTATAACCGGTTTTGGACGGGTCAATGGTCAGAGCGTGGGGATCGTCGCGAATCAGCCCAGCGTGCTGGCCGGCGTGCTCGACATCAAGAGCTCCATTAAAGCGGCGCGTTTCGTGCGCTTCTGCGATGCTTTCAACATACCGCTCGTGACGTTCGTCGACGTTCCGGGTTTTTTACCCGGGACCGACCAAGAATACGGCGGCATCATCACGCACGGCGCAAAGCTGCTCTATGCATTTGCCGAGGCAACCGTACCGAAGATCACGGTCATTACCCGTAAGGCCTACGGCGGCGCATACGACGTCATGTCGAGCAAACACATTCGCGCGGACGTCAACCTCGCGTGGCCGACCGCCGAGATCGCGGTCATGGGTGCCGAGGGAGCGGTCAAGACGATTTTTCGCCGCGAGATCGCTGCGGCCGCCGATCGGGAAGTCAAAACGCAGGAACTGATCGACATGTACACCGAGCGGTTCGCCAACCCGTTCATCGCCGCGCAGCGCGGTTACGTTGACGACATCATCGAAGCGCATATGACGCGGCGCGTCATCGCAACCTCACTCGAGATGCTCGCGAACAAACGCGTCGAGCGTCCCAAACGCAAGCACGGGAATATTCCGCTTTGAGCACACGAAAAGAATTCATCGGTGCGACGTCACTTTTTGCGCTTGCGCCCGCCGCCGGCGAAGCGGCATCGGGCACGTCATCGAAAAAAACGCGGCCATCGCCGGAGGAGCTGACGTTTTCTTTCGACCAGGACCGCTTTAACGAGATCCTCGCCAAACCCGCAAAACACAAGCAATGCTTCGGCGTGACGAAGTTACAAGGCGGCGATGCGCTCGAGGGTATGAACAATACGATTGCCGCATATCGGCACTATCTGAAAGAGCCGGCCGGCAGCGTGCAAACGGTCGCAGTCCTTTATCACGGCCCCGCGGTCGCTTTTGCATTTAGCGACACGATCTGGAACGAGTACGTCGTCCCGACGATGCCGAGCGCGCCCGAGTCGATACGCAAGGACTTTGCGGATATCAAGCTGGGTCACGGTAACCCGTTCCTTAGGTCAACCGCGAGCAATCCCGAAGCGGTAAGCGTGCGCAGCCTTCTAAAGAAAGGCTCATCCTTTTTCGTTTGCCATAACGCCATCGCCGGCTTCAGTTATATGGTCTCCGGCGTCGTGCATCAGCCCATAGAGAAGGTTCATGCCGCAATTTTGGCAGGGATCGTTCCGGGCGCGCTCGTCGTTCCGGCGGGAGTCATGGCGATCAATGCCTGCCAAGAAGCAAAGTTCACGTATATTCAGTCATCCCTCTAAGACGAAACAAACCCGCCTGTAGTATTGTATCGTCGGTAATGCTACGTAGGTGTTTCGGGCTCTGCGCAAGCTTGCTTTTCGTATGTGTCATGAACCTGACCGCACGAGCGGCGCAGGAATCGTTTTCGGTCGTCGTTCCACAGCTGCCTAGGCAACCGTCGATGAACGGCGTCATCGACGAAACATGGAACAAGGCCGCGAAGCTTCCGGTCCTCTTCGATTTCACATACCAGCGGCCGGGTGAACCGGCGTCGGCGTACGTCGCGCAAGATCCGGCCGGCCTCGACGTCGCTTTCCAAGTAACGCAGCGTGAATCGTTGACCTCCGCGAACGAAACCAACGGCGCCGGCGTTTTGAATGACGACACCGTCACGGTATCGCTCTGGCCTCAAGGTGCTCAAGGCTTCTCATACACGTTCTCCGCAAATCCGTCGGGTGCGCGCTATCAAACCTCGAGCGAGAACACCGAATATACGCCGCAGTGGGTAGCGGGCGCGAAACGAACCGCCGCGGGATACACCGTAACGATGCATATCCCGTTTTCCATCATCCGCAGCGGCGGTTCCAAGTCGTGGGAGATCCAACTCGAGCGCTCGACGATTGCAACCAACAGCGTGGACGTCTGGGAACACGCGCAAGGCCAGCGCAATGCAGCCGATTCGGCATATGCGGGAACGCTCACCGGTTTGGCCGTGGTCGGGTCATCCGCCGTTCGACCGCATCCGCGCCTTCAATTCTATGCCCTCGGTGAATCGACGACGCCGGCGAACGGCGGAAACACCTCGCGTATCGGAGCCGACCTCGCGATTCCCGTTACGGCAACCTCGTCGTTCGTGGCTACGTTCCATCCCGATTACTCGAATCTGGAAATCGACCAGCAGACGATTGCGCCTACGGCGTTTGCGCGCCGCTTCAGCGAAGTGCGCCCATTTTTCACACAAGGTGCGAACAACTTCAACGATACGTTCAGTTGCACCAACTGCCCGACGACGCTCTACACCCCGGCGATTCCGTCTTTCGGCCAAGGATACGCGTATGAAGGCGCGGCCGGCCGGTTCAACTTCGGTGCCTTTGACGCGCTGGGCACCGATCGCACGGACGCGGCGCAAGCGCTCTCGTACACGATCAATAATTCCAGGGAAATCACCAGCTTCTCCGCGCAGCGTGTGGCGGTCAATACGCCCGACATCCACGACACGACGTCCACGTTCGACACGGGGTATCTGAATCAGCACACCCATATGTTCGTTGCGGTGAACTTGGGATCCGATTCCGGCTCGAACGTCGTCGACTACGCACAAAACGGCTACTACGAATACGATGTGGGGTTTGTGAACCAGACGACGACCGCCGGCGTCACGCTGCAAAAGGTCGGCGCGTACTTCAATCCGGTCGACGGTTACGTACAGCAGCCCGATGTCGACGGCTATCTGTTATTTTTCAATAAGACGTTCAACTTCTCGAGCACCGCGACGCTGCGCGACATCGCGATCAGCACGAATTACGGACAGTTTCACGATCGTTTCGGACGCCCGAACCAGATCGAAAGCGGCGGTCAGATCAACTTTGATTTCCGCAGTCAGCTCACATTGCATCTCTATGCGGGGGCAACCGGTGTCGAGCCGATCTATGAAGACCTCGGATACGAGCCGTTTCCGACACCCTACGAACTGCTTCCGTTCAATTCAAACGGCTTCTATCTAGGATATAAAACGCAAACCTCGACGCCTTCGTCGATCACGTACAGCGGAGGGAGCTATTTCCACGGCAATCTGACCTCATGGTCATATCTGACGACGATCCCGCTGCATCGCACGCTGCACCTAGCGCTGGAAGCCGACCAAAATATGTACGTGCCCAATCCGGAGTTGGAGCCGGATTGGCAGCTCGCAATCGGCCATGAACCGGCTGCGACGCAGTGGCTCGAGCGCGCAAGTTTGGACTGGCAGTTCAATCGCTATGCTTCGCTGGACGTGGGCGTGCGCCGCATCATCGGACGCAATATTCCTAATGCCTATCAATTTCCGGACCTGCCTACGCCGCCGTACGGCGCGCCCTGTTCCAATCAAACGGAGTGCAACTCGCCGTTCGATTTCGTGAACACCGGCAACGTGAGCTTTGCCTTCCATTTCCTGGCGTCGCGCAATGAATTCTACGTGGTGTACGGCAACCCCAACAGTCTTTCGACCTATCCGGCACTGTACCTGAAGTGGATCCGCTACATCGGCGCGGAGAAGGGTACCTAGCGTAGAAGGTGCCCGACCCGGCCGAGGGGCATCTACCTCGACGTGCGATTACTAGAAGGAAAGAAAGCGCTGGTCACCGGCGTTGCCAATCAGTGGTCTATTGCCACCGGCATTGCGCGCCAGATGCATGAGCACGGTGCGCAAGTTGCCTATACATACCAAGGTGACCGGGTAAAGGATCAGGTCGACAAGGTCGCAGCAGAGTATGGCGGCGGCCCGGTTATCGAATGCAACGTTTCGTCCGACGATTCGCTCGCGGCGATGGCTCACGAACTCAAGGATCGGTTTGGCCCGATCGATATCTTGGTCCACTCGATTGCCTTCGCCAATAAAGAAGATCTCGCAGGTAAGGTGTACGACACCTCGCGGGCAGGCTTTGGACTTTCGCTGGACGTTTCCGCGTTCTCACTCATTGCGCTTGTGAACGCGCTGCGTGACGACCGTGAACGAAGGCGGCTCGATTATGGCGCTTACCTACCTGGGTGCAACGGCAATCGTGCCGAACTATAATCTGATGGGTATTGCGAAGGCCGCTCTCGAGGCATCGATGCGATACTTGGCATTTGACCTGGGACCGCGCGGCATACGCGTCAACGCCATATCGGCGGGCCCGATAAAAACTGCAAGCGCGCGTCAGGTGGGGGGATTCTCCAAGATGCTCGACGTCGTTTCCGCAACCGCGCCGCTGCGTCGCAACATCACCACGGACGACGTCGGCAAGACCGCGGTCTATCTCGCCTCCGATCTCTCGAGCGCGGTCACCGGCGACGTGCATTTCGTCGATGCCGGTTTTCACGCAATGGGCATGTTCGCTCCGCCGGCGGCCCTTGGATAGCGTGACGTGACCGAGATATCCGATGCAGAACTTGCGGCCGTAGTTGCAGCGTTGAACGCGCTCAATGCCTCGACGGAGCAGCGGCCTGCGCCGGATATGCCTGCCTGGCGGCGCGCGATGCGAATGGAATCCACCGGGCATGAATAAGATCCTGATTGCGAATCGCGGCGAGATCGCGGTTCGGATCATCCGCACGGCTCGCGAAATGGGCATTCAAACCGTCGCGGTATATTCTGAGATCGACCGCGACGCGATGCACGTACGCATGGCCGACCAAGCCTATCTGCTCGGACCGGCATCACCTGCCGAAAGTTATTTGAACGTTGCGAAGATTCTCGAGATTGCCGCAGCATCGGGCGCACAAGGTATTCATCCCGGTTACGGCTTTCTCGCGGAAAACGCGGAATTTGCCCGCGCAGTCATTGCAAACGGTCTGGTGTGGATCGGTCCTCATCCCGATGCAATCGACGCAATGGGGGACAAGGTGCGCGCGCGCCAGGCAATGCTCAAAGCCGGCGTTCCCGTTGTGCCCGGCGGAACCGAGCCGATAGACGATGAGCGAGGTGCGCGTTTGGCCGCGCAGCAGTTCGGCTTGCCGCTCGCACTCAAAGCCTCGGGCGGCGGTGGAGGAAAAGGTCTCAAAATCGCGCGCACGCTCGATGAGCTTCCCTCGGCGCTCGCGACCGCGCAGCGTGAGGCGCTGGCATACTTCAAGAATGGAACGATCTACGCAGAACGTTACCTCGAGAACCCCAAGCACGTCGAACTGCAGATCTTAGCCGACAAGCACGGCACCGTGCTGCACGTCGGTGAACGCGACTGCTCGCTTCAGCGGCGCCATCAAAAACTTTGGGAAGAAACGCCCGCGACCATCTCCGAAAAGGTTCGCGCAGGTATGCGAGAGGCCGGCATTCGGGCTGCCAAAGCTATCGGGTACGACAGCGTCGGCACGATCGAAACGCTGGTCAGCGGCGATGAATTCTATTTTCTCGAAATGAATACGCGTATCCAAGTCGAGCACACGGTAAGCGAAATGATCAGCGGGCTCGACCTGATTCGCGAGCAGATTCGTGCGGCATCCGGCGAGAAGCTGGGCTATACGCAAAACGACATCGTGTTTCGCGGACATGCGATTGAGGGCCGGGTAAACGCCGAGGACCCGGCACACAATTTCCGGCCCGCGCCCGGTACCGTGCACGCGTATCGCGAGCCCGCGGGACCGGGCGTGCGCATCGACTCCGCCGCATATCCGGGATTCATCGTCACCGCGGATTATGATTCGATGATTGCCAAACTCGTCGTTTGGGCGCCGACGCGACCGGAGGCAATCGCGCGGTTGCGCCGGGCCATCGATGAGTACCAAATCGAGGGCGTGCCTACGACGCTACCTCTGCTGCGCGCGCTCTGCGATTATCCCCGCGTCATCGACGCGAGCTACGGAACGGCAACACTGGAAGCGTTCGCAGCCGAGCATTTCGCCGCTTCGAACGGCGCTGCCTTACCGCCGGCGGGCGATGCACCAGGGCGCGCACCAAGCACGCCTGCAACCGCTCCCGAAATGCGCGTCGAAGTCAATGACAAGTTGTATCGCGTGCGTCTCATCGACGTTCCGGCTTTTGGTACGGTCAGGGCCGCGCAACGATCGCCGGCGCCGCGGACGGCGCACAAAAAGCGCAGCATGGGTGCAGCGACAAACGAGGTTACCTCGCCGATGCATGGAGTCGTCATCGAGATCGGCATCAGCCGCGGCCAGCCGGTCGAGCAAGGCCAGGTCGTCGCGGTCATTGAGGCGATGAAGATGATGAACGAGATTCGCGCTCACAAAGCGGGCACGGTCTCCAAGGTCCATGTAAAAGCCGGAGACACGGTCGAGTCTCGATCGCCGCTCGTCACGATCGACTAAATCAAAATTCGTCGGGTTCGCGCCGGTACTCAATCGCGCCGGTAATCGCCGGCATTCGCCGGAATCCGGAACACAGCAGATCGAGCGTGTCGATGACTCCGCCGGATGTGTGGGCGAAGGCATGCTGCTCGCATACATACCACACTCCAGTCCTCGCGAACGCGCACGCGATACCCCGCGTGCACGCACTCTCCGACCGCCTCGATGCTCGAGAACTCGACGTCGAAGATGTCGGCGTCTTCGAACCACGATTGGATCAGCTCCCGCGCCGCAGCCGACGTCTCCCGCTCGCGAAATCCGGGCGGAGCGAGGGCACGGAATCGAACGTCTTGGGCAAGGGCGCGTTCCAGCCCTGAAAAGTCCCGCTCGACGAGCGCGGTCACGAACGACTGCACCGGTGAGATGTCCACGGCTGCAAGCATGGCCTTTTCCTCCAGGTGAGAATAATTCGCCGCGGATGAGCGGGCCCATGCGGCGAATAGCGCCATCCGATGGCCCGCAACGAGAATGCCAGCGGAATTCCGCTAGAGCCCGTCTACGACCGCGTCGAGGGAACTGCTCACGAGGCGGGGGAGCCCGGCGCCTTCCCGTTCATGCGCGGCGTGCGCGCGGACATGTACCGCGGGCGGCTTTGGACGATGCGGCAGTATGCGGGTTTCGCAACGGCCTCCGAGTCGAATGCCCGCTACCGTTATCTTTTGGAGCGAGGCACCACGGGCTTGTCGGTGGCGTTCGACCTTCCGACCCAGCTCGGTTACGATTCGGACGCGGCGCACGCGCGCGGCGAGGTCGGCAAAGTCGGCGTCGCCATCGACAGCGTTGCGGACATGGAAACGCTCTTCGCGGACATTCCGCTGGATCGCGTAACCGTTTCGATGACGATCAACGCGCCTGCCTCGATAATTCTCTCGATGTTGCTCGCGGTTGCGCGGCGGCGGGGAATTGCGTTCGACCGGCTGGGCGGCACGATCCAAAACGACATTCTCAAAGAATACGTCGCGCGCGGAACCTATATCTATCCGCCGGCTCCATCGATGCGTCTGGTAACCGACGTGATGTCGTACTGTGCGCGCGAGGTGCCGCAATGGAATACGATATCCGTTTCGGGCTATCACATTCGTGAGGCCGGATCGACCGCTCTCGAAGAGATCGCATTCACGCTTTCCAACGGGAAAGCCTATTTGCAGGCCGCGCGCGATGCAGGGATCGACCTTGACGCGATCGCCCCGCGCATCTCGTTCTTTTGGAATGCGCACAACGATCTTTTTGAGGAGATCGCAAAGTTCCGCGCGGCGCGCTATCTGTGGGCGCACATCACGCGCGACCAGTTCGGATGCAGGGATCCGCGTTCGCACATGCTGCGCTTTCATACGCAAACGGCCGGCTCGACGCTCACGGCGCAGGAACCGGAGAACAATGTGGTGCGCGTCACGCTGCAGGCGCTGGCAGCCGTTCTCGGCGGCACGCAATCCCTGCACACGAACGGCAAGGATGAAGCGCTCGCGCTCCCGACTGCCGAAGCGGCAAAGCTCGCGCTTCGTACACAGCAGATCATCGGATACGAGAGCGGTGTCGCGGACGTGGTCGATCCGCTGGCGGGCTCGTATTACCTCGAAACGCTCACGAACGAACTCACCGCGCGTGCACAAACATTGATGAACGAGATCGACGAGCTGGGCGGAAGCATTGCTGCGGTTGAAAGCGGCTGGATGCAGGCGCGCATCGCCGACTCGGCCTACCAAGCTCAGCAAGCCGTCGAGAGCGGAGAACAGGTCGTCGTCGGCGTGAACAAATTCGCCGAACCGGGAAACGAGCGAGTGACGATCCCGCTGCAACGCGTCGACGACTCCGTCGAGCACGATCAGGTAGCGCGCCTGCAAGCGTTCCGAGCTTCGCGCAATCACGACCAGGTGAAGCGGGCTTTGGAGGGCGTGCGCGCAGCCGCCGCGGACGGGCAAAACCTCATGCCGCTTTTTATCGATGCCGTCGATGCGGGAGCAACGCTCGGCGAGGTGTGCAACGTGCTCCGTGACGTCTTCGGCGTCTACCGCGCCCCGGAAGTCGTTGCGTAGTGCAGATCGATCACGTGGCCATCGTGGTAAAGGATCTGGACCGAACGCTGGACCTCTATACCCGCACGCTCGGATTCCGCCAGGTCTACCGCGAAACGATCGCCGACCAAGGCGTCGAGGCCGTCGGACTGCAGGCCGGAGACTCGATTATCGAGTTACTTCGTCCAATTGATGAAACCTCGGCGATCGCCCGCTATCGCGGCGAATCAGACTCGAAAATGCACCATACCGCATATCGCGTGCGTGACATAGAAAACGAGCTCGCGCGTCTGAAAGCGGAAGGCGTGCGCCTCATCGATGAACGGCCGCGCAAAGGCGCGCACGGCAATCTGATCGCATTCTTACATCCGAAAAGCACGGGCGGCGTTTTGATCGAACTGTGCCAGCCTACGAGTACGGAACGCCTTTGATCCTCTGGGCCGCAAGCGCTTCCATGTACCACATGAACTCATCGAAAAACCGCCCGTTGCGCTCGCGAAAACGCGGATCGACCGGCTCGCCGCTCTCGCTGAAACACTCGCCGACGTTCGCGATGGGAAGAAGCGAAGGAATCGACGACATCCCCATTTCGGCCAGCGTCATGCGCAGCTGCATCGCGGCACGCACCCCGCCGAACCGGCCGCCGGAGTAACAGATAATAGCCGAGGGCCGCCAAAAATATTCTTCCAAAAAGTAGTCGAGCAGATTCTTGAGCGCGGGCGGAATCCCGTGGTTGTACTCGCCGCTCACGATCGCGAATCCATCCGCACTGCGATAGAGCTTCGCGAGTTCCTCGAGCATCGGGGGCGCCTCGCCCGGTGCGTAGTCCGAATACTGCTTTTCGAGAAGCGGTAAGGCGTACACGAGCGGATCGATGAGCGGAGCATCGCATCCCCGGCGCCGTAGTTCGTCAACGACAAAACGGGCGGCTTTGATACCTTGCCGCTCGACCCGCACCGAGCCGTAGATCACGGGTACGCGCAACATGCCCCGAGATATCCGTCAGACGGGTGCGCGACCCTCTTTTAACTAGGAACGCGAAGGCAATACCACCCGCCGTCCGCGAACGTCCGTACCTCAATGGCCCGCAAAAGAAAACGCCGGCGCTCGTTCAATGCGGCGCCGCCGCTGATTATCGCAATACTCCTAGCCGCCGTGGTCGCGTGGGCGATCGTTCCACATCAGCAAGAGCGGACGCGTCGCGCGCATCGCAATGCGCCCGCGATCGAGCAAACCGCGCCTGCCGTCGTGCAAACCTCGCCCACAGCCTGCGCCGCCTGCGGCATCGACTCCGCTACCTTCACCCGCGCAAACCCTTGCGGCAAGTCCACAGGCCTCAGTACCGGCAAGCCCGAGTGCAGCACCTCCGAGCAGCGCAGGCGGCGCGCAAGTGGCGATCATCATCGACGACTGCGGGCAGTGGCTGGATACGGAACGCGGCTATCTCGCGCTTCCGATTCCGCTCACGCTCTCGGTGCTTCCGCACGTGCATTATACGGCGCTGATCGCACAGGAGGCGGAGCAAGCCGGCAAGGGCGTCATGCTGCACCTGCCGATGGAGCCGATCTCGCACATCAATCCGGGGCCGGGTGAGATCAAGACGGAGATGACCGACGATGCGATCTCCAAGCAAACCGAGGACGACGTTGCGCAAGTTCCGCTCGCCAAAGGCGTGAACAACCACGAAGGCAGCGAGGCAAGTGCCGACCCGCGAGTCATGAAAGACGTAATCGGCGTTATTAAAGCGCACGATCTCTTCTTCATCGATTCACGAACGAATGCGAAGACGGTGGGCGCCGACGAAGCGCAGGATGCCGGTGTTCCAAACGCCTCGCGCGACGTATTCTTGGATAATCAAGCGGACGTTGCATACACCGAATCGATGCTCGAGCGCACTGTCGCGATCGCGAAACGCAACGGTTCGGCGATTGCAATCGGTCATCCCAGACCAACCACCCTGGAAGCGCTTCGCGACATGTACCCCAAGCTCGAAGCCGCAGGGCGTTCACTTCGTGCTCGCCTCCCAACTCGTCCACAACTAAAGCATCCCTTTTTCATCCTGAGTTCTCCTTCTTCGTCATCCTGAGCCGCTGCTGGCCTTTTCGTCATGGCGCTAGCTCCACGCGCTTCACACCCTCGGCGGGCTGGGATCCTTCAGACAAGGCTCAGGATGACGATTAGAGGTTTGGGGCGAGTGACGCGTCGATGTAGGTCTCGAATGTTCGGTTCCACGGGAGCGTGATGTCGATCGCGGCGATGTGATAGCCGGGGTAGAGCTGCGGCAATATCGACTGCGCGCGACTCCAAAGAAGCGATCGATTCAATTCGGCGATCGGCGAGGCTTGCTCCGGAAGCAAATACGTGTGATCGGTGATGCCTTGCGCGCTGAGCGTCGCGTTGAGCTGCGGCCGGACGTACGCGTGAAACGCTACATCGTCGACGATTCGGTTGAACGTAAACTCTTTATGCGCGAGCGCATCGTACGTGCCTGCGCGCCGGCCGGCACCGGCGGCCACGGTTTCGGCCAGCGCGGTCCCGACCGTATTCGCGTTCGTGTTCCAGGAAGAATACGCGTCCAGGCCGCTTGCGGCGCCGCTCGAGAGCAGAATCTGAGCGAACCGCGCCTGGTCGGTAAAGGTACCCTCCAAGAAGGTCAGGTCCGCAAATGCCACTGATTTGTGAGCCGATTCGTCGCTCTGAATCGCGGATAGCAGGGCTGCGTCGTTCGCGGCACCGGTACCGGGCACACGCACGAACAAGTCGATGTCCGAGGATGCACCGTCATCGCGAACGCCTCCGCACAGGTTGATCAGTCCATCTATCGCGACGTCGATTGGCGCAAACTCCAGCGGATCGTTGTACGAAGCGCCTGACGGCGTCGAGTAGTGCACGGCGATACGAGGGATCCAGGAAACGCTGCGCGCGAGTGCCTGCGCAACCATCGCCATACCAAGCTCGTCGGCGCCGGGTTCGATTGCGACGCGCCCGCCGAGATTCTCGCGCGCAACCTGTGCTTGGAGCGCGTGCACGTCCTTGACGTGCAGGCCGACCGGTCCCGCGTCGTCCTGGCCGAGCACGAGGCTGGAAATCGCGCCGCCTTGCACCAAGTCGATTGCCCGCATGTCGACGGCCAGGTTACGTGCTCGCGTGTCCAAGTACGCTTGCAGCGTTGGTTCTCCGATGAGTTCACGCAGATGCTGCGCTCGCGACATTTCCGCGGGAAGCGGCGGATCGTGCAAATTCGCGTACTCTGCCAAGTATTTCCATGCCGGATACGCGGCAAAGAAATGCGCCGCCGGCCCGATTGCCGGAACGCCCGTCGGAGCCAGACGCATGATCGTCCCGAACGAACCGATCCACGCGCGCGGATACTCTGCACGCAGCTGCCGCAATTCGTTCAGGCGAAAGTACGCGTCGGCATAGCTCGGACCAGGGACGCGGGAGGCGACGAGGCCGCCGTAGGCCAGCATGTCGGTGGACACGACGAACGCTCGTGAACCCCGCGTGGCAGGTCCGTTCAGCCACGCAATGATCGCGTCGGGATTTCCGAACGTGAGGTAATTCCCAATCAGCGCCTTCGGCGGCACGATCACGCGCTGTCCCGCAATGCGTCCCAGCATCTGCGGAAGCTGCTGCGTAACCGGCCGATCGTCAAGGGGAACGAGCGTGATGAGCGCGAGCACGATCGTCGCAAGATTCATGCGGCTACAGCGACCGCCGCAACGAGCCCTCGTTTGCACTCAAGATCGTGCGCGCATCATCGGCGTCAACGCCTCTGACCGACATAACCACGGCAACCTTGACACTTCCGTCTGCCGCTTGCAGCAGTTCATGCGCTTGCTCGTCGCGCGCCTGCGTAAGGCGCATCACCAGACGCAGCGCGCGGTCGCGCAGTTTCTTATTTGTAGCGACCACGTCCACCATGAGGTTGTCGTGCACTTTTCCCAAGCCGCACCATCGCCGCCGTCGAGAGCGTATTGAGCAAAATCTTTTGAGCGGTGCCGGCCTTGAGGCGCGTCGACCCCGTAAGCGGCTCGGGGCCTGTTTCGAGCACGATCCCGAGATGTGCCGCCTAGCACGAGCGCAGATCCGGGACTGTTCGCAACGCCGAGCGTCCATGCGTTCAATTTGCGCGCCTGCTCGATTGCGCCCAGAACGTACGGCGCCGTACCGCTCGCACTGATTCCGACAACGGCGTCGCCGCTCTTGACATGACCGCGCATCTCGGCAGCTCCGGCATCCGCATCGTCCTCGGCGCCTTCCACCGCAATCGTGAGTGCGCCCAGGCCGCCGGCAATATGCGCGCACACCAGCGAGGGATCGGTGCCGAACGTCGGCGGCATCTCCGATGCGTCAAGAAAACCCAAGCGGCCGCTGGTTCCCGCGCCGACATAGTGCAGGCGTCCACCGGCACGCATCCGCGCGGAGATTTCGTCAATTGCCTTCGCGATTGTATCGGCCGCCGCAACGACTGCTGCGGCAGCCAAGTATTGCTCGTCGATCAGAACGTTTGCGAGCTGCAAACTCGACAGTTCGTCCAAGTCGTGCGTTCGCGGATTGACTTGCTCGGTTTGCGGTACGTCGTTCATGCCAATAGTTGCTGCGCCTGCGCGAGCGCGCCGACGTACGGCTCAACATCCTGTTTGTGAACCGGCATCGAGGGCAATTCGTTTCGCAGTCGCGTCTCCAGCAAATAGGTGAGCAGGCTGTTCTCTCGCAGCAACCCGCCGGCGAGCACGATCGGCGCATCGGTGTGTTCCAGGCCGCATCGGCGTGCCAGCACGCGAACGGTTTCGGCAAGTTCGAGCGCCGCCGTTTGGACGATCTTGCTCGCGCTGCGGTCGCCGCTGTTCGCGGCCTGCAGCACGACCGGAGCGAGCGATGCGATACGGGTAACCGCGTGAGGATTTCCGTAGCACGAGCGCCAAGACGTCCATCGCGCTGCTCGCGCCGAGATGCGAGGCGAGCTGCATCCGCGAACGCGTCGCGCGGAGCGCGTTCATCATACACGCGCAGCAGAATCCGCACCGCGGCCGAACCGATCGCAAAGCCCGAACCCTCGTCACCGAGCAAGTAGCCGTAACCGCCGGCTCGATACGCCTGCCCATCGCGTTCCGCGTATGCGACCGACCCCGTTCCGGCAATGAGCACCAACCCGTCGCCGCTCGGAACGACCGCGCGCAGCGCGATGCACGCGTCGTCACGAACGGCGATTCGCGCGCTTGGAAAGCGCGAGCGCAGCGCATCTTCAATCGATCGCGCGACCTGTTCGCGGCCCGCGCCCGCCGCACCGACGAAAATTGCGGCCGGCACTTCACCCTCGAGCGTCGCGCTGATAGCCTGCGCGATCACGTCGCTCGCTGCCTTCGATACCGCGCGAACTGGGATTGGCGGCTTGACCTGTCGCGCGTGCGAATCAGCGCACCATCCGCGGCAAGAGCCGCTAGTGTGGACGTACCGCCTGCGTCGACGCCAACGACTACGCGCGGCATTCGGACTGCACCTTGCTCATGAGTGCAAATAACTCGTACGGGGCAATCGCCCCGAGTACGGCCGGGTGCGCGGCGCCCGTTACCCGCGGTACGTTCGCGGCGCGGCCCCGAAGCAGTCTCGTAGCCAAGCACCGCAAACGCAATCGCTTCCTTGGCATCCGCGTGTAGATTCATCGCATCGGAGCGTTCGACGGTGAACCCCTCGAGCCGTTTTTCCAAAGCCTGCATGATCGCGCGATTTCGCGTACCGCCGCCGCTGACGAGTACCCGCGATCCCTGCGGTGCGCCCGCGCGAATTGCCGCGGCAATGCTGGCGGCCGTCAATGCGGTAAGCGTTGCTGCGCCGTCTTCCACGCGTGAGCGCGTCGAGCCCGGCACGCGTTCGCGCTCAGAAACTGAGCGCCGAAACGCTCGCGTCCGGTCGTTTTCGGCGGCCGCAACGCGAAATACGCGTCGCCGAGCAATGCGGACAGGACACCGTCGTCGACGTTGCCGGCCAGCGCCAGCGCGCCGTCCCGGTCGAACGAGATCGCACCGCCCGATCGCTCACGAACGAACGCGTCGATCAGCATGTTGCCCGGAGCCGGTATCGAATGCGACGACCTCCCCGGGCGTACATCCGCGCGGCATCAGCGGTCAGATTCGCGATGCCGCCGATGTTCACGGCGACGCGATCCTCGTGCTCGCTCGCCAGCAACAGCGCATCGACATACGGGACGAGCGGCGCTCCATGTCCGTTCGCCGCGCAATCGGCGCTGCGAAAATCGTAGCAGATGCTCGTATTCAAACGCTCGCGAATCACAAATGGGTCGGCGAGTTGCAACGTGACGTGCGCATCACCGTCGTGCCATACCGTTTGACCGTGCGAGGCAACGTAATCGATCGGCGTATCGCTGACCACTTGCTCCGCCGCGTCTCGCGAACGCGTCGCCGAGCAGGTTATGCACGTGGCCGCCTGCGCCACCGTTCCGCGGCTGCGGCGGCAGCACGTCGTGCAGCGCCGCAAGCATCTGGTCCTCGAACGGCGAGCGTAAGAAAATTCAGCAGATCGACGCGGTACACGCGCCGGCCGGATGAAGCCGAACGAGCGCGGCGTCGATACCGTCGAGCGAGGTTCCGCTCATCAGGCCGATCGCAATCATGCCGTCACGCGCGATCGAGATCTTCGATGATCGCTTCGTAAAATGCCGCCCGCAGATCGCGCGTGTCGCTGCGTCCGAAGTAGACGCTGTTCGTCAGCAGCACGCCGCTGCAATCGCGCTCCGGGTCCGCCCACACGCACGTGCCGACGAATCCGGTATGTCCAAACGATCGATCGCGAAAAAAGGCGTCCGCACGAATTTTCATCGCTCGTCTTGAGCGCCCACCCCAAGCCTCGCCGCAGCACCGGATCGAAGGCTTGTTCGCGCGTCGATTCGAGCACGAGATCGAGTGGAAAGCGCGCCTGCCTGCGCGCGTCCGCACATTCGCGAAAGATACTGTTCCGCAAGCCACGCCACGTCTTGTGCCGTTCCGAACAGTCCCGCATGTCCCGCGACGCCGCCCATCGAGATACGCTTTTTCATCGTGCACGTATCCTTGCACGCGTCCGCGCCAGCCGTCGTCTTCGGTTGCCGGAATCTGCAAGCCGGCCGGGCGCTGCCGGACGATAGAACGGAGAGGATCGAAGCGAGGTCATCAGATCGCTCAGCGAACGCTGATACATACGCTGTAAGAGTTCACCGATCGCGATGAAACCCAGATCGCTGTAGATGACCCGCTCGCCCGGGCGGCCGACCAGTTCGCGTTCGAGCGTGTAGCGCACGACATCATGCCCGAGCAGCTGACGGTAATCGGCGCCTGAATTCATGCCTGAGTTATGCGCGAGCAGCATTCGCAGACTGATCGGTTCGTGATCGGTATCCCGCCATGCCGGCAGCAGCCGCGCCAGCGGCTCGTCCAGCTCGAGAAGCCCTTCTTCGACGGCTCGCAGCGCCAGGGTTGAGACAAAGAGTTTGGTGAGCGAGGCAAGATCGAAACGCGTATCGACGAACACCGGGCGCGCAAGATCGTCCGCTCGGGTCGCGCCGTATGCTTGTTCGAAGCGCACGCGGCCCGCGATGTTCGATACGGGCTACCGCGGCGGTGAACTTCTTACCGGCTGCTTCGCGCAGAATGCGGTCGACACGGGCGAATGGGCGGCTCAGAGTCAGCAACTACGCCGCGCCTTTGGAAGATCGCAAACGATATGCCGCAAGAGGCAGCCGGCCTTGCGGCGGCGCAGCGCCGAATATGACGTCGGCCAAGCCCGTCTAGACTCGGCGCATCGTCGCCGTACGTACAGAGCAGATGATCCGCATGTTCGAGCGAGAGCGCATCGTACGGTTCTCGTACCGAAACGACCAGTGCATCGGGGAACTCTCGTACCACCCGCGCGACTGCGGCGAGCTGTTGCGCATAGACATGCGCACGGCGCATCAGCACGATTGGCCGGCGATTCACGCGCTTCAGTTGTGCAATCGCAGCATCGACGTCGGATTGCCGGGGATCGAGCGGCAAGGCGAATGCTGCTCCAGCGGCGCGGGACTCGGCAGCGCTGCGTGCTCTGAATGCAATCCTTGCACGCCTTCATTCGTCGTACCCTCGAATGAGAGCACGATGCTTTGCGCCGGATCCGCGTACGGCGCTGCCGCGAACGAGGGTAACGGCACGCTTGCCGATCTCCCGCCCGATGCCTGCGTACGGCGGATTCGCATCGATCGGCAGCGGCGGCTTCACGATCGAGCGCAGCACCGCGGACGCGCTCGTACGCCTCTTCCAAACGCTGCTGCGCGAAGCTCTCCGCTGCGGACCGCTTCAACGATACGTTCGATACTCTCTTCGGCGATATCGATACTGTGGCTTATCAAAACGCAATCTGCGCCGGCAGCGAGCGCGAGCACGGCGCCCCGTGCGGATCCCACGCCGTTTGCGATCGCGTCCATTTGCATGCAATCGGTAAAGCACACGCCTCGAAATCGCATCTCGCCGCGCAGGACGTCCGGTCAAAATATGCTTCGAAATCGTCGCGGGCTTTCCGGAATCGAATGCCTTCACGACGATATGCGCGGTCATCAAGGCCTGCGCGCCGGCCAGCGACATGCGCGAACGGCGCCAGGTCCCGCATCGCGAAGTGCCGGCTCTTCCAGATCGATGACGGGCAGATCGAGGTGCGAATCGACGTCGGTCCCGCCGTGTCCGGGAAAGTGTTTGAACGTCGGAACGATACCCTGTGCGCGCAGGCCTTGCGCGACCGCGTCGCCGAACTGCGCGACCTGCGCCGGGTCGTCACCGAACGAGCGCGCACCGATCACGGTGTTCATCGGCAGCAGCGCGAGATCCAGCACCGGTGCGAAGTCGACATTTAAGCCGGCTCGCCGCAGGTCGAAGCCGAGCTGCTCGCCGGCCTTGCGCGCGAGCGACAGATCTTGCGTCGCAGCCAGCGCCATCATCGACGGAATCTCTTCGACGCTCTCGCGCAACCGCGCGACGCGTCCTCCTTCTTGATCGATCGCAATGATTGGATTGCGCCAGAGCGAGCGAATACGATCGGTTAGAGCGCGCGTCTGCGCGAGTGACTGTATGTTGCGCCCGAACAGAATCAGCCCGGCCAGCGGCAAGTCACGCAGGCGCTGCTCGAGCTTCGGGTCGATCTGCGTGCCGTCAAAGCCCATGCAGATAACGCCGGTGGCAAGCGCGCGAAGGTCGGTCATGTTAAGAGTACTCCCGTTGTACGATCGAAGCGGCGGACGAACCGCTGCGTCAAAGGCAAGTCCAATCTCTTCGCCCAGTGCGGGAGCGGACTGTGCGGCCGAGTGACGCGCAATGAGCCTCACCGCGCACGGTTCGCACTTGAACAAAGATATCGGCGCCGCTCGACTCGCGCGCAACGACGCGGCCGCGCAACTGCGCCGCGGCGTCAAACCGCACGTGTTCCGGCCGGATGCCGGTGATCTCCGTATCGCCGTCGATCAGATTCATCGCAGGCGATCCAAAAAACCTGGCGACCTCGACATTCGCCGGTCGATCGTACACCTCGCGCGGATCGTCGAGCTGCACGATGCGTCCGTGCATCATGATCGCCAGCCGATGGCCCATCGAGAGCGCTTCGAGGTGATCGTGTGTCACGTGGATGGCAGCAGCGGAGAATAAGCTGCGAAAATCGATGAACTGGCGGCGCACGTGTGCACGCAGTTGCGGGTCCAAGTGAGCGAGCGGCTCATCGAGCAGCAGGACGCGCGGATCGCTCAGGACCGCACGAGCGAGCGCAGCGCGCTGCCGTTCACCGCCGGATAGACGCGCCGGCCGATGTTCGAGATGCGCTGAAATATCGAGCGCGCCCGCAAGCCTGCGCACCCGTTCGTCGATCTCTCGCGTACGCACTCGCTTCATGCGCATTGAGAATGCTAAATTGTCGTACACCGTCATATGCGGGAAGAGCGCATCGTCTTGAAAAACGAAGGCAACGCGCCGCTGCTGTACGGGAACCTGCAGCACGTCTTGCCCGTCGAGATCCAGCCTGCCCGAATCCGCGCTTTCCAGCCCGGCAATCACGCGCAGTAAACTCGTTTTTCCCGCCCCGCTCGGGCCCAAGCACGACGAGCGTCTCGTGTTCGAAAACACGTAGCGAAACACCGCGAAGACGTGAGCCTTTGCGTAGATCGTGCGCGATCAGCCCGGACGCCGGATTAGCGAATTCGGATGATTTGGGCGATGAGCCGTCCGTCGCTTGCGCTGAAGTCGACCGTGACGTGAGCACCTCGTTGTACGTCGGCGAACGAGGCGAATCGTGAGCCATGAAAGATACTCGTCGTCGGCGTTACGGCAAGCGGGACTTCGCCGTGCGAGGTCGATACGATGATGCTGCCCAGCGCGTAGTCGACCCCGACGACGGTCCCGCTAAAGGCACCGTGCGAAGGGGCGCTCGGCGCGTCCGAATGGTGAGTGTCCCTTTCCGTGCGGCGTAGCCGGCGGATCCGCAAAAGCCAAACTGCCGGCGCACGAACCAAAGCCCCGCCGAAAGCACCGCCGACCGCGAATGCGCGAAAACCAGCCATCTCGATAAAATCAACGCGACTGCTCAACTCCGCCGTTCCATTCGACGGTCCGAGTTCGTGAGCATCCCGTTACAGCGCGTGATCCGTTCCGTTAGACTTCACCATCAAAGTAATCCGAGTCCGGGAACGATCGGACCATCAAATCTCGCCTCTCCAGGCAAGCCGAACAGAACCTTTTTCGAGTCGGGGTAGCGGCAAATTTCAACGGCCTCGTTCATTCCCACCAAAAGTACCGTTGCCGGCCGGTCGGAGTCGTTGCGAAGCTCGTGCGTGCCCCGCGCTCCGGTCGGAAAAGCGATGAAGTCGCCGGCCCGGCACGCAATTGTATCTGCTAAGCGTGCGGATGCTCGGCTCCCCTTCGATCACGAAGAAAAACTCTTCCTCGGCTTCATGGGAGTGGAGCGGGCAGAACGACTTTCCCGGGGGTATCTTTGCAACGCGGTAGCCGAGTTTGCGCGCCCCGATGTAAAGCCCGACCTCGCCGTCATCGGCGGCGAACCGGCCGTCCTGGGAATATTCGAACCGCAGCTCATCAAGGTTGATCCGGTTTATCTGCGCGCCGCCGCGCGATTCCAAGAGCGCTCCAATCGCTGCGTCGGCGCCGCCGAAAATCGGCTGGCCGTCGCACACCAGCAGCGTTCTCAGCTGAAGTGACCAGAGCCGGCGCAATGCCTGGAGCAGCCGCTCCTTGTCCTGCGAGTTTCTCGTCGGGCAGCAGGCTCAGGCCGCCGGCGGGTGCGCCGATCATCGCATCCCCGACGACGGCGGCCTTACATTCGGGGAGATGAATCGCAAACTCCGGCGCCTTTCCGTACGGAATCGGAACGGCAAAAGCCCCGGCAAAAACCTCCTCGCCGTCGGACGGGCTCTCGATCAGCCGCGATCCGAACCGCTCCGCAAGCGCCGCGGAGGCACGCGCGTGGTCCCGGTTGGTCAGCGACGATCGTCTTCACGCCTCCGAGCGAAGCCGCCCAATCGAGTGCCTCGTCATCGAGCGCCAGCGGGTCGACCGCCGCCAGTCCCTGCGTGCGCGCATCCTGAAAGAGGTAACTGTTGAACGGCATTCCCCGATCCGGCTGCCAAGCCGACCACATCCAGGCGCCGGGAATGTTCAGCGGCAGCGATCATGCTATCTCCTTGTAATATTCGTCTACCGCGTCCCGGCGGCCGTCGTCCTGCGCGCGGGCGCGCTCCACGATGGCACGCAGCCGCACGACATGCGCATCGTCGGCCTTCTTGCCGCTCAGCACCAAGCGCAGCGCCATCAGGGTGAGGTCCGGCGTCTTGGGGCCGAGCATTTCAATGCCCTGGTAAAAGGCCGCCGACCCGGGAACATCGCACCGGCTCGCCAGGATTTTTTTGACGACCTGCGCCTTAGAGGGCACGCCGTCTAGAAGATAGTCTGTCCAAGAAATCGAACTCCATGACATGAAGTTCGTCGCGCGGGCGCTCCTGCTCTGCGTGCTTGCGGCTCTACCGATGGGCGCTGCGCCGTCCGCGCCGCTTTCGGGGCTGCTCGCGCATATGCGTTCGGTCAACGACGGGCTGTTCAACGCATACATCGTAAGCACGTCGCGACGCGTCGTCGACGGCGAAGACTCGATCCTCAAAACACAGATGCAAGGCCTGGCGTTCTTGTTGCAGCAGTGCACCGGCAGCGTTTGCCTGGGCACGTACTTCAACGGGGAGCGGCTCTTCTCGGTCAATATCAACGGAACGGCTCTGCCGCGTTCGCCCCAGCCGGAAGCGTATTTGCGCGGATTGCGCATCTTGGCATCGCTGCAGTTTCTGTCGGCGGATTTTATCGCCGGCGGAGGCGGCATCACCGACGGCGGATATGCGACGTTCAACGGACGCCGCTGCCGCAAAATTTTTATTTCGGACAGAGTAGCGATTCCGATGATCGTGTACGTCGATCCGCAAACCTGGCTGGTCTCCGGCGCGCAAGACGTCGACGGCAACGCAACCTATACGATGCGCGACTACCGGAAAGTCGGTCGCTTCCAGATCCCCTTCGAGATCGACCGCAACGGCATCGGATTGGAAGTTTACGCCTCGCGCACGGTCGAGGACGGATCGCTGGCTGCGCCGCACGCCGTCACCGCCGAGCTCGGCCCACCGCCCGCGGGAATGCAACTCGATCCGCATAGCACGACGCCGCTGGGCAACTGTACCATCGGAGGCGTGAACGTGCGTTGCCTCATCGACACCGGCAATTCGGCGATGTCGATGAGTTTGGAGCTGGCCGAGCAGCTCGGACTCAAACCGGTCGGCATGCTGCGGGTCGCGGGCTTGGGTGATTACGCGACCGAGGTGGTTCGGACCGGACCGCTGCAGATGGGAAACGTACGCTTCGGCGATCTGAACTACATCGTCCTGAGTGACATTCACCGCTACGGCTACGACGTCGTGGTCGGCGCCGACGTGCTCGCGAGTATGCCGGTCACCATCGACTACACGCGGCACGCCATCTTCTTCGGCGGCGAAACGCCGGCCGATCTCGCCGGTACGACGATTGGCTTAGAGTTTCAAAATTTCGTTCCGGTCGTCAATGTCACGCTCGACAGCAATCCAACCTCGCTGGCAATCGATACCGGCGATCAATCGAGCATCAACTTAGCCTACGACTACTATCAGCGCCATCCCGACCTGTTCAATCCCACGACGACGGAATCCGTGAGCGGCGTGGGCGGTAACAGCATCGAGTACATCGGCGAAATTGCGATCGTGCGCATCGGAACGCTGACGGCGCAGAATCAGCAAATCGGTACGACCAAAACGCTCAAAGGAACCGCCAACGGCCATCTTGGTGCGGGATTCCTCTCGCAGTATCGCATCGTGCTCGACTACGCGCACGAGAACATGCGCTTGTATCCGATGAAGCCGATGTAGCGCCGGAAGTGATATAATCCTCGTATGCCGAGCATAGAATTGCAGCGTGCGCTCAGCGTACCCGCCGTCCCGGCACAATCAGCCGCCGCAGCGATCATGCACGAGATCGAACAGGGTATCGGCGAGTGGGCCGACTTCTCACTGTATTTGAATTTTGGTTCGCTCGGTCTACCGGACGTCGGGTATGCGGCCATTCCCGTCGCCGTTTCAGATGTTAGCGAAGTCGCCGAGCCGAGAAAAGAGATTCGCTTCAAACTGCGGGCACGTCGCAGCCCCGAAGTTTTCCCAACGTTCACCGGCGCATTGGGCGTCGACGCCACCGGCCCGTCCAGCTCGCAGATTTGGCTGGCCGGAGAGTATAGTCTTCCGCTGAGTAAGTTCGGCCTGCTGCTCGATGAAACGTTCGCACGGGGAAAGGCGGAGAAATCGCTCAGCAACATGGTAACCGAGCTTGCCGATGCAATCGTCGCGCGGGTGCAAAATCGCGAACTCGCCAATGCCCGTTACCGGCTGATCTTCAACACCGGTGACTGACCTGGCGCAGCGCGAATGCATTCCCTGCAAGGGCGGCGTTCCCGCGCTCGAGCGCGACGCCGCCGCCGATTTACTCGCGCAGCTCGGCAGCGGATGGGCTATCGAGCACAGCACGCACGACTATCTCGAGAAAGCCTACCGGTTCAAGAACTTCCGCGAGGCGCTCTCGTTCGTCAACCGTGTAGGTGAATTGGCCGAACGCGTCGGACATCACCCCGATGTATTTCTGGCTTGGGGTCGCGTCACATTGCAGATTTGGACGCATGCGATCGATGGGCTCTCTGAGAGTGATTTCATTTTTGCGGCAAAGTGCGACGCGCTGATGGCATGATTCGCGGACGCTCCATCACCGCTTTTACCTTGGCCTCCGCCGCGCTTCTGTGTCCGGCGCGTGCCGACATCATCGAACTCTCAAGCGTGAATCCCTGTACCGTCGTTGCGGTTCAGATGATCGACAACGTCGATTCCTCGACCGCACAGCCCGGGGACTTCTTTCGATTCGAAACGGTCAATGCGGTAACCGCGGGCACCAAGGTCGTCATTCCCGCGCGAACGATCGGATATGGGATCGTTGCCGTCGCGGCGCCGGCCGGACGGGGAGGCCGTGCGGGGACGCTGGTGCTGGAACCACGCTATCTCGACCTGCCCGACAAAGCGCACCTGGGCGTCGTCTTGGATCATAACGCCAGCGATATGGAAAAAAGCGGGAAAAGCGACTCCGCGCCCGGCTACTTAGGGGCGATTCCCTTTGCGCCTTTGGGAGCGGCGATCGGAATCTTCAACTACTTCCATCACGGCGAGAACATCCTGGTGAAGAAAGGGACGATATTCTCGATCTTTCCCGCCGACGGTCCGCAAACCGAGCGCTGCCAGCAAGACCCCGATCTCTGATCGGCAAAAGGCTATAAGACGCTCTGAATGAATGCCGCGACCGCTGCGGTGACAAATTCGCCGCGGTCGCGGTGCGGCGCGTGCCCGCAGCCGGCTAGATAGAGCGCATCCACCGGGCCCCGAGCGTCCTCGTGAATCGCCTGCAATTGGGCCTGCGTACCGTACTCATCCTGCGAGCCTTGAACGAGCAGCATCGGCGCGCGTATGCCTTTCGTGCAATCGCGAATGTCCCAGGAACGAAAATGCGGATCGAGCCAGATGTCGTTCCAGCCGTAGAACGTGCGGTCGACGTCCTGGTGATATTGTGCAAGGCGGTCGCGCAGATCCGTCGTCTCGTACAAGACCTTGGCCCGCGCGATACTCGCGACCGAGATATCCTCGACGAATACGTGCGGCGCTTCGGCAACAACCGCGCGCACCCGCGCATCGCCTTGTCCCGCGAAGATGATCGCAATCGACGCGCCGTCGCTGTGACCGACCAGAATCGTCTCTCGAATCGCATACCGATCGAGAAGATCCGGCAGCGCGACGCGCGCCTCGTCGCGCATGTACCCGACGCTGCGTTCTTGTTCGAGAATCTCAGAGAATCCGTTACCGTAGCGCGAGTACACGAGCGCCGGGCAGCCGGTGGCGCGCACGAGATCGCTTGGAAAAGACTTCCAGAGTTCAACCGATCCCAAACCTTCGTGCAAGAATACCAGAACCGGCGCGCCGGCGCGTGTGCCTTCGATATATAGCGCTTCAATCCGGCGGGATGCCGCCGTTACGAAGTCGACGGTTTGAATTTCAGCGAGAGCGAGTTGATGCAGTAACGCGTTCCGCGCGGCTCGGGTCCGTCTTCGAAGACGTGGCCCAGATGCGAATCGCAGCGTTTGCAGCGAACCTCGACCCGATGCATGCCCAGCGTGTTGTCATCCAAGAGCCGCACGTTCTGCTGCTGCTCCGGGTGCGTGAAACTGGGCCAGCCGCAATGCGAATCGAATTTCGCGTCCGATTCGAACAGTTCGTATCCGCATGCCGCGCACGTGAACGTTCCCGGACCGCGTTCTTCCAGTAAACTTCCCGTGAACGGGCGCTCGGTGCCCGCCTCGCGCAAGATGTGGTAGCGCTCCGGGCCGAGCTCTTCGCGCCACTGCTGCTTCCGATTTGGTAACTTCAGGCATAACGTCGTGTTTCATACACCAAGTATACGCTTTCGGCTAGCCGCTTAGACGAGTCGGCTCGCCGGCGCGGCGATCCTGCGCCATCGCTTCGCGAGCAGGGTCAACGCCGGCGGTTCCGCGTTCAATGGCTTCGCGTATTGCGGCGGTCGGGTCTCCGACCGGATCGGAAACCATCGCGATAGCAAGGGCAAAGCCCGCTTCGACGCCCTCGCTGAATCCCCGGAGGAACGAGCACTCGTCGCGAGACGCCTCCGCATCGGTTTCTGCTTCGGCGCACTGGTTCAGCCGCGCGAGTTCGAGGATGCGGTCGCCGTTACGGAGATGGGGTCGCTTTCCTCGCGGCTCAATAGTCGGTCGAGCCAGTGGGCGGCTAAGACTTTGGCGGCCTGCAGATCGAGGGGGCGTTGTGATACGATGGTTTGCGTCATCTGAGTCCTTTTCTCGGATGGCCAGCGCCTCGGGTGTTCCCGCACCGCGGGGCGCCTCGCCTTTTTAAACGGACTTTCGCCGGCCGTCTTCGGCTTGTGAAACGATCTGCGCCGTACTAAGCACGCCGGATCGAATGAATTCGCACATTGTTATTATCTCGTAACATGCGCGCAAATGCAAGTGCTGTTTCAAATGTGCAAGCACCGATTCGCATGCGCGCTGGTATCGGCACCAGGTTTATGGCACAGCGCGGTCTTCGTCGACGCCCGGTGAAAACATTACTCTCCATCGCTACTCGCCGGTGATGCCGTGCGCTTCGCAGATTCGAGCATTTGCATGGCGCAATGCTACGAACGTTACTGCTCGCGACGACAGAACATTTGCACACGAAGTCCTGTCGTAGTGTCAAATACCAAGGTAGACACGCGCAGCACTTAAGGCAGTGTGCTCCTCCACTGCGGGTCGCACAAGGTGTTTGACGAGCGCAATTGACGCCGTGTCTGAACCAATAGCTGCCTCGAAAATGTTGTACGTCTGCGCCTTGCTCGCAGGGCGATTCGGCCGACGGCGCGGCGATACCAGGAAAGCCACCATCCTAAACCACGCCGTGCGGGCACGCCGCAGAATGTGTAGGTTTGAGGCGAGGAAGTCGCCGCCTTTCACCTTCTTAGTTCGCTTGGTGCGCCTTCGAATTCAACGTGTGACTGCGCGTGCGTAATATCAACGATTCGACTCTTGACCAGGCACTATCACTACGCAGCGGATTTGAGGCGAAGAGCCTGCTCAATCACGTCATCCAAATTGGGCAATGGGCAACCCATCTTTTGCAATTCTGCAACAACTTTCGGATCTGGGCGTAAGGGTGCCAGCACCTCAATACGCGCTGTAACGTGGCTATCGGCAAAATAGCAGGTCCGAAACCGATAACGGAGATCGTCCCAGCGGCCTGGATCCTTCTGCAAAATAGATAACGGCGCGTATGCGAGTGGATCGTCTCCGTAACAAACACGGTAAATAAGCCGCGGCGTCGGGACTACGTGAAATGGCAAACGTGCGTGAACCTAGCGACTTGCAAATCGAACGGCTACGCTGACAACCGTCGATCGCGCCTGATCGTATTTTCTCACCCAGAACGCGAACCGGTGCTTTATATGCCAGTTCCGGATTCTGTCCCATGAACCACGCTCGGGCCGCATCCGTCCACGTCAGCGCCCTGATCACGTACGCGGCTCGCCAGGCGGCGCGTAAGGCGGATGGCCGCTTGGGTTTCGTCTTTGCAGTACGCAATTAGTGGACGAAACGCGTCTGTTCACGCCGCCGGCAATCGCGGTCAGTCCCAACCCGAGCCATTCGCTAAGGTCAGAAACCACCTGAGGAATCGTGGCTCGGTCGGCTCGCTCGAGGTTCTCAATTGCCTGCTCCCGCGTCACGTCGGTCGGGGCGACGTACATCGTCGACATGACTCCATTTTACCCCAGGTCCAATCCCGATGCTAAGCCCGGGGCAAAACCCTATATAAAGCCCATCCTAAGCGACTTAACTTGAATCGGATGGGTCTAGTCTGGTTAAGACACGCGAGTTTCCCGCTTGAGCGGGCATTTGGGTTGCGATTGCGGCCCGCTTTAAGTCTTCTACATCAACTGCGGCCCGCGTCTCGGCACGTCCACCGTGCCGCACACGGCCGCTTGGCAGTAGTCGCCGAGGATCCCCGCCCGGGTTGTGCTAAGTTACGATCAGCGTCGATTGCCAATACGATTGCCGTTTCGCGCGCAAGCGACGGCGCACGCCTCGTGCGAGCCACTTTGTCCCG
Source organism: Vulcanimicrobiota bacterium (assembly GCA_963777365.1). GTDB lineage: Bacteria > Vulcanimicrobiota > Vulcanimicrobiia > Vulcanimicrobiales > Vulcanimicrobiaceae > CAVZQG01. Next base: position 301,336 of record CAVZQG010000014.1, read on the forward strand.
TCTTTCCAAACCCGCACTCGGACATCGGTCCGATTCAAACCGGACCTCCATCAATCTGCCATAGAGCGGAATGCTTCGCGCTGCGTCATAGCGGTGTACACGTACAACTGTGCAATGTGCGCTTGGTGGTAGAGAATAGGCGCGTAATCGCGTTCGTCGTCATCTCGAGCAGCAAACTGATAGTATGACCAACCCTGGGCATCGTAGAGCGGGAGCCACCGTAACAGCGTTTCAACGGCGCGCTCATGCAGGCGGTGCAGTTTTGGGCTGACGTGCGCAAATTGGCAAGCCTCCCACACCGCGAATGCCGCAAACAGATGACCGTTCAGAATGTGGCACGGCTGGGCCGAAACCTCTTCAAAGAAGACCACATCGCCGCGTATCAGCGAGGCTCCGCCGTCGGAGATGTCGGTCTGCAGCGGCGCGAGCGTTTGCAAAGCGACGTCGCGGTAGTCGCCGCACCCAGTCAGTGCATATGCGCGAAACAGGACGGACGCAGCACTTCCTTGCGCCATCGCCGAGATCCAGCCTGGTGCAGCGCCGTATCGCGGAAGCGCAAATTGATACGGATACGCTCCGTCGCTCCGCTGCGAGCGAAGTAAGTAATCGGCTTGGGCCAGGAACCGCTCTCGCGCACACTCATCGCCCGCGCGAGCTTGCGGATATAATTGAAGCGCATACTGGGCGACCGTCACGGGATTGTAGAAACTTGCAAACGGAACACCGCGATCGTCGAAGCGATCCCAGTTTTTCAGATTCCACTCGATATAATATGGTTGCGCGGGATCATCGGTGGGAGTTCGGTAACGGCGAAGCATTCGCCAATTTACCGGAAACTTGTTGCTGACTTCCAGGGCTCGCTGCGCGACCCACGAGGTTGACAGAGAGTTTCGCATCCCTAAACCCGCTTGTAGACGGAAGTTGTGCACTCCGTTGTTCCCAAAACGAGAGATTCCTACCTCGCCGCCGTCGGCGAGAATGGCAGGGCCTTAAGCCTTCTCCATTTCGATGTCGGTGCCGGTGTCGTCGAATTGAAAGCGTGTATCATAGGTGCGCGGCTCGTCGCCCGGGCCTTCAACAATGCGCGAATGGATCGAGAGCCGGTGTATGCTGACGCGTTCCGCGTTTTACGGCGCCCCCGTAAAAAAACTGCACGAGCGGAATCTTGTCTTTCTCAATCGGTGCCAGACGGCCAACGCCCACGAGCATAGTGAGCAGCCGGTCTTGGAGGCGCTGCGGAATAAGCCGCGCGACGTCATCGGCCTGCATGCGAATGAGCGCGAGGTCCTTTTGCGCTTTGTTGTCTACTGCTACGGGCTCGTTGCTGCAAAAGCGGACGAGCGCATCCCAATCATCCGCGCTGATGCCGGTATATCGCACGCCGTAACGCCAAACCGGGCGCCCCTGCAACGTGCCCGGAACGCACCATACTTGCGAGGCACGCACCAGAATGGGTTTATCTTCGACGACGATGCGGAAGTTGATCTCGGCCTTGTCGAACTTGGACGGCGAGATGAATCCCATTCCGCTGGCGGAGATATCCAGCGCGCTCAAGGGCTTCCAGCCTCCCTCGCCCGCGTACCACACCCGAAAGCCGCCGCTTCGCCGGGGATAGGCCCGTCGCTGGTCGTCGCGTCCGGAAAACCAGGTCAATAACTCGGTAAGCACTCGTTGTATTCTATCGGACGAAAGGTCCCGTCGCTTGACCGGCTATACGATGCTTGCTTTCCCAACCGGAGAAGCGGCATAGATGCCTCCCAAATGCTTCCCAGACTTGAGGACTACCGTAAGCCCAATGGAACCCTTCGCACGCGTCGCGGTCATCGACGATGAGCCCGCTATTCGCTCGTTGCTGGAGTACGAGCTGGCGCAAGCGGGTTTCGAGGTTCGAAGCGCGCGCGACGGCCTGGCCGGACTCGACCTGCTCAAAGAGTGGGAGCCGGATTTGATCCTGCTCGACGTCATGATGCCCAAGGTCGACGGGATTTCGATCTTGCCTCGCTACCGCAGTTTAACGCAGGCGCCGATCGTCATGATCAGTGCGAAGGGCGGCACGGGCGATAAAGTTACCGGCCTGGAAAGCGGCGCCGACCAATACATCGCCAAGCCGTTTGAGATGCCCGAACTGATCGCGCGGCTGCGCTCGGCGCTGCGCCGCCCGCTGCTCGACAAGCCCGAACTTCTGACCGTCGGCGACTTGGAAATTGACATGCGTACGCGCTCGGCGCGCCGCGCCGGCCACGAGATCGTGCTAACGACGCGCGAGTTCGATCTGCTTGCGACCTTCATGCGACAGCCTCGAAGGGTCTTCACCAAAGACCAGCTCATCTCGATTGTGTGGGGCGAGCAGGCGACGGTTTCGCCGAACGCGGTCGAAACCTACATCTCCTATTTGCGCTCGAAGATCGCCGCACCGCACTGCGAATCGGTGATCGCGACCATACGCGGCGCGGGCTACGCGCTTCGCGCGCGGTAGCATGACCTCGCTGCGCGTTCGTCTCATCGCCTGGTACGTGAGCGTCGGCGCATTTATCGTGCTGATCATCTCACTGCTGGCAGCAACGGCAACAATCGAAGGCGCATCCTACGAGTCCCGGCAAGCGATGGCAAGCGCGGCGCGGCAAATACCCGAACTCGTCGCCCGGTATCGCGCTTCACAAGGCACGATGGCCGGCGCCTCCGGATATCTGCAAGAGCGGCTGCGAGGCCTTGGCGTGATCGTGCGGCTCTCGCCGCGACGCGGACTGGGCGAACCGCGCCCGTTGCCGCCGCGCGGAATTCCACCGCATTTTGGACCGCCTCCCGGAACTTCGGTGTTCGAACGGCTGCTCGCGATGGAGATAAAGCCGATCACGGCGGGATTCCCGGGCGGAGAAGCGACGATCTTCGTCGATCCGCATAGCTTGCGCGGCCTGTTCGGACGCCTCGGGATCTTCGTGCTGCTGCTTGCAGCGGTCGTGCTGACCGCCGCGTGGCGCATCGCGATCGTCGTCTCAGGTCACACGCTCGAACCCTTGCTGCGCACGACGGCGGCGCTCAACCGATTCGGCACCGGCGACTTTACGCCGGCAACGGTCAGGACCGACGATCGTACCGAACTCGGAGAGCTCGCTCATGCGTACAACCGCGCAGTCGAGCAGATAACGCGCGCATTGGCAACGCTCGGAAACCGAGTCCGAGATGCGGCAGTTCGTCGCAGACGCCGGACACCAGACTGCGAACCCCACTGACCGTTATCATCGGATACTTGAGCGGCATGGTTCATCGCGCGAATTCGGTGAACAACGCGCAGGCGTATACGGCGATGCTCGATCAAGCGCGCCGCATGAAGACGCTCATCGACGACCTCATCACCCTTGCCCGCTTGGAACACAACAATACTGCGCCGCCCGAACTCATCGATTTGAACGACGTATGCGCCCGGCTTCCACTGAATTTCGACCGGGTTGCATGCGAACGTATCCACATTAGCGGTACGTTCGAGCCGGCTTATGTTACCGGAAACGAACAGGACATCGCCGGCGGATTGTGTGCGCTTGTCGATAACGCCCTGAAATACGCACCGAACGGTTCTATCGAAGTAAGCAGTGGCTGCCGACGCCGGCCACTACGTCGTCTCGATCGGCGATCGCGGGCCGGGTATGTCGGGAGAAGATTTGGCAAGCGCCTGCGATCGCTTTTACCGCGGCTGCGCCGCGGAGGGCGTTGAAGGCACCGGCCTGGGTTTAGCCATCGCACGTAAGAGCGTCGAACGCACGGGTGGAACGATGCTGCTGTGCAATCGCAGCGGCGGCGGACTCCTCTGTACGATTCGTCTCGCCGCCGCTGTGTATCAGGCGTCAGTTACAGTTTGATGTGCGCCTGTAGGTAGAGCTGGAACGGGAAATACCCGCCCACGCTGTTGTTGAACTTCGGCAGGTAGCTTTGCTGCTGCCAGGGATACGCGGAGACGCCGTAATTGGCCGGCGCATCGGTGGGACTCGTTCCGTTGAAGAAATTCGAAACGTAGTAGCCTCCGGTCGTCGTGCCGTTGTTGGCGAAGTATCCGCAGTTGTATTGGCTGGGGGCCGACGCCTTCGTCCACGGTTCGCTCGAACCGCCGAAGCACGTGTGCCACAGATCGGCTGCGGTCAGTGCAGCGTCACGCGCGGCGAGACGCGTAGCTCAATTGAAGGTTGAGCATCGTGATGTTCGGCTGATTGTATTGCCCGGGCTTGGCAAACGTTCCGGTTTGCGGATTGGGCACGTACAAGTAGCCGTACACCGGTGCCGCACCCACGTTGGTCATCTGCGTGAAGTCACAGGTCTGCGCGCTTGGCGAACCTGCGGCAACCACGCCCGTCGTGGCCTGATTGGCACCGCAAACACGCGGATCCTCACCGATGATGTCGTACGGGCTTCCGTACTGAGCGCCGGCCTGGAACTGCATGCTTGGAGTAATCGCGTACTTTCCATGCCGGTAGTTCAGAACGAGATTCGCCACGTAGGGTGAGCTGAACCACGTGCTGTTCGAGGGGTTCAAGCCGCCGCCGGCCAGCGCCGTGACGCCTTGCGGATACCATCGTTCGTCGGGAGCAATGCATTTGCATCGACGGGGTCATGTTGTAATACGGATTGGTAACCGAGGATGCCGCACAGGACGGATCGGCTTGATTGACGCCGTTCACGGGGTTGATCGTGCTGTAGCACGGTGCACCGCCGCGGCTTTCGTCATCGCGTTGAAGTTATTGACCGCGATCTGCTCTTGCTGAATCTGGCTCGAGCCCAAAAGCGGCTGGAACTTCACTTGCGAATTGGTGTACGTGAAGCTGACGAGTCCGGAAAGACCGTCCCGGTCGAAGTCACCGTAGTTGAACTGCGTCTCAACGCCGTAATTGCGAGCCAGTCCAACCGGAATCTGCGTAACGAAACCGGCACCGATGAAGGACTGCTGTTCCCAGTTCGAGGTCTCACCGTAGAACGGCGAGATCTTGAAGCTCATGGCAGTTCCGTGGAGACGTTTCTCGAGTGAGAGGTCGTACTGCGCCGAGTTTGTCCCGTGATTGGATGGAACGGCAAGAACGTTTCCAGATTAAGAAATTTCCCCACAAATTGGCGGCGCTTCCGCCCCGGTAGAGATACTCGACCGCTGCCAGAGGGGCGGCTCGGCGAACCCGCAGGCGGAGAAACGCCAGACGGTATCGGGATTCTGCGTATAGGTTCCGGAGATGCGCGGTTCCCAATACTTCAGGGTGTAATTATTGGGAACATCCAGCGTGAATGCCGGAACGCAGGCCGTTTGGCCGTTCGGATGGAAATAGCCGGCTCCGCAGGTCGGTTCAAGGACGATTGGAGCGGGCGGGAATACGCCCGGTCCGAGCGGCTGCGTTTGTACGGTCGCCGTCGATGGGCTATAGAGCGTAGTTCTGTACGATCTGCGAGTAGAACGGGTTCTGTCCCACGTCCGCGGGTGCGAGATTGTAGGCGAACTGGTCGTAGCGAATGCTGGCGTTGATCGTCACCCGATCGCTTGGACGCCATTGGTCTTGCAGCGAACCCGAATAGAAGTCCGGGATAACGCTGTTGAACGTGCCGCTCGCATTTCCGTCATACAGGCTTCCCCAGTACGCGCCCGAAGCTGCTGCGTTCGTCGGGATTCCCGGCACGGATCCGCTCGCAGCAACGGCTCCCGCACTGCTTTGATAGGGCAAAACGCCGCTAGGATGGCCCGCGACCGGATCCGTGTGAACACCGCACGGAACCGCCACACCGGGCCCATAGGGCACGCCTTGATATGTGTACGTGTTCGAGGTTGCGTTGTAGCACGAATACGAGCCGTTGTTGCTGGTGATGAGGCCAATCGGCGTCGTTGCACCGCCCAGGAAGCCGGTGTTATTGGACCGGTTGACGTTAGCGTGTGTGTAGTTGGCGGTGAATTGCAGCAGATGCTTATCGTTGATTTGGTTGAAATACTGCAGCATTGAACCGGCGGTGTGCGTAATGAGGTCGTAGTCGGGCGAAACCGGCGCAAAGCCCGATAGGTACGTAAATGAGGAGATGTTTCCGTTCTGCGTCCAGTCGGAGAAGAACGTATACCCCATCAAACGCACGAATGACTTACTGTTGATCGGATGCGTCCATTGCGCCTTCACGATTCCCGTGTCGTTGTTGGTCAGGTCGTTCTAATCGGCGGGAATCTCCGAACCCGGCGCACGATTACCTACGCTGTTTGGCTGAAAGTACGGGTGCGGAGTGAGTCCGGCCACATTCGTGCCGAACGGCACGTTGTACGTCATCGGATCGGTGTAGGCTCTGGAAAATTGGGGTTGCTAGATGCCCCCGGCCGCCGGCGCGGTAGCCACACCGCTGGCGTTCAGATAACAGCCGGCCGCAACATTCGCGGTCGGTGTCGGCGGACAGTACGGTAATCCCGTCATGGCGACCATAAACCCATTGATGCCGCCGGGACCGGACTGCGTGAAGGGGTTGTCGTTGAAGTACTCTTTGAGCGCCGAGGCATTCTCCATCAACTGCAAGTCGTCCCGCTGGCCGTCGTGGCGCGGCAGACCAAAATGTAGATTGACGATGTTTTCCCGGTCGCTTATGTAGTTGTTGTTGCCGTAAATGAGATCCATTTTGCGGCAGGCAGCCCTGCGGGACCGCTGCCGGATGGAAGTTCGAAATTCGGATCGCACGTGTTCAGGACGCCTTCTCCTGTAAACGTGTTGTTGCCGACAAATCCGTATTCGCCGTACGGCGAACCCAGGTAATTAAATTGCGCGCCGTCGTTGTTATCGATGAAGCGCGCAGCCTGGTCGTATCCGCTCAAACCCACATAGTAGTGAAAAGTTACGATTCGGCGACGCACCGCCGGCCTCGATGCGGGCTTGATGATAGAACGCCTCGGATCCGATCCCGCCGGAGAACATCCCATAGCCCGGATACGTCCCCGTCTTGATGACTTGGTTGATAAAACCCGAGGTTCCGGTGGATGAGATACTC
>CAVZQG010000015.1:0-71723 GCA_963777365.1 Vulcanimicrobiota bacterium
TGAAAACCCAAGCGATCGCCATAATCGCAGTAGCCGTTTCGATCTGGATCGTGGTCCCCGGCCCGACGCAGCCGCTGTTCGTGCTTACCGTGGCTGCGACCGAACTTTGGCCGGTTGTCGCGTTGTTCGACCTTATCGCACTCGCCGTTACAGTGCGTTTCATGCGCGGGCGGATGCGCTCCGCCGCTATCGTCGCGTGCGTCTTCGCCTTAGGCTGTTCGCTCATCCCGCTCGGTGCGTATATCGCTCGTGTTCACATACCGCTTGCCGCGTTCATCACCAGCGCGCGCGATCCATCGGTACCGGTGACGACGCACCAACTGCCGGGGATGCTGGTCTTCGCTCCGCCGATCGGAAAAAAGCATCCGGTGATCGTTGCTATCTACGGTGGCGCGTGGGAGCGCGGGAGCTCGCGCACGGACCGTGCATTCAACGAAATTCTTGCCTCGTGGGGCTACGTGGTTTTCGCGATCGATTACCGCCACGCGCCGCAAGCGCACTGGCCCGCGCAGCGGGACGATGTCCTGGCCGGTATCGCCGCTGCCCGTGCCGCGGCGGGCTCTTTCGGCGGCGATTCCAACGGGTCGTGTTGATCGGGCATTCCTCGGGCGCACAACTCGCGATGATCGCGGGGTCCCTTACACGGTTGCATCTCCGCGCAATCGTCACCTATGAAAGCCCGGTCGATCTGATCTGGGTTACGAGTTTCCCTCGCAACCGGACATCATTCACATTCGGAATATTTTACACGATTTGTGCGGCGGAACACCTGCGGAAAAACCCGCTTGTTACCGCAGCGCTTCCCCTCGCTACGTCGTGCATGCAGGGATGCCGCCGGTGTTTATAATAGCTGCGGGCCGCGATCACGTCGTCGACGTGCGCTTCGAACATCTGCTCCGCGACGAACTGCGCAAAGACGGCGTCGCGGTGACATATCTTGAACTCCCGTGGGCCGACCACAGTTTTGAGACCGCTTATTTCGGCTTCCACAACCGGATCGCGATGTGGTATCTACGCCCTTTCTCGCACGAGCGACGCTCTGAGGTCCCCAACGCTTCGGGCGAAGCGCTGCAAGGAATACCGCGGCGCGCATCCGCCGATCTTCAAGGTCCATCGGATGTGACGGCAGAGTGTCGGCAGGGCGAGTAAGTCAAGCAACGAGGCATCGCTTGTCGCGATGCCTCGTTAGACTCCGAATTGGTTCGACGTTTATTTAGGGCGGCGAGTTGTTGCAGCCATGCTGCTTGTTCGAGTATTCGAATTGTATTCGGTAAGGGCGCCCGTCGAGATTCGTGTTCGACGGACTGACGAACCCGTTCACCCACGGACCCGTAAGGTAAGCGCAAAGATCGCCGATCCGGCGGGATAGAAGGGGTTGGGGTTAACCCAGCCCGTTCCCGGATCCGGATCGGTCAGAGTTTCCATCTGTTCATGCGATAAGGCGGAGAAGTTGCTGTCAAACTGCGGACCGTTCGGAGTGGACTGGTTCGGGTTGGATGTGAACGCGTCAAGTTGCACAGAGACAGCGGCAGATGCGGCTCGAGAGAGAAGAGCGTCTCGCCGATATCGCTGAAAACTACGGAGTCGTGGAACGCGCAGAACGCCGGGTTTGGTCCACCTGCATCGCAAGAACCCGCGGGCAGCAACGTGCCGGTGGAACAATAGTGAATATTGCTCGGCAGGAAGATGTGATAGATGTGGTGATATCCGTCCGGTCCGATTGCGCTGGCGACCGCATGCAGGATAAGAAGAAGATCGTTGTCACCCAGGGTTGTGATGGCCGGATAATTCACGGTGACGTTGCCGCCAAAGGGATAGCGGTTGTTCGCCGTGCTTTTGACGTACTCGTCCGCCATATGGATCATGTGGCTCGCGTTAAAGTTTTCCTCGAATTCCACTACGGGACCGGCTTCACCGGGTGAGCTATCAACGTACGCATTGAATATCTTCGCGTTCGTGATGAGGGCGCCGCCGAAATACTGCAAATCTGCGGGGAACACCGTGGACGCCGCCTTGCCCGCCGTCGCAGAGTCTTTTCGACCAGTATTTGTTGTACGGGAAGTACATGTGACCGACGCGAGTCTTTGCAGTCGCAACCGCCGCGCGATCGGCGGCTGCAACGCGAATCCCGCTGGCGGCCAAAGAAGTCTCCATCGAACGAACCCCCTGCTCCGTAGCAGGCGCGGGACGGGTCGTGTTCGGCTCTTGGCCACCGGACGGAACCGCAGACGGTCCGCCGCCGGCGCAGGCGGCGAGCAGACTACTCAGTAGAATGCCGCCGACAAGCAATGCCGCACGGTTTTTAAACCCGGGAATGAGCATGCCTCACCCTCCAAAGAAACGAAAGGGTCTTCCCTCTTTGACCAAGCGGTACATGATCGATTGGTACGAGCGGGCATTCCCGCTGGGCATTAAGGCCAGCGGCAGGGGTCCTTTCGGGCAAGTGGAGTCTGATTTCCGAACAAGTAACCACAGGTCCCACGGTTGTGGGGCGCAGTTCACTTTGTTGTACGAGCGCTCGCGTGTTGAAATCACTTGGTGCGACAGGACAAAATTCTGGCCGCACTCGCACTGTCTTTGCTGCTGGCCGCTTCGCGGCGGCGGCGGAGGCGCCACCTCAGGCAACGGCGCGATACTTCCCGGTGAACCCGCGCCACCACCAGTTGCGAGCGCGAACCCCTCCGAAGCACCGGCCTCAATGCCTCCGGCAGTGAGCTCGACGCCCATGCCTTCTCCGTCGTCGGCCGGGTCGACCACGCCCCCGCCGAGCGCACCGGATGGCCGCATACCAAGCACGATTGGCCGTATCGGCTTGGTGCAGGTCTTCGATTATCACGGCGGATATATGCCGGCGAGTTTAATAAAAGCAAACGGAAGTAAATACGATGCGGTGTGGGCATCGCTTTCGCCTCGGGGATGGGACGCGGGGCACCCCGGTATGGTCGTTTCGAACTACTACATCATGGGATTGGACCAGTACACGGTTACGCACCATACCTTGAGCTGGTGGCAGGCGAATCATCCGGATTGGATCCTGTACGCATGCACGGCGAGCGGTTCGCCGACGCACGATATCGCGACGATGATCGGCATCGGAATTCCGGATATGCCGCTCGACATCCACAATCCCAGTGTCGTCGCATATCAAGTCAATACGATGGCGTCGTTTGCGAGAAGTACGGGATACAACGCGCTGGCTCTCGATCAAGTCGTGTTCGAGAACATCTATCACGGCGGAAATCCGAATTTTGGGCAGCGCCGAGTCAACAGCGAGTACGGATGCGGAAGTTGGCACGGCAGTACATTTATACGCGATTATTCGAGCCCATCGGACACGAAATACGCTGCGGATGTCGTTGCGTATGTGAGGCAGGCGCGCAGTATTTTGCACGGACTGCACATGTCGCTGATCGTCAACCATCCTGGCGGAAGTATCAACGATCCGAGCGAGCAGCAATTGCTTTCCAATACCGACGCGGTCATGGATGAAACCGGCTTTAGCGATTATGGAAACTACACGCAAAGGCCGAGCATCGTGCCTGCCACGCTTGCGTGGATGCGGTATGCGCAAGCGCACGGCACGGCGGTCCTGATCGTTAATAAGTACTTGAACTTCGCCGCGGACGTTACCGGTGCGCCCCTGGAGTATGCGATCGCAACGTATCTGCTGGGCAACGAGGGAGCGGCACTGCTTTTTGTGGGCGGTGCACACGGGTACGGAACGCTGCAATATCATCCTGAGTATGCGGCGCCGATTGGGAAACCGTGCGGCGATTTGACCGGGGGGCCGACCGTGTTCATGCGGCGCTTTACCGGCGGTCTGGTCATCGTCAACGCGGCGTTGTCGTCCACGACGGTCACGTTGCCTGCCGGTAAGGGGTACCGTGATATTGAAACGCGTCCGGTGAGTGCGACCGTAGGCCCCATGACCGGTACGGTGTTATTAACCTCGTCGAACGGGTGTAGTCTGACGTGCCGGCGGGGAGGCGGCAGAAAAGCGGCGCATAAGCGCCGCTTTTCTTTCTCGCTGGAATTAGTTCGACGGCTTGTGAAAGATCCGGCCCAGGATAAACGCGGGAGCGTCGGGATGCCACGCACGCCGCCATGTCGGTTGCCAGGGCGAAAGCCCCTCGACGTTCAGGAGCGCACCGATCGGCGCTGAGTTTTTGTCAGCGCTCCCGTCGGCGTTCCACTTGAAATCCGAAACGTGCGCGAGGTTTCCGCGGAAACGCTTGAACCATGATTTGGGAAACCAACTCCACGATGGAGGCGTGAGATCGGCGACGCCGTAGGCGCGAAGCACGTCGTACGCGTCGTCCTCGCAGTTGCGTACCAGCGCCCGGTAGCCGGTACTTTTGATCCACAGCACCGTGCGATAGGCAAGCACGGGGTCCGGGTTCGGAACGTCGATAAGCTTGACGTCGTCGTACGCCCGGCTTCGCATTTCTTGCGTCGGATCGGGAAGAAAGCGGTTCCAAAAACCCATCTCCTGCGCCGTTGAAAAGAAACGGCCGCTGTGATTCTCCACCGAACCCGCATTGACCACGGTGCCGTCGAAATCGAAGGCCCATCCGACATGCCCGAATCCTTGACCGCCGTGATAACGAATAAATGCCGCCGCTCGCATACCACGGGGATTCTTGATAGACATGCGCGGGCCTCGCCTCCGGAAGGCGCTTTGGCGGTACAATGAATAAAACGGATCGCGTTCGTATATCCGCCGGAGGTTGATCATGCAGAGTTCGGCCGTCCTTGGTACCTGCCCGCAGGTTGCCGTCACCGGCGATCACGCCTCGCTCGCATACATCGTGGGAATCATCGCGGTCATCGTATACCTGAGCATCGGCAGCCTGGCCGGAAAGCGCGGTTTCACGCCCTGGTCCGCCGCGATTGGTGAGGACGGGCGTCTGAGCTCCTCGAAGTTTCAGTTCTTTATCTGGACCGCCACGATCGTCTGGGCGTATGTCGCACTATACGTCTTGCATGAATCGGTGTGCCGCGGCTACAACGCCAATTGGTCGCTTCCGGATAACGTGCTGCTGGCCATGGGCTTTAGCGTCGTGACGCTGGCAACCGCAAAGGGTGTGACGTCATCGTACGTCAACAGCGGCCGCATCGCAAAAACGGCGGCAACGCGCCGCGCGCGGCTTTCCGATCTCGTGACGACGGATGATTCGGGAACCCCCGATCTCTCGAAGATCCAAATGCTGACATGGACGTTGATAGCCGTAGGCACGTACATTGCGACGGTCACCGGCGTCATCGCCAGCGGCACCGATCCGCAGACGTTTCCGGATATCGATAAAGCGTTGATGGTGCTCATGGGCATCGGGCAAGGCGCTTACTTGGGGAACAAGGTCGTTTCGCAAAGCGGCGCGACGCTCATGCACATTGAGCCAAGCGCCGGGCCGGTGGGAACGCCGGTGCAGCTGATTGGTGCGAATCTCGGGAATACGTCCGGCACGGTGCTGTTCGGGGATGCCCGGATCGCACCCACGAACTGGACCGCTACCACGGTCACATTCACGATTCCAAACGCGGGCAGCGGCGGCGCAGCGCCGCCTACGGGAGCAGAGGTGTTTCTCTGCGTCATCGTTCCCAGCCCAATCGGCGTACCGCAATCGAGTAATACGCTCGCGTTCAAGATGAGTTAGGAAAAAAACAGGAAGGCTCGCTAGCGCGAGCCCTCGCTGTGTCGCGTATGCGGTTTCCCGCATACCGGGTGTGGGCGACAAGACTGCCTCTTCGATGCGGCCGACTCGATACCTACGGCAGTCTGCGCGCTCCTGCGCGGCGTTGGATACGTGAGATGGATAGAACGCACGATTTTCGACTCGTGACCCAGGACGAACTGGTGTTCCATTGCACCGGCGGCCTTATCGGCATGTACAAGCTCAGCCCGTGCGTTTGGCAAGAAAACGGACGGTACGATCTGCTCCTTCGTGTCGTCAACCACGCCAAGGTCCCCTCGGACAAAGTGGCGCGCATTCATTACGGCACCTCGAACGACGGCATCGAGTTCACGCTGGAAGAAGCAGCGGTCATCGCTCCCGACCCGGACCCGAACGCGTTTGACAACGGCGGATGCGAAGATCCGACGGTGGCATATGTCGACGGGACGTACAACGTGTATTACAGCGGTTGGAACGGGCATTTCGGCCGCGGCGAACTGCTGCTCGCCTCGGGACCGGATATTCACCATTTGAAAAAGCGCGGTATAGCGCTGCCTTCATCCGCGCACATCGCGAACCCGAAGGAAGCAACGATCGTGCGGGCCCCGGGCGGCACCTGGCGCCTGTTCTTCGAATACGCTCACGAAGGCAAATCGAAGGTTGGCCTCGCGGCATCGCAAAGTGTCCGCGGTCCCTGGGAGATACGCGAGCCGCTCTTTGATGCACGTCCGCAAACCTGGGATTCCTGGCACCTGAGCACCGGCCCTATTCTGGATTCGAATCCTGCAGTTTCCGGTGATGTTCTACAACGGCGCGAGCCGGGATGCACATTGGCGCATCGGCTGGGTCGTGTTCAATGCAGACTTCACGCGTGTGATCGCACGCTCGACGGATCCCCTCGTGCTCGCGCACGTTAGGCGCAATGCCGACGACACCGATATTGCGTTCGCGGCATCGGCGCTCGAGATCGACAATCAAATCCATCTGTATTACTCGGTCGCCGACCAATACTGCACGCGAGCGATCATCGCGCCTCTCTAGCGGGCTCTTGCGCTAGTTCCAGCGAGTCCGCTGGACCGGCGGCTCGACCCATCTGTGGCTGGCCCGCCGTTCGGCGGTCGGCCACGGTCCGGGGCTTCGCGGGCCTGGCGTTCGACCCAGTACTCCTGAACACACCGGCTCCTTAAAGGTAGGTAAAAAGCGCCTGCCGTGCTGCTAAGCGAGCGAAAGTCGGGTATAGTAGGAGGGGGGAATAACGAAATGCGGCTCTTCGGTGACGTGAAAGTGTTGCGTGGTTCCGTAGCCTGGACCAATCCGCTACGGCTCAAAATTGCGGTATTTCCAAAAAACCCCACCGAGCCGGCACCCGAAGATGTCCCGCCGCCTACGCCTGTCGAATTCGACGAAGACGGCCGCCAGTGGGTTTTCCGGTTTGCGCGGACCACGCCCATCCGGTGCGCCGTCGACCGCGATCGGCTCTTCGAGTACATGCGTAAACACAAACTCCCGCCCGAAGGCGTGCGCCAGGTCCGCCGCGACCTGCGCAACAGAGTCGACTTCTACACCGACGTCCGCGACATCCAAACCCACCCCGAAATCGAGCCATTGTAACCACCCAACCGAGTCCTACGCTTTTCGTATTACGTCAGGCGTAGTATACTGCGGTGACATAATCCGCAACTTCCGCAACAAGGACACGCAGAGGCTGTTTAACCAAGAGCGGGTACGGCGATTTCAAGGATTCGAGAGAATCGCACTTCGCAGGCTTTTAATCCTTGACCAGGCACGATTTTTGAGCGATTTAAAGGGTTCGGGATTTGGATTGGAAGCGCTTGAGCGAGATCGGGCCGCCCAACACGCTATCCGAATAAACGACAAATGGCGTATAAGTTTTGTTTGGAGAAATGGTGACGCAACTGACGTCGAAATCGTGGATTATCATTAGGGGAAGGTCGTGACAAAAAAGATACCGCTCATTCACCCCGGCGAGATCCTTGCCGAGGATTTTATGGCTCCGCGAGGATTAACGGCCAACGGACTGGCCCTTGACCTTCATATTCCTGCTAATCGGCTATCCGAAATCATCCGCGGTCGCCGGTCAATATCGGCGGATACCGCTCTGCGGCTCGGCCGTTACTTCGATACTTCCGCAGAGATGTGGCTCGGTTTACAAACTGATTTTGATCTGCGCAAGGCTAAAGAAGAGATCGGTCGGAAGATCGAACGCGAAGTTCGCGTTACGTGCTGACGCGTAGTATGATAGGCCGCCGGGTTGTTATTCTCGTCCTGATTCTTGCGCTCTGCTATGCGGCGCTGACTGCGTATGCCGGTTTTCGTGTTGCCCGCGGCATTGACGATGCGGAAGCTTCGAGTATGGTGACGCGGGTCGGGACACAGATGATCGGCCGCGATGCCGTCGAGCACATCGCCATTCGGAAAGGCAACGTGCCGGGCTGGATTACCGGCTCGCCGGCGTTTTGGATCGCCCTTCGCGCAACCGAGTAGTTTTGCCGTTGGTCGCAATCGGGGCGCACCCGATGCACGAAACCTCGCCCGCGCGGTGTCCGAGCAGTGACCCGGCCATATGTTTCATCTCCTCGATGTAGTCGGGATTCGAATCAACCAAAACAAAACGGCGTTTGAGATCGATGGCGGCCTCGCCGACCGTTCCGATTCCCGCAAACGGATCGAGAACTGCGTCCTCGACGAACGAATAGTAACGGATGACGCGCCGCGCTAATTCAACCGGAAATATGGCGGGATGCTTGGACGACGATGCCGGTGGAATACGCCAGACGTTGGTGCGATCGTACGCGCCCAGAATCTTGGACTGTTTAAGGCGCGCGGTGCCGGCCAACTCCCGGATGTGCGCGTCGATGAGTTTGCTCGTGCGCTTTCGATAGACGAGCACGTACTCGGTTACCGGAACGGCCTTATACTGCAGCGGATTGCGATCTGCGGCGAAGCGGCGTCCCCGTCCGGTGGCCCAGCCCGCGCCTTCGGGCTTTTGCCAGATGATGTCGTCGATGAAGTCAAAGCCTTCCTCAATGAAAATGCGATGCACGTCGAACGGCACGGCAATGCGCCGTGAAGCCTTCGGTGCGATTCTCGCGCCGGAGCAACACGGGCGCGATGTTGATGATAAAGAAACGTCCTTCGGCCAGCACGCGGTGGCACTGGCGAATCACCTTGCGTATATGCTCGAGATAAGATTCGTATTCGGCGTAGTCCGTGTAATCCGGGCGCGCATTATAGTACGGCGGTGAGGTAAAGACCATCTGTACGCACTGCGGCGGTAAGAACCCAAGCACGCGAGCGGAGTCGCCGAGCACGATCGTATTACGCAGCTGCGCGTCGGTGACGGTGACGAGTTTTGAAGGCTTGGAACGCTGCGTGCGATCCGGCAGCCCCAGGCGCCCGCGCAGCATGCGGAAACTTGTGCTTTTTGCCGCGTTCATCGCGCCGGTTTTGGCGTCGATGACCATCTCGCCGACTCGCTCTCTGGTTGAACTAAAGAGCAGTGGGACCCGCCATACGTGATAGCGATCGTCGACTTCAGGCAATCCGAAAGCGACGCAGCGCTCGAGCGACCACGCCTGCCGCTGCTTGGTGGCGATCTGCTTTGCATCGCGAGTGGTGAGCACGCCGTACTTGCGCTGCTGACTACCGTTTTTGTCGTCCGGGCCGGCATTGCCGCCAATTTTGGAGCAGGAGTGTATTTTTCCGCCAGGTTCGGGAAGAAGTCGGCTATGGATGTACAGGCGTGGCAGGTGCGAGCGCAGATATACGATGCCTTCCTGCATAAGGGCGAGGCGCCCTCGGTCGAACGAGCTCGCGCAGAACCTGCAGACGGACGAGCAATCCATCCTGGCGTTGCTGTGGGAGCTGCACAAGCAGCACCACATCGTCATGGGAGCGCACGACGAGCTATTGCGGCGCATCCGTTCTCAAACGTGCCCATGCCCTTTGACGTAACGTTTGGGCGCGTGAAGGCGCGCGGATTCTGCATCTGGGACGCGCTGGGTATCGCGGCGATGAGCGGCAAGGATACGACGATTGAAACCGCGTGCGCGTTCTGTCTGCACGGTATCAATTTAGAGGTCGTGCATGGCAGGCTTCTCTCGATCGTGACTATGTCGCGCAGTTTTTAGTTCCCGCGCAGCGGATGTGGGACGACGTAAAGTTCACGTGTTCGACGCAACTTGCGTTCTGCGATGAGACGCATGCATCACGCTGGCGCGAGCGGTACCACCGCGAGCCCGGGTCAATCTTGCACATGTCGAAAACCTGGGAGCTCGCCAAGGTTTGGTACGGTGAGGACCGACGCGAGGAGTCGTGGCGCCGGCGAAGCGCAAATGAGGCAAACGCCATCTTCAGAACGCTCGAACTACCCCAACCCTTCTGGCACCTCTCCGCCCCCTAACGCCCGCCTTCACGCGCAGCACCACCCATTGTCACGCGCGGCAGCGCAACCCGTTGTCATGCTGAGCTTGTCGAAGCAGGGCCGAGCCTGACGAGGCCTCTACCGCGTTACCGGACTGCCGTTCTGACTGGCGACATGCGAGCAGTCGGTGATCGTAAAAACTTGATCGAGTCCGGTGATCTGAAGGATGTGCTTGCCGGAGGGATTGGGCACCGACAACACGATCTGCTGGCGGTCCTGGCGCTGGTTTCGGAACCGGATGAGCTCGGTCAACGTCGAGCTGTCGAAGTAACCGCACTTGCAAAAATCTAAGGTGATCTTTGGAGCATCTTCATCGATGCCCTTGAGGGCATCACGAAACTCCTCCTGCGTGGAAATATCTAATTCGCCGGCAATCACGAGGACCGGCAAGTCATCATGCAGCTCGCGAATAAATGTAGGCATACACAACCTTTGACGAACGTTATCCTGATCGTAAGCCGATTAATGCTAATAAACAAGAGGCTTTACGGGGTGGCATCCCCCACTGGGGCGCACCTTGCAGGGTCATGTTCCTTACGGAGCGCGAAGGCGCGCGCGGCAACAAGCAGCGAGAACTGAATTTCATCCAGCGGGTTGTCGCGCAGAAGTGTGAGCGGCGAGACGTCGTTGAGGTAGGGGTTGCTTCCGCTGAACCACGCTCGAGCGACTTCTCGATCGCTCGGCGTCGATATCATGGTCGCAATCTGTAGCGCGAAGCGTAAGACGTGCGATCGCTGCGGTTCGCGGCCATTCATCCACTGGGCCACAGCCCGTGTTTCGCGCACCCCTCCGATGGCTGCCACGGCGGTTGGGCCGAGTAGATCCTCCGACTGCTGGACCACCGCTCCAATTCTCATCGACATGGCATGCTCGTGGGCGTCAATATCGGAGTTGTACCGGCCTTCGGCGATTTCCTCAGGTTCCATCGCACCCATTATAACACAAAGATCCCACCTCAGACAACAGCTGGATCCCACCCAAGACAACAGGTAATTTCCTGAAGGTAGCCGGCTGGTTGCTGCCCCTTTCCGCCCCTTCGGATCGTCAGGATGTCGTCAGTGTCCGGCCCTAGACTGGCTCTATGAGTGTTGCTGAACCGATCACCTCGGACGCGGAGGTGGCCTCCCACTATCGACTCGTGTCTCCCACGATGGAACGGCTGTTCGGCCGGATTCCGGTTGTCTGGACGACCTTTTTGAGCGGTCCAGGTCGAGCTCGGAGTTTCCATCAGCACTGCTTCGGCCATTACTCGCACCTGAGCGGAGAGCACGTCCAGCACTTGGTCTCGATCGGCGCCCGCGAATTCTATCGTGGTTCCCGGTTGCGCAGGATCCGTCGCGCGCTCACTTTGCGCGATTCTTATTAGAGAAAAACGGCGGCGTTGAGAGCATCCAGGTTAAGCAGGCCGCGGCCGCGGTGCGCGAGGTTCTCGACGCAAAGGGCTTCGTGTCGATTCCGTTGCTGGACGGTGCCGGGAATGTCGTGCTCTTCGTTCCTGTGGCCCAAGCGCCGCCGTTCGATCTGGTTCGCGCCTGGTGCCATACCATCGCACGTGAAGCGATCATGCTCCGGCCGGATCTTATTTCGGCCGATCTCAATACGCAAAACGATAAACACGTTCATCTCCACGTTTCAAGTAATGCACAAGGGCGTTTTAGTATTGTTCCCTATAGTCTTCGCTTTACGACCGGCTACGTTGCAACCCCGGTTCGATGGGATGAACTCGATGCTCTCGATATTCGAGGCGTACACGTGGAGGCGTTCGCACAGCGGATCGTGGACGCGGGCGAAGTGTTCGGTGACCAGCTGGACCGCCTCCCGGTGCGGCCGTTGCCGAATATGACGAACGTTCCCGCGCCGATCATGCAAGGACGGTCCGGCGGAAATGCTCGCGGCGCACTCATCGGAGCGACCATCGACATCCTCTCGGACGGCAAGCCGCGCACGGTGCAAGAAATCTTCGATGCGGGTACCGCGCTCGGAACCATCAAGGGAAGCGCGCAAAACTTGAACGGCGCCCTTCTGCAATACATGCAGCGTTGCGTTGCGCGTGGTCGCAAACCGCCCTTCGTGCAAACGTTCGATCGGAAATATCGTTTGAATGAGACGCCCGATGCTTGGCCCGACGTCCCGCCGCCTCCGCCGCTGAAATCGACGCATCCCACCGATGAAATTATCGCGGGATTGCACGCAACCGGTAGTGGAGACGATCCGACCGCGTACGAGGTCGCAGTATGCGACGCGTTTGCAGCGCTGGGTTTTTTGAGCACGCACGTCGGCGGAAAGGGCGCACCGGACGGATATGCGGATGCTCCGCTCGGCACCCTCGGCTACCGCGTGATGCTCGAGTGTAAAAGCGGGACTGCCGCTAAGGTAAGCCCCGATGTATTCGAAGCATCCAAATTCAAAGACGGTTATAACGCACAGTTTTGCGCTCTGGTGGGCGCCGATCCCGATCCGAACAAGAGACGCTAGCCGAGATGAAAAATCACGGTGTGTCGCTATGGGGTAACGATGATCTGGCGATGGCCTTGCAGCATGAATTCACGCTGATGGAGCTGCTGCCGGCGTTTGCGTCCGGCGTTGTCGCAAGCGACGTGTTGCCCGACATTCTGTGGGAACGCAATCATGGCTGCGCCAAGCACGCGCTCATCGTCACGCAGAGTATCCGGAGCGCAGGGTGGGCTACGCAGACCGGCGCTGCGCAAGCCGGAGGTGCGGCGGATGCACCGGTCCTCACCGAGGACGCGGCCATGCTTCTGGTCGACCAAGAGCTGCTCGCACAGGGTTGCCGCGTTGCGTGTACGCGCGAGCAAGTACGCGCCGCGTTCGAATGGCTGACCAATCCGCTTACCGGTATTGCGGTATGGACGCCCGACCGCGGCGGCATCGTCATCGTACGCGAATAAGCATGCGACGTTGCCTCGGTAAAAAACCGCCGCTGATCGACGCGCGCACACTCGAACTGCCCATGTATCTGAAGCCGGGGCTTCCCGCTGCCCCGGCCAAGGTGGACTACGGTGCGGCAGTCACTCGCTGGCCGATGTACGCCAACGACCGGTACGCCGATTGCACGTGCGCCGCTGCCGGTCACATGATTCAAACCTGGCGAACAAGCAGCGGCACGAGTCCGCGCAAACCGACGACCCGTCAAATCGTGCAGTTCTACTCGTATTTCACCACGCCGGGCCCGGAGAACGCTTTGGAAATGCTGAGCGTCCTGCGTCATTGGTACGCGGCGGGGCTGGCGGGCTACGCGATCCAGGCGTATGCAACCCTTCGCACCAAAAACATCGAGGACCTCAAGAACAGCGTATACCTGTTCGGCGCGTGCTACGTGGGCGTCGTGCTGCCGAAGTTTGTCACGTCCGCCTCCGACATATCGCAGCCGCAGTGGAGCATGCGTGCGGAAGGCACGAGCGGCGAGGGCGCGCCGGATCCAGCCGGCGGCCACTGCATACCGGCAGTGGGGTACGATGCGGACAACGTGCACGTCGTCACATGGGGCTCTCTTAAAAAAATGAGACTGGGATTTCTATTCGGCGTATTCCGACGAGGCGTACGCGGTACTCAGCGAGGACTTCCTCAAAGATGGACGCACCGTGCATGGGTTCGATCTGCAGCAGTTGATGGCGGACGTGCGATCGCGAACGCGGTGACCCGGCCCGCAAGCATTGGGGAGCACGAACCATTCAAGCGTCACATGTAATTCCGAAGCAGCACCTAGTATGGAATAAGCCGGACCCCGGATGGCCCCCACGTGAGGGCGTGAGTGAAGCCGCCGGGCGCATTGACGCTATGCATATCTATGATGCATACTGATGCATATGAGAACGACGCTAAACATCGAGGAAGGCCTGCTTGAGAAGGCTCGGCAAGTAAGCGGTATTCAGGAGAAGACTGCCCTCGTTCATGAGGGACTTCGCGCGTTGGTCGCGCGCGAATCGGCCCGGCGGCTTGCGGCATTGGGTGGCAGTCAGCCTCGCCTGCAAAGCGTACCCCGAAAGCGACCCGGTTCGAAGAAGTGATTCTTATCGACACGTCGGTTTGGATCGATCATTTGCGCTCGGGGAATCAGCGCCTTAAAGAACTGCTTCTAGACGAGGTCGTGCTTACGCATCACTTCATCCTGGTGAACTCGCTTGTGGGAATTTACAAAATCGCAAGCGCATTCTTGAAGCACTTATTGCGTTACCATCAGCAGTATCAGCAGGGCAGGACGAAGTGCTGCGCCTGATTGATAATCGAAAGCTCTATGGTAAAGGCATTGGCTGGATTGACTGTCACCTGCTAACGTCGACCTTACTTTCAGGTTGTCGCATTTGGAGTCTTGACAAACCACTGTCTCGCGCGGCGTCCGCCCTGGGTGTTGCAGCGTAGCCCACTGCCCTACGTAGCGCAACCGCACGAGAAACGTATGCAGGCCAAAGCCGACAGGCGGCTGCCCCGTGCTCTAACGGTCACATAGCGGTTCCCTTTGCCGTCTAAGCGGCAGAAGGGAAGAATCATGCTGAAGTGGATCGCAAAAAAGCAGGTGAGCGCATGAGCGTCGAGATCGCTGAGCGCTTCGAGCGCCTTCGTCCGGTACTCGTGCGGCACGCGTATCGCATGCTCGGACAGTACGGCGATGCGGAAGACGTCGTGCAGGATGCCTATTTGCGGTGGAACGATGCCGTGCAAAGAACGAAAGTCGAAGATGATCAGGCGTTCCTGCGCACGACTGTCACGCGGTTGTGCTTGGATCGCCTGCGCTCTGCGCGGGCTAAGCGCGAAGTTTACGTCGGTCCATGGCTCCCCGAGCCCGTGGTTTCCGACGTCGCGAGCGATCCGCAGGCCGCGGCGTGCCTCTCCGACGATATTTCGTTTGCATTGCTGCTGGCGCTCGAACGGCTGGCTCCGCTCGAACGCGCCGCATTCCTGCTGCACGACGTGCTCGACGTTTCGTTCTCCGAGGTCGCGCAAACGCTGGGACGCAGCGAGGTTGCCGTACGCAAACTGGCCTCTCGCGCACGCGAGCATGTCCGCGACGAAGATCGCCGAACGGTGAACCGCGACGAAGCCGTTCGCATCCGTGATGCGTTCATGGACGCGCTGAGCAACGACGACGCCGCGGCACTCGAGCAGCTGCTCACCGATGACGTGGTCTTTACGAGCGACGGCGGAGGCAAGGTGACGTCTGCCATCGTGCCGGTCGCCGGACGCGATCGTGTAGCACGTATGCTGACGGGTCTCAAGCGCAAAGGTGCGGCGCAACTTCGGCGTATCGACTTGGTCATGCTCAACGGCCTTCCGGGCATGGTCATGTACGACGACCAGGGTGTGTACGTCGCGACCGCACTCGAGGTCGTCGACGGGAAAATCGCGGCCTTCTATGTCATCCGCAATCCGGACAGGCTGCGGGCCGTCGAGGCTCAGCTCTCGGTGTAGCCGCTAGCGCGCGAAGCGCTGAGCCGCCCGAGCCTTGGCGCGCGCCGCGACTTCGTTGCGATCTCGCGGCGCGCCCGCGGTTACGAGAGAGTCGAGCAACCGGCGCGCCACCGCCGTTGTTTCCTCGACCGCTCGGTCAAAAGCCGCTTCGTTTACCTGAGACGGTTTCGTGAAGCCCGAAAGCTTACCACAAATTGCACGGCGGCCGCACGCACTTCATCGTCGCTCGCCGGCGGCTCAAAGTTGAACAGCGTCCGAATGTTCCTGCACATGGCGCCATTGTAGCAGATATTTGTCCACAAGGCGGCAACACGCCCGCAAGGAATGTAGGCTACTGTACAATCATGAACGACGAGATCAGAGCGGAGATGCACGAGGGCTTCCGCAGCCTTCACGAAGCCGTCAGTTTACACACTGAGAAGCTCGATCGTCGTATGGGCGCGCTAGAAGTTCGTATGAGCGGGCTGGAGGTTCGCATCCGCGCGCTAGAGGTTCGCATCGACGGTTAGAGCTTCGCTTGGCCGGCCTAGAACGCCGCATAGACGGACTCGATATGCGTGCGAATTCTTTGGAAGTGCGGCTGACGCGCCTCGAGGTGCGGATGGACGAGGGATTTACGCGGTTAGATCGACGGCTTGAAAGGCTGAAGTTCGCCGCAAACGTTAGAGCTCGCTGCGCGTTCGGCAAAGGCGCACAGCAGATTGACCGACGCCATCTGAGCGGCGCTATTACAAGAGACGTCGAGCAGACGGGGGCTGCACACCAGAACGCTCATCGCCCGGGCGCGTGAAACGGCAACGTTGAACCGGTTTTTTTCGAAAAGAAAGCCGATGTCGCGCGGAATATCGTTCCCGCTCGAGGTGGCCATCGAGTAAAAGACCACGAACGCTTCTTGGCCCTGGAATTTATCGACCGTTCCCACACGGATGTCGATGTTCGCATCATGGAGGACGCTTGCGATAAGCCGGCGCTGCGCATTATACGGCGTCACGACGATGATGTCGCAGGGACGCATCGCGCGCTCGATGCCGTGTTCGTCTGTGACCGTACCGCATAAAAGGGCCTGGATCTCCGCCAGGATGCGAGTCGCTTCCTCGCGGATTCGCGGCGTTGCCCTCGTGTACGGTAGGGATGTAGCGGAGACCGGCTCCCGATAAGCGGCCGGAGTTTACGCGCTGACGTTTCGTATCGTGCGCGGCGTGAAGGCGTCCTCCGTACACCGATGCGGAAATAAAATCGCAGATATCCGGATGCATGCGGTATGAAGTGTCCAGAAAGACGCCGCGGTCCTCGGGCACGGTTTGAGCATCGCCGAGCAGATGTTCGAGAATTGAAGCGCCCGCATGAGGCGGGTGGGTTCCTTGCGAGACCTGGGCGAGCTGCAATGGATCGCCGAGCAGCACGATGTTTTTCGCAGCCGCGGAAACGGCGATCGCGTCCGCAAGCGAAATCTGCCCCGCCTCATCGATGAAGAGATAGTCGAACGCGCCCGTCAAAGCCGCCCGCGCGAACAGCCACGCCGTTCCCGCCGCGAGATCGTAGCGGCCTTCCTCAAATGGTTCGTTGCTCGCGTGCGAGCTGATGAACGGCTGTGCGAAGACTCGATATGTACTCCGAGTCGCCGTTATTTTTGGTGTATTTGTACAGCCCCGTGAATGTCGCCCGCATCGCAGGGCGCATTGCTCGACTTTGTGCAGCAAGTTGTGGATCGCTTTGTGACCCGTGCTCAGCACGCCGACTCGCTTCCCGGCCGCAGCAGATCGCAGATGACCTGTGATCCGGTCGTGCTTTTTCCGCTGCCCGGCGGGCCTTGGATGAAGAGGTAACTCTCCCGAAGCGACTGCGCGACGGCACTGACCGCCTGGGGCGTAACCAGCGCGGCTGGATCCGGCCGAAAAGCGTGTCCACGCGCGGATTGCGAGACAGCAGAAGGTCGAGCGTGGCGCCCGAGAGCGTGCCCGCGAGATACGACTGCGCAATGCGAACCAGCGAGGCCTTTTGCTCGTCCGTGCGCACCGGGCCACCGGGAATCAGCGCGCGTATGTTTTCGGCCTGCTCGCGCGTGCCGGTCCACTTGAGGGTTAATCGGTTGTTGTCGGCATCGAGCGAAAATATCGAGCCGGCGCCTTTTTCGCTGGCGGGATCGACGACCGAATCGCCGATGCCGAGTTTGTAGTGCTGCTCCGGAAACGCATACGTGTAGAGCGAGCTGTTTTTTTCCCGGACGACGTCGATGTCGCGCAGAAGTGCAGTCCCGCAATCGAGTCGCGGTCGAACTCCAGCAGCCTATCCGTGTTCTCGCAGCGGTCGAAGAAGGCCCACCACACCGGTTTTTCTTCGCGGCGGTGGTAGGCGAGCAGATTGCCCAGCAGGTAGCGAGCGCGATGGTCATCGCTCATCAACGCGTACTCTTCCTGCGATTGCGGTGTAAGATTCCCTCGAGCAGCGCGCGTTCCAGATCGCTGGTTTGCTCGGCTTCACGTTCATCTTTCTCACGCTTGAGGCACTGCTTACATTCTTCGACGATCTCCGGGTGACATGCTGGTTGTCGGCTTGCGCGGTCTGAAGGGAATATCGATGCCGCGCAGCGCGATCGTCCTTGCGCCGTTCGAGCAGCCAATCACGCAGCAGCAGCGTGGAGCGGCAGTCGTCCTCGTTGTAACGTTCGATGTCTTCGAGAATGTCTTCGCGGTCGCGATCCTGCAGCCACTGCTCGAACATCACGATCGATTCGTCGCCTTTCTTGACATCCGTCACTCGTTTGAACGAGTAGAATTTTTCGAGCCGCTTGATGCTGTAACTGTCTTCGGAGATCACCAGCGACTGACGGACGACGGCAAATAAATCGACCAGCACCTCGCCGCGCAAGAGATCGTCGACTTCTTGTTCGCGCGTCCCGTGCGCCTGCGCAAGACGGCGCAACGCCGCGCGCTCGTAATCCGCGTAATGATAGACGTGCATCGCCGGATGCTCGCGACGGCGTTCCACGATGAAGTCGATGAATGCTTCGAACGCGCGCTTTTCTTGCGTGCGATCCAACCCCCAGAACGATTTGAATTCGCCGGATGTCAGCGCGGCATCCGAAAAGATATTCGAGTCCTCGCCCCGGCTCGTAGAGCGGGTCGCCTTCCATATCGAAAAACACGTCGCCGTCAGCCGGCTCCGGCATCAAACCGAAACCCTCCGAGAGCGGGTGCGCGATGATCTCATAGACTGGGCCCTGCGTCCTGCCCCGCACTTGCATCGTAGCCTGGAGCCGCAGCTTCGCGAACGTTTCGGGATTCATGCCCTCGGGTCGCTGTTCTTCCTGTGCAGCCGCGAGATCGACGACCGCGTTGATCCCGCTCGTATTGAAGCGCCGGATTTGGTCGCGCCGCATCCATGCGACCAAACTCAAGTGGTCGTCCGCCTTGCGCGTCGCGGCGCAGGTATCCGACCATTTGCAGACCTTGCAATGATTGCATTTTTCAGGATACCGGCCGGGCGATGTCTCATCCGGACATTGCGCCAAGAAGCGCTGTTTGATGTGGCGGTAGTACGCCGCGTAATCGTTGACGCGGAAACGCTGCTCCTCGCCGCTGCCGAGAACGACGTAGCAATACTCTGGCATCGTACCCGCAGCGCGCGCGAGATGCTCGCTGTAATTGCAGAGTTGAATCAGAAAGTACGGCTTGGTGCGCAGGGCCAGCTTCGTATCGATTACTTCGTAACTCCACGGCCAACGCGCGCACGGTGTTTCGACGCGTCGCAAAAAGTCCGGGTGCCCCAGAAATTGACCATCGAAAAACGTCGCTTGGTAGATCAGGGCATCGCCGCGTTCCATCGCGGCGATGGTTGCCATTTGCGCGGCTTCGATCCCGGTGAGGCTGTGCTCGGGCCGTTCGAAAACCGTTACGCCGTTCGCGAACCGTTCGCGCAAGATGTCCAAGGTACCGTTGTTCGTGCTCGTCGCCCTTGCGCGCAATGAGTTCGACCTGCGGGTCTTCGTTCTGCGCGGCGGCTCGGTGCCCGAGTGCGACCTGACGGTCGAGCTGCGTAAGGTACGTGCACTCCAGATAATTGTTTAAATCCGAGGCTGCATAGATAAAGCGCCCGTCAATGCGTTGCATCCCTCACCCTATCTTGGCGTTTTTTCCGCTGCGGCCTTGTGGATATGAGTACATCGGCTCATCATGCCGTAGGCCGTACGGCCGAGTCAAAATGGTCATTACCGTGCAAATCGTACATCGCAGCCGTGCCAGACGTCCGTCAAGTGTAGGAACGGCACCGCGGAAGGCTATTTGTCCGGCAACTTCAACGTGCTGCTCAATAGCAGTCTCGCGGTTTCCGGGATCAGCATTCAGGCTACCGACGTCGCGACCGGCAAGAGCGCACCGTCCCAAGGACAGTTTGGGCCGGCATGCGCGCTCACATCGCCGATCAGTTGCGGCGCCGCCGTGGCAGCGGATCAGGGCTCCAGCGGTGAAGCGCGGTGCGAGTTCACTTGCGACCTTCGCGGTGGACCTGAACGGAAACGGTTCGATCACCTACAGCAACGGCACAAAAGGCCAATCAGCAACTGGCTCATCGTTCACTGAATACCAGCGGGCCGGTACCCCACACCGGCCTCGGCCCTTTTGGTCATCCTGAGCCGCGTCGAAGGACGCCGAGCCTATCGAGGCTCGGCCAGACTAACCGTAATTGACTGGTTGGCCTAAGTTATGTAGACTAATCGCGTGAAGATAGTAAATATGCATGAGGCTAAGACCGCCCTTTCCCGTCTGGTCCGCGAGGTTCGCGAAGGTGCCGAACATGAGGTCGTCATTGCGATCGATGGAACCCCCGCTGCACGCCTTTTGCCGTATGGTCCTGCGCCTCGGCGCTTACTTGGCGTCGATCACGGACTGATAAGAATCAGCGATGACTTCGATACGCCTAACGCTCAAATCACTTCTTGGTTCGAAGGCGAGTAGACTTGCGAATATTACTCGACACCCACGCTTTCTTGTGGGCCGCCGGCGATCCGAGCAGGTTTTCTAAACGCGCGCGCGCAGCTATCGAAGATTCGGCGAACGAGATTTTTGTGTCGGCAGCCGTTTGCTGGGAACTTTCAATTAAACATCGGCTTGGAAAGCCGTTCTACCGCAAGACCCGCCAATATATGTCCCGGCACGCCTCGCGACCTTGAGCTTTAAAGCGCTGCCGGTTACCGGCGAGCACGCGCTTGCGGTGTGGGGTCTGCCGCCGCACCACAACGACCCGTTCGATCGAATAATGATCGCGCAGGCGCAAGTGGATGGCTTGACATTTGTTAGCGCCGACTCAAACGTTCGCAAATATCCTGTCCATATTTTGCGGGCAGCCTAATTGGTAACCTAAATATCGCGTGACAGTAACCCGCGAACGATCGATTTCAAGCCGTCTTCATACCGTAAGAACTTTGGTGGAACGAACCAATATCGCGCGACTTCCGCCACCGTAGGCATTTCACGAGCATCCACGCCGAGAAGCGTGCGTACGACAACCGAGGGTGCGGCCGGATCGAGTCGCTTGAGCATCGCTGCGCGCAGCGTGAGCGCACCGACGGTGAACTGCCAAACGATTCGATACGCATCGCCGGTTTGTGCGACGGTCAGGCCGCACTCCCGAAATGCGGTAAGGATCGCATTCATCTGCGCGAGCGCTGAGGGCGCGATGAGGTCGCTGCGCACCAGCGCTTCGATCGCCCACGGATACCGTTCCAGTCCCGCGTGCAGAAAGACTCCATAATGCCATCAACCGCTCGCGCGGATCTTTTGGCAGCCGCGGCTTGCGCAGCTCGCGGTATGCTGCATCGAGCAGAAGAACCAGCAACTCGTCCTTGTCGCGTACATGGCGGTAGATGGCCATCGGGGCGATGCCGAGTTCGTCCGCCACCCGCCGCATCGTAACCGCATCAATGCCTTCGTTATCAACGACCGCTCGTGCCGCATTGACGATGACCTCGCGCGACACGCGTGCCGGACGCCCCGGCCCACGGGCCTGCTTGCCCTTGACTTTCGCCATGATCGTGGTATTTGTGTATATGTACACAAAATACCTCGGGAGGGCCGTCCATGTCGAACAGCTGGAGTCTAGCGCCGTATCTGCGCACCGAGAACGCCGCCGAGGCGATCGCGTGGTACATCCGAGCGCTGGGCGCAACGGAAACTGCGCGGTACGAGATGCCGGACGGCACGATCGGCCACGCCGAACTCGATGTGCACGGCAATCGCCTTTGTCTTGCGGATACGAATAGGGCCGGTCAATTCACGCGCCCGCAAGACTATGGGCAGGTTCCGATACTTACTCTACGCCGCAGTTCCGGACGTCGATGCAGCCTTCGCCCGTGCGGTCGAAGCGGGCGCACAAGCCGAGCGTTCGCCTACGGATCGAGAGCTACGGCGAGCGAAGCGCGGGCTTTATCGATCCATACGGACACGTGTGGTATCTCTCAACTCCAATCGCTGCGCGTCAGGCACCCGGCAGGAGACCGGCACTGCTAAGACAGGCTCAGCGAGCCTGCTGCTGAGCCTGATTCGGCTTTTGCCGCGCTTGGCGTTGGGCTGGTTCGTCTCCACAGCTGCTCGAACGCTTGACGGTTTGCTTCCAATACGCTGCCGAGGTCCGATTTCCAGAGTGAGCCCTCCAAGTGAAACGAGGAGAGGATCTCGACGAGCCACGGACCCCGGTAGTCGCTCGCGCGAATGGACGAAATGATGCCGGCAAGTGGAATCTCGCCATCCCCCAAAGAGTAGCGATCCGCAGTCGAACGCGGCGTACGCCAATCGCTCATCTGAACCACGAGAATGCGCTCTGCGCACTGGCGGATGAGGTCGGAAAGATTCGGCGTCTGGAAGACATTCCACGTGTCGATGCAGATGCCGACCGCCGGATGGTTAACCGCGTCCACCAATTCCAATCCTTGATCCAAGCGCCAGACCGCCGTATCCGTATGTAAATTGACCGGATTCAGCGGCTCGAATGCAATCTTCACCCGATGCTGTGCGGCAAACTCGCCCAGTTCTTTGAGTGCTTGCGTCGTCCGCTCAATCGCTTTACGAATGTTCTTCTCCGGGGCGATGCCGGTGATCACGATGAACGGCGTGTCTTGCGGCAGGTCGGGCGCGCTCAGCGCGATCGCTTCCTTGATTGCCGCGACGCGGTCGCGTGGGTCGGTGGGCGTCGATGCCATCGAGTCGGGAAAGATTGAATGGATTCCGGCTTGGACCGATGCGATTTTCAATCCGGCTTCCGCTGCCAATTTGAGCTCGTTGCCGTAGTCGCCGTGAGCAAGCTTAAACTCGCAAACCTCAATGACGCTTGCGCCGTGCTTCTTATATTCGACGAGATCCCTTTTGTATGCCCATGGCCACGTTGTAAATTCGCTGAATCCAAACTGGTAGGGCGCGGCGGTCAAGGATGTTTGCACGCTCTAATTCTTCCAACTTCACACGTTTGATTCAAACATTATTGACGTGCGTCAATTTATTTCGCTCGACGTTTGCGGCTAAGCGGCCATCACTTCGGGAAAGGATACATATGAATGAATTCCTCACGCACCGTCGCATACCGCGAAAACGTCGTCAGCTCGACGCAGGGAACGACCAAACTGCGGTGGCCTCCCAACTTTGGGATGTATCAGTTGGACGATCGCGACGTGGCATGCGGAAGCCTGCTGGGAAGCGCGAAACTCAAGGTGCTGCTCAAGGCCACCGGTGCCATCGACCGCGTCTTCTGTGTGGATGCTGGAAGCTCGCTGCTTCAAAATTTTGTGCTGAAACACTGGGATGCACAAACCGGCATAAAATTGGACGCGGTATCGGGGCGGTTCTTTATGCATCCCGAACACCAACAGCACACGTTCATGCTTTCGAACGGCGTTTCGGTTCGTGAAGACGTGTTTGCCGCGGATTCGTGCGCGTACTATCTCGTGGACTTCACCAACGAATCCGAGGAATGCCAGCAAATGGCAACCATTGCGTTCTGTCAGCTCGCGCAAGATGTGGACGACAGTTTGGACGCGAGTTATGACGAAAAACTGCACGCGCTTATCGCGCAAAGCAGCGAGCGTCCGAACCTTGCGCGCGTCCTCGGCGCCTCGCGAAAGCCGCTCGCATTCGAGATATCGATCGATCACGCTAAGGCCGTGTCTACGCACCTTCCGAAAGCACTAGCCGGGCACACGTATCCTGCGCGCGGGGTGATCATGGGGGCACTGCGCTACACGACGGCGCTTGAGCCGGGCGAGAGCGCCGGCATGGCCTTCCGGTTGTGTGTCTCGGCCGGCGGCCTGGATCGTGCAAAGGCGGCCTACGCTGCGTCACCGCACGCAACAGCCGCGCTGCAACAAACGCAACAACGTTATCATGATGTGCTCGATCGCTCCATTGTTCTCACGCCCGAGCGCGAGATCAATCGCGGCGTACTTTGGGCTAAAGCAAATATGGAGCGCGTGGTCGCGCGAGGTCCGCTCGGCTGGGGTTTCACGAACGATCCGACAAATTCAAGCAACTGCGTAGGCCGCGACGCGGCTTGGTTCTGTAGCGGTTCCGACTTCGTCCGGCCGGAATTCTCCGCGGAGTGCCTCACGCAATTTCTAACGCGCGCGCAGCACAGCGGATCGTTTGTCGAGTACTACAACATGCTCGACGGCAGCACGCAGGATTTCGATCTCAATATCAATGACGACACGCCTTTGCTGGTCTGGAGCGCGTGGCATCACGTTCAAACAACCGGTGACACCGGCTTTCTCGACACGGCGTACGAAATCTTGCGCAAAGCATGCCGCCACATTTCGGCGCAGCGCAACGGCGAGGGCTTGGTGTGGTGCACTTCACAAAGGAAGGGCACGCCCGGAATCGCCGGATGGCGAAATGTGATACGGGATTACCGCCTTAGCGGCGCGGTTACCGAAATAAACGCCGAAAGTTACGCCGCATTCCGCAGTATCGCCGCTTTAGCGGCATCCGTCGGAGACGAGGGGACGGCACGCGAGTTTGAGTCGCTCGCCGCCGATCTGCGCTTGGCAATAAACCGGCACCTCATAAATCCTGACAATGGCCTTTACTATTTGAATATAGATGTCGACGGAACGCCGCAAACCGACGTTACGGCTGATCTCATTCTGCCGGTCGTGTTCGGTGTCGCAGAACCGATATGGCCGAACGCATCGTGCGCAGGCTCAGCGACCGCGACTTTTGGACCGCGGGCGGGATGCGAACGATTCCATACGACGCCGTAAACTATAGTCCCGACGGTGCGAGCGGATGTCTTGGCGGCGTTTGGAATGGCGTGACGTTCTGGTACGCCAAGGCGGCCGCTGCGATCGCTGCGGACTTCGCGGCGCGCGCGCTGGTGAACGGCTTCGAGAACTATGCGCGCCACCCACTGCGTAACAATACGGTTCCGGGACAGTTTTCGGAATGGCTTCACGGCGAAACGCTCGTCAATCAAGGAATGGAACTTTCGCCCTGGTTTCCGCCGCGCTACGTGTGGGCTGTCATCGAAGGCATTTTGGGGCTCGACTTCTCCGGGAAGCAACTGCGTATAGCGCCCAACCTGCCGTCTTCATGGACGTGGTGCGGACTGCGAAATATGCCGTATCGCGGAAAGCGGCTCACGTGGTTCGCGGCGGCCGCGCCGGAGCCGCGCATATGGAGCACGCAGCCGTTCGATTCGCCGGTTGGCGCTTGCGTCATGCGCGAAGACGTCAGCGAGTACGTGCAGTGCAGCGGCGACGATGCAATCGCCGTCGGCATCCAAGACGCGTCACGCGTGATGATCATGGCGGGGAATACGAGCGAGAGCGCCGTTACGACGGCTCTGCGGGCGGTGCACATCGAAGGTACATTCAGCGCGCGCTCATACGATAGCCTGAGAAAGCGGTGGCAAGCAGCGGATCTCGATGCGCGGCAATTGAGCGAGGGCATACCGTTGCTGCTTGCACCCAAGGGATTCTATTTGCTCGAACTGGAGCGGCTGTAGCGCGGAAAGGACTTTTGGGAAAACATCGGATATGAAAAAATCGAAATCAAAGCGCGGCAAAATCGTCGTCATCACGGGTGCCTCCGGCGGCATCGGACGTGCAGCCGTCCGGGAGTTCGCCAAGCACGGCGCGCAGCTGGCGCTGCTCGCGCGCGGCGAGGAGGGCTTAGAGAATGCTCGGCATGAGGCTCTCGCATTCGGCGCGACCGCGATCGCCATTCCGACCGACGTGTCGCAGTACGAGGAAGTTGAGCGCGCCGCCGCCCGAGTCGAAGCAGAACTTGGGCCAATCGACGTTTGGGTAAACGTCGCTTTTACAAACGTTTTCTCGGAATTTTGGGACGTTACGCCTCAAGAATGGCGCCGGCTCACCGAGGTGACGTACTTCGGATACGTCTGGGGGACGATGGCTGCCCTCAAACGCATGCGTTCCCGCAATCGCGGCACGATTGTCCAGGTCGGCTCGGCGTTGTGTTATCGCAGCATTCCGTTGCAGTCGCCGTACTGCGGGGCAAAAAGTGCGATACGGGGATTCACCGACTCCATACGCTGCGAACTCATTCACCACCGGAGCAAGATTCGGCTGACGATCGTGCAGATGCCTGCGGTGAACACGCCCCAGTTTACGTGGAACCGCGTCAAGAGCGGCCTACGGCATCCCCAGCCGCTGCCTCCGATTTTTCAGCCGGAGATCGCTGCGCGCGCTATCTATTGGGCGGCGAATACGTCGCCGCGTGAAATGTGGGTTGGCTTCTCGACCGTTGTTGCGATCGGCGTACAGAAGTTTGCCCCGCGCCTGGGAGACCTGTATCTCGCGATGACGGGCTACAAATCGCAACAAACGAATAAGCCGACTCGTTCTGAGCGGCCGGATAACTTATACGAGCCGGCCGATCGGGACAAAGACTTCGGTGCGCATGGCGAGTTCGACGCACAAGCCAAAACTCGCAGCTGGGAGACCGAACTCATCATGAACAGACCGTGGGTTTTGGGCGGCCTTGCGCTTGCGGGAGCAGCTGCCGGCACGTACTATTTGCGACGTGCGCGTTGAGCCGCGGTCGCGCGGGTATGAATAGTTTGACCAATACGAAGGAGCATAACATCAGTGAACGCGAGCGCATTCTTGCTTGGGCGCCTTGTAGAATGGGGCGTCAAACGGATCTACGGGTATCCGGGAGACGGCATAAACGGCCTGATAGGGGCATTGGAGGAATTTGAAGATAAGCTGGAGTTCGTCCAAGTACGTCACGAGGAAATGGCAGCATTCATGGCGTGCGCACACGCAAAGTTCACGGGCGAGGTCGGCGTGTGCCTGGCAACGTCCGGCCCGGGTGCAATCCATTTGCTCAACGGCCTCTACGATGCAAAAATGGATCATGCCCCCGTCGTTGCGATCGTCGGTCAGGCTGCGACCACGGCAATGGGCGGAGTTTACCAGCAAGAAGTCGACCTGCAAACGCTATTCAAGGACGTGAGCGAGTACAACGCAACGATCGCCAGTCCGGTAGCGACCCGACACATCGTCGATCGAGCCTTTCGCACGGCCGCAGGCATGCGCGGTGTCGCGACGATTATCTTCCCGAAGGATCTCCAAGAAGAACCCTATAGCGAGCCTGCTCGCAAGCACAACACCGTGCACAGCGGAGTCGGGTATTCCAAACCGATGGTCATACCGCGCTTGACCGACTTGCAGCGAGCCGCGGAGATCCTCAACGGAGCGAGCAAAGTTGCGATGCTCGTCGGAGCCGGTGCCAAGAACGCAACCGACGAGGTCATCCGCGTTGCCGATCGGTTACAGGCGTGCTGCGCAAAAGCGCTGCTTGGCAAAGATGTGCTGCCCGACGATCTGCCGTGGGTAACCGGCACGATCGGTCTGCTCGGAACGCGACCGAGTTCCGACATCATGAATCAATGCGACGCGCTGCTCTTGGTCGGCACGAGCTTTCCATACGCGGAGTTCCTTCCGCAGGATGGTTCGGTGCCGGCCGTGCAGATCGACATCGATCCGCGCTATCTAGGCCTGCGCTATCCGGTCGACGTCAATTTGGAAGGTGATGCAGCGGATACGCTGCAGGCGCTGTCACCGCACTTAGAACAGAAGCAGGATGATTCATGGCGCAAAGCGATCGAAAAAAACAAGGAAGAGTGGTATCGCATCGAAGAGGATCGCGCGCATCAGCCTGCCGATCCGCTCAATCCGCAGTTGCTCTTTTCATCGCTTGACAAGAAGATGCCGGCAGGCGCTATCGTTACCGGCGACGCGGGCACGCCGACGAACTGGATGGCGCGGCATCTCATGGTTCGGCGCGGCATGAAAATGTCGCTTTCGGGCAGCCTTGCGACGATGGGCTCAGCGGTACCGTACGCAATTGCCGCCAAGTTTGCGTTTCCGGACCGCCCGGTCATCTCGCTTCCGGGCGACGGCGCGATGCAGATGAACGGCATCAACGAACTGATCACCGTGTACAAGTATTGGAAGAACTGGAGCGATCCGCGGATCATCTTCTTTGTGCTGAACAACTCCGACCTGAACCAGGTGACCTGGGAACAGCGAATCCTTTCGGGATCTCCCCGCAACATGGAAACGCAACCGCTTCCGGATTTTCCATACGCACGCTTCGGGGAGTCGCTCGGATTCTTGGGCATTCGCGTCGAGAAGCCGGAGGATGTGGATGCTGCATGGGATCGTGCGTTGAATGCCGATAGGCCGGTTATTTTGGAGGCGGTCGTTGACGGGAACGTTGCAACGCTCCCGCCGCACATTTCGCGCGAGCAAGCGATGCATTTTCTAAAAGCGATGAGATCGGGTGACCCGGACGAGCGCGGCGTGATCGCAAAATCGATACGGCAAGTCGTTGCCGGGATCATCCCGCATCGTTCGGAAGAGCCCGTCAAGAAGGGCGAGTAGTGAAGGTTCTGCCGGAGAGCCGTGCAGCATATCCAATCGAAGCGGTAGAGGTCGCCGCCTACAAAATTCCTACGGAAGAGCCGGAAGAGTCCGACGGCACGCTTTGCTGGAACGCGACGACGATGGTGCTCGTCGAATTGCATGCCGCCGGCGAAATCGGGTTGGGTTACACGTACGCAGGCGTTGCGGCCGCAACGTTCATCAAGGATCTGCTCGCGGACACGCTCCTGCGCAAGGATGCCATGCAAACCGCCGCCCGCAACGCCGAGCTGTACGCAAAGGCCAGAAACAACGGCCGTTCGGGCATCGCCGCCATGGCGATCTCGGCGATCGACATCGCGCTGTGGGACCTAAAAGGAAAGGTATTACGCGCGCCCGTCTGCGCGCTGCTTGGACCAGCCCGCGAGGCGGTTCCGATATACGGAAGCGGCGGCTTTACGTCGTATACCCTCGATCGCTTGACGGAACAGCTCGGATCGTGGGTTCACCGCATGCGTATTCCGCGCGTAAAAATGAAAATCGGACGCGATCCGGAAGCGGACCCAAGCCGCGTAGCCGCGGCGCGCAAGGCGATCGGCCCGAAAGCGCAGCTGTTCGTCGACGCGAACGGCGCGTACTCGGTTAAACAAGCACTCGATATGGCGCGGCGCTTTGCAGAGAGCGACGTCTGCTGGTACGAAGAGCCGGTCCCCTACGACGATCTGGATGGAAATGCCAAAGTGCGTGAACAGGCGCCTGCAGGTATGGAGATTAGCAACGGTGAGTACGGATTCGCGCCCGCCGACTTTCTGCGAATATTGCAGACGCGGGCTGCGGACGTGTTGCAGGCGGACGTGACGCGTTGCGGAGGGTTTAGCGGTTTTCGGATCGCCGATGCGCTCTGCCGAACGTACAACACCCCGCTTTCAAGTCACTGCGCGCCCTACGTTACGCTGCACGCGGCGTCCAGCGCCCAGATGCTCAGGCACATCGAGTATTTTCACGATCACGTGCGTATCGAGCGCATGCTTTTCGATGGACCAAGCGATCCGTACGACGGGCGACTGACACCCGACCTCGAACGTCCGGGAATCGGTTTAGAACTAAAGCGGCGCGACGCGGAAAGGTATCTACTTTGATAAAGATCCTGGAGCCGTCCTCGACGGACCCCAATCCGGACGGCACCCAGATTGACCTTGCGGGTTTAGAACAAGAACTTCGAGCGGGAGTGCGCGGCGAGATTCGCTTCGAAGCGGAATACCGGGCGATGTATTCCACCGATGCATCCAATTACCGGCAAGTTCCGCTCGCCGTGGTTCTGCCGAAAGACGCCGCCGACGTCGAAGCGGCCGTCGCGGCTTGCCGGCGTTATGGAGCGCCCGTGCTCAGCCGGGGCGGCGGCACGAGTCTGGCGGGCGAGACGTGCAACGTTGCGGTGGTGCTGGATTTCAGCAAACACATGAACCGGGTCCTCGAGATCGACTATGAAAACAAGTTCGCGTGGGTGGAACCCGGATGCGTGCTCGACGATCTGCGAGATCTGGCCGAAAAAAAACACCTCACGTTCGGACCCGATCCGTCCACCCACAACCGCAACACGCTCGGCGGAATGATCGGGAATAATTCTTGCGGCGTGCACGCGCAAATGGCCGGCAAAGTCGAAGAAAACATCGAGGAAATGGAGATCCTCACCTACGACGGTTTGCGTATGATGGTCGGCGCGGTGTCGGACGAAGAGCTGGAAGCAATCATTTTGCAAGGCGGCCGCAAAGGTGAGATTTACGCGCAGCTCAAGACGATACGCGACCAGTATGCAGGACGGATCCGCGAGCGGTTTCCGGATATCCCGCGACGCGTGTCGGGCTTTGCGCTCAACGAGCTGCTGCCTGAGAGCGGTTTCAACGTCGCACGAGCGCTCGTGGGCACCGAAGGAACGTGCGTAACGGTATTGCGCGCGAAGTGCAGGCTCGTGGAGAGTCCGCGCTTCAAGGCGCTCGGGATTCTAGGATTTGACGACATCGCGACCGCTGCGGATCACGTTCCATTCTGCAACGAGTTCGGTCCCATCGCACTCGAGGGCATGGATGAGACCCTGTTCCAGCACATGCACGAAAAGGGAAAGAACCCACACGAGCAAGCCGAGCTCTTCCCGCAAGGTTCGGCTTGGCTCATCGTGCAGTTCGGCGCCGGCACGCAGGAAGAAGCCGAAGCAAAAGCCCGCGAGCTCGTAACCTCGGCCAAACACTCGCATTTGCCGCTCAAAGGTTCTCGCGTGCTGGCGAACCGTCATCAGATGCAGGAAATTTGGGATATACGCGAAGCCGGCCTCGGCGTCAACGCCAAAATCCCAAACCAGCCGGAGTTCTATCCCGGTTGGGAAGACTCGGCCGTGGCCGTCGAACACTTAGGCGAGTACCTGCGTGAATTTCAAGAGATCATGCAGCGCTATGGCTATTATGCCTCGATTTACGGACACTTTGGACAGGCGTGCGTGCACTGCCGGATCAACTTCGATCTCTTCACGAAAGAAGGAATCGAGACGTATCGCAAGTTCGCCTATGAGATGGCGCACGTGTGCACGAAGTATAAAGGATCGCTTTCCGGCGAACATGGCGACGGCCAATCTCGAGCCGAGCTGCTACCGATCATGTATGGGGATGAATTGGTGCAGGCGTTTTGGGAGTTCAAAACGGCCTGGGATCCGCACAACCGCATGAATCCGGGCAAGGTGGTGCGGCCGTTCCGTATCGACGAGAATCTGCGCTGGGGAACGGGCTACGAGCCCTGGGAACCCAAAACATACTTCACGTTCGAGCAAGATCACGGCAGCTTCGCCTACGCCGCCAACCGCTGCGTTGGCGCAGGCGTTTGTCGCAAACACGATAAAGGCACGATGTGCCCGAGCTATATGGCGACACGCGAGGAGATGCATTCCACCCGCGGACGTGCGCGGATGCTCTTTGAGATGCTGCAGGGCGATCCCGTGCACGGCGGCTGGCAGAACGAGTCCGTAAAAGAGGCTTTGGACTGGTGCCTGGCATGTAAGGGCTGCAAACACGAGTGCCCGGTCAACGTCGACATGGCCACGTATAAGGCGGAGTTCCGCGCACATTATTACGAGCGCAAGCAGCGTCCGCTATTCATGTACGTCTTCGGCTACATGTTTTGGCTGGCGAAGCTAGGCTCGCTCAGGCCCTCGATCGCGAATTTCGTCGCTCAGGAACCGCTGCTCGGCCGAATCGGGAAGGCGCTGCTCAAGATCTCACCGCAGCGGAAGATTCCGATGTTCGCGGATCGGACGTTCCGCAGCTGGTTCCGGCAGCGGCCGATTCGAAATCGCGGAAAGCAAAAAGTGATCTTGTGGGCGGACACCTGGAACAATCACTTCTTTCCTTCAACCGGGCAAGCCGCCGTGGAAGTGCTTGAAGATGCGGGATTTCAAGTCGTGCTGCCGCCGCATCAGATCTGCTGCGGCCGTCCGCTTTATGACTACGGTTTTTTGGACCAAGCGAAGCGGCAGCTGCTGGCGATACTTGAAGACTTGCGTCCGATGATCCGTGAGGGTATATGCGTCGTCGGGTTGGAACCCAGCTGCATGTCGGTATTCAAAGATGAGATGCATAACCTGCTCGGAAGTGATAAGGACGCGGAGCGTCTCGAACAGCAGTGCTTCGTCTTGGACGGCTTCCTGCAAAAGAAAGTGCCGCAATACAATCCTCCCAAACTACGCCGGAAGGCGGTGATGCATCAACATTGCCACCACAAATCGGTTTTGGATCCAAATGCGGAACAGCACGTCTTCCAAAAGATGGAGTTGGAATTCGAGAAGCTCGAAAGCGGCTGTTGCGGCATGGCGGGCGCCTTCGGATTTGAGGAAGATAACTATGATGTCTCGATGAAGTGCGGCGAGCGCGTGCTATTGCCCAAAGTTCGGGAAGCCGATCCGCATGCGATCGTCATTGCCGACGGTTTCAGCTGCCGCGAGCAGATCCAGCAAACGACCAGCCGCCAAGCACTGCACCCGGCGCACGTTATAAAGATGGCGATCGACGATCGCGGCTTTGATCGGGACGATCGTTTTCCCGAACGGCGTTACTTGGCCGATCCGGAAACGAAGCGCAGGGAGGTTCTGACACGCGGGTACCGGTTACTTGCCGTTTGTGCACTCGGGTGCATTGCAACGGGCTCCTTGTGGTCGTTCGCGCGCAGAAATAAAAACTAGAGAGGGGCCTCTTGCCCCTCTCCGTCCCTTTCACTCGAGGTAATCCACGGCTTTTGTACCCGCTTTCGGGTCAAACATCACCCGTTTCCGTTCGAGATGTGCCCGCCGGCGAAAACCTGAACCTGCTCCGAAACTCGCGCACGGATTCTGTAAGCATTTGAGTCTGCTGCGTGTCCGCGTTTTTTTGTAAGCTGGGAAACGCCGAGTTCTCCTCGTCATCAATGTGTTCGAGAACGGCGGCCTGCAATTTCTTGGCCGTCGCCGCGAAATCGCTATCATCGCCCTCTTTGAGCATCGTGTCGAGGTCGAAGACGACCACGTCCGCCTCGGCCGTCTCATGGTAGAGTCTTCTGCGATTGACGCTTCTCATCGGCAACGCTTTGTAACGCGGGATACACAAGGTTTTCTTCGGTCGCGTTGTGGACGGTCAACACTGCCTTGAGTTGATCGAGTATCGTCTGGCGCTCCTGGGTCTGAGTGGCTTGGGTAAGCGAGCTCAGGAGCTGCTTGATGACTTGATGGTCGTTCTTGAGTATTTCGACCGCATCGCTTCCACGCGTCGTCAACTGGGTCACGTCACTCTGCATCGTATACAACCTTTTGGAACGTTCGGGTGGTTTGGAATACCCGTTCTGGTGCAGGGCAAAACCTGCTCTAACGCGCTAGTCGCGGCTGTTCTGCTTCCTGTATTCCGCGATGGTTGCTTGGAGTGCGGCGAGCGCCTTTTTCTTAGACTTTGTGCCTTTGAATTCAATCTCGTGGCCTTGCTCGGCGGAATACTCAACCAGGAATCGGCAGATTCCGTCGATCGTAGCCTTCGGTATGTCGTCGACGTCTTCGAACGGATCGGTCGTCTGCGCGCTTCCGGGTTGCCGCTTCGGTGCGGCGATCACGCGGTCGTTTTCGGTTCCGTCTTTTTTCAAGCGTACAAGTCCGAGGATGCGGCACTCCAGCAAGCAGCCGGTAAACGTCGGCACATCCCCCAATACAAGTACGTCGAGCGGGTCTCCGTCATCGGCAAGTGTGCCGGGTATGAACCCGTAGTCGTACGGCCACTGCAAGCCCTCCGGCAATACCTGATTCAGTTTGAATACGCCGAAGCGCGGTTCGAAAGCGTACTTGTGGCGAGTATTGCGCGGCGTCTCGATAATCGCGTGCACGAGCGGATCGCCATCTTTTGTACTTTCCGCGAATGGAGGAATGTTCTCGACGGACATCATGTCTACCATTCTTTCCCACTTTGGGCGCTCACTACGTTAGCGAGCATCGGATTTGGGAAACATGTGGCATCTTCGATTTGGGAGCCGAACACATGAGCGATGAACATCACAGCATGCAAACCTATGTCAGCGATATGATCGCCCTCGAACGGCACGTTCGCCTGCCATTCGAAGCGCAGGCTAAGGACCAAGACTTCACG
Source organism: Vulcanimicrobiota bacterium (assembly GCA_963777365.1). Classification (GTDB taxonomy): domain Bacteria; phylum Vulcanimicrobiota; class Vulcanimicrobiia; order Vulcanimicrobiales; family Vulcanimicrobiaceae; genus CAVZQG01. Next base: position 34,057 of record CAVZQG010000015.1, read on the forward strand.
CGGTACGGCGATGCGTCCGCGCTTGTCGAGCGGCTTCTCAAGCTCTCGCAGCAGCACATCGACCGTTTGGATAGGTGCCTATCTGACCTCGGCGGTCACGCTGGGGCGCCGATAAAGAACTCCGTGGCACAATTCGAGGGTATCGTCGCCGGCGCGATCGACGCGATGCGCAAGACGAAGGTCTCGAAAGCATTGAGAGACGACTATACGGCGTTGGCTTTATGTACCGCTGCTTATACAATGCTTCAGTCGACTGCGCTTGCGTTAAAAGAAGATGACGTCGCGGACACGGCGCAAAGTCACTTGAAGGATTACGCCGAATGTGTCATGTCGATTGGCGAATCTTTGCCTGAGGTCGTTTTGCAAGAACTGCGAGACATAGGCCTCGACGTGGATGCATCGATGGTCGCGCCGGCGCGTGAGTCTGCAGAGCGGGCGTGGCGCACTGCCGGCGCCGCCGCGCATACGACGGAGACCGGGACGGTGTCAACCCAAGGCCCGATGGATACGTTTGCGAATCGGCCCTGACGAACGTCATGCCGGAAAAGCCGCATGATAGGCCTTGTCCGACGATCGTCCAGAAACTCGCGGCCGAATTTGTCGGGACCTTTTTTGCGACACTGGTCCCGACAACCGTTGACATTCTCTATTACACGGGTGGCCATGTCGACTACGTTTCGCGGTGGCTCGCGCGTGGATTTGTTACAATTGCCATCATTTACGCGTTTTCTGAGATCTCCGGCGCGCATATCGATCCGGCCGTGAGTTTCGGCTTCTTCCTTCGCCGCGTCATGCCCGCACGGCTGATGGGTTTGTATTGGCTCGTGCAGTTCGCCGGCGCGTTCGGCGCCGCAGCTCTGGCCCAGCTGGTATTTGGACCCCTACTGATTTTAGGGGCCAGCCACCCGGGCCCGCACGTAACCCCTAGCGTGGCGGTTTTAACGGAGATCGTGCTGACGTTTCTGGTGATGATCGTCATTCTTGGATGCGCCGAAGAAGAGGCGGTTGTCGGCAAGCAAGCTGCGCTCGCCGTCGGATTGACCGTGTCGACCTGCGGCTTTTTCGCCGGACCGATAAGCGGCGCGTCGATGAATCCGGCACGTTCGATAGCTCCGCTTATTCTGGGCGGAAGTTCCGGCTTTGCATGGATTTATGCGGTCGGACCGCTAGCCGGAGCGGCGCTCGCGGCCGGTATCGCCCTCGTCATTTTTGGGCGTCCCAGTTCGGACGAGAAAAAGGCTGCGCTAGGCGAGTAAAGGCCGGGGCTAGCGAGCGTTTAAAAACCGGCGCTCGAAAAACTCTGCTGTCGCTTCGTCCGCCTGTAGCCATGATCGCGTAGCGTAAGAAGTCTGTGTACCTCGTCGGGAAGAACGATCGTCGAAAAGGGAACGTGATACTGCTCCAAGCGCGGCACCAAATCTACGAGCTGATGAAATGCAACGTCCGGATCGTCGTCGCCCTGGATGAGTAAGACCGGCGAGCGCCAAGCCGATACCGATGCAACCGGCGAGGAGTTCCACGCGAGTCTGAGCCACGGCTTCATGTCTATTTGAGCGGCAGCTTCGGAATCGCCGAAATAGTCCACCGCATCATGGGTCAGATCGTGAACGCCGCTAAAATCAACGCCGGCCTTAAATGTTGCGGAATCGCGGGCTAGTGCAAGCGCCGTAAGATATCCGCCCCACGAGCCGCCCCAAATGCCGATCCTTGCGGGATCGACACGCGGATCGCGCTGCAGCCTGCGTGCGCCGGCGAGCACATCCTGATATTCGCTTGCGCCGGTCCAACCAGTTCGCAGGGCGTAGTGAAAATCGTGGCCGTAGCCGACGCCCGAACGGTAATTGATCGAAAGCACCGCGAAACCCCGAGCGGCCAGATATTGATCGACCGCATACGCATTGCTGTAGTAGCCCGACGAATTCCACGTGAGCAGCATGTGCCGCATCGGACCGCCGTGCACGAAGATGATACCGGGTTTGCGCTGCGGTCCCGGCCGGTCGAACAGCTGCGCATGTATCAGCGTCCCGTCAGGCGCCTTAAACGTCAGTTCTTGAGGCGTGACGAGCTGCGCAGCGGGAAAATCGGCGGGAAGCAGAGCGCCGTCGAGCGCTCGTGCTCTGCGCGCCTTGTTTAGCGAGCTCGATGAGGGGCGGTCTTTGCGCGGTCGCTTGCACGAACGCAAAATCGCCGTTCGAAAGCGGTGTGGGCCACCATTCAGATCCCGTGCCGCGCGTGAGCGATGTGATGTTTCCCGACGTGACGTCCACGCGATAGAGATGCGTGCGGTCGATATCGTCCCTTGTCGTGCCCGTATTCGCCCTATAGAGAACGCTGCGAAGGTCGGTCGAAAGCGATACGTCGTCTACTTCGTACGGGCCGGGCGTGAGCAATCGCGGAACACCGCCGGTCATACCAACCGTATAGAGATGCGGCCAGTTATCCATCTCGCAGACGAAGATGAGCCTATTATCCGCCGCCCAATTCAGATCGATATCGCCGCCTTCCGTGGGGAAGGACGCGCGTGCCGCATGAGGGCTTTGCCAGACCGCCTTGCCTTCGCCGTCCGACACGCGTGCGACCCAGATGGACCAAGGTACGAGAACCGGTTTAAGTGGCGAGGGTATTTCCCCACCGTTACCCGGCGTTCGCGCGAACGCGATGCGGCTTCCGTCGGGCGACCATCGCGGCTCGGTATCGTTTGAGGTTGATGGTGCGAGAAATTCCAACGGCGTACTCGAGCCGCGATACACGCCGATAAGCGCGTGATCCGTTCGTGTAGAAACAAACGCGAGTTCGTTGCCCGCGAGGGCGACCACGCAAGGTCGGAATCTAGCCCCAGGTCATAAAAGAGGCGTTGAGCCAAAGCGCTGCCGTCGATCGGCGCCGTCCAGACCTGATCGCGTTGGACGAAGGCAACGCGCAATCCGTCCGGGGCGATCGCAAAATCGGAGCCTTCCCCAAGCATCTTGCTCGACCCGTCGGCAATGCTGACGGACCAAACCTGCGCGTGCGGCTGCTTGGGACTCTCATTCGGGTCCGCGCTGCTTCCTTGCACGTACACCAGACGCGAGGCATCGCGCGTGAACGCGACCTGCCCGATACTCGTGCCGTTATCTTCGCGTTGTGCAACGATTTCTCGCGGAACGTATTCGGGAGCGTAAGCGACCCAGATGCTGCGCAGACCGTTTTGATTTACGGCGTACGCGACTGCCCGGCCGTTCGGGCTCTGCACCAATGTCATCGGCATGGCATACGAGAGTATTTGCGGGAGTGAGAACGTTGCCGAAAGCGCGCTCAGAAGCACGAAGGCGAGTATGGACATGAGTGTCCGTTACTTTCTCACCTTCGCACCTCCCTTCGTACGCGCCCGGCGTTTCTTCGAGCGAAAGCCGATGACTGACGCGCGATTGCGATCCGTTAACTCCGGCCGATTCGGCGTGCAGAAACGGTCACGCCGTTGCACATGCACGGGATGCATGCACGGCTTGCACGGTGGCGCGTACCGATAGCGCGCACGCTATGCAACAGGCACACGAAGTGTCCGTTATCGCACATATAGTCTGCCTCTATGAGGCACTGGTCGCCCGCTGCAGCATGCCCAGCGCAGCGTTCACTGCTCATGATCGCTATTTGCCGGTGCAACTCGAACGGTAATGGTCAAGCCGGCCCCGATTGGGCTCTTCACGTGAATTGCGGCGGTTTCTCCGTTTTCTTGCGATGCCGGGCTCTGGCTCTCCACGTAGGTCGTTCCCGTACTCTTTTCCATGAGGGTCCTCTCAAGGGCTATCCATGCCCCTTTGAGTTATCGGTCGAACGCAGCCGCGTGTGAGGTTCCGGGTACAAGAACGGCATGGCTGAAATATTTGGCTCTGAAGGCGACGACGTCACCGTAAGCGGCGACTACGAGTGCTCTGACTGCGGGCATCGCGAACACTTCGAACGCGGACAGCGGTTTCCAAAGGACCACCATCCCGAAAAGCCGTGGACCCTGTACCTGGCGTCTGAGGAAATCCCAGGCGGAACTGCTTCGTAGCCGGCGGCGTTTCAGTCGCGCATTCTTTTGTCGGGCTCGCGCGTGAGGCTCGCTCTGCCGGCGCTCGCTCGACCGCCGGGCTTCCCGATGCGCCCGGCGAGTGAAGCCGCTCTTGCGGCAGTACGATGGACTGCGCAAGTTCGCTGATCTCTTGTTCGTCCAGAATGAGTTTGAGTGCACCCGTATAGCCGGCGGGATACGCCTCAAGCGTCCGGGCGATCGCGCCGGTGCTCAAGACGACGTATTCACCTGCGCGAACCGGCCTGCTCAAGCCCTCAGAATTTGATTCCATATGCGGTTATTCGCTTTATTTCGCTTCTCAAAACGTGGATGTCGCGTGCAAGCCCGTTTTAGATGTTGCCTTCTTCGGGCAGACTGGAACCAGCCCAACAAAGACGGAGGAGTATTTTGGACGTCCTAACGCTACTGAAGAACGACCATAAGATGGTCGGCGACATGCTCGACAAAGCGCAAAAGTGCGAGCCGGAGGACGATCGTCTCGTCGAACTCGCCTCGCAGATCGAGCAAGCCCTAACGGTGCACGCGACCATCGAAGAAAAGTTCTTCTATCCGCAGCTTCGCGACCGCGCGCAAGAGCAGGAAGAGCGCGTCGACGTGTTCGAGGCGTTCACCGAACACGACGTGCTCAAACATCTGATCGCACTCTTGAAATCCGGGCGTAAACGGGACGAACAGTTCAAAGCCGAACTGCAGGTTCTCGGCGAGAACGTCAAGCATCACGTCAAAGAAGAAGAGTCGACGATTTTTTCACTGGCTCGCGAGATAATGGACCAAGATGAACTGAACGATCTTGGTGAAAAGATGGAAGCCGCGAAGAAACGCATGATGGCGCGAGCCGCATCAGGCCCGAGCTCGGGTGCTAAACGCAAGGCTCCCGCAAGAAAGAAGACTTCTCGAAAAGCTCCGGCGAAAAAGGCCGCCCGAAAAGCAGCCGCCGCCCGCAAACGCCGCTAACGCATCGCATCAAAAACGGCAGCCGTAACGACGCCGTACGCAAGGTGCGGGATATACGTCGGCTGCCCAGCCCGCCGCTCCCCACGTTTTCGGATCCGTTGCCTGCAGCAGCGTCGCGGGCACGTCGCTTGCAGCCATTGCAACTGCTCCCACGATGAGGGCTTTTGCACCCGTCGGGACGGTCGAGAAAAGCGGACGTGCGAGGCCGTATAGCGCGCCGATCGTCAAACCGATCGCGTAGCCGCTCAAGCTCCCAAGTGCCGTCCGCCGGTTTTTCGTGTTGTCGTCGACTTCTTCGTCCGGTTTGGCGAGCGGATCGATTCCGGCTTTCGCTGCAATCCTGCGAACGACTTCCGCCGGCATGTTGCTGGAGGGACGTCCGCGTACCGCCATGTCGGCATACGAGGTCATATCGAGAGCGAAGGTGCCGGCCGCGCCGGCAATCGCGCCTAAGAGCTATCCTATTCATTCCGGCGACTTCCGGGTCAGAATGACGAGTTTGGCGCAGCCGCCGTTGACCTCTATCGGTACTTCCTGAACGGATGCTTCGCCGTCATGGGGCGCGACCCACGTCTCGCCGATACTGCGAAGCGTCTTGCTGCTTGCTGCAGCATCGCGATAGGCACTGCTGACGACCAAGATTTTCCCCTCCGGCGAAACAATTGCGGCAGCGAATTTCAGCGAAGCCGATTGCGCCTTCATAGATTCGGCGGTGTTCATCGGCGCGAAGCAGACTGCGTTTGGCGTTCGGCGACCGTGCGTTCGAGTTCATTGCTGCGCGCGCCCAGACTCCTCATTCGTCGTGTTGAGTTCCTCAACGGTCGCTTGTAACTCTTCGTTCAGGGTTTCGAGCTCTTCGCTTGTGGCCTGCATCTCCTCATTGAGCGTTTCAACTTCTTCCGCGGAGGCTTCGGCTTCCTCAGCGGCGATCAGGAGGTGCTCGTTCGTGCTTCGCAGACTCGTTGTTTGCAGCCGTCAATTCGGTATTGGCTTCGATGAGCGCGCGCTGGCGAGCCTGCAACTCGTCATTTTGCCGAACTAACGCTTCACTTTGCAATCGGAGCTGCTCGGTTTCGGCTTCGAGTTGATAACGCTGCTTTGCCCTATCGGTGACGTCCGAGACCATAACGATCACGCCGCTGACGCGTCCGTCACCGCCGGCAGATTTGTCCGGATAGCACGTGACCTGCAAAAACCGTGTTTCGTTGCGTGGCTTCGTCGTGGACGCGAATCTCGTGCTCTGCGGTCGGCGACTCGCTGCGGAAAGCATTATCGAGCGCAGTTTTCAGCGGCCCGCTTGGAACGGCGGCGAGGTGAATAAGATCCTCGCCGACGCCCTGACCGTGAATTCCGAGTAGCCCGCGCGCGGCCTGATTGATGCTTTGAATATCGTAGTTGCGGTCGACGACGACCACACCGCTGCGCGAGTCAAAAAGGAACGATCCTAATCGCTCGGTGAGCGACCATCGCGGAGCCGTTTCTCCGATCCGTCTCGGCAGGCCGGCCGTGCGAAGTGAATTGCGCCGCACGCTGGGACGCTCTTGTAGCGCGGCTCCATCGACGAAGGCCGGTGCAGGAATGAGCAGCCGCTCCCCATACCTGCGAAAGATCTTCAGCACCGCATGCGCTGCGGTGTAATATTGCGGCAACGGGCTGGTCGTCTCGGCTTTTCCGAGCACGAGGTAGCCGCCTTCACGCAGAGAGAAGGCGAAAAGCCGCAGCGTCCGCTGCTGCAGTTCTTTGGTGAAATAGATGAGGACGTTGCGGCACAGGATGAGATCGATTCGCGGAAACGGTGCGCGCTGCCCGAGATCGTACTCGCCGAAGACGGTCAAGTTTCTGATTCGCTTCTTTATTTGGTATGAATCGTCGATGCGCACGAAATACTTATGAACCAGTTCCGGGGACATCGAGGCGAGCGCGCTTGCCGGATACAGCCCGCGGCGCGCGAAAACGATCGCCTCCGGGTCCAAATCGGTAGCGAAGATGCGAATCTGCGTGTCGTCGAGGTCGTCCCCCAATAGTTCCGCCAGCAGAATGGCGATAGAGTACGGCTCTTCGCCGGTGGCGCAACCTGCGGACCATACTCGCAGTTCCGCGCGGTTTTGGCGAGCATGCGTAATGATATCCGGCAATATTTCTTCGCGCAGGTGCTTGTACAGTGAAGCGTCTCGAAAGAACCCGGTGACTTTGATGAGGAATGACCCGACAAGACGCTGATAGGCTTCCGGATTTGCGTTGAGGTATCGCATGTATTCCGGCAAGGACGCGCAGCGCGCCGCAGTCAAGAGCCTGGAGAGACGGCGAACGATAGTCGGCATCTTGTACTGGGTAAAGTCGATGCCGCTGCGTCCGCGCAGTCTGCGTGAGAAAAGCACGCAGCACCTCGTCATCGCGGAGCGACTCAGGCATCTCCGCGCGAGAAGCAAGCGCCGCAAGCAGGCCGCTCATCGTTTCGAGCGGCGCGACCAGATCGATCTGACTAAGCGGAATGGATGCCGGAAGAGAGGGATACGTTGCGGTCGCGGGGTCCTGCACGATGACCGTCCCGCCCGATTCCTTGACGGCGCGAACACCGGCTGCACCGTCGGTACCCAGGCCGCTCAGAATCACCGCGACCAAGCGCTCATTATATGCTTCGGCGGCAGTCTGGAACAACAGGTCAATCGAGGGCCTAGACCGCGACTTGCGCATTTTCGTCGAGAGTGTTGCCGAACCGTCGAGGATTTCAACATGCGCTCCGGAGGGTACGAGGTAGATCGTTCCAGGATGGAGTTCGCGGTGTTTTCGATGGTTGTGATTTTGAGCGAGGATGATGGACCAAGTACATCCTCGAGGCGGCTGGGCTGCTGCGGATCAAGGTGCTGAGCGATAACGATGGGCGCATCGAACCCCTTGGGCAGCCCGGAAATCAGGCGCTCGAGGGCGTCGACGCCGCCGGCGGACGCACCGATGACGAATAGCGAGCCTTCTCGCGAGGTATCCTCTTCCACCACGGATGCATTTGACGGCGGATGGGAATTTCTTTGATGACCGCGAGAGCACATGGCGCCCCCTTCGCCATTGTCGTAATCGGCGGCTCCGCCGGCGCGCTCGAGCCCCTTCAACGAATCATCGCCGGTCTGCCTGAAACGATCCCGGCGGCAATCTTCGTGACGACGCACGTATCTCAGAATGCAGTGAGTGCGGTTCCTCACATTCTATCGCGCAGCGGCGCGCTGTTCGCCTCGCATGCGGTCGACAACACGCCGATCGCTCCCGGGCGCATCGTCGTCGCCCCTCCGGGATGTCACTTGTTTATCGAGCGCGGCGCGGTGCGCGTTACCAGAGGACCGAAGAAGAACGGATATCGGCCTTCCATCGACGTTCTTTTTCGAAGTGCGGCCGAATCATATGGACGTGGAGTATGCGGTGTGCTGCTATCCGGAGCGCTCGATGACGGAGTTGCGGGCCTTCTGCGAATCCGCGAGCGTCGGCGGATTAACCATTGCGCAAGATCCGAATGAAGCGGCGTTCGCAGACATGCCTCGCAACGCGCTTCGAGCGCAGGCCGTCGATTGTGTAAATCCGTCCGGTGAGATCGCGGCGAACTTGGTTGCATACAGCGAGCGCGTAGCCGAAGAACATGAACCATAGGCCTCGCGCATGTTCGAATCAGGAAGGCGCTCGATAGTTTGCCGGCGCCGCACCAATCAAACGTGATGTGATAGCGATGAACCCGGCGGCGCGTTCGTCGATGAATTGCGCCAGGTCCAGTGCGGGGTTCTCGGCGGCCGCGCGCATTGCGCTCTGAAGTAGATCGACCATGCAGCCGCTGTCGATGATGCGCGGTAATTCCGGATCATAAATTAACGTCACTGAAGGAGCTTTCAGGAGAATGGTGCGATCCACGATTTGCTCGCCGGCCTGCTGCATCACCGGCGCAGGGCCGAAGGCGGGACATTGAACAGGCACGGGATAGCCGGTCGGCCGAGTAGCTGAGCGTACCCTGTCCAATGTCCAGCGTTGCGCGCAGGCCGGCCCCGCCGGGTATGCTGGTCTCGATGCCGATGCGGTTGGCGTCGATAGGCGTCGCTCGAAAAATACCGGCGCCCCTTGCGCGCGGATGATAGACGTGGATGTCGTAGTCGCCCGCCGAGACCCGGGTCCAAGCGTGACTGCTCCCGTTTTCGCGCCGCTTGCTTCGCGCCTGAATGAGTGCAAACGCGTGCGAGGCGGCATCGGCGTACTGTAAAATCCCTTCGAATTCCGGCTCGCCCAGCTCGCGCTCGGTGCTGAGCACGACGAGCGTACCGTTTATGCTTCCTTCCTGCAGCAATGGCACGGTCGCACCCGAAATCGGGCGCAGATCCGCAAGCGCTTCGCGCGTCTGAGGATCATCGCTGATCGCCGCGAACAGCGTTTCATCCGCACGCGACTTCATGACCGCAAAGCCGCTCAAGAACGTATTTGGTACTTCCGGCAGCAGCGGGTGCGGACGCGACGGCAGACTCGGTGCTGTACACGTCGCCCTGTCCGTCGAGCAGATGCACGGCGACCCAATCGCCGAACAATCGCTGCGCGTCCTCGGCTACCGTGCGCGAGAGCTCGCGCGGCGAGCGCAGCTTCGTGAGCGCTCCCGCGGCGCGATTGACGGTCCATTCGAGAAATTCACGCCGGCGTCGAGGCAAATCGCGCACGAGTGCTTTGATAGCGGTGAATGTAACATCATCGTCTGCATCGCACGGCAGTCGCCGGTCAGCCAAAATATCGAGTTCGTCGCTTTCTTCGCCGTCGAAGTACAGAATTGGAAGATGCGGTGCCGAATGGCGGACGGATCGGAGCGTTTGCAGCGGACGATGAAGCCTGCCGCCATCCAGTAAGAGAATATCGCAGTGATCTTGGATGCTCTGGATCATCTCCGAGGGCGAGGCCGCAACACGCAGCTTCCAGCCTCGCATCTCGATCAAGCGTGTTACGCCGCGATTCGAGCGCCGGTCTTACGTAGAGCACGATGCGCGGTGTGGCTGGGGCCGAGCCCGTGTCGATGCGATCTTGAGCCGGCGATCGTCGCATTGGAGTTGCTTGTGGAACTGCGGCGGTCACGCATTCGAGCGCGGCCAAGAAATCACGATCCGCCGGCAATATCGGGACATCCCGCAGCGCGGCGATAACGACGTAACGTTCCGACGGGGGAACCGCGAACGGAATGGCAAGGCCGCGTTCCTGCGAGAGCGGATTGGAAATCAGGCTCGCTCGACGCTTCGTGAACAGACGCTCGAGCGGCCAGCGTTGCCAGGTCCGCCCTTCGCGAACGTCTCCGGACGTATCGTGGAGAAGAACAAACGCATGATTGCTTTGCGATGCAAACAGAAGTGCATGCGTAAAAAGCCGCGGATCGGCTGCCAGAACGTGCTCCATGAGGCGGTGCAGATTTGCGGCGTTGGGCATGCGGCCGCCCGCGAAGTCGAGAATGCGCGGGAATCCAGGCGAGTCGCGGATCGGGAACGTTCTTGAAAGCGACGCCGCAAACGAGAACGCCGGCCGCATCCTCCGCGACGATGCGCGTGAATGTCCAGCGCAGACCTTCAAGGTCGATATAGTCTGTCGTCGCCGGTCTGGAATGCGAGGCGCGCTGCCGTAAGCAGCTGCGCACTTGCCGAACGAAGGCGCGCAAACGCGGCATTCTCGGTTGTCCCGCGCGGGAGACCAAAAACAGCGAGGTTGGTCGCCGGCAACAAGCTGCTCTATCAGATTGGGATGCCGCTTTACGAGCCGTCCCAAGGAAGAGCCCCTTTCGTCTTCGTTAAACGCGGCGCCGCAAGCAGGCGCCGTTCTGCCTGAGGAATGCCCCCAAGCGCTCCTCGGTGACATTCCCGAATAGCTGACGCAGCGCAATCTCGATAACCGAGCTTTCACTGACTCGGTTCTCGAAAGCGATGCGCTTGAGCTCCAAGCCGACATCCGAGGCGATGTTGACCGAGAATTTGACGGCATTCGCGGGACTGCCGACCCCCGCCTGGGCGATTGGCCTCTTAGCCGTGGCGTTACGTCGCGTAATCATCAGGTGACCATTGTACGCCGCACTGAAATTGCGTGGCAAGTGTTCGTACGAATAGTACGCGCTCCGATAGCGAGTCATTTGGTCAGCGTACACTTGCGTACGCTTGCGCGATCCCTGCCGCGATTTCCTTAGCGCGCTGCACGGCGCTCGGCGGCGCTACGATTCGCGCCTGCGCGCCGAAACCCAGGGACCAGCGGACGACTTCGTCGGGATCGCTCACCGCAAAGGTCATGGTCGCCGAGCCGTCGCGGCTTTGTTGAATGCGCTGTGCGCGCTGCCATACGCGGGAGGTTGCCGACGGAGCAAGCTGCGGCGAGAGCCAAACGCTCACGTCCTGCATCGCCGGACCATGAATCCAGCCCGAGTGCGTCCTCGCCGCGATAGCGCTCGGGAACCTCGTGCGGGGTGAACGTGCCGATGCGCGCGATCGGCATCTCGATTTGATCCAGTGCGAAGTAACGCCACCCGGCATCTCTCGCGCCGATATCGCGCCCAAGCAAATAGTATCGTCCCGAATGCTGCAGCACGTAGTACGGCTCGACGCGCCGCTCCGCTTTCTTTCCCGCGTAACAAAAACGCACACGTGCATGGTTTGTCCAAGCCTCCTCGAGCGACTTGAAGACGCGAGCCACACGCGTGCCTTCGCGTAGCGAAGGCATACTGAAGTGCAGGAAACGCCGATCATCGCTCGTTTCGTCACCGGATACGCCGGGCGGGAGTTCTTGCTCGACGGGTTCTCCCAGCGCCTTGGCCGCCGAACGTACAAGTGCATTGAGCGCGCGTCCGCTCTGATCGAGCAGCCGCGGCCGCGCTTCAAACGACTTGAGGTACAAACGGTCGTTCTCGACTTTGTCGCCGAGGGTGAATCCAGCGCGAGCGCCGATCTTTGCGCAACTCCTGAAAATCGCGCAGCATGCTGCGTTCGGAGGTCGCGTAGTCCTCGCACAAACGCGAGAGGCGTACCGATTTATTGCGGATGAGTTCGAGGAGGATGCGAATCTTGCGTTCGGTGGAAGAACTGGGTTCGCCCGGCGGCCTGGACTTGCCGAAACGTTTTGACGTCATCCCACCGGTTTCGAGTCACGTCTGCAATAACCGCTCGGGCACAAGGGGCAGGTCGCGCACACGAATACCCGTTGCGTGATAGACGGCGTTGGCGATGGCCGCCGCAACGCCGGTGATGCCGATCTCCCCGATTCCTTTCACGCCGATTGGATTGACGTGCTCGTCGTGTTCTTCCAACAAATGTACGTCGATTTCCGGAACGTCGGCGTTCACCGGGACGTGATAGTCGACCAGATTGGCGGACATGACGCGACCGGTGCGTTCGTCGATTGCAGTGTGCTCCATCAGTGCCATGCCGATTCCCCAGGTGATGCCGCCGATGAGCTGACTGCGCGCCGTCTTGAGGTTGAGCACGCGCCCGCATGCGAATACGCCGGTATGTTTGAGCACGCGAACCTCGCCGAGTTCGGGATCGACCGCGACCTGCGCAAACTGAGCGCCGAACGCATGCGTGGAGAAGTCTTCCTCGCTCGGTTCCGGACTCACGTCGGCGCGCGCCTGCATCGGCTCGTTTGCGCGCCGGGCGCGCAATTGCTTGCGCAGCAGGCACGCAGCCTCGTATACGGCGTTTCCGACGCTTGCGGCCGATTGCGATCCTGCGGAAATCGGTGCCCGCGGAAGCGCCGTGTCGCCGAGTTCGAAGCGTACGCGATCGACTGGAATTTCCAGCACGTGCGCGGCGATTTGGCTGAATATCGTGTACGAGCCCGTTCCAAGCTCCTGCGTTCCGCTCTGCACGATCACCGTTCCGTCCGGTTCCATTCGAATAAGTGCGGAAGCATCGCTGCGAAATGCCGGATACGATGCACTGGCCATTCCCATACCGAGCAACTTACCGTCGAGGCGCATCGAAGCGGGCTTTGGATTGCGCGAATCCCAACCGAAGCGCTGCGCGCCCACGAGGTAGCACTCGCGCAGGGACTTGCTGCTGAACGGCTTGCCGTCGTCCGGATCGTTCTCGGCATAATTGCGCAAACGAAGATCGATCGGATCGATACGAGCGGCATAGGCCAGTTCATCCATCGCGCACTCCAGCGCGAAGCTTCCCGGTCGATTCGCCGGGTGCGCGCGTAAATGTCGGCCGCGTGGTGTTCAAGAGCGCGAGCCGGTGCGTCATGCGGTAGTGCGGCACGGCATAGAGGCTGCGTGAGAATGCGCCGCTGGTTTCAATCCACGTGTCGTGCTGCGCGGTTTGCGTAAACGTATCGTGCATCAGAGCGCGCAAGCGCCCGTCGGCCTCCGCGCCGATCGTCATCGTCTGTATCGTACGTGGCCGAAAACCGACAAAGCCGTACATCTGCGCCCGTGAGAGTTCGATACGAACCGGTCGCTCCAGCATCTTCGCCGCCATCGCCGCAAGGAACACGTGCGCCCAACCGGTTCCTTTACATCCGAACCCTCCGCCGACGAACGGACAGACGACGCGGACGAGATCCTGCGATATGCCGAACACATGTGCCAGGCGGCTTCGCACGCCCGAAATGAACTGGGTGGAATCGTGCACGGTGAGACGGTCGCCGTCCCATTGAGCGACGCTCGCGTGGGCTTCCATCGGGTTGTGGTGGTGAACGGGCGTCGTGTACACTGCGTCGAGGCGGATCGCGGCACGCCCGATCTCGGTCTGCGGGTCTCCGCGCGTATGCTGCAATTCGCTACCCAAGAATGCTTCGGGTTCGCACTGCGGCGCGGACTGCATGTGCGTCACCGGCGTTTGATGCACGTATCGCGCGCGCACGAGCGAGGCGGCGTATCTGGCCTGCTCGGGCGTTTGGGCCAGGACGAGCGCAACCGGCTGTCTGTCGAAATGCACGCGGTCGTCTTGGAACAGCGGAAGAATCGGATCTCTCTCCGCCTGTTTTTGAGCGTTCACTCGCGGCGCGTTTTCGTGCGTTATCACCAAGAGCACGCCGGGCGCGCGTTCCGCGTCATTCGTGTCGAGCCGTTCGATGCGGCCGCTGGCTATCGTACTGACGACCAGCTCGCCGTACACGAGTCCGGCGGGCCGGAATTCCGCCGTGAACCGCGCGGTGCCGGTGATTTTCGCGGGTCCGTCGACACGATCGATCGGCTCTCCGGCAATCGGTAAGGTCATGACCCCGTGCAAAGGCGGCTGAGCGCGCGCACGACGGCGCGCTGTGCGAGCAAAATCTTGAAGGTATTGCCACCGTATCCTCGTGCGCCGGCGAGCGCCGCCCGCGCCGCAGACAAGAACAGATCATCGCTTGGTTCACGTCCAATGAGCATCTGCTCGGCCGCGCGCGCCCTCCACGGCTTTGTCGCGACGCCGCCCAGGACAATGCGCGCGTCCGCAATCGCGCCGCTGCGTATCTCCAGGCCGGCGGCAACTGAGACAAGCGCAAATTCAAACGATGCGCGGTCGCGGACCTTCAGGTACACGGAGTGCGCTGCGGTACGGGTAAGCGTAGCCGTTACACCGGTGATGATTTCGTCGCGTGCGAGATCGTGTTCGATGTCCGGAGTGTCCTCCGGTACTCGATAGAAAGCGTCGAGCGCGATCGTACGGGAGCCGCGCGGGCCGGCTATATCCACGGCTGCGTCGCACGCGATCAGCGCGACGGCCAGGTCTGATGGATGCGCGGCGATGCAGTGCTCGCTGGTGCCGAGCACCGCGTGCTGCCGGTTCCATCCCTCTATTGCCGAACATCCCTGACCCCGCGATCGCTTGTTACACGGTGTGGCGATATCGCGAAAGTAGACGCAGCGTGTGCGCTGAAGCAAATTTCCGCCGATCGTCGCCATATTACGCAGCTGCGGTGAGGCGCTGGCGGCTAGGGCCTGCGCGATCGCCGGGAACGAGAATGCAATTCGCGGATCGTCCGCGACCCGGCTCATGCGCGCAAGCGCGCCGATTTCGATCCGGTTACCCTGCATTCGAACTTCGTCATGCGCCGCATGGCGAATATCGATCAAGACGTCCGGATCGATGGCCTGCTCCTTGAGTAAATCGACTACCGTCGTGCCGCCCGCAATGCAGATTGCGCGTGGATGCTCTTGCAGCAACTGCATCGCATCCCCCAGGTCGTGTGCGCACGCGTATGCGAACGGCCTCATTTCGCATCCTGCGCGTGTGCCGCCGCAAGGATCGCATCTACGATATTGGGATAGGCGCCGCAGCGGCAGATGTTGCCGCTCATCTGTTCGCGTAGGCTCTCGCGCGTCAGCTCGCGGCCTTCGCTCAGCAACCCCGCGGCCGATACGATCTGTCCGGGTGTACAGTACCCGCACTGAAACCCGTCCCGTTCGAGGAACGCGGTCTGCAGCGGATGTAAAGCATCCGCGTTCGCGATACCCTCTATCGTCGTTATCTCATTGCCGTCATGCATCACCGCCAGCGCAAGACACGAATTGATACGTGTTCCATTTACCAGGACGGTGCAAGCGCCGCATGCGCCCTGGTCGCAGCTCTTCTTCGTGCCGGTCAAAAGCAGGCGTTCGCGAAGCAATTCCAGCAGAGTGATGCGCGGCTCGACACTGAGCGCGTGCTCGCCGCCGTTTATGATGAGTACGATGTCGACGAGTGCGCTTGGCGCCGCGCGCAGTTCCATGCATGCGTTCTTTCCCCGCAAAGAGCGACACGTTGCATACATTTACGCATGCTTACAGGGTATCGAGCAGCCGGTAGCACGTATGCAGTTTTCTTAACGATCGAACACAGCGGCGCAAAACACGTATTAATGCCCTGCTGGGACAAATGTCTGAGCGACCCGAGCCGCAGAATAGGGGCCGCGCAGTGGAAATGATGCCGGACGCGTTATATGCGGCCGGTGCAGTCCTATGCGGAAGATTGGTTTTAATGAAAAGCCCCGTCTTTTTATTGTTTCCGGCGACGTTTGCGCTCGCCGCGTGTTCGGGCGGCGGCGGGGCCATGATGCCCGCTCCGCAGCGCGCAACGCAAGGCAGCGTTACGGTGAGCTTCAAAATTCCGGTGCCGCAAACGAGTTCGTCGAGCAGCTTGCGCCGGCCTCAATATTTCTCACCGGCCACGACGACGCTTGCGATTGCACTCAAGAGCGTGAACGGTACGGCTGTAAACCTCGGAACGCAAGGCAACATCTTCAACTTGAGCAAGATCTGCCAGCAGAGCGGCGCATTTTTCTTTTGCAGCACGACGGTCACGGTTATTTCCGGAGACGATGTGCTCGGCGTCCTCGCATATTCCACAAAACCCTGGGTACGCTCGGCGGCAACATTCCGCTTTCGTTCGCCGAAGGCGAGGTCGTCATCGGAAGCGGATCGAGTGCCGAACCCGCCGGGGCCGAAGATACGACCGGGCGGCTTTCCGTGATTCTCGCGCCGGTTATCTTCGGCGGTCAACTGCAAGAAGGGCCAAATCCGCAGGCAAACACGATCCCGATCGGACTCAGCGCATTTTTCGATCCGTCCGGCGTCGCGATTCCGCAGTCCGCGTATCAGGGCCCTCCGGATTTTGCGAATACGCCGCATCTGATCGATTCCGACGCGAGCGGCGCGACGTTTTTGTCCGACGCGACGTCGGGCGCGCAAGGCCGCGACATCCCAGTCACCTCACACAGCGATCAGATCGAACTCGTCAACACGGCCGGTGAGGCGGCCGGCAAAAAGATTACGGCCACCATCTCCTATCAACCGCAGGCCGCGGATCCCGACGCGACGTTTACGATTCCCGCGTATTTTGATCTTACGGGCTCGGTGTCGGCCGAGCACAACATCTCCGCCGGTGGATCGGCAGCGCTGTTGACGTTCACGTGCACGTCGACCGGATGCACGAAAGGAAACTAGCGTGAAACGCATCGGCTTTATCGTCCTTTTTGCAGTGCTTGCCGGTTGCGGCGGCGGCGGTGGTGGCGGCTCGTTACCGAATACCGCGCCGCCCACGCCGCCGCCGCCCTCGTCCGGAGGCGGCGGCTCGCATCCAACCGCGTCCCCTTCACCCGAAGCATCGCCCACGGCCTCGCCGGCAGTATCGCCGACGCCGGTGCTTCCATCGCCGACGCCCTCGCCGGTAACAGTACCCTCACCCACGCCAAGGCCTCGCCTCCCTACTCCGGTGACGACGACCGCCGTTGCGGTGCAAATCAACGCCAGCGTCCCGTTGAACGACCGAAATAACTTCTTGGGAAATCCCCTCGTCTTCGGCGTGCGGCTGCTCACGGCGAGCGGCACAAGCGAAAATAGCGTCACGACGCAAACCTCGGCGTGCGGTTCGACTTCGTGTCGAGTCAGTATCATGGCACCGCCCGGTTTTGATACGTTTGCCATCACGTACGCGGTCGGCACGACCGGTACGACCAATACAGACCTGACGCCGGTCGCTTACAACGGCAGCGTTTCCGCGGCCGTTTCTGCAACTGGGGCAAACAATCTGGCGGCAACGCTGCTTGGCGTTCCGGCGTTCTATGAATTGGATGCGAACGGCACCGCACCGTTTAGCGGGGTTATGCCGCTCGCGATGAGCATCATCGATGACTCGAATTCCTGCACGCCACAGCAAGTTATCGACGACTGCGCGCCGAGCGCGAATATTCGGGGAGCCTTTGCCGCCCCGATATTGCTCACCGATACAGATACGGGCACGGGTACCGGGCTCTCATTGAACGGCGGCAAGCCAGCCAAAACCGTAACGGTTACGAAGGCCTCGGATTCGATTTCGTTGATTATTGCTGGGAACGCAAACGTCTCCCAAGCGTACGTGTCGCCGTCGGCGTCGTTTAACGCCGGACAGTTCGGTGCTGCGTACAGTTCGATGACGCTTACGCCCTGGGCCACGCAGGACACGAGCGGACTTGGATTTACATGCAGCCAGGGAAGCTGTCAAACGACCGGACCGGGGAGCGTGACGATTCAGTAATCCGAAATACCCACGGTCTTCGTACAAAACGCTGCGGCACGCAAGCGGCAAGTCACCTACACTGTAAGGTGGCATGTGGGTTTTTTTGAGCGATGCGATCTTATCGATCGTCGCGGACGGTACGCAGCCCGACAATCTGCTGGTGCTCTCGCGGTTTGCGGGCGAAATCGAATCGGTATTTCCGTTCGTCAAAGCGCAGGCTTCGGAGGGCGACTACCCCTTTCGGGCCTCGATCGCCCGCGACGTGGTGGCCGCCGCGCTGAGCCAGCGCCTTCGTTCACTAGACTATGACGACATGCGCAAATCGATCCAAGACGACTACCGCCACGAAACGTACTTCAAAGTTTGGGCGGCGGTACGATCTCAGGCAGCGCCCCGCAAAATCTTGAAATCGAAACACGTATGCGAAACGTGCCGCACGTGCACCTCGGCGGCAGCCTGATCGCTTAGGAGCTCGCCGGCCCGCCGCTCCGCGGTCCCCGGCTGCGCGACAAGCGAGTCGAGAATTTCGCCCGCTGCGTCGTACGAGCGAAGGACGAGCGGGCGCGCTGCGAAGTCCGGCGGGAACTGTCTGAATCCGCATAGGGTTCGCAGTGGTTCGCATGGATGAAAATGGGACCGATCTCAGCGTACGGACCGGTGTCCGGGAGCGGCTGGTACGAGAGAAGGATGAAGTCCTCGGGCGTTTCGAGATCCGCAAGCACACGCGGCACGGCGCGGTGGTCTTTGTGATGCTCAGCCGATGGCCGAAATCATCGGTCATCGTTGAGCGAGCATGGTCGGCGATATGGGGCGGGATTGGAAGAAAGGTGAGTGTGGCGGAGATTCGGTGGTGGTACTCATGCGCTTAGACATAGCGCCGTCCCGGGGGACCTCCCACCCGAATCTTGCTTGGGTGTTAGAGTTTGATGCCCCAACCGCCGAACAGCGTGCTCACGGCGGTTTCAGGCAGCCGTACGCGCGATTCGCGTATGTTCGCGGGTTCTTGGCGATAGGAACGGATCGTTGTTGCCATGATGTCCTAATATACTGTCGGGCGATTCGGTTTGTTTCTGTTGTTCCATCATGACTTGTCGGGCGTACCCGCCGCCATCGAATATTGACGAAACGGGTCCTTTTCCGGGACGAACGGGACTATTTCCACACGCAGCGAGCAACTCGCAGCAGGTTGAGTCCCAGTATTTTCGCAAGGTCGGCCTGCGCGTAGCCCATCGGCTCCAAGTGGCGGATAATCTCCGGGATTTGTTCGGGCGCTACGAAGTCATGCGCTTGACTTTCGAGCAGCCGCGCGTCGCCTCCGAACAATTCGGGCTGCGAACGCAGATATTCGAGCAACTCATCGGTATCATACACGTAATCCAGTCCGATCGCCACATGATCGATGCCCGCCAGGCGCGCAACATAGTCGATATTTTGCGCGAACGTGTGGCTGCGACGGCCTCGCTGGATAAAAACAAGCCGACACCGTTGATGCCGACGACGCCGCCTTTGGCGGCGCACTTGCGAATCGCCTCATCGCTGATGTTGCGCGGATGATCCCAAAGCGCGCGCGGGTTGGAATGCGAGAAGATGACCGGATTACTCGCGTGCTCGATTACCTCCAGAACGGTGCGCTCGCCGGTATGCGAGCAGCAGGTGACCATTCCGACGCGGGCCATCTCATCGATTGCTTTTTCTCCAAACGGCGTTAAACCGTCATCGCTGTCCATGCAGCCGCCGCCGAAACGATTATTCAGGTTATACGCGATCGACATCCAGCGCACGCCTAGATCATAGTACAGACCGATGATGCTCAGTTGATCGTCGATCGCGCCGCCGCCCTCGATATCGAAGAACACGCCGAGCAGGCCCGTTTGTGCGGCCTTTTGCACGTCGTCCACGCTGCGTACCAGCATATATTGCTGCGGCCGGGCAAGGAGCCACCGGCGGAAGTGCGCGAGCATGCGCACGTGCTCCTCGATCGACTGCTTGCCGAATCCGATATTCACGCCGACGACGGTTACGCCGCTCTTGCGCGCGCGTTCGAGCTCCGGCAAGAACTGTTCGTCCTGCGGACGCAGCGGCAAACATGTGTGATTGTCCCAAACGATCATGCAATCGGCTCCCGTTTAAAAACCGCGAACAGCAAAACCAGGGAAGGAATCAAGACGATCGCGCCGGCAAGCGTCGTCCACAAGAATATCACGATCGTCACATGCGGCGCGCCCGGCTGGGAGAGGCCCGAGTTGATCCAGAGCGTACGGCGCCTGCGCAGCATACCATCCGCACAACACGGCTGCGACCTGCGCTCCGACGGCAATGCGCGCGAGCGGGGCACGATCGATGCGCAGAAGTGCGAGCACGACCAGACCCAGGCGCATCGCCGCAGCGATAGCGGCAAGCGGCGCGGGCGCTCGCAAATGCGCGATGAGCGCGGGCTCGCTCATCTGGGCGGCGATAAGGGCGACCAGACCTGTTACGGCGACCGCGATCGTTGCCCAGTATGCCCGCGCGCGAAAATCAACGCGCAACGGCGCTCGCGTTTCTGCGCTCAGAAATACGGCGGCGAGCTGCGCGCACAATGCGATTGCGAACAGACCGACTGCCACGCTCATCGGGCGCAGCCAGGTCAAGGTTCCGGTCGCAATCGCGGCCGCAGCCGCGCCGAACACGAACGGCGTGGCCAGGCTTGCGACGCCGAAGACGACGCCCCAAATCTTGTGCGGCAAGAGATCGCGATTCGAGGGCCCACGGAATGCGAATGCCGCGCCTCGCAAGACGATCCCGAGCAGCGCGATCGTCAGCGGTACGAACAAGGCGACGCCGAGCTTGGCAAAGAGCGGCGGAAAACACGTAAACAGCAGCACAAGTAAGAAAATCAGCCAGACGTGATTGGTCTCCCAGACGGGCCCCATAGCCTGGCCGATCGCTTCGCGCTGTGCGACCGTGCGGGGGCCGCTCGCGAACAGATCCCAAACGCCGCCGCCGAAGTCGGCACCGGCGAGCACCGCATAGAGTATCAACGCGATCAGTCCGACGATTCCGGCGAGCGCCTCAAGCGGCATGATACCGCTCGCTCGACGATCCGCGATCGATGCGCATCAGCAGCCACAAGAGCGTTAGTCCAAGAAGCACGTACAGGACGGTAAACACCGCGAACGTTACCTGAACGCCTGCCGCGGGCGTAACCGACTGCGAAACCAAGAAGTAGCCGCGCACCGACCAAGGCTGCCGTCCCTCTTCGGTAACCATCCAGCCGGACTCCATCGCGAGCAAAGCGCCCGGACCCATCGCCGTAATCGCCCATAACAGCGGCCGCGAGGTAACCTGGCCCGTAATGCGCGTTGCGGCCAGCCACCACACCGCGACAATCGTCATCAGGAATCCGAAGCCGGCCATGATTTGAAAGAACGGATGAACGAGGTCGGGATTTGGAATCCGATCCTGGGCAAAGCTGTCGAGTCCGCGCACGATTGCCGCAGGATCTCCGGTTGCAAGGAAACTCAGACCGTATGGAATCTCGAGTGCATAGCGCGTAACGTGCGCTGCGGAGTCAGGCAAGCCGCCGATGCGCAGCGGCGCCCCGCGCTGCGTTTTGAACTGCCCCTCCATCGCGGCCAGCTTCTCAGGCTCGTGCCGTGCATCAAAGCGCGCCGAAGAATCACCGGCGACGATCTGCAAGGGTGCAAGGATCAGCGCCGCTATCATCGCCACCCGCAGCGCGTACTGCGCTTCCTGTTTCGATACGCGCTCATGCCCGTTCTTGAGCGCTTTGAGCGCATAGATCGAGGCGATCAAGAATGCCGTGAAAAGATAGCACGCGATCATCGTGTGCAGCACCTCGGTACGCCAGGCCGGGTTGAACATCGCAGTCGATCGGATGTACGTCGGTCACCTTGCCGCCGGCGATGCGAAAGCCGGCCGGCGTATTCATCCACGCATTCGCGGTCATGACAAAAAACGCCGAGAGCGCGCCGCTGACGACGATGGGTATTCCGCAGAGCCAGTGTGCGAACGGCGAAAGACGGTTCCAGCCATAGAGGTAGATGCCGACGAAGATCGCCTCCACGAAGAACGCGAAACCTTCCATCGAGAAAGGGACGCCGATGATGCCTCCGGCATAGCGCATGAATTCCGGCCACAGTAATCCGAGCTCGAATGAGATGATCGTTCCGGAGACGGCGCCGACGGCAAAAAGTGCCGCCATGGCCTTGGACCACGTGCGCGCGAGCGTGTAGTAGGCCTCGTTGCCGGTTCGCAGCCAGAGACCCTCGATGACGCTCGAGAAGAGCGGCATGCCCACGCCCAAAGCGGAGAACACGAAGTGAAACTCCAGCGATACGCCCATCTGGGCACGCGCAGCCAGCAGATGATCCATCCGTCCAGTATACGCCTGAAGCAATGCGAGGCCGTGACGACGAAAGTCAGCCGAGTGCTGAACATTTCACGAACGGCCGTCATTTGCGCCATTCTTTTGACAGCGGTCTCCGGCTGTTCCAAAACCGGCGCGCCTTCGAGCGCGCGCAGCGACGGCGTCCTGCGCATCGCCGTCCCGCAAGACCCCAAGACGCTCAATCCCATTCTTACCTCGAGCACGATCGACGCGTCGGTGCAGCGCCTGATGTTCGAACCGCTCATCTCCGCAGATGCGCAGGGACGCGAGGTACCGATTCTGGCCGCGCAGGTGCCCTCGATTGAAAACGGCGGCATCAGCCGCGATGGTCTGACGATTATGTATCATCTGCGCCCGAACCTACATTGGTCCGACGGAGTCCCGCTCACCAGCAAGGACGTCGCGTTCTCTTGGACCGCCGTGATGAACCCCGATAATGACGTGGTCTCGCGCCACGGATACGACGACATTGCGCGCGTCGATATTCCCGGCGACACCACGGTGGTCGTCCACCTGCGAGCGCCGCTTGCTTCGTTCGTCAATACGTTCTTTGCCGAAAGCGACTCGCCGTATGACGTGCTGCCCGCACACGTGCTGGAGCGCTATCCGAATCTCAATCAGATTCCATTCAACGATCGTCCGGACGTCGTCGACGGTCCGTTCAAATTCGTCCGCTGGTTACACGGCGATCGCGTTACGCTCGCAGCCAATGACTCGTTTTTCATGGGCAAGCCGAAGCTTCGCGGGATTGAGGTGCAAACGGTTGCGCAACGAGGACACGGCCGTGAATCTGCTGCGAACGGGCGCGGTCGACTACTTGTACCAGATCTCGATCACGACCTACCCAATCTTGCACGGGATTCCCGGCACGCGCCTGGTGTGGTTGAACATGAACGGGTACGAAGGAATGGCGTTCAACATGCGCCGCAAGCCGATGAGCGATCCGCGTTTTCGTCTGGGAATCGCCTACGCAATCGATAAGGCCGAGCTGGTACGCACGCTGACCTACGGGCAGGAGAAAATCGCAACCGCCGATCTTCCCGACTGGATGTGGGCGGCTGATACAAGTCTCAAACCGCGCGCTCGCGATCTCGGCAAAGCGCGCGCGCTTCTGCAGGCAGCCGGAGTAAAACCGCCGCTCTCCCTGACCTTGGTCACGGATACGGCGACCGTCACGCACAAGCGCGAAGCCGTGATGATTCAATCGATGTTCAGGGACGTGGGTATCAATCTCGAAATCAAGACCTACCCCGGTGATTTACTCTACGCACCCGCCGGTATGGGCGGGATACTCAACGGATCGAAGTTCGATTTGGCGCTTTGGCCCTGGTATGCGGGTCTGGATCCTGACAATTCGTCGCAATTCACATGCGCAAACATTCCGCCCCACGGCTACAACGAGGCGGGATATTGCAATCCGCAAATGGAGTCGCTGCAGAAAACGGCGCTCCGGCACTACGATCGGCCGACGCGCAAAGCCGCCTATGCAGGTATCGAAAGACTCATCGTACGCGACAACCCGATTTTGGTATTCTGGTGGCAGAGGCAGCAAGAGGCGTTGCGATCGAACGTCAGCGGCTTTTCTCCCAATCCCACGCAAGAGATGTGGAACGCCTGGCAATGGAGTAAGTGATCGTGCCGACGGCACCGGTAGCACTGATCGGATTTCCGACCGATGTGAATTCATCGTTCTTGCGCGGTCCGGCAAAAGCGCCCGCCGTAATACGGCGCGCGCTCTGGAGTGAAGCCGGAAACAGCTATGCGGAATCCGGCATTGACGTGAGCGCGCCGGATCGGATCGTCGATCTCGGGGACGCCGCGATGTGTGAAGACGCCCGCGATCGCGACGTGATAGAGAACACCGTCGGGGAGCAGCTCGATGCCGGGCGGCGCGTCCTCTCACTGGGAGGGGATCACTCCATTACGTATCCGATCGCCCGCGCCTACGCCAAGCGCTACAAACGGCTGCAGCATCGTCCATTTCGATGCGCATCCCGATCTCTATCCCGTCTTTCAGAAGAACCGGTTCTCACATGCCTGCCCGTTTGCGCGAATCTTAGAGGATATCCCGGGCGTGCAACTGGTGCAGATCGGCATTCGGACGATGACGCCGAAACAGCGTGAGGTTGCCGATCGCTACGGCGTACGCGTCTTCGGTCCATGCGAGCTGGACGCTGCGCGGGCCGCGCTGCCCGCGGGCCCGGTATACGTCACGGTCGACATGGACGGGCTCGACCCCGCGTTCGCACCCGGCGTGTCACATCGAGAACCCGGCGGACTCTCAACGCGCGACGTCCTCGCCGCCGTGGCCGCTATTCCCGGACGCGTCGTCGGCGCCGACGTCGTCGAGTTCAATCCCGATCAAGACGTTCACGGAATGACCGCGAGCGTTGCTGCGAAATTCGTTAAAGAGTTTACCGCGCGCATGATCGGCGATACCGGTCAGGAGTAGGCTGCATGACTTTCTCGCGGGTCAAAATCGCCAATTTCGGGATGTATTTGGCGGGCTTCATGGCCGTCGTGAACATCAGCGTGGTCTACCTTGCGCTGCCGTATATCGAACGCGCGCTGCATGCGGGTATCGCGGATCAGGAATGGATTCTGAGTATTTATCCGTTGATGGAAGGCGGCTTCACGCTCGCGGCGGGGACGCTCGGCGATCTCTACGGCCGTAAACGCATTCTCACGCTGACGACGTGGCTTTTCGTCCTGGCGACGCTCGGATGCGCGCTCGCGCCCAGCGCGTCGATTCTGATCGTTCTGCGCGGTCTGCAAGGCTTGGGCGGCGCGGCGCTGCTTTCACTGCCGGTCGCCATTCTCGTGCAGATGCTGCCGCCCGGCGTCGACAACGAGGACACGATAAAGGCGTTTTCGACCGTCGCGGGCGCCGGTGCCGTCGCCGGACCCGTGTTGGGCGGTATCCTCGTGCATTTTTGGGGCTGGCCTTCCGTGTTCTACCTCTCGGTCGTCATGGGTGTGGTGATGCTCGCAACACTGCCGCAGGTAACGGAGAGCGAGCGCGATCGCTCGATGCGCTTGGACGGCATCGGACAGTTCTTGAGTGTCCTGTCCTTCTTGGCGATCAGCTTCGCGCTGATCGAAGGCAACACGAACGGCTGGAGTTCGCCGGTCATCATTGCGGCGTTCGCGCGTATTCGCAATCGGCATTGGGAGTTTCATCGTCGTGGAAGGACGCGTGCAAAAGCCGATGATCCATCTTCGATACTTCCGATCGCGTGCATTTCTCGCATCGCTCCTCATCATCGGGATCATCAACTTCGGATGGTACGGAATCATGCTGCTGTGCACGAATTTTCTGCAGAACGTGCAGCACCAAAATGCGTTCGCCGCCGGATTCTATTTGATGCCGAGCAATCTCGCGTTTTTCACGGTCAACCAGTACAGCTCGCAGGTTGAGAAGTTCCTCGGCGAGCGCCGCCTGGTCATCGCGAGCTGGATCGTTACGCTGGCAGGCATCATGTGGCTTGCGATACTGGGCGCCGCCGTCGGCATCGTGGCAGGTTTCGGCAGCGCTTTTTGTTGCGGGCGTGGGATGGGGATTACTGTTCACGCCCGCGGCGGCAATGGCGATGTCCTCGTGCGAGGCCGCGGACGAAGGATTCGCATCGGGCGCCGTCGCGCTCAGCCGTTCGCTTTTCGGCGTCTTCGGCATTGCGATTCTCGGGCACGCTGCTCTCGAGCCGCATGGCGCAAAGCGTACGCGAGGGTTTGACGGCGATGGGCGCACCCGCCGCCGCCGCGCATCACATCGTTAAGGCGGTGCATCACGGCGGCGCGTTCGTCATCGCGCAGCACCCGCCGGCGGGCATCAACGCGGCTGCGTTGACCGCGCTCGTGGAGCAGGCTTTCGTGAGCGGATGGCATCTGGCACTGATCGCGTGTGCGGTCGTTACGTTGGTCTTCGGGTTTCTGATCTACGCTTTGATCCCGGCGCGCAAATCGGCGCAAACGGATCCGGCACGCGCATGAGTTAGCGCTCGAGCGCCGTCCGATCCCATTTCGCCAGGTTCGCGGCGGCCTCGTACGTCGTCTGGAGGAACGAAAGAACCATCGCATCGGGATCGTTCGACTGGCGCACGGTTTCGTATGGAAGCATGAACTCGTGCAGCTGCTCGTTGTAAAATGCCGCGCCGGGCTCCACGCGTGCTTGCGCGAAACCTTGTGGTTCGGGATAGGCGTACGAATAGAACATCGCATCCATTCCGAAACCGCCGGGCCACCAGCCCGCACTGCTGACCTCGTGCGAGTACGCTTCACGCGTGACCCAATCGGCAAGGTTGGGAAAGCCGCCCGGATGCGGCGGCGCCGCGCGGCCCGAGAAGCGCGTTACCGCGAGATCGGGCGCGCCCCAAAAGAAATGGACGGGACTGACTTTTCCCAGGAAACGTGAGCGGAAGACCTTGCAAAGGCGGTCGGCCTGCAGCAATGCCCGCCAAAACCGGTGGACGTAGTCCTTGTCATAGGACGCGTGCGCATCATCGCGATCGAACGGGATTGCATCCGGGACCTCGCACGGCTTGGTCCAAATATGCACGTCGATGTTCAGCGAACGCAGACCATCCATGACCTTCTGATAGAACGCGCTGACCGGCATAGGTTCCAGGTTAAACGACCGCTGTCCGCCGTTGCATTCCTGCATGTGAAGCGCGTGATTGATGAAATCAAAATCGATTTGAAAGGCGCGGCCGTCTTTGTACGGCATCAACGAGGTCGTGAGTCCGCGAGCGGACACGTACAGCACGACTTGCCACCAGTGATTGACCATCGGCTCTTGCGCAAGGCGGATCTTTCCCACGACCTGCAGCCACATATGCAGCGTCGCAAGCGTATCTTTCCACTGTTCGTACGGCAGGCTCGGCCAGAGCTCGGTCGAGGTTTTTGAGTGGATCATCACGCACCTCCGGTCCCCGCATTATACCTCACAACGCGGGTGGCGCGGTAAGCGCGGCGAAGCGCCGTACCTACCGTGAAGGGGGTGCCGCAATGTCCCACTATCTGACGATTCCGATCAACGAGAACGGAATTATCTTCGATCCCGCCATGAACGTCGTCATTCAAGAAGCCATCGCGGTGAATCCGTTCGGGTTTACCGACGTCTTCGTCTATTCGCACGGCTGGTCGACCGACGCATATCGCGCGATGGATGAATACAACAGTTTCACGGTCGGGTTGGCCAAGCAGACTCCTCCTGATCGAGCGGCAAGCGCCGGCCACGCTCTTGAATCCGCCCAAGGACGCGCTCGGCGTGGGCGTGCACTGGCCCTCGGAGATCACCGAGGATCCCGGCAATCCGTTGAACGACCTGCAGCTCTTCACGTTTTATACGATGGAACACCGCGCGGATGCGGTCGGTAAGAATGCCGTGTATACGATACTGCGGCTCATGCTCAGCAGCCGTGCAGCCGGCGGGCCGCCGCTGCGCTTCTCTCTGCTCGGTCACAGTTTCGGCTGCAAGGTTATTTGCGCGGCGCTGCAAGACACGTGGACGGATATCAATAATGGGACGATCCCGCTGCCGGCCGGTACCACGTTTAGCGCGGTACTGCTGGAAGCGGCGACGGACAACGACAACCTGGAGGCCGGCGATATCTACGGTGACGTCAGCAAACTCAAGGACTTCCGGTTACTCCTAACGACCTCGTCGCTCGATAATGCGCTCGGAACGTGGTATCCCAAAGCGGGAAAGCTCGCGAATCTTCTGCATCCCGCGCCGGTGGCGCTCGGCTTTGGCGGTCCGACCCAGACAACGATCGCGGACTTCGGCGGGACCGCCGCACGCGTGAGCATCGTGCCCGGATTTGCTGCAACGGATATGCGCGGCTATACGGGCCGGCTGGTCGTTGCGGACTTGTCTCCCGTTCATCAGGCGCGCGTGAACAACCAACAGTACACGGGCGGCGGCATAGCCGGTAGTCACTCCGACATCGATTTCGACGAAGTGTATCAAATGGTGATGGGGTTCTTATTCGGCGTGTAATCTACGGCGAGAGGTGTTTGAGGTCCGCGGCGACGGCCGCCGTGATGTCGACGCTTCCCCGAGGCGTGAGCCCCGACGTGTAAATAAGCCAGAGATCGCGAGCCTTCGCTTCGCGCTTTGCTTCGAGCACGATCTGCGATCGTATGCGTTCGACGACGGCCGCGCGGTCGTGCGCAAGCGAGGCGATCTGCGATTTGACGCTCTGCGTATCGGCCGCATCGGCCGCGCCGAGCGCCTTGAAGCGTTCGGTCAGGTTCGCGCGCGCATTCGCGTACGACGAGGCATCGGGGGACGGGGCGTTCACGAGCGCGTTGTACTGCGAGAGCATTTCCGCCTCGGATCCCGCGTGTGCCTGCGCCGTCGGCATGTGCAGCGAACCGCCGGACGATGTTTGGGCCGCTAAGACGCGCTCGCGCGCAGCAAGGTTGGCGCTCGTGCGGGTCTGCAGATCCGCATGCATCTTCGCAACATCGCTCCGAGCGCGCTCGTGCAGTACGCGCGCATAGGCGGCGAGCGTTCGCGCATTCGTGCTGCGCAGTGCTGCGACGGCGGCATCCTCTCGATCTTGCAGCGCAGCCAGGCGATTCGTAAGCCGGCGGCGCGTTTGCGTATCGAGTGCGAGCGTTTGCAACTTCGCGCGCAGGACCAGACGCGTCGGCGCGTTCGCGCGTGCCAGTTCGAGAAGCAATGCGGACTCCCGCTCGCGCAGTTCCTGGGCGCGCGCCTCGTACGCGCGCTGCGTGCGCGCTTGAACCGACTGGACGAAGCGGCCGAAAGCGATCTGCTCTTGCGCCAGGAGCGTCGAGCGATACGCGGCCATGTCCCGCTTTGCAGTACCTTGCAGATCGTCGCGTTGATGGGTGTACGACGTTTGAATCCCGGACTCGATCGCAGAAGCGGTTGGAGCACTCTGCTGCAGCGCCCGGCGGCGGCATAGAGGGCATCGGTTGATTCGCCGCGGCTCTGTTTTGATTGCGCGTCGCTGCGGAAGCTCGATCCAAATCACGCCCGATTGCCGCGGAAGCATTCGCGATCTGAGCTCCGCTATCGGCAAATCTCGTGTTCAGCGTTGCTTGCAGCGCGGCGATCTGGCGGTCGTACTGTGCCAGGGTTGCGTAGAGCGGATGCTTTACAAACAACGCGTTCATGTTGATCGACGCCGAGCGAGTCTGCGCGCTCGCGGCGCATCCGCACAGAAGAAGAACGAGAACCGCTGCGAATCGGCGCATCATCAGAATTTATGCTCGTACGTCAAGTTCACGCCCCCGTTCCCGCTCATCGGCGTCAGGACGGTGGAGTTTGACAGATCGTTGAACCCGAAAAGGCTGGTTTGCGTGCTCGTCGCGAGCAGCGAAGGCGAAGAAACGCTGTAGAACATCAGGTTGAATGCCGTCGACTCGCCGTGGTGCGCTTCGATGCTCACACTGCGCCGCTGGGGCTGGCCCAGATTCTCGGAGTACACGGCCGTCAAGTTTTTGCCGAACGCTTTGGCCGCGCTTACACCAAATCCGCTCGTAAAGTCGCTGGTGAGCTGCAGGTTTTGCAGGCCCAGCGCGTTTCCGAGCGCTGCCGAGAGCGGCTCGAGCATCTGCTGCGTGAAGTAGGTGTTGAGCGCGCCGCCGGCAAGATTGGAAATGACGTTGCTTGGGTCGGTAGAGGCGAGCGCACCGCCCGAGCCGCTCGGCGCACCGATCCCCGAGAGA
Organism: Vulcanimicrobiota bacterium; assembly: GCA_963777365.1. Lineage (GTDB taxonomy): Bacteria > Vulcanimicrobiota > Vulcanimicrobiia > Vulcanimicrobiales > Vulcanimicrobiaceae > CAVZQG01. The sequence continues at coordinate 64,094 of CAVZQG010000015.1, forward strand.
AGCGCAAGGATCTGCGCGCGGCTGTATGGCGGCTGCGAATCGAACACGATCTGCATGTTGTCCGGAGCCAGGCCGGTGACGTGAAGGGCGATGTACGTCAGCGGGTTGCTGACCTGCGTGGTCGCCACGGCGTTTACATACGGCATGATTCCGTTGGACGGATCAAAGTTGACGTTCGCACTCTGCACCGTGAATTGGCGTATGAAGTTGATCGTGCCGCCCGTCGAGGTGAATCTGCCGCCCAGCGCCGGATGTGCGAGCGTTCCCGTAATAGCGACGTGTCCTTGCGCGCCGACGTCGACGCCGGTGCTTTGCACGCGCACGTCGTTTCCAATCTTCGCGTGTAAATCAAACGCAAGCGGCGGCGGAGGAGCGGGCGAGGTCTTCGGCGCCTTTGGATTCCAAAAGGCTGTGAGCGGAATGCGCGCGCTCGGTATCTCCACCGTACCCGATACCGTCGGTATGCCGCGTTGGGCGCGGAATGCCGTGATGTTTGCGTCAACTTTGCCGCGGAAGTACTGCGGGCTGTTGAACTGCGCACCCTTCGCAACGATCGTGGAAGTAAACGTCGCCGCCTTGGGATCGCGGAAATTTGGGATGGTGGCCGTTGCGGTCATATCCATCGTTCCGCCGCCGACGTCGGCATGCAGCGAACGAATCGCAACGGTGTCCCCGGTAAACGCCAGCGTGCCGTTGATTTTCTGGATCGGATTCTGATCGATCGGTCCGACGAAGTATCCATTGCGCAGGGCTATGCTGCCGCTCGAGCTGCGGCATATCGACCGTACCGCGAACTTTCATCGTGCCCGCCATTGTTCCGGCAAGACGGTACCCTTTCGGTAGGGCGCTCTCGAAATCGCTGAAATCGAGATTATCGATCGTAACGTCCACGGATACCGGTGCGTTTGGAGCGGGGTGCAGCGGTATGAGGCCGGACGCCGCGAGCGCACGGCCGCGTGCGAAATCTACCTCGCCGTGCTCGAGTTGGACGGAGCGCATGTTGCCTGCCAGCGTGCCCCAGACTTTGGGGACCGCGAATGTCGCGTATCGTAACGACCCCAGCGTAAAGTCGTCCCGAAGCTGCGGGTCCGCGCGCGTGCCGCGTACGGTCAGTGTCGTGTCGAGCGTTCCGGCGGCATCGTTTGCTTTACCGGAAGCCGAGGTCATGAGTTTTCCGATGTCCGGGCTTTGCGCGCGCAACGTTATGCGAAGCGGATCGCTGCCGTGAAAGCCGAACGTACCTGAGCCGCTTGCGCTCAAATATGGTATGCGCACGACGGCCTGCTGAATTTGCCCGCGCCCGCCCTGCGCCGAGATCTCCATCTTCGCTTGCTCGAGCGCAATGCGTCCAACAACTCCGTTTGCGAGCGGCGGCTTTCGCCTTGAGCGAGAGGTCGGGATACCGGCCGTCGACGCTCGCATCGGCGCTGAGCAACCCGACCACCGGCGCATTCATGCCCATCATCGGAAGCCAGTCTCCCAAATCGACGTCCCGAAGCGTACCGGTCATATCGACCTGCGAGCTCGTCGCAATCTGCGCGACCGAGGTGAACTGTGGGACTTGCACGCTTCCCGCGAGATGCGCCCGTCCGGCGACTCCGCCTACGTCGGCTCGCATCGCGATCGTGTGGCCCGAGGTGTGCCAACTCGCAGCCGCATTGCCGATGTCGAAGCGTCTAAATCGCACGCTTGAAAGATCGACGTTGCCGGAGCTTTGTATCGATCCGCCGGCCATGGCAAGATCCACGGTAAGGCCGCCGCTGCCCGCGAGCGTATCGCCGGTATCGAAGTAGTCGTTGAAGTCCGCCAGGTTTGCATCGGGTGCCGAAACTTCCGTGCGGACGCTACGCCCGGCGAGTTCGGCGTTGAACGCCGCCACCGTCGAACCGACCGTAACTCCCGCGTCGCGCACCCTTAGGTCCTGCGCGCGTCCGCGTATGGTCCCGTGCAAATTCCGGAATGCCAGACCGTGTACGGAACCTTCAGGAACATCGAAAGCTCCGGCGATGAGCGGATCTCGTCCGGAACCGCTCACGTGAACCCTCGCATCGATGCTGCCTTCGATATATTCTTTCGCAAGCTTCGGCTGCGTTAAAGCGATCAGCGATCGGGCGTCCGCCGCGCTCAGTACGGCATCTAGGTCATATCGCGGCACCATCGGTGCGCCGATCCTGATACCGTCGACGCTGCCCTGGGCCGCCAGGATTGCCGGCCCCAAACCGATGAGCGCATCGTCAACGGTTAGCGTATCGCCGGCGTACGCGAATGCCGCCGACCCGTTTATCGGATAGCGTGCGTACTGCATTCGGTCGAGCAGTATCGCACCGCGAACGCGAGGATCGGTAAGGGATCCGGCGGCCTGCGCCGCAAGGTTCGCGTAGCCCGTGCTAACCGGAAGCCCGGCGCCGCGAAGCGCAGACAGATTTAGATGCCCGACCGAGAGCGCGAGCCGGTTTCCGTTGGATCCGAGGCTGCCCGCCGCGAGGGCGCTTGCGGACCGCGCGATAGTTGCACGTGCCGCAAACACTTGCACGCCTTTACCTTGCGCGCCGAGCGTTGCGCTCAGGCCGTTTATCGGGACGCCGCGGATGCTTGCCCGCGAAAAACGGGCATCGCGGATTTGCGCGATGCTTCGGCCGCCGCTATAGACCAAGGCGATTGGGGCCTCGACGGTGCCGCTCGCGGGAAGATGTCCGGCAAGCGCGCTGAGCGCCGCGAGCGAACCGTTGAAACGGCCGACGAGCGCGACGTGGCTTGTGCCGGTGATCCGCCCTTTTGCCTCGAGCGTGCCGAATGACCCGTGCGCGATCAACGAGGAAACGCCGACGTTTCCGGGCGGCCCGGCAAAGCGTGCACGCGCGTTCACGAGCGAAATGCCGTTGTACGAAGCGTTCCGCAACTCGGCGTTCCCGCTCAGACCGATCTCGTTTCGGAATTGTTCCGCAAAGAGATCGCCGTCGATCGTCGCTTGCACAGGCGGAAGTGAGGTCACGTGAAGCCCAGGCAGCGCAATGGGACGTGTGGGACGCACCGTTAACCCATTCGCATGAACCAGGGCAGTGATGCGGCCATGCGGATGGTCGAGCGCAATGCGCGCGCGCACCGTGTTGCCCATCGTAAGCGCGATGCTTCCGATCCCGTTGCTCGCCACCTGAAAAACGCTGGAAAGCCGTGCGGCGTTGCCCGAGCCCGTCAGCACACCCTGCGTTTGCACCTGTTTGAGATTGTTCGCGGTGGCGAGCAGCAAGCCGTGCAGTTGCATGCCCGGTATGACGGAAGCCGCGTACGGGATCCGATCGCTCGGACCCGTGATTCCGGCAACTGCTTCGACGGCATTAGGACCCGGCTGGAGCGATATGCTTCCGCGCGAGGCAACACTGAATCCGTCGTATCGGAGCGTGAAATGCAGAATATGAGCCGTTTTCCCGTCGAATATGATCGTGCCGTCCGCGTCCTGCAACGGCATCGCGCGGTAGTCGATCTCGGGTGACCGCAGCGAGATCAGTGCGAGCGGCGCGCGTACCGCTCCTTCGACCAGCATCGAGAGATCGACCGGACCGCGCATGGGCAGCGCGGACGAGGCGGATGTCAACTTCTTCAGGCGCGCAACGTCGCTGTTCGCGTGCACCGATAAGCGAAATTTGGGCGCTTTGAGATCGTAGATCCCGCCCGTGACGAAGACAGGCGCTCCGGCGAGGTCGGCGACCAGGCGCGGCGTGGTCAGGCCCGCGCTCGTGACGTCGAGTGGACCGTGAACGTTGCGGATTGGAACGCTTACGCCTTGCATCGAAACCTGCGCGCCGCGCATGTATGCGCTGGCGGAAATCCCGCCGTAGTAGCGCGCATCCAGATTGTCCAGGTAGCCGGCCTGCATTCGTACGTTGGCGTTGTTGAGTGAGTAGTTGACCAGCTGGGCGAGCGGCACGTGCGCCGCCGTCCAATGGTGAAGCGTTATACCGGCGGCATCGATCAGGCCATTCCCGCGAATCGGATACGAAATACCGTTGTCCACGTAGGCCATCGAGGCAAGATAGTGCGTGCGGGCATCGGTGTGCACGTCGGCGTTGAAATTCACGTGCTCGATCGACAGTTTCCGCGCCGATGGATCGATCTTGGTCTTGTCGATCACGGTAAGGGAACCGCCGACGACGTGCAGTGTCATATTGATCGGCGCGGCCGCCTTATTCGAAGGTCCGGCACTCGGCAGCTTCGGCAGGTTGTACGTACCGTCCGGATTGCGTACCACGGTAATCTGTGGTTGGTAGACGGTCAATGCTCGCAGGCCGAAGCGGTGATCGCTGCCGGGGAGCAAGCCCCGTAGCGTATACGCGAGTTCGGCTTTGGGCACATAGGCGAGCGGCTCGCCTCGCGCGCTCATGCGGATCCCGGTCAGGGTCGCACGCGTGCCGCCGAGGGAGACCTGGTCAACTGAAACTTTAGTACCGGTTGCCATGCCGACGATAGCCGGAGCTGCCATCCGGACGATCGGATTCCGGAATGCGATGAGTGCGGCGATGAGCAGCAGCAGGGTGATTGCGGCCGCGGCCAGCCGTCTGCGCTTCGCGCTTCTCATGCTACCGGTTATGCCCACGACGAGCCCTGCCGCAGCTTGCTTGTAATAGAAAAGAAATTATCCATGAAGGATATAAATATCCGAAATGGATAACGATATCCGTCATGGATAAATGCGGGAAAGGTGGATCGAGATGACACGTGCCGCGTTTTATGTGCTGCTGGCGCTTGCTCGCGGCGACTTGAACGGAGCGGCCATTGCCCGCGATGCGGAGCGCTTATCGGATGGGGTGGTGAGGCTGCCGGCCGGCACGCTCTACCGGTTGATTAAGCAGCCTGCAGGCCGATCGCTGGATAGCGGAAGTCGGCATCGACGACGAGGACGAGCGCCGCCGTTATTACCGTTTGACGCGCCGCGGCCGGGAAGTTGCCGGGGCCGAAGCCCAGCGGCTGGAGGCGCTTGTGCAAGCGGCACGCGAGCGCCGGCTCTTACCAGCTGCCGTTCGAGCATCAACGTAAAATGAATCCGCTTCTGGCATTCGCGTTGCTGTTCTGTCCGCACGAGTTCCGAACGGAATATCAAGATCAAATCGCGGCCGACGCGCTAGACGCGGCCGAGTGCGGCGGGGGTGTGTTTCTCGCCTTGTGCGCGAACGTCGCCTGGAACGGAATCATCCTGCGCCTTGAATCGTTCTGGAACAATCTGCACTTTGCATCGCGCCTTCTACGTAAGGCTCCGGTCTTTACGATCGTGGTCATCTTGACGCTGGGCATTGGAATCGGTTTGAACGTGGCGCTCTTCGCCTTGGTCGACACCGTGCTCCTCAAACCGCTGCCCTATGATGATCCACAGCGCCTTGTATTCGTCGGGATAGATGTCCCCAAGTACTGGTGGCTTTCCTATCCGGAAGCGCGAGATGTCGCGGAACAGACACGCACGCTTCGCGGCCTCGCGCTATCCGCCGGCGATCGCATTACGATGAACGGCGTCGGGGAAACAAGGCGATTGACGGGACGGATCGTCTCGGGTCCCTATTTTCAAACGCTCGGCGCGCATGCGCATTTGGGCAGAATGCTCGATGAATCGGACGCGGGAAAACGTACGCTGCTCATTTCCTACACGATGTGGGAACGCGATTTTCACGGTAATCCTACCGTTCTCGGGCGAGTGGTAATGCTGGACGGAAAGGCTTACACGCTCGTCGGCGTCGCGCCGCGCGGCCTGCGCGATCCCAAACCGAACGAGCTCGTGAGCAGCGACTACTGGTTGCCCCTCGATCCCGCGGGGCCTCTCGCCAGATATCGCGGAGATTTCGACCTTGTCGGGATCGCTCGACTGCGCGACGGGACTTCAATGGGCGCGGCGATACGCGACACGAAGCGGGTCTTTGACAACCTCGCGCGCCGCTATCCGGCCAATCATCGACTCATTTATTCGCCGTCCTCGCGAACGCTTGTGCCCATGCAGTCCTCGATTGCGGCAGATGTTGCACCTGCGCTGCTCATGCTTTACGGCGCGGTGTTCGTCGTCTTGCTGATAGCGTGTTCGAACGTGGCGAACATGCAATTGATTCGCTCACTCGGCCGGAACCGCGAATTCGTGGTTCGCCGTGCGCTGGGCGCGGGCCGGAGCGCGGTTGCCGGCCAACTTCTTTGCGAAGCAGCGCTACTTGCATGTGGCGGCGCAGTGGCCGGGATTGGCCTGGCGGCAGTCTGTCTTCGCGCGGCGGGCGCGCTATTCGCGCCCGTTCTCTCCCAATGGAGTTGGGACACGTTCGACGCGCGGATCACCGCGTATGCCCTTGCGCTCGCGGTTGTTGTCACCTGCATCGTCGGATTGCTTCCGATCCTGCGAACGCCTCGCAGCATCGCCGATGACTTGAAGGCCGCATGGCGGGCGGACGATTCAAAGTCGACAAAGCAGCTGCGGTCTGCGTTTGTTTCCGCGCAAGTTGCGCTCGCGATCGCATTGATGGTGGCGGCTGGTCTGCTGATCCGCAGTTATTCGACGCTCGTGCGCGTGGACGTTGGGTTTACGCCCGCCGGCGCGTACGCGGTGACCGTTCCCAGCCTCCCCGAAAATCGATATCCGACGCCGCGTGCGCGCTTACGCTTCGCGCAGCAGCTTGCCGAGCAGATCGCGAGCGTTCCCGGCGTGGGTAACGCCGCAATCGCGGAGGACGTGCCGTTTCAGGACACGGACATGAGCACGTTCAGCTTTCCCGCGACGCGGCTGCGACACGCGCTCATAAAGAGTTTCGGGGTCTCGGCCGACTTTTTCCGGACGCTCGGCGTTCCGCTTGTCCGAGGGCGTTTTTTCGATCGGCGCGAGCGTGCTCAGAGTGCGCCCGTGGCCCTGGTAAATAAAGCATTTGTGCGAACCTATTTTCCAGGCGGCACGATCGTCGGGCAGCGCATACGCTTGGAGCGCGCGATGCCGGCGGACGCCCCAACGCCGCTGCGGACGATTGTGGGGGTCATCGGCAACGTGCGTGAGTCGCTCGCCTCGCCGCCCGCGCCGGTAATCTACGTACCGATCACCCAGCTCCCTAGTCCCAACAGCATCATCGTTCGCGCACAAGGGAGTCGTGCGGCGCTCGCATCGGCGGTGAAAAGACTGAACACGCGCCTCGACCCGCTTTTACCTGCGCCCGAGGTCGTTTCGCTGCCTACACTCGTCGATGCCGATGCGGCGCGGACGCGACTGAGCCTGGTGCTCTTCACCGTGCTGGCGACAATCGCGCTTCTGCTTGCGATCCTGGGTATGTACAGCGTCTCGTCGTATGCGGTCAGCGAACGGATGCACGACCTCGGGGTACGCATGGCGATCGGCGCGACATCGGCTCAGATTGCCAAGTCCGTGCTTTTTGAAAGTGTCGGATCCGGCCTTGCCGGCGTGTGTCTGGGTATCGTCCTGGCAGCAGACTCCACGCGGCTCATCGCCGCACTACTTTTTGCGATCTCACCGCTGGACGCTGGAACGTTCGTCGCGGTCGTGCTCGTGGCGTTGCTCGGCACGGTTACCTCCGCGGTCTTGCCGGCCATCCGCGCTTCGCGCCTGGATGCCGCGCGCGCACTGCATTACGAGTAAGCGTCAGCGCACGTCAGCTGCCGCCGT
>CAVZQG010000016.1:0-125399 GCA_963777365.1 Vulcanimicrobiota bacterium
TGACGTCGATCGTCGCGCCGTTCGCATAGTCGCCCGCGCCGCCTGCAAAAAACGCGATGATCGATGCGACGTCATCCGGCGAACCGACACGGCCGAGCGGGATTTCACGTTCTATTTCGCTGCGACGCCGGCCCAGCTCGTCGGCGGCCATCTCCGTCTCGATGAATCCGGGAGCGATTGCGATGGCCACGATGCCCTCGCTCGCGCACGATCGTGCCATTGATTTTGTAACGTTTATCAGCGCGGCTTTGCTCGCGCCGTAATCGGCGAACGTGAGTTCGCCGCGATGTGCGGCACGCGAAGCGACATTGATGATTCGGCCGCCGCCGCGCGTGCGCATATGCTGCAGCACCAGGTAGGTGAGGTGCACGGTACCCAGGAGGTTGACCGCAAGCGTCCGCTCCCAGCCGGTTCGCCACTTCTCGTAGCTATTGTCAAAGAACGGATTCTCATCGAAGACCGCCGCGTTGTTCACCAGCGTGTCGATGGCTCCCAGGTGCTTCTCGCACGTCTGCACCAACGCGGGCAACGCATCGTAATCGGCCAGATCGCAGTGAAACTCCGCGACGCGGTCGCCAAGTTCACTGCGCAGCAGCGCTGCCGCTGCGGCGTCGCGGTTATACGTGAATGCGAGCGTGTGCCCCGCCGCGTGCAGCGCGCGGACCGCGGCCGCACCGATGCCGCGTGAGCCGCCCGTTATCAGAATCCTTTGCCCGATGATGTTCCCGCCCGAGCCTTATTGCGAGAGGTGCAGGGATCGTATTCGCAGGCGTTCGCGAAGCGCGCGGCTGGGAACGCGTACCTTGTCGGCCAAATGCATGAGCCACAGAAGTCTGATCGTCCACCAGGTGATGTCGATCTCATACCACGCCATGCCGTGTCGCGCGGAATACGGAAACGCGTGATGATTGTTGTGCCAGCCCTCGCCGAACGAGAGCAGCGCCACCCACCACGAATTGGTCGAGCGATCCCCGGTTTTATACGTGCGATAGCCGAACATATGCGTAGCGCTATTCACCAGCCAGGTGGAGTGATACGCAAAGACCAGCCGGCCGAAAATGCCCCACATGACGAACGGCCAGCCGCCCAGCGCATACAGCAGGACGGCCAGCGCAATCTGCATCGGAATGTGAATGTATTGCAGAACGCGGTAGAACGGTTCGTTCCACAGATCGGGGCAGTATTTTTTGAACTCCTCGGCCGTGGTCGGAATGTTCGGATTGGGTTTGAATAACCACTCGACGTGCGCCCATCCGAATCCAAGACGCGTGCTGTGCGGGTCGCCTTGCTCGTCGGAGTTGGCATGATGCACGCGGTGCGTGGCAACCCACGAGATCGGATCGCCTTGAAACGCAAGCGTCCCAAGAAGTGCCGTCGCGTATTCGACCGGCTTGCGCAGACGTACGCTGCGATGCGAGAGCGTGCGGTGGAAGCCGAGCGTTACTCCCAGCGCACCCGTCGCATAAGAAACGATCGCGGCAACGATAACGGCCCACCACGAGAAGAACATCGGAAGGAGCACCGCTACGGCGCCCAAGTGGATCAACAAGAGACCGATTCCGTTCGGCCAGTTCGGTCGCGCATCACGCATGTTCGGCAGCATACCCCGGCTCTGAATACAAAAGTCGTTTAGATCATCGGTTGCGGCGCACCTTTGATGAGCGGGGAAGAATGTAAAGACGCTCGCGCGGCGCGAGCGTCTTCGTAGCATTTAGGATGAACGGTAAGCGTTTTGCTTAGACCAAACCCGCGCGTATCGCGTAGACCGCCACTTGCGTGCGCGCCGTCAGATTCATCTTTGCGAGTATGTGCGAGATATGGTTTTTTACGGTCTTATCGCTGAGCGAGAGTCGCGAACTTATCTCTTTGTTCGAAAGCCCTTCGGCAACCAGCCGTACGACCTCGAGTTCTCGCTCGGAGAGCGAGGAGAGCGCATCCCGTTCGCCCGCCGGGCTTACGCAGCTCCAGATGCCGTGCGTCCTCGGCGCTGGCGCCGTAGTCCCGGGCCAGATGCTTGATCGTGCGAAGCACTTCGGTCACCGTCATCCCGCCCAGCGCTTCCAGCGCGCAAAGTTTGGTCGACGGCGCGACCTGGTCCAGGTAGGCTTGCGCTGCGAACGGTTTGCGCCGGCCGCCGGCCTGGTCCAGAATAATGATGTCGGGGCGCAGCTCCGCGATGGGCGCGGTGACAATTGAGGGTGCTGCTCCCAGGACGGCGATGCCGTCGTCAAGTCCGAGCAGTTTGGTGAGCGTACGAGTAATCAGCGGGTCTTTGCCTACCACCATGACACGCGGTCCGGCGGTGGCCTCCGGTGAAAGGACCATCCCTGAAGTCTCCCCTGTGAGCAGAAAAACGGCTCTCACACCCTTCTTAAACCTCCCGGTATCGGCCGGAGGGCTAGTAAGGGTGTACAGAGAGACTAGCCGATAGGCTTTTCATGGTACTTACGGCCCATAAAAATCCACTTACAAAACGATTACAGCCTCGCGGTGTCAGACAGAAGTCATTCACGACTGGTAGCGTCGTACTAGAGAATCGTGGCTGCTTTGTCGGGCGCGATGTTAGAGATCCGCCGCGATGCCCTATTGGATCGGGTCGACCGCGTCCAGCCCAAAATCTTGGCACTCATCGCGCCTGCCGGCTTCGGCAAATCGACGCTGGCTCGCCAGCTCGTGGCGGGGCGCTCGGCGGCTATTTGCGACGCCGCCGGGATACTTGGACGACCTCGACCTGGCACGCCGGCTGGTTCCGGCACTCGCCGTTGAGAGCCCGAGCCGAACCCATACCCTCACGCAGCGCGAACTGATGCTGGGCGACGGGGGCACGAGCGTGGCCGAGCGGGTCAACCTCGCGCTCGAAGCGTGGAAAGTCCCGACCGACGACACGATCTTCGTCTTCGAGAACGCGGAGCACATCGCGCGCGACCCGTCGGCCCGCGAATTCTTCGCGCGCCTGCTGACCCAGCGCGGGGAGGGGCGAGCGGTGGTGATCTGCTCCCGGGAGAATTTGCGAGTCCACCTTACGAGGTTCGCCTCGCCCCACGAAATCCTCACGCTGCGCGCCGAAGACCTCGCGTTCGACCGGACCGAGCTTGCCCGGCTGTTTCACGCCTACGAGGGTGAGCCCGGTTTTCTCACGCGGATCATGCAGCTCTCGCAGGGCTGGCCGATCGCGGTCTTTCTTTTAAAGCGATTCGCCAACGAGGGACGGATCGAGAAGCTGCTCGAGAGTCTGGACGACGTTGCTTTCGAAGAGCTGCCACGACTACCTCGCCGATCAGGTCCTGGCTTCGCTCGATCCGGATCTGGTGAGCGCGCTTTTCGCGTGTGCCTGCATTCCCAACGCGATGATCGCGGATCTCCAGGCCGCCGTCTCGAACGATCGCGCCATAAGCGACTTGGCGGAGTTCGCGCGTGAATCGCCGTTTCTCACGCGGACGAATGACGGGGCGTTTCTGCTGCATCCGTTGCTGGCCTCGCTGCTCATCGAACACCGGCAAGAACAGCGCATCGAGGTGCTACTGCACACCGCGCACGTCCATGAGGAAGCAAAGCGCTACCAGCGCGCGGCCGAACTGCACTTGGCTCGCGGAGACCGCGCCGCGGCGGCTCACGCGCTGGGTCAGCACGAAGTCATTCGCGATCACACGCCGTCGATGGCGTACGCGCGCGTGCTTTCTTCGCTCGATCGAACGCTCGTGCAGCGCTATCCGCGACTGTGGGCTGTGACGGCACTCCTGCGCATGTTCTGCGTCGATACCGAAGAGTCTGCTCGACGAAGCGGAGTCGCTCTGGCGCACGCTCGCACCGGACTGCACGGCGATCGAGCGTTACTACATCTTAGCGTTTCGCGTCCTTTTCATGAGTTATATCGGTCTCATCGAGGAGGCTGTCGAGATACTCGAGCGCTTCGCCGCGGAAAACAACGTCGGCGAGGAGCCGAAGAATCATTTCGAGGGATACCTGTTCTATTTGCTCGGTCTCATGCGAGCGCGGTTAGGACACATCGCTCGCGCCGAGCGCGACCTCACGCTGGCGTTGCCGCTCGTCAGCGGCATGGACATCATGGGATCCGGAACGCTGCTCTCGCTTGGAGCCGACATCGCGCGTTTGCGCGGCGAATATCCGGTGGCGCGGCAGTTCGTCGATCGCGCGCTCGAAGCGTCGCGCCGCTCGGGCCTGTACAACTTCGTTGCGCTCGATCTCGCCGAAGGTGCGTTCGGCGCATGGATCGCGGGCGACGATGCGTTACTAACGCGCTACTCTGCCGAACTGGACGAAACCGTGCACCGCAACGGCGTTCGCAGGTTTGCGTATTTCTCGGCCGTCGTCACGGGCCGGTCGGAAGCGCCCAGTGATGCCGATCTGCTGAAATGGGTTGCATGCGGGCGCATCATCGAAGCCGCGAATGCGAGCGATCCCGCAGTTGCGGTTCGCAACGCGAAAGCGGCGGTCGCCGCGGCGCAGCAGCACGGTGCGCCGTTCGTCGAGTGCTTGTCGATTATCACGCTGGCGTACTTCGACGACTTGCACTTTGACGATCACATGCGCAAGGCGATCAATCTGGCGGAACGCTGCGATTCTCCGCACCTGGTGTCGGCGGTATATGGAATTGCCGATCGCGCATCCGACCACGGCATGCTCTCGAATTTGGTACGCAGGCTGGAGCGCGAACGTGTCGAGCGCGTGCCGATGCTCGAGGTGCAGCTTACCGACGGCGAAGTGCGCACGGCCGGGCGAGCGGTCTCGCTCTCGGAGCGTGAACTGGCGCTGCTCGTGGCCCTTTCGCTGCGACGCGAAGTGGTGCCGCGCAGCCGCTTAGCCGATCTTCTTTGGCCCGAACTGGACGAGTACGCCGCGCGGAACGCGCTCAGCGTCTGCCTCCATCGGCTGCGCCAGCACATCGGAAACGATCGTGCGATCGTGCGCAGCAAGGACGGCTATGCGCTGCACGACGACGTCCGTGTCGATCTGTGGGATATCGATCGCACAATCGCGGCCCTTCGTTCGCGCCCCGCACTTGCGGACGCCGAGCGTCGTGTCCTTATGAGCCTGTTCGAAAGGCTGCGAGCGCGCCGGCCCGATCGTATGCTGCAGTGGGAGTGGTTCGAGGCGACCGAACGCCACATCAGCGAGCTTCGGCTGGAAGTGGCCGGCCGACTGGCAAAGGATGCGCTCAGTCACGGAGAGCCGCATCGAGCGCTCGAATTGGCGGAAGAGATGATCGGCTACGACGCCTGCGACGAGGCTGCGCGCCAAATCGCGATCACCGCGCACCTGGCCAGCGGCGATCGCGGCGCAGCCCTGCGTCACTATCGCCAATACCGCGATATCTTAGCCGCCGAGCTGCAAGTCGAACCATCCGCCGAAATCAAACACCTCGTCGGCCTCCCCTAGACCGATCGAGCCTCAACGCTCTGTCATCCCGCGCTCTGCATCCGAGCTTGTCGAAGGACGCCGAGCCGCGTCGAGGCGCACCCACACGTGCATGCTCGCACTCATTCTGGCCTCGATACTGCATTACGATGTGCTCATCTCGGCCGGGCACGAAGGCCGCCCGCAAAGCTGCGCGCATTTTCCGAAGCATCGCTGCAATCTCGGAACGCCCGGTGAGCGCGAATGGACGCCGATCGTCGCGGACGTTGCGACGAGCGTGCTGCGCGGCCGCGGCTATACGGTCGCGCGAGAGCCGGCGGATTTCGCCGGAACGTTCGACGTCGCAGCCGCAATTTTCATCCATTTCGACGGAACCGAGCGCCCGTGCACGAGCCGCGCCTCGATCGGCTATCACTCCGCTGCATCGCAGCCTGCCGCGCATTTGTGGCGCAGCACATACGGCGCCGTGTTTCCGTTCGGCTTTCACAACGATAACTTTACGGATAACCTGAGCGACTATTACGGCTTTCGCCAAGTACATGCGCGCAGCGCCGCGCTGGTGCTTGAGCTGGGCGAACTTACGTGCCCCGCGCAAAAACGCTGGCTGGCCTCGCGATTGCAGTGGGAAGGCGAGTTCATCGCAGACTTCGTGACCGATCTCATTCAACAGCATCGGTAATGTCCCGTTATGGTAGACTGGCTGCATGAAGCGCAAGCCGGCTCGTATCTGCCCGGTGGAGTCCTGGCTGCTCGCGGGACCCCAGCCGCGTAAAAAGCAGGCCGCGGCATTGCGAGCCGCCGCCGTGGATACGATCGTCAATCTGCGCCGGCGGGACAGGGCAGCCCGTTTTGAAAAATGCGCGCCGCACGTCCTCTCCGTTCACATTCCCGTGCGCAGCGGACGCGCGCCCACGATCGCGCAGGCGGTCAAATGGTTGCGATTCCTGGATGACGTGCACGGACGGCGAACGATCTACGTGTACGATTCGCGCGGCAAGGGGAGCGTGTTGGTCTTCTGCGCGCTCGTTCGGATCGCGCAGGGCTGGGACATCGACCGCGTCATCCACGAGCATCGCAGATTCGGTCGTCGCAAACGAGCGCACCGGCGGCGAATCAAATTTCTACGTACATTTTACGAGGCGGTCGCGAGCGGCCGGATCGGGATTCCCCGGCTCTAAGAACGCCGCTGTCAAATTGACGGCACAAAAGTAAATCACGACTGCGCGCCTAATGGGCGCATATGCATCGTCTTGTGCTTCTTTGTGCAGCCGCGCTCGTTCTTTGCGGCGCCGCGCCCGCTTCCGACCCGTTCTCGCAACTGACCTTTCGCAATGTGGGCCCGCAGATCTCCGGCGGACGGCTGGGCGCAGTCGCGGGCACGGACGCCGACTCATCACTCTATTACGCCGGTGCCGCCGGCGGCGGTGTGTGGAAGACGACGAATGCGGGGCAGAGCTGGTCGCCGGTCTTTGACAAGCAGGATGCGCAATCGATCGGCTCGATCGCGATCGATCCTTCGAACGTGAACGTCGTGTGGGTAGGAACGGGCGAAGGAGCGCCGCGCAACGACGTGATCGCCGGCGACGGCGTCTATCGGACGCTTGACGGCGGCAAGACGTGGCAGCGTATGCTGCCGCTGCGCAGCGCCCTGGTCGCGCGCATGCTGATCGATCCGCGCGATCCGAATACGGTTTTGGTCGGCGTGCTGGGCGATCCGTTTGCGGATTCGACGGATCGCGGAATGTACCGGACGTCCGACGGCGGCCGCACGTGGAAGAAGACGCTCTACCTTTCGCCGCGTACGGGTGTTTCCGATATGGATGCGAGCGCGAAGGCGCCCGGCGTCGTGTATGCGGGAATGTGGGATTACCGCCGCACCGGTTGGAGCTCGCAGAGCGGTGGACCCGCCGGAGGCCTTTACCGTTCGACCGATTTCGGCGCGACCTGGGTGCGCCTGCACGGTGCCGGTTTACCGGACGGAGAAACGGGCCGCATCGGTGTTGCGCTCGCGCCTTCGAATCCGCAGCGCGTGTATGCGCTCATCGAATCCAAGCACGGTTTGCTCTGGCGCAGTGACGACGGCGGAGCGACGTGGGAAATGGTCAGCGAGAATACGCTGATCGACGAACGCCCATTTTACTATACGCACGTCTTTGTCGATCCGACCGATCAGAATCACCTCTGGACGCTCTCGGTTCATGTCGCCGTCAGCTCCGACGGGGGAAAGAGCTGGCGCGTCGGCGCGCACGGTGTCCACGGCGATAATCACGGAATGTGGATTTCGCGCGATGCCAAGCGCATCATCGAAGCCAACGACGGCGGCCCCTCGTTTTCCTACGACGACGGTTCGACGTGGGCGATGCCGCACAATCTGCCGATCGCACAGCTCTACCATATCGGATACGATCGCGAGCGGCCGTATCATGTATGCGCGCCGCTGCAGGATAACGGCGTATGGTGCGCCCCGAACAACGGTCTGGGCGGCGACGGCATCAACGCGGCGCAGTGGCGCGCAATGGGCGGCGGCGACGGCGCATTCGTGATGCCCGATCCTGCCGACCCAAACATCGTTTGGTTCAGCAGCGGCGGCGGGAGCATCCAAGGCGAGCTCGCGTATACGGATCTGCGCTCGGGCGAGGTTGTGTACGCGCAGCCGTATCTTCGCGACCAAAACGTCGTGGATCCCAAGGATTTGGCGTACCGTTTCAATTGGGAAGAACCGTTTGCGTTCGATCCTTTTGATCTGCACCACATGTGGGTCGGCGGCAACGTGCTTTTCTCGACCACCGATCGGGGCCGTCATTGGCAGGCCGTCAGCGGCGACTTGACGCGTAACAACCGATCGCACGAGGTCATCACGGGCGGCATCACGCTTGACGGCACAGGCGCCGAAACCTCGGAGACGATCCTTGCCATCGCGCCCTCGAGCGTTCGACGCGGTGAACTATGGGTAGGCACGGACGACGGGCTGGTGCAGCTCACGCTGGACGGCGGAAAACACTGGCGCAACGTCACGCCGAACATTCCGGCGCCGTACGGCCGTTTCGCGAGCCTCTCCGCATCAAACCGGTACGCGGGAACGCTGTACGCGATCTACGATGCGCACATGATCGGCGATCGCGCACCATATGTGTACGTGACGCACGACTACGGCGCGCATTGGAGCGATATTTCACGCGGCTTACCCGGCGAGATGGAGGCGCGGACGGTTCTGGTCGATCCGCGCAATCCCCGGCTCGTGTACGTCGGGCTCGACAACGGGCTATGGGCCTCATTCGACGACGGTGCGCATTGGCGCAACCTTACACTCAACATGCCGGCCGCACCGGTGCGCGACCTGGCGGTACAACCCGACAAGGACGATCTGCTCGTCGCAACGCACGGCCGCGCGGTCTACATCCTTGACGACCTCACGCCGCTGCAGCAGTGGGAACGCACGGCGGACGCGCACGCGGACCGCGTATTTCCGATCGAAGCCGCCTACGAATGGAACCTTCACGGCTACTACGGAACGCACGTTAACGGCGAAGACCCATCGTATGGAGCCGTCATCACATACTACTTGAAAGAGGCCCATAAAGATGCGCGCGGCGAGATCGACGACGAGCATGGTAATGCGATCCGCCATTTCACGCAAAAGGAGATCACGAGTCAAGCCGGCTTGAACCGCATCGATTGGGACATGACGCAAGACAAACCGGTCGATTGGAACTTTACGCCGTCGTGGAACCAGGGTGTCGGCTCGGGAGCCCCGGTCGTTCCCGGTACGTATACGTTCGTTCTTCGCACCGGATCCGCGGTTTTACGAAGCCCCATTGTGATTCGGCAAGATCCGCGTACGCACTACACGCAGGCGCAACTGCGCGACGGGTACGAATCGATGCGTAGCCTCCTGGACGATTTCGGTCACGTGAATGCGGCGCTCAACATGCTTTCGACCGTCTTGAATGAGGCACCGCTGCGTACCGCCGAGCTCGACTCGCCGGCCCAGCGCGCATTGGCCGCGCAAGTCGCTCAGGCGCAGTCGCAGGCCAAGGCATTGCTCTTGAGCATCACGCAGAATCCGCGCAACGATCAGGACGACGATTTCCTAACCGACATCCTGCGGGAGCGCCTGCAGGCGCAGGCTCGGGTATGTCAGCGGGACCTTCGGACCGCAAACGCGTGCGCAGCTCGAGGAGACGGCCGCATTGCACGCGCTCACGTCCGATCGTATGCGTGCGGTGCGCAGCTTTGAGGACGGCATGCTGCGCAGCCTCGACGACCAACTGCGGGCACAAAAGCTAAACCCCTGACGACACTCACGAAAGAACCCGCGATCTACCGCGATCGCGGATCCGATTCAGGCGAGCGTCGCGGGGACGACGATATCTCGTGAAATCGGCGACCCGGCAATGGGGCCGGATCAGGCCTAGTAGGCGGCACGAGACACAGGCTTAACGCTTGCCGAGTGGGCGCTGGAGGAGGCCCCTGCGCATAGACGTAAGGACGTTCTTATGATCCGGGCCGTGGGCGCGGATGGCCGAATCGAAACGGGTGGCACGTTCACCCCGGTCTTGCGGCCCCGTGTCGTCGAACGTATTGCGTCGGCTGCCACGCAGCGGATTGTTTTGATCGTGGCGCCCGCAGGCTATGGCAAGTCCCTTGCAATGCGGCAGTATCTCGATACGCTGGCGGGTGCGAGCGTACGATACGACGTTCGCGCGGAACACGCGAACTTGCTCGGTTTCGTGCGTGGCTTGGCGGATGCTCTTACCGAAACCGCCCCCGACGCGCGCAAGACGGTTTCAGGCGCGTACGAAAAGAGCCGTTCATCGCAAACGCCCGGACTCGACCTTGCGATGTGGATGCACGCGCATATCAAGACCTACACCGGCGTTATCGCGATCGACGACTTGCACGTCACTGAAAACGATCCGGAGATCACCAAATTTCTCGTTTCGCTCATCGAGCGTACCAAGGGGCGAGCTCGCTGGATTATCGCCTCGCGCTCATCGCTCGACTTGCCGGTGGGTTCGTGGCTCGCCTACGGAGACATGGATCTCAACGTCGACGAGCGCGATCTTTCGTTTACGATAGAAGAAGCGCGCATGACGGCGAAAGCCTCGCGCGTAGGCGTTCGCGATGAAGAACTGGGGCAGATCCTTTCATTGACCGGAGGCTGGCCCACCGCCCTGAGCTTTGCGCTGCGAACCTCGACGCGTTCGGTGGATCTGCGAAACATCGCCGCCAGCACGCGTGAGATGGTCTACCGCTATCTGGCCGAGCAAGTGTACGGAATGCTCGACGATGAAGAGCGCGAGCTGCTGCATTTCATCGCGTACATGCCCGAAGTCGACCTCGACGTCTTGCGGCACGGCGGATATTCAAAAGCGAAGGCCCGGGTCGAAGCGCTTCGCGACCGCGTCGCGTTCGTTTATCCGGACCGCCCCGACATCTATCGCTGCCACGATCTCTTCCGGGATTTTCTGCGGCACGAGGTCGAGCTCGAAGGCGAAGCGGCAGCCGAGCTGATGCAGCGTCGCGTGGCTCAGGCGTTGGAACAAGCCGGGCACATTCCGCACGCGCTGCAGATCTACGCAAGCATGGCATGCGAGCCGGACGTCCTGCGATTACTGCGCGAGCGCGGCTTTCAGTTAATGGAACAGGCCCACGAGGACGCGGTTAATCATGCGGTCGAAGCGCTTTCGGCTGAAACGCGAGCGACCGAGCCGCTCGTGCTCGGCCTTCGCGCAGCTCGCGAAGCGCAGGCAGGCCGTTTCGATCGCGCGGAATCATTGTTCGAACGAGCGATTGAGCGCAGCGCCGACATCGTGCTGCGGGGGGAACTTGCGGCACGGCTCGCGCCCGTGCTCTTCAATCAGGGTCGCGACGTCATCCCGCTGCTCGAACCCTTCGCCGGCGATCAAAGCCTTCCGATTGCGATACGCGCGAAGGCGATAAGTTTCTTAGTCCCGGCCTACGCCAACGCGAACCGCGCCGATGAAGCGCGCGCGGCGATGGCCGAGCGCGGAGTATTTGGCGGGCTCGATTGAGTCGGATCAGTTGCGCGCTCAGATCTTTTACCGCATGGGCATCGCGGCGCTTTCGCTCGTCGAGCCCTATGACGCTGTCTGCGGGCTCTTCGAGCGAGCGCAGATTCTGTCCGGTGAGAATGCGCTGTACATTACCGCCGCTGCCGCGTTCGCCGGTCTGGGAACCGCTGCGCTCTTTTATGCGGACGACGTGACGAAAACCGTATGGCATGCACAGCAGGCGGTGAACGCCGCGCTTAAAGCCGGCGATCGGTTCTCGCTGCAAAATTCGCTGCTGCTCCAGATCCATATCGAAGCGCGACGCGGGAACGCCGAGCGAATCGCCGTGCTCGAGCAGCAGTTCGCAGCGGCCACGACGACCGACTCGAGCCGATCGTTTTACATCATCCCCGCGCGTGCGATGAGCGCCGCGTGGGAGGGCCGCTTCGAAGAAGCGTACCGTTTACTCTCGACCGTCGCGGATCGAAGCTTCTACAACTTCGATCGCGTCTTCAATCGCGCGATTCAGAGCCTGTACGCAGTGGCCAGCGGCAAGCGGGAACGTGCCATCGAACTGGTGCGCGTCACGCTCGAAGAGATACAAAATGACACGTTCGATTATTTCTACGGCCGGATCACCTCGGAAACCGCTCGTTCGATCTGTGCCATCACCGAGGCACTATGCGGCCGGATCACGAACGCCCACCGGATCCTGGCGACCCGATCCGAACTCGAGAGTCCTTCGGTAGAGGCCCTTTACCAGTGTGCGCTAGCGGTTTGCCGCTTGGTGAAAACGCCGCTTCTTGGCGGCGAGGTGACCGAGGCAATCGGTCAGCTGCGGGCAATCAGCCACGCTGGTCTAAGCATGGTTCTGAGCCGAGCGCTTTCCGCGGTGATGGACCGGCAGCACGATGAGGAGGGACCCCTCACTCGGGCTGAAATCGAGGTACTCTATGCCCTCTCGCAAGGGCAGAGCCCGAAGGAGATCGCGCGAGACAGCGGGAGAAGCGTCTACACTATTCAGGCTCACGTGCAAAACGTGATCCGCAAGCTGGGCTGTAGTGGCCGCAGTGAGGCCCTTAGTGTTGCTCGCAAAAAGGGCCTACTTAAATTTAACTAGAGATCGGCTCCCTCCCCGAGCGGTACTCTGGGATTGAAGTAACGCCTTTTTATTAAGGAGCCGATTTTTACATGATAACCGCGTTAGTCGTTGCTGCCCTCTTACTTGCTGCTCGCCTGCTCAGTGCCCCCGCTCGGAGCCGGCTAGAGACCCCTTTACGGGGAGGTGTGACATGGAAGTAAACACATTACCCAAAGCCGCGGCCGCAATATTGGGCGACATCCGCCGGCTCACCAACATGGTCGTCGAACAACTCCAGGACCCCGCCTTGTTCGGAGACCCGGCTTTGGAGTCGTCGATCGAGCACATCCTCGATCGCTTTTGCTTGTCCGTCCAACTCGCCAAGCCCGTGGGTCTCTCGACCTGGGCCGTGCGCGAAGGACGCCGCCTCGGCAGTCAGCGTACCTCGGAACTGACTGATGCCGTCGCCCACGTCGTCGCGACCGAAGCCGGCCGCTTCGGCGTCGATCAGGGCCGGCTTCTGGCTCTGCTGGAAGTCCTGAAGACGGAAATTCGTTCGGCGCTTTCCGCGGTCTCTGACGATCGCGGCGAATCGCAATCCGCCTATACCGAGACGGCGCAGGCGCTCCTGTGCCATGCTCGGAGAACGCGATTCGCAGACGTGCTGCCATTCGAAGGCTACCGGCGAATGGGCGCGCCGCATATGCACGGCACTGGAATTCGACGAAGAGACGAGCGATTTCGTCGAGACTCTGCGCCATCTTGCACGACATCGGCAAGATCGCGACTCCGGAATCGATTCTGTTGAAAACCGGAGCGCTCACTCCCAAAGAGTGGGCGGTCATGCGCGAACACCCCGCGGCCGGGCAGCGCATCCTGAACCAAATTCCGTCGCTCGCACGGTGCGCGGCGATCGTCCGCGCCCACCACGAGCGCTGGGACGGCCTAGGCTACCCCGACGGCATCGCGGGTGAGAGCATTCCGCTCGAAGCGCGCGATCGTAGCCGTCGCGGATGCGTTTCACGCGATGATTAGCGACAGGCCGTATCGCAAAGCGATTTCTCCGCGGCGGGCGCTCGAGATTTTGGATGCCGGAAGTGGGACGCAGTGGGACCCGTTTGTGGTGGACGCGATGCTCGGCACGTTCTCCGTTACTCGAAGGAAGCCGGTCGTCGAACAGGGCCACGCTTCCAGCGCCTAATCAGAGCTCCCGATATCGGGTCGTGGGCAAAAGAGCGCGTCTATCCTCCTCGAGACGCGCTCTTTCGTGTCACCCGTCCGGCACACGGACGCTGCATGCTTGGGTCATGAACTACATCATCGGTTCAGGTGCGATTCTGGAGGCCGGTCGCAGCGCGAGCATCACCCCGGCCTGCCTGCACGCGCACGTCGACGCTTCCCTCGCGCACACCGTGAAAGCCGCCGCCGTGGATTTTGAGAGCACGGGCTGCGAGGCTATTTCGCGACTGCTGGTCTTCATTGCGGGTGGAAACGCCGCGAGTTTTCGCGCCCTCGTCACGCGATCGGCTTCGCGCTGTGCGGACCTGCTCGCTGGCGGATGTGCTGGGGCTGCTTGCCCGGGGAGCGGGTTGCACGCAGGTGCACCTTTTCGCGCACTGGCTTCCCGACCAGGCAACCTGCGCGCGGCTGCGAGAAGAAGGCATCGAGCTCGTGGTTCATCCGCTCGAGAGCATCGAGGCGGCTTGCGTGGTTGCCGGGCAGCGCTGCCTGCGCTGGCAAGCGGCCTAGAGTGCATGACACAGCAATGTCACAGGGTTTGAACCGACTATCTACCGTACATGCTGGATATGCAACCTGCCCGCGTCGCGGTTGTCGATGACGACCGTTTTGTTCGCGAAATGCTGGAACTCGGCCTGAGCCGGGAAGGATACATCGTTCGCACGGCGGCCGACGGGCTGGCCGCTTTGGATTTGGTGCGTTCGTGGGACCCCGAGGTCATCGTGCTCGACATCATGATGCCGAAGCTCGACGGAATCACGCTGCTCCCGCGTCTGCGCGAGATAACGCAGGCTCCAATCGTCATGCTCACCGCCAAGGGCGAAACCTCCGACAAGGTCAGCAGTCTGGGCGCCGGCGCCGACGACTATCTGGTCAAGCCGTTTATCTTCGAAGAACTCATCGCGCGCCTCCAGGCCAAACTGCGCCGGCCGCAGCTCATTGAAGAACAGGTATTGCGATGGCACGAGGTTTCAATCAATCCGACGACGCGCGAAGCGTGGCACGGCCGCGACCGGCTCGACTTAACGCAGCGTGAGTTCGACTTGCTCGACGTGTTCATGCGCGAGCCGCGGCGTGTCTTCAGCAAGGATCATCTGCTCGAACTGGTCTGGGGACATGATTTCGAGGGAGGCCCGAATATCGTCGAGACGTACATCTCGTATCTGCGTGCGAAACTCGATCGCGCCGATCAGGCGATCTCGTTCATCCGCACCGTTCGCGGCGTAGGGTACGGCCTCTCGCAGTGAGGATGTGATGCGCCGCTCGCTTTCCTCACGCTTGGCAACGCTGTACGCGCTCTTGCTGGGCGTTACGGTGCTCATCGTCATCGCCGCCTCGTCGATTGCGCTCATTTACGAGCTCTCGGGTTTTAGCAGCGACATTATCATTGCCAAACACCAAGAAGCGCGTTTCCTTTCGGAGAGGTACGAGCATGACGGAATACCGTTGCAGCAAGCTGCGCCAAGGATCGCTCGAGCGCTCAGCGGCATCGGCTTGCACGTAGCCGTCTATGATGCGCGTGGAAAATTCTTGGGCGGCGACTCGACCGTACGTCCGGAAATTCTGGCTCGTGTTTTACGCGGAACCGTCAAACTGCAAGTCGCGCCCATTCGGCTGAACGATGCGATTACGCCGGTTGCGAGCAGCCTGACCGCTCCTCCGCCGCCGCCGGTCGGACGTGATTGGTGGCGCATCACGGCGATCCGGGGCGGATACGTGACGTTCGATGCCTCGGATTGGATCATTCTTGCGAATTTGGTCAGCTACTGGTGGATCGTCTTCGGTATCGCCGTCGTGGCAATTGTTGCTTCATGGTTTATCGGTCGCGTGTTCTCACGTCAAGCGCTCGCGCCGGTAACGGAGGTGACGGCTTCACTGGAGGCATTGGCCGACGGCGATTACACGCAGCGCCGTTTCGTGACTGCGAGCGGCGACGAGATTGCAACGCTGACGGAAGCCTACAATGACGCGGCGGCAAGCGTCGCTGCCGCGATGCAGGAGCGGCGCAACACCGAGGCGCGCATGCGCCAATTCGTGGCGGACGCGGGTCATGAGCTGCGCACACCGCTAACCGTTATCGCGGGCTACATCGACGTGCTGCGCCGCGGAGCGATCGAGGAACCTAAAGTCGCAAAACAGATTCTGAGCACAATCGCGATCGAGAAGGAGCACATGCGCGGCCTCATCGATCGTCTGATGCGCCTTGCTCGCATGGACGCCGAGGCACCGCCGCAAAGCGCGCCTATCGACGTTCCGGCAATGCTCCGCGATCAGGTCGAAGCGGCTCGCCGGCTCGACGATCAGCGCAACATCGACTATAGCGTGGACGGCGTGCAAGAAGTCCAAGCCGACCGGGCCGAGCTCGGCGAGGCGCTCTGGAACGTGATCGAAAATGCGCTCAAGTACGCGCCGGGAGCGCCGATCCATCTGCGTGCGTATCGCGAAAACGGAAGCACCGTTTTCAGCGTTCGCGACGAGGGACCGGGGATGGCTGAATCGGAGCGCCTGCATGCGTTCGAACGCTTCTTCCGAGGCGATGCTCGCGGCGAGATTCCCGGAACGGGCCTGGGTTTAGCAATTGCAAAGCGCGCGGTAAATCGCGCCGGCGGCGAAATCGCCATCGACAGCGCGCCCGGGCGGGGCACGACCGTCTTCATAAAACTCTAAGCAACCTCACAGCCCATTCCAATCCTTATTATGGTACAAAAACACAAATGACGCGCCGTTTGCTCGCCTTTTTTCTGATCCTCGCGCTGCTGTTGGGAGCGGCGCCCGCTCTTGCACAATCCGACACGGGCGAGATCGACATCGTCGTCCAGGATGCTGGTTCCAAAGCTCCGGTAGTGCTGGCGCGCGTGCTGCTCGATGGTCCCGTCATTACCAGCGAGTACACCGGCGACAACGGAAAGGTGCACTTTACCGAAGTGCCCGACGGCATCTATCGGGCGCGCGTCTTCGCTCGCGGTTTCAATGCGGTCACCTCGGAGAATTTCGAGGTGACGAACGGCCGCGTCGTCACCGTTACCGTAGCGTTAGCGCAAGCCAAAGGCGGAAACCTGCGAACGATTGCATCGGTCGTCGCGAAGTCGACGGCCAGCGTTTCGACGACGACCATCGATCAAAACAGCGCACAGCGCAAGCTTTCCGACACGCTCGCAGACGCGCTCGGGAAGCTCTCCGGCGTGACGGTCGCGACCTCGAGCAACGATAGTGACGCGACGCAAACGGTATCGCTCGAAGGTCAGGATGCGAGTCAAACGGCCCTCTCACTGGATGGTATTCCGCTCAATGCCCCGGGTAGCGCCGGAGATCTGCGCGCTATCGGCAGCGACCTCTTTACGCGTTCCTCGGTTTCTTTCGGACCGCAAATCGGGGGACTGGCGGGCGGCGTGAGCTTCTCCTCGCTCGAACCCACCCTCTCATGGCAAAGCGAGTTTTCTCTCTCGGTTGGAAGTAATGGAAAGAACAACTACTCGTTCGGAGAGAGCGGTACGCTTGGAAAAATCGGCGTTGCCGTGATGCACACCTATCGTTTCTCGCCGAGCCTGCTCGACGGAATGAGCTTTCTGGATACAAGCGGACTCGATTACTCGCACGAAGGCGACGGACAGCAGATAGGCACGATGGTGAAGCTGCGCTACCAAGCCGATCAGGCGCAGACACTTACGGGAATGTTCTTGCATAGCGTCAACGGCTCGGAACTGGTATGCGCTCAGATTACGGGACCGCTGCCGTGCGGGTACGGACCGAACAACAGCTACGATACCGACTTTAAACTCTATTCGCTTACCGATAACGCGCTCATTGGGGACACGCAGGTCCAAGCGGCACTGTACGGCTTGCGCACGGGATCGACGCGCAACGAGCTCGACCGGTTCGTGGACGGTGTGGCTGAGCCGACGGGAACGTCACAGACGTTGAACACCGGCGGTCTGACGATCAATGCGACGCTCCCCGCGCGCGATCGCCATACGATCTCGATCAGCGGATATACGACCAGCAGCGACAGACTCGTTCACGCCGCTCGTGCCGGAGGCGGATCCCTTCGTTTTCCCCGGCCAGCACACATCCTATTCAGCGGTTACGATCAATGACGCTATTCGTTCAAATACGAAATTGCGTTTCAACGATTCGATCGGGCTAAGCCAGGCGAGCAGTGCGTCCTCGTCCGTACTCATTGGTCTAGGCACGCAGTGGAGTCCACAACCTAAACGACACCTACGCGTTCACCTACAACATCGGCGGCGTCGCGCCGCAAGCCGGGCGTTTCGGTCTGCTCAGCGATCCCGCGCAGCTGCGTTATAATTGCGATGGTGACGTCGCCTACGGCAATGCGCCCGGCGATGAACCGGCCGGCAGTTCTTCCAACTCGGCGCGTTTGAGCTACACGCATAAGAGCCGCGCCGGTCTGATTAGTACAACGATCTATCGTCAAATTCAGCGCGATGTCTTACTGCCCACGCAGGTCAACGGTTCGGTTCTGCCGCCCGCGCTCTTTCCTTCGACATATTTCGGTGACGTCTACGACAATTTCGTAGCCGCCTGCGGCGGTTCCGTACCGTTTCTGCCGCAAAACACGCCTGCGGCCACGTACTTTTCAACGCCCGTCGGCGGCGTCGATCGTGTCTATGAAGGCGCGCAGATATCAACGTACTACACGCTCGGACGGCTCGTCGTCGAACCCTACTACAACATCCAGGTCGCCAAAGCGCTCAGCAACGACGTTCGCTTGAACAATCCGTACTCGATTACGATTCCGGGCGAACAACTGCCCAACGTCCCGCTCCATCGCGGCGGCATCACGCTGGACTACAAGTCGCCGGGATCGATTCTGGAGTGGCTCGCGGACGCAAACTACACATCCGCCAATAATCCTCAAAACTTGCCCGCGTACACGACGGTCGATGCCGGCGTCGACGCGCACCTCATGCATGGCGATCTGGTTTTTGCCGCCAGCAACATCTTTAATACGTACGGTGCGATCTTCTCGAGCTCGCAGTGGGCCGTCCCGTATACCACGCTCGGCGGAACGACGGTCGCCACAATCGCGCGTCCGAATACGCCGCGCCAGCTATCGGTAACGTACACCGTACGGTTCGGCCAAGGCGTGCCGCAGGAGAGTTCGCGCAACGCACTGGCGCTGAGCGCGCAGGGAGAAAACGGACCGAGTGGTCGCGGAGGACGGGGCGGCTTCAGACAATTCGGTGCGCCGCTGCCGGATGCTGCGCCCGCCGATCCGTTCGCGATCAATGTGACGCAGATTTGCAATCCCGATGCGCAAAAAGTGGCTGCACCGCTGCTCGGCGCGCTCAAATCGTACGTGGCGCAGATCGATAGACTCAAGAGTTCCGCAGGGTATCCCGCAACGGCACCGGCCGCGAACATTCCCGGTTTGACCGTGCAGTATCACGGTCTGGGAGCCACGTACGCACTCTCGATCTCGCTCACGCAGACCGCGCAGTTGCGCTCGTTGTTCGGCTGCTCGACCTTCCACCTCGCGGACCAGGCAACGGCGCAACAGCGCAACTTGTATCTGGAACCCGAGCCAAGGCGGCGGCATGTTCTTCCGGCCCGTCGTTTCGTTCATGCCGGCAGTCGGGCTCTACTTCGTGCGCCGCCCGCCGACGGCGCAAACGGAAAGCTTCCGTCTGTACAAGCTGCCGGTGACGCCGCCCACGACCCCGTTTACGCTTCACAACGTTTCCTCGACGTGTACGGCGGAAATGCACACCGCAGCGCAGACCGCACTCACGCAGTTGCAGGCGCACTTTGCAAGTAACGCCGCAGCCCCCGCGTGGACGATAACGCCGCATACCGCTAAAGCCGGTACGTGGTACGCACTGGAACCAACCGACGTGAGCACGATTCCGTCCATTCTGAACTGCGGCCACGTATCGGCTGCCAGCCGCGACGACCTTACCAAACTCGGATGGGATTCGCAGCGCCCGCCGGCGATAAACTTCGCGCAGCCGCTTGGACTGTACATCACGATGTTCGGTGGTCCCGGCGGCCCGGGCGGCGGCCGCGGAAATGGTACCGTACGTGCGAACGCCCCATCAGTGTCACCGTCACCATCAGCATCGCCGTCAGCGTCGCCGTCACCATCAGCATCGCCGTCAGCGTCGCCCTAGCTTGTCATCGTCGAGCTTGTCGAACGACCCCGAGCCTGACGAGGGGCTTCGGGGCCGTTCGCAACATCGTGGGAATGCGGACGCTACGGCGTTACCGTAATCGTTCCGGTCATTCGCGAATTTGCGTGATACAAGCAGCCGTAGAAGAAGGTTCCCGCCTTTGGTAAACTTGAGCGAGAAACTCTGTCCCGGAAGAAACGTACCGGAGTTGACCAGATGCGAGCCGTCAAAAACGGTGCCGCCGCTGGCGGGATCCGTTGGAATGTTCGGTAACGCGTGTTGTCCTGCCGGTACAACGGTTACGGTGTGCGGCTCATTGTTCGATTCATTAACGAACGTGAGTGTCGTTCCAACCTTGATCGTACGATTGCCGCCCGTCTGGAGGAAGTTTATGTTTCCTGAACTCAGGAAGCGCAACACGGTCGCTTGCGAGGGCGGGTGAGAGAAGAGTCCCGGAGCGATACCTGCTGCGAGTGTCGTTCCAAAGGATTTGAACGGGAATTGTGGGACGGATAGCTGCGCCGCGCCCAGGTCGCTCCAGCGATCCGCAGCTCCGGCGTTCAGATAAAACTGCGCGTTGTGCGGATAGGGCGTTCCGGCCTTCTGCACGACGACGGTACCTTCCATTGCGGGCTCATGGAACAGAGCAGTAATACGGATAGACTCCCGCTTTGGGGAATTTGAGCGTATAGGTTTGTCCGCCGAACTTGATTCCCGAATTGGTGAACTGCGTTCCGTCGTACGACGAACCGCCCGCGGGGACAACATCCGTCGGATCCTCCGGGGACGGAAGCGGACGGCCGCCCAAGAACGTGATCGTGTGCGCATCTCCGCCGACTCCGACTAGCAACGTTCCAGGTAATCGTGTCTCCGGCATTAATCGTAATGGCGTTCGGATAAAAATCGAGAACCTGCAAAGCGTACGCTCGCGTCGATCCGCCGGCCGATACGTTCCAGGCGGTCGATGCCGTGGCAATCGCCGCATTTTCCACGGTCCGTCCGGCGGAAGCCGGTACGGACGGCAGGCCCGATTGCTGCATCCCGCCGCCCGACTGCGTACAAGCGGCTAAACCAAGAACGAACAAAAAGCAAAGCGCCTTTTGCATTGCAATCTCCTTCCAAGAAATAAACTTCAGAGGAAGCTATTAAAACGCGCCTTTCGCTGCGCTGGTTAGGTGCGAAAGTACCTGCTTGGGTGCTGACCGGGCGAGCCTTTAGCGCAGGTACCGGTCGAGCCATTCCAGCCACAACCGGCTAAGGATCAACGTCTGCCTTCGTGTCGGCCGGCCCGTGCGTCGAAGCGGGGAAGACGACAAAACGAACGGGCACGTGATGCTCGAGCAGCGCGTGAAAAAATTCGTACATCTGCGGAATCGGAACGACCGGATCCAGCGTGGTTCCCCACAGTAGCGTCGGGGTCGTCACTTGGCTCGCGAACGTGATTGGCGACTGCGCGTCATAGATTGCCGCTCCGCCTTTTGCATACGGTGATGTCCCGAGGTAGTAACGGTCCTGCACGTTGGATTCCGAGAGCGCGTACTCGCCGGTTTCATTATTGACGGCCGCGCCCGAAACCGCCGCTCGCCAAAAATGGCGTTGCGTGATGAGCCAGCTCGTCAGCAGGCCGCCGTACGACCAGCCGCAGACGGCAATGCGCGCCGGATCGGCTTGCGGAAGTGCGCGAACCGCCGCAAGGCCGCGAAGCACGTCGTCCGCCGGACCGCTCACCGTGTCGCGGAAAATAGCAAGGGCGAAAGCGTTTCCGCTGTCGTCGCTGCCGCGATAATTGGGTTCGAAGACGATGTATCCGTGTGCCGCAATCAGCTGCGCGCGCGGCCATCCCTCCCACGCGAAGTTTCGCAGGCTGCTATCGCCGGGGCCGCCGTGAATACTTACCACGATCGGATACTTGCGTCCCGCGATCATATGCGGCGGGTACGTCACCACGCCGTATTCGCGGAAACCGTCGCGTCCGTTCCACTGGATCTCGCGCATACTGCCGAGCTCGATCCTCGCGAGCGCATCGTTGTAATGCGTCAGGACGCGCGGCGTACCATGCGGCGAGGAAAGATAATAGAGTTCTCGCGCATGATGCTCGCTATTTGCCAGAAACGCGATGCTCCCCGATCGGGATGCGCTCGCGGCGATACCCGAGTCGAACGTGCTGCTTTGGTACGAATCGCATACGATGTTCAAGGCGCCCAGGTTCAGGCGGTGCGGGCTGCCCGTGATGGGGAAGAGCCATGCCGTGCTCCGCGTATGGTCGTTCGCGCAGATGAGCAGCGAACGCCCGTCGGGCATCCATAGCGAACCGCCGGTATTATAGTCGAAGTGCGCCGTGACCTCGGTATCGGAACCGCTTGATCGCAAACGCAGCGTGTTGAAGGCAAGGTAGTTGCCGTCTCGCGGATAGTTGTAGAGCATCCGCGAGCCGTCGGGCGAAAACGAGGGACTCAGTTCGAGCGCGTTGCGGCGCGTCATTTTGTGCATCGCGCTGCGATGCAACATCGATGTCCCAAAGCGTCGAGTATTCGTCGTCGCCGCTGAATGTGTTCGCAACGCGCGTGAATATGATATGACGGCCGTCATGCGTCCAAGCGAATTGCGGCGAAAAAATGCCGCCGCTGTCGGTTGGCGGCAGCGTCCACGATCCGCGCGTCAGCGCTTTTGCAGCGCCGCCCGAAGACGGGACGAGCCACAAATGGATGGGCGCCGTAGCCGTCGTCTGCGTGTAATCGTTGTCTCCCGCGTAGAAGTATCCGGGATCGGCCTGCGGACGCGCTGCGGCGTATGCAATCGTTTTCCCGTTCGGGCTCCACGCCAAATCGATGACGTCGGTGGGACTATGCGTGATCTGCTCGCGCCTGCTTGCGTCCCGATATCGCGAAGATCTGCATATGGCCGCCCGGGACGGTTCTCTTGCAGGTATGCAAGGACGCTGCCGTCGGGCGACCAGCGCGGATCCGCAACGTTGCCGCCGTGCGCAATCGCGGTTTGAGAACCGCTGGCCGTATCGATCAGCACGAGCGAGTTCACCTCGTTACGGGTCACGACCAGCGCGATGCGCGACCCGTCCGGAGAGATCGCGGGCTGCTCGAGTACGACCACGCGGCGCATGTCGGCGATGGTGAGCGTTGCGGCCGCCGCGGGTTGTAGCCCGAGCGCGGCTGCGAGCGCTACGGGTGCAGCGCTCGCAGTAAAAAGTCTGCTGTTTGCGAGTCCGCGTCGTACCATGACTGCCATCGTAAGAATCCGTGAATATCGTTCGGAATGACGTACTCTTCATATGGAACGTGAGCCAGACGTAACCGCTGGACAAGATCGACCATTTGATGAAAGTGCACGTTACGATCGTCGTCGCCCTGGATGAGCAGAACCGGAGATTTCCAGGTAGAGATGTAGGCATCCGGTGACGAGAGCCATGCGGTTTTCAGGAATGCGTGCCGATCGAAGTCCTGGTACCTCTGCTGGGACGGATCGGCGAACCACTCCGGAAACATCGTCCAGTCGTGGACGCCGTGCCAGTCCACGCCGGCTTTGAAGATGTTTGAATTCTTGGCGAGCGCGAGCGCCGTAAGGTAGCCGCCGTACGATCCGCCCCAAATGCCGATGCGCCTAGCGTCAACGCGTGCGTCGCGCGCGAGAAAGTTTGCGCCTGCGAGCACGTCTTGATACTCGGAAGCGCCCGCCGGGCCCGCATGCGGCGGGTTCTGAAAGTCATGGCCGTACCCGATGCCCAGGCGATAGTTTACTGAAAGCACGACAAAACCGCGGCTGGCCAAATACTGATTCTCGGCATAGCCGTAGGTGTAGTAGTCGAAGTAGTGCCAGGTTAAAAGCATCTGGCGGGGCGGACCGCCATGCACAAAGATGAGCCCCGGCTTCTTCGCCGCGCCTCCGGGTGCATCAAAGATCTGGCCGTGGATCAGTGTTCCGTCTTTTGCGCGAAACGTTACTTCGCGCGGAGTTACCAGTTGCGCGGTGGGAAAATCGGCTGGGACTTGATCGGCATCTACCGTGCGTCCATCGATCACAATGGTCGTGGGGGCTTGGGCACCTGCTTGCACGTAAGCGATGCCGCTGCTCGTGGCGGCGGGCCACCATTCGCTGGTCGTGCCGTGCGTTACTTGGGTTGGACCGCCGCCCGCAGCCTGCACGCGAAAGATATGACGGCGATCGTCGTCGCCGGGCGCATTCCCGTGTCCGCCGTATAATACACAGATTGCAGATCCGGCGATATCGCGGTGTCTTCGATCATGAAGTCGCCGGGCGTGAGAAGCCGTGCGGTCCCGCCGTCGGCGGAGACTTCATACAGGTGCGGCCAGTTCGTCTGTTCGGAGATAAAGACCAGATTGTTGCCGGCGACCCAATTGAGCTGCGGCCCTTTGATGCCCGGAAGCGAATCGCGCAATGTTTGACCGCTGTGCCATACTTGGTGCGCGTGTGCGGAGTCTCGGATCGCCGACCCAAATCGACCAGGGCCGCGGGTAATCCTGCAGCGGGCTTTGCGGCGGACCGCCTTGTCCGGGAATGCGAACGTACGCGATGCGCGTTCCATCCGGCGACCATAACGGCGAGAAGTCTTGCGAGGTCGAGGGTGCGAGGTACTCGATGGCCGTATCCGCGTTGCGATAGATTCCGATGAAACTGTGATCGCCGCGATTCGAGGTAAACGCCAGCGCTTTGCCGCCGGGCGCCCATGACAAGTCACCGTCGTGCCCTCTATCGAAGAAGAACGTCGACGCCGGTTTGCTGCCGTCGATCGGGACGGACCAAACCGATGCTTCCGGTCCGTGAACGAATGCTACCGTGGAACTGTCGGGCGAGATTGCGGGCAGATCGCCTTCAGCGAGCATTTTGGGCGCGCCTCCCGCAGTAGCGACCGAAAAGATCTGCACGTGGGGTTCGGTGGGGCTGCTGTCGGGATCGGGCCACGGAATCGTCACCCAATTTGAATCGTGTGCGCCGCCGCGCACATACACGACGTATCTCTGGTCTTTTGAGATCATTAGACTGGTGATCTCTTGGCCGTCGTCTTTGCCCGAACTCCAAAGCATCTTCGGAGCATAGGCGGGCGCTTGCGCAAACCAAAGGCTGCGAACGCCCTTTTCGTTGAGAACGTAGGCGATGCTCTGGCCGCTCGAACTGGACACGAGCGCGTTTGGAAACGGAAAACTCAGAACCTGCGCAAGCGAAAAAAATGCAGCGAGAAGAAGATGCATGGTTAAAACTCCGTAGATGTACCGGCGATGCGTCCTTTCTCGACCATTTCTTTCATTCGAGGGTGCTCGCCTGGGATCGTGGTGACCCAGTGCTCGAATTGTGGCACAGGTTCGCGTACGCGAAACAAAAAGTACCACACGTTCATCTCACCCATGAACTTAAATGTGCGGCGAATATCCTTGCTCAGTGAAGCGTAGTCCGGAAAGGATCGCAGATAGCGTGCGAAGCTTCCGTGTTGTGCGTCGAGTTCCAACAACGTTTGTGCGTTTTGCACGGTTGCCCGAATTTTCCGAGCGCTGTGCAGCACGCCCTCGGCGCGCATGAGGCGATCGAGATCGCCTTCGGTGTATGCCGCCACTTTGACGGGATCAAAGGGGTCGAAGGCGGCGCGGTACGCGTCCCAATGCTTCGCAATGGCGGCCCAGCTCAATCCGGCTTGAAAGACCGCGCGCGTCATGACCTCGAGATAATCCGCGAGCCGCGCGTTTGCGATCTGTTCCGGTACGGTGTCCAACTCCCCCTCACCCTTTCGGCTCGAAGCACCCGACGTATCGAGGTTTATCTTCACCCCAGGCTTTGCCTGGTCCAGAACGAATTTTTTGAAATACTGGAGGCGTAAAAAGGGATGGTCCACGCCGAGGAATCCGACTCCCGAAAAGTCGTTCGCGCGATAGTCCTTGCATTGATCGGCTCGATCGCATTGTTTTGGAGCGTCGTACTTTTTTCGACATGGAATGTGTCCCGAAGGCATCTTCGGATGGAATCTGGCGCCGAACGGAACGCGGCTTATATATGTATCTCCCGGCGAACCCGCCTTTGAGGCCGGAATTCGCGCCGGCAACACGATCGATTGGTCGACGCTGCCTATCCTTGGGCGCGCGAACCTCGGCCTTCGTCCAAAGTGTTCGGTCGGGCGCACGCCTGCGCGATTACGATTCATCAAGGATTGCAACAACGCACCGTGACGCTGACGGCAGCACGGTATCCCTCGGCCGCCGCACAATCAATTCGCAATATTGCCGGCCGTATTCTCATCGCGATCGGGATCGGTCTTGTGTATATGCGGCCAAGCCGAATGACCTGGGGCTTTCTGCTATCCACCCTCATAGCCGGAGCGCCTTAATAGATGTGTGGACAGGCTCCGCTTCGGCGCTCAGCAACGGCTGGATCGCGGTCTTGAGCGGCGTCTGGGCGACCGGCATTCTGATGTTTATGAGCCGTTTTCCGACCGATCGAGCACGCGGACCGCTCGTGATGCTCGACCGTGCCGCTCTGCCCGCGGGCATCGCGATCGCAGCGCTTGGATTGTACGTGGACATCGACATGCTCGTATCTGCGCTGCCTCCACCCCGATGGGCGCTGTTTGCAAACCAGTATCTGATTGAAGCAGCGCTCATCGTTGTCGCGCTTGGATCTCTGACGGCGGCCTATGCGCTCACCAAAGGCGGGGAGCGCCAACGTGTTATTCCGGTTCTGTTCACATTTGCATTTTACGTTGCCACGTCCATGGCGGGCTACATCTATAGGTCGCTGTATACGAACGTTCATGCGGTTGCACTCGCCCCGCTTAGCGTGAGCGAGGTTAGGGAGCATTCGCGGGAGCGTCGAACGCGAGCGCCGTCATCATGGCGACTCCGGTAGGCAGCGCGGCCTCGTCGATGTCGAACGTGCTGGAGTGATGGGGACTGGCGGCTTGCGGGTCTTTCGAGGCGCCGAGCATGTAGAAGCACGCGGGCACGCGCTGCGCGAAAAAGGAGAAGTCTTCCGCGCCGGTTAGCTTCTCCGCGGTGACGACACGATCGTCGCCGAAGGTTCGTTCGGCAAGCGCACGCGTATACTGCGCTTGGATCGGATCGTTCGCGGTAACCGGATAACGCCAAATATAATTAAAGTCGTACGAAGCGCCCATGGCATCGCAGCACGATTTGAGAACGCGCTCGATCCGTGTGGGCATGGCATCGCGCACGTCGTCCGAGAACGCGCGGACGGTTCCGAGCATTCGTACAGTGCGCGGAATGACGTTGTGAATCGTTCCGCCGTGAATCGAGGCAATCGTTACAACCGCGGGCTCGAGCGGATCGACGTGACGTGAAACGATTTGTTGCACGGACGTGATGAAATTCGCCGCGGTGTAGATTGGATCGATGGCGTCGTGCGGAGCCGACCCGTGGCCGCCTTTCCCCAGCACGTCTATTTCGATCGAGTCGCTCGATGCATAGAACGGGCCCTCGCGCACCCGATAATGCCGGTCTTGTGTTTCGCACTCAGATGCAATCCATACGCGCGTTCGATCGTAAAAGCGCTCGATGACGCCTTCTTCGACCATCACTCGTGCGCCGCCGAAGCCCTCTTCAGCCGGTTGGAACAGTAGACAGACGGTTCCAGGCAGACGTTCTTTGCCGGCTGCTATCAGCTCGGCGGCACCAAGCAGGATCGCGACATGTCCGTCGTGACCGCAGGCGTGCATTTTGCCGTCCGTGCGCGAGCGGTACTCTGTTCCGTTTCCTCGAGAATGGGAAGCGCGTCCATATCGGCCCGCAGCATGATCGTTCGGCCGGGAATCGTACCGTGCAGTACGCCGACCACGCCGGTCCCCGCGATGCCCGTGTGAACCTCGAAACCAAGAGATGCAATCGGGCGGCGACGATGCTCGACGTGCGATGTTCTTCGAACGCCAGTTCCGGGTGCATATGGAAATCTCGCCGCAGCGAGACGACGTCGGATACGAGTTTGTCGGGAACTTCGATGGTCGCAGTCATGGCAGGGACTTTTGTCGGAGACGTTGGATACCCTCGCACACGCTTGGGGACCTGCTGCACATTTATGACAAAGACGACATGTACGCTCAATATGCCGAATATCACCAAGATATCCGCAATAGGCGCGCGCATGCGGTCGGGATCCCGCTTATCGTGTTGGGACTTCTCGGGCTTCTCTCGTTGCTACGTCTGGGTCCGGTCGATCTGGCGGTTCTGGCCGCCGTCGCAGTCCTACTGTATTACGCTGCGATCGACGCACGCGGCGCTTTCATCTCGGCGGCTTGTTTTCGTGGTTCTTTACGGGATTGCGATACATTTGCCGTGGGGGGTTAATGTTGGAGCGTTCATCCTCGGATGGCTCTTCCAACTCGTCGGTCACCGCTTCGAGGGTAACAAAACCGAAGTTTTTGGAAAATGCGGTTTATCTTCTCATCGGACCACTCTATATTTTTCAAGAACTTTTCGGTTCGTTAACGGGAGCGAGGCGGCCTACTTGATTTGCAATTAACCGTAACCGCGTGGTAGGATTGCCGGGTAAATCTGGTTTCGAAGTCCGCAAGTTCCATTTTGACAGGCACTAGGCGAGTCGAATCAGGCCCAAAACAAA
Source organism: Vulcanimicrobiota bacterium (assembly GCA_963777365.1). Taxonomy (GTDB): domain Bacteria; phylum Vulcanimicrobiota; class Vulcanimicrobiia; order Vulcanimicrobiales; family Vulcanimicrobiaceae; genus CAVZQG01. Next base: position 28,431 of record CAVZQG010000016.1, read on the forward strand.
CCACGTAACAAGGAGTCTCGTTTAGTGTACGTTGATGAAATGTTGAACTGTGTGGATTGCGGACGTCAGTTCGCGTTCACCGCGGGTGAGCAGCAATTCTATGCCAGCAAAGGCTTTCAAAACAAACCCAACCGTTGCCCCGATTGCCGTCAAGCGCGCAAGCAAATGCGGTCGAGTTCGGGCGGCGGCGGCGGCATGGGCGGCGAGGCGGCCAGCGCCGTGAGATGTACCAGGCAACCTGCAGCCAATGCGGCGGCGTAGCCGAAGTGCCGTTCCAGCCCCGCGGCGACAAGCCGGTGTATTGCCGCGATTGTTTCCAATCGCGACCCAGCTACCGCTAGCAGCCCAGAACGAATAAAGAACTTGAATGGAGGTCCGCCGCGACGGCGGGCCCCTTCATTCTTTTTTCAGACTTTATTCACAGCGTTCGCCAGCATGATGAGCCCCCCAAAGGTTTTATCTTTAAGCGGAGGTCTCGTCATGATTCCAATTACGGACACGTACCGCCGTCCTGCTCGGAATGGGAGTTGCGCTTTTGTCGCATGCTCGGGGGGCGGCACCGGCAGCATGCCTTCGACCGCCATGCCGCCGATGAGCGGCCGGGCACAGCATGTCCAGCCGCGGTCTCGAAATGTTGCGGGCACCGGCCTCGGTCCTGGCAACGCTGAATACCGAACAGACAATCGGCTCAGCGGTCAATCCGGTCAACGGCGACGTGAACCCTTACGGCCTTGACGTCGCAAAGGTTACGTCCGGCAAGGTCACGGCGGGCGACCTCATCGTTTGCGATTTCAACGACAAACAAAACGTCCAAGGTACGGGCAACTCGATACTTGCCCTGCACCCGGTGGTTGGGTCCAAACCCGTAAGTATTGCCGGCGGTCCAACGCTGCTGGGCTGCAACGCGCTCGTTGCCGACCCGCCGGTTCCGGGCGGCCCGATTTGGCTTGCGGCGTTCAGCTGCAAACGCAATCCGATCTTCACTTCAAGCGGCGCGTTCGTCACCCGCCTTAGCCAATTTCAGTGGCATAATCCGTTCGGCGAAGCCTTTGTCGCGCCGGTCAACGCGCATCAGCGTCCCCGCGTTCTACGTAAGCAATGCGGGTGACGGAAGCCTCGTGCGCGTGTACGTCAATCCCGGCCCGACGTTCAAGTTTGCAACGATCGTTACCGGCTTTCCGGTAAATAACGGCGTCCCCGGAAGCATACTTGGCCCTTCCGGCTTGAACTATCAAGTCGCCGGCGACCGTCTCTACGTCGTGGACGGCACGAACAACGCACTCTATGCCATCGACAACATCTCGAAGATTCCCGCGGGCGGGATCGTCGTGCACGGCGCAACGTTTAGCGGCAAGTTCGCTGCGAACGCGCATCTGATCTTTTCCGGCGCTCCGCTCAATGGCCCGATCAGCTCGGCGCTTTTGGCCGGAGGAAACATCGCACTCGGAAATACGCTCGATCCCAACGGCAAGAACTTGATGGTCGAAATCTCACCGGCCGGAAAGGTGCTCAACGTGAAGAACGTCGACACCGGCGCGGCGGGCGCGATCTTCGGAATGGTTGCCACCGGCACGTCGCCGAGCACGACGAAACTCTATTTCAACGACGATAACGACAACACGGTCAAGGTGCTCAGCCCGTAGTCGACGAGGCCGCGAGCGCGGTGCGTCGCGGAAAAAGCAGTGCGATCGACGTGACTATCACGACGTTGATCAGCAGTGCGATGAACCCGGGGTTGATACCCCACGGACCTGAAGTCACGTGAAGCGCATAGGCGGCGGCGCATTCTCCGGCAACCAGCCCGGCTCCCACCGCCCACGCGCTCACGCGCGGCCAAATCAGCGCAAGCACGACGCCCGGTAAGCAGCTGCGTGATGCCGTTATAGTAGAACAGCAGCAGATCGACAAGTGAGGTCGACGCGAAGATCCAAAGCACCAGCGCAAGCACGGCGCAGATGAGCACCAGCGCGCGCGTCCAGAAGATGCGCGAGCGATCCGTCGTCGCAACTCCGAATGCGTCGCTAAGCACGTTCTTGGAGAAAATGCTGGCGGCGCCGAGTAAGAGGACCGATGCGGGTAAGAGCGCCGCCAAGGCAGCCGGCGCCGGCAACCAATCCGAGAACCCAGGGCGAGAAATACCGCTGCAGCAGCAGCACGAATGATTGGTCCGCCTCGGCGCTCTGCAGGCCCGGGCATCACGGCAAGCGCCGTAAAGCCGGCCAAAAGCACAAAGATGATCACCAGCTGATACAGCGGCATCAGCATCATGTTGCGGCGAATCGTTTTGCGTTTGAGGCCGAGTAAATCGACTGCGCGTTGGCCGGGCCCATGAAAAAGCCGATGCTCGTAAGAAGCACCGTCGAGACGTACCAGACGCCGCCGTATTTCTGGCCCGGGCTCGCCAGCGTCATCCAATGGGGATGCGTCTGGCAGCAACGCGATCGATCATCGCCCCGCCGAGCCGAAGAAATGCCACGGTAGATAGATTCCGGCAAAGACGACGGCCGCGAGAACCAGCACGTCTTTCACGACGCTCGCCCAAGCCGCTCCCCGCAGTCCGGTCGTAAAAACAAAGAGCGCGATGAGGATGAACGCCGCGCCGACGGCAGACCCGCGCATCGTAGCGTCCGTATCCCGCGATCGTCAGTAGAATCTGCAGCCCTTTGAGTTGCAGCGTGACGTACGGCACCGTGAGAAAGAATTGCAGAATTGCAACGCCGATGCCGAGCGTCTTGCTGCCGTAGCGGTCGATGAGAAAGTCCGGCCAAGTCAAGCAGCCCGCGATCTTTTCCTATTTGCCATACCAGCGGGAGATAGAAGTATCCGATCGCGTATGCGACGAGCCGTACGCCATGATGTAAAAAGCGGGAGCGCCCTTCCCGTACGCCCATCCGGCCGCGCCTAAGAACGTGAAACTCGTGTAGATTTCACCGGCAAGCAAGATCCACAGCAAAAGCGCGCCGAACGAGCGGCTCCCCACGATATACTCTTGAGGATCCATGCGAAAACGCCGCACGCTGAGCAGCGCGAAGACGATCGTTCCAAAAACGATCGCGGCAATGATCGGGCAGCGCGATGAACGTCGGGCCTCATGTCTTGGGCCTCAGCCGCTCGGCACCATATAAAAAGAGCGGCGTGACCGCCACCCAAAAAACAATCCACACCATGAGGAACGGGAGTCCGAAGACGCGAGGCTCCGTGCGATTAACCAGCGGAACCGCAAACGTGAGCATCAAGCACGGTATCAAGGCCAATACAGCGCGCCGCACGCCCGTGCCATTCAGCATCCATCACCACCGCGATGTCCTGCCTTCAGTCGCCCGTCGAGCGCGTCGCTGTCATCCTGAGCTTGTCGAAGGACCCGAGCTCGTCGAGGGGAGCAGGCGCGCCCTTCGACGATGCTCGGGATGGTTCGAGGTGTGACCAAGAAGATGAATGGCTAGATTTTGAACTTCAGATTGAAGTACACCGACATCGGATTGAGCATCGAGCTGGTCGGGTCGTTGAAGGTTCCGAAGTTCGGCTCATACGGATATTTCAGGACGGTCTGTACGTTGTCACCCGGATTATAGTCGTTTCCGACCGGGCTCAGGATGCCGTCCTCGACCGAACTGTACGAGCACACGTTGCGGCTCCAATAATAGGTGAACGCCGTTTGCTGTCCGCCAAAGCACGTGCTGATGAGATTCGCGAACGTCAGCGACGCCGCTGATCTTTGGCGTGAAGTCATACGAGATGCGCAGGTGCATGAGAAATTGAGAAGGTTCGCGGAACTCGCCCAGACCATCGAAGTGACCGGTATACGAATCCGGGATCGCGTTGAGCGTCGCGTTGCAGGTCGTTGCATCGTACGGTGACGCCGCCCGCCGCGCCGTACGGATATCGCGGGTCTCCCGTGGTAACGGCGCCCGCAATCGCCGCGCAGCCGAATGCCGGGTCGATACCGGGCATTGTTTCCGGCGCACCGTACCGGTTGCCGGCGACGAACTGGAACGACGGCGTCACTGCAAGCTTCTTATGCTTGTACTGCAAGATCAGCGAGGCGACGTACGGATACGTGTAGGCGTTCACGCCGGTTCCGATGCCGCCCGGAATCGTCGAGTACGGCAGATAGTACGCATTCGGATCGAGCAGTCCCTGAACCGGTGCATTCCAGTATGGATTGGCGATATCACCGCCAGCACATGACGGATCCGGCGTGCCGCTGCCCGTGTAGCATGCCGCCGCGGTCAGGCCGTTCGTCGTTGCTCCGCAGCGACGGTCGGTCGAATGCGTCGCGCAGTACGACGTGTATGCATTGTACGTTTGAATATCCGCATTGATCGGGCTCAAGAATCGTCGTGCCGTTCGGCAGTTCGATTGAACTTCAGTTTTGCGTACGTATACGCAAAGCCCAACTGCGCGGCGAATCCATCGCGATTGAAGTCGCCTTTGCTGAATGCGAATTCGACACCCGACGAGGTCTGGTTTCCGGCGTTGAGACCGGAAATGAACCCTTGCTTGATGTCCAGATAGAAGTTTTCGATCTGATCGTGCGTTTGACGTAGGAACGGCGTGATCTTGACCGCCATGTCCGTTCCTTTGAATTGATGCTCGAACGAGAAATCGTAGTTATAGGAAATCGGCGGACTGACTTCGTGTCCGGGCGTATTAAAGCCCAGAGAATAGAAGGGCACGAGCGCGTCGGGCAAATTTTGCTGCAAGGCGTCATATTGCTCGTATGCTGCCGAAGGCTGCTCGTTATATTTGCCGGCGCTCGCTCGGATCACCGTTTGCGGGCTGAGCGTCCAGGTTCCACCGATGCGCGGCTGGAGGATGTTGTACGTAAACGTTTGGCTCGGCGACGTTGTTCAGCTGCTGCGGCCACGTATTGCGATCCGGCGGCCGAGCAAGGCGAGGTGACCGGGATCGAGGAGCCGTCCGCGAGCAGCGTCTTGTCGTACAGTGTTAAGTTTTGCGTGTCGAAACACGTATCGTTGTTGAACGCATCGAACCAGAACGCGCGCGCGGCGCCTCCGGTCGTATTGGACGCCGACGTATTGATACTGATCCAGCCGCAATCCGGCATTGATGAACAGATTCGCGTTCGGGCGCCACTCGTCGCTGATCGAGAACCCGCTGAAAGTTCGGTTTGACCGTATTGAACTTGCCGTACGCGCCGTTCTCGACGGCGTACAACGAGCAAGGGCCGCCCCCGCACGTATATCCGGCCAGCGTTGCCGCATCCAGCGGATTCCCGTTTAGGTCGGTCAGCGCGCCGTTTGAAAACGTATTGGCGAGGGATGCGAACGTTGCGGGCGTTCCGACCGGAATGACGTTATTGCTGCCGCACTCGTTGGCACGCCGGTCCGCCTGAACCGCCAGCGCGTAACAGACGCCGTGCGTGATATCGTTTGGATTGACGACGACGGCGAATGCATCCGCTCGGGTCGTACATCTGCGTATTATTCATGCGCGTCGACGTCGCGGTCGTGTACGAAGCGCCGATCTGGAGCAGGTGCTGCGCGTTCAGCTGCTTCGCGTAGGTCGCGCTGATGCCGCGCGTGTGCGAATTGAGTTCGTAGTCGTTTGAATCGAAGCCGACAAACGGCTGCCAAGACGAGACGGCACCCGTGCCGACGTAGTCCGAGTAGTACGTGTATCCGTAAACGCGCAGGTACGAATTGGCCGATTGATAGTTCTTCTGGTACTGAATTTTGACGATGTTTTGATTGTTGAACTGCTGATCGCGCGTAGTCAGCGGAAGCTGATCGAACATCGCGCGATTGCTCGGCGAGGACGGAAAGAGATACGGCGTGACTTGACTTGCCGCGGAGGATCCGTCAAGAATTGTCCCGTCTGGCCGGTGATACTGATAGCTGTCGGTATAGAAGGGCAGAACGCCCGGTGCCGTACGCTGGCCCTTGAAAGTTACTCAGCCCTTCATCGAGCGGCGAAATATAAAAGCGGCGTCGTGATCGAGTTGGCGTCGAACGAGCAATTGAACGTCATCGTGCAGGCTGTCGTGTTTGTGCGGAATTCCAAAGTGAACATTCACAACCGTCGTCCGCCCGATGACGCTGGCGGGCGGTAAGAACCCAAACGGCATTGGCCCCAGAATATAGCCCGGCGCGCACCGGCCGGCGCTGACGTTCGGCGAGCCGTTGGTAAAGCACGATGCCGGCGGGCTCGGTCCCAGATTCGCCGGGCTCTGACATTGATCGAGAACTGGGCCGAACGTGTTCGAAAGCGATGCGCCGTCGAACTGATCGATGTACCGGTAATCTTGGTTGTATCCGTCGAGTCCAACATAGTAGTTGAAGAGCCGGTTCGGCGAAGAGCCGCCCGCTTCGACGCTGGCCTCGTGATAGAACGTCGGCGTTCCGAGCTGAGAGACTCGCGCTTCCGTATCCCGGATATGTTCCGGTCTTGATCACTTGATTGATGAATCCGGCAAGACCTTGGGCCTCGGCATTCGCGGGCGTCGCGCCGGTATAGACCTGCAGTTCGAGTTGACCGAGTGAGGATTCGCCGCCGCCCACATAGTTGTCGAATCCGCGATTGATCGGGATGCCGTCGAACTCATAGCCGACTTCGGTAGATCGCCGCCCCGCACGTGCACGGCCTGATTGTAGCCTTTTGATTGCTCGGCACATACGCACCCGGAACTGAAGCAATTGCGGAATACGCGCTGGTCAAATTTCCGCCGCCGCCAAGCACGTTCGTTCGTTCTTGCTGCGCAGCGTTGATAGAGTACACGTCCGCGGTGGTACCGGGTCGTACTAAACTCGCCGAGCTGAGCGAGCGAACATTGGCGATCGTTTTGAGCGTTTTGTGCAGCGAGATACGAACGACTTGCGTCGCGTCGGCAAAGACGGCGACTCCGGCAAGCGAAGCGGTATCATACCCGGTTTGATCGGCACTGATCGTGTATTCGTCGGGCGCCAGCGACAGAAACGCATAATGGCCGCCCGAATCGGTGGTCGTCGTGACGGTCTGCGACGGACTGATTGCCGTCACTTTTGCGCCCGCGAGCGGTGCGCCGTTCGCCGTGTCGACCACGGTACCGGAAATGCCGCCGGTCGTGCCTGCGAGTGCCGCCGAGCCTGAAGTGATCAGACCGGTGAGGGCAATGCAGCGCCAGAACGCTGCTAAAAAACTTTGTGAACCTGGAATTCATCGTCGTCCCTCCGAAGCGGTCATTCCGTTTGCAGTAAGAAGTTGGCTGTAAGCGGCCATCGCGCGACCGAAATCGAGCCGGATTGCGGCTGCTTCGCGCAGATGGGGCGGCAGCGGAGGGCCTTGCGAGAGCGCGACATCGCCTTGAAGAATCGTCAGACGCTCGCGCACGCGATCCGGTGCCAGCATATCATCCTCTGAGTTGACTACACCCGATGTGAGCTGCGCGTACACCCCGTTGATTTGGCGCTGCAACGCCGGTGATGCGTGGCTGCGCAAGGAATCCAGACGGTTGAGCGCGCTATCGATTGCGGAGAGCTCATCGTCCAGATCGCTCAAAAAGTGATAACGCGCCAGATAGTCGGCTTGTGTCCAGGCGGCGCGCGGATCGGGCATCACGGCAACCTGTTGCGAAAGAACGCTCGTTCCCGCACGCATCCGCAAACTATAGGTCCCCGGCACGACGGTGGGGCCTGAGTCGGCGTCCGCGGTTCCAGTCGCGCGCGCGCAGCCACGGCACCGGCGGACGGCTTCCAAGATCCCACGCGACGCGATGAAGACCCGCACCCCCGGGGACGCGCATCGTGCGTACCGTGCGCGCCTGCGGCATCGAGCACGTCTATGACCACCGGACTTGCCGAGCGCTGCGGCAAGTAGTACGTGATGAGCGCGCCGTAGGGCGGGTCGTCGCCCGCGATCTCGCCGGACGGTACGCAACACTCGTCGTCATGTGTTCCATATCCGCCGGCCCACCACAGATACCACGAATAGGCGGTGCGCACGGGAAACAGTGTTGGCTGCCTCGCGGCTTCCACCTTGGATATCCGTTCGATCGGCGTGAGATCGTCCAGGATCCACAAACCGCGTCCGTGCGTGCCCGCGATGAGATCGTGTTCGCGCGGCTGAACACGCAGATCGTGAATTGCCGTGGGCGGCATGCCCAAGCGAAGATCCTGCCAGTGCCGCGCCGCGATCCAGACTGAGCCAGACGCCTTGCTCCACGCCCGCATATAAGATGTCGGGATTAACGGGATCCTCGCGAACCACGTGAGCGTACTGATCGCGCGGCAATCCCGCATCGATGCGGCGCCAGCTCTTGCCGCCGTCATCGGTTGCGAAGACGTACGGCGTACGATCGCCGAGTAAGTTGCGGTTTACGACGGCGTACGCTCGGCCGGCCGATACTCGTGAGGGTTCGACGGTTTCCACACGTCCCCAACCCAGGCCGTGCGTGAGCATCGCAGGCGTGACGTTCGTCCAATGCGCGCCGCCATCGATCCGTTCGTTGAACCAGACCGTCGTCGGTTCCGACCCAGAGTCACTTTGGCATCGATTGGCGAGGGTGCGATATCCAGGATGGTGTCGTAAAACTCCGCGCCCGGATACGTCCGTGTTGATCGGTCCGCCGGCAACTTGCTGTTTGGCGGGATCGTTGCGCGTGAGATCGGGGCTGATTGCCTTCCACGTGCGACCGGCGTCGTTCGTTTCAAAGACCACGTTTGCGCCGAAATATGCAACGCCCGGCGTCGTACTCGAGAATGCAAGCGGTGATTCCCAGTTGAAGCGATAGGGAATTCCCGCAAGCGGCCACGCCGTTCGTATCGGTCACGCTCGGCGTGATGTCCTGATTCTGCCGCGAGCGCAGATCGAAGATACCCAGCTGTCCGTTGAGCTCGTTGATCCCGACGTTCCAGATCAGATTCGGAGCCGCCGGGCTGCGGCCACACCCAAACGCCGTCGGAGTTATTGGCGACGTCCCGCCAGTCGCGATTGGTTATCCCGAGCGGGCTGAGCGAGGCCGAAGGACCGCAAAAGGAGTCGTTATCCTGAAACGCTCCGCAGACGTTGTATGGATTCTGCTCGTCGTAACCGATGTGATACGTTTGCGCGAGAACCACGTTGAAACGCCAATCCCAGGTTTGGCCGCCGTCGACGGATATCGGCGCGCCGCCGTCGTCGGCTTCGATGATCCGGCGCCCGTCACGCGATATCCAAAAGTCATGATGATCCTGATGAACGGCATCGTGAATATCGCGGAACGTTCTTGCCGCCGTCGCGCGTTTCGATCAGATTCTCAGAGGCGAAGAAGACGTGATCGGGATTCGCGGGATCGACGGCCAAACGGCTCATGTAAAACGGACGCTGATTGACAAGCGTATCGCGTGTGAGCATTCGCCAGTGCTTTCCGCCGTCGTCCGAGCGCCAGAGAATCCCGGCCTTCGACTGGATGAGCGCATACACGCGATTGGGATTGCTCGCGGCGACCGAAACGCCGATGCGCCCGATGCAAACCATGCGGCAATCCGCCGCCCTGCAACGTGTGCCACGTCCGCCCGCCGTCGGTCGACTTGTACAGCGCATCGACGGGACCGCCGCTGGTGAACGTCCACGGACGTCGCCGGAATTGCCAAACACCCGCATAGACCGTATTGCCGTCCCGCGGATCCTGGGCCATGTCCGAGATGCCGCTTTGCGGTCCGGCGTACAGCGTATGCTGCCAGGTCCGGCCGCCGTCCGTCGTGCGATACACGCCGCGATCCGTGCTATCCAGGAATGGATTGCCGAGCGCGCCTACGAGCGCGACATTTGGATTACGCGGATTGACGAGTATTCGTGAGATCGAATACGAATGCGGCAGCCCCAGCCATTTCCAATGCGCTCCGCCGTCGGTGGTGCGCCAAACGCCGTCGCCGTATGATGCTTCATTGCGCGGCGCCGACTCACCGGTGCCGACCCAAACGATCGTGCGGATGGTGCGGTGCAATTGCAACCGCTCCGATCGCGCCCACGGACGAAGACGGCCATACGTCAACCCACTGCAGGCCGCCGTTGGTCGTTTTGAAAACTCCTCCGCCCGCCGCTCCAAAATAATACAAGAGCGGATTGTCATCGGTTCCTGCAACCGCTGCGACCCGCCCGCCCGCAACCGCCGGGTCCGATTTGCCGCCACGACATCGCGGGCGCGAGCGCGACCGCAAGCGCGAGAACGTGCAGCATGCTATTCGCTCATTACGTCCATGTAGTGCGTGTCGAACGCATTGAGCAGACCCTCCGCATTCGAGTAGGGTCCCGGCGCGTACGCGCGTGATTGCAACCCCAGCTGCGTCAGTTCGTTCACGTGCCAATCCTGGCGGTTTGTAAGATCCCAGAACTCGACCGACGTCGCTCGGATCGAATCCTTCGGTGCTGCGATCGTCCCGGGATCGAAAAGCCAGGCGCAGACGATCTCGGTTTGCATTGCCGAGAGCGGGCGCACATAATGAACCATGACGTAGTCGGGATGCAGGCTCAGCAGCATCGATGGGAAGATCGTATAATAGTACGACGCGCTGCAGGTTCTCCCCGCGCACGTTCCCGATCGGGGGACGATCGCTGTGGCCGGTGGTGGTCAGACTCATTCCCTGCTCACGCATCTCGGAATAGCCGCCCAGGAACGCACCCTCCGTGAGATCGTTGCGCCCGCTGTCCGAGGGCGAGAGTTTATCGAGCTGGGGATGCACGAGCGGACAGTGATAGCATTCGGAGTAATTCAGGAATGCGAGCTTCCAGTTGCACGCGAGCTCGTAGGTGATCGTGCCGTGCCGTTGCAAGCGCACCGATGTTCCAGTCCGCAAACCTTCCTTCGAGCGGTGCAAACGCCGAGGAAAACGGCTGCAGCGTCGGTGCTCAGGTTCACGAAGATGAACCCGTCGAGCGTTGCGATCGTGCGCCTGACCAAGCGGAAAACGCGCCGCGTCGAAGCCCGGAACCTCGTTCATGTTGCGCGCGACGAGCAGCTTGCCGTCCAAACCGTATGTCCACGCATGATACGGGCACTGAATCGATCCGCTAAAGTGTCCCGACGTGCTGCGTGCACATTCTGGTACCGCGGTGCCGGCAGACATTGTAGAGCGCACGAAGCTCGCCGGCCTTATCGCGAGTGACGATCAGACTCTCGCCGGCAACCGATGCAAGAAAATAGTCGCCGCGTGCGTTGCAATTGCTCCAAGCGGCCGACGCAGATCCAATTCGAACCAAAAATTCGTTCGCGCTCGAGCTCGTAAACGTCGGGAGAGATGTACCAGCGGGCGTCGAGCGTCATTGCGTTTTCGTGCACACGCGGCTTGGCGAAGGTCGTCATCGGTCCTCTCCTACTTTTGTCGTACGAAGCGAGGATTCGCTGGGGCGTTTTGCGAACCTCCAGCGACCGTAAATTTGTTCGGTAACCTGGTCTGTTAAACAGCGAATCATCGGTTTATTCGGCGGAAATCCCGAAAGACGTTCGATTATTCGGCCCTTATAGCAAAGGAGGCGTGGATGGCCGTAAACGTATCTACCGCTCCCTTAGAGCGCTCGCTTCCAAAGCATGCGTACATCGAACGCGGCTTTTATGCGCGAGAACAGGAGTCCGTTTTTTGGAACCAGTGGTTTTACGCGGGCCGAGCCGACCTTTGGAGCGGGCCGGGAGCATACCGGGTGCGTTGACGTTGCGGGAGAGAGCGTCATCGTACTTCGCGATCGCGAAGGCGCGCTTCACGCGCATCTCAACCTTTGCCGGCATCGCGGAAGCCGGTTGTTGTGCGGGGAAGGCACGTTGCGAGGAGCGATTCGCTGCCCCTACCACGGCTGGTCGTATGCCGCGGACGGAACGCTCATCGCCGCGCCGTTTCTCTCATTCGACGTCATTCCGCAGGGCGCGCAGCATCTGCACGCGGCTGCGCTCGCGCAGTGGGGCGGATTTGTTTTCGTAAACCTGCGCCCGCCGGAAAACGTCGACGCCGGAAGTATCGCTGATGGAGCAGTTAGGCCGCGTCCCCGAGCGGCTTGCGCGGTATCCGCTCGCGGAGTTGCGCACCGCGAGAACGATCGAGTATGACGTGCATGCCAATTGGAAGGTGCTGCTCGAGAACTACAACGAGTGTTACCACTGCGCGGGCGTGCATCCGGAACTTTGCCGTATCGTTCCCGCTTTCAAACATGGCGGCGCCGGATTGGATTGGGAGCGCGGCATTCCGCACCGTGAAGGGGCGTTCACGTTCACGTTCTCGGGAACGAGCGCGCGCTCACCATTCCCGGGATTGAATCAGGAAGAACGCGAGCGGCACAACGGCGAGCTCCTGTATCCGAATTTCTTGCTGAGTCTAAGCGCGGAACACGTGGCCGCGTTTCGACTGCTGCCGGATGGTCCCGAGCGCACCCGCGTCGTGTGCGATTTCCTCTTTCATCCGGATGAAATGAACAAAGCCGGGTTCGATCCGTCCGACGCCGTCGAATTTTGGGACCTCGTCAATCGTCAGGACTGGACGATATGCGAGAGCGTGCAAAGCGGAATGCACAGCAAGGCGTTCGAGTACGGCTATTACGCTCCCATGGAGGATGCCAGCCTCGATATTCGCAGATACATTGCCGAGCGGGTCGGCGAGCTGTGATCGACGAGTTCGACGTCATCGTACTGGGTTTGGGAGGCATCGGGAGCGGTGCAGCCTACTGGCTTGCAAAGCGCGGCGCGCGGGTGCTTGGACTCGAACGATTCGAGCTCGGTCACGCTCGCGGCGAATCGCACGATCACTCACGCATCATTCGTCTTTCGTATCACGCTCCCGAGTACGTTCGTCTGGCGAAGGAGGCATATGCTGCCTGGTCTGTGGTCGAGGATGACGCGCACGAACAGCTCGTCTTCAAAACCGGAGGCCTGGATTTGGGACCGCGGGACGGCGCGATCTCACTCGAAGGCTATGCCGATGCAATGGATGCCTGCGCCGTCACATACGAGCGCCTCGATGCAGCGCAGATTCGCCGTCGATTTCCCCCGTTTACGGTCGGTGAGGAAGTGCATGGCCTGTTTCAAGCGGACGGCGGGATCGTCGCCGCCGAGCGCGCGACGCGCGCGCATCAGCGCTTGGCGCGCGAACACGGCGCCACGCTCGTGGATCAGTTGCCGGCGTGTCGGCACTGCGAAATCGCGGCGGAGTCATCGAGGTGCAGAGCGATCGCGGCCGGTTCACGGCGCACGATCTTGTTATTGCGGCGGGTCCTTGGACGAACCAAGCCCTCGCGCATTTCGATCTCTCGCTGCCGCTCGAGGTAACGAAGGAGCAGCCGATGTACTTTCGGGCCGCCGACCTCGAAGCGTTTTCGCCCAGCCGTTTCCCGGTCTGGATTTGGATGGACGATCCGTCGTTCTACGGATTCCCCGTATTCGGAGAGCCCGCCGTAAAAGTTACGCAGGATGCGGGCGGCAAGGTGGTCGATCCGGACACGCGGGGATTCGATCCCGATCCGGATATCAGCGCGCGCGTTCGCGGCTTTCTGGAGCGAAACATCCCCTCGGCGCTTGGCCCGGAGCATCTTGTTAAGACATGCTTGTACACCCTCACGCCGGATCGCGACTTCATCATCGACACGCTGCCCGGGCACTCGAACGTGCACGTCGCCGTCGGCGCGGGCCACGCGTTCAAGTTTGCCTCGGTCATCGGGCGTATTTTAAGCGACCTCGCCGTTGACGGGCGCACGGGCAGCGGGATCGGAACGTTTGCCGCGGATCGCCCGATACTCGCAATGCAATCGCCGCCCAAGACGTACATGGTGTAGGAAGCGATGATCCAACTGCGCAGAAGTCTGGGCCTGTTCGATGTCGCGTTGTTCTTTCTCATCGCGTGTACGAATCTGCAATGGGTTGCCACTGCCGCGGCGGCCGGTCCCAGTTCGATCCCCGTGTGGCTCATCGGATGCGTAGCGATGTTCATTCCGGTTTCGATCGTGGTGATGCATCTCTCATCGCTCTATCCCGAGGAGGGCGGCCTTTACGTCTGGAGTAAACGCGCGTTCGGCCCGTTCAGCGGGTTCATTACCGGATGGACGTATTGGTGCAGTAATCTGCCATATTTTCCCGCGCTTCTCTACTTCACCGCGGGAAATGCGCTCTTCATCGCAGGGGGAAAATCGGAGAGTCTGTGCAGCCTCGCCGGCGTACTTCATCGGCGTCTCGCTCGCCGGCTTTGCGATCGCGACGATCGTAAACGTTCTGGGACTGGACGTGGGCAAGTGGTTGAACAACGCCGGCGCCGCGAGCCGTTGGATCGTGACGCTGCTGCTGATCGGGCTCGGTATCTTTGCGTGGATGAAGTTTGGGGCGGCGACACCGATAAACGGCCAGACGATGCGTCCGAGCTTACACCTGCGGGATTTGATCTTCTGGTCGGTGATTGCGTTTGCTTGGACGGGTCCGGAGAGCATACCGTTCATGGCCGGCGAGATCAAGAACCCGCGCGTGACGATTCCGCGGGGCCTGGCGATTGCGGCGCCGGCGATTGCCGCAGTCTATATTTTAGGAACCATAAGTGTGCTTGCGGTGCTCGCGCCAAGCCACGTGAGCAGTTTGTACGGTGTGATGCAGGCGATCGGACAGGTCGCGGGACGCATCGGATGGGTCGCGCTGGCGCCGGTCGCCGCGATCCTCGTTACCATCAGCTGTTTGGGTAGCGTGGGTGTTTGGCTCGGAGCCGTTGCGCGCATTCCGTTCGTCGTGGGCATCGATCGATATCTCCCTGAGGCATTCGGCCGCCTGCATCCGCGAACGCATGCGCCTGTCGTCGCGATTCTCTCGCAGGCGGGTATTTCGACGATATTCATTCTGCTCGGTCAAGGTGGAACCACGGTGAAAGGCGCGTACGACGTGCTTGTGAGCTCAACGGTCCTTATCACGATGGTTCCATTTCTGTTTCTCTTCGGTTCGGCGATTAAACTTGGCGGAGCACGCAAACCGCTGGTTGTGCTCGCCGCATTGGTTGGGCTGTTCACGACGATCGGTGCCATCGTGCTCTCGGCTGTCCCATCGCCGGATGATCCGAACAAGACGCTGGCGGTCGTAAAAGTGTTTGGTTTGACGGCGCTGATGATAGGTGCCGGAACGTTCGCATACTTCAGAGGCGCACGGCGCGCCGGTCTGAATCCATCAAAATATCAGGAGGAACATGCAGTCCACGTATGATGCAATTATCGTAGGCGGCGGTCACAATGGGCTTGTCACCGCGTGCTATTTGGCTCGCGCGAAATGGAAAGTTCTGGTGCTCGAACGCCGCTACATCGTCGGCGGCGCCTGCGTTACCGAGGAGCGCACGTTCCCCGGATTCAAGGTCTCCACGGCGGCGTACGTCAACAGCTTGTTCCGTCCGGAGATCATTCGAGATCTGCGCCTGAAGGATTACGGTTTCGAACTGGTCGAGCGTAATCCGGCTTCGTTCTCGCCGTTCTTGGACGGACGATACTTGATGCTGGGGGGATCGCACGAGCAGAACATCAGCGAGATCTCCAAATTCAGCGGCAACGACGCGCGAAATTATCCCAAGTATGAAGAGATGCTGATGCGCGTCGCCTCGGTAATCGAACCCACGCTGGTGAAGCGTCCTCCCAACCTGCTCCGCCCTTCACTCACCGATTTGCTGCAGATGGGCATGCTGGGCTTAGATATGAAGAAACTCGGGCCGGCGATGAGCGAGGCGGTCGAAGTGCTCACCGGAGCGGCTCGTCCGATTCTCGATCGCTGGTTTGAATCGGAAGAACTGAAGGCGACGCTTGGAACCGATGCAATCATCGGCGCATTCGCTTCACCCTCAATGCCGGGTACTGCCTACGTGCTGTTTCATCACGTCATGGGTGAGACGAACGGGAAGCGCGGCGTGTGGGCATATGTCAAAGGCGGCATGGGCGGCCTGACGCAGGCGCTCGCGGGCGCGGCGAAAGACTTGGGCGTCGAGATTCGCACCGAAGCCGAAGTCGGCAGAATCTTGGTCAAAGACGGAGCCGTTACCGGCGTGGCGCTTGAGAACGGGGATGAAATCTTTGCCAAGACCGTCGCGAGCAATGTCGACTGCAATATAACGTTCAACAAACTGCTGAGCGCAGAACGCGCCAATCTGCCCGCGGGCTTCATGGACGCGATCGATCGCATCAGTTATGAGAGCGCGTCGGCAAAGATCAACGTTGCGTTGGAACGATTGCCCAGTTTCACGGCGTTGCCCGGACACGAGCCGGGACCGCAGCACCGCGGAACCGTGCATCTGTGCCCCGATCAAGATTACATCGAGCGGGGCTACGACGATGCCAAGTACGGCCGCCCTTCGCGCGATCCGATCGTCGAGTGCACGATGCCCTCGTCGGTCGACTCCAGTGTCGTGCCCGAAGGCAAACACATCATGTCGATGTTCGTCCAGTACGCGCCGTATCGATTGAAGGACGGGCAGTGGGATAGCGCTACGAAGGATGCATTCGCCGATCGCTGCTTCGACATCGTCGAGCAGTACGCGCCGGGCTTCAAAGACTCGGTCATCGACCGGCAGATCCTCACGCCCCAAGATCTCGAAGCCACGTTCAATTTGACCGGCGGCAACATTTTTCAGGGCGCAATGAACTTGGACAAGCTCTTTATGTTCAGACCGGTTCCCGGCTATGCCGGATACAAGATGCCGCTCGAGGGCTTGTATCTCTGCGGTTCGGCCGCGCATCCGGGCGGCGGCGTGATGGGCGCGCCCGGCTGGAATGCCGCGCGTGAGATGTTGAAGGGCAAATAACTGTTTGCGACCTTGTGGGCCCGCACATTACGCGAGCCCACAAGGCAGCGCTTACATCGTGGGCGTGGGACAGGGTGCGGGCGGTGCTTGTCCGCTAGGAGACATACTGGCGGGCGCGCACGAGGGCATCGTCGTCGGCGCGGGAGTCGGCGGTGACTGTGCGGACGCCAGGCCCACGTACGAGCTGACCGCCAACACGCCGGCAAGCGCCAAGCTCAAACTGAGTGTCTTCATGGTTCCTCCTCGGTCTCATGAAAGGAGTTGCTACGGGGACCTGTTACCCGGGCTTCACGATTTCGCTCGCTGCATTTCGCTCGCTGCCTCGCTCCTAGTCCATGCATTCGGTCTGCACAAACGGACGATCTCAAGGACGTTCGGCTGCGTTTTCCGCAGAAAACTTGCTCATCAAAGCGTCAAGCCGTTAGGATTGATGAGTATGAATGTACGGTGGATTGCGGTTGCGGCGTGTGTTGGGTGGATTGCGATCGACGTATACATGAGCCTGGTATATGCCGCTCCAGGGCGTCTCACCGCTTCGTCTGTTCCAATGGGACGCGTCGAATTTTCTCGGTAAATCTGCGTATTCGGGCGGAGTTGGATCGGGCGCGCTCGGACTGGTCGCAGACTACATCGTGAGCGCGGTATGGGCATCACTGTGCCTGCTCGTCATGAATCGCGTCATCGCCGCGGCAAAGCATCCGCTGGTATTCGGAACGGTATTCGGCATCGTCGTCATGCTCACAATGATCTTCGTTGTCGTTCCGCTCGGCCACGCCCGGCATTCGCCAATGACGCTCGTGAATTTTATCATCGTCTTGGTAGGGCACACGGCATTTTTCGGAATACCGGTCGCGCTCTCGCTCAGTCTTCAGATGCGGCCGGCCTCCGGTGCGAGGCTGGATACGAGGAGCGTCCGGGGCGTGGTGTGAACGCCCCCGGGGATGAGTACTCAGATCGTTCTTTTTGCCCGATGAGGTCCAGCAGTACATTCTCGAAACGACGCTGCGCGATATGCCGGTGCTTCGAGAGTTGCGTGAAGAGACCGCAAAACTGCCCCAGGCGCGTATGCAGACCGGCGCGGATCAGGTGCAGTTCCTGCAACTGCTCGTACGGCTGATCGGCGCGAAGCGCTGCATCGAAGTCGGCGTGTTCACCGGCTACAGTGCGCTCGGCGTTGCGCTTGCGTTGCCTGCGGACGGCAAGATCGTGGCGTGCGACGTCAGCGAAGACTACACGGCGGTAGCGCGCCGCTATTGGGAACGCGCCGGAGTCGCGAAAAAGATCGATTTACAGCTGGCGCCGGCTACGCAGACATTGGACCGGCTCATCAAGAGCGGCGCAGCGGAAACGTTTGACTTTGCGTATATCGATGCCGACAAATCCGGCTACGATGCATATTACGAGCGCTGTCTGCAGCTGCTGCGCAGTAACGGCATCATTGCGATCGACAATGTTCTATGGAGCGGCGACGTCGCCAAAGCCGAGGTCCGCGACGAAGACACGGCCGCGCTGCGAGCGCTCAACGCCAAGATCGGCCGCGACGATCGCGTCGACGCCTCCCTACTCTCAATCGGCGACGGCCTCATGATCGTCCGCAAAAAATAAAGTGCCGAACCACCGAATTGTCATGGTGAGCCCGTCGAACCACCCCGAGCCTGCTCGAGGGGGCATCGCCGATCATGTACTCGCTAGCGAACGCGCTCGCAACCAAACCGAGCCCCGGCAATCTCGCAGCGGAAATCGCGAAGTTCGGCGCCGTCGATGTCGAGTTTTACCAGCCAAAAGGCAGCGACCCGCAAAAGCCGCATTCGCGCGACGAGCTCTATGTCATCGCACGCGGAACCGGCGTGTTCGAACGCGCCGATGAACGCTTTGCGTTCAATCCGGGCGATCTCATCTTCGTGGCTGCGAACGTCGAACACCGTTTCGCTGAATTCAGTAACGATTTCGCCGTCTGGGTGTTGTTCTTCTGAAGGTCATAACCCTCAACTGCAACGGCATCCGTTCAGCGGCTCGAAAAGGCTTCTACGCCTGGATGCAAGCACAGGACGCCGACTTCGTGTGCCTGCAAGAAACAAAAGCCCAGGAACACCAACTGCCGCTGGATGCTGCGGCGGTATCACACTATACCGGCGTTTTTTACGACGCCGAACGAAAAGGCTACAGCGGCGTTGCCATCTATGCCAAACGCGAACCGGATCGCATCGTGCGCGGCTTCGGCTGGCCGCAATTCGACCGCGAAGGCCGCTGGCTGCAATTCGACTACGGCAGCCTGAGCATCGCTTCGCTGTACGTTCCGTCAGGGTCAATGGGCCCGGCACGCCAAGCCGTCAAGGAAGAATTCCTCGCACTGTTTCGACCCGTACCTGAAGCGCCTGCGCAGCGATGGCCGCTCGTACATCATCGCGGGCGACTTCAACCTTGCGCACAGGGAGATCGACGTGTACAATCCTGTCCGCTGCAGCCATATCTCCGGGTTTTTTCCACACGAGCGCGCATGGCTGGATAGCGTGCTTTCTGATGTGGGGTGGGTCGACGCATTTCGCGTCGTCAACCAGGAGCCGAAGCAATTCAGTTGGTGGTCGAATTTTCAGAATGCTTTCGAGCGCAACAACGGTTGGCGCATCGACTACAATCTCATTACACCGGACCTGCGCGAAGTGGTTCGATCCGCGTCAATCTACCGTGATCAGCGATTTTCGGACCACGCACCGGTAGTCATCGAGTACGACATCCCACGATCCTGAGCGCCGCGCTCGACTAGCCGCTGCGGCGATAAGCATGTAAAGGCTCGGGCGTAGCCAATACAGAGCCGACGTGAATATTGTCTGCGTAGGCGGCGGTCCCGCCGGCTTGTATTTTGGCCTCTTGATGAAGAAGGCCGATCCGGGCGGGCGCATTCGCGTGGTCGAGCGCAATCGCCCGTTCGACACGTTCGGCTGGGGCGTGGTTTTCTCGGATGCAACGCTGGAGAACCTTCGGGAAGCCGACGCGCCCACGCACGACGAGATCGTCGATAGTTTCGCGCACTGGGACGACATCGAGATTCACTTCAAGGGGCACGTCATGCGCTCGGGCGGGCACGGTTTTTCCGGCATCGCGCGCAAGCGGCTTTTGAATATTTTGCAGCGGCGCGCGCAGGAGGTCGGCGTCGAGCTGGAATTCGAGCGCGAGGTCACCGGCCTGCAAGCGTACCGTGACGCGGACTTGATCGTGGCCTCGGACGGTGTGAACAGCCGCATTCGCGCGGAACATGCCGCGCAGTTTGAGCCCGACCTCGACACGCGCAAGTGCCGGTTCGTATGGCTTGGAACGACATTACCGCTCGATGCATTCACGTTCATCTTCGAGAAGACCGAGCACGGCTGGTTTACCGTGCACGCGTATCGCTTCGATGAACAGACGAGCACGTGGATCGTCGAGTGCCGCGAAGAGACATGGCTCGCGCACGGCTTGGACAAAGCCGATACAAAACAAACGCTCGCATTTTGCGAAGATCTTTTCAAGCCGTATCTGCGCGGTCACGAGCTCATGTCGAACTCGGCGCATCTGCGCGGACGCGATTGGATCAATTTCACGCGCGTGAGCAACGCGCACTGGACGAGCGGTAACATCGTGCTGCTCGGCGATGCGGCGCATTCGGCGCATTTTTCAGTCGGATCGGGCACCAAGCTGGCGATGGAGGACGCCATCGGCTTGCAAAAGGCCTTGTGCGAAGAGCCCGGTCTCCAGGAGGCGCTCGATCGCTATGAAAGCGAGCGCCGCATCGAAGTCTTGCGGCTGCAGAACGCCGCTCGCAACAGCACGGAGTGGTTTGAGAACGTCTCCCGGTACGCGGAGCTCGCACCGGAGCAGTTCGCGTACAGCCTGCTCACGCGCAGCCAGCGCATTAGTCACGAGAACCTGCGCCTGCGCGATAGGACCTATGTCGAGCGAATCGAGCGTTGGCTGGCGCGGGGAGCCAATCCGGTGCCGCCCATGTTTACGCCGTTCCGCTTGCGCAGTCTGGAATTGCGCAACCGCGTTGTTGTCTCGCCCATGGACATGTACAGCGCGGTCGACGGTATGCCCAATGAGTTCCACTTGGTTCATCTCGGCAGCCGTGCGCTTGGCGGCGCGGGCCTAGTTTACACCGAGATGACGTGCGTCAGCCCGGAGGGCCGTATCACGCCGGGTTGCACCGGCATGTACAAATCCGAGCATATGCCGGCGTGGAAACGCGTCGTGGATTTCATCCACGAATGGACGCATGCCAAGATCTGCTTGCAGCTCGGGCACAGCGGTCCCAAGGGTTCGACGAAGCTCATGTGGGAGGGCATGGACGAACCGCTCGCGGACGGCAATTGGCCGGTCATGGGGCCCTCGCCCATTGCCTATGGTCCCCAGAACCAAACCCCCGCCGAGATGTCCCGCGCGGACCTGCAGCGCGTCAAGGACGAATTCATTCGTGCGACGACGATGGGTGTCGAAGCCGGATTCGACATGCTCGAACTGCACTGCGCTCACGGCTACTTGCTTTCGAGCTTCATCACGCCGCTTCAGAACAAGCGCACGGACGAATACGGCGGAACGCTCGAGAACAGGCTGCGGTATCCGCTCGAAGTATTTCGCGCAATGCGCGAGATCTGGCCGCAAGAGCGACCGATGTCCGTGCGCATCTCCGCGACCGACTGGCATCCGGAGGGCATATCCGCCGAAGACGCCGTCGAGATCGCGCGCGCGTTTAAAGCGGCCGGCGTCGATCTCATCGACGTTTCCACCGGACAGACCTCGCGAGAGTCAAAGCCGATCTACGGCCGCATGTTCCAGACGCCGTATGCCGACCGCATTCGCAACGAAATCGGTGTTGCCACGATGGCCGTCGGCAATATTTTCGAGCCCGATCACGTGAACGGCATCATCGCTGCCGGGCGCGCCGACTTATGCGCGATCGGACGGCCGCACTTAGCCGATCCGCATTGGACGCTTCACGCTGCGGCACAGACTCTGGGTTCACAGGCATGGAATGGCCGGTTCAATATCTTCCCGGAAAAGCCCGACTCGAACGGAACCTCGCCCGCGCCGCCGAGATCAGCGCGCATATATGATAACCGGCAAGCACGCCGTCGTAACCGGCGGCGGGCGAGGAATCGGACTGGCGGTTGCGCGCGCACTGAAAGCGCAAGGCGCGCTCGTGAGTATCGTCAGCCGTTCGCTGGACGAGCGGGGCGATGATTTTTGCAGAGCGCGCGCCGACGTGACCAGCGAATCGGAGATCGCTTCGGCGTTTGCCGCGTGCCGCGCGGTGAACGGACCGATCGCCATTCTTATAAACAACTCGGGCATCGCGGAATCCGCGCCGTTCAAACGCACGGATCGCGCGATGTGGGATCGGATCGTTGGAACGAACCTGACCGGCACCTATGTGTGTACGCGAGCGGTTATCGACGAGATGCTGGACGCACACTGGGGCCGCATCGTCAACGTCGTGAGTATCGCGGGCTTGCATGGCGCACCGTACATCAGTGCCTACGCCGCAAGCAAGCACGGTGTGATGGGCCTGACGCGATCGCTTGCCGCGGAGATGGACGGTACCGGCGTTACCGTGAACGCGCTCTGTCCCGGTTACACCGAAACGGACATGATGCAGACCGCTATTTCAAACATCGTCAAGCGCACCGGCATCTCGCCCGGGCAAGCACGTGGGACTTGCAAAGACGAATCCCGGCGGACGGATCGTAGCTGCAGAAGAAGTCGCCGCAGCGGCGATTACTCTGTGCGAGAGCGACAAAAACGGCGTTGAATTGACGCTGCCCCTTTCGCGATAGACCTTGTGGGCGTTGAAAGCAAGCGGCCAAACCGAGCGATCAGGCAACTGGTAGAACTAGCCGCAGAAAGACTAGATAACGTCAAAGCAGCTAGGTTTCTAGACGGAACGGTGGGATAAGTGATAGCGCAATTGAGATCTTGCGCAGAACGGCAAATCGCCAGAGCAAAGCAACGGAATTTCTGTATAGCTGCGCAGTGAACGGGCAAAGCATGCAGAAAAGACCCGCCAAGCCCAACGAAACAGTCGACGGCCCCGAGATCGGAGTTGATAAGGCTACGAAATAGACGCATTTTGGCTTAGATCGCTACGCCCCGTACCAACGTAAACGCGGCCACAGCATAGGCAGCGGTGCGATCGGATCGGTGCAGAGATAAATCGGCGTCGGACCCTCGACGACCCACTTGTACGGGTTGCCGTACGTCGCGACGAGCCGCATGTTCCGGTACAGGCCGCGGATCACGTTCGCTTGCGTGGCTCCGACGACGATCAGCGTGCGTCCGTCGTAGCCCCGCGTGCCCCAAAGGTAGTAGGTGTTTTGCGCGCTGATGACCGGCGGAAGTCCATAGCGCGGACCGTAAAAGTCCAAGCCGCCCGCATCGCCGTACGTGTCCGCGAAGATCGCCGTGCGGGCCCGAACCGCCGGCGGAAGGCCGTCATAGACGCGTGCAACGTGCTGCGCTAATTCATCCCATCCGAACTCCTCGGCGTACAGCGGCTGAATGAGCCGGGGCGGTGTCGCGTCCTGTCCCGTGAGATGCAGCATGCGCGTATACGCGATCAGCGTGTCGATGGGCAGCACGGGAAGCGAGAGCGGAACGAACGGCAGCGTCACGGCCAAGAAGACGGCGACGGCAAATCCGCGCGAGGCTCCGCGTACAAGCACGCGTTCCAGAACGATCGATCCGGCGGCAAGCAATACCGCATAGATGCCGATGATATAGTAGCCTTTAGCCTCAAGCCAGATCGCGAGGAGCAGCAGAACGGCATACGCGATCGATATGAAGCGATACCGGCGGTAGACGTTGGAGACCGCGAAGACGCCTAATCCCGCGAGCCATACCGGCACGGCAATCGGATTGGTGTAGACGGCTTGTTCGATGATAAATGCCAGCGCATTTTGCACGAAGTTTTTATATTCGAGCGTTAGCCCGGTCTGGAAAGCGTGGCGGTGCGCGAAGTCGCCGCGCACGACCTCGATGAACGGCCAGCCGTGCGAGGCTTGCCACGCGATGTTCGGCGCAATCGCAGCCGCGGCGAGTCCCGCGCCTGCCGCAAACCACCAGGACATGAGCAAACGGCGTTCGCGCGTGCAGAGCAAACCGGTGAGCATCGAGGCCGCAAGTAAAAGCATCGAATATTTGCCGTACATG
Organism: Vulcanimicrobiota bacterium; assembly: GCA_963777365.1. Taxonomy (GTDB): domain Bacteria; phylum Vulcanimicrobiota; class Vulcanimicrobiia; order Vulcanimicrobiales; family Vulcanimicrobiaceae; genus CAVZQG01. The sequence goes on from CAVZQG010000016.1 coordinate 52,316, forward strand.
CCGAATGCGAATGCCGCGCCCACGGGCAGCCAGTAGCGCGTGTCGCGCGTATTCACCAGGCGTATGAGCAGGTACGCAACCAGCGTCCACGAGAGCGGCTCGAACGACGTCGTCGTCAGCGTGTTGCCCAGAAGAAGATAGGCCGGAAGAAATAACGTCGCGAGTGCGGCGAATGCCTGCGCAAACGTGCCGCCGCCCAGCTCGCGCGCGATCCGCGCGGCAAGCCAAACGGTGAGCGCTGCCGCGATCGCCGGCAGCAGGCGCAGCGCGATCAGATTATAGCCGAAAGCGGATGATAGCCAGGCCGCGAACGCAACCAGCGGCGGCTGATCGACGTAGCCCCAGGCCAGATGCTTCGAGCATGCGATGAAATACAGTTCGTCGCGAAAATATCCGTACCGCCAGCTCGTTGCCAGATGTGCGGCGAACGCTGCGATGCGCAAATGCCCAGAGCATCAGGCCGCTTGCGCTTGCGGCGCGCTGAGCAGCGTGAGTCCAAAGCCGATGACGCCTGACCAGATCACCGCGCCCAGCAACACATTCCAATCCCACCACACGCGATCGGCTATGGCGGTAACAATGAAGTACGTCGTAAAATATGCGGCGGGCACGGCGGCGCCCAGCAGCCGGTAGGCGCCGATCCGCTCGGGCGAAGGCCGCAGCTTGGCGACGATAATATCGCCGGTGATCCCCGCAACCAGACTCATGGCAAGCACGGTGGCGAGCAGCGGCGTGTCATTCGTGAATGCGGCGGCAGCCGCGAAGTTTCCCAGCAGATACATCAGCGTGAGCGCACCCGGCGCAAGCCGGAATCTCGTGCCGGCAAACAGCGCAAAACCGGCCATGAGCGTGCTTTGGAACAACACGACGAGTACACCGGTGCCTTGTTTGTAGTAGCCGATTGCAAGTGCGGTCAAATAATCGGGAGTGAAAACATTGGTCGGAGGCGGTGCGTTCGTGCGCCCGGCGCCCGGATCGAACCCATACGCCGTGCCGAAATGCACGAGCTCGATCCACGTCGCGAGCGCCAGGATCAGCGGCAGTTGATCGACGAGCGTGCGGAGCGTGGCGCGGGCGCGAAGCGCCGAAAGAATCGGGGCACTGGCGATGAAAAAGATGCCCAGGCCAAGAGCCTGATGCGTCGGGCTGAGCAGCGCATCAACGCCTTCCTCGACGCCCAGCAGACGGTGCCAGAGCAGATCGCCGATTCCCGCCGCCAGAAATATCGGAATCCCCAGCATCGGGTACCGGTATGCGCGAGGAAAGCCGCCGTGACGTATCCCAAAGACGGCCAGCACGGCAATCAGCGCGAGCATGCCGCTGTAAAATAAGGCGTGATAGGGCGTAAAGAATGTTTCCACCGGCACGTGACCGTGCGCCCACGCGTCCAGAAAGAAGCCGCACGAAATCCAGAGCGTGCAAACGGCGATCGAGAAATCGAGCGTTTTGCTGCGCACGACCGAAGCGGACATGACTGGAGCCTTACGAGGTAAGCGCGACAGGCGCCTTTCAGGCAGCAGGAAAAGCCGGCGCGCTGCGCTCAGTTCACTCCGCAATGGCTGGACGCATTGGTCAGGTGCTCGCGGCGTTCTTACTCGCCGGATGCGCCGCGCATTCAACGGCTGCTCCCGCGAACGCATCGTTCGGCCGGCTCGGCGCGCTCGCGGTACCGGCCGCTGCGGCCAATGGTGCCCCGCCGCGAATCCTCAGCTATGCGATTTTCCGGCAGCGACGTACGGCGCGGACAAACGTGGTCGGGAAGAATCATTACGACGACGAATGTTGCAAGCGTCGAAGTCCGCACGAATCTGTTTTCAATTAACGTCCCGCGCCGCCGCTTCGGCGATTTCTCATTCTACCTTCGCGTTTTCGACGTTCCGCCGATCTTCGTACGGGCCTACACCGTTCGCGTGATCGCACGCAACAGCGCGGGAGTCCGAGCCGAAGAAGACTTTCCTCTGCGCATTCGATAAGAAAGCATCATTCATGCCGTACGTTCGTTACCACGCCGAAGGCAAGGTCGTCACGCTGACGCTGGATCGTCCCGAGCGCAAGAATCCGCTCACATTCGAATCCTACGCCGAGTTGCGCGACTATTTTCGCGCCTTAGCTGCGGACGCGAGCGTACGGGCCGTCGTGATCACGGGGCAAGGCGAGAATTTTTGCTCGGGCGGGGACGTGCACGAGATCATCGGTCCGCTTACCCGGCGCTCCGCGGACGAACTTCTGGAGTTCACGCAGATGACCGGCGATTTGGTCAAGGCGATGCGTGATTGCCCGCAGCCGATTATTGCCGCAGTCGACGGCGTATGCGCCGGAGCGGGAGCAATCTTGGCGATGGCCTCAGATCTTCGATATGGGACGGCGCGCAGCAAGGTGGCGTTTCTTTTCGTGCGCGTCGGCCTTGCGGGGTGCGACATGGGCGCCTGCGCGATGCTGCCTCGAATCATCGGACAAGGACGTGCCGCCGAATTGCTCTTCACCGGGCGTGCGATCGACGGCAACGAGGCGTATTCGTGGGGATTTTACAACGGGCTGCATGAACCCGCACGCGTCTTGCCGGCGGCACGCGAAGTTGCGAGCACGCTCGCGAACGGCCCGACGCTCGCGCACGCGATGACCAAACGCATGCTGCACGATGAGTGGAACATGCCGCTCGACGCGGCCATTAACGCGGAAGCGCGCGCGCAAGCCGGATGTATGGGGACCAATGATTTTCGACGCGCATATGAAGCCTTCGCTGCCGGCACGCGGCCCAAAATTCGAGGGAAACTAAGATGCCGGATGGCGCGTTTCTCGCCTGGCCATTTTTCGAGGATCGTCACCGCACGTTCGCGCGTGACTTTGCGCTCTGGGTTTCGCAGCATGCTCCCGCCGCGTCCCCGAACGTCGACAAGGTATGCAAGGAGTGGGTTCGTGCGCTCGCGGGCGGCGGGTGGCTGCAGGCGTGCCTCGACCTGGACGCGCGAACGCTATGTCTTGCGCGTCAAATATTGGCCTATCACGATTCGCTGGGCGATTTCGCATTTGCCATGCAAGGGTTGGGCAGCGGGCCGATCTCGCTTTTCGGAACGCCGCAGCAAAAACAACGGGTTCTGCCGCGCGTCGCATCTGGTGACCTCGTCACCGCATTCGCGATTTCCGAACGGGAAGCCGGTTCCGACGTCGCCGCAATTACGACTCGCGCACAGCGCGAGGGCGACGATTACGTCCTGGACGGCGAGAAGATGTGGATCTCGCAACGCGGGCATCGCCGATCTCTACGTTATTTTCGCTCGAACCTCCGCGGATGGAGCAAAAGGCCTGAGCGCCTTCATCGTTCCGGCGGACTCCCCGGGCTTGTCCGTTCCCGAGCGCATCGAGACGATCTCTCCGCATCCGCTCGGCGTCGTGCACTTGAACCGTTGCCGCGTGCCTGCGGCCAACCGCATCGGTGAAGAAGGGCACGGGTTCAAAATTGCCATGGCGACGCTCGACATTTTCCGGCCGACGGTCGGCGCAGCCGCACTCGGATTTGCGCAACGCGCCCTGGACGAAACCGTCGCGCACGTTCGTACGCGCATGCTGTTCGGTCAGCCGCTTGCAGCGCAGCAAATGACGCAAGCCAGAATTGCCGATATGGCGACGAGCATCGATGCGGCGGCGCTGCTGGTGTATCGCGCCGCGTACGTAAAAGATTCGGGCGCGCAGCGCGTTACGCGTGAAGCGGCGATGGCAAAATGGTATGCGACCGAAGCCGCGTCGCGCGTGGCGGACGGCGCCGTTCAGCTCTTCGGCAGTCGCGGCGTGAGGCGAGGCGAGATCGTCGAGCGTATTTACCGCGACGTGCGTGCGCTGCGGATCTACGAGGGGGCGAGCGAGATTCAGCAAGTCGTCATCGCACGAAGCGTGCTCGAGGAGCATTGATGGGTAGGAGCGCCCACGTCGATACGTTCGCGGCTGACCGGCTTCCGGCGCGCGATGAATGGCCGGAGTTGATGTTTACGCTGCCTGGGCTGCAGTATGCGGAGCGCATCAACTGTGCCGCATCGCTGCTCGATCGTCACGTGCTTCAAGGACGCGGCGCTCGACGCTGCATCGTCGCGCCGGGCCCGGACGGCGGTGAAAATCCCGTCATCTGGACGTACGAGGATCTTTACAGCCGAGCAAACCGCATCGCACGGGTGCTGGTCGAGGACCTGGGCGTCGTGCCGGGCAATCGGGTGCTGCTGCGCGGCTTTAACTCGCCGATGTTCGCGGCGTGCTGGTTCGCGGTCTTGAAGGCGGGCGCAATCGCGGTAACGACGATGCCGCTGTACCGCGCGAGCGAGCTGCGCGTGATCGCGGAAAAGGCGAACGTACGCCATGCGCTCTGCGATATCCGGCTGGCGGACGAGCTGCGCGAGGCGACCGCGGATCGTACGGGATTTCAAACGATGTATTTCGGCGAGGATGAACTCGAACGGCGCATGAGCGGCAAGGCCGGCACGTTCGAGAACGTCGATACGGCTGCGGAAGACGTTGCGCTCATCGCGTTTACCTCGGGAACGACCGGGAACCCGAAGGCCGCGGCGCACTTTCATCGCGACATCTTGGCGACGTGTGATTCGTACGGTGCAACCGTGCTTCAAGCGGGTTGCGACGATCTTTTTACCGGCAGCCCGCCGCTCGCGTTTACCTACGGTCTGGGCGGCATATTACTGTTTCCGCTGCACGTAGGCGCGGCGACGCTTCTTTTGGAAAAGGCTCAGCCGCAGGCGCTGCTGCAAGCGATCGAGCAGTTCAAAGTGAACGTGCTCTTTACCGCGCCCATTGCATATCGGGCGATGGCCGACCTCACGGGTACCTACGACGTTGCCTCGCTGCACACGTGCGTTTCGGCCGGCGAGACGCTTGCGCTGCCGGTGTGGCAGTTGTGGTATGACCGCACGGGACTAAAGATTCTCGACGGCATCGGCAGCACGGAAATGCTGCATATCTTCATCGGCTCACCTCGCGACGAGGTCATCGGCGGATCGACCGGACGCGCGGTGCCGGGTTACGTGGCGCAGATACACGACGAACATGGGGAGCCTTTACCGCCGGGCAGCGTCGGGCGACTTGCCGTGAAAGGTCCGACCGGGTGCCGGTATCTGGACGACGAGCGCCAGCGTATCTACGTGCAGAACGGGTGGAATTATCCCGGCGATGCGTATCGCATGGACGAGAACGGATATTTTTGGTATGTCGCGCGCACTGACGACATGATTATCTCAGCAGGCTACAACATCTCGGGGCCCGAGGTGGAGCAAGCGCTGCTGGGGCACGATCAGGTCAGAGAATGCGCGGTCGTAGCCAAGCCCGATCCCGTGCATCGGACGAACATCGTGAAGGCATACGTCGTGCTCACGGACGGCGTGCCGGGCGGCTCGGACAAAGCCGTCGAGTTGCAGGAGTTCGTGCGATCCCGGATCGCGCCGTTCAAGATGCCGCGCGAGATCGAATTCGTGAGCGAACTCCCGCGTACGCAAACCGGTAAGGTGCAGCGCTTTCGGCTCCGTGAAAAAGCCGCCGGAGAGCCCGATTAGCGCGAGCTGTGCAGCGGGATTTCCAAGCCGTCGTCCGCGATGGTGACCGGTCCGGCAAAGGACGACGAAGCCGCGCGCTTCAGATCGGCAGCACGCTGCGATGCGGAATAATGCGTGAGCACTAAGTGTTTTACACCTGCCGCGTGCGCCATCTCTCCCGCCTCCTGCGCGTTGGAATGTCCGCGCCGGCCGATTTCCCGTCCATGAGCGCCCAGAGCGCATTCGCATAGAAAGATATCCGCATCGCGCGCGAGATCGATGACCTCCGGCGTGGGCGCGGTGTCCGAGGAGAAAGCGATGACGGCCTGACCGATCTGTACGCGCATGGCGTACCCCTCGATGTAGTGCTGCGTCTTGGCAAACGTGATATGTGCGTCGCGCAGGTTCAGCACGCGTGCGGGAACGTACTCTTGGAAGCTGCATGACGTCATCGAAGAACGAACCGTCCGATGCGAGCGGCGATACCACGGTTTGCAGCGTTCGCAGTCCCCCCGGCGGGAGATAGACCGCAAGCGGTAACCGGCGCCGTATTTCGTATTTGAGGGCGTAGCGAAGCGGAACGATATCGAAGAAGTGGTCGGCGTGCATATGGGAGATCAGCAACGCGTCAAGCGTCTTGATGTCTTGAACGGGTAGGATTCTCGCCAGCGCGCCGGAGCCGAGCTCGAGTCCAATCGCGATGTTCGGGCCGCGTATGAGATAGCCGCTGCTTGCGCGGTTCGGTCGCGGGACAGCCGGACTGGATCCGGCGATAAAGAGGTTAATCAACGGGCGTCCGCGGCGCGCGCACGCGTGCGCGTCGGTCGTCGCTCCACGGATCGGGAAGCACGGTTCGCGCTGTTCCGCTCGGAAAATATCCGTGCGGATAGCGCTCGAGCCAGGCCTGCGTCCGAAGGGCGAGATACTCGAAGTCGTGATATTGCCCGGCGCCCCGGCTGCGCCGCATGATCGCCACTGCCGGCGCCAGCGCTTTCCAATAGTAACGAATGAGCCGCGCGAACAGATCCATGAACGTGCCCTCGGAGATCAGCCCGTGTTTGAGCAGCGTGCCCATTTCGTTGAACCAATTACACGCAACCAATTCAGGATGTATGTCGGTGTTGATGAATCCGATCGCCGCGAGTTGGTCGCGATAGTCCGGGTCGGCCAACCGCGCCGGCAACCGTTCTTGGACGTAGCGCAGTGCCGCCTGCACTTCCTGCGAACGGAAGTCGCGTTCGAGCGAAAGCACGGCTTCGAGTTGATTGCTCGCGCGCATGTGACGAAGTTGAATGAGCGCCGCAACCGCGCTTGCGCCGATGACGACCACCGTCGCCAGCGTGGCGAAAGCGGTTACGGACTCCGCACTCATTGAACCGGCACCACGGCGCTTGCTTCGATCTCGACCTTCGCGTTCTCCTCGAGAAGCCCCGCGACTTGCACGAGCGTCATCGCCGGATAATGATCGCCGATTATCTCGCGATATGCTGCCCCGATTTCCCGCATGGCCGCCTGATATTCGCGTTTATCCGTCACGTACCACGTCATGCGGACGATGTGTTCCGGCTTCGCTCCCGCCGCCCGCAGGATCGCGACGATATTTCGCAGAGCCTGAGCGGTTTGTTCGGCGAAGTCCGGTGAAACGATTTCCTCACGTTCGTTCCAACCGATTTGGCCGGAAACGCAGATCTGCTCGCCTTGTGCGGCGATCCCGTTGCTGTATCCGCGCGGGCGTTTCCATCCGTCGGGTTGTATGAATCGCGTGCTCATGCGTAGTCCGCCGCGGTCGTCAAATCGGTTCCGGCGTCAGCCTTCGCGGCACTGAATACCCAGCTCAAAAGGATCGTTACGAGCAAGTTGACGATGAGCGAATAGAGCACGATAGCCCCGCTGATCGTCGCTGCTCCGACGTGCACCGGATAGAGCGCGGAGAAGCCGGTGGCGGCGACCATCCAGCTGGAAGCGAGCATTCCGGCTGCCCAGCCCGCGAAGAGGGCCCAGGGGTGAAGCCGGCGCGTATACAGTCCGAGGATCACGGCCGGAAAGATCTGGAGAATCCAGGCGCCGCCGAGCAGTTGAAAGTTGATCGCAAAAGCAGACTTTACGAAGACGGCGATGCAGAAAGCCCCCGCCAAGACACAGAGCGCAACATAGCGGGCAATTCCGAGTTCCGTGGACGGCCTAGCCTGCCGCGCGCGAAACGATTGCAGGATGTTGCTCGCGAACAGATTGGCGGCACCGATCGCCATGATGGCTGCGGGAACCAGCGCGCCGATGACAATGGCGGCAAAGGCGATACCGGCGAACCAGTCGGGGAAGAAGCGCGCGAACAGTTCGGGAATGGCCGAGTTGTTGTTCTTCACGACGATTCCCGCCGCGAGCGCGCAGTAGCCCAGCAGCGCGATGAACGTGAGCAGCATGCTATAGAGCGGCAAAAGCGCGCAGTTGCGGCGGATCACGTTCGCGCTCTTCGCGCTCAGAACGCTGGTTACGGAATGCGGATAAATGAAGAGCGCGAGTGCCGAACCGAACGCTAGGCTCGCATATGCGAAGTAGAGACCGGGGCCTAAAACGATCGCGCCGGGCTTCGGCTTGGCCGCGAGCGCCGTTTGCGCGGAATCGAAGACGTGCGACCATCCGCCGAGCTTTGCCGGGATGATGACGATTGCCGCGATCACGGTAATGTAGATGAGCGAGTCCTTGACGAACGCGATCATCGCGGGAGCGCGCAGCCCGCTCGTGAACGTATAGGCGGCCAGCAAGACGAAAGCGACGATCAAGAAGATCAGCGGCGAGAGATGTGCGGATGCTATTCCCGTACGTTGCAGCACCGTTTGCATGCCGATGAGTTGCAGCGCGATATACGGCATCGTCGCCAGCACGCCCGTCGCTGCAACCGCGAGTTCCAGCGGGCGGCTTCCGAAGCGATCGTGAACGAAGTCGGCCGTCGTAATGTAGCCGCGGCGCTTTGCAATCGTCCAGAAGCGCGCCATGATCACAAACGCCAGCGGATACGCGATCGTCGTGTAGGGCACCGCGAAGAATGCCAGTGCGCCCGCGCCGTATGCAAGCGCCGGAACCGCGATGAACGTATACGCGGTGTACAGATCGCCGCCGAGTAAGAACCACGTAACGATCGTGCCGAAACGGCGTCCGCCCAGCGCCCATTCTTCAAGTGTATTCAGCCGGGCTCGTCCCCAGCGTGCCGCCAGAAAACCAAGCACGGTAACGGCAAGCACGAGCACGATGAAGACGGTGGTACCGCTACTCATGTTCCGGCGTTCGCGTTACGACGTAGACAAGCCAGACGATGAGCGCCGAAATGACGATCCATACGATCTGGTACCAGTAGAAAAACGGAAAGCCCCAGAGCTCGGGCGTGCGGCGAGCGTAGAACGGGGGCACGAGCGTAGCCACGAACGGCACCGCCAGCAACCAGTACCACAGACGCCTGCTCACGCAAGCGGGGTTCGATGGCTATCGTTCCATGCCTTGCGTTCGTGCAGCCCAAATCGCCGTCAGCGAAACCTTTCCGAGCAGTTGAGAGATGGCCATCCCCGTGATGCAGATCGCCGCGCCCGCAATTTGGTGGGGTTCGATGCGCGTGCGCAGCAGCAGCACGCTGAGCAGCCCCGCGAGAATCGGAACACCGAATTGAAACAGCGAGGTGCGGCCCGCACCCAGCTGCGAGATCCCATAACTCCATACCGGGTAGGTCAAGACGATTGGAAAGATCACCGCATACGCGAATACACCCCAATCCAGAAGCGTCACTTTGGTCCAATCCTGCCGAATCATTTCGGGAATGGCGCCCGGCAGAATCATCAGCGCACCGATCGTTAAGGAAATGACGACCAGGGAAATCGGAGTATAGCGATCCAGCAGACGCGCGCTGAAAACGTTGAAGAGCGCGAAGATCGCGGCCGATCCAAGCGTAAGCGCGTCGCCGATTCTAAACGTGGCGTGTCCGGCGAAGGCGCCTTCGAAAACCGCGACGCCCGCGAGCGCGATTGCGGCGCCCACCCAACGCCCGCTGCGCACGCGCTCCTGCCCGCGCAGCGAAACGATCGCCAGCGTTATCACCGGCGCGAGTGTGGCCAGCAGCGCCGAGGCGAATGCGGTCGTGTGCGCGAGGCCGATTACCCAGAAATACTGATAGAGGCCGTAGCCGCATGCCCCGCATGCGATCAGCAGCGGCAGATCGGAGCGCGAGAACGTGATGCGTTCGCCGCGCACGCGCGCAAGTGCAAATGCGAGCGGCGCCATCGCCAGGAATCGCAATCCGGTGAACGCGAGGGGATGCCAGGTCGTCAAGACATATTTGACCGCGACCGTATTGAGCGCCCAAACCGCGACGACATAGGTTAGTCCTAGGTACGTCAGCGATTTTTGTGATGCCATGTACCAGGTCATACCGGCCAATTGCCAAACATCCTGGGGCGTGCTCACATTTTTAAATAATGAGGGAGTTCAGCTCTGTGTCGAGTCCTGTGGAAACGGACCGCGCCACATTCTATTTCTGCACGGATGGATCAGCTCTCGGCGCATGTGGTACGACGTCGTCGAGCGCATGGACCCCGATGCATTTACCGTGCACATGCTGGATTTTCGGGGCTGCGGTACGAGCGATCGCCCCATGGATGGGCACACCCTAACGGAATACACCTGGGATGCCAGAACCGCGCTGGCTTGGGTCGACAGACCGGTTGTTATTGTTGCGCATTCGATGGGCGGCAAAGTAGCACAATATCTTGCGGCAATGCGCCCGGACAATCTGCGAGGGCTATTGCTCGCAGCGCCGGGCACCGGGCATGGCGGACGCCGCAGTGAGCGGCTGCGTGCAATCGCGATGGAATCCTACGGCAGCCGGGTGCAAATCGACAAGTTTCAACGTTCGGCCATGGGCGTCGAGTGGCACGAAGAGACGATGATGCGGATTATCGATGACGCGCTGATCGCGCAGCGAGAGCATTGGATCGGCTGGTTCGACCACGGTCGTTTTGTCGACTTCCGCGAGCGTTTGTCGAACATCGCCGTTCCAACGCTCTGCATCGGCGGCGCGAGGGATCCGTTGCTCCCGCCCACGCGGCTAAAGACCGAGGTCGTGCAGTCGATTCCGGATGCAATCGGCGTGACGCTCAAGCACGCGGGTCACAACCTGCCGGTGGAAGCGCCCGACGAAATGACCCAGGCCATCGTGCGTTTTTGTTCTTCAGTGTGACCAGTTTGAAACCGGGGAGCCTGCCGCGCTGTATGACGCGTCGTGCCATCGGCTCCCGTCCGCGCACGCGCCCGTTACCTGATTTTGATACACGACGCGCATGGCGGTATCGTCCGCCTGTGCCCGCCGTTTGCGCGGCACACGGGTTCGGCGTAGCGGGTGGAAGGCCGCCGTCATCGCCGGCGGCGTGCGCCGGTGCAAGATTGTCCGAGGATTCATCGTTCGAGCCGGAGACTGCAATGTACGGCGGCGTGCGCAGCGTTCGCAAAATCACGTCCCGCGAACGAGTTGCCACCGCGGTGCCGTCCGCGGCCGTCACCGTAACGGAGATCCTCGCCGAAACGCGGTTCTCGTCGACGTAGGTGTTCGCTTCCTCATTCGAGGCGCAATTTGAGGACGCCGGATCGCACGACGCGAAGGGCTGCGGCGAAGCGTTCGGGGTGAGCGTGATCGTCTCGCTCGAATAATAGCCGCAGGGCTGACCGCTCTGCACGCAGCTTGCGGGAATCGGTGTGAATACCGGCAACGCAGCTGGAAGCGCGCCTTCCCGAATATCGGCGGCCAGCGTTTGCGTGAGAGCCGAGAATGCGCGCTGCTCACCTGCCTCGATGTAGGACTCCGAAAGACGGTGGATGCTCGCGCGAGTCATCGCCATGCCCGCGGTGATGAACGTCGTTGCGACAACCGCCATGAGCGCAACGTAAAAAAGCGCATTGCTAAGCATGGCTTACGGCGCTGAACTGGGCTGCGGTATCAGTGAAGGATTTAGAATTGTCGCGGCAGGCTGGGGTGCCTCGACCTGCGTTTGACCCTGAGCCGAAGCCAGGCCGGTATCGCCCCGATGCTGGCGTTCCGGCGGATAGGCCACCGAGGCGGTTATGCTCGCGCCCTGCGCGCTCGTAGTTGCAATACTGCTCGTTACCGTTACAGGTACGGTTGTCGGGCCGGCGTTCGGCGCGGCGAGTGAGACCGTCGTTTGCCACGTGCCCGACGGGGAAGCGCCCGGGGATCCGTATTTCCACGCGTCCTGGGCGATGCGAAGCACCTGGTCGGCGCGAAGGATGGCGGCCGTACGCACTGGCCCGGATTGATGGGTTGAAAACCGGCCGACCACGCCGACGGCGGCGATCAATCCGCCGACGGCGACGGCGACGATTGCCACGGTGATGGTCGTTTCCATGAGTGTGAAGGCGGCTTGCGAAGAAAATGTTCTCATGTCATTGATAGTGCCCGCTTGTGCTTGCAGGTGAGACATGCGCGGTCCAGCGTTCCGGCGGAATGCGCAGCAGCGGCCTCTCAAAGGCGTACGTAACGATAGCCGCCTGGATTATCGTCACGATGAATGCCACGATCGTATAGGTCAGCTCCCAGTGGGGATCGGTATGCTGGTCCGTGCCGCTGTAGGGAGGAATATGCCAGGTCAGCAAAAGCCGCGCGACGACCTGGTGATAGAGATACAAATTGTACGAGATGACGGCGAAGAACAAGAGCACGCGGTTTGCAAGGAGGCTTTTCCAAGCCGGCACCGCGAGCAGCGAACCTAGACCCATCAGCACAAATGCCGCACCGACGAGCGTGCGGTAATGAATCTGCCATACGACCGACCAGTCCGGCGCCAGACGCGTCGACCACAAGTTCTGCAGCAGCAGCGTGAGAAATGCGAATCCCGCGAGCGCCGCTATCGTCGCCGCGATCTGCCGCGCCTTCACCTCGCTGCGATCGCGCCAAGCAACATATAGATGTGCCGAGATCATCCCAAACGCGAACGTATCGAGAAAGCTGGGCAGGTTTTCGATCATGAGTCCCGCGGTGGTGTGCAGGCAGCAGTTCAGGGCATGCGCGCGAAACGCAGCCGCCGCGAAAATCATTCCTGCCGCCGTGATCCACGGACTGCGAGAGAACAGCCACCAGATGACCGGAAAGACAACATAGAATTCGACCTCGACCGCGAGCGTCCAGAGGACGCCGTTGATCGCGCCGGCCGTATCGGGCCACCACGTGTGGATAAAGAGCAGATGCGTTCCGATATCCCGCGCCGCTTCGCCGGCCGATGAGAAATGCGCATAACCGACCGCGATGACCAGGACGATCGACAGAATGTACGACGGCAAAATCTTCATGCCGCGGCGATAGGCAAAATGACTCCAAGCCGGCGGGCTTTGTTTGGCTCGCCAGCGCTTTGACGAACGGATATGCGATGACGAAGCCGCTGATAAAGAAGAACAGATCGACGCCGAGAAAGCCCGTCTCGGGAATGAATTGCAGCGACTGCAGGGGCGCGGGCAGCCACGATATCTCCCAAATGTGATACCAGAGCACGAGCAGGACGGCGATGCCGCGCAGCCCGTCCAGGACCCCTAGCCGCGTTTGTGCCACGTCAGGCGTCGGTTCCGCCGGTTTGTATCATGGTATTGACACAAAACGAGGTTTGTATTAGGATCCTAATACAATGAGTAAAGAGCATTTGGCGGCAACCCTTTTCGTGCACTGGTTCTGGGTAGCGTTCTTCATCGTGTTCGGCGTGTATCTGCTGGCAAGGCCGCGCGCGGTCACCTCGGCTTGTTGCTGCTCGCTGCCAGGGCGATGAAAGGCTTGGATGCGCAAACGCGCGAGCGCCTCGACGCCGCCGCCGTTCGCCGGGAAGAATCCGAACGCATTCCTCGATACGTCGGTTTGTATTTGGGTTTCGTAAGCGTAAGCCTTGGGGATCGTCGCGTCATTTGTACGAGTACAGCCCGCACTGCTCTACGGCATTCTTTGTCTGGAACTCGCGACGACCACCGCCCTGACGTATCTGTATCTGCGCAACTCCGCGCCCCGGCGATTCGCGGTACTGAGCGTACGAACCCGCGAATCCGTCATTCCCGCGTATTGGTTCGTGTTGTCGATAGCCGCGGGGTTCTCGCTGCTCAGCTATCTCTCCAGCTCGGATTTCACCGTATCCGCGATCGTCGTCTGCGCTTCGACCCTCGTTAATCACCGCAATAGCCTGGCGCCTGACTCGACTTCCGGCACGGCTGGCGGGAGTCGATCTCCCGGCAGAGCAGCTCGTCGACGATCGGCTGCGTTTTGGACGGAGCGCCGGCGCGCTGATACTCGCACTGGTGCAACCATTCGTGTTTTGCAGCCAGGCCTTGGACAGGCGTCGTCCCTTCAAACCGCTGCGTTTGCGTTCTCACTCGCCCTTTGGATTGCGTTCTCGGTGTGGGTCTTGGTCAGGCAAACGCGTCCGTTGACCATTGCCAGCGCATGAGCGCACCCGCAATTGCCGTCGACCCGCACATCGAGATCGCGCCGTACCAGCAGATCGAAGAGCAGATTCGCGCGGCCATACAACGCGGCGACCTCGCACCGGGCACCGCACTCCCGACGGTGCGTCAGCTCGCCGACGATCTCGGCGTCGCGCCGAATACGGTTGCGCGTGCGTACGTAAACCTGCAGCAGGAAAACTGGCTCGTCAGCGAAGGCCGGCGCGGCACGCGGGTGGCGCAGAACGTGCCGACCATCGATAAGCAGGTGAGATCCGGCGTCCTGCGCGATTCGCTGGAACGCGCCCTCGGCATCACTGATGGGCCGCGGGTACTCGCGTACGGAGATCTTGAGCGAGCTGCGGCGCCTCACCGATTCCTAGCCGCACCGAGCTCGCGCCCACGGCGAGCGGCGGCGCAAAGCAAAACGATACGAGCAAACCGACGAAGCCCGCGATGAACGGTGCGCCGATCGTCATGTTCGGCGGCCAACCCAGACCGCCGTCGTGTACATAGACAGCGGCGCTATATGCGGCGATCATCACGAACGGAACGGTAAACGCGAACGCGTAGAAACCGTTGCCCGCTCGCGCGCGATCCTTGAGTACGGCGAGCAAGACGTCGGCAATGATTCCCGCCGCGAGCGCGGCGGGAATGTCCCAGTACGTGTCGGCTTGCGTTGAGAGCGCGATCGAATACAGACCCAAGATGAACGTCATCGAACCCAGCGGCATTCGCCACCGGCGCACGAGCATCAGCAGCAGGCCGATGAGAATCAGCGATGAGATGATAACGGCGTCGATGCTGTACGTTTTGCCTATCGAGGTGTAAACGGGCTGCGGCCGTCCGGCAGCAGTGAAGAGCAGTTCACTGTTCGAGCGCCAGGCGGGATGGCTCGCATCTTGCGCCGCCAACCGCGTGACGTTGACCGGATGCGATCCGTTTGCGTTCGCAACGAAGATCTGGGTCGCACCGCCCGAAGCCGAAGCATACGCGATGCGCGTTGCATCGGGTGAGAATGCGGGTTCCGATCCTTGCAGATTGAGCCGTTTCAACGAAACGCCGCGCGCATCGGTCAACAGCCAGCGTGCCGTCGTCTTCGCTGAAGACGATCGTACCGGTACGCGACCAAGACGGCTCATCGCCGCCCGTCGTTGCCGCCAGCCAGCGAATCGTTCCGCCGTTCGCCGGAACGATAGCGAGCTGCGGATGCAATCCGTTTCGCGACTGAAAGATGATCGACGTGCCGTCCGGCGACCACTGCGGATTTTGAACCGTCGTGCTGCCGTCGACCACGACGTGCGCGCCGGTGCCGTCGGAATTGACGGTCACGATCCGGAAGTTACCGGAGGTTCCGGCGGGCATCGAAACATATGCCAGGTGTTTGCTGTCCGGCGACCAGGCGATCTGCGTATCGTGCCGTCCCGAATGCGTGATGCGAACCGCATGCGTGCCGTCCGCATTTGCAACAAAGACGTCCGAGGCGGGAATACCGCCGCTTGCCGATGACTTGCACGCGATATGCAACGTGTCTGCCGTCAGGCGCGCTCGCGGCGCCCCAGATGTCGTGGTTGGCAACAGTCGTCAATCGGGTCTCGCGCGATCCGTCCGTCCGCACCGAGAACAGCTCGCCGCCGGTCGTCCCCGCGCGATTGGGTGCCATGACCTGTTCGGAGGTGTTGTCGCTGTAGTAGCGATGCATACTGCGTGAAGAATCCCAGCAGCGTGAGCAGCGCGACGACGCATAAAGAAACAGGACCGGTAATCCTCCATCCGCCGGAGTTTTCATCGTATCGATGTGCGATCGATCGAATCGGTCCGACGAAAACGAGCGCCGCACCCAGAGCGAGCCACAGATGCGAAACGCTGATGAGGCCCGTGATGTCCGTTTCGATTCCCCATAGCGTGTGCCAGATCAAATCAAAGACGCCGCCGGTGGCAAAAACGATGAACCCCGATCAGCGAGGTCCAATAGCCGAACGGCAATCCGCGTCGAAACGAATAGCCCGCGCCGCAGGTTGCGTAAACCCATGACGCCGAGCACGATGCCGTTCAGCACCATGCACGAGTACATGATCGCGTGCCAGGGCGTTAGAAAACTCTGATCGACCAGGCCGTGTGCGTGAGCCCATCCGTCTTGGATGACGCCGCCCATCAGCAGCGCGGCGAGAATCGCCATGATCCAATCGAATGTGAGCGACGACGGCGGATATGCCGGATTTCGCATCTTCTTAACTCCTACGCGACGCGTCCGAGGGCTCGCTTGTAAAACGACGAACGTGCATTCTGCAGCATCACAAGAATCTACGAGTCGGACAGGAGGCAGGTTTCATGGAGAATCCCCATGCTCTGCGTTCCAAAGGGTGGGCGGGTCTCGCGTTCGTCGTGCTAATCGTCGTCGTCGGTCGCATTAAGCGGCGGAGCCGCGACGCCTGCGGCCGATGCCGACACGGCCACGATCGCCGCTTATCTGGCGGCGCACCAGCGGGGAATCCTGATCGCCGGGATGGCTCCTATTTCCGACGCTTGCGTTCTTCTTATGGTTCGTCGTCGGGCTGAGCCGATATCTCGCGCAGCATGGGGACGAACGACGATGGGCTGCCGAACTATGCTCTGGCGAGCGGAATCTACATAACCACCGTTGCCCTTATCGGGGGTTTGCTGAGCACGGCGCTGGTCTTTCACCCAGGTCGGTCCGCTCGGTCTTCGTTTTATCTGGGCGCTTAGCCAGCTGGCGAGCGGCGCCTTTATCGCGATGGGCATCGCCGTGTTTGCGTTTGCGGTCGCGCACAGCATGCGGCGGCACGGGTCCGGACCAGCCTGGCTTGCTTGGCTGGGCTATGCGACGGCACTTGCCGAAGGAGTCATGAGCTTCGGCATGTTTTATCCCTCGGGGATCCCGTTCGGAAATGCAACGCTGGGGCTGCTTTTGGGGTTCGTGTTCTTCGTGGTTTGGATGAGTTTGCGTGTGCGCCACGCTCATTTCGCAGGGCAGCAGGCAGTTGGCAGGCCTCGCCGACAGTAAACGTCGGCCGGCTGGCTCTGCGTCGTCCACCGTCGTTGACGGGGCCCGCACTCCTTGCTATACTCCCCTAGGTTCGGTCCCACCGGCAGGTGTGGCCGACTTTGTGTGTGTCCCCTAGTTTCTACAGATTTTGTAGGGAGTATTTGGTTTGCCGACTATAAGTCAGCTGGTTCGCAAAGGCCGCGAGAAGGCCGAAAAGAAGGTCAAGACGCCGGCGTTCCGCGTCATTCAGACGGGTCCTAAGCCGGGACATCCCGACCTGCCTTTGCGCACGTTTGAAGTAGCCGGCAATCCGCAGCGCCGCGGCGTTTGCACGCAAGTGAAAACCGTCACACCGAAGAAGCCGAACTCGGCGCTTCGCAAAGTGGCGCGCGTGCGCTTGACCAACGGCGAAGAGGTCACCGCTTACATTCCGGGGATCGGACACAATCTGCAGGAGCACTCCGTGGTGTTGGTGCGCGGCGGTCGCGTCAAAGATTTGCCGGGCGTGCGCTACCACATCATTCGGGGAACGCTCGATACGTCCGGTACCGCGAACCGCAAGCAAGGCCGCTCAAAATACGGCGCAAAGCGCGCCGCCAAAAAGTAAAAGTGAAAGGTAAGTAGATAAGTTGCCACGTAAAGGTCCGGCTCCCAAGCGGCAGATTCTGCCAGATCCGCGCTTCAACTCAAAAGTTCTCGCGCGCTTCATCAACAAAGTCATGCTCAGAGGCAAGAAGTCGCTGGCGGAGCAGATTTGCTATGGTGCGCTGACCATCGTCACCGAGAAGACGGGACGTGAGCCGATGGATGTGTTCTCGCAGGCGCTCAGCAATGCGATGCCGCTGGTCGAAGTGCGTCCGCGCCGCGTGGGCGGAGCGACGTACCAGGTGCCGATGGAAGTTCGCCCCGACCGCCGTCAAGCGATGGCGATGCGCTGGCTGATTTCCTTTGCGCGTGCTCGCGGGGGCCGCTCGATGGAAGAGAAGCTCGCTGCGGAACTGATGGATGCCGCGAACAATCAGGGCGCTTCGATCAAGAAGCGCGAGGACACGCATAAGATGGCCGAGGCCAATAAAGCCTTCGCGCATTACCGCTGGTAACTTTTAGACGTACAGGATCATGGCTGCAAGAGAATTTCCGCTCGAACGGACGCGCAACATCGGTATCGCCGCTCACATTGACGCGGGCAAGACGACCTGCACGGAGCGCATCCTGTTCTATACCGGTCGCACGCATAAGATCGGTGAGGTGCATGACGGCGCCGCTACCATGGACTGGATGGTCCAGGAGCAGGAGCGCGGCATCACCATTACCTCCGCGGCGACTGCCTGCACGTGGCACGACACGCGGATCAACATTATCGATACGCCTGGCCACGTGGACTTCACGGTGGAAGTCGAGCGCTCCCTTCGCGTGCTCGACGGCCTGGTCGCGCTCTTCGACTCGGTTGCCGCCGTTCAGCCGCAGTCCGAGACGGTTTGGCGCCAGGCGAACAAATATCGCGTCCCGCGCATCATCTTCGTGAACAAGATGGACCGCATGGGCGCCGACTTCTTCAATGCTGTCGATAAGATCAAGGAACGCTTGGGCGCGAACGCGACGCCGGTTCAAGTGCCGATAGGCGCGGAAGACAACTTCAAAGGCGTCGTCGACCTCTTCAGCATGAAGAAGGTCATGTATTCGGACGACTTCGGTTCCACCATGGCCGAAGAAGACGTGGATGGCGAACTGAAGGAGCTTGCGCTCAAGTGGCGCCAGAATCTCATCGAGAATATCGCCGAGCAGGACGAAGAGCTGCTCGAAATGTTCTTCGACGGAAAAGAACTCCCGATCGATCGCATGAAGCAGGCGCTGCGCAAGGCCACGATTGCCGGAACCGTGCTCCCGATGCTTTGCGGTTCAGCCTTCAAGAACAAGGGCGTACAGCCGTTGCTCGACGCCATCGTCGAGTATCTGCCCTCGCCGCTCGAAGCCAAGCCGATTCTCGGCATCGATCCGAAGACGGATCAGGAGATCGTGCGCAAAGCGGACGACAACGAGCCGTTCTCTGCGCTTGCGTTCAAAATCGCGACCGATCCCTATGGCAACTTGACGTATTTCCGCGTCTACTCCGGGACGCTCGATAAAGGCTCGTACGTGTACAACGCGCGTTCGGGCAAGAAGGAGCGCATCGGCCGGATCTTGCGCATGCATGCGAACCATCGTGAGGATATCGATTCGATCGGCGCGGGCGATATCGCCGCGGCAGTCGGCCTGACCGACACGCGCACCGGCGATACGCTGTGCGATGAGAAGCATCCGATCATCCTCGAGTCGATCACGTTCCCGGAACCGGTGATCCATCAAGCCATCGAGCCCAAGACGAAAGCCGATCAAGATCAGCTCGGCAAGGGTTTGCAGCGTTTAGCGCAAGAGGATCCGACGTTCCGCATGCGTACCGACGAGGAAACGCAGCAGACGATCATCGCGGGCATGGGCGAGCTCCATTTGGAGATCATTCTCGACCGTTTGCGCCGCGAGTTCAAGGTCGAAGCGAACGTCGGCAAGCCGCAGGTCGCGTATAAAGAAGCGATCACCAAAACCGTTGAGAAGCAGGGCAAGTTCGTCCGGCAGTCCGGCGGCAAGGGGCAGTACGGCGATGTAACGCTTCGTGTGCAGCCGCAGGAACCGGGAACCGGTTTTATCTTCGACTGGAAGATCGTCGGCGGAGCGGTTCCGAAAGAATACGCGAAAGCCGTGCAGGAAGGCGTCAAAGAAGCTGCGCAGAGCGGGGTCTTGGCCGGATACCCGGTGCTCGATTTCAAGGTCGAAGCGATCGACGGTTCCTACCACGATGTCGACTCGTCCGAGATGGCGTTCAAGATCGCTGCGTCGATGGGCTTCAAAGAAGCCAACCGTGCCGCGGGTCCGATCTTGCTCGAGCCCATCATGAAAGTTGAAGTGACCACGCCCAAAGACTATATGGGTGCGATCACGGGCGACCTCAACCGCCGCCGCGGCATGATCCAGGCGACGGAAGAAGCGCCGGGCGGTGCGCAAGTCATCACGGCTAACGTTCCGCTCTCGGAAATGTTCGGATATGCGACCGATATGCGTTCGGCAACGCAAGGGCGCGCAACATATACGATGGAGTTCTCGCATTACGAGAAAGCTCCCAAATCGGTGGAAGAGGAAATCGTGGCGAAAGCCGCGGGCAAGAAAACCTCAGCCGCCTAATGTCAAACACTAAATCTGGAAGAAAAGGAACAGCGAAAGCGAATCATGGCGAAGGCTAAATTCGAACGTAGCAAACCGCACGTAAACATCGGAACGACGGGGCACGTCGACCACGGTAAGACAACGCTTACCGCGGCAATCATCAATTGCCTCGCCACCGAGAACGCAAATATCGCAAAGCGCAACGTCGACGACATCGACAACGCTCCCGAAGAAAAAGAGCGCGGCATTACGATCGCGATCTCGCACCAAGAGTACGAGACCGCGAAGCGCCATTACGCGCACGTGGACTGCCCCGGTCACGCCGACTACATCAAAAACATGATCACCGGCGCGGCGCAGATGGACGGCGCGATTCTGGTCGTTTCCGCGACCGACGGCCCGATGCCGCAGACCCGCGAGCACATTCTGCTCATGAAGCAGGTCGGCGTTCCGTACATCGTCGTGTTTCTCAATAAGTGCGACATGGTCGACGACGAGGAGCTGCTCGAACTGGTCGAGATGGAAGTGCGCGAACTGCTCACGCAGTACGAGTTCCCCGGTGACGACACGCCGATCATCCGCGGCTCGGCGCTCAAAGCGCTCAACAGCTCCGGCAAGCGCGGTGAGGCGGATGCCGATCCGATCTTCAAACTGATGGATACGGTCGACGCGTACATTCCCGATCCGGTCCGCGAAACGGACAAGCCGTTCCTCATGCCGGTCGAAGACGTGTTCACGATCACGGGTCGCGGCACGGTCGGCACGGGCCGTGTGGAGCGCGGTCAGGTCAAGGTCGGCGAGGAAATCGAGATCGTCGGGTTGACCGAGGAGACGCGCAAGTCGGTCGTCACGGGCATTGAGATGTTCCGTAAGCTGCTCGACATCGGCATCGCCGGCGACAACATCGGCGTGCTGCTTCGCGGCGTCGATCGCAACGACATCGAGCGCGGACAGGTTCTCGCCAAGCCCGGTTCGATCAAACCGCACAAGAAGTTCAAAGCGGAAGTGTACGTCCTCTCGAAAGAAGAGGGCGGCCGCCATACGCCGTTCTTCGCGAACTATCGTCCGCAGTTTTACTTCCGTACGACCGACGTGACCGGAACGATTCAATTGCCGGAAGGCGTCGAGATGGTGATGCCGGGCGATAACGTCGCGATGCAAGTCGAACTGATCACGCCCATCGCCTGCGAAGAGGGACTCCGCTTCGCCATCCGCGAGGGCGGGCGGACGGTCGGCGCCGGCGTCGTGACGGCGGTGCAGGACTAGGCTTTTCGTCCACCGTGTCGTTGCCGGGTGGCTCGCGGTCCGTAGACCGCTTCACCACCCGGCGCCTAGCGGTGAACGAAAATCCGTCGTCCTCGGGGAGATCTCTGGGGGGAGTGCTCGGGGCGGATTGGTATGGGTGAGTGCCGCGGGCGGTGTTCGCTGCGGAGAAATTGGTTGTTGTCGAAAATTTGGTTGTCGTTAAGAATTGCGTTGTCATCCTGAGCTTGTCGAAGGACCCTGAGCTTGTCGAAGGGCGCGCTTGTTGAAGTTTAAAAGAGATTGAAGAGAGTAAATGGCTAAGCAGAAGATTCGCATCCGCCTGAAGGCATATGATCATAAGGTACTCGATCAGTCGGCGGAGCGTATCGTCGAGACCGCGAAGCGCACCGGCGCGTTCGTCAGCGGACCCGTTCCGCTGCCGACCGAGATCAACCGGTTTTGCGTGAACCGTTCACCGCATGTCGACAAGAAGTCGCGCGAGCATTTTGAAATGCGCACGCACAAGCGGCTCATCGACATTCTGCAAGCCTCGCCCAAGACGATGGATGCGCTCATGCACCTCGACCTGCCGGCAGGCGTGGACATCGAACTCAAGGCATAGTCCTCGCGGCCGGTTCACTTAAAGCGCTAGGGACTCGTGTCGATGCTTTGACCGCTCGGCTCGGCCGCCGGCATCTCGATAATTCGCTGCATTCTCCGGAGCACGTTGTTTTTCGTTTGATTTATCCACAGGCTGTTCGCAAGAAAGCATTGTTATCCCCAAGCGCCACAAGTTTTACGCAAGGCCGCGGGCTGCAGCGCGACGTAAAGCGGGCTCTTAAGGTCTTATTAGCCACTCACATAAGCACCCCTCACTCCGGAGCCGAGGATAGGGCATGCATATTTTAGAGATGGTCCTAGCCGCCTTTGCAAAAGCGCAGACGTTGAAGATCGTGCGCTCGGAGTCCGGCATGTGGCTCAGTAACGGGGACGGATTCCCGCTAAATCTTCTGACCGGGCAAATCGAGCGCGTCGAGCACGACGCCACACCGCCGCTTAAACCAAACGGCTGGATGTAAACATACATTGGAGGTCCGCCTGCGAACCCCGCCGTAAGGCGCGGTACGATATCGCACGCATTGGAGGACCCGAATGGAAGTCAAACCTTCGTATCTGGGGACCATGATCGCGCTGGCGACTGCCGCCTTCGGCCTGATTGCAGCCCTGGCATGGAATAAATTCATCACCGATCTCATCGGCCTTTTTCTCAAGCCTGGAACCGGCGTAGTGGCGGAACTCATTTACGCCGTCATCATTACGGTTATCGCTATCGTCGTCATTCAGAATCTCGGCCGGCTCGCAGAGCGTGAAGGCGGTCCTAAGACGTGACCAAGTCCATCCTAAGGCGCTTGGCGGTCGCGGCAATGCTTGCAATTGCCGCGACCGGTTGCGGACATCGGGCGCCCATTACCACGAAGAATTCCGCAGCGGGCGCTTCCAATATGTCCGGCGGAACCGCCGTCGTCGCGCAGGGCACGAGTTTTTATGGGAGGCTTCAGCAGCCAATCAACACGAAAACCTCTCACGACGGCGATGTCTTCGCGCTCGCTCAAACGGATACGCTCTTTCATAAGGATCCCGCGCTTCACGGCTCGATCGTGGAGGGCCATGTAGAAGACGTCCGCTCGGCGGGGCCGATGCGCAAACCCGCGTTGACGCTCGTTTTCGACGATATTCGTTTGGCCGACGGAACCAAAGCGCCGATTCAAGTTCAGCTCGAATCGCTGAGCGCTTTCGAGCCGAAGAGCCATCATATGCGCACGCTCGCCATGATGGTCGGCGGCGCGATCGCCGGTCATGAGCTTGCCAAACGAACCGGGAAACGGCACGGTGGGCTGACGGGTGCGGCCGGTGCGTACGTGCTGTCTCAGACGCTCAAGACCGATATCTCCGTTCCGGCCGGCACGGTGTTGGTGCTCAAGTTCAAACAACCGGTAACCGCGCAGTCAGGTTCGTAGGCTAGCGTTTTTTGAGCGCGAGCTCGACGGCGATGTGGTTGCCGTATCCCGGAATACGCTCGATGCGGACGGTTCGCGCCATCTTCGAGATGATGTAGAGCCCGCGCCCGGATTCACTGAGCGGATTGCTCGGCAAGGTCGCATCGCGCACGAATCCCTTGCCGCGGTCCGTTACGTGCAGCACCGGATGGACTCCGGGCCATTCGAGTTGCACGTCGATCGCACCGGGCGCGTGCCGCACCACATTGCCTATCAGCTCTCCAAAAATGAGTTCCGCGGCATTGAAATCGGAATGCGGAGCCGCCGCGCTGCGCAAGGCGGCCATGAACCGGTCGCGTGCGTCGTGCGCCGCCTGCGCATTTTCCGCATCGAACGACCACTGTATGCGTTCACCGAAGAGGACGGTCAGAACCGCCGTGTCATCCTGGATCTCAAACGGCAGGCACGCATCGCAGATAAAGCGTGCCGTGTTGCGCACGTACAGTGCGGCTTGCGAGCAAACCGCTTGGCGTAAGCGCCGCTCGCCGAACGCGAGATCGCGCGTGCCCTCGATCAGACCGTCGGTGTAAAGCGCCAGCAGCTGCGCGCCCTCTAACGATTGCGTGCTCGTTTTCTCCGCTTCGGCATGATCTCTCAATCCCAGCGGCAGTCCGCCCGAACGAAGCTCGACCAGGTCGCCGTTACGGCGCAATAGCGGCGGAGGATGACCGGCGTTGGCGTACCGTATCGCTTTTCGCTCGGAATCAATGAAGCCGACGAACGCCGTCACGATCGCCGGCGATCTACGCGAGCGCAGCTGAAAGTCGATGTCGTCGAGGATTCGCGCGGGATCGCTTTCGTACATGGCCGCCATGTTGATGGCTTGACGGACTTTACCCATGAGTCCGGCCGCCTCCAAACCGCGGCCCGTGACGTCTCCGACGCTGACCATAATCGTTCCGTCTCGCAGGGTGACGGCATCGTACCAGTCGCCGCCCACTTCCGCTTCACTTGAACTCGGCCGGTATTCCGCGCTAAAACCGAGATCGGCGTGTTCGGGCAACAGGTCCAAGGACGGCAGCAGCGCTTGCTGGAGCGCTTCGGCGATTTTACGTTCGCGCTGCAACGCGTTGACATGCTCGATCGCAATCGAGAGGCGGCGCCCGAGATCGTTGAAGACCGGCAGGTCGGCGTCGGTGAAATCACGCGGGCTGTCACACCAATACGCAACGAGCGCGCCAAGTGTTTCGCCACGCGAATAGAGCGGCACGGTTATGGCGGAATGTACTTTCAGCGCGCGCACGTCCGGCGCCAAGTAGTCCCAGATGTTCGGCAGAAGGTGTTCCAGCGCCATTCCCGATTGTACGGACGTGCGATGATGCGCCAGCATCCGAATAGTCCGCTCTTCGGCCTCGGGACGCAGCGTGCGCTGCCCTCGCAGGTGTGCGGTGATGGGGTCCTTGTGCGGGTCGCGGTGCGCGCAGGATACCGTACGCAGCGAAGATCCGTCTTCGATCTGCATGATGTAGGCCAGGTCCGCGAGCTCGGCCGCGATAAATGCCGTGACGTTGTCGAAGGTGGCCTGCAGATCGTGCGATTCGAAGATGAGTTCGCTCGCGCGCGAAATCAGCTGCAGGCGCTGCACTCGGCGATGTTCCTCGTCAAATGCTTTGACGGTGTGGATAGCCGCCGCGGCGCGACGCGCGACCATCTGTAAGACCTCCAGATCCTCATCAGAAAACGACCTGCCCGATGCCGACGACAGCGTTGATACGGCGCCGTAGACCGTTCCGCTCTCGGTCGAGAGCGGAACGATGAGCGCGCAGAGCACGCCGGTGCGCCCGGCGCCTTGCTCTAAGTGCGGGACGAGCATCGGTGCATTCGTACGAACACATTCATCGACGAAGGCGCCTATCAAGTTGTGATAGGATCGGTCTCCTTCGCGCTTGCACGCGGGATTTCGAGAGGCGGCGGCTGTCTCCAAGCACTGACCGCGCTCATCGAGGAGAACGACCCAGCACGAGTCGGCGACACGTTCGATCGCCAGGTCCGCCATACTTCGGCAAATCGCGTCAACGTTCGTAGCCGGTAAGAACTGCGTCGAAGCATCGATCACAAAGCGCAGATTTGCGATTGCGCGCTTTTGCGCATCGATGTCGGTAGCCGTTCCTATCCAGCGTTCCACTCGCCCCTCGTCGCCGCGTACGGGTGAGGCACGGGCAATGAACCATCGATACGAACCGTCGCTCTTACGTCGAAGCCGGTATTCAAACTCATACGGCTCCCCGGTAGCCAGCGCGTTATTCCAGCGCTCCAACATCAGCGCAAAGTCGTCCGGGTGCACGATGCCTTTGCTGTTGCGCCCTCGCGCGTCCGCCACGGTAATGCCCGTATACTCGAGCCAAGGCTTGTTGAAGTATTCGATAGTTCCGTCCGCCGAGGCGATCCAAGCCAGCTGCGGCATCGCTTGCGCGATCTCGCGGAACTGTGCGCCGCTGCGGGCCAGGCGCGCCGCGCTGTCGACGAACTCGGTGATATTCGTTACCGCGGCAAAAAAGCGCAGCGGCGTTCGCGCCGGATCGGGAACGAGCATCAGGCGCGCATACAGGGTGCCTCCCGGACGCACGAAGCGAAAATGGATCTCCGTCGCTCGCACCGCGGCGATCGCATCATTCCACGCCCGCTCGACATACGCGCGATCCTGCGCGTCGATCGACTCCATCCATCCCGCCGCGAACGCGTCCCCTTGCGTTGTGCCCGCCAATTCGCAAAATTGCGGACTTGCCCACGTCAGACTTCCGCGATCGTCCGCTTCAAAGAAACCGACCGGCACCGTCGACATAAGACGGTGCAGCCGCTCATATTCAAGCAGATTTAGAGAATCGGCCGACTCTCCAAGGGCCATCGTACACCTCTACCCACTTGTCTGCATGGATACGCCTGGTCGCCCGGCGAAAGGGGGGACTTTATGTCGATACTTCTGCACGACGCCCGCGAGCGTACCTTTTCGGGCACCCGGCGCCGTCTGTTCCAGCTGCTCGTCGACATGGGGACGTCGAACGACATCGTTTGGCCGTTCCCCGCGCAGCCGTTCATGCGTTCGCCGGGGCCGCTGGTGACTCGGAAAAACGGAGGAGTGGCACAACGGATTCCATGCGATTCTCGAGGAGGTCGTACCCGAAGAGCGGATCGTATGGCGGATTCAGAACGAGGGGTTCGATGGTACGCACGGGTTTTATCTGAGCGGCGATGCGAAGAAAACCACGATCCAGCATCGCATCGATGCCACCCTGAGCGAAACCGACGGGCGGTTGGTGTGGCGCCGGCTCGAGGACGCCAACGAGCGGTCCATCGAAGCGCTCTTCGATAAAATCGCACGCATATTGAAACGATAATAATGACCACGATCCAAAAACGCGTCGCTCCGCCGAGCCCACTCGACTTTCTGAACATCGATGCGCTGCTCAGCGACGAAGAACGCATGATTCGCGATACGGTGCGCGCTTTTGTCCGCGATCGCATCACCCCGAACATCGCACAATGGTTCGAGGAAGGAACGCTTCCGGACGATCTGGGGCGTCAGCTGGGTGCGCTGGGTTTGCTCGGCATGCACCTAAGCGGATACGGATGTTCGGGCGCAAGCGCGGTAGCGTACGGCATCGCGTGCATGGAACTCGAGGCCGGTGACTCCGGTGTGCGCAGCTTTGCCTCGGTGCAAGGATCGCTCGCAATGTACGCTCTTCACCGCTGGGGCAGCGAAGAGCAGAAGCAGCTCTGGCTCCCGCGCATGGCCAAGGGCGAGGCCCTGGGCTGTTTCGGGCTGACCGAGCCGGATTTCGGCAGCAACCCGGCTGGGATGCGCACGTACGCCAGGCGCGACGGCGGCGACTGGGTCTTGAACGGCACCAAGATGTGGATCACCAACGGAGGCATCGCCGACGTTGCGATCGTGTGGGCGCAAACAGACGAAGGAATTCGCGGCTTCGCGGTACCGACGGATACGAAGGGGTTTTCCGCGCACGCGATCGAGCGAAAGCTCTCGCTTCGCGCATCCGTCACCTCTGAACTCGTGCTGGAAAATTGCCGCGTACCTGATGAGACCGCCTTCCCCGAGGTGCGCGGTTTACGCGGGCCGCTTGCGTGCTTGAACGAGGCGCGCTTTGGAATCATCTGGGGGTCGATGGGTGCGGCGCGCGCGTGTTACGAAGCGGCGCTCACATACGCAAAGAGCCGCGTGCAGTTCGAGCGTCCGATTGCGGCGTATCAATTGACGCAAGAGAAACTCGTCAATATGCTGCTGGAGCTGAACAAGGGCACGCTGCTTGCGCTCCACATCGGCCGTATGAAAGACCAAGGCTGCGCGCATCCCTCGCACGTGAGCTTCGGTAAGCTCAACAACGTGCGTGAAGCGCTGCGTATTGCTCGCGAGGCGCGCACGATCTTGGGCGCCAGCGGCGTCACGCTCGAGTATCCCGTTATCCGGCATATGAACAATCTGGAGTCGGTGCTCACGTACGAAGGCACGAGCGAAGTGCACACGCTGATTCTGGGTCAAGAAATTACCGGCGAGAGCGCCTTTACGTAGGCTGGAACCGCGGCGCCGCCGGAACGTTCCTCACTTGACGACACGGATCAAAAGCAAGCGAGGACACGATGCACTACGCTGATTCCATCAAGAAAATCGTGGCAAGCGGAGTCTGGGCCGCAATCGTCCTAAGCGGTACGCTGCCGGCTCCGGCTCATGACCGAGACGTTCGACCTGCGCGCGGAATGAGAGCCGCTCCGCGCACCGCCGTTCGCGCGTACCACCAACCCCGTGCGTACCAAATCCAACGCGCAATACCACGCGCCGAATTTCACGCCTACCGCGTAACGCGCGGCGAGCGCCGTAACCGCGTGTATGCGCGGGTAGCGTCGCGCGAATATTTCGCTCCGCGCCGTCGGATCGTTCGAGCGGAACCGTTCGTTCGGCGGTATCGCGCCGCAGCGTTCGTTCGGCGGTATCGCGCCGCACCGTTCGTTCAATACGTGCGCGTCGCGCGTCGCGATAATCGGCCGCGGTATGTGCGGTTTCGCCGAGTGGCCGTATTCACGGTTCGGCCTTCATGGTATTGGCGGCACCCGCAGATCGCGTATCGCCCTGCCCCATGTATTACGCACAACCCGCGACGTACTACGTAACCGGATCGTACCCGAACGGATTCACTCCGTACGTTTCATACAACGCATATAATTACGGCTCGCCGTATGGCTATAACTCACCGTATGGTTACGGCGCCCCGAACGGCTGCATAATTTCGCCGCTCGGCGACGGCAACGCTTGTAACCCGGACGGATATAGCGGTTACGGCGCGGGACCGTATGCGCCGCAGCAAATACAGGGCCTGGTCGTCGGGAAGACCGGCACGCTGCTGATGGTCCTGGGAGGAAACGGCTTGGAGCCGACCTTCGTGAACGATGCCCCGGCGCTGCAGAACGGCGCGGCGAGCGGCCCGGTGGCGATAGGACAAATCATCAGCGCATACGGGTTCTACAGCGGCAATATGTTCGAAGCAACCGCCCTTATGTAATGCCGCTCTTCGATCATGGGCACAAAGGCCCGTCGCAAGGCGACGGGCCTTTCCTTACCGGCATTGAAACCCTCGGAATTCCGTTCCATTGTAAGAAGGAGCACCACATGCCGCGTTCGCTGGTTGCTTGTTTGGTCGCCTTGCTGTTCAGCGCTGTCGCCGCGGCGCAGGCCGCGGCCCCGATGCTGCCGCCTCAGCCGAAAGTCCGTCCCGCCGGCATTCCGGTCGGATTCATGCTGGTCTCGCCATGTATACCGCAGATGGGCGAGCACTGGGTGAACCTAAAATCGAAGACGGGTATGACCGGTCCGATTTACGGGACCTATCAGGGCAAACCAATATTCTCGGAGATTATGGTCACGCAGCAGCAGCTGCAGAAGGGTTTCAACTACCGAAACCTGGCCGCACTGCCCGGCTACACGATCAATCACGTTAGCCTCGAGTACGAAGCCCATGGGCACCCGGGAATGCCCTTCCCGCATTACGATATCCACGCATACTACATTACGGCGGCCGAGCAAGCGAAAGTATGCCCGAATGCGTCCATGGAAATGTAGGCGATTCCGCTTGACGCGATAGGGCGTTCTTGGTAAGATTCCCCAGTTGTGGTCCACGGCCGGCCGCGGCATTTTTGCGCGTGCCGGTCGGAAAACATAAGCAGTACGCCTGGACCCGTGTACTGCAATTGATTGCTTAGGACGAGGATAAGAATGAAGAACATCCTTGGCCGCAAGGTTGGGATGACGAGCGTCTTCACCGATGACGGGCGATATGTGCCGGTCACGGTGATCGAAGCCGGTCCCTGCACGGTGGTCGAGCGCAGAACGAGCGACAAGCACGGCTATGAAGCCGTCGCATTGGCGTTCGGCGACATCAAGAAGTCGCGCGTCTCGCGTGCCCTTGCCGGACATTATAAGAAGAACGGCGCCGAACCCAGGAAGTTCATCCGCGAATTTCGCGATGACATCGAGGGCATCGAAGCCGGTCAGACCATCACCGTTGCCGAGTTTGCTCCGGGCGACCGCGTCGACGTCGTCGGCATCTCGAAGGGGCACGGCTTTTCCGGCGGTATCAAGCGTCACAATTTCAGCGGCGGCGGCGCGAGCCACGGCTCGATGATCCATCGCCAGCCCGCATCCAACGGCGATACGAACGCCGGGCGCACCGTCAAGGGAAGCCGCCGTCCGGGTCACTACGGCGTGGACCGGACCACGCACCAGAATCTTGAAATCGTTCGCGCCGACGCGGAGCGCAATCTGCTGCTCGTGCGCGGACCAATTCCCGGTGCGAAGAATTCGCTCGTCATCGTTCGCAAGAGCGCGAAGGCCCCTTCGGCAAGCTCAGGACAGGGTGTGGCCAATGCCTAATGTGATCGACGTAACCGGGAAAGTCGTACGCGAGGAGCAGACGCCCGAGGTTCTCACGCAGGAACACGGCGACAAGGCGCACGCGATCTTCCGAGCGGTGCACCGCGAGATGGCGAATCCGCGCGCCGGCACCGCTTCGACCAAGAAGCGCGACGAAGTCCGCGGCGGCGGACGCAAACCCTGGCGCCAAAAAGGCACGGGCCGCGCACGCCAAGGCTCGATTCGTTCCCCGCAGTGGACGCATGGCGGCGTGGTCTTCGGCCCGCAGCCGCGCAGCTTCGTCACCGATCTCAACAAGAAGGAACGGCGCGCGGCTTTCCTGGCTGCGCTTTCGGATCGCTTCCGCAATGACGCGGTAACGGTGCTCGATGCAGCCAACTTCGCGATCGACAAGACGGCCGACTTTGCCGCGCTGCTCTTCGGCAGCGCGAAGGAAGCCAAGAAGGGCCCGAGCACGCTCGTGGTCTTCGGCCGCGACGAACAGGTCGGCGATCGACTGCATCGCGTCGGGCGCAACTTGAAGAACGTCGGCGTGACGCACAGCGGCGCGCTGGACGTCAAAGACGTGCTGCGCTACAAGCGCATGTCTTCACGCGATGCCTACTCACAACTGGGCCATGGAGGTGCCTATGGGGAGTCTCAACGGTAGCAACTTTATGCGCCCTCAGCATGGGGGCCATCGAAGATGGGGGCGCGGAATTCAGAATGGAGCGCCTTTAAAATGGACGCAAGAGATGTTATCGTTTCGCCGCGCATCACCGAGAAATCGATGAGCAGCGCGCTCACGCAGCAGTATAGTTTCGTGGTTCATCCGCACGCGACCAAGACCCAGATCCGTCACGCGATCGAAGAGATCTTCAAAGTGAACGTGATCAAGGTCAACACGGTCAACATCGGCGGCAAGCGCAAGAGCTTCGCACGCCGCGGCGTTCGTACCGAAGGCCACACCAAAGACTACAAGAAGGCCATCGTCACTCTGAAGCCGGGCCAAAAAATCGAGCTCGGCGGAGTCAATTATTTTGAACAATAATTCGCATGCATCGCACGTACAATCGCTTCGTTGCTCATCGCTCGTGTGCGCAAGCACACGTACGCTCTCGCGCCTCGACGCTGCGACGACGCAATCGGAATTGTGAGAGTATAATGCCAGTTAAGAAAGTATAAGCCGACTAGCGCGGGCAAGCGCTTCATGACGACGATCGACTTCTCGGACCTGAGCAAGGTTGATCCCGAGCGGTCGCTCATTGAGGTTCGCAAAAAGCATTCCGGCCGTAACTTCAACGGACACATCACCGTGCGGCACAAAGGCGGCGGCACGCGCAGGCAGTACCGTATTATCGACTTCAAACGCACCAAGGACGCCATTCCGGCAAAAGTTGCGACACTCGAGTACGATCCGAACCGCTCAGCGCGGATTGCGCTGCTGAATTACCGGGACGGCGAGAAGCGTTACATCTTGGCGCCGCTTGGCCTCAAGATCGGTGATGCGGTCGAGTCCGGTCCGAATGCCGACATCAAGACCGGCAACTGCCTGCCGATCAAGAACATTCCGGTCGGCTCGGTCATTCACAACATCGAGCTGCGCCCCGGTCAGGGCGGAAAGCTCGTGCGCAGCGCAGGCGGCTCGGCGCAGCTGATGGCCAAGGAAGGCGAATATGCGCAGGTGCGCATGCCCTCCGGCGAGGTTCGTAAGATTCTGATCGTTTGTCGCGCCACGATCGGCCAGCTCGGCAACATCGAGCACGAGAACGAAGTGGTCGGCAAGGCCGGCCGTCAACGCCACCGCGGAAAACGCCCGAGCGTGCGCGGTATCGCAATGAATCCGGTCGATCACCCGCACGGCGGCGGCGAAGCGCGTTCGACCTCGGGTCGTCCGCCCACCACGCCATGGGGTCAAATGACGATGGGCAAGAAGACGCGGCGCAACAAGCGTACGCAAAACATGATCGTTCGTAAGCGAGGCTCCAAGTAATGGGTCGCAGTTTAAAGAAGGGTCCGTACGTTGCGGATCATCTCCTCAAGAAAATCGAAGGCATGAACGAACGCCGCGAGAAGCGCGTCGTCAAGACCTGGAGCCGCGCGACCACGATCGTTCCGGCGATGGTCGGTCACACGATCGGCGTGCACAACGGGAAGGCGCACGTTCCGGTATTCGTCACCGAAAACATGGTCGGCCACAAGCTCGGCGAGTTTGCGCCTACGCGCACGTTCCGCGGGCACGGCGGTGACAAGGCGGTGGTGAAGTAATGGAAGCCGTTGCACATCTCAAGTTCGCTCGCACCGGCCCCCGCAAGCTGCGTCGCGTGGCCGACGCTATTCGCGGCAAGAGCGTGAAAGAAGCGCTCGTGCTGCTGCAGTTCGCGGGCGTGTTTGCCGCGGAGCCGATCGAGAAGCTGCTTCGCAGCGCGGTCGCAAACGCGGGCAACAATCACGACATGAATACCGACGATCTCTTCGTCACGCGGATCACCGTTGACGGTGGTCCGGGCGGCCGGTTTACCAAACGCCTGGATCCGCGTGCTCAAGGCCGCGCGAACTTCAAGCGCAAGCGGATGTCTCACGTGACGGTCGCCGTCGGTGAACAGCCCCCTGTCAAGAAGCGCAAACCGCGCGGCGGCGCATCGATTGCGCTCAAGCGCGCTGGCAACGCGCAAGACGGCTGCCGCGGACCGGTGCGAAGGCGCCGGCCAAACGCAAGACCGTGAGCGCGCAAGGCGTCCACTCGCAAGAAGACGGCGACCTCTCGAGCGGCTCAGGATTAAGAAGGAAGTCAAATGGGACAAAAAATTCATCCGGTCGGCCTGCGTTTGGGCATCACGCGCACGTGGGACAGCCGCTGGTTCGAGAAAAAGCACTACAAGGAGTGGCTGCACGAAGATCACGAGATCCGCAAGTATTTCGGACGCTGGATGCGCCCGGCGGCGATTTCGAAGATCGAGATCGAGCGTCGCGCCAATCAAGCGCGGGTGATCGTGAACACGGGCAAGCCGGGTATCATCATCGGCAAGCGCGGCGTGGGCATCGAAGAGATTCGCAAGAATCTCGAACGGCTCACCGGCAAGAGCGTGCAAGTCAACGTCATGGAGATCAAGCATCCTGAATTGGATGCGCGTCTGGTTGCGCAGAACATCGTCGACCAGCTCGAGAAGCGTATCGCGTTCCGCCGGGCGATGAAGCAGGCGATTATGCGTACGATTAAAGCCGGCGCGCGCGGCATCAAGGTGCAGGTATCGGGCCGCTTGGGCGGTGCCGAAATCGCGCGTACCGAGCGTAACCACGACGGAAAAGTTCCGCTCCACACGCTGCGTGCCGATATCGACTACGCGAATGTCGAAGCGTTCACGACTTTCGGCCGCATCGGCGTCAAAGTGTGGATCTATCGCGGCGAAGTGCTGCCCGATCATGCCCGTGGACCCGAGCGTGAAGGCCGTCCGGAGCGTGCGCAGTTCCGCGATCGCCGTGAGCGCGGTGGCCGCGGCGGACGTGGCCGCGGCGGTGCACCCCGTCCGCAGCAAACCGACGCGACCGGATCGGATACATCCGCCACGGAGGCTCCAGTCACGGACGCGCTCGTACCGGAAACCGTGTCGTCGGAAGCGATCGTACCGGTTGAATCTGCGGCGATCATGCCCGTCGAAGCCGCACCGGTTGCACCCCGGCGCCGACGCCGGTCGAAGCCGCACCGGTTGCCGACAGCTGCCGAGGCGCAGACGATCGTTCCGGAGGCTTCCGAAGCGCCGGCTTCCGCGGCTCCAGAAAATACGCGGGGAGAGTATTGAGTAATGTTAACTCCTAAACGAGTCAAGTGGCGTAAGGTCCATCGTGGCCGTATGCGCGGTAAAGCGCTGCGCGGCAACACGCTCACGTTCGGTGAGTACGGGCTGCAGGCGCTCGAGCCGTGCTGGATGAGCAATCGTCAGATCGAAGCGGCGCGTATCGCGATGACGCGTCATATTAAACGCGGCGGCAAGGTTTGGATCAAGGTGTTCCCCGACAAATCGGTCACCAAGAAGCCGGCTGAAGTCCGCATGGGCGCCGGAAAAGGTAACCCGGAGTTCTGGGTCGCCGTGGTGCGTCCGGGACGCGTGCTTTTCGAACTCTCCGGCGTTGAGCCGGTAGTCGCGAAGCGTGCGTTGCAACTGGCTGCGTCCAAACTGCCGATCGGAACGAAGATCGTCTCGCGCGAGGAGGCCACGGCATGAAATCGCATGACTTCAAAGAGTTGCGCAATCTGACGATTCCCGAACTGAAGCAGAAGGCGAAAGAAACGAAGGAAGAGCTGTTCAACCTTCGCTTCGCGCTGCGCACCGGGCACCTCTCGGACTTTAGCAAAGTTCGAGCGATGCGGCGCACGTATGCACAAATTCACACGGTTATCTCCGAGAAACGGATCGCTGAGGCTAAGAATGGAGCAGCTTAAAGATTCGCGGCACGGCCGCCGCACCAAGCAGGGCCGCGTGACCTCCGACAAGATGGATAAGACCATCGTCGTGGTCTCCGAAACCCGCGTGCCGCATCCGGTGTACGGCAAGATCGTTCGCAAGTCGGTGAAGTTCAAAGCTCACGACGAAACCAACGATGCCAAGATCGGCGACCGGGTGCGCATCATGGAGTGCCGTCCGCTCTCCAAGTACAAGCGGTGGCGCCTGGTCGAGATCCTGGAGCGTGCAAAGTGATTCAGCAAGAAACACGGCTCAAGGTCGCGGATAATTCGGGAGCTCGCGAGTTGCTGTGCATTCATGTCAGCGGCGGCAGCCGTCACCCGTACGCGCACGTCGGCGACATCATCGTCGGCACGGTCAAGAGCGCAATTCCGGGTGCGGCCGTCAAGAAGGGGTCAAGTCGTCAAGGCGGTGATCGTGCGCACGTCATCACCGATTCGCCGTGCCGACGGCTCGGTCGTGAAGTGCGATGACAACGCGTGCGTCATCATCAAGGGCGAAAAAGACAATTTGGATCCGCGCGGGACGCGCGTCTTCGGGCCGGTCATGCGCGAACTGCGCGACCGCGGCTTCCTAAAGATCGCATCGCTCGCGCCTGAGGTTCTGTAAGGCAAATGGCTGTAAATATAATCAAAGGTGACACCGTGATGATTCGCCGCGGCAAAGAGAAGGGCAAGCGCGGCGTGGTCAAGGCCGTATTTCCCAAAGCGGGCGTGGCTACGGTCGAAGGCCTGAACATCGTCAAACGTCACACCAAGCAGGGTACGCAGCAACAGCGCATGGGCGGCGCTGCGCAGACCGGCGGCATTCTCGAGAAGGAAGCTCCGCTTCCAATCTCAGCGCTTCAATACGTATGCGAGAAGTGTAAAGCACCGACCCGCATTCGCCATCATGAAACGGCCGAAGGTACCAAGCGCGTCTGCGCCAAGTGCGGCGAACCTGCACGTCTGTCCGCGAAGGGCGCATAACCTCATGAATAGGCTGAAAGATAAATATACGAAGGACGTCCGCAAGCAGCTGCAAGAGCGCTTCGGCTA
This sequence comes from Vulcanimicrobiota bacterium, assembly GCA_963777365.1. Lineage (GTDB taxonomy): Bacteria > Vulcanimicrobiota > Vulcanimicrobiia > Vulcanimicrobiales > Vulcanimicrobiaceae > CAVZQG01. The sequence goes on from CAVZQG010000016.1 coordinate 88,173, forward strand.
CCAAAACGTCAACCAGATCCCGAAGCTGGAGAAGGTTGTCATCAATATGAGCGTCGGCGATGCGATCACCAACTCGAAGGTGCTCGATACGGCCGCCGCAGAGCTGCAGGCAATCAGCGGTCAGAAGCCGATCGTGACGAAGGCAAAGAAATCGATCGCGGCGTTCAAGCTGCGTGAAGGCATGAACATCGGAGCCAAGGTGACGCTGCGCGGCGAGCGCATGTACGTCTTCCTCGACAAGCTCTTCAACGTCGTTCTTCCGCGTATTCGCGACTTTCGCGGGCTGCCGCGCAAGTCGTTCGACGGTCGCGGCAACTATAACATGGGATTGCGCGAGCAGATCGTTTTTCCGGAGATCAACTACGATAAGGTCGAGAAGATGCGCGGCATGGACATCGTTATCGTAACGAGCGCCAAGAACGACGAAGAGGCGACGGAATTCCTGACGGCAATGGGCTTGCCGCTCCAAAAGACAGGTGCACGCTAAATGGCCAAGACGGCTCTGATAGAAAAATCGAAACGCACGCCGAAATTCAAGGTTCGCGCGCACAATCGCTGCCAGCTCTGCGGCCGCCCGCGCGCCGTGTACCGTAAGTTCGGCCTATGCCGCATTTGTTTCCGCGAGAACGCGCATAAGGGCAATATTCCCGGCGTGACCAAGGCGTCGTGGTAGGAGGGAGAACATGGCTGTAATTACCGATCCTGTCGCCGACATGCTCACGCGTATTCGCAATGCCAATACGGCCAGCCACGACATGGTAAATGTGCCGGCTTCGCGCATGAAGCAAGCGCTCGCGCAGATCCTCAAAGACGAAGGGTTCATCATCGACTTCGAGCGCGTGAACGAAGGTCCGCAAGGCACCATCAAGATCAAGCTCAAGTACGGACCGAACAAAGAAAAGGTCATCACCGGCCTTCGCCGCATCTCGCGTCCGGGCTTGCGCGTGTATACGAACAAGACGGAGATTCCGCGCGTACTCGGCGGGCTGGGTTTGGTCATCATGTCCACGTCCAAAGGCATCATGTCCGGTAAGCGTGCGAAAAGAGAAGGGTGCGGGGGCGAAGTCCTCGCGTACGTGTGGTAATCGATCATGTCTAGAATTGGTAAACTGCCGGTCGCGGTTCCCAGCGGCGTGAACGTCGACGTCGCCGGCGACGAGGTTTCGGTCAAAGGGCCTAAGGGCGAACTGCGTCAGCGCGTTCTTGCAGCACGTGACGGTCAAACTCCAGGACGGAAAAGTTCTGGTCGAGCGCAAGGGCGATGCGAAAGAGCACCGTTCGGCGCACGGCTTGACGCGAACGCTGGTCAATAACATGATCGAAGGCGTAAGCAAAGGCTTTCGCAAGAGCCTCGAGATTCAGGGCGTCGGCTACCGTGCGGCAAAGTCCGGCGAGAAACTCAATCTCACGCTGGGCTTCTCTCATCCGGTGAGCTACGAAGCGCCGAAGGGCATCACGCTTTCGGTCGAAGGCACGAACAAGATTCACGTCGAGGGCATCGACAAGCAGCAAGTCGGACAAGTCGCCGCCGAGATTCGTAACCTGCGCGCGCCCGAACCATATAAAGGTAAAGGTGTTCGCTATGCGGGCGAGGTCGTCCGCAAGAAACTCGGTAAGGCCGGAAAGGCAGGCAAGAAGTAAATGCCTAGGATCTCTAAGGATGATTCGCGCCGCAAGCGCCACGAGCGCCTGCGCCGCAAACTCACCGGTTCCGCCGAGCGTCCGCGCCTGCTCGTCCGCCGCACGCTGCATCACATCTACGCCACCGTCGTCGATGATGCGAAGGGCCATACGCTTGTTGCGGCCTCGACGCGCGAGAAGGATCTTGCCGACGGACTGGACTCGACGACGAACGTGGCCGCGGCCGAGAAGATCGGACAGGCAATCGCCGCGAAAGCCAAGCAGGCCGGCATCACGCAGGTCGTGTTCGATCGCAGCGGTTTAAAGTACCATGGCCGCGTCAAGGCGCTGGCCGATGCAGCCCGCCAAGCGGGACTGGAGTTTTAATGCAATACCGTGGTGGTGGTCGCGATCGCGACAATTCTGGATTCGAAGAGACCGTCGTTCGCGTTAACCGCGTTGCGAAGGTCGTCAAAGGCGGTAAGCGCTTCAGCTTCAGCGCGCTTGTGGTCGTGGGCGATCGCAAAGGCAAGGTCGGTTTTGCAATCGGCAAAGCCGGCGAAGTGCCCGAAGCGATCCGCAAAGCGGTCGAGGGCGCAAAGAAAAATCTGGTGACCGTGCCGATGGTGGAGAAGACCATTCCGCACCTGGTCAACCACAGCATCGGCGCGGCACGCGTGCTGCTCAAGCCCGCTGCGCCCGGAACCGGCGTTATCGCCGGCGGTCCGATGCGCGCGGTGCTCGAATTGGCCGGCATCCACGACATCCTGACCAAGTCGCTCGGAACGAGCAACCCGGTCAACGTCGTGTACGCGACGGTCGAAGCGCTTCGTTCGCTCAAAACAGCGGAGCAAGTCGCCGCAATCCGAGGCAAATCCGTCGCCGAAATTTTCGCCGCCTAACAATTCCAATCTATGACGGGCCCCTCGGGAGGCTCCGAATAGGCAACAGCACTGAGGGGCGAATCACGCAGCGGCTTTCAACCGAGAAAGAACCTAATGGCAGAGAAGAAAACAAAGAAGACAGCTAGCGCAAAGACCAGCACGAAGGCTGCTTCAACGAAGGCTGCTTCAGCGAAGAAGACGACGCGCTGCGAAAGCAAACATTGCTTCGGCCGGCGGCGCTATCCTTACGCTTGGACAGATCAAACCGGCCGGCGGCAGCTGGCCGAAACGCACGCGCGTGGGCCGCGGTCATGGTTCCGGTATGGTCAAGACCGGCGGTGAAGGCGGTAAGGGTCAAACCGTGCGCTCCGGCGGCGGCAAGGGTCCGGCCTTCGAAGGCGGTCAGACGCCATGGCAGCGGCGCCTTCCGCACCGCAAAGGGTATTCGCAGAAAGCGCGCGACATCGGCCACTTCCGTACCGAGACGGTCGTCGTGAATCTGCACGATCTCGCGGATTGGGATGCGTCGGTCGAAATAACGCCGCAGACCCTCAAGGTCGCCAAAAAAATTAAAGCCGTTCGCGACGGAGTAAAGATTCTGGGCGGCAGCAAACCCGGAAAGACGCTGCCCAGCGGCCTGCGTTTCCGCGACGTGCTGTTCTCGAACAGCGCGCGCGAGGCGCTGCAAGCCGCGGGGGCTTCCATTGAATCCTTTGACGCCGCCGCGGACAACAAGGGCCAGGGTTAGTGCTTAACAACTTACGCGCGGCGCTGCTCGTTCCGGACATCCGCCAGCGGGTGCTGTTCGTCCTTTTCGCATTTGCAACGTTCGTCTTCATGATTCACGTTCAGTTGCCGAACGTGAACGACAAGGTTTGGCAGGATCTGCTCTCTCGAGGAGTGTTTTACAACCTGCTCGGCTTCTTGTCGGGCGGCGCGCTTCAGAAGCTCTCGATCATCGCGATGGGCATCACGCCGTACATCAACGCCTCGATCATCATGCAGCTGATGACCGTCGTGCTGCCGCAGCTCGAAGAGATGGCCAAAAAAGGCGGCGAGGAAGGCCGTAAAAAGATCGGCCAGTACACGCGCTGGCTGACGATCGTTTTGGCGACCCTGCAAGGGTTCTTCATGGCCAACATGATGCGCCAGGCCGGTGTGTTCTACGACAACAGCATCTGGTTCGAGCTGTTCGCGGTGACGGCGATGGTCGGCGGAACGCTGTTCCTGATGTGGCTGGGCGAGCAGATCACCGACAAGGGCATCGGCAACGGCGTCTCGCTCATCATCTTCATCGGCATCGTGCTGCGCTACCCACAGTACGTCGCGCAGACGTTCACCTCCACGAGCAAGGGCGGCGAGTCGATTCTGAACTTGGTCATTTATATCCTGATCGCGATTGTGGTCATCATCTCAATCGTGTTCCTCTATCAGGGCCAGCGGCGCATTCCCGTGCAGCAAGCGCGCCGGGTCGTCGGCCGCAAGATGTTCGCCGGGCGTTCGACCTACATTCCGCTGCGCTTGAACAATGCCGGCGTCATTTCGATCATTTTCGCGATCTCGCTGCTGCTGCTTCCGCAGCAGGCGCTCTCGTGGTTCAACCGCGGCGGCGCGACCAGCGGCGGCGTTCTGGCAAGCGTTTCGAGCTGGCTTCAGGTCTATTTCAGTCCGAATTCCTGGCTGTACAACCTCGTGTACTTCGCGCTCGTCGTCATCTTCACGTTTTTCTACAGCCAGATCGTCCTCAACATCAAAGACATCGCCGACAACCTCAAAAAGAGCGGGTCGTTCATTCCGGGTATTCGGCCCGGTCAGCCGACCGTTGAGTACATCAATCGCATCCTGCTTCGCATCACGACGGCAGCGGCGATCTATCTGGGCTTGCTGGCCGTGCTGCCCGGCGCGCTTCAGCGCGGTCTGGAAGTTACGACCTTTTACCTGGGTTCGACCTCGCTGCTGATCGTCGTCGGCGTTGCGCTCGACACGATAACGCAAATCGAGGCGCGCCTGGCGATGCGCGACTACCGCGGGTTCATCAAGCGCTAGTGAGACTGATCTTCATGGGGCCGCCCGGAGCCGGTAAGGGCACGCAGGCACAGATCCTGCAGCAGCGTTTCGGAGCCAAGCAGATCTCGACGGGCGACATCCTGCGCGAGAATCGAGATAAGGGCACGCAGCTCGGCAAGGCTGGCCGAGCAGTTCATGCATAGCGGCGCGCTCGTGCCGGACGAGATCATCATCAAGATGATCGAGGCCGAGCTCGATAAGTTGCAGGACGGCTTCATCATGGACGGTTTTCCCCGCACGGTAGCGCAGGCGCAAGCCTTCGATGCAATGCTTCAGAGTAAGAACGTGACGCTCGACGCGGTCGTGCTGTTCGATGCGGATCGCCGGACGCTGCTCGACCGGCTCTCCGCCCGCTGGACCAATCCGCGGACGGGGAAAACGTACAACAGCATCACGAGTCCGCCGCGTATCGCCGGTGTTGACGACGAAGACGGCGGCCCGCTCGTGCAGCGCGATGACGACAAAGCCGAAACGGTCAATAAGCGTTTAGACGTATACGAACGCCAGACGACGCCGCTCGTGGACTATTATCGCAGTACGAATAAACTCGTTGAGGTCAACGCGCTGGCTCCTGTGCCGGCGGTTACCGACGAGATCGTCGCAAAGATCGGCGAGCGGACAGCGGCAACATGATCTCGATAAAATCGGCTCGTGAGATCGAGACGATGCGCCGCAGCGGCAAGATCACCGCGAAGGTGCTTGGCGATCTCATGCGGGCTGCCCGGCCCGGGATGACGACGCGCGAACTCGACGAGCTTGCCGAGAACGGTATTCGATCGATGGGCGGCGTGCCGACGTTCAAGGGCTATCACGGATATCCGTGCTCTATCTGCACATCGACGAACCAGGAAGTCGTGCACGGTATCCCGGGCGACTTCGTGCTCAGCGAGGGCGACTTGCTCTCAATCGACATCGGAACGACGCTGGACGGCTACGTGAGCGATAGCGCGGTAACGATTCCGATCGGTGCGGTCGGCGAGAATGCCAAGCGCCTCATGAACGTGACGCAGGAATGCCTGATGATTGGAATCGCGCAGATGCAGAAGGGCAAGCGTTTGGGCGACATCGGCGCGGCCGTTCAACAGCACGCCGAATCCAACGGCTACGGGGTCGTGCGCGAACTGGTGGGTCACGGCATCGGAACCAAGATGCACGAGGAGCCGCAGGTGCCCAACTACGGGCGAGCGGGCAGCGGCTTGGAACTGCGCACGGGGCTGGTTTTGGCAATCGAGCCGATGATTACCGAGGGCCACTATGCGGTGGAGACCCTCAAGGACGGCTGGACAGTCGTCACGGCAGATGGTAAACTCGCAGCGCACTTCGAGCACACTATCGCCGTTACTGACGATGGGCCGAAAATCTTGACCCTGCGGGACATTGGGGAACACCCCGATATCGCGAAATATCGCCCGAAGGAAGAGATGGCCGCATGAGCGAGCAGGGCACGGTGCCGTAATGGCGCGGGGCAGGCGTGGCGGGCAGCGCCCCGACCGAGCTCGCAAAAAGGCCGAAAGAGCTGCGCAGAGTGCGACGCCGAAGGAAGAAGCGATCGAAGTAGAGGGCACGATCGTCGAACCGCTGCCGAATGCCATGTTCCGGGTGGAACTTACAAATGGACATAGAGTGTTAGCCCACGTGTCGGGCAAGATCCGGATGCATTTCATCCGCATCCTTCCCGGCGACCGAGTCCTGGTGGAACTCTCGCCGTACGATTTGAGCCACGGCAGAATAACCTACCGATACAAGTAAACGAAAGACAGACCGATGAAAGTTAGACCGAGCGTTAAACGAATTTGTGAGAAATGCAAGATCATTCGCCGAGAAGGCAAAGTGCGCGTGATCTGCGAGGTGAATCCCAAGCACAAGCAAGTGCAGGGTTAGGAGTTATTTGTAAATGGCACGTATCGCTGGTATCGATCTGCCCCGTGACAAGCGCATCGAAGTTGCGCTCACATACATCTACGGTATCGGTCTGCGGACCTCGCAGAAGTTGCTCGCACAGGCCGGCATCAGTCCGGACCTTCGCGTCAAAGAGCTGACCGAAGAGCACGAAAAGAAGCTGCGCGACGCGATCGATCAGGTCGGCATCAAAGTCGAAGGCGACCTGCGCCGTGAGGTGAGCTCGCACATCAAGCGTCTGATGGATATCGGCTGCTATCGCGGCCTGCGCCACCGCCGCGGCCTGCCCGTTCGCGGGCAGCGCACAAAGACGAATGCGCGCACCCGTAAGGGTCCGAAGAAAACGGTCGGCGGCAAGAAGAAGGCGGCCGCCGCCAAGAAGTAAATGTGGGCAGGCCCGGCAAAGTGCCGGGTCTGTTGCTTTTTAGAGGGGAAACAGATGGTGCAACGCGATCAACTCGTCGCATTCGTCCCCACCACGGATGCGCAGCGCGCGCGCACGTTTTACCAAGACGTCATGGCTTTGCACTTTGTGAAGGACGACGGATTCGCGCTCGTGTTCGAATGCAACAGCGCAATCCTGCGGGTCGCTCGCGCGCGTGATTTTACTCCCGCGCCTTTTACGGTACTCGGCTGGCATGTCAGCGACGTTCACGAAGCCGTTGCGGATCTTACGCCGCCGGGGTGTTACCTTCGAACGGTTCCAGTTTGAAGGCATGGTGCAAGATGAAGCGGGCGTTTGGACGACACCGGCGGGTAACGGTGTCGCCTGGTTCAAGGACCCTGACGGGAACCTGTTATCCGTCTCGGACTGATGATATACGTCGGAACGTGTGGCTACGCGTACAAGGACTGGCTGGGTTCGTTCTATCCCGCAACCGCACGCCAGGGCGAAATGCTTCCCTATTACGCCGGTTGCTTTCGAGCCGTCGAAATCGACGCATCGGCCTACGGCGTGCTCAAACCGGCAACGATAGCGGGAATGCAGGCGCGCACGCCGCCCGAGTTCCGTTTCTGCTTTAAAGCGCCGCAGACCGTCACGCATCCGCCCGACCTCACCGTTAGCCGCATCCACGACGATGCACCGGAGTTCGTGGAGAGCGTGATGCCGCTGGTCGAATCGAAGAAGTTCGGCAGCGCGCTGATCCAATTTCCGAATTCATTTAAGCCCTCGGATTCGGCGCTCACGTATTTGCGGCGACTGGTCGAGGCGCTCCGGCCGCTGCCGCTCGTCGCGGAGTTCCGTAATCGGGAGTGGCAGGTGCCCGCAACCCACGAGCTGCTGCGCGAGCTCGATGTGGGCTGGTGCAACGTCGACATGCCCGGCTATAAGACGCTGATGCATGCGAGCTCGGACGTAACCTCGAGCGTCGGCTACGTGCGTTTCCACGGCCGCAACGCGGAGCAGTGGTGGAAAGGCGACAACACGACACGCTATCAGTACGACTACGAAATGCGTGAGCTCGAACCGTGGGCGGATCGCGTGGCTGAAATCGACGAGCGAGTCGAGCAGACGTATGCATTTTTCAACAATCACGCCCGCGGGAACGCGGCACGCAATGCCGAGATGTTCATCGATCTTCTGCGCGAGCGTTACGGCGATGCTGCCGACTCAGTCATCCCAAGACGTGCGAGTAGACCGGCGCAGGGTTCACTGTTCGATTGACAACATCTCGCGAGCCGCTCGGCAGACCCTCGTCAGGGCCATGTTAGACGAGGAGTTTACCCTGTGAACGAAGAGTCCGCCACTTCGGTAGACAAGCACTTTTCAAAGCAGAGGTATACATGGCAACACCGGTGTATCGCCCGCAGTTTCCACCGGAATTCTATGAGCATACAAGAAAGACCAATAAGGTTATAGCGAAAGACCGGATACATTCCGCCGGCAAATACAACGAAACGGTCGGCTGCGTTCACGGGATTCGTATCTCTAAGACCGGAAAAGCATACGTCGTCTTCTTAGTCGAGGGTAAGCAGAAATCAGTTCCCTATTCCTCGGTCAAGATGGCTGACGGGCAACAGCTGCGAAAGGGCGATGTGTACTCGCTAGCCGTGAATAGCGGAAAAGGCGACACTCGCAATATCGCTAAGCGCGTTCTCGGGTGGTTCGGATTTACGTCAGGTGCGTTTCAGGTACAGGCAACGTTCCTGCCGGACAAGCAAAGCATCCCAAGCGCAAAGTGTAACGCATACAAAATTCGCCAAAACAAGACACCGGCGCCGTGCGCAACCTGCCGGTAAGCAGTATTCCCGAAGAAAGCGTTGCCATACTAAATTCGGCAAAACAAGTCACCGATGCCGTGCGCAACATTCCGCCACGAAGCATTCCCGGAGAAAGTACAGCCATACAAAAGTCGGCAACAACGAGTTGTCAAAGCGGTGGCCCAACTCCCGGTAAAGGTCGGAAAAATCTCGGCGACAAGTCGGAATCGGCGGCGCTAGGACCGTTATGGTTCGAGTAGCAGTATCTCGCGCGCGGCGTGGCGGACGCTCGCGTCCGAGAATGGAAGCGGCTGCAGATCTCCGCGAATCCATGAAGCGCTGAGATCGTTGTAGTGGTGCGAGCCGATTTCCCCTGACTCGCCGCTTGGGATGCTCAGGCCGCCGCGTTCCCAGTCGCCCACGTCCCAAACCGCGCGGAAACTCTGTGAGAGTCCCGACGTTTGAACGTGGATCGTGTATTCGTCTCCGTCTCCCGGTAACTTCGCGCCGTTCAAGAACGGGAAACCGATCGGCCCGAACGGATGAAACACGTCGATCGCTCCGGCACGCCCCCACGCAGGGATGCGTGTCGTATTCATCATCGGATCGCGTAGCGCGTCGATGAGCGGCGAGGGCGGGTCGGGGCTGCGAAGCGCTTCAAACGCGGCATAGGGAGAAATCGACGCGCTCTCGGCCGCGGTGCGAAGTTCGTGTTCCAGCGTCGCCGACTGCGACTGCGGTGCGAATGCTCCGTTCCACGCGGCAAGCCGCTTCACCACCGCTTGCGGCAAGATGTCATCGTGCGATCGTGCGTACGAGGCCAATCGGTGCGCGAATTCTTCATCGGCCGGTGAATAGGCATCGAGCTGCATCTGCGCAAAATACTGCGCGTCGTAGCGCGAGCGCGCGTGGAGAAGATCCGCGATACGGTACGCCCGATACGGCGGGGCGAACATTGGACTCAGTCGATACGGATAGTCGTCTTGGTACATCTTATTGTTCGCGCTGAGAAGCAACGCATTGCGCGCCGGAGGCGAGAACGGTAAACGGTCGTACGAAATTGCAGGATATGGTTTGCGCAGGTCCGCGGCGACATGCACGTAGCGGCCCCACGCGGGATCGCTCGGAATAGGTCCCGCAAGATGATAGGCTACCTCACCGCCGGTCGCGGCAATCAGAAAGTTTTGCGGCGGTCCGGTATAGTGCGCTAAGTCATGCAGCGCTTGCGTGATACTGTCCGCGCGATCGAGTGCGAGCACCGTGCTCACCGCCGAACGGTTTTCATAGTATGCAGCCCAGCGCACCAGGGCCGGCCGCTGCGCGCCGGAGGCCGATACGCCGAACTCACGCGGCGTGCGGTAATACCACTTCACCGCGTCGCTCGCGAAGCGTACGTGAAAGACTTCACGCTTCCAGTTTGCGGCTTTCAACGGGCCGGGCTCGAACATACTGATAGTGGAAACCATCGCATTGGTGCTCGCCCAGGCGATGCGTTCGTTGTGCCCCAGCACCACGCCGGGAATTCCGGGGATGGTAACGCCGGCCACGTGCAGCCCCGGTGCACGCATCTCCACCGCGTAAAACACGCCCGGGATGCTGACGGCGAGGTGCGGATCGTTTGCGATCAGCGCGTGTCCGTCGATTGTATGGGAGCCGCCCGCTGCCCACGCGTTGCTGCCCCGGGCGGGCAGCGAAATGCCGCGACGCGTGCTCCATGCCGCAACCGATTGGCCCGGACGGGAGGCGTCCTGCGATCCGTTCGCCGAGACGTCATAGCGCGGATCCGAAAGCGGCAGCAGCTGGTCGAATTGCTTGCGCGAGAGCGTGTGCCAGAGCGTGTTGCGTGCAACGACGTTCTCGGGCGTGTCGCCAAGCGAGGCGGAGATCGCGAGCGTGACCGCAAGACAGTCGCGCGGCATCCACGGTCTTGGCCGGTATAGCAGCAAACGAAACTCGATCGGCAGCGGCTGCGTACGCATGGCCTCATTCACGCCGTCACTGAATGCCTGCAGCGATGCGCGATCGGCAGCGCCGAAATGCTCGCCATTGCCTATCTGCGATGTCGCGCACGTCGAGCGTACGCATCGTCTCGTCGCTGCCGAGCTGGATCGGACCGACGATCTCGGAGAGCTGTCCGTAAATGTACCGGCGGAAAAGGTCCATCTGAAACAGCCGATCCGAGCCTTGGACAAATCCCTCGGCGAAGAATGCGTCGTGTTCATCCGCTGCGCGGATATGCGGAATGCCGCGCGCGTCGCGATACACGACTGCCGGTCGATGAACCGCGGAGCCGCGAATGGTTCCGCTGGTCTGCGCGCTCGAGAGCGCTCCGGCTAGAGCCGACAGGCAATAAGCAAGCCGCATGCCGCGGCTACGGCGGCCCATGCCTTGAGGTGGCGGGCCACCCGAGTCGGCACGCTGCCTTGAAACGCTCGGACGGCCTGCTCTTTTTCGATGAGATCGGCCATGCCGTTGCCTCCGGCTTTTATTCTAACCCAAACTCCGGGCTCGCAATGGGCTCCTTCGTGAAGTGCACGTGCGACGGAAGGTCGAGTGCCCCGGCGAGCGCCCCAATCCGCGGCTGGAGCGCGGCTATCGCGATCTGCTTGAGCGGCCCGAACATCCACGCACGTTCAAACAACGCCCAGAACGCAAACCCGGTGACAATCGCCGCTGCATACGCTGCCGCCAATGCCTCCCAGGTGTGCCAAGGCATTCGCTGCGCAAGCATCGCGATCACCGGTTCATGTATGAGGTAAATGGAGTACGAAGCGGTTCCGATAGCCACCAGCGGCGCAAACGAGAGCGTTCGGCGTAGAAGACTGCAAACGCGAAGCGGCGATCACCAGCATGAATGCCGCGACCTGCCAGCCGGCATTGGTTTGTACGAAGAAGATCGGGGTCTCGCCACCGGAAGGCGCCGGCATGCTGGAGGTCTGTTCCAGCACCAGTCCCAGGAGAACGCAGACCGGCAAAAGCAGCCAGACAAGCGGTTCGATGCGAACGGCGCGCGCTTCGATGTCCGCCGCGACGATGCCGAGCATGAACGGCAAGAGCGTGCCGACGTCCGGTGCGTGCAGGCGGGTGAGTTGATATGCGAAGACCGCCGCTAAGGCGACCGCGCAGAAGATGCGCGGCGCCCGGATCCACAGCGCCAGCGCGAGCGGAAAGAGAAAGTACCATCTGAATTCGACGCAGAGCGTCCAAAACGACCCGTTGAGAAAGGTCGTGTGCCAGTCCAGAAAAAGCGGCTGTTTGACTATCTCGACCGGACTTGCCGTGTGCGGCAGCAGCGCGAAAAGCGCGATGGCGGCATAATACGGCGGGACGATCCGCACGATCCGCTTCGCGAAGTAGCGGTGTACGTTAAAGGCGGCGGTTCCCTCGCGGCGCAGCCGTTCCAGCAGCGGGTACGACAAGCAGAACCCCGAGAGGACGAAGAAGAGATCGACGCCGTGCGACCCCTCCAGCATGAGGTGCGCAGCACTGAAAAACGGCACGGGCGTCGTCAGCATCGGCGAGTGGAGCATGGCGTGATGAGCCAGCACGAGCAGCACGGCAAGGGCGCGCAAACCGTCGAGGTACGCGATGCGGGGAGCCGGCTCGGTCTTGAGGGCCATCCCTTTAGTTTTCGGCGGCTCGGACGCCGGGCGGACGGCGCGTGGACGGAACTTCCGTACCATCCTCATATCAGCCTCGACCCACGGTCGAAACGACTGACCACTGAGGAGGTTCCAGAATGAAATCCCTAATCGTTGCCGCGCTCGCCGGCTTTCGCCCTGGCAGGCCAAGTCGCTCCCGCCCAGGCTTTCAGTACCGCAACTCCGTCGATCCATCTCGTTCCGCTCGCCCCCACGCAAGTAGCCGTGGTCGGCGGCGGCGCCGGATGCAACGCCGATGCCGCGGTGTCGGGCAGCCCGTATTTCGAGATGCCGCAGATTGCATCCGAAATGGGCGCAAGCGGAATCGCGCAAGTCAAGATCGATCTCACGTCATCGGGAAGCTTGGCCGCAGCGCAGATCTTCTCGAGCAGCGGAAACTTTTGGCTTGACGATGCCGCGCTTCGCTCGGCCAGATTGACCCAGTACACCTCGCAGACCATCAATTGCGAGCACGTCGCCGGCTCGTACCTGTACGAAGTCGACTTCTAACCGCATCGCAGCGCGCGCCCACAAGGCGCCGGGCGCGCGACCTCGCAGCAATATTCCGTCCGCGGACGCCCTCCCGAAGATCATCGCAGTTGGGGGCGTCCGGGCAGGGCGCAAAGGTCACCGGCATACCGGACTTAAAACAGCGGCCGCATGAACTATGCGGCCGTTATCACGGCCGGCGGCCGGGTCGATGACGAATTTGCCGGCGTTATCGGTACGAACGTCAAGGCGCTCGCACCGTTTAACGGCCAAACGCTTCTGGCGCGTGCGGTCGGCGCTCTTCGCGGAATCGGCGTGGAACGTATCGCGGTTATCGGCGGCACCGAAGTCAGAGCCGCGTGCGCCGGCAGCATCGAGATGTTCATCGAGGAGAGCACGATCGGTGCAGAAAATTTGAAACGGGCGCTGCGCGCGTGGGACTCGCAAACAGATCTGCTCTATCTAACCAGCGACATGCCATACATCACGGCGGATGCCTTACGCGCATTCGTCGATGCGGCGCCGCCGTACACGCTTGCGCTCGCGCTCACGCCGTGGGATGCGTTTGCCGCTCGCTATCCTGGGGCGCCCCCGTTCGGTGTAACGCTCGCAGGCGAGAAAGTCGTGAACGGCGGCGCCTTCGTTATTCCGGCGGGCGCCGCGCCGCGCATTGAGACATTCGCCGTCAGGTTCTTCGATGCGCGTAAGAGCGTATGGGCAATGGCGCGCCTGACGGGTCCCGCCTTGCTGCTGCAATACGCATGTGGGCGCCTGAGCGTCGCGCGACTGGAATCGCACGCCACCCGTCTGCTGGGCATCGCCGCCAAAGCGGTGCGCAATGCCCCGCCCGAGCTCGCGTACGATGTTGACGAACTGCAAGAGTACCGGTATGCGATCGCCCACGCCGGTTCCTAAGCCCGCGCTGCTGGGCTTATTCTGGCTTGGCATTCAAATGGTCTGGGGAGCGCTGCTCGGCGTGTCGCTGCAATCGCGAGCATCGGAACTCTTACCGCACCATGCGCTGCAGGCATACGGTACGCTGGCGATTGCGGGCGCAGCCGTCGCGGCCGTAACGCAAATCACCGTCGGCATCGTTTCGGATCGGCGCCGCGCTCGCGGGAGCCGGCGCATCGAATTCTACGGCGGCGGTGCGATAGTAGCGGCGCTTGCGCTCTTCTGGTTCTATTCCACGGAGCAGTTTGCGCAGCTGGTTGCCGCCGTCGTCGTGATTCAGATCGCGATGAACGTCGCGATAGGCCCGTATCAGGCGGTAATTCCGGATTTTATCGCGGAGAATCGTATGGGTACGGCGTCGTCGTGGATGGCAGCTCTGCAAAGTGTGGGAAATGCAGCCGGCGCGATGACGGCGGGATTGATCGGCAACGCTCGCGTTGTCGCCTTCACGCTTGCGGCGATGCTGATCGCAACGTGCGCCGGTACGGCCGCTCACGTCCGGCAGCTCACACTGCTGCCCGCACAGGCGCATGACGTTACGCGTAACCCGCGCGTTTGCAGACCTTTTTATTTCGCGCGCGCTCGTGTATGTGGGCTTTTACACGTTGCTCGGATACCTGTATTTTTACGTAACGCACACGATGACGGGCGACGCCAAGACGCTGACGGGGATCGTGCTGCTCGTATTTACCGCCGCCGGTGCGCTCGGCGCGGTGCTTGCCGCGGCACCTGCGAACCGTATGGACCGGCGTTTGGTGGCGAGCGTCGGGGGTACCGGCTTTGTTTTGGCGATCGTCGCGTTTCTGGCCGCGCACGCGACGATTGCCGTCTTCGGCAGCGCTCTGGTTGCAGGGATTGCATGGGGAATCTTTCTGACCGCCGATTGGGCCCTCGGCTGTCATTTCTTGCCGCGGCATGCGCTCGCGACGGCGATGGGAGTGTGGAATCTCGCACTGCTGATTCCGCAGATCGCGGCTCCGCTGATCGCGACGGGGATCCTGAGCGCGGCACATGCACTTCAGAGCGGCTCCGCAGCGCGCATCGCATTTGCGATTGCTGCGTTAGAAGTCGCAGTGGGAATCGCATGGATTTGGCGCCTGCCTACTTTTGCAGCACCGATAGACTCCAAACGAGCTGGGAATACTGCGTAGGGCCTTCGTGGGACTCAGGAACTACAGAGCTCCCCCTTCCACGTTAGGCAACAGTGGAGATCGAGCCTATCCTTGGATAGAGACACAAGCCGAACGGCCGTCCGATCTTCACGTTCAACCTACAAAGCTTAGGGAGGCTATTTTTGAAACGACTCAGCACCGGAGTCCTGACCTCGCTGTTCTTGGCGAGTTTTGGACTCACTGCGGTGGCAGCTCCATCCGGCCACGCATCACGAGGAAACCCTGGATACAACGTGATCGCGCAGGCCACTCCGAGCGCGTCGCCCGCAGCGTCGGTGTCGCCCGCCGCCACTCCGGCAACTTCGCCGGCGCCGGCGGCACCGACCACGACAACTCCCGCAACGACCGGCGCTCCGCCGATGCAATTCGGTTCAGCGCCGTCAGGCGAAATTCCAATTCTTTTCAATGACCATCACGTCTATTCGAAGCCGGACGTCCTCAAACAAGGACGCGTTCTGGCTGCGCTCGTACGCGGTGGAACGATTCTCGTGCCGCTCCGCTCGATGTTCGAGCAGATGGGCGCGACGGTTTCATTCGATCCGTCAAGTAAAACAGTCGACGTCACAAAGCCCGGTGCCGACGTCAAAGTGACTGTCGGTAAGCCGGAAGTGACCATCAACGGCGAAACGCGGCCGCTCGACACAGCGCCGGTGATCTATCAAGGGCAGATTTTGGTTCCCGTGCGCGTTATCTCGGAAGGGATGGGCGCATATGTACAGTGGGTATCCGGATCGCCGTGTCGTCGTCGTGCGCTATGTAACGCCGACGCCGCCCCCGCCGCCCAGTACGCCGCCGCCGGCACCGTCGCCGACGACCGCTCCCACACCGACGCCGAGCCCGGTGCCGTACGAGGACCATTACATCGCCGGTGACTACATCATCAGTCCGAAAGTCTACAATGAGTTCAGCCCCGGCAACAGCGGGAAAGCCGGTTCATTTGCGGCCCGCGGCGCATATGAATTCAATCTGTTCAAGTCTGCCGTGGATGGTTGCGGGCGATTTCCGCCAGTACCGCTATCCGCACAACTGCGCAACGCTTACGGATGCGCAGTGTAACGTAACGGTGATCGGAAACGGCGGTGTCGACATTCGTCCCGGCCTTTACAGCCAACGATACCGACATCGACGCACGCTTCGGCTTGAAAGTTGCCGATCCGCGTATCTATATCGGCGTCGGATACTTGTGGCGCAACACGAACTACGGATATCCGCGCCAAAGCGGCGTTGGATTCGGCGTTGAAAAACTGCCTGATCTCGACCACACCTTCTCGGTCTACGGAAGCGCGTACTACTATCCCAACATGAAGGGTACGTGCGACGTAAGCGGATCGACCCTTTGTCCGACGGGTCCGTTCGATCTGGAATATCGCATATTCAAATATCAGATCGGCGGGGCCATCAACTTCGGAAAGCCTACCGGCGTCTTCTTCGACTTCGGTTGGCTCGGCGACAGTGGCCAGAACAAAGCCAATGCACCCGCGGACTTCACGCATAACGGCCCATACGTCGGCCTCGGCATCCACTTCTAAAGGGCTATCAACGTCCAAAGAAAGCAAAGGGCTCCGTTTCGGCGGAGCCTTTTGCTTGTTAGAATGGCGAGGTGGGAGAATTCGACGTAGCGGTTATCGGCCTGGGCAGCATGGGCAGCGCCGTCCTTGCGCAGTGTGTCCGGCGAGGCATGCGCGCAATCGGATTCGAGCAATTCGACCGTCTTCACGACCAGGGCTCCTCGAGCGGGCGTTCGCGCATGATCCGCAAAGCCTATTACGAGCATCCATCCTACGTACCGCTTTTACTTCGGGCATATGACGCGTGGCGCGAGCTCGAGTCTGAGGCAAACGCCAAGCTGCTGCACATTACCGGGTTGTTGATGGTCGGATCGACCGCAGCGAGGTGCTCTCGGGTGCGATGCGAAGCGCCTCGCAGCACGCGTTACCGGTCGAACACATGGATCGCTCACAGGTACGCGATCGCTTTCCGATGTTTACGCTGCGCGACGGCGAGTCCGCGGTGTACGAAGCCGACGGCGGGTTTATCGAGCCGGAGGCTGCCGTCGAAGCATACTTGCGACTTGCGGAGCAGGGCGGTGCCGTCATGCGGTTCGGCGCGCCGGCATCGCTCGACCAGGCGCTCGAATATGCTCCCGAGGGTTGTCGTCTGTTCGGGCGCATGGCTGGACGAATTGAACTTGGGCATTCCAATCGAAGTCGAGCGCAACGTACAGCATTGGTTTGCGGCGAGCGACGAACGCTTTGCGATCGGGCGCTGCCCCGCGTTCTTGATCGATCGCGACGACTATCCACACATGCTTTATGGTTTTCCGGATTACGGTGAAGGCGTCAAAGCCGCGTTTCACGGCAGCGATCAAATGACCGGCGCGAGGCACCTCGATCGCCTCGTACACGAATCCGACATCGAACCCGTGCGCGCAGCGCTGGGTCTGGCGCTTCCGGGAGCTGCCGGCGCGTATCTTCGGGGCAAAGCGTGTATGTACGCGCTAAGCCCCGACAGACATTTCGTGATCTCGCCGCACCCGCGGGATGCGCGCATCATAGTCGCGGGTGGTTTCTCGGGCCACGGTTTCAAATTCGTGCCGGTCGTCGGCGAGATCGTCTCGATGATGGTTGCCGGCGAGCGCCCCGCGTACGACCTCGAGTTTCTATCCGCCTCACGCTTTACTGCAGAATAGACGCTAGTGTTGGAGCCGTTTGCGTTGGCTGTTCGAAGAAGCAAGCAAGCGTATAGACGCGCGCGGTTCCTGGGCTCAGGCGGATTCGCTTGACCCGGCGGCGGCGACCCGTGTAGAATAAGCCCTTGCGCCGGATCTCTCCCGGCGTACTTCGGGGTGCTTTAGCCGCACTGCCGGAGCCGGACCCGCTCGCCGCGGGAGCCGCGTAGCAGATGGCATGAGCGCTCTGCGCGCTCTGCGGTCGAGGCGACGACACCGCTCTCGTTGAGCGGACAGGATAAACTGCTCCACTCGAGGACATTTTGGCAGCTGAAGAAGCAAGTGAAGTCGCGCAAAAAGCGTGAGTTCAAGAACGTGCAATCGGGCGTCGCGCATATTCACGCGTCGTTCAACAACACCATCGTGACGATGTCGGACAACCTGGGCAACGTGATTGCTTGGGCGTCCGCGGGCAATCTCGGCTTCAAGGGTTCGAAGAAGTCGACGCCGTTCGCCGCGCAGATGGCCGCCGAGGCCGTCGCGCGTAAAGCGATGGAGCACGGCATGAAATCGACCGAGGTGCTCGTCAAAGGGCCGGGCGCCGGGCGCGAGGCCGCGATTCGTTCATTACAAGCCGCCGGCTTAGAGATCACACTGATTAAAGATGTAACGCCCATTCCGCACAACGGATGCCGTCCGCCTAAGCGGCGACGCGTCTAGTACCGGAGGGCTGGAGAGAGAATGTCACGTTATGTAGGACCCGTCTGCCGTTTGTGCCGTCGCGAAACCGCGGCGAGCAAGACCGGTGAGAAGATCAAGCTGTTTCTCAAGGGCGACCGCTGCCTATCGAAAAAGTGCGCGGTCGAGCGGCGCGGTACCGCGCCGGGTCAGAAGACGCAGGGCAAGCAGCGTCAGAAGGTCTCCGAGTACGGCCGCCAGTTGCGCGAGAAACAGAAGATGCGCCGCTATTACGGCGTGCATGAAACGCAGTTCGAGAATTATTTCCGCGAAGCGGCGCGCGTTCCGGGCCAGACCGGCCGCACGTTCCTGCAGCTGCTGGAGCGCCGTTTGGACAACGTCGTCTATCGCCTGAACCTTGCGAACAGCCGGGCACAGGCGCGTCGAGCTCGTCACGCATCGTCATTTCCGCGTGAACGGCAAAGTCGTCAACGTGCCGTCGTTTATCGTCAAGGCCGGAGATGTTCTGACGATCGGCGATCGCAGCAAGAAGTCGCCGGTGTTCGAAGCCAACTTCGAAGTCGCGAAGAACCGCCGTGCGCCTGAGTGGCTGGAGTATAGTGAAACCGAGCAATCGGCGCGCATCCTGCAACTCCCGAGCCGCGAGCAGATCGACACGCCGGTCGACGAACAACTCATCGTCGAGTACTACTCGAGAGTATCTCGCAGTCCGTTCGAAAGACCCGATGACAAAGAAAACCGGTATCCGTCACCTAAGCTGTCGAAGGATGGCCGAGTAACGAGTAACCGAACGAAACAACCAACGCCGCTCCTAGGCGTCCGATCGTGATAACCGCGGGTTATTGCGGATAACGTAAGGAGCAACAAAGGACCACGAAAAGAAACCATGACCGTATTGGATACACCCCAGGGCGCAGGCATCGAAGTTCGCGAGCGTCGCGAAAACTATGCGAAATTCATCATCGAACCGCTCGAGCGCGGCTTCGGCATTACACTGGGCAACGCGCTGCGGCGCATTTTGCTCAGCTCGATTCCGGGCGCGGCCGTCACGTATATGAAGATCGACGGCGTGCTCCACGAGTTCTCGACGATCCCGGGCATCGTCGAAGATACGATTGCGCTGATGCTCAACCTCAAGGGATTGCCGGTGAAGCTGAACACGGATGAACCGAAGGTGCTCACCCTGAGCGCCGGCGGTGAGAAAGACGTGACCGCTGCCGACATTACGCCCGACGCCGACGTCGAGATTCTCGACCCCGGTTACCATATTGCGACGCTCTCCTCGAAGGGCGCCAAGCTTTCGATGGAAATCGGCATTGAAACCGGTCGCGGCTACGTGACCGCCGACCGCCAGCGCAACGTCGAGCACATGATCGGTCTGATTCCGCTCGATTCGATCTTCTCGCCGATCCGAAAGGTCAATTTCTCGGTCGACGACACGCGCGTCGGCCAGAACGTTGATTTCGATCGTCTGACGATCGAAATCGAGACCAACGGCTCGGTCACGCCTGACGAAGCGCTCTCGACGGCAGCGACGATCATGCAAGATCAGCTCGATCTGTTCGTCAACTTCACCAACGAAGAGAAGCCGCTGCCGCAGGCGCCGACGAGCGAATGGGACATTCCGGTTGAGACGCTCAATCTGTCCGTCCGCTCGTTCAACTGTCTCAAGCGCGCGGGCATCTCGAAAGTCTCGGAACTGCTCGATATGACGGAAGACGAGATCATCAAGATGCGCAACTTCGGAAAGAAGTCGCTCGACGAAATCAAGCAAGTCCTTGAAGAGCGCGGCTTATCCCTTCGCCAGTCTTGACAGCGATTCTGTCTATGAAAGTAATTGAAGAATAACAATAATGCCGCATCAAATTGCGTATAAACGACTCTCGCGCACGGACGGGCACCGCAAAGCGCTGCTGCGTAATCTCGCGACCTCGTTCTTCAAGCACGAGAAGGTCGAGACGACCTCAACCAAAGCCAAGGAAGTCAGCAAAGTCGTCGAGCGGCTCATCACGACTGCGAGCCGCGGCGATCTGCATTCACGTCGTTTGATCGCCGAGTACATCACGGAACCGGCCGTCGTGAAGAAACTCGTGGAGCAAATCGCGCCGGCGCTCAAGGATCGCAGCGGCGGATACACGCGAATTACGAAGACGCGCGTGCGTCCCGGTGACGCGGCCGAACTTTCGATTCTCGAACTTGTTCGATAGTAACACTAGCAAGGGCGCGTAGTCGTGGACTACGCGCCCTTGCTTCGTCGCCTCATCGCGCGCGAAGATCTCTCGCAAGCCGACGCAGCCTCCACAATCGGCGAGATCATGGACGGCTCGTTCAGCGCGGTGCAGGCTGCGGGATTGCTTGCGGCCCTGGCCTCCAAAGGCGAGGCCCTCGATGAAGTCTTGGGTGCCGCGCGCGCAATGCGCGAACGAAGTTTGCACGTCGAGCATGATTTGCCGATGGTCGTCGACGTCGTGGGCACCGGCGGCGATAACGCCAATACCATCAACATCTCAACGATGGCCGCACTTACCGTCTCCGCCGGGGGTCTTCCGGTTGCCAAGCACGGAAATCGGGCAGCATCCAGCGCCTGCGGGAGCGCAGACGTGCTTGAAGCGCTCGGGATGGCAATCGACCTCGATCCCGATCGCGCCGGGTTGATCCTGCGCGAGGCGGGATTCACGTTCATGTTCGCGTCCCGCTACCACCCCGCGATGAAGACTGTCGCTCCCGTGCGACGGGAACTCGGCGTGCGAACGGTGTTCAATGTCCTTGGACCGCTTACCAACCCGGCGAGAGCAACGCATCAAGTCGTGGGCGTCGCGCGTGAGGAGCACATCGAACTGGTCGGTGACGCACTGCGAGGGTTGGGCGTGCGGGCCGGGGCCGTCGTTCATGCCGGCAGCGGTATCGACGAGGTCAGCGGCGAAGGGCCGACGACCGTGTACGCGTTCGACGAGGGCGAGAGTAGACGCTGGAGCCTGAATCCGCAAGATTATGGAATTCATGCGCCGCTGGAAAGCATCCGCGGCGGTTCCGTACAAGCGTGCCGTGAAGCGTTTGAACGCATTCTTTCCGGCGAGAAATCCCCGCGAGCCGACGTCGTCGCGCTCAATGCCGGGCTCGTTTTTTCGGTGTGCCGTCGCACGAAGAATCTAAAGGAGGGCATTGAGCTTGCCCGCACGCTCCTGAGCTGAAGGCAGCGTCGCGGCTGTTTTCGAGCGGGCAAAGCAATTATCGCATGGCTGACATTCTGCATCGAATCTACGAAGCCAAGGCGCTCGTCATTGCGCGCGATCAGGCGCAAGAGCCCTACGAACTCATCCGCACGCGTGCGATTGCAAGCAAACCCGAGCGCCGGTCGTTTTTGACGGCACTGCGCAACTCCCGCGGGCCGGCGATTGTCGGCGAGATTAAGCGCGCGTCGCCGTCGGCGGGGCTGATTTCCCGGAATTTCGATCCCGCCTCGATTGCCCGCATCTACGATGGGGCGGGAGTCGATTGCATCAGCGTGATCACCGAAGCCGACCACTTTTTGGGCGAGCTCGCGTACTTGGACGTAGCACGCCGCAGCAGTACGCGCCCGCTGCTTCGTAAGGATTTTCTGAGCACGCCCTACGAAATCGCGCAGTCGGCCGCATACGGAGCGGATGCGATCTTGCTCATCGTTGCCGGTCTGCAGGACGACCAAATTCGCGCATGTATGGCCGAAGCCGCGTACGTACGATCTCGATGTCCTGGTCGAAGTGCACGATAGCGCGGAGCTCGACCGAGCCCTCATGCTGGGGGCCACGCTCATCGGCATCAACAACCGCGATTTGCGCACGTTCGAGACGGATCTGGGCGTGAGCGAATATTTGCTGCCTAAGGTGCCGGCAAGCGTGACCGTTATTAGCGAGAGCGGTATGCGCGGCCCCGAGGACATCGCGCGGCTGCACGGCGCCGGCGCTCGCGGATTTCTTGTCGGTGAAGCCCTGATGCGCGCCGAGGAGCCCGCCGCGGCAATCCGCGCTCTAAAGTCGGCCGTGCAATCTCCGGTTATGCGGTGAGAACCAGAATAAAATTCTGCGGCTGCACGGACCTGAGCGATGCGATGCTCGCGGTTCAGACCGGAGCCGATGCCATCGGGATGATCTTCGCACCCTCGACGCGCCGCATTACCGAGAGCGCGGCACGGCATATCGCTGAGCGATTGCCGCCGTTCATCACGCCCGTCGGTGTGTTCGTCAATCCGGCGTTCGAAGAGATCGCGCGGGCGCGAGCGATCTTCCCCGACTTGGTCGTGCAACTTCACGGCCAGGAATCGCCCAGCTTCGTATCGTCGATCGATGGCAAGGTGATAAAAACCATTCACGTCCGCGCCGACGAGAAAGACGGCAACGACCTCGAACGTGCCGCAAACGAGCATCCGCGCGCGATTCTACTTTTCGACACCAGCGTGAACGGGGTCGCGGGCGGTACCGGCGTATCGTTTCCGTGGCGGCTCATTGCACCGATCGCGCACGATCGTGAAATCATGATCGGCGGCGGCCTCACGCCCGAGAACGTGTCGAATTGTGTGCGCGCCGCGCGCCCCTTCGGCGTTGACGTACGCAGCGGAATCGAAACGGACAACCGGAAGGACCCGCTCAAGATGCGCGCGTTCGTGCAGGCTGTAAAAGACACCGATGCAGCCTGATTCCAGAGGATATTTCGGGGAGTTCGGCGGCCGGTTCGTCCCGGAAGTCCTTATCGCCGCGCTCGCGCAGCTGGAAGAAGAAGTCGAGCGCGCATTCTCGGACCCGGCCTTTTGGAGCGAATACGAGACGATTCTTCGCGATTTCGTCGGGCGGCCTTCCCCGGTTTATACAGCGGAACGTTATGCGTGCGAGGCTTCCAAGGCCGTTGTCGCGTTCAAACGCGAAGACGTTAACCACACTGGGGCGCACAAGATTAACAACGCGGTCGGACAGGCACTGCTTGCGCGACGCATGGGGAAAAAGCGCATCATCGCGGAGACGGGCGCGGGGCAGCACGGCGTCGCGACGGCGACGGTCGGCGCCAAATTCGGTATTCCCGTTGACGTCTATATGGGCGCGCTCGACGTGGAGCGCCAGGCGCTCAACGTGTACATCATGCAGCCTGCTCGGTGCAAACGTACATCCGGTATCAGGCGGTACGCGCACCCTCAAGGACGCGACGAATGAAGCGTTCCGGCAGTGGGCGGCGCGCGTGGACGACACCTTCTATGTGATTGGAAGCGTCGTGGGTGCGCATCCGTATCCGTACATGGTGCGCGAGTTTCAGAAAGTCATCGGCATCGAAGCTCGCAAGCAATGTTTGGAGCAGTTCGGCCGGCTGCCCTCGGACGTCGTCGCATGCGTCGGCGGCGGCAGCAATGCGATGGGAATCTTCGCGGGGTTTATCGAGGATAAAGCCGTGCGGTTATGGGGCGTGGAGGCTGCGGGTGAAGGTATCGGCAGCGGGCGGACCGCTGCGGCAATTACCGCCGGAAGCGTCGGCGTGCTGCACGGTTCGCGTTCGTATCTGTTGCAGACGGCGCACGGCCAGGTGATCGAGACGCACTCGATAAGTGCCGGTCTCGACTATCCCGGCGTCGGGCCCGAACACGCGTACCTAAAGGCCAGCGGCCGGGCAACCTACGTAGCGATTGACGACCGTGAAGCGCTCGACGCGTTCTTTGCATTTTCGAAGGCCGAAGGCATCATCCCGGCGCTCGAGAGCGCACATGCCATTGCGTTCGCGCATAAACTTGCCGCAGAACGCGGTGCGGACGATCTCATCTTAGTCAATCTCAGCGGACGCGGCGATAAGGACATCGCACAAGTACGAACGATGAACCAATGAGCGAACCACCCTGTCATGCTGAACAACGCCGTGACGCTGAACAACCCTGTCATGCTGAGCCCGTCGAAGCATCGCTGAGCTTGCCGAAGCGTTTGTCGCAAATTTTCAGGCCGAATCACTGTGCCTTCATTCCATACCTGATGGCCGGCGATCCCGATCTCGAAACGACGGCGCAGCTCGTGCGGGCCGTCACCGATGCGGGCGCCGATGCAATCGAACTCGGTATTCCCTACGGCGACCCGCTGGCGGACGGCCCGACGATCGCAGCTGCCGGTATGCGCGCCCTCGCGAGCGGCGCGGGTATTCGGCAGGTCTTGGATCTCGTGCGAGCGGTCAGCGCCGGCAGCGCCGCCGATCGTGCTGTTCACCTATTTCAATCCCGTATACCAGTACGGGATTGCAGCGTTTGCGCGCGATGCCGCGAACGCCGGGGCATCCGCTGCCATCATCCCGGATATTGCACTCGAAGAAGGAGTAGAACTTCGCGAGGCGCTCGCTGCAAACGGCTTAGAGATGCCGTTGCTCGTCGCGCCGTCCACGACGCGGGAGCGCGCCGCGCGTGTTGCGCGGGCTTCGAGCGGCTTCGTCTACGTCGTATCGCGTTTGGGCGTGACCGGCGCGGGTGAAGCGCCGGATTTTTCGCCTCTTCAACATCAGGTCAAGATGTTGCGAGAGGTGACCGACAAACCGCTGGCCGTCGGGTTCGGCATCAGCAAGCGCGAGCACGTGCGTGAGGTCGCCGATATGGTCGACGGCATCATCGTGGGCAGCGCGCTGATCGATGCATATGCCGGTTCGCACGGCGAGGACGCTTCCCGGCGCGTCCACGCGTTCGTGCAAAACCTCATTTCACGGTAAGACCCGGTACAACGTTTCCATGCCGGCTTCCATGTGAAGATCGACATGGCAGTGGAACATCCATGTCCCCGGATCGTCCGGCACCATATCCGCGACATCCATGCCCATCGGTGAAAGCGAAACGACGTCCGTGCGCATCCCGTTGAACAGTACCGTATTTCCGTGCCAATGCGGCGAGTGGAAGTCGAATCCGCTGGTTCCGCTAAAGAGATACCAGCGAACGTGTTCACCCTGCTTCATCGTGATCATCGGACCGTTGCCGTAAAGATACCCGTTGATTGTGTACAGATCGGCGCTCTGCTGAAACGGGCCCGAATCCTTTTGCACCGACTTGGGGTTCTTGGCAAACGCAGCGATATTTCGATCGACGTACGGGCTGCGAAATTCTTCCATTTCTAAGAAGCCGGCAAGGATTTCACGATCCACGTCTTTGGGCGAGCCGTCAGCCTTTGCCATGCCTTTGCGCGTAATGATCATGGGGCCGATAAGGCCGCTCTCGACATCGTGCAGCTCGTCGGTGTGCGAGTGATACATCCACAGGATTGAACTGGCATCCATCGGACCCGGCCCGCTGCGTTCGGGGACGTTCCAGTGGTACGTGTACGTCTCGCCCGGAGCGACGGAACTGCCGCGTGCATCGCTGCCCGCCGTGCCGTCGCTGCTATACTTTGCGCCTTCGGACGCTTTTTCGTAGAATACGCCGTGCGGGTGAATGCTCACGTGCAAATGCGTGTTGTTCTTGAACACGACGGTGATCGTGTCGCCGACTTCCGCGCGAATGACCGGACCGAGCATCCCGAGATACTGGTCGTTTTGCGGGCGCGCCATGACATGCGCGAAACTCGCGTCCGTGTATTGCCGGTACACCGCTTTATACAGTTTCAATCCCATAACCGCGCCCATATACGGCGGAAGGGGCCGCTTCGGCTGCAGCATGTCCTTTCCGGCGGGTAGATAATTCCACAGCGTTTCATCAGCGGCGATGTAATACAGCCGATTTCGGGCCGGGGCGGCCCCGGCGAGAATCAGGAAGAAAAAGAGAACCGACGCCGCGCACAATGCTCCTCGCATGGCGACTCCTTTCGGCGCCGCTCTCAGAGGGGTGAGCGGCCGCCGATCACCTTATATCAAACGGCCGTACGCGGGACGTACCGGGAGAATGACGGGGGCGGTCATAGAGACCGCCCCTCTCTTTGCTTGCCTCTGCGCGTACGCGATCTGCGATCTGCCGGATGCTGCCTCGCAGCCGAAGTTCCGCTAATCCGGCTTTTTCCACCAGCGGGCGCAGGTTCTCGGTTCCTGTATAGTTGAGCGCCGCAACCGCGAGCTCGCGCGCTGCCGCTCCGTCGCTACGCCCAATAAGATCTTCACGTTCAAGGATCACCGCAAGTTTACGCCAAGGTCGGCGAGATTCGGCCGCAGCGATCACTTCATCTCGGCGAACGCAGAATATCGAGTCCAGCGGCTCTCATCAGTCCCTCGGGCGGCCCGGCCGCAGACGCATTCGGCAGCAAGGTCTATAACGCGCCTCCCACATCATATCGGTGGTTCGAAAGGTGCGCGCATCCTAAGCGCTCACAGAGTGCGCGCCATGCGGTATCGGGATTCATGACCTCAATCGCGAGCTGCTGCAAGGTCGAAAAGCCCCGCGCAGCGTCGCGCAGGGCGTCCCACTTTGCGAGATTGGTACATTATACCGGTGACGTCCCGGAAGAACGTAGCGGTCGCGCCCATCGGAGTCGGCCACAAAAGCAAGAGTCGTGAGCATGCGAGCCAGCTGTAGTGGAAACTTGCCGCAGAACACGCTGCAGGCTCGCTCTTCGCTTAGTCCTTCGACGTCGAGGAAATCCGAGGCTTCGAGCATAGTGCGAATGCCATCCAAGGGCATGCGACATAACAGTTCATGTGCGTACACTCGATAGGCAAAGAGACCTATGGCCAGCATTCTCGGTAGGCTGTTCTATCAGGCTAATTAAGGCTCGTTCGGCGCGATCCTCATGCCGGCGTTCCAAGACCATTGTTCAAGACGTTCCGTCGGCGGACTCGCGTGGCCGTCTCGCGATATCCGGTCATAATCGAGCACAACGCGTTCAATTACCGAATGTTCGAAATGGTACCAGTGTTGACGCCGATCTTCACTTAGGAGAATTCGCACGGTATCCGCATGGCTACCGCACCAGCGGCCGAGTTGAGCGTCACAGATCATAATCATGCCTGATTTGCCTCACTGAAACCGAGAAGGGCGCGTACGACATCTATGTCGCCGATTGAGCCGCGCAACGTCCTGAGTAAGCGAGTAGCAATGACGGTCATGCAAGACCAGTCAGCGTTCTGAACGGCAGATCCAAGGGTGCCTATGAACAGCAGCGATGACGCCCATGCCCTGATTCAGTGGGCTCTTGATCGGTGTCGCGCTGTTATCTTGAAGACTCAACGGCTATCGGAATGGCCGTTGTTCAGCCTGACGCGGTAGCGAGCTTTCGTCAAGTTATCAAAAGCGAGGTCTCATGTTATCAGATCATATAGGAATGCGAGATCCGATCCGACTTGTCGAATTCGTTATCCGGCAGCGTTTCTGAGCGGATCTCTGCCAGTGACCGCATCAAGCAGCCCGAGCACAATGCGTTCGTCCAAGGCCGATCTAGTCGATTCCGTGATAATCGATGAACCGCTGATTGACGAAGGCATTGCGGTCTGCAGCCGCGACGGCATTACAAATTGCTCGCAGACGGCGGCTTACGTGCAGTCGAAGCCGGCGGCGCGATCGACGTGCAAGCCGCCGGCTGAACGACATGCACAGGCAGGCGGCTCAACTGGATCAGGCGCTTCTATGTATCGTTCGAGTTTGACCAGCATGTCGTGCGCTTGTCGTATTCCGAGGGCCGTCAGCGCAGCGAGAAGCCGATTCGCGGTTACGCTCGTATTGGCCTGTCGAGCGCCAAGCGAAAAACGCCTTGACGTCAGCGCGAATCCGCGTCGGCCGGAATACCGATGGGAACGGACGAGCTGCGCTTGTGAACGAACGTTTATTCGCGTTTACATAGTTTTGCAGCCCGCTGATCATCTCGATAGCATCGCGCTTTGTAATGGCTGCATCTGGCGTTGCAAGACCTGTAGTCGTTCACGTCAGTCGATGTACGGAGACTGCGTGAAGACTCCGCTTGATTCTCTGGTGGGTTCATCGTTACTCCCGTTAACAACATGAATTTCCATCAGGGTACCAAGCGTCACGAACAAAAGTCTGACGGGTGTCATAGCGGCTACAGCGTCTTTGTCATGAGAATCGTGTCCCAAACCTCGCCGGTTTGGCGGGTGACGTCGTTCACGTAATAGTCGCGCTGCTCGAAACCGGACTTGCGGTAGAGCGCGATGGCGCGCTCATTATGCGGAAACACGAGCAAACTCACGTCGCGCAGACCTTGCGCGCGTGCCCAGTCCAGGGCCGCTTCCAGCAGCGCTCGGCCGACTCCTTGGTCGCGATGCCGTTCATCCACGAGCATCCCGATGACATGGCCGTACTCGCTCTGGGGATGTATGCCGATGTAGCCGGCTATCTGCGCACCGCGCAGGGCGAGAAATACGGCGCCCCATTCTCCGTCAAGAACGCGCGACCAGCCGAAGCGATAGCCGCGCTCATCGAACCCGGGCTCGGTTCCAATCCACTTTCGCTCGGCGGCAACGGCTCGAAAAAGCGCGATGAGGCCGTCGAAATCCTGTTCGGTAAGCGGCCTGATGTGGGTGTCAGACCGCTGCGGTTCGAGCATCTGCGTAATGCGCGTAGTTACCCGATTCAAGGTCACGTTTGTCTTGCGCGATTGCTTTTTCGAGCGCGGCTTGCGCGCCACGTCCGAGAATCGGCGCGATGAGCGCACGAGGTCCGCTCAGCGGAATGCGTAAATCCGCGGAGACAACCGTCGAGTGCGGACCGTTCTGCGCGAACGTGACCAGCAGTGCCGCGCCTTTGTTCATGCCGCCGACGTAATCCGAATGCAGATCGCCGTTCGGCAGCACCGTGTTGATGATCTCATCGACTTGCCGCATGCCGGCGAGAGTCGTCTCCTGCGTGAAGCGGCAGGCGCCGTCCTCGTCCTGTAAGACCGTGAAGCGCATGTCGCCATGCACGTTCTGCGCGACGTGATAGTTCATGTCGGCAAACTGCGCGCGAACCTCGTCGATCGGCCGGCCGATGACGCAGCTATGGGTTCTTACGATTGTCGTTCGCATACCATACACCTCGGGCGAGGAGAGACGTTGAAGGCCCTCCTGAAGATTGCGGAAGGCCTTCGCTTGCAACGCGTTCCGCTTGGTGGCAGGCTACACGGCCGTGGGGGCCGTGACCGGCTGCATCATTCCGAACACATTGCCGTCGGGATCTTGTGCATACTGCAAATAGCCGATATTCTGGAATAGTAATTTTGTCACCGACCAAGCTGCCGCCCAGTTCCTGGACGCGCCGGGTCGACGCGTCGACGTCATCGACGTTGACCGTGTTGATGACGCGGTCGAAAGGTCCGCCGCGGCGCATGATACCGCCGTTGATTCCAGGCTGCCCTTCACCCGTATCAACGAGCCAATACTCTTGCGGGCCGTCCCATTTTTGAATGCTCCAGCCGAACGCGGACGTGTAGAACTGCGCGGTCCGCTCAGGATTGTCCGAGGGAATCTCAAAGTGGGCGACGCGAGATGCCATAGCAAAGGCCTCCGTTAAGTACGTAAGTGTGGAGGCCTTTAAGTGTACACCAGCAACCTAAAGAATAGGTGAAGACGAGTTAGACGACGGCGGCGGCGGTACCCAAGCCAAAACGCTCGTCCGCATCGTCGGCGATATATGCGCCGATGGCGAGCGATGACGTGGCAGCCGGCGACGGCGCGTTGCGCACGTGCACGACGCCTTCCGAGCCCTCGAAGACAAAGTCGTCGACCATGGAACCGTCCGCGTTCATCGCTTGCGCCCGCACACCCGAAGGACCGGCAAGTGTATCCTCGGCTTTGAGTTCGGGAATGTAACGCTGCAGCGCCTTGACGTACGCCGAGCGTACGACGTCGCGGTACATCTCGCCCATGCCGATCGACATGTACTTACCCGCAAGCTTGATAAACCCCGAGTACGTGAGCGACTCGAAGAGATCGCCCACGTTGATCGTCGAGAAACTGTAGCCTTCACGTGCGAACGCCAGTACGGCGTTTGGTCCGAGCCAGATGTCGCCGTTCATACGCGGAGTGAAATGCACGCCCAAGAACGGGAACGAGGGATCGGGAACGGGGTAGATATTGCCCTTGACCAGATACCGTTTCTCGGGTTTGAGGATCAGATAGTCACCCCGGAACGGAACGATTTTCGGATCGCCCTGTCCGCCGGTCATCTTTGCCAGCCGATCGGATTGCAGACCTCCGCACGTAATGACGTATCGCGCTTCGATATCGCCGGCGCTCGTGCTCACGTTCGTCACGCCGCCCTTGCGCTCGATCCCGGTGACCCGCCGGCCGGTCAGGATCTCGCCGCCCATCTGACGGATGTCGTCGGCATACGCGCTCGCGACGACGCCATAGTCGACGATGCCGGTCACCGGCGAGAAGATCGCCTTGATTCCTCGGCAGTGCGGTTCGCGCTCCGCGATGCCGCGCTCGTCGAGCATCTCGAGGTTCTCTATGCCGTTCGCTTGGCCGCGCTCCCAAAGATTTTGAAGCCGAGGCAGCTCGCTCTCCTCAGTGGCAACGATGAGCTTGCCGACCGGTTTATATTCGATGCCCTTTTCGTCGCAGTATTGCCAGAGCGCGCGACGCCCCTGCGGTGCAAAGCCGAGCCTTCAGGGAACCGGGGGTGTAGTAAATTCCCGAATGGATGACACCGCTGTTGTGTCCGGTTTGATGCTGGCTAACGGCGGCTTCCTTTTCCAGGACCACCAGTTTGAGGCGCGGGTGCCGTCGCAGCAGTTCACGGCCGGCGGCAAGGCCGACGATGCCTCCGCCCACGATTGCGATGTCGTACGTCATAGCGCCGACATTTTCTCACGCTCCAAGCAAGCTCGCTAGGGGGAACGTCGTAACTCGCGGCGGGGGTAGATGGGTTAAAATGAAGGCTCCCCGGCGCGCCGGGGCGCTTTATTGCCTCTGCCAGGAGTACAGATTGAGCACGACAAGCACGACCGCCGAACGCATCGCGCCGTTTTCGAACGAGGAAATCAAGACCTTCACGGATCCCGCGGACGTTGCCGCCATGCAAGCCGCGCTAGCGTCGGTGAAAGCCGGATTCGGGAAAGCATATCCGCTGGTTATCGACGGGGAGCGGATCCAAACGGAGAAGACGATCCCCTCGATCAATCCCTCCAATCCGGAGCAGGTCGTGGGCCTGGTCGCCGCGGCGCCGCTCGAACAGGCGAACCGCGCCATCGAGATCGCGCACGAGCGTTTTCAGACGTGGAAAACGACGAGCGCGCAGGAGCGAGCCAACGTGCTGTTCAGAGCCGCTCAGCTCGTGCGCGAGCGGCGTTTTCACTTTAATGCAGTTCTCGTCTACGAAGTCGGTAAGAGCTGGGTCGAGGCTGACGCGGATACCGCCGAGGCGATCGATTTTCTCGAGTTCTACGCCCGCGAGGCGCTGCGGTATGCCGGCAAGCAACCCGTCACGCCGATCCCCGGTGAAGAGAACGAGTTGCGATACATTCCGCTCGGCGTTGGCGTCGTGATTCCGCCGTGGAATTTTGCTTTTGCGATCATGGCCGGCATGACGTCGGCTGCGGTCGTGACGGGGAATACCGTCGTGCTCAAACCTTCGAGCGACTCCGCCGTTATCGCCGCGTGGTTCGTCGATCTGCTTCACGAGGCCGGCGTGCCGAACGGCGTGGTGAATTTCGTTCCCGGCAACGGCAGCGTCATCGGCGACGCGATCGTCGAACATCCGCTTACGCGCTTCATTTCTTTCACCGGCAGCAAGGACGTCGGCTTGCGCGTCAACGAACGCGCCGCCAAGACGCAGCCGGGGCAAAAGTGGATCAAGCGTGTCGTTGCGGAGATGGGCGGTAAGGATTCGATCATCGTGGCCGCCGATGCTGATATGGATGCGGCCGTTGAAGGCGTGGCTGTCTCGGCGTTCGGTTTTCAAGGACAGAAATGTTCGGCGTGTTCGCGGGCGATCGTCGATGAAAAGATCTACGACGAGTTCGTCGAGAAGTTGAAGGCGCGCGTCTCGAAGATCACCGTTGGTGACACGGCCGAGAAGTCGAACTACATGGGGCCGGTCGTCAACGAGCGCGCCATGACCTCGATTCAGAAATACATCGAGATCGGCAAGAAAGAAGGCCGCCTTATTGCCGGCGGCAATCGGGTCGGGGAGTCACGGGTATTTCCTGGAACCCACCGTCATCGCCGACGTCGCGCCCGATGCGGTACTCGCGCAGGAAGAGATCTTCGGGCCGGTCCTCGCGGTTATCAAGGCGCGCGACTACGATCACGCGCTTGAAATTGCGAACAACACGGAATTCGGCCTAACGGGGGCCGTGTTTACGAGCGATCGAGCAGAAGATCGAGCGCGCCGAGAACGAGTTCTTTGCCGGCAACCTGTATATCAATCGCAAGTGCACCGGCGCGCTGGTCGGCGGCAATCCGTTCGGGGGCTTCAATATGTCCGGCACGGACAGTAAAGCCGGCGGCCGCGACTACCTGCTGCTCTTTCTGCAGGCGAAATCGATCTCCCGAAAAGCGGGCTAAAGGCGAAACGGGCCGCTTCGCAAAAGAAGCGGCCCCATGCTCGGGACACTGGGCGCGCATTTCGCGCTCGAGGGACACTACATCTCGGCGCAGCGGTACGGCGGCGGCCATATCAACGATACGTACTTTGCGACCTATCAAGATGGGACCGTCGTTCGCCGCTACGTTCATCAGCGAATCAACACGCTGGTGTTTCCCGATGCGCACGCAGTTAGCGAGAACATCGCGCGAGTGACGCGCCACATCCGCGCAAAACTGCATGCGCAAGGCGCAACCGATATCGAGCGGCGTGTGCTGCATCTGGTGCCGACGCGAGATGGACGCGATCTCCTTACAACCGAAGAAGGCGAGCACTGGCGCACGTACGCGTTCATCGAAGGCACGGTACCGCGCATGCAGGTCGATACGCCCGCGGACGCCTTCAGCGCTGCTCGCGCCTTTGGCGAATTCGCCGCTGCGCTGGCCGATCTGCCCGCGCAGTCGCTGCATGAGACGATTCCCGCGTTCCACGATACGCCCGCGCGTTTGGACGCGCTCATTCGCGCAATTGAAGGCGACCCGTGCAATCGGGCGGCGCGCGCAACGAGACGAGATCGCCTCAGCGCTGCGATTCCAGAACCTTGCGCGCGCACTGCTTCGATCTCGCCGACTCCGCGAAGATTCCGCTGCGTCCGACACATAACGATACCAAGATCACCAACGTACTCTTTGACGAACGGTCGGGAGAAGCGCTGTGCGTGGTCGACTTGGACACGGTCATGCCGGGCCTCATGCTGTTCGACGTCGGCGAGCTCGTGCGCACGGCCGCGCACGCGCGCAGCCGAAGATGAACCGGACGCGCGCAAAGTCACGGTAGACCCGGATCTGTTCGAGGCCGTCGCCGCCGGATTTATCACTGGTGCGGGCGAGCTTTGTTCGCGTGCGGAACGGCAAGGATTCGTGACGGCGGGCAAGGTGTTGGCATTCGAGAACGGTATGCGTTTCTTAACCGATCACCTGAGCGGTGATCATTATTTTCGCGTGCATCGGCCGGATCACAATCTGGACCGCGCGCGTGCCCAGTTCGCCATCGTCGAATCGCTGGAAGCGCAGGAAGACGAGCTGCGCCGCCGCGTGGACGCCGCCTCGACCGCGGCCTAGAGTCTGACGTGCCCGACGACCTCTACCTGCTGCCGCGAGCCGATCGCCGCATTCGCCTGGGGCATGCGTGGGTTTTCAGTAACGAGGTCGATGTCGGACGCTCCGCGCTCACGGCGTTTTCTCCCGGCGACATAGCGGTCGTACGCGATTCATTTGGAAAGCCGGTCGGCACGGCATACGTCAATCCCGGAGCGCTGATCTGCGCCCGTATTCTAACCGGTGATGCGAAGGCGGTTATCGACGCCACGTGGTGGTTGGGCAGGTTTGCTCGCGCGTTTGCTCTGCGCGAGCACGTCTACGCTACTCCGCATTATCGCGCCGTATACGGCGAGTCCGACGGTTGCCCGGGGCTGGTCGTCGATCGGTATGGCGACGTACTGGTCGCGCAATTGAATACCGCCGGTATCGTTCGGATGCGCGAGTCGATCGTGCAAGCGTTGCAAGAGGTGAGTAATGCGCGCGGCATTCTGCTTCGCAGCGCCGGTTCGGTACGGCAGATCGAAGGCATTGACGAGTTCGACGAGCCAATCGGCGAGGTTCCTGACGTCGCCGACGTGCAGGAAGACAACGCGGTGTTTTCAGCTCCGCTTCGCCGAGGCCAAAAGACCGGCTACTTTTTCGATCAGCGCGACAATCGGTCGCGGCTTGGGCGATACGTGAGCGGTAAGCGCGTATTGGACATGTATTCGTACATCGGATCGTGGGGTATCCGCGCGGCTCGGTTCGGTGCCTCGCAGGTCGTGTGTTCCGATAGTTCGCAACTCGCGCTCGATCATGCACGCGAAAATGCCGATCGCAACCAGGTGAACATCGAGGCGGTGCAGGGTGATGCGCTCGACGTGCTCGGATCGTTTGCGCGCGAGGGCCGCAGGTTCGACGTGGTCGTCGTCGACCCGCCCGCGCTCATCAAGCGGCGCAAGGACGCGCAAGCCGGACAAGCACACTACCAGCGTTTGAATCGTCTGGCGCTTGCAGTTCTGGAGAAAGACGGCGTGTTGGTGTCGTGCTCGTGCTCGCACCATCTGGAGCCGGCGATGCTGCAACGCGCAATTCTCGGTGCGGCGAAGGATGCGGGCAGGCGCGTACAGATCTTGGAGCGGCACGCGCACGCACCGGACCATCCGATTCATCCCGCCATGCCGGAAACCGAATACTTAAAGGCATTCTTCGTTCGCGGCTGAAGGGCGGTTCGTCATGGCGAGCCGTGGTCTGCCGCAGTTTATCCGCGCTCTGTGCGAGCGTTACGGTAACGTCCGCTTGTATGAACCGCGCAAGCCGTTCGAACTGATTCTGTGGGAGAACGCTGCCTATTTGGTCGACGACCGCACGCGTGAGCGAGTATTTAAGTCGCTCGTGCGTGTAATTGGGCTTGCGCCGGCAAAGATTCTCGCGTCCACCACAAAGCGTATCGCGGAAGTCATTCGCGAGGGGGGCATGCAGCCGCAGCATCGTGCGGACAAGGTGCGCCGCTGCGCGGAGGTTGCGATCGAGTTTGCCGAGGGAGATCTTTCCGCGGCGCTCTCGCGGCTGACGACCGCGCAAAGCCGTACGCTGCTCAAACGATTTCCGGGTATTGCCGCACCCGGCGCAGACAAGGTCTTACTCCTGTGTGGATATGCTGACGTTCCCGCCATCGAGTCGAACGGTTTGCGCGTATTGAACCGGCTTGGCGTGGTCCCCGAAGAACCGTCGTATGCGCGAATGTATAAAAACGCGATAGCGGCCATTACGCAGGAGAGCGTAAATTACATCGACGTGTTCGCATTGCTGCGCGAGCACGGCCGCACGCTCTGCACGCGCAATAATCCGCGCTGCGCAGAATGTCCGCTACGGCAAAGCTGTCCGTTCGCGCGTTAGGGGAGCGCCCACGAGAACTGCGCTTGATTCCACTGCTGAATGGCTTGCTCGCGCGTGATCTGCTGCAGTTGCATCTGTTGATTCAGCGTATTGAG
This sequence comes from Vulcanimicrobiota bacterium, assembly GCA_963777365.1. Classification (GTDB taxonomy): domain Bacteria; phylum Vulcanimicrobiota; class Vulcanimicrobiia; order Vulcanimicrobiales; family Vulcanimicrobiaceae; genus CAVZQG01. The sequence continues at coordinate 123,966 of CAVZQG010000016.1, forward strand.
TTCTGGAGCCTGACGCGATCGCTTTCTTTCTCCGGGCCGCTCGCCGAGGCGTACACTTGCTGCTCGGCCGAAGCCGCACCGGAGAAGTTCCCTTGCGCAGCGTTGAGGTTTACCGGCTCGTCCGCTGCCAGATGCGCCGCGATCTGTGGAGGAATTGCGCACGCTGTTTCCAGTGTTTGCGCCAACGGCTGCTTTCGGCTCAGATCGCATGTCGCCGTCCATTTTCCGTTCGAGAAATGCAGTGCTTCATGAAACCCCTTGCCGTGAACGAGCGCATATCCGTGTTTGATGAGGATTGAATCTATCTGCGTCGTTTGACCGTGCTGGGCGAGGACCGCTTTGCGTACGGCGGGCTTTTGCGCTGTCCATGATGAGGAAGTGCCGGCGCGGACGTCGCCAGCGCGGCGGCGATGATCAAAACCGTCATCCTGGTAGTATAGCCTACCGCGTGGATTATTCGGGACGCCGGCAGCAAATCTCGAGCCGGTTCCCTTCCGCATCTTCAAAGAAAGAAGCGTAGTAATTCGGACCGTAGTCGAGCTGCAGCTGCGCAGGCTCATAGGCGCGAATGCCGGCACGTTCGGCAATCTCCGCGAGGCGGTCTACCTCCGCTCGGCTGCTTGCCGCAAGAGCGATCCGCGTGCCGTTCGGCTTGTGGTCGCGTTCCTCGACCAACCATATAAATGGATCGGAGCCGCCCTCGCCGGGCCGATGATACCCCGCCGACTCCGCGTCGGCGTTTATGTGCGTGAAGCCCATTGCGGAAAGCAGTGCATCGTAGAGCGGGCGGGGGCAGATAAGTTGGCTACGCGGAGATCGACGTGGTCAAAAAGCATCGGTTCCTCTTTGTTTTGTCTTACAGTACGCGAGAGATCGGAAGCGTGATGCCGGACTCCCGCATGAGCGGGTCGTCCGCCTTGCGGACGGGCATCCGCAAACGCAACTCGACGTAATCGAAGATGATTGGAATCGTGCGACTGGGTTCAAACATTTCTATCTAATACTTTCGGTGGTGTAGTAACCTTCATTCATTCTATGGCGGTGATAGTAACTTGTCAATACGTTTTGGCGGTGATATGATGAATCGCCAGATGGCAAGTACCGCGGCACCCGGACGCCTGGAAATCGTCCGGGAATTCGTCAACACACTTGAGATCGAGGAATCGGCCAATCCCCTCGACGACTCGGGCACCCTTGCCGCCTGGTGTGGGCGAACGGGATTATACCGTGACGCAGACGAGCAAGGCCTTGCTCTACTTCGCGCATTTCGCGAGGGACTGCGAAGCCTGCTCGAAAGCCACGCCGGAACCAGCGAAGAGCGGGAAGGCTGGCAGGCCCTGGAACCCTTTGCCGCCCGATGTTGTTATAAGATGAGGATCGGCGAGCCCGACCGACCGGTTCTGCAAGCGCAAGGCGCCGGCGCGGACCTGGCGA
>CAVZQG010000017.1:0-297832 GCA_963777365.1 Vulcanimicrobiota bacterium
CGCAGACACAAGCACAGCAGACGTATATGATCGACCCGGTTCATTCCACCGTTGAGTTCGTCGTCCGTCATTTGATGATAAGCAAGGTACGCGGCCGTTTCGGCACGTTTGCCGGCACGGTCGACCTGGCGCCCGGCAGCAATCTGCCGCAGGCAATCGACGTGTCGATCGACGCGGCCTCCATCGATACACGAGAGCCGCAGCGTGACGCGCACTTGAAATCCGCCGATTTCTTCGAGGTGGAGAAATTCTCGGATATCACATTCAAGAGTAAGCATATCGAGGGGACGCCCGATGACTTCCGGATTACGGGCGACTTGAAGATTCACGGCACGACGCGCGAAGTCGTGTTAAAGGCGGAGTTTGAAGGCCGCGGCGCGGATCCGTGGGGCGGGGAACGGGTCGGTTACAGCGCTGCGACGACGATCAACCGCAAAGAGTTCGGACTCCTGTGGAATCAGGCGCTCGAGCTGGGCGGCGTTGCCGTGAGCGACGAAGTTCGGATAGAGGTCAACGTGGAAGCCATCCTGCAGAAGTAGAAGAAGATAGGTCGATGACGCAGAGCGCGATGCCGGTGATATTCTTCGGTCACGGCAACCCGATGAACGCGATTAGCGACAACCCGTACGCCCATAAATGGAGCGCGATGGGGCGCGGACTGCCCAAACCCAAGGCGGTGCTCGCAATCTCTGCGCACTGGTATGTGGAGCAGACGGCTGTGACCGCAGCCTCCGCTCCACGCACCATTCACGATTTTGGCGGCTTTCCGCGCGCGCTGTACGAGGTGCAATACCCGGCTCCCGGTGATCCGCAACTCGCGGAGCGTGTACACGATGTGCTTGCACCGCTTACATCCGTTGCAATGGACGATCACTGGGGCTTCGACCACGGGACGTGGTCGGTGCTGGTGCACGCTTTTCCGCAGGCGGATGTTCCGGTCGTGCAGACTGAGCATCGATGAAACCAAGCCGCCTGCGTTCCACTACGAATTAGGCAGACGCCTTGCGCCGCTGCGCGAGGAAGGCGTGCTCGTCATCGGGAGCGGGAACGTCGTGCACAACTTGCATACATTTGCATGGGGCGGCCACCCGGTCGAGCCGTTCGATTGGGCGCAGCGGTTCGAGCGCCGCGTGCGCGAACTGCTGCTGCAGCACGAGGACGAACCGCTCGTGGACTACGAATCGCTAGGCCGCGACACGTTGCTCTCGGTGCCGACGCCGGATCATTATCTGCCGCTGATCTACTTGCTGGGCATGCGCAAAGAAACCGATACCATTACGTTTCCCGTTGAAGGAATCGACGGCGGTTCGGTTTCGATGCTCTCGGTCGACATTCGCGGCAGCGCTTAATCGTTGCAGCGTAGGCCCTTTCCGAAGGATGCCCGTGCGGCCAGCTGGACTTGTTCCATGACCCGGTCCTGCTCGCAAGCCGCACAGAGTGCGCGCACCGGCACGGCGCGGCCGCAGTCGGGGCAACGCGGTTCGAGTTGTGACATCGCTCGATCTCCTTTCTATACGAGTCTGGAAAAAAAAGTTGAAGGGACCCGGCATATCTGCCGGATCCCCTCGAGGAATCTCATTTCTTGCAGATAGCCTGTCCTATGTAGCGCCTCCGGCGCTCGTTATGAAAATCGTGACGGTCCCGGTTTGCTGCCGGGTCGCTTTGCACGATGTATTCGAGGCGGAAAAACGCATCATAGGACTTCCAGAATACCACCGCTGTCAAGGGTATCCACCGCATAGAGCAAAGCCTAGAGCGGTGTTCCGCTATTTAACTGCAGGGGAATCGCACGGGCCGGCGCTCGTGGGTATTCTCGATGGCATTCCGTCAAGGCTCCGACTGGATATCGAACGCATCAACGAGGAGCTGACCAAGCGTCAAGGAGGCTATGGCCGCGGCAACCGGATGAAGATCGAGCGTGACGCCGTCGAGTTTTTGGCCGGCGTGCGCGGCTCGTACACACTGGGCTCGCCGATCGCCGTCATGATTCGCAACCGCGACTTCGAAAACGTGCGCGAGCTGATGGATCCGATCACGGGGCACGGCAAACCGCTTACGAATCCACGACCAGGTCATGCCGATTACGCCGGCGCGCTGAAATACCGCCATCACGATCTGCGTAACGTGCTGGAACGCGCGAGTGCGCGCGAGACCGCGATGCGGGTCTGGCTTGGCGCGATTTGCGCGCAGTTTTTGGAGGCGCTCGGCATCACGACCCGCTCGTACGTGCATCGCATCGGCGCGGTCGAAGCGCCCGAGATCGAAGAGTTCTTGCAGGACGACGTCGAGCAAAGCGAGGTGCGTTGTCCGCACGAGCCCACCGCGCGAATGATGATCGACGCGATCGACGCCGCAAAAACCGCCGGCGATACGCTGGGCGGCCAGTATATCGTTCGCATCGACGGCGTGCCGGTCGGCGTGGGCAGCAATCGTCAACCGGATACGCGCCTGGACGGCGTTCTGGCGGGTGCGCTCATGGCGATGCAAACGGTCAAGGCCGTCGAGGTCGGCTTGGGCGCGGATGTTGCCGCACGTCCTGGTTCGGCCGCCCACGACGTGTTTGCTTTAGACGAAGGCGTCGTCACGCGCGGCAGCAATCGTGCGGGCGGAATCGAGGGCGGCATGAGCAACGGTCAGGCGATAACGCTGCGCGTTTCGGTCAAACCGATTCCGACACTGATGAAAGCACTTCCGTCGGTCAATTTACACGAGCGCACCGACGCCCCGGCCTCGATCGTGCGAAGCGACGTCTGCGTCGTTCCGGCCGCAGCGGTGGTCGGCGAGGCAATGGTTCGCCTTGCGCTTATGGCTCCGGTTTTGGAAAAATACGGCGGCGATTCGATGGAAGAGACGCTCGATAACTTGGCGCGCAGCACGCAAGCTGCATCGCGGCTGTTCGATACGCAGGCGCAGCCCTCGTGAGAAGGCACATCGCGCTCACCGGATTCATGGCGGCGGGAAAGTCGACGATCGGCAAAAAACTTGCCCGGCGGCTCGGCGTGGCCTTCTACGATATCGATGATTTGGTCGTCCAGGAACATGGTCCCGTCAGCGATATTTTCTACGCGCAAGGTGAGAAGCAGTTCCGTCTATATGAGTATGCTGCCATCGAGCACGTCATCGAGACCGAGACGCCGGGCGTGATTTCGCTCGGCGGAGGCGCCGTAACGTACGACGATAGCTTAAACTGCTCAAGAAACGCACGTACCGTATCTTCGTGAAAGTTTCGCCGGAAATGGTTCTGGGGCGTTTACGGCGCAGCACGCGCGTACGGCCGCTGATCGGCCCGAAGCCGACACTCTCGCGTATCAAAGAACTGTATTCTCAACGCATGCCGCGCTATGCGCATGCCGACTTCGTCGTGGAAGCGCAAGAAATGTCAACCTCGCAGATCGTCGAGTCGATCGTCGAGTGGCTGCATCGCAAGAAGATCGAACTGGTGTGAGGTTGGTCGAGGGTTCCGTGCGCGACCCGCTACGTCGGTTCGTGCGCGATCGCGGGATCGATCGCTTCGCCGTCGTCTGCGACGCGCGGTCGTCTCGCACGCGCAGGCGCTTACCGACGGGTTGCGAGGGCGCCTGGCGCTCTTGCCCTTCGAGCTCGGAGAGCGGCGCAAGCATCTGGCGACGGTGCAAAGCGTACTCGAAGAACTCATGCGCGCGGGAGCGGATCGCGGCACAACGATCATCGGCGTCGGCGGCGGCGTCGCAAGCGACCTTTTCGGATTCGCGGCCGCGATCTTCATGCGCGGCGTCCCATACATCCATGTCGCTACCAGTCTGGTGGCAATGGTCGATGCGGCAATCGGCGGAAAGAACGGCGTCGAACTTCCGTCGGGGAAGAACTTGGCGGGTACGTTTCGCGACCCTATCGCCGTCTTCGCCTGGATCGATGCACTGCGGACGTTGCCGTACCGCCACCTGCGCGAAGGGCTGGCGGAGATCGTTAAGGCCGCCGTCATCGAGGGCGGCGAATTGTTCGAACGCCTGGAAACGCTGGCGCCGCATCCGTTCTGGCGGTGGCCCTGGGAAACGATCGTGACGGATGCGCAGCAGGTGAAAATGGCCGTCGTCAACGACGACCGCGACGAGCACGGTATTCGTGAATTGCTCAATCTGGGCCACACGTTCGGCCATGCGATCGAGCGTGCTTCGGAGTATCGCGTTACTCACGGCGCCGGCGTTGCCGTTGGTCTGCGTGGGGCCGGACTGCTGGCGCTGCGAACCGGGCGATTCTCGCGCGAGGATCACTTGCGCGTGCTGACGCTGCTGACGTTGCTGCGGCTTCCGCTGGTAACCAAAGAGCGTCCGGAGCGGATTCTGCGTGCAATGCAGGCGGACAAGAAGAAGCGCGCGGGCACGTTGCGGTTCGTGCTGCCGCGAAGCATCGGCGATGTCGAGTACGGCGTAGCCGTGCCCGAACGCAAGGTGCGAGCGGTGCTCGATCGGCTGATGATGCCGCCGGGAGGCGCCGAATTCCGCTAGTCCGCAGCGTGGACGTGCTCGCCGCGATCCGTTCCTCACGATTCGATCTGCCTTTGACGTACGATGCCGGGGACCTGGAACTGCAAATCGGTGACGTCGTGCGCGTTCCGCTTGGATCGCGCGAGCAGATTGCGTTCGTGCTCAGCGAGCCGATTGTCGCTGATTCGGATCGCGCGCTCAAGCGGTCGCCGCCGCGAGCGGCGTGCCGCGGGCGTTCGACGAAGTTGGCCTGGCGCTTGCGCGTTTTATCGCGGAGCGTTACGTGTGCACGCTGGGCGAAGCGCTGAGCGCCGTCGTCCTGAGCGGTGCCGTTCCGCGCGCGATCGACGCGTTCGTTTGGACCGTCGCGCAACCCAACCGTGAGCGCTATCCGTCAGTTCCCGGCCGTCTGGTCTCGCTGATTTGGGAGGATTTGCGCGAAGGTTTCGCACTCGAACAACTGCTTCGTCACCCCGAAGCGCGGCGAGCGGGCGACCGGACCGCGCTGCTGCGGCACATAAACGCGCTGGTGCGCGCGGAGAACTTCGGCGAGAGCAGCGCTTTCTCGACCCGCATTGCACGAATATCGCGTTCGCGTGCTCGTCCCGGGAAGCGGTGCGATCCGCGGACCGAAGGCATCCGCGCTTGCAGCCTTCGTGCGCGATCAGCCGGGCGTTCCGCGCGCGGACGCACTGCTGGCGGGATTTTCGTCAGCGATCATTTCTCGCGCGGTAAAAGCAGGCGCGATCAACGAAGAAGACGTCGCGCCGCAGCAGACGCGTTCGCAGCATCGGCGCTCAGAACCCGCATATACCGCGACAACGGAACAACAGCGCGCAATCGACGAACTGCGCACGAACCTCGACAGGCGAACGTTTCAGGAGACGCTGCTGTACGGAATCACCGGAAGCGGCAAAACGCTCGTGTACATCGAGGCGATCGAGCAAGTGCTGGGCGCAGGCGGGCGTGCGATCGTCCTCGTTCCCGAAATCTCCCTAACGCCGCAGACGGCGCGCCGATTTGAAGAAGCCTTCGGCGGGCGCGTTGCGGTGCTACACTCCGCGCTTTCGGAACGTGAGCGGTACGATGCTTGGCAAGCGTGCGCGAACGGTGAAGTGGACGTGGTCGTGGGGGCGACGAAGCGCGGTGTTTGCTCCGCTCGCCGGCGTGCGCTTCATCGTCGTCGACGAAGCGCACGAGAGCTCGTATAAACAAGACACTTCGCCCCGCTATCATGCGGTGAGCGTTGCGCGCGAGCGAATGCGGATCGAACACGGTACGCTCGTGTTGGGCAGCGCAACGCCTTCGCTGGAGAGCTACGCGGAAGCGCTCGCGCACCGCACGGATTTCCTAGAACTTACGCATCGCGCGACGCGCCAGCCGCTACCGGCCGTGCACGTCATGGATATGACCCGCGAATTCGAGGGAGGGAACCGCAGGATCTTCAGTTCGGCGCTGACACAGGGCCTGAACGATAGGTTCCAACGCGGCGAGAAGGCGGTGTTATTCGTCAACAGGCGCGGCAGCGCGGGTTTTCTTCTTTGCCGCAACTGCGGAAGCGTTCCCGAATGTACGCGGTGCAGCGTCTCGCTAACGGTACACCGAAGCGAAGGTCTGCTGCGCTGCCACTACTGCGATCTGCAGATGCCGGTTTCACTCGCGTGCTCTGCGTGTCATCAAGAGACGATCCGCGAGTTCGGAGTCGGTACCGAGCGCGTTGCGCAAGAGGTAGAGCGGCTCTATCCGCACGCTCGCATCGTACGAATGGACAGCGACACGACGACGCGCGTAGGCGACCATGCCCGCCTGCTGGATGAATTCGCACTCGAGGGCGACGTCTTGGTCGGCACGCAAATGGTTGCTAAAGGGCTCGACTTCCCGACCGTGACGCTGGTCGGTGTGGTAGCCGCGGATCATCGGACTGCATGCGGCGGATTTTCGCGCCGGCGAACGCAGTTTCGCGCTTATCACACAAGTGTGCGGGCGCAGCGGACGCGCGCGTCCGGGCGAAGCGATCGTGCAAACGTATTCGCCCGCGCATCCTGCGATTGTGTACTCTGCGATGCACGACTACCAAGGGTTCGCCGGCGTAGAGTTGGCCGAGCGATCGGGAGCTGCGCTTTCCGCCGTTTTGCGACCTTGTCTATGTCGGCATCATCGGCAGAGATCGAGCAAGAACGCTCGCGCAGGCGCGACGGTACGCAAGCCTGCTGGAAGAGGCCGGCGTAGCAGAGGTGCTCGGGCCGGCGCCGTATCCGATTGCCCGCCTCAACAACGAATGGCGTTTTCGTATCGCGCTCAAGGCACGCGATCTCGGTGCAGTGCAAGCGGCGATCCGCGAGCGCATTCTTCCGGCTGCACGCGCTGAGCACGATACTCGCCTGGCGATTAACGTCGATCCGTAGCGTACAAGGACGCCAGGAGACTATCGGCGCAGATGCCGGTAATGAGAAGCGTCCTCTTTCTCCTGTTTGTATTGGCGACGAGCCTTCCCATCGCAGCGCAGCCGTTAGTCGCAAATCCAACGCCCGCGAGCGTACCGGGAATACGACAAGAAGGCACGTTCCTAACCGCACCGGTTAGACTGGACGGCGCAACGCTCTTTCGCATTGCCGCGCCCGCGAGCCCGCAGCCCGGACAGGTGCCCATCGCAACGCGGCAGATCGACGTCGAGAACGCGCTTTCACAGACTCGTGCTGACTTCGCGTACGGATAAACGGAGCGTCACGCTCTACGACCCTCAAACGATCGAGGTGCACGTGGTCTCCTCAAACCAGCAAGCCGTGCTGGAAGCCACGGATGAAAAGCATCCGCGAGGAGTGTCGATCGTTACGGCCACGCCGGTGGACGCAAAGTATAACGGAATGACCATTACGAGCGTGGCGGACCAGTGGCAAGCGATCCTGCAAACGGCGCTGCGCGAAGCGCTCCTAAAACGCCAGCCCGGCGTAGAACGCCGCAACGTATTACAAGTGCTCGTTACCGCAGCGGTCTTAGTCGTCGTGAGTGTGTTGATCTGGATGCTGATCGTCGCGCCGATCCGGCAGCGGGCGCGTAACATCGAACACCGCCTGGCAGAGCAAGAAGCAAAGGCCGACAGGAAGGAAGCGGAACCGCCCGCAGATGACGCGCCGGTTCACCGGCGACGGCGCTTTCTTGCGAGTGCTCTACGCACACAGGACCCTGAGCGGCAGCTCGGGATATTGCGAGCGATCGCCGCCACATTGATTTGGGTGCTGGTGCTTGTGTGGTTTGCCGTGCTCGTGTGGGCATTTTTTCTCTTTCCGCAAACGACGCCGCTGGCGCATCAAGTCGTCCAAACGCTCCTGTCGGTTGCAGCGATCTGGATTGGCGCCGGTCTGTTCAACCGGCTGCTCGATCTGGCGATCGCACGCCTGGCAATCGTTTGGAGGCGCCGGCATTTCGTGAGCGCCGAAGACCGTGCCCGAGAGTGCTGCGTATCCCCACGTTTACAGCGGCCATTTCGGGCGCGAAGACGGCCGTCATCATTTTCATTGCGTTGCTCGTGACGTTGGGAGAAGTCGGAATACCCGTGTGGTCGGTCGTTACGTTCGGCGGCCTCACGGCGATCGGCATCACACTGGCAGCGCAGAATTTCGTGCGCGATTTCGTGAACGGATTTCTCGTCCTCGTCGAGGATCAATACGTCGTCGGCGACTACATCACGCTGAGCGGCCAAAGCGGCGTCGTCGAGAATCTCACGCTGCGCATGGCGCAAATTCGCGACGCGGGCGGCAACCTGGTCACGATTCCGCACAGTTCCGTGACCTATGTCGTGAACCACTCGCGCAACTGGTCGCGCGTCGATTACCGCGTTTCGGTCGATCCGGCGGCCGATACGGCGAAAGCGATGGAACTCGTTCGCCGCGCGATAGAAAGCGTTGCCCAGGAGGCCCCGTGGCGAGAAGTCATCTCCGGACCGATCGAGTGGATCGGCGTGGAATCACTCAGCCGTCTCGGCGTCATCATTCGTGCGTCGATAAGAACGGCGCCGCTGCGCCAGTTCGAGGCGCGCCGAGCCATAAACGAGCGCGTGCTCGTACTGTTTTCGAACGCGGGCATCGCGCTTGGTGAGCCGGTCGCGGAATCTGCGCCGTAGGGCGCCGGGCTCTCGCCTCAGGGCTTGAAAGGTTTGCTAACTGAATCGCCGCTGAACTGCTCGACCGTCTTGCCGGTTTCCGGATCGACCGTGTAGAGCAGGTCGGCGATCTCGTCGGCGTGATCTTCCTCGTCCTTTAGGATTTCCTCGAACATCCGCCGGCTCACTGGATCCTCTTTGCCGAAGAACTTGATAATGTCGCCGTAGATCTTAATCACAACGCGCTCAGCGAGTAGATCTTCACGCAGCAGGTCCGCCAGGGTGTGACCGCTCTCGAAGGATGAAAAGGCTCGCTTGCTGATACCGTTTGGATTGAGATCTGGGACACCGCCGAGTTGTTTGATACGATCCGCGATGAGTTCCAGATGCTTCTCCTCATCGAGCCAGTGCTCTTTGAAGAGTCCTTGCAGCTGCTCCTGATGAATCGAAGTGGTCATGTAATAATGCTGCTTGTAGCGCAGCACGCAGATGATCTCCGAGGCCAGCGCCGCATTGAGCACTTCGTAAACTTTGTCGAGAGGCAACGAGTAGTACGGGGTTACCGGACCGTTCTGCATAGTTTCGCGCACCTTGGCTTGGATCTCTTTGACGTCGGATAGAATCGACATGTTTGCCTCACTTGAGCGGTGGATGATTCTGAAGAGGTTCTGGCGGCCGGGGACTTCCAACTGCAAATAGACGCCGGCCGCGCTGGTCGGAGCCAAGCGCGGCCTGGGCCATTCACGAGCCGGGCCGGCGGATGCTCACAGGCTGCCCTTGCGCGGGCGCACCGATCGCCCGCCTTTTGCACTTTGCCTTGCCGTTTCCAGGGTCTGGTGGGCCTAACGTACCTGACACTAGGTACTTTGATCTAAAACGAACATGTGCACGGGCCCTGCGAATCGCATTGCCCAGTCGGTATGATGGCGTTACTTCGTAGGTATTCATATCGATGTTGACCGAACTGGCCATCCGAAAAGCCGCAGGCGCCTTTGAAGAAGCGGCGCCACAGGACATCTTGGCTTGGGCTGGGCGCGTATTCCGGGGGCGCCTGGTGCTTGCGTGTTCGTTTGGCGGCCCCTCAGGGCTGGTGCTGCTCGATATGGTGATGAAGATCGATGCGCACATTCCGGTCTATTATCTTGATACGGGCCTGTTGTTTCCCGAAACGTACGAACACGTCAGCGTCATCGCTCAGCGGTACGGCATCAATCCGCTTCCGGTTCGGCCGGAGCGAACGGTCGCGGAACAAGCGGAAGATCAGGGCCCCGCGCTGTGGGAACGCGATCCGGATCGATGCTGCAATTTGCGTAAAGTCGAACCGCAGCGTGCGTTCTTTAAAGATTACGACGCGTGGATCAGCGGCGTCCGTCGCGATCAGTCGACCTCACGCGCAGCGGTCCCGGTCGTTCTCTGGGACAAGACCTTCGATCTGATCAAAATCAATCCGCTCGCGAGCTGGACCGAGCAAATGGTCTGGACATATATTCGCGCGCATGACATTCCCTATAATCCCCTGCACGATCGCGGGTATCCGAGTATCGGCTGTATGACGTGTACGGCGCGCGTGAATCCGGGAGACGATGCGCGTGCCGGCCGCTGGCCGGGGTTCGCCAAGACCGAATGCGGACTGCACAAATGAGCGGCGCCGTGTTCGTATGAATGCCGGCGTAACCGTCGTCGGGTTTGTCGTCGGCGTTTTTGTCGGCCTATCCGGCATGGGCGGAGGATCGCTGCTCACGCCGCTGCTCGTTCTGGTGTTCGGCGTTCATGCGCTGAGCGCGGTCGGCAGCGATTTGGTGTCGTCCGTTCCGATGAAAATCGCCGGCGCGATCGCGCACTATCGCCAGCGAACGCTCAATGCGCGTCTGGTATTGCTGCTCTCGGGCGGCGGCATACCCGGGGCGCTTGCGGGATTGTGGATCCTCAACCGTATGCAAGCGACGGTCGGCGTACATCAGGTCAGTCAATTCGTCGGGCGCCTTCTGGGGATTGCGCTGCTCATCGCGGCCGTCGCTCTGGTCATGGGCATGATCGCGCGTCGGGATGAACGAGAAGATCCTGAGTTTGTGTGGACTCGTTCGAAGACGTTCGCGGTCCCGCTTATCGGCTTCGCCGTCGGCGTTCTGGTCAGCATTACGTCGATTGGGAGCGGATCGCTCACGCTGCCGCTGTTGTTCATCATCTTGCCGCAGTTCGGCTTGCGCCGGCTCATCGGTTCGGACATCGCGTTCGGCGCGATTCTGATTCCGGTTGCGGCGGCGGGTCACTGGAGGCTGGGAAGTGTGAACGTCCCGCTCGCGCTCAGTCTGATGCTTGGTTCGATTCCGGGTGTGCTGATTGGCAGCAAACTTTGTGCCGTGATTTCACCGCGATTTTTCCGGCCGGTGTTGGCGGGGGTTATGGTGTTGATCGGCAGCCGGTTACTCTAGTAAAGGAGGAGGCGTGAACTGGGAAGCGCTCAGTGCAATAAGCACCGCCTTTACGGGAATCGTCATTCTGCTCACCGTTATTTATGCCGCAAGGCAGGCGGCGCGCTCAAGGAGCAGTCGAAAGCACTCGGAGCGCAGCTTGAACGCATCGGCACGCTTATCAAGAACGGGTTGCTCGACTCGGACGTGTTGCTCGACTTTATGGGTTACGTCGTTCGGATCTCCTCGACCTCGTTCCGAAGAGATTGCTTTCGAGCACATACCGCGTTCCAAAGAGCGCGACGCGGTGCACTCGGCGCTCGCGTAAGTCGTCGTTTATCGCTTCTAGCGCGCTGACAATCGGAAGGGGAGATGCGATCGTGAGCTCGGGCAAACAGATGTGCGGCGTTACTGCCGAGACAACGAGGAAGTCTGCTCCTGCCTTGGCTAAGGCAGCCGAGAATTCCGCGAGATATGCAGCGAGCTCCGCGCGTTCGCCGGCTTTGCACATGCGCCATCACCCGGCGCACATCCGCATGCGCGAAGTACGCATCAAGCGCACGGCCCTGCAGTTCCCGGCGTCTGAGGAGCGCTTCGTAGTAGTAGATTCCAGCGCGCATGCCCAGACCGGCGATTAAACCGGCGCGGCGAGCGCTCATTTCAGGCTACATGCTTCATTCTGTGCTTGGGAGCGCGGCGATAACGGCAATCTCTACTTTATATTGCTCGCCTGCCAGCGCACTCTGAACCGTGGCTCTCACCGGAAGGTTGTCCTTGTCGACCCAGGCATCCCACTCCGTATTCATTTCATCAAAGCCGGTAATATCCGCGAGCCAAATGTTGGCGGAAATCAGGTTCGCTTTACTGGTGCCTGCTTGAGCCAGTACTTCATCGATTTTCGAGAGAATGCGGCGTGTCTGTTCCGCGAGCGTCGGGGCCTCGGCGACGTGGCCGGCGGTGTACACGAGGTTGCCGCAGACGACGGCTTGACTCATGCGGGACCCTGGGTTGACTCGAGTGATGGGCACGGCCTGTTCCTCCGGTCATATTTGGATGGTTGACACGCTACCATACCTATGGCAAATTAGCAATATGGCTAAGTGCTATGAAACTTGAATACCATATTGTCGACGTCTTTACTCGAAATCCCCTCGAAGGAAACGCCTTGGCAGTGTTCCTGAACGGGCAAGGCTTGAGCGATTCGATGATGCAGAAGATCGCCAAGGAACTCAATCTCTCCGAAACCACGTTCGTTCTGCCGTCCTCGCTGCAAGGCTGTGATTGCCGAGTACGCATTTTTACGCCAACCTATGAGCTCGGTTTCGCAGGGCACCCGACGCTGGGCACGGCCTATGTCGTGCATCGCGAAAGCCCCGCCCATCGCGCGACATCCCGGCTCGTCCTCGAAGAGAACGCCGGAGCCGGTTCAGGTTAGGATCGACTCCGGTGAACATCCGCTCTTTTGGCTGCGACTCGCCGCCGACCTCGAATGTGCGCGTGTACGACCGTGCTCGCTGCGCACAGTCACTGGGTCTCTCGGAAGACGATTTGCTGCCGGATGTTCCTTGCCGGATGCTCACAGCCGGAACACCGATCATCTTCGTCGCGCTGCGAGATAGGGAAACGGTCGATCGGGCGGTCCTCGATCCGGCTCGGTTTGCCGAGCTGCACGCGGATGCGGGTTCCCCGGTGCTGATGTTTATCTTCACTCCGGTTCCCGAAGGCGCGTATTCGCGTATGTTTGCCCCGGATCTCGGCATAGCCGAGGATCCGGCAACCGGCGGAGCCGCCGGTCCGCTGGCCACGTTCATGATGCAGCATGCGCTGGTGCCTAGTGCTGCGGGCACGCGTTTTACAAGCGAACAGGGCACCAAGATCGGCCGGCGCAGCATGTTGCACATTCGCGTGAATGGTGCTGCGGGTTCAGAGGGGATACAGGTCGGCGGTCACGTCGTACCGATTGCGCGCGCCACGATGACGTTGGAGATCTAAATCGACTTCGTGATCGTTCGTTTGATTTGGGCGATTGCCGCTTCATCACGTTTGTAAAACGTCCACTGCTTGATACGCTTGCCTCGCACGAGTCCCGCGCGCGCTAACACGCGCAGGTGTTCGCTCGCGGTGGGCTGGCTTATCCGCAGCTTGTCCGCGATGAAGAGCCCGCAAACGCCGTCCTTCACCAAGTCCCCGTCGACTTGCCGCGGAAAGTGCGCGCGCGGATCTTTGAGCCATTCCAAGATTTGCAGGCGCTTACCGTTCGCGAGCGCGCGAAGCGCAAGCTCTATTGCCATATTGCTACTTTGCCAAAAGCAGAATAAGCTGTCAAGGCTGAAAAGCGGCTCACCGTTCGCCGTTCAGCCGCAGCGGAGCGCCGGGTACGATCAGCTGCGAGAGCAACAAACCGGCGACGATAAGAATCGCCGCAATCACCGCGTTGGTCGCCAGCGTTGCCGCATCGTTGTAATTCTGGGCCGAGACCACCGAGAGCACGCTTTGATAGCCCAGAGAACCCGGAACGAGCACCTGCAGCGCAGGTACCAAGAGCACGGGCTGCGGTACGCGCAAATAGCGGGCGGCTCCGTTCGCGACAAGACCGCAGATGAGCGCGGCGATAAACGGCGTCACCTGGTGCACGGGCAGCAAATTGAAATAATACGACGTGCCCAGCGCGACGGCTGCGGCAAGAAACACCCATGCCAGGTCGCGTAGACGCGCTCCTAACACGATTGACAGACCTATCGAGAGCAGGATCGCCGCGATTATCAGATGCGCAGCGTCAATCGGGTGCGGGTGGCTGCCGGTTCCGTGCGCGAACGACGTACCGACCAACGCGAATCCTAGGAAGGCACCGCAGCCGAGCGCCAGCAGAATGACCAGCACACGTCCGAGCCGCGCGGTACCCGCAATCAAATCCTGATTTGCCAATTCGTGAAGAGCCAGCGTCAGTGAATACCCGGGCAGCAGCACGACAACGCCCGCAACGATCGACACGTACAGATTTACCGGTGAAATGAAATGCGAATACGCCGCAACGATGAGCGTCGCAAGGAATGCAGCGAACACTTCGTACAAGCGATCCATGACCGCATTGCGCGTCGTGAAAAAAGACAGTGCACCCGTGGACGTACCGACGAGCGCCGCCACGATCAGCTCGTTGGAGCCGCCGCCCAGCAGCAGCGCGACACCGACCGCGATCGTGACGAGCGCAAAAACCGAAGCGAGCGCCGCAGGCGGCGGACAAAGACGGTCGATCTCGCGCAGCTGCGAAATTGCAGCGTCAAGACCGATCCGGTGCGATTGCAACGCATCGAAGATCTCGTTGAGCAGCGCCAGTTTGTGCAAGTTCGGGCGGCCGGGAGGCAAACGAAGCATGACGATTTGCTGCGCGAAGCTGGGGCCAATGGCGATCGTCACATTGGTCGGCAGCGCGAAGATTTCGACCTGAAGTCCCAGCGTGAGCGCGATCGGCTCGATCGTATTCTCGAGTTGATCGGTTGCGACGCCCGCACGATGCAGCTCGCGCGCAAGCTGCGTGATAAAAATTGCTCTCGGATCGTCTCCGATCGCGGAAAAAGAAGAAGCCGCCATTTTGCGGCGGCTTTCTGCTTACTTCGCGGCTTTCTTTTTACCGCCGGAACCTTTTGAGGTTTTCCCGGCAGGCGCCGACGCTCCGGCCTTTGCGGCCTTTGCCAAGCGTGACTTCTTGCGCGCTGCTTTGTTCGGGTGAATGATGCCCTTTTGCGCGGCCTTGTCGAACTGGCTCTCGACGGACTGCATGACCTGCGCCTCACCCGCGCCGGCAGCCTTCTTATACAGCGTCTTCAGGCGCGTCTTGACGTCGAGGTTGCGTTTGGTCCGCTTGTCCGTCTGCCGCACCCACTTTTCGGCGGCCTTGATGTTCGGCACGAAATCTATCCCTTCAAAACCTTATCAGGACTGCGCACACAGCGTGCGCAGACACGAGGCGCATTGTACCACAGGGGCGCCGGAGGGTCCAGCCCCGAATCGCGCAGGCAATCAAGCCGACGCTCCAAGAATGCGCCGGAAGCTGGCGTACCGGCTGGGCGGGATATTCCCAGCCTCAACCGCCTCGATTACCCCGCAGCCCGGTTCGCGCAGGTGGCTGCAGTCCGTGAATCGGCAGCGGCCTGCCGCCTCTCGCATCTCGGGGAACGCTTCCACCAGCTCGGACGGCGTAATGCTTCCCAGCCCAAACTCGGCCACGCCCGGGCTATCTATAAGGAAGCCGTCGGGCGTGCGATAGAGTCTGGCGGTGCTGGTCGTCTGCTTTCCGAGCCCTCGACGGGAAACGTCGCCCACGACGGCTTCACCGCCCAGCGCCCGGAAGATCGAACTCTTTCCAACGCCGGAAACCCCGCACAATAGTGCATGCTTGTGCTCGAGCGCGGCACGCAAGGCCTTCGACATTCTCGCCGGCTTTCGGATTCAGGACCAAGGTTTGATAGCCCAGGGACTCATACAGCGCCGCCAGTTCTCGAGCCGCCGCCTCGCCGGCGAGGTCGGGCTTGGTGAAGACGACCAGCGAGCGTATCTCCTCGACCTGCGCAAACGCGAGAAGTTGATCGAGCGTCACCAATCGCGGCGGCGGGTCCGCAAGCGACGTGACCGTCACCATCGTATCGACGTTCGCGGCCATCACCTTCGAACGGCCCTCCATCGTGCGCCGCTCCAACGTAAACGTCCGCGGATGAACACGTTCGACCAAAGCGCGGCCGTCTTCCAAAACGCGCACGTCGACGCGATCGCCCGATGCGAGCATCTCCCGCTTTTGCCCGGCCGAGAAACGTTTGAGGTCGGCGATGCGCGGGCGGTCCTCGGTATCGATCACCACCCATGCAGCGTTTTTACCAACGGAGACGACGCGCGCCGGGAACGTTTGACTCACGCGCCTAACGATGCACTCACTGTGGAGTGGGCCAGAACGCTACGTATCGACGCAACGGCAACCGACGCGATGCGCACGCGCATTCTCGACGCGCTTGCTCGTAATGGCGTGCGCGTGCGTTTCGGTCCAACGACGCCGTTCGATCGCACATACGCCCTGGTCGAAGGCCCCGAAGGCGTCGATCCCGCCGAATTGCCGCAAATGCTGCCCGAAGCGCACTGGTTCAACGAAGCCATCATCGCCCTTGCAATTGAACCTGCGCCTGAAGATGCCTTGCCGCATATGCTCGAAGCACTCGGCGGTGCCGGAGCACCCGCCGGCGTGTGCGACACCCGGCGCGCCGGGTCGCAGCTCCTCGTCGAGTTCCGGCCCTCCGTAACGAGCGCGCTTTTCATTCTGGAACTCGTAGACGTGGAATTGCAGCGGTTTCACGGCTACCGGCGCACGCAACTGCTCAGCCCGCTGCCGGTCAGCGTCGTCACGCAGATCGCCGCGCAGGGCTTACAAGCACCGGAGATCGCACCGGATCGCGTACTGGAAGAGTTGTTGGGAGCGGCCGGTGTGGAATAACCTGCTGCAATACATCAGTCTCACCGACCTGATCGACATCGTTGCGACCAGCATCCTCATCTATTATTTGCTTCTGCTCATTCGTGGTACGCGCGCGGTGCAGATCCTCACCGGCGTGTTCGTGCTCGTCGCGCTGCTGGGCGTTGCAAATTTACTTCATTTACTGGTGCTGGGAACGATACTGCAGCTGATCGTCGTCGGCGCGGCCGTCACGCTTCCGATCGTCTTCCAGCCCGAGCTGCGGCGCGCACTCGAACAACTCGGACGAGGCGGATTCTTTCGCCTGCAAGACGACGAAACGACGCAAAGCCGAACCGAAGACAAAGCGATGGCGATGCTGGCCAAAGCCGCGTTCCTGCTCTCGCGCAATAAGTACGGCGCGCTCATCGTCATCGAACAGCAAACCGGTCTCAAAGAATTCATCGAAAGCGGAACGACCCTGGATGCGCAGCTCGTCGGTTGAACTGCTGCTCGCCTTGTTCGTTCCGCGTTCGCCGCTTCACGACGGCGCCGTGATCGTTCGCGAGAACGTCATCGAGGGCGCAGGCTGCTTCTTACCGCTCGCGGAGCAATCCCTGGCCGAACGGCGTCTGGGCACACGCCATCGCGCGGCGCTCGGGCTCTCGGAGCAGACCGATGCCGTCGTCATCGTCGTATCCGAGGAAAGCGGAGCGATTTCGGTCGCGCGTCAAGGAAAACTCTCGCGCGCCATCGAGGAAGAGACGCGGCTGTTCCGCGTTCTGCTCGCCTCGACACGGCCGCGGCGCGATCTGCGCGCGACACGCGATGATTTCGTTACGCATCTGCGTGCGCGCCTGAGCCGGCCGCAACAGCGGCAGCGCGAGAAGAAGGCGGAGCACGGCTAAGTGATCGCCGCAATCCGCCGGAATTTCGGTCTGAAGCTCCTCTCGCTGTTCCTCGCCATTTTAGGATGGGCATACTTTCGCTTTGCATCGAACCCGGTCATCGCCGCACGCTTCGATCAACAACTGAGCGTCCCGATCGCGACCACAAATCTGGGCGCGGGGTTCATCGCGACGTTCGCGGACCGCACCGCAAGCGTCACAATCGAACCTAAACGCGGTGAACCGCCCGTCAAACCGGACGAAGTCAAGGCTGTACTCGACCTCTCGAACCGGGGTGCGGGCGTGTACAATGTCCCCGTGCAACTGGTCGCTCCGAGCGTGGTGATCAAATCGCTCAGCCCCGCATCGGTGACGCTCTCCATCGAGAAGATGGACCAGCGAGTTCTGCCGGTTGCCGTGCATTACGGCGGCCAAGGCAATGTCGTCGTCAGCCATTTCACGCTTACACCCGCGTCGGTAACGGTTAGCGGCCCGACCAGCAGTCTAGCGCAGGTCGCGACCGTGCGCGTCGATATGGAATTGAATACATCGGCAACGGCGCTCAACGCAATGATTCGCCCCGTACCGGTCGATTCGTCGGGGAACGAGATTCATGACGTGCAGGTCGCACCAAGCATGATCCGCGTGCAAGCCCGTTTCTTGCCCGCAACCAAAGGGAGTTAACTTGCGCCATATTTTTGGGACCGACGGCGTTCGCGGCGTAGCCAACACCGAACTCACGCCGCAACTGGCATTTGCCGTAGGCCGCGCCGGCGCTCACGTGCTCGCAAAAAGCAGCGACCGGCACCGCCCGATCATCGTCGGACGCGACACGCGCCTCTCCGGAACCATGCTGGAATCCGCAATCATCGCCGGTATCACGTCGGTCGGGCGCGACGCAGTCTCAGTCGGGATCGTTCCGACACCCGCCGTCGCGACGATCGCCGTGCGCACCGGCGCAGCTGCGGGAGTGATGATCAGCGCCTCCCACAACCCGATTGCCGACAACGGTATCAAATTCTTCGGCCCCGACGGCTTCAAGCTTTCCGATGCCATCGAACATCAAATTGAAGCGCTGATCGATTCAAACGATTTTCCACAGCCCACCGGTGCCGACATCGGCGTGGCAAGTCTCGCGCTCAACCTGGGCAAACACTACTACGACGAGCCTCTACGCACGTGCCGGAAGTCTGAAGGGGCTAACGATCGTCGTCGATGCGGCCTACGGCGCGGCGTATCAATTCGCCCCGTACGCGCTGCGTAAACTCGGCGCAACCGTGCATGAAATCAATTGCGAGGCCGACGGTTCACGCATCAACGTTCAGTGCGGAGCCACCGACATGCGCCCGCTCCAAGCACGCGTGCGCGAGCTGCTCGATTCGGGCGAGAAAAACGTCATCGGCATCGCGTTCGACGGCGATGCGGACCGCGCGATGTTCGTCGATGAAACCGGCACCGCTCTGAGCGGCGATCACGTCATGCTGATTCTAGCGCGCGATCTGCACGATCGCGGCGAGCTGGCCGGAGATACGCTCGTCGCAACGGTCATGAGCAACATCGGTCTGGAAAAGGCGCTCGCGGCGCACGGGATTACATTATTACGCGCGCCGGTCGGCGATCGATATGTGCTCGAACGCATGCGCGAGGGAGGATATATTCTGGGCGGCGAGCAGTCGGGACACATCATCAATCTGCAAAACAATACGACCGGCGATGGCCCGATGACCGCAATAGCGCTTGCTAGCACAATGGTGCGGAGCGCAAAGTCGCTGCATGATCTGGCAAGCGAGACTCACGATCTTTCCGCAAGTGCTCGTGAATGTTCAGACTGCTGACAAACAGGTTTTAGAAGATGCGAATGTGCGGAAAGCGGTACAGGATGCAGAACGCGACTTAACCGGAACTGGACGTTTGCTGATACGTCCGTCGGGTACCGAACCTCTCATACGTGTTATGGTCGAGGGCGAAAACCAGCAGCGGATTGAGGCATTGGCCCACGACCTTGCTGAGTGTATAAGGCAAGCGGCTTCAATGTCCTGACCGCGAGCCGATATCATCACTAGCGCCCTTGAAGATTCTGGGAAGGGAATTCTAACCTTCGGTTAAACAAGGGGGCAAGCGCCGCGGGCTACCCAGCCGGGCGCCACCAAGCCTGCCAAAATCACTGAGTCCGGGAACAGCCCGGAGCGGGGGATATGCCGGTAGGGGTGAATGGGCCGGTCGGCCCTAGGGCGATCTTTCACGTCCGAACCCGTCAACTAACCCCGCAAGTGTTTGAAAGAGGAACAGTCTTTGCGTTATCTCCTAGCCACTGGGGCGCTCGCTTTTTTGCTTGCCGGATCGGGCGCATTTGCAATGGCGGACCCGTCCGCCACAGCGCCGACCGGACAGACAGCCGCGCCCGCCACAGTAACGGCACCGGCCGCAACTCAGCCCTCGCAAACTGAAGCTGCATCAGCCGACGCTGCATCTGCCGACGCTGCGGGACCCGGCACCCCGGTCAACAGTCCGGACGTTGCCGAGTGGACCGCCCAATTCGTCCACGAACAGCAAGCCGCCGCCGAAAAGCAGACGGCCACCGAAGAACAATCCACGGCTACTCGCCATTCCATCCGGCATGGGCTGGGCAAGTTCGCCAGCCGGATTCTCGCGCGCACTACCACGATTGCCAAAAGCCTTACTCGCGACGCGCTGCGATTCTTGGGAACGCCGTACGTCTTTGGCGGTACGCAGCTCGTCGGGCTTTGATTGCTCGGGCTACGTACAGCACGTCTTCGCCATGCTTGGAATGAGCATTCCGCGTACCGCCGACGCCCAATACTATGCGGGCAGCCGCATAAAAGGCGGCATGAAAGCCGGCGACCTCGTGTTCTTCCAAACCTATTTGCCGGGGCCGTCCCACGTCGGGATCTACCTCGGGCACGGCAAGTTCGTTCATGCCAGCTCGCACGGCGTGATGGTGAGCAACCTGTCGGATTCTTATTGGTCGACGCGCTATCTTGGCGCAAAGCGACTTCTCGCGACGCGGTAAATTATCACACCGGAGAATCGGGCAGGCGACGAACAGCGTCGCGCCGCTCTCAGACTATCTCGTTTGGCCGGCCGCGTTGTACGAACACCTCTTCGAGCGCGAGCCGGCTTCGTCATGGTATCGTCTGCAAATTCGACAGGCGGTTCGCTTCGGTACACGCAGTGCCGGCATAGCCTTTGCCGCACTACTCTGGCCTCTGCTCGCATCGCTGCTCTCGGGCAGCGTGACGCTTACGCTGATCGCGTATGCAATCGCCATCATCCTTGACTGCGTGCTTTTCATCGTATGGCTACGGCATGCGCTGCTGTATAGCAGGGGCGCTGCGCGCGGCGAGACCTTCACGCTCGAACGCATGTGGAGACGCTCCCACAAGGAGAGTTCCCGCGAAGCGGTAATTCCGTTCGCCGTCCGGCGGGCACCAGCCGATGGGGTGTAGCCAAGCGGTAAGGCAGCGGGCTTTGAATCCGCCACGCGATGGTTCGAATCCATCCACCCCAGCCAGTGTAAACGAAAGCCGGTCTTTTATGACCGGCTTTCTTGTTTGTTATTTCTCGTTCGTTTTAATTGGGGTTCATTTCAACGGCGTATATGGATTCGTCGTTTGCCAAGAACATCGTTTGTCCAACGATAACGGGCGGACTGGTGGCGAACGGTTTTTTGAACGGCGTTGCGCGTACGAGCCGGCCGCTCGCGCTATCGATGTCGTAGAACACGCCGGTCGTGTCGCCGAAGTACAGGTGCCCGCTCTTGATCACCGGGACTCATTTTTACCGGCCCGGACGTGTGGAATCTCCAGCGAATATTTCCGTTTGCGGCATTGAAAGCGATCAGTTCGTCGTTGAGCGGTGCCGGTTGATAGTACGTGCCGCGATCGTACGTGCCCGCGATCGCGGATTCATCGGAGCCCAGTATCGTCCAAACGCCGTCTGAGGTCGAGTGATATGTCCAAAACGGCCTTCCCGGACTTGGCATCGAGCGCTGCAACTACCGTACGCCCGACGTACTTTAGCGATCCTGCTTCCACGCTGGGAACGAAGATTTTGCCTTCGGCGACGGTCGGTGCCGCATCGCAATGGCCGTATGGTGCCTGCCACACGATCTCACCGGTATCAACGGATTCAGTGCAAGCGTCGAGCTGCGTTCGAATTCCGTTCGCGCATGCCGAAACGATAACGTTGCCCGCAGCTACGGTCGCGGAGGCCATCGTCGAGACGCCGCCGATATCTCGCCGCCATACTTCCTGTCCCGTGCTCGCCTGTAAAGCGTATGCGTGCCAATCGCCGTTCGCGAAGTAAAGCCGCCCGCGATCGTAGACCGGTGAGGGCATGTCTTCGCCGACCGTGCGATAGCGCCAGCGCACGGAGCCGTCTTTGACGCTGAGCGCAACGACCTCATCACCGCCCCGAATTCCCCACACTGCTTGCCGGAATACTCCAGTGCATGAGCGGGTTCCATCCCATCTTGAGCATATCGTTTGCGCCGCTGCCGACGAACACCAAACCTTCGGCAACGACCGGGGTCGACATAATGATGTTGCGCAATCCGCCCGTGCGCCAGATCAACTTTCCCGTCCGCGCGTCAAGCGCAATGACTTCCTTGCCGAACGTATCCAGAAAAAGCGTGTTGCCGACGATGGCCAGGCCGCCGTTGATCTTGGCTTTCGTGTCAAACGACCAATGCTGCCGGAATCCCGGCCGCGGAGAACACGGCATTATGGTGCGGGGCGTATTGGTACATCGGCCAACCAGCGGTCGCCGGGCCCGACGAAGCCGCGCTTCGGGTGAGCGGCTGCCGGCTGGTTTGACGCACAAGCGGCCAGAATGAAACCGGCGATGAATAGTGCGACGGTGAAGACCGCGGCTTGCCGCATGTTGACCCTCCCCAAGCGAGGAATCACTTTCATGCTAGACCCGCGGAATCTTGCCGCGAAGCGATAAACCTGTGGCGTGCGAAGAGTTTGCACGTTACCAACGGCGACTCGGTGCTCTACACATGGAAGAAGGCCGGCCTGCTTGGCACTCACCTGGCATGGCGCGACGCGCTGCAAGAAGGCCCGGTTCCCGCCGGGCTGTTCCCTCGAGGACCTGAGCCGAATACGCGCCGACTATCTCGCGCAGGGCGGCTACGGCAACCCGATCAAAATCCATCGCGACTTCGAAAAGCGCGACGCAGTGATTCGTCGCGCCGCGGAGTTCGACGAAATCGTGCTTTGGTTTGAACACGATCTCTACGACCAGCTTCAGCTGCTGCAAGTTTTAAACGTGCTTGGCGAGCAGGGACTGGGTGCCGGCTCGGTTCAACTCGTGCAGTCCGATCAGTATTTGGGGATGCTCAGCGCTGACGAGATGATGGCGCTGTTTCCGAAGCGGCGGTACTTGACGACGTCGATCGAGGAGCGCGCGTCACATGCATGGACGGCGTTTACGTCCGAAACGCCGGACGCCGCTCTTGAGGGCAGTGAACGAGAAGTTTGCCGGACTGCCGTTTTTACGTGAAGCCTTACGCCGATTGTGCGAGGAGTATCCTGCTCTTTCGAGCGGCCTCTCACGTACGCAACGTCAGATATTGGAAGCGTGCGCGCAGGGCGCCCGGCGCAAGGAAGAGTTCTTCCGGCTCTCGCAAGTACGTGAGGAAGCGGCTTTCTTGGGGGACACTTCGTGTTATGCCGAGATCGACGCGGCTTTGTGCGCAGCCCGCTCCATTGCTCACGTTTCTCGAACAAGGATGTGAGATGACGGTCCTCGGTCGAAGAGTGCTTGCCGGAGATGCCGACTGGCTTGAACATCAGCCCATCGATCGATGGATCGGCGGCGTGCATTTGACGACCGATCGTCATTGGCGCTGGGACGACGAACAGGAAACATTCATGAAACGCGGAGGAGAAGATGTCGCACGAAGCACTGTCCGTTGAAATCAAGTCCGAGCATGGCGGCGACGCGATCGTATACCGGCTGGGCGGCAGTTTGGACATGGCGACCTCGCCCTCGCTGCGAGCGGCTCTCATTGAGGCTGCCGACGAAGGCAAGCACGACATACTGGTCGATCTCTCGCAGCTTGAGTTTCTCGATTCGACCGGCCTGGGAGCGCTCATCGGAGCGCACCGTCGCGCGCTCGAGCATGGCGGCCACGTCCGCCTTGTCGTCGGTGAGGGACAGATTCAGCGGCTGCTGATGATTACCGGGTTGATGCGCGTGTTTTCCGTCTATGCTTCGATGGATGCGGCGCTCAACGATCGCGACCGGCTCGTCGCCTCGCTGTAGTTCGCGTAGGATTCGTCCAACAGCTCGATCACGTGTTTGACGGGCATCGAACAATTTCGATCGCGCAGGTGCAGGCTCATCGCAAGCGCGCAGCCTGGGTTGGCGGTCGTGACGATCTGCGCTTGCGTAGCAGCAACGTTCTCAGCTTTGCGACGTCCCAGACGCTCTGGACATCTCCGGCTGCGTTATGTTGTAAATGCCTGCGCTTCCGCAGCAGATCGAGCTCTCGGACATCTCGACAAGCGTCACGCCTGGAATTTGCGAGAGCAAACGACGCGGTGCGGCGGTGATCCGCTGCGCATGCGCAAGGTGACATGCATCCTGGTAGGTGACCCTCGCATGCACGGGACCGAGCTCGGAGCAAGGCCCATCTGGTCGAGAAACTCGAGCACATCCCGTACGCGTGAGGAGAAGGCGTGACGCGCGATCGGACCACTGCGGGATCGTCTTTGAGCAGGTGACCGTACTCCTTGAGCGCGCTGCCGCAGCCGGCCGCATTGATGATATAGTACTCGGCGCCCGAACGTTCAAACGCTTCGATGTTACGCCGCGCAAGCTCGCGCCCGAATTCAACTTCTCCGGCATGCACGGCGATAGCACCGCAGCATCCCTGATCTGCCGGGAACCATGACCTCGCAGCCGTTTAACGTTAGGACACGGGTCGTTGCTTCATCCCAATGCGCAAACGCAACGTGCATAACGCAGCCCACATGCAAAAACACCTTCGTGTGCGCCGCGGCGTTTTGAAAACTTGATTGCGCGGCACGAAGAACTTGCGAGAAATGGGCGGCGCAATCGCCGCGGCTTCCTCGAGATGCAGTATTCGCAGAAGGCCTATCCGTTGCGCAAACTGCTGAAGGCCGGTTTGCTGAGCAAACCGTACGAACGCGGCCAGAACGCGCATGAGGCGGTAATTTCCAAAGAGCGCCTGCAAGGTAAACCAGCGGAAGAAGCGCGTCAAAATGCCGCGTTTCGGCGCAACCGCCTGCTCGATCCGCGCACGCGCGCCTTCGACGAGTTCGCCGTATTGTACGCCGCTGGGGCACACGGCGGCGCATGCGCGGCAATCCAGACATTCCGACATTTGGTGCACGAAACCGGGCGAGAGCAGATCCAGCCGCTCTTCGTCTACCGCCTTTATCAGACTAATTCGGCCGCGGGGCCCCGAGGTTTCCGTCATCGTCTCGAGGTAGGTCGGACAGGTGGGCAAACAGAGGCCGCAGCGGACGCACTTGTTGTAGACGGACGCCTCAATCATGCAAACAATCGTTCGACTCCCAAATCATGAAGCATCTATAAATCTGGCCGGCGCCATGAGGAACGGGGCGGCCCACCGAAAGGTGAGGAGCGCGGCCGCCTGGCCGCAACACGTTGTAAAAGGAGCACATGCTACGTGGCTGACGTCGCCACCACCGAATATCGCCTCTCGACAGAGCAGAAGCTCGGGGATTTTATTGCGAGCGTCCTGGAGCATGTAGGAGTTTCGCCCGAGCACGCACGCGTGGTCGGCGAGGTTCTGGTCGCCGCCGACCTGCGCGGGATCGAATCGCACGGCGTGGCGCGCTTGGAGTCGTACTACGTAAGCCGTATTCGCTCGGGCAAGTTGAAGGCCAAGCCGAATTATCAGATCGTTCGCGAGACCGATACCTCGGTCGTGTATGACGCCGATAACGGGCTGGGACATCCGGTCGGGAAGATCGCGATGCAAGCCGTGATCGAGAAAGGCTCGTAAGCATGGTGCGGCGTTCGGCGCCGTACGCAACTCCAACCACTACGGCATCGCGGGGTATTATGCGATGCTGGCGCTCGAGCACGACATGATCGGTATGGCCTCGACAAATTCCGTGCGCTATGGTGCTCCGACGTTCGGAAAGGACGTTCTCCTGGGAACCAATCCGCTCGCATACGCGATTCCGGCGAAAGAAGAACCGGCATTCGTTCTAGACTTTGCCACGACAACCGTTCCGAAGGGCAAACTCGAGGTGTATAAGCGGAAGGGATTGCCTCTCAAAGACGGCTGGGCGATCGATGCAAACGGTTTTCCGACGCACGATCCGGACGAGGCGCTTCGCGGGGCGCTGTTGCCGCTGGGCGGCTTCGGCACGGACAACAGCGGTCACAAGGGATATGGCTTGGGGCTGCTCGTCGATATCCTGTGCGGCGTGCTCTCGGGCGGAAAATTCGGTACGGGCCTGCCGCTGGTTACCGACACGATGGAAGGGGCGATCTCGCACTGGTTCGGCGCGTTCCGGGTCGACGCGTTCCGCGACGTCGAGGAATTCAAAGCCGACATGGATCGCGAGCTGCGCGCGTTCAAAGAGAGCCGCAAGGTGCCGGATCAGGAACGGATCTATGTGGCCGGCGAGCCCGAATTCATAAAGACCGCCTACCATCGGGAGCATGGCGTACCCGTGCACGCCAAGGTGTGGGACGGTTTGGAAAAGCTGGCAAGCGAGCTCGCGCATTCCGTTCGAGCTCGCGCGGTAACGAATGCATTTCATGCATGGCGAGCCGGGTTCGTCGATGGTGCACATCAGTGTCGCCTCGCCCGCGGGCGCGTACACGGTCGGCAATGCGTCGTTTTTCCGGTACATCGTGCGTCTTGCCGAGGCCGGTCTTTCGCTGCATGCCGAGGATCGCGAGGCGCTCGAGATGCTCGCCGCAATCCCTCACGCGTTTTTTGACGAAGAAGAGTCATCGTGGGGCCGCGGCTGGCGCGTGATTCCCCCGGTCTCGACCGATGACTGGCCTGTCCTGGAGGTCGACGCCGCAGCGCCTGCGCTCGGCGTTTGAAACGGCGCGGCGCATCCTTTGGGAGAATGCCGCGCCCGTCGGTATAAGCGCCCGGGACATCGTAGCCATCGAGGACGAGCTCGATGCCGTATTCGGCATTTTGGAACGGGCCGAGAAGGCCGGATTCGCGGTGAACATCAGCTACGTCAATTAGTTTCTTGCAGTAATCCTCGCGAACCACGCCAAAGCCCCTTCGCAACCAGTCTCGCTATTCAGGGAGGCACCGAATGAGCGTCAAGGCATGGTTGAGTGTTCTTATTTTCGCCCTGTGCGCGGTCTCCGGGATACGCCGTGGCCGGCACGACGGGCGGCGTCACCGGTCGTGTGCTCGACAGCAGCACGCAGGCACCGGTCGCGAATGTCGCCGTTACGATAACCTCGCCCTCGCAGAGTGCGACCGCGACACACGGATGCGGATGGAACGTACCGCTTTCTCTCACTCGCCCCGGATACGTACACGCTCAGTTTTAATAAAGACGGATACACGCCGCTTTCGAATCCGGGCTTGTCGATTTTTGCGGATCAAGTGCAGACCGTCAATATCAATCTGACGCCGACGCTCAAGACGATCGCGAACGTCCGATCGCGCGCCGGCACCGACGTCGTCAAGCCCGGAACGACCAGCGACGTGTATTCGGTCAATGCGACGACGCAGCGTGCGGCGCAATCGCTGATCGGGCCGGGCGGTTTGAACAACGCGTACGGCGCAATTGCATCGGTTCCGGGCGTCAACATCGATCCCGGGCGAGCAGGGATGGTTCCAGACCGTGCATATCCGCGGCGGCGATATCGATCAGGTCGGGTACGAACTCGACGGAATACCAGTCAATCGCGTCTACGATAACGCGCCGCAAACGATGCTGAGCAGTCTTAGGACAACAAGAATTGCAAGTCTACACCGGGGGCACACCCGCCTCCGCGGACGCGCAGGGTATCGCCGGGTATATCAATCAGGTCATCAAGACCGGCACGTATCCGGGCTTCGGTACCGCCGACTTTGGACTGGGATCGCCGGTCTCTTACCACAAAGCGTCGTTCGAAGCGGGCGGATCGAATCCGGACCGTACGTTTAGTTACTACGTGGGAATTGCCGGCGCCGATCAAAACTTCCGGTACGTCGACGATACCAACGGCGGTGAGCCCTCAAATGCAAACTGGTTTTTCTATCCCGTTAACGCGGTGCCCGGCTTGAACGGCTTCGTATACACGGGGGACGACTCGTTCTTTGGCGGCAACCCGCAACCCATCGATCCGGCGCTTGCATTTACGACGGGCAGCGCCTACGGACTGGCATTCACCTCGCAGCGCGACAACGTCGTCAACGTGCACTTCGGCATACCGCATAAGAAAAACGCGCTGCGCGACGACGTACAGTTGCTTTGGATGACCAGCGAACTGCAGGCGCAGTATTACAGCAACGCAAACGACATCGGGCAGAATATCGATTCGTATCTGTTCGGGCCGCTGTTTTGGGATGATGCGTATCTCTACAAGGGCCCGTTCATGGCGCCGCTGACGCAGGCGAATCTCTCGCAGTATTTTTTCAACAGCAGCCCGACGAACCGTGCATTTGGGGAGACGCCGCTCCCCTTCACACAGCGCGACACGAACGACAACGGCATCGCGATCGTAAAAGCACAATACCAGCACACGTTTAGCTCGAACGCGTTCGCTCGCGTGTACGGGTACTCGCTGTACTCGAACTGGTTCATCTACGGCCCGAATAGCGCCGCGCAGCCGCTCTACGGCGCCGAACTCGCCGACTACGAGATTCCGAACCATACGTACGGCGTGAACGTGAGCTTCACCGATCAGATTTCACCGCAGCATCTGCTTACCGCCTCGGGCGTGTACACGGCAACGAATCTTCAGCGTTACTCGGCCGGGTTTTTCACGGGCAGCAGCACGAGCCGGCCGATCGCGTTGGATTTGAACGGCACCTCGCCTACGAGCAGCTGCGTCTCGCCGCAAACCGGCATAGCCGAAGGATGCTACTTTGCGGTTTCGAACGGCGACGCGCTCGGCGGAAACGCCATCGCCGGCGGATCGATTCCGACTCCGCCCGCGGATAGTCAGTGGGTCGCGGTCGACAGCGGTCTGAAAGCAAATCTCAATCAGGTCCAGCCGCGCTTTAGCGGCGTGTCGATTGCCGATCAGTGGCGTCCCAGCGATCGTTGGACCGTAAACGGCGGTCTTCGTATCGAGAATTTCCGGTATCTGCTCGGTGATACCTCACCGAACGATCCGGCGCGTCAATTCTGGTTTGCGCACTACAACGCGGAATTTTGCTTTGGCCCCGGCGACCCCGCTCCCGTCATGCGAACCGATGCCGGACTCGGGCCTTGCACGAATCCGAACGACGTTCCCGTGCACCTGATCGACAAGAGCGGCGGCGATATCGACACGGCGCGCTGGGAGCCGCGTTTCGGTTTCACGTACAGTCTCAATCCGGAAACGGTCCTTCGCGGGTCGGCCGGCGTGTATGCGCGGCCGCAAAATACGTCATGGGTGCAGTACAACACCGTGCAAGAAGATCTGGCCAGTTTTTTGGGCAGCCATTTCTACTCGTACGGGTTCAATTCACCCGAACACGATATCAAGCCCGACACTTCCTACAACTATGACCTTTCTCTGGAGAAGCGGCTGCACGGTACGGACTGGTCGTTCAAGCTCACTCCGTTCTATCGCAGCACACGCGACCAGCTGCAGAATTTCTTTATCGATCCGTTGACGGGGTTAGAATCAGGGCTGAACGTCGGACATCAGCTCTCATACGGCGTGGAGTTTGCGCTGCGCAAAGGCGACTTCAACGCGCAAGGCCTGAGCGGCCAGCTTTCGTACACATACACGCACAGCCGCATACAGTACCAGAATTTCCCCGGCACCAATCGCAACGTCATCGACAATTTGAATGCGTATATCTCGCAGTACAACGCTTACACATCGTCCTGCGCATCGTCAGCGGATAAGCGCTGCGGATCGACGGCAACCGGCGTCACGGCGGCTCCGTGTTACACGACGTCGGGCTCGGTGGGCAATCCGTCGGCATATCTGGCCGGAACGACGACGTGCCCGGGCGGAACCGTTATGAATCCGTATTGGAACAGCCCGGTACAGAATCTGCTGGATCGCAACGCGTACTACACGACGTACGACGTCATTCCCGGACCGGTTTCGGCCGAGAACGGATATGAAACACCGGACGTGGTGACGCTCATCCTCAACTACCGCCACGGCAAGTTTGCCGTTACACCGAGCGTAAACTACAACTCGGGCGCTGAGTACGGCGGTCCGCTCTCATGGCCCGGGTATATGCCGGAAACCTGCGGGTCGGGACTCAACGGTACGACGGCGGCGGATCCGGCCTCCTGCAACGACAACGCAGCGAGCCTGCCGCTTTTCACACCCGACAAATATACGGAGCATTTCGACACGCTCGGCGAGTTCGCGCAGCCCTGGCGCGTTTCACTGAACCTGAATGTCTCGTACGATATCACGAGCAGCATCTCAGCGGATGTTTTACTGACGAATATCGTTGACCATTGCGGGCAGCGCGGATACGCATGGGATAATCCCAACGTTTGCGTCTACTCCAACTTGCCGACCGGGATATTTTATCCCGCCGGCAACTTTTTCCCGAATTCATTCCTTTCGGCCGCGCCGGTGCAAATGCAGTTTCCGTATTCGTACTGGCTCAACAACAACAATACGGGGTTCGTCGGCGTAAAAATCCCGTTCCAAGCCACGTTTAACGTGCATTTCAAGTTATGAAAGAGAGAGACCGGTCCATTGGACCGGTCTCCGTTTTTTGCTCGCTGTTCAAGGTGGATGGAATTGCTCTCCGCTATCCGTCCGCTTCTCTTATAACCAGCGCGCCGTGCGATCTCACGTTGCGAACGGGTGCTCTAGCGCCTAGCGGCTAGGCAGGCGCCGCTTCAAGTGCCGGAAGAAGAAGCCGAAGGGGCTCCGAGCGCTAGGCGAAAGAAACTGGCATCATGCATCCATTAATTCTCGCCGTTTGCTGTATGGTCAGCGGAAACGTTCACGCACCATCGGGCTCGCCCATCGCCCAAGCGCAGCTCGTACTCAGCGGACCCAAGCGCACGGAGACGACGAGCGATGGAAAAGGGAACTTTTCGGTCGAGGTGCCGCCGGGATATTATACGGTTACGGCCACGCGCGCGGTTTTGCGTCCGTGCAGGCCGACGCGGGAAACGTCGCGCGGGATACGAGCATCGACATCGTTTTAGAGCCCGCCGATTCGCCCAAGCTGCGAACGATCGGGCAGGTGCGCGTGAACGGCGGGTTCGCATTGGTGCGCAACGTCATTCCCGAAATGGACGTTCCGCGCTCGCAGATGGATGCGCTCGGGTACGATAACGTTCTCGAGGCACTCAAACAAGTTCCGTCGGCGGTGATCCAATATCCCGACTCCGGCGCACCCACCGCGCCTGCCGTGGTTTCGCTGCGCGGACCCGATCCCTCGGAAGCGTTGGTTACGCTCGACGGTCAGACGCTCAATGATGGAAATACCGGCGACCTCGACCTCTCGCAGTTTGCGGTTCCGGCATTTAACAGCCTCAACGTAACGGAGGGCCTAGGACCCGGCCGACCTCGAGGGCAGCAACACGTTCGGCGGCGCCGTAAATCTTGTATCGCTTCAACCAACGCAGACCAGCCATTTCGATTTCTCCGGTTCCGCGGGATCCTTCGGAACCTCGCAGGTCTGGCTGAACGCGACGGGTACGGTCGGAAAGCTCGGATATGCCGTTGGCGGGAAACAACTACCAGCAGGCCGGGCAAGTCGATGAGAACGTGCTGGTCTATCCATCGAACAATCTCGCGTCGCAGAACTGCGCGCCCGGCGCGATAGCAATCCGCAAAACTGTCCCGTGCTCACGCATCTTGGTTCGACGATCAGCTCGCGGTTGGGGCTGGTCAATCTCGATTACAACTTTTCGCAACACGCGGATCTCGGCGTCCGCGTTTTTAGTTTAGGTAATTTTCGGGACGAAAGCAGCGCCGTCAACGGAATAGCGGGAAATCCGTCGGAACCGTGCGATCCGACCGACACCGACCGCTCCGTTTTGCCCGTACGGATTCACCAATACGCCGAATCCGAACTTCGGCCAGCATATCGGAACCGGCAACGCGATCTTCGCGCAGAGCATTCGCGCCTACGACGTATATTCACGATCCGTGCTCGGCTCGGGCTCGCTGCTTGCGGATTTTTACGCCGACGATAACAACGTCGATATTTCGGGCGGCTCCGGCGCCACCTCGCCGTACGACGTCTCGCATACGGACAAGCGTTATAACGAGGGCTTGTCGTGGGGCCGGACGTTCGACAAGAGCGAGTTCGCTTTTGGCGGATATGCTCGCCAAGAATCGCTTGTCGGCGTTGGTATCGATACGACGCTCTCGCAAAGTATCAACTCGTATTTCGTGCGCGGGGCGCAGCAATTCGGGAAGAACTTGCGGCTCTCGGGCGGCCTGTACGACGCGAACTACACGCTCGTTCGGAAATTCGCTGGACTGGAGATTGGGCGCGAGTTACGACCTGAATTCATCGAGCGTCGTCCGCGTGTCCGCCGGCACCGGTTTTCGGGCGCCGCTGCTGATCGAGCGATATTTCTTTCCGCCGGTGCTGGTGAACGGACAGCCGCAGCCCAATCCCGGCCTTCCGCCGCCCGATCAGAACTGCGTGGTCAACGGCCAAGGGAATCCGAACGAAAAGGCGGAGCACGCGACCGAATACGAACTCGGATTTTCCCATCTGTTTTCCGCCCAGTCGAGTCTTGACGTCTCTCTCTATCGTTCGAACTTGCGCGACACGATCGAGAATTTTTATCCGTTCGGCGCGTGTAACAGTCAAGCTCGGCTACGAGTATGAAATCCCGATCAACATCGGTAATGCGGTGTATCAAGGCGCCGAAGTTCGCTTCAAGCAGCGTTTCCCGCGCCAGAATCTCTACATGGTCCTTTCGTACGGCCTCAACGTTGCCTATCCGTACTCGCTGGGTCCGAACGTTTCGAATCCGACCTCGGGCGGAAGCCTCGTCGACGGCGAGCAGTTCCTGGGTGTACCGCAGCAGCAAGGATCGGCGATGCTGGAGTGGTCCGAAAAAGGATTGCACGCAGCCACGGCACTGACGTTCAGTGGCCGCAACAATCCGCTGAATCAGCAACCGTTCATTACGACCGACGTCGCCGTCGGCAAGGATTTCGGCCGGCTTGATTTTACGGTTGCCGCGACCAACATCTTCAATGTCGGCTTCAGGACCGTTCACGCTGTATGGTGCCGGCGTACCCTATCGCGGACTCTACTCCGGCCCCGGCGGTTCTTCGTACACCAGTGATTATGCAACCGACCAACTCAATATCCAGCCTGCCGCGGTCCGCTTCATATTGACGCTGCACCAGTAGGGGGTGGACGCGCGGTCTTCCCGGCGCCATTTGAGCACGAAATAGGCTCATCTGCCATCCTTGGTTCATCCGAGGTTCGCTGGCAAGCATCGCGGTCGATTGGATCTAAGGGCGACTTCAGATAGGCCCCGAGTGCACGTCCAGTTCGTGGGCGTCGATGGTAGGCGTGTCTGCGGTGTAGTTGCAAGTCGCGGTAATATATGGCGGCGCCATAGAAAAAAGAGGAGTGCTATGCCGATCACATCTTCGGCAACATTCACTAAGTACGTCGAGCCTGAGACGCGTAACAGCATGGCAAGGATCGTGAGAGCGAGTGCGGGCACCATGAGAGCACGCATTGCATCTTGTGCCGCAAGTATCACCGTACAGGCTACGCAGAGGCCGATCGGCGTCAGGCCCAGGTAGTGGGAACACAATTCACCGACAAGAGCGCCTAAACAGGGCAGGATCACAATCGAGCGCAGGTTGCCAGAAGGCCCAAACGGATCTCGAAAGATCCTATAGACCACCACGGCGAGTGGCGGCAACACGAGAAACTCTGTAGCACGTCCGTGAACCCCGAGTTGTATGATGCTGAGTAACGCCAACACCAGAGGAGTCGCGATGAACGCCGACGCGCGAGCGCATTGGTCTACTTTGCGAGCAGCGAGATCTGCAGCACATTCCTTAGAGCAGGTTAATCCCAAGTGCACACACCACCATCGCCTCTCGCCACCACTACCGTACGCCGCGGCGCCAAGGGGCAGGCCGTTCGAGCTAACCCGACGCCCTTGGCGCGCAGCGTACGCTCATACGAGATTACGTCGTCGGGTGGGGAGTAGCGCCAATTTTCTTTGCAGGCGGTCGCGTCAAACGCACCGTGGGCGCGGCGCCCACGGTCAGTCGGAACGATTCCACGCCGCAAACAATCGCCGTAAGAATTCCCGCAATGGCTGCGACCTTATCCAGAACCGCAATGTGGAACGCTTCCGAAATCCACATGAAGAGGTAGAGCAGAAAGAACAGAACCAGCATTGGCGAAAGCGCGCGTTCTTCGCGGACGGCAACAACACTCATGTAGAGCGTGAATATCGCCCACGGCAAAACAATCCAAGCTGAGATCTGCGTGTAGATTCAACGAGCTGCCGCCAAAGAACCAGAGATAAAATGCCGTTGCCGGCCAAAACACGCCATAACCTCCAAGCCAAGTAGCGGCGAACGTATCGCCGTAAATGTACGCTGCGACCGCCGCCAAGAGCATCCCGAGGCCGCCGCAGAAAAGCGCATAGGCGATGACCGGTTGCCCTTGTAAGGTGCCCCAAAGGTAGCCTGAGAAGATAAAAACCGAAACGCCTAGACAAAGAAGTCCCAATGGAAGTGGATTTGCTACTGGCGTTCGGGTATCGGTACCGTTTACCATAGTATGTTACCTACCAGAAAAGCTCTCTCGCGGCGCTGCTCGCGCCGAGCCAACCGCATGACTGAAGTCATTGACAACGGGGTCGGCGCAAAGCCGACAACCGGGTGCGCAAGACATCGTGGAAAGACTGAAAACATGGTCTAACGATACGCCGTTTTAACCTTCGCATCAGTGACTGCGGTTATCGCGCGTCAAAAGGCCAAGGTGGTACAAAAAATCTCGAAAACCATGATTCGGCTTCCAGCGAAGATTTTCGATCTGAGCCAACCGCTCCAATATAGCGAGCACACCAAAGGCACCGCCGGGACCCATTGCGATGCTCCCTGCCTGCTCTTTGACGAGGGGCTCACCATCGATCGTCTTCCCCTAGAAATGTTTGTCGCGAACGCGGTCATCGTCGACCTGCGAGGAAGGCTGAACGGCCCGGCGATAACGGCCGGCGATGTCCGCGAAGTTGCCGAGCGGATATGCGAAGGCGAGGCCGTCCTGTTCAATACGGGACGGCCCGATGCGCATGTGACGCCGCTAGCCGCGCAGTTTCTTGTCGAGCGAGGTGTCGCCGGCGTCGGAATCGATGCACAAAGTTTGGGTTCGGCTGGGGAGTGCACCGGATCCGAGCCGGCGCATTACGCCTTGCTACGAAATGACCGCTTCATCGTCGAAGCTCTCTTCTTTCCTGATGAGGTCATGGACGGCAAGAAGCGCTTATTTGTCGCATTCCCCGTCAAATTGCGCGGTCGCGGGACTGCTTGGACGCGCGCTACGCTGTGGGAGATTGCTGCGGCTTAAGCATCTCATTTTCGGTTCGGACGACGAATTCCACGCGATGCGCCGGCGCGTGTAGCGGCTTCCGAGAGGGTGTGTGCACCCTGCCCGAGTGCCTCCGGGTATAAAAGGTTGACGCCGCCAACTGCGGTGCGAGGGATGATGATTGAGGAATCCGAGCGGTTCGATTTCCGCGACGATCCGCCATGGGAGCGTCTTCAAGTCTTGCTGCGCACTTATGCGCAACTGCCCGAAGGTGGCAGCATCACGATAACGACAGACAATGAACCACGCCCCTTGTTTGCTCGACTCCACGAACTCCACCGCAATGAGTTCATCTGGGATGAACAATGTGTTGGTGAACGCGAATGGGTCACGCGTATTTCGCGGCGCCATGTAATCCCCGCAGCCTTCGGAGATTCAGTGGCTGGGATTTTGCCCGTCGTTTTCAAATATCGTCGAGCAAGCATTGGTCGTCTTGCAACGCAGCCTTTCATCATCGCAGTCGAAGCGTGGCACTGCCATCGTGCGTCGCGACGAAGCGCCCGCGTTCGTCGGCGTGCTGTTAGATGGGCTCCTGGGCGCGTCCGGGGACTACAACGGCGAGCGCGAATTTGCTCTATACGAGATCAAACCATTCGAGATGTTCGCTGTTATGGAAGTGTTAGATGGGGGCC
Organism: Vulcanimicrobiota bacterium; assembly: GCA_963777365.1. GTDB lineage: Bacteria > Vulcanimicrobiota > Vulcanimicrobiia > Vulcanimicrobiales > Vulcanimicrobiaceae > CAVZQG01. The sequence goes on from CAVZQG010000017.1 coordinate 35,646, forward strand.
GGTCCATCGCAAATATAAGAGTCCTCTCGGAAACCGCGGAGTATCTACGCATAGAGCCGAACAGCCTTCGCGAAGCGATGACTATCGACGAAACTCTTCGGACGACTATATCGCGAACTGTTGCTCAGCGATTCCGATCGTTGGCGGTTGCATTCGGCGCCAGCCTCTCGCTTCCGATGATCAGCCGGGTGGCGCTGGCGTTACTGCCCTACGCGGCGCCTGAAGCCGGGATGCAGCGCGCGCTGCCGCCCCTTCCCAGTATGACACAGTTGGATCTTGCGGTATCCGTCGGTTCCGTCAAGGAGGTGGTGGCGCGAACAATCAGCCATTTGGAGTCGGAAGGGGGCCTTCGACGCGAGCATGGACACATAGTTCTTCTCGACCGCAGTAAATTGATCGAGCTTTCGGAGGATGCTTCGCGATCGCACTAGGCGCTAGCCGAATCCGTGACCACCAAACAGGCGCGTTCGTCGCCTCAGGTTTGTCGCGTTGTACTGCCAACCTCCTTGCCGCCGGTTCGAGTTCCGGAGGTTCGGCTCATTAACCGGCAGACGGAATGAAATCCCGAACGCCTCGCGGGATACTCGTAAGGTGAAGTGTACCCAAGCCCCTAGAGTCATCATCGCTCCCGACAAATTCAAGGGGAGCCTAACCGCAAGCCAAGCTGCGGTAGCGATCCGGCGGGGGGTTCGGGGCGCGGCTCCCAAAGCGGAGTGTGTAATCTGCCCGATGGCCGATGGCGGCGAGGGCACTGTCGATGCATTCTTAGAGCGTGGCGCCATCCGCAAAATAGTAACGGTCCACGGGCCGCTGGGAAAGCCGGTAGAGGCGGCCTATGCGTTTAGCGGCGATGTCGCTATTCTCGAGATGGCTAATGCATCTGGGCTGGCGTTGCTTGAAAAATCCGAGTATGACCCATTGCGCGCAGATACGTTCGGCACGGGCGAATTGATTGCGGCCGCGCTGGCCGCCGGGGCGAAGCGCCTCATCATTGGAATCGGCGGAAGCGCCACTAACGACGGCGGCACGGGCATGCTTCGCGCCCTCGGCGTGCGTTTTCTAAATAAACAAGGTGAGGAGATCGACGGTGGTGTTCAAGATTACGCACGTCTGGCGGAGATTGATCTGAAGCATATGGACAACCGGATCGCCGGAATCGACATTGAGGTGGCAGTCGACGTCGATAATCCGCTTTGTGGACCGAACGGCGCCGCATACACGTTCGCCTCACAGAAGGGCGCAAAGCACAATCAACTTGCGCCGCTGGACCGCATGTTGAATCATGTCGCGGATGTTGCGGCGCGTACCCTGCACCGCGATTATCGTAACGAGGCCGGGGCCGGGGCGGCCGGCGGTCTGGGTTTCGGACTGATGGCGTTCCTCGGCGCCAAGATGGTTCCCGGCGTCGAGTTGCTCGCGCGCGAATGCGGGCTCGGCGAACTCTTGAAAGGCGCATCGCTCTGCATGACGGGCGAGGGTAAAATCGACGAACAGACCCTTCACGGAAAAGTGGTCTTCGGGGTGGGTGAACTCGCGCGCAACAAAGGCGTTCCGGTCATAGCATTTGGCGGTACGGTAGACAGAATCGCCGCGGGAAAATTGGAGCAGCGCGGAATCGAGGTGGTGCAAATCGCGCCCGAAGGGACGCCGGTCGAAGATTCGATTCGCAATGCCGGGCACTTTTTGCGAACCGCTGCGAAGAGCGCCGCTGCGCGTTCGTTTATTACGACCGGTGCTTGCGCTTAAGCACTCTTCTAACTGCGTCTTTGATCGCTTCCGTGCCCATTCCATAGTATTCGATCAGCTCGGCCGTTGTTCCCGATTGACCGAACCTATTGTGCACGCCAACGAACTCCATCGGCACCGGGTGATTGCGCACGATAATCTCCGCAACCCGTGAACCCATGCCTGCACGGACTTGATGCTCTTCGACGGTCACGATAGCCCCGCAATCCCTGGCAGCCCCGATGATCGCCCGCTCATCCATCGGTTCGATCGTATGGTTGTTGATGACGCGGCACTCGACGCCGTATTTCTCGGTCAACTCTCGAGCGGCCATTAACGCATGATATACGAGGATCCCGCACGCTACGATGGCAACATCACTGCCACAGCGAAAGGTTTGTGCTTTGCCGATTTGGAACGGCGTTCTCTCCGTCGTCACGATTGCCGACTTATCCCGCCCAAAGCGTAGATACGTTGGACCCCGATGCTCGGCAACCGCGATTGTCGCCTTCTTGGTTTGGACTGAATCGCACGGCACGACGACGGTCATGTTTGGAACGACACGCATCAGCGCGATGTCCTCTATCGCTTGATGAGTGGCCCCGTCCGGGCCGACCGAGATACCCGCGTGCGCGCCGGCGATCTTCACGTTCATCTCGTTGAGGGCGATCGTCGTTCGTATTTGCTCCCATGAACGCCCCGGATCAAACATCGCGTAACTGGCGATGAACGGAATTTTGCCCGCAGCGGCGAGACCCGACGCCATTGCCGCAAGCATTTGTTCCGCCACGCCGATTTCGATGTACCGCTGTGGAAACGCGGTCTTGAAGCCTTCCATGCGAGTCGATTCCGCCAGATCCGCGCAGATCCCGATAACGCGTTGGTTCGCTCTTCCTGCATCGACCAAACCTTCAGCGAACCCATCGCGAGTCGCCACAAGACTTTAGAGTATCGATATCCCCGTAGTCAGACAGGTGCATAGACGCTGCCTCAACCGAATCGATCTCATTTATGCTATCCATCGTGCGATGCGAACCATTGGCGATCCGCCTGCAACTCATGCAACGCTTCATCGGCTTGCTCTCTGTTCGGCGGCTTGCCGTGCCAACGGTAGTCGCCTTCCATGAATGCGACGCCCTTGCCGGACAACGTGTGCGCGATGACGACTTGGGGCCTGCCCTCGAACCTGCTTGGCCTTTTCCACTGTCGCTATAAACTCGGCGATGTTGTTGCCGTCGCACTCGAACACTTCCCAATTGAACGCTCGATACTTTTCTGCAAGTGGCTCGAGCGGCATGATATCTTCGGTGTTTCCGTCAATCTGAATGAAGTTACGATCGACGATGCACATCAAATTGTCGAGCTTGAACTTAGCGGCCGTCATCGTGGCTTCCCAGTGCAAGCCGCATTGGTGTTCCGCGTCGGAGGTGACGACGTACACGCGCCAGTCCTTCTCGTCCATTTTCCCCGCCAGCGCCATCCCGGTTCCCTGGGCGAGCCCTTCACCGAGCGGGCCTGACGTTGTTTCGAGCGCTGGAAGACGTACACGTTCCGGGTGACCTTGCAATCGCGTTCCGAATTTGCGCAACGTCAGGAGCTCTTCAACGGGAATGTAACCCGCGTAGGCCATTGCACTGTATCTCACCGGTACAATGTGGCCGCAGGAGAGCAGTAAGCGATCGCGATCTTCCCACTGGGGATTCTTGGGATCATGCCGCAAAATGTGAAAATAGAAAGCAGTGAAAACGTCGGCCATGTCGAGCGGTCCGGCAGAATGGCCGGAGCCTGCCGCGACCAACGAACGAATTATGCCTTGACGGACGTCGTTCGCACGCTCCTTGAGGAATCTCAAATGATCGGCCGAAAATTGTTCCATATTGGTGGTTTTACCCAAACCGCGGTTGACTCAGGTGATACGGGGCCATCGAAGGCTTAAATTATGCCTTTAGGTCGTGCTCACTCGATGGCAAGTATGCGCTGCGAATCTGCAGGGCCCGTTTCCCCGGACATAATCTCCGAGGGGCTTTTGGGTGAACATACCCGTGATGCAAAGGCACGAGTAAATTTCCATTCAGCAATCTCCCCTACGCCTCGCTTTTACCACCATCGATACATACGGCATCGGCGTATCATTCTGCACGCCATCATTGGTCCGTTGCCGAGCCTCCGCGACTGCCAACGAAGGTGCGTGATCTCACACAGATGTGAAAATGAGGCGGTGGCGCGGCGCGACAGGAAACCCTACTCAGTGCTCGTCCGCCAAGCGCTTCTGAACCTGAAGCAAAGCGTTTTATCGAAGGCAGATAAGCGCAAGGACCAGCGAGGGAAGCGTTACCAGGACGCCCAGCCGCATGAATTGCCAGGGCGTCACGTTGATGCCCTCGCGACGCAGCGTCATGAGCCAAAGCAGTGTCGCGAGCGATCCGGTAAGTGAGAGGTTCGGTCCCAGGTCGATGCCGATCAACGCGGCATTGACGATGTGCGAACCGACAGCGTGATCGTTGAGCGCGATAGCGCACGATAACGCCTGCAGGTAAGTTATTCAGAACGTTATCCGCTACGGCGACAACGCCGCCTGCGAGCAGGTTTCCCGATAGCGCCGGCAGCGCCGCTGCGTGGCGGAAGAAGCGGCGTGCAAATTCCAGCACGCCCGTCCTGTCTAGCGCCTGAACGATGACGAAAAGGCCGGCGACGAGCGGCACGATCGACCAATGCGTTTCAGCGACGACACGGCGTGGAACCGACGTGTCGGTGAGAGCAACGATAGCGACGCTCAGTGATGCAAGAACAAGCGCGGCGGTTCCGACGGGCTGACCGAATGCGGCTGCGGCCACGATAAGGGCCGCCGACACTGAGACCGCAACAGCGGCGGTCTTGCCGGAGCGGCTGAGCCCCACAGCGTCGATATCATATTGAAACGTGACAGTCGATCTGCGTACGCTGCATGTAGCGCACGACCAGGTACGTGCAGACGAGGGCGACGAGTGAGGGTAAGGCGAACGCGCGCAGCCACGGCCCCACCGTCGGCAGTTGCCGGAAAACCACCAGGTTCGCGGGGTTGCTAATCGGCAGGATGAAACTGGCGGCGTTCGAGACGAACGCACTCGCATAAGCAAACGGTATCGGCGCAAGCTTTGCCCGCCGCGTCAGCGCAAGTACTGCGGGCGTGAGCAGCAGAATCGTTCCATCGTTGGATAAGAGCGCTGTGACGGCAACGCCGACCAGGTACACCCCGGCGAAAACGCGGGCTCCGCTCCCGGCGGCGCGCGGCAGCAACGCCGCCGCGACCCAGTCAAATACGCCGGTAACACGCGCCAGCTCCGATAGCACGAGCATACCTGCCAAGAACTGGTACACACCCAGTCCGTCCGCGGCCGCGTGTACCGCACTCGAGACCGGCAGCAAACCGGAGACGACTAGTACCGCCGCCCCCGCCGATGCCCAGACAAATTCGCTCACGCGGCCGGGCCGCAGCAAAATCGCCGCAATCGTGGCGGCGCTTATGATCCAAACGGCGACCGCTGCGGCATGCGTCATTGCCTGGTGCTTCCCCCAACGGGCGGCTCGCAAGCAGAAGGTGCACCTAGGTAATGCCGCACGAAACATCCACAGGCTACCCACAAGGGGGCTCGCCTCTTCCATCGAAGTAGATGAAACTATTATTCTGTTAACTACATTACGCGGGGGAAGGACAGGCTGTGGATAGCCCCGGCATGACAAGAGCGCCGCTGTTCGAATGAGGAATTGCGCTTATGAAAGAGGACAAACGCCGCGGAAAGCCTGTCGCGGACCCGTTGATACAGGCGCATATGGCGTTTGTTTTGTTGGAACGCGGGCGGGGAGCGCTGACGGTTGACGCCTATGCACGCGACCTCCAGTTGTTCGGGGCTTTTCTTGCAAAGGACCCCGCGGATGAGAGCCCTGTCGGCCGTGTGTACCCGCAGTGCGGGGGGCCACGACGTCCGATATACGGCAGTTCATCATAGAACTGGCGGGCCGCCGCAAGTATAGCGCGGTTTCGGTGCGCCGCAAACTGGCCTCGATAAAATCATTTTACAAGTTTCTCAAGACTGAGAATTATCGGGAGGACGACCCCGCCGTCCACATACCCGGCCCGAAAATCGAAGAGAAACTGCCGAAGTACCTGGATGAGCGGGAGGTCGCAAAGGTTCTCTCCGTACGAATCGCCGGCCGGACGCCCGAGTCTGAAGTGCGGGATGCGGCCATCATGGAGTTATTGTATGCAAGCGGCGTGCGTCGCGCCGAGGTCGCAGGCATCCGTCTCCACGACGTCAACCTCGAACATCATTCGATTCGAGTGATGGGGAAAGGAAAGCGCGAGCGCATCGTCATCATCAATAAGGCCACCGCTTCTGCGATTCAGGCGTATCTCCAAGTGCGTCCGCGCAGCGATAACGACGCGCTGTTCTTGGGGCGCACGCGAAGGCACCTTTCGCCTCAGCAGGTTTGGAAGATATTCCGCCTCTTCTACGACTTGAGCGGATTGGACAAAAAGGCAAGCACGCACACGATGCGTCATTCGTTCGCAACACATCTTCTGGAAAACGGCATGGATCTCGTCACGATCCAGCAGCTTCTGGGACATAAGAGTCTGGCAACGACGCAGATCTACACGAACGTTTCAATCGAGTTCAAGAAGCGTGCGTACGACGAAGCCCATCCACGCGACCGTGAAAAGAATCGTTAGGCCTTAGGCTTGATGGCGAGCCGGGAATACGCGAAATCTCCGGCGCCGAGATCGCCGCAGCTCGAGCGTGCGATCGCGCATTCGGCCGCGGTTGAGCGCGCCGATACCGTTGCGGCTGTCGCCCATGCGGCGATCGGGCAGCGGCGTGCCGATCACGTTACGCCCTACATCGATCATCCTCGGCTTGCAGCCACGTTGATTCTGCTTTGGCAGGAAGCCGGCGTCATCACACTCGACGAGGATGCGCTCGAACGATGCGTTGCGTGCGCGCTGCTGCACGACGTGCTCGAAGATACGAACTTCCCGGTCGAGGAATTGCGCACGCAGATCGAATACGACCTGGAGCTACTCGCCTTGGTCGAGCGGCTTACGGAGCCGCCCGGCGATCCCAACGCGCCTGCGTATTATTCCGCCATCGGCCGCGACCGTGAGGCGGTGATCGTCAAATGTGCGGATCGCTGCGCGAACCTCGAGGACGTCATCAGGCACGTGAACGGCGGCGACTCGGTCGATCGCTGGCGGCGCTATATGCATAAGACGCGGCGCGACGTATTGCCGATTTTGCACGATCCCGCGCTCGAACGCGAGCTCTTGCGGCGAGTCGAGGAGATCGAGGGGTCTTTACGAACGGCAGGACCGTGAATCGACCGGCTCTTCTTCTTCTCACTTTTGCGTGCCTGAGCGCCTGCGCAGCCGACCATCCGGCGCTTACCCGAACGGGGCTTTTTGAGCCCGGCGGCACCATTGCGGTCAGGAATATTCAAGGCGACATCGACGCCTATGCCCCCGAACGCGGACAGTCGGCCAACGAGTACACGATCTCGGTGTACGAGCCGGCCGGAGGTCGCACCGGCGAGCGTCACGATTCGACCTTTGCTCATTACCGCGCAGGCCCACGCTCCCGGCGCGCGATTCCTCGTGCGCGGCCCTTCCGGAGCAGCGATCGACCTTTCGACGCAGCAGGGCAATATCAACGTTGCGGACGTGGAGGGAATCGTCAACGCGCACACGAGCCGCGGCGACATCAAGATGCTCATCCCTCTCTACGGAAGTGCCTCGATCGGCACGGGCAATATGAGCGTCATCTATGCCAGCACGGACTGGCCCGGTACCGTGCATTTTTCGACCGGCGCCGGCAACATCGAACTGTACGTCAACGAGAACGCCAAAGCGCGCGTGCATTTGCACACGGATGACGGCACGGTGTTCAGCGATTTTAATTTGCGCGGAACTTCGCAAGGCACGAGCGAAACGATCGACAGCGTCATCAACGGCGGCGGTCCTCGCTCGATCGACGTCGTCGTTCACACCGGGTCGATCCGTCTGATGCAGCTCAAACCGCAGGTCTAAAGGGCGGCCCCAAGATAATCACCGGCCGCAATCCGCCGATATATAATGCATGGATTGGCAACGGCAACTACAGACTATCGTCCATAAAAACTGCGCCGCCCTCTCGTTCGATGACTGGCTGGACCTAAAGGGGCACCGGGCGCACGCCGCTCGCGTTTGCTCCAGCGAATCGGTGGAAGTCCGCAAACGTGTGATGAACCGGCTCTACAACGATTACCGAGTGGAGAGCCTTTTGCGATAAAAAAAAGGGGCACCCGGTTGAGGCGCCCCTTTCCTTACGGCTTGGTTATCGTTTAGTCTCTTGCTCTAGCCAGCGCGGGGCCGATCACGGCGTGGTCGGCGGCCGTCAGCTGTTGCGGTCCGACTTCCACGGTCACGTTGTTGATCGTCCCGGTGAACCAGAACGGCACTTGATAGTCGTTGTCGTCGACCGGCGTTCGCGTATCGCTCCCGATGTCCAACGTCTCGTCGAGCGCCATTAAGAACGGGATCGTGTGCGGAACATCTTGCCGCACGACCTCCGTGCCGTCGATTCCGAGCACGCCGGTTCCGCCTTTTCCGGGCCCGGGACCGTCATAGGTGAACTCGAAGACGATCGTGTGCTTTCCGGCAGTCAGCGGCGCCGGAGCTTCCCAACGGAAACGCTGCAAGTCGACGAAGTTGTAGAGAAAGACCGGCTTGCCTTTGAGCAGATACAGGCCGAAGCCGCCGAAACGTCCGCCCAGCGTGATGATCATTCCCTCGCCGCCGCCTGCAGGGACCTCCACATCCGCGGTGATCGTGTACGATCGATTGAGAATATTCGGTGCGAATGCGGGGTCGATTCCGGTGATAGGGCGCGTATAGGTGAATACGTTGCGATCGGCAGTTAGCGCTTGGGCGCGGCGCGAGCATACGCTGAGCCACCGAGTTGTCCATCGGAAACACGTTGTACTTCGCCGCTTCGACGAGAAAGAGTTGCTGAAGTTCCCGGAGTTTGTCGGGCATTTTCGCGGCGAGATCGTCGGCCTCGGAATAATCCTTCGCAATGTTGTACAGCTCCCACGGGTAGCCGTTGACCACTTCCGGCGGCGTGCTCAATCCCATGTCCCAGGGGGGCGCATACGGAGTGGTCGCGGCGATCCAGCCGTCGTGATAGAGCGCGCGATTGCCAAACATCTCAAAATACTGCGTCGTGCGAGTCGAAGGCGCGTTCGCGTTTGCTTTCTCGAAGGTATACGCCATGCTCGCGCCTTCGATCGGCTTTTGCGCGATGCCGTCGACCGTCAGCGGAGCCTGGATTCCGGCAGCCTCGAGGATCGTCGGCACGATATCGATCATGTGATGGAACTGCGTGCGTATGCCGCCGGCGTCTTTGATGCGCTGCGGCCACGCAATCGCCATACCTTGACGCGTGCCGCCGAAGTGCGAGGCGACCTGCTTGGTCCACTTGAACGGCGTATCGAAAGCCCAGGACCACGCAACCGACATGTGCGGGTAGGTTTCGGCCGATCCCCACGCGTCGTAGAACTTCAGCTGCTCTTCAACGGGCACCGGTATGCCCTGATACGACGTCATCACGTTTGGCGTGCCGATCGCGGAGCCTTCCGCGCTGCAGCCGTTATCGCCGACGATATAGATGACGAGCGTGTTGTCGAGCTTGCCGAGGTCTTCGACGGCTTGAATGACACGGCCAATCTCGTGGTCGGTGTATGCGGCAAAGGCCGCAAACACCTCAGCCTGGCGCGCAAACAGCTTCTTCTCGTCGGCCGAAAGCGTATCCCATGCCGGGAGCTCGTCGGGCCACGGAGTCAGAACGGTCTCCTGCGGAATCACGCCCAGGCGTTTCTGATTCGCGAAGATCTGGTTGCGAGCTCGTTCCAACCCATGTCGAACTTGCCCTTGAACTTCTCGATCCATTCTTTCGTGGGATGGTGCGGCGCATGGGTGCCGCCGGGCACGTAATAGAGAAAGAACGGCTTTTCCGGCGCGGCGGCATCGATCTTTTGCAGATAGTCGATGGCCTCATCGGCCATATCGGTGGTCAGGTTATAATCGTCTCTTCCAATCCAAGGAAAGATTGGCGTTTGATTGCGGAAGAGATACGGTTCCCACTGACTCGTCTCGCCGCCCATGAAGCCGTAGAAATATTCGAAACCCATTCCGACCGGCCATTGGTCGAACGGACCCGCCGCGCTGTACTGGAAGCTCGGCGTATTATGCTCCTTGCCAAACCACGACGTCGCATACCCGTTGTCCCGCAGAATCGTTCCGATCGTGGCGTTCTCCGGGCCGATGATGGAGTCGTAGCCCGGATATCCGGTCGATTGTTCGGTAATAACGCCAAAGCCGACGGAATGATGATTACGGCCCGTGATAAGGGCTGCGCGCGTCGGCGAGCAAAGCGCGGTCGAATGGAATTGCGTATAGCGCAGACCCTTTTGCGCAATGCGTTCGAGCGCGGGCGTTGGAATGACGCCGCCGAATGTTGAACTGACGCCGTAACCGGCATCGTCCGTCATGATCAGCAGCACATTGGGCGCTCCGTCCGGCGGAACGACTTTTGCCGGCCAATACGGTTTCGACTCTGCGGCGCTGAGATTTATCTCGCCGCCGAATTGTGGACGGCGCTGGCGGCAGGTGTTTGCCGTCTATGGATGTTGTCGCGCTCGGCGAACCAATCGGGCTTTGGCGTTTTGCCATTCTGATCTGACGTACTCATGTGTGCCCTCAATCGTGCAATACAAGGTAGCCCTCGCCAAGCGTGGCGGAAGCGACGGCCGTGGTCAAATCTTAGCAGCGAGTTTTAAGCAATGCATATCCCGAAATTGCCGGTTACGAACCGACGTGCAGAGCTGCAAAAGGCGTGCGCGCCGAATTGTTCCGGCGCGTTTAACAGGTATGCCGAGGTTCCGGGCCACAGGTAATCGCCGGGCGTCACGGATCGAGCCAAATAATGAACGCTGTACACGCCGGGATCCAAGTGCTGCGCGAAGGCGGTAACCCGATCGGTATAGATTTGTTGATAGTCGATTTGCCAGTCGCTCGTTAACGGCTGGTAATATGCGGCGGTCGTTTGGAACGACGTATCGAGCGCCTCGAAGCCCGCGGGCAACGGGTCGGTAACGATAACGCGATCAACGGGATGGTCGGTGATGACTTCCACACTAACGTCGTACACGTTTCCCGCCGGAAGCGAGAGCGACTGCGCTGCAAGGTCCATCGTCGCGAGAACGGCGCTTGCCGTTCGCCGGGCGCACCGTGCGCCGTACTCGAAGTCCCGATATCCGGCCGGGCGACCGAGCATCGAGGCTGTAGTCATACGCGAGCACGTAGTGAAGCGTTCCGACTCCCTGCTTGCGCAGCGTCACGCTGTGTGAACCCCGACTCAGCGAGCCGAACGTGAACGTTTTTTCGGGCGCTGCGAAACCTGAGAAGTGTGCCGTTCCCGCCGGTTTGCCGTCCAGCAATATGGCGGCCGTAAAATTAGGCGCTTCGCGCTGCGCTGCAGCGTACGCGACCAATGCGGCTAGCGCAGCCGACGTGTCGCCGGAGCCCGGCCAGCCGCATTTACATTGCTGTGCAACCAGCGCATTCAGTGCTCGATCTTGCTCCGCCGGCGCCGCATGTCGCCGCGACGACCAGACGCAGATAGGCGGCCTGCGCTTCAACGAGCGAACCATACCAGGTACCCTGTGCCTGAATATTCGCATAGCGCCCGGTTATATACACGTCTTGTTCCAGCTCATTCGCTAGAACGGTCGCTTGCGTTCGCCACTGCGGCGTTTGCTGCAAATATAACGCGAGGTTGACGCGCTCGGCGATTCCAAGTACGTTACGCTGCGCATAGATCGCCGGCAAGAAATCGGTTCGTCTGTCGCCCAGCAGCTGCCAGCGCTTGCAACATCGCCAGCCGCATCGAGGTTTTGCACGGGACGCTCGTGCACCACTTTGCGACACCGGCCGGATCGCCCAGGGCGCGAACCAGGTATGGTTTTGCCTTCGTGAAAAGCGTTCGCGGAACGCGCACGCCCGAGCTTCGAGCGTAGGCGAGCGTCCGGATCGCATCGGCAGTACCAAACGCATCGGATGAACCCGAGCCGGGCCAAAACGCAAAGCCGCCGTCCAGCCGTTGCATTGCCCCGAGTTGCGTCGACGTCGCTCGGAAGCTTCGGAAGCCGCGTCGATCGGGACGGCCGCTTTTCCGAGTATTTTTTGAAGGTCGAGAAGCGATGCGCTGATGCCCAGCCGGTCCGCGATCGGCGTAAGCATCGCGATTTTGTCCGCGGCGAGCGCGTTCGTCGCGGGAAGCACCGCCTGCGGCACCAGCGATCCCGCGATTGCTACTCGAACGGTACCGCCGCTCGGCCCAATCGTTACGGGAACGCTCGCCTGCGTTTGCGTTGCGCCCGAATCCATCGACGACTCGGAAACGTCCGCCGTCCGAATCTCCAGCGGAACTCGGAATGCGTCCGAACCCGCCGCGCCGATGGTCGTCGTAAACTGCATCGACGCCGGCCCCTGCGCGTTCACGATCATCGGGAAACGCCATGCGTTCAGACCCGGCCCGAACTGTTGTTGTGCCTGCGTCCGTTCCCCCATAGGAGTAGTGAAACTCAGACTCGCCGCTCAGCAGCGCTTGCGTGCGCGCATCTACGGGCGAGCTCGTTGCATTCATCAAGAGCAGGCCCGCGTCGAACCGGTCACCCGGCCGCGCGAACGCAGGCAACAGCGGATCGGTGACAAGCGGCTTGGTCGTAATGAATGTCGCGTCCGAGGTCCCGAAGCGCGGGCGCGAGTCGGCTGTTATCGCGACGGCCATGACGCGCCACGTCGTCAGGTTATCCGGCGTCGTGAAGGTAACGTGGGCGTTCCCGGCCGCATCGGTCTGCACCGCTCCATTGAAATATGCGAGCGGCAGGAACTGCGTGCGAACCCGCGTGCCCGCCGCGCCCGCGAGAAATCCGCCGCCGTAACCCCAGCCTTTCTGCGCCACGTCGTTGGGCTGCGCGAGCGTTACGTCGGGCCGGTTGTCGGCAAAGCGTGTCGCAATCGGCTGGTCGCGCAGCACGATCTTCACCAGATCCGGCGCGCGATAGCCGCTCAGCTGCAAGATTGCATCATTGGCGACGATCACGGTGAGCTGTCCTTTCACCGCGTGACCGCTGCGATCGCTCACGTGAAACGCGACCGTTTGCTGCGCGTGCGGCGCCACCTTCGCGTGTGCGCTCGAGATCTTTACCGCGAGGTATTGCGGCTGCACGTCGATCGAGAGCGGTATCATACCGATGCGTACCAGGCTGTCGACGCCGAGTGCATTTGCCCCGGATATGGGTGCGCCCCGACGAACGAGCACGCCTTGCACCGCCGCGTTCGGAAACATCGTCTTGCGAGATAGGGATACGCACGCGCGGCGCGCTGCCGTTTACATGCAGGAGCGTCTTGTAGAGCACGCGGTCCCGCACGACCGACACATAGAGATCGGCCTTCTCGTACGGCGACGCGACGGCGAGCTGCGCGGTATCGCCGGCCGCGTACGTCTGTTTATCGAGTTTGAGCTGCAACTGCGAGGGATTCTCTTGTCCCCAAGCGGCTTGGCCGGGGCCTGTTACCCACACCTGTGCGTCCGTGGCCGTGGCAAGGTCGCTAGAATTCGCGAACGTTGCTCTGATCCGGTAGCTGCCCGAATCTTTGGTTTGGAGCGAGATTTGCTGCGCCCGCGAAGCGCTCGTAACATCGGCCTGCGCGACCGTCGTGTATTGTACTTGATTGCGTGCCGCCTCGGACCCTTCGACGACTTGTGTCACCCCACTGTAGGCCATCTTCTGAAGCTCAACATGCACCGGCGTTCCCGGCTGTGTCTTCCCTTGCGGATCCGTCACGACAACGGAGATCGCGATCGGCTTGTTGACCGTGCCGACGAAATCGCTGCGCAGGCCGATGAGCGAGGCGCTTGGGAGCGCCGTAAATGTTTGTGTCGCGCTGCTCGCCAGATGCGAGACGTCGCTCACTTCCAGGTCGACACGATAGGTCATCGGATACGGCAAGTCTTTCGCGACGCCGATTGCGGCGGACCGCATTTCCCTGGGCGTCGAGATTCACGTGCTGCTGCCCCGCGTCGGCGGATACGTCGGGCTGCTGCTCGGGCCAAAACCATTGCCGTCCGAACGTGTAGTCGTCCCAGCCTTTGGGCGTAAAGGACGTTTGCTCGCGCGTGACGTGTACGCTTGCGGCGCCCGTCATCGGTGCACCGAACAAGTATTGCGCGTTGCCTTGCGCCTGGACCGTGTCACCGGCCGCCGCATATTCGCGATCGAGGCGAAGATTGACGCTAAAGTTCGGCGGACGGAACTGCGCGACTCGAAAACTTCCGGTGATTTGAGCGCCGCCGGGGCTGGTCGCAACGAGCGTGTAATACCCGAGTGTCTGCGCGCCTGCGAACGCGATCGGAAACGAAAACGTCGCGTAGTTGTTCGTGGTTTGCGCGGGCAGTTTGGTTTCCTTGCCGTTCGGATCTCGCAAAACGATCGTGTATTTCGCGTTGCGGTCGGCACGCAGTGCGCCGTTCTGCAGGACATAGCAAACAGCCGTGAACCATCCTCGTTCTCCCGGCTGATACATATCACGATCGGAAAAAATCGTTCCGCGGGAGATCGGTTGCCCGGCGGACCACGTCGTGTCGTTTATCTGCGAGCTGTACGTGTAGACGCCGCTCCAGTCGAACGTTCGGACATACGCCCAGTCGGTGCCCGAACGAGCAACGATGTAGAGTTGCGGCGCTTGATCGGCCGGATGGTTGCCGGCGTAACAGCGCTCGATAGACGTGCCGGTTATGCTTAGGGCGCCTTGCGCGTTCGTCGCGCCGGAGGCACAGAGCAGCGCGGGCGCCGGCGAGGCATCGTAAATGTGCGAGACGTACACGTCGATCTTGGCGCCGGCGACGGGCGAACCGTCGGACAGACGCTGCACCATGATCGATCCGCTCTGCGGAAACCACTGCGCGAAGATGCCGAGATTCGTTAGCTGCACCGAGCCGTAATAGGGCGATGCATCGGCGATCGAGGCGGTTGCGCCGTACGCCAGGACGCCGCCCGCCGAACCGAGTTTCTCGCGAAGCGGGACGCCGACTGTGCGCGGATGGTTACGCAGAGCGCCGCCGATGGTAAATGCCTGCCACGTCTTGGGTGCGGCCAGAAGCTGCGTGGAGCTGCTGTCCACATTCGCGAGTTCGGGCGGCGACAATGCGCGGTACTGCGCAAAATATTTGTTATTCGGCAGGTTGATCGCGTTATATTGCAGCTGGAGATTTTGCGTTGACACGAACATGTTCGCGCCGCCGGGCGCCCAAAAATAGGGCGCGTAGTTTTGGGTTTGGTATGCGACGCTCACCGGTTTCTCTAAGCGCTGGCCGAAGACGTCCTGCAACTGCGGATCGAAGGTGAACGTGTAGGCCGTCTGGGGCGCGAGGGCATACGGGTTTACCAGAATCGCATTGCCGCTATCCGACAATGAGTAGAGCTGGCCGACGGCTGCGGGCGACGGGCTGACGTGCACGTGCTGCGCGTATGTTTTGGGGTCGAGGGCGTTGTTGAACGTCAGCGCAGGATCGCCGCCGTTAAAGCGCGGCTGGCCCGTCGAGGTCAGCGGATCGGCGGTGGGCGCCGCATTCGCAAACGCTAGGGGCGAGTATGTCGTCATTGTCGCACGGTGAACTGCGCTTGGCTCGGCAGATTTCCGGTGTACGGGAGAACGCCGGGAGCAATCGACAAACGGTATGTGCTCGCGCGCTGCAGCGGGCTTTGGGGTGAGACGTCATAGACGATCTGCTGCGCTCCCGGCGGCGGGGATTCGAGTACTGCGGTCGCGGCTACGGAGGATGACGCGCTGGAAATAAAAGCGGAATGCTGCGCGAACGTTGCCGGGTCGATCGTTGTCGAGGCGGCGACGCGAATGACCGGTTTGAGCGGCACGATTCCCGGCGTCGGCGCATCTTGCGGCAACGTGAAGCGCAGCGGCGGCGTGTTGAACGTCCAAGCCAGGTCGTGATCCAACCGGTGCGCCTGCAGGTCTTGGAGACCCGCATCCAAGGTCACTCGAATTCGCGTGGCCGGGGGCAGCTGCGCATCGGATTGGAACCCGATCATTCTTGGGCGTAAGCACGACGAACGAACCCGGCAAAGCCGGTGCGATATGAAAATGCGAGAGCACGTTCTGCTCGCCGGGCGAACCGATCTGCTCGACCGGCAGAACGGGCGATGCGAAAATCACGCGGATTTGCGCCCGAGTGTTTGCGCTTCCGAGCGGCGCGATCTGGGAAATCCATGCCGGCACCGACGGCGCAGGCAATTCCGTCACGCGCTCGAGCGGCGGCGGCGCACCGCCCTTCCCGCAACCGAACATGCCGGCGAGCAGAGCAACGACCGGGAATGCCAAGCGGGCACGCATGATCGCCGATTCCACGAAATGCCGGAAAACCTCTTGGCTTGCAGGAATTATTTTGCATGAGCCGCCGTACGTGGCTGTTGGTTCTCTTGGCGCTCGTGCTGTTGTGCGCGCTGGTTGCACCGCGGGCGTTTGCCGTGCACCCGAGCGAGATTGCCCCGTCGAGCAATTCGGTGTCGTTTCAGGATCGCTCGGGCATTCCGCTGGGCACGATCCTCAGTTCTTCGCAGGAACGCGCGGTCGCCGTACCTCTCTCGCGCATCTCCCCATTGTTCGTGCAGGCGGTCATTGCCGCGGAGGATCGGCGCTACTACAAACACGGCGCGATTGATTGGCTCGCCCTTGCGCGCGTCGCCTGGCGGGATGCGGGGTGTTTGTGCGATACAGGCGGGGCCTCAACGATCGAGATGCAAGTCGCGAGGATGCAGTTCGACGTTCCCGGCGGCGCGCGGGGAAAGCTGCGTCAGATGTGGGACGCGATGCGAATCGAGGCGGGCAGCGGCAAAGCAGATATTTTAAGCGCCTACGTCAATCGTGCGGCGATGGGCGGCAACGTCTATGGTGTCGAAGCCGCCGCCCGCACGTATTTCGGCATTCCGGCGAGCGACCTGGATGCTGCCCAAGCAGCGCTGCTCGCGGGAATTCCGAACGACCCCGTCGGCTTGAATCCGCGCACGCACTGGCAAGCCGCGCGTGCGCGCCAGCGCGTGGTTCTGGCCGCCATGGTTGCTGCCGGTGACATTACCCCGAATCAAGCAGCAGGTCGCGCGCCGGGAGAACATCCACGTACGGACTCGAGGGCCGGATCTTGCCGGCGCGCAGCAATTGCTTTTCGCGCTCGCGCCCGGCGTTACGCAGACGGGCGCGCCCGTTCGTACCACGATCGATCTTCCGCTTCAGCGATTCGTACAGGCACAGGCGCAAGATGTGGTCGCCGCGCTGGCCGATCATAACGTATCGCAAGCGGCCGCCCTCGTGATCGACAATCGAAACGGCGACGTCCTGGCCTATCTCGGGTCGCTGGACTATTTCGACGACGCGTACCTCGGGCGCAACGACGGTGTGCAAGCGCTCCGCCAGCCCGGGTCTACGCTCAAGCCGTTTCTCTACGAGTACGCGCTCGAGCGCGGCGATATTGCGACGAGTACGGTGCTCGCCGACGTGCCGGCATCGTACGCGATACCCAGCGGCGAGTTGTACAGTCCACAAGACTACAGCCGGCAATTCTCCGGTCCGGTTTCGGTTCGCACGGCGCTCGCGAACTCGTTGAACGTGCCTGCGGTTCGCGTGCTCTCGTCCGTTGGTGTTTCGCCATTTTTAGACCGGCTGCACGAACTGGGTTTTGCGCATCTGCGTCGATCGCCCGATTTCTATGGTTTGGGGCTTACGCTCGGAGCGGGTGAGGTCACGCTGTGGGACCTCGCGCATGCGTATGTGACGCTGGCGCGATCGGGTAACGCTATTCCGCTGCGAACCGTGCTCGACCAGAGCAGTATTCAGGCGCCGGTGCAGATCGGATCGCCCGCGCCCGTGGCAATGGATCACGAACGTATTGGCCGACCGCTATGCGCGCGCACAAGCGTTCGGCGTCGGATCGGTGATCGACATGCCGTTTCCGGTCGCGGTCAAGACAGGAACGTCGTCGGGCTATCGAGATACGTGGACCGTCGGATATACGCCTGAATACACGGTCGCCGTCTGGGTCGGAAACTTCACGGGCGCGCCGATGTCGCGTGTTGCCGGTGTGACGGGCGCGGGACCGCTTTGGAATCGCATCATGCTCCATCTGTACGAGCATCGCGATCCGCCGCCGTTTACCGCTCCGCCCGCATCGATGCTCGCCCGTAACCCTTCTTCCGCGAGTATCGCACGCGCTTCGGACGCGTACGACGAATGGCGCGTACAACAAGGCGACACGAGCGGTCCGCTGCGCATTCTATTTCCGCGCGAGGGTGACGTTTTCGAAGATAAACTCGCGGCGAACGATCCGCACCGCGATCAGCAGCAGATCGCTTTTCGCATCAGCCGTCCGGCGGGTGCCGACGTCCAGTGGTATCTCGACGGAAAGGCGCTCGCGCGCAGCGCGCTCGACACGTATTTCTGGACGGTGCGCCAAGGCTCGTGGACGCTTTGGATTAGAAGCGGTGCTCTGACCCGCAGCGTCCGTTTCACCGTCATTCCCGCGCGTGCGCACGGCAGGCGCGGTTTTGCCGTTATTGGCGCGGATTGAAGAACGAGTTGATGACGTTCCCGACGTTGCTGGTCCCGCCGGCTTGCGCGGCACCTTCGGTGGCGGGCTCGTGATACGTCATCGATTGGATACCGACCCGGCCGGGGCCGTAGAAACGATTGAGCATAAGCGAGGCTCCGCCGACAAACGCGCCGATCGCGCCGAGCAGGCCGCCGCCCTTGCCGCCGGATTGCAGCACCGTAACGGTGTCCATTCGGACGTTCGCGTCTTTCCATAGCCATCCGCCCGGCTCCACGTCGAGCATTTCTCCGGGTCCGAGCACCTTTTCAAAGACGTTGCCGTAGCCGTGTAAAAGTACGAGACCTTCCGAACCCGTGCCGGTGAAGCGGTCGATAAAGAGCCCGGTTCGCGCGAAAATGACGTTCGCCAAACCCTGCTGCCAGTAGAAGTTGTAATCCACATTGCCGGTGGCGAGCAGGAACTGATGTTCGCGCACGTCTACCGCCTGGCCGGGCTGCACGCGCAGCGCAACGATCTGTCCCGGAGCCTCGCGCGAGAATGCGATGTTGCCCGGACCTTGCGCGGTCGATATAAAAATCTGCAGACCTGCAAAGAAGCGCTTCGCCGCGTTCTGGATGCCCATAAAGCCCATCGTTACCTGCGGTTGCTTCCACAGGACGATGTGGTGCTCGAAGTACACCGTCTGTTGCACGCCCAGCTCGACGTCGACGACCGGCACCAGCTCGCCCTCGACTCGGATCGTCATGTCGCCTAACGTAATTGGTTCTTTTGGATTATCGAGTTCGGGCTGCGGCTCGCTATACGTGCCGACGGTCGTTTGCTGAGCGGCCGGTGCGCCGCAGTTCGGGCAAAACCGCGATTGGTCGGGAATATTGGCCTGGCAAGACGGGCAATTCATTGAGCACCATCCTCATAAATACATGACGGGCGATTATCGTAGTCGAAGCGGGGACGCTATGTCAAAGATCGCGGTTACCGGCTCAAACGGCACAATCGGCGCGCGCCTGTGCGCGGACTTGGCTCAGCGATTACCAGGTCGTCCGCATCGACATCGAAGACGCCGAGGTCACCGGCCGACGTCCGAGACTTCGACGCGATGCTCTCCGCGCTCGAAGGCTGCGAAACCGTCATTCATCTCGCGGGCGTGGTGGCCGTGGATGCCGATTGGGAAAGCGTGTACCACACGAATATCGGCGGAACGTACAACGTGTACGAAGCCGCGCGCCGAAACGGCGCAAAGCGTATCATCTTTGCGAGTTCCAATCACTGCGTGGGCATGCACGAGGTGCAAAACGCACCTGCGATCTACGAGCCCGGATCGGGCGTGGTTATCGGAACCGACGAGCCGTATCGTCCTGACGGGCTCTACGGCGTCTGGAAAGCCTTCGGTGAGACGCTCGGGCGGTTCTATAGCGATGCGTACGGCATACAAGTTGCGTGTATTCGCATCGGGTCGATCACGCAAGCCGACGATCCGCGCGACGAGAGCGTACGCACGTCAAGCGAATGGCTGAACCTGACCGACGATCAAAAGTTCAAACGGTATGCCGCAACGTGGATGTCGCATCGAGACTTTGCGCGTCTGGTTCGCGCGATTCTGGCTCGCGACGTACCGTATGCCGTCGTGTACGGCGTGGGCGACAACATCACGCGCTTTTGGGATCTGGAACCAGGCCGTGCAATCTATGGGTTTTGGCCGCAGGACGGCGTGCGTTGACACGCTTCGCGTGCATGCTGTTCATCCTGGCCGTGCTTCTTGCGGCCGCGCCGGCGGTAGCGGCGTCAACCTCGAATAACCTGTTTCCGGCAGCGGTGGCGCGCCGTCTGAGCGGCGAGATCGCGGATATCGCGAAAAAGAACAATTTGCCGGGTGTCGCGGTCGGCGTGTTCGTTCCGCAAAAAGGCCGCTACACGTTCGTGAGCGGATTTGCCGACCTGAAAACCGGCACGGCGCGCGCATTGGATCAGCCTTTTCGCATCGCGAGTGTCACGAAACCCTTCGCGGCCACTGCCGTCTTGATTTTGGTCGACCAGGGGCTGCTCCACAAGAACGACCGCATCGCGAAATGGTATCCGGATTTTCCGAACGCCGAGCGCATTACGATCGACGATCTGCTTCGCATGCGCAGCGGTATACCAGCGCCGGATGACGACGCCGTGTTGGCTCGCGTCTATGACGCGCCGCTCGCACGTGCGGCATCCCTTTCTGACGAGCTCGCGTCCCTCGCTCGCCTGAGATCCCAGTTTAAGACTCCGAACACGCAGGGTGTTTACACGGACTTCAACTACGATATCGTGGCAGGCATCGTGCGGCGCGTCACCGGCAAGGACATCGGAACCGTGATCACCGAGCGTGTGATCGTCCCGCTCAAACTGCGAAATACGTCATATCCGACGGGCGTTACAATTCCGGGCCCGCTTCGCGGATACGGCTGGAACCCGGCTAAGAAACGTTTCGATGACAAGACGCTGTTCAATCCACCGCTTGCGGGCGCCGCCGGAGCGGTCGTTTCCACGGTGTCGGATCTTCGAACGTTCTCGCGGTCGCTTTGCCTTGGAGGTTTACTCAAACCACGTACGCAGCAGGAACGTTTGCAAGGGCAACCGCTGCTCGGATCCGCCGTCGACTATGGCGAGGGCGTGGCTACGGGGTATGGATTTTGCGGTCATTCCGGCACGATCAACGGCTTTAGCACGGATATGTATTACGTCAAGAAATTGGACGCTTCCCTAATTATCAGCGTCAACCGGCTCGACCGCGATAACCGATCGCAGTCGAGCTGCGATCTACGCACTCGTCAGCAAGACGATGCTCTCCACTGAAGCACTAAGCATGTCGAACGGTACGGGCTTCGACTGCTCAACCATCCTCTTGACTTGTCGAGGGGCGGTGTCAGTGGACAAATGACGAACGCGGCTACACGGGGTGCGCTGCGCTTTTGCGTGCTCATCGCTTCTTTTGCTTTGACCAGGCGTACCATCGCGTCGTTGTACGGTGTCGCGACGCCGGTTCGGCGCCCGGCGGCGGCTACCGCGCCGTTGATGTGATCGATCTCACTCTGATGCCCGGACTCCAAGTCGAACGCCATTGAACTTTTACTGTCCGCGCCGACGGCGATGACCTCGGTTACATATTGCCAGGGATTTGCAAACGGCAGATTGATCTTCTGCGTGGCGGCGACGCTCGCGGCTTCTTCGGCCAGCGCCTCGGCGATGCGCGCCGCATTCGGATCTTTGAGAATGTCCCCCGACTCACAATCGAGCAGCGCGCTGAGCGCGTTGATCGCTGCATTCGCAACGAGCTTGCCCCATAGGTGCGGGCGAATGTCATAGACGACCGAGGCGCGCATTCCGCTTTGCACGAGCAATTCCGCAACGCTTCGCGAGGTGCTGGGCGAGGCGCCGCCGGAACCGATGATCGTGTTGCCTTCTTCCGAACTGCGAACCCGGCCATGAGCAACCGTCAGCGATGATTCCGTCGTGATTCCGAGCACGACCGGAACGGCGCCGCCCAGCGCGGTCTTGATTGCGTCTTCGTTACCAACGCCATTTTGCAGCGAAACGATTGGCGTCGAGGGGCTGAGCTCGCCGGCAAACGGACGCAGGGCACGCAGCGTGTCCACCGCTTTGACGAACAGAAAAACCATGTTCGATCCGAACAGATCTCGCGAGTGACGGCCTACGCGAACGCTGCGAACAGGCGCCTCGTTGACCGAGAGCCCGCCGTTCTGCGTGATACCTTCGAGCACCGCCGGATTACTGTCGAGCATCGTCACCTCGCATCGCGAGGCCAAGTGAAAGCCGAAGAGCGTGCCCATCGCTCCAGAGCCGATGATCCCGATGCGCTGTTTTGCCTGCTCCATTATCGCCGGTTTCGCGGCGCCCGCGACCTCTTCCGTCCGCCGAGCAGCCCGTACAGCCCTACAATAAGCGCGCCGCACGAAAAGCCGCCTATGTGCGCAAAATACGCAACGCCTCCCTGGTTGGCGTGCGGATCCACCGTTTCGAATCCGAGAAAGAACTGTATTGCCGCCCAGATCCCGATCACGAGTACCGCCGGCAGCGAAAGAAAGAGCGGAAAGCACCCGATTGGTGTAATCGTGCCTATTCGCGAGGTGGGGTAGGTAACGATATAGGACCCGAGGATTCCCGCGATCGCGCCGGAAGCGCCGATCTCCGGAACGTGACTATTCGGATCGACGACGATCTGCGCGATTCCGCCGGCCAGGCCGCACAGCGAGATACACGAAGAGAAAACCGGCGTGCCCAAGATACCGCTCCATGCGCGGCCCGAAAACCACCAAGAAGAGCATGTTGAAGAAAATATGCGCATAGCCGCCGTGCAGAAACATCGAGGTTAGGAGTGTAAGCACGGCGGGATGCGGCGAAGGCGCGGCCGAGCTGAATGCCGTGCGTCATGTTGTACGGCACCAGCGCGAACTCGTTGATGACGTACGCCGGACGCGATGCGGTGAGCTCGCGAAAAAAGAAATAGACGTTTGCGGCGACGATGATCCATACCGACACGGCAACGACGGGCGGCCGGCGCTCGTCGGCATAGGGGATCACCGGTCAGAATTGGAGTTGGAGACCGAGAACCGTGCGACGGTCCGAGCGCGTTATATCGCGCTCGCCGAAGAACAGCTGCGCCCAGCGCACGACGTTCAAATTCCCGTACAGATCGAACGTCGGCTGCCGCAGGTTGTAGATCCGCGTCTCCACGCCGATCTTTCCGAAATTGTATGCGCCGGCAACGCCGAATTGCGAATACAGAATTCCGGCGCCGTAGTCAGCGGCCCCGCGTGCTTTATCGCCGCGAAGTTCCACGTCGTGTTCGCGCCGATGTCGTTCACGCCGAAAAAGCCGCTTACGCTCGACCGTGGAAGTATGACGAGGTTCATGTCGGTTTGTGGACCGCGATCGCTTGTGAGCAGCGGATTCGGACCCTTTACGCTCTGCGCGTTCAGATACGTGAACCGTGTCTGAACTTCGACGAGATCCCTGACCAGATGCGAGAGCTGCAGCCCAGCGCGCGAGGGCGCAGAGGCGACCACGATCGGCTGCGGCGTTCCGGGCAGCGGCGCTCCGGCCTGCTGCGTCCCCGGCACTTGCACGCTGGGCGGTATTGTCGCGTAGGCCGGTAGGTACCGGATACGGCGTGGCTCCGGCATCGACGCCGTACACGTGGCTTTGGCCGCCCAGCGTGCCGAGCAGCGAATTCGCCTTCTGCATCGTGGCGTCGAGGTTGGCGACGGTATTTTGCAGCTGCGCCTGCGTCTGCGGATTACCGGTAATCGTGCGCAGATCTCCCGTTAGACCCGCGATGTTGCTGGTGAGGTCGCGGATATTCGAGGTTGTGGTGACCAGATTGTTCTTCAGACGCGGATCCGTCGCCAGGCCTTGCAGCGCATCCATCGACTTGTTCAGGGCAACCGCCGTTCTATCCAGCGAGGTGAGCATGCTGTCGATCTTGTACTGGTTGCGCGAGAGCGTCGAGTTGACCGTCGAGGTCATCTGTACCAGATTGCCGCTCGCCGACCGGAGCGAGGTATCCAAAACACCGGAGAGATCGGCAACGGTACTGCGAAGCTCCGTGGTCATCGCGTCCACGTTGGCAAGGGCCGTGTCAAGGTTATCGAGCAGCTTGGGCTCGCGTTGCTCGAGCGTTGCCAGCATTGTATCCAGTCGTCCGACTTCACCCTGGCCTTGTGCCAGCAAATCAGCAATGGTCGGGCTTGCGATACCGATTGGCTGCTGATCCAGCGGCAGCACTTCTTTGGGCAAGATCGCCTCGGCGGGCAGCGGCGATCGCGCTGTACCCGCGCGGCAGCGGTCGAGGAACCGGCGGTGCGATCACCAAGTTGGGCGTGCCCGTGAGCGGCGCTTGAATCAGGAATTTTGAATCTTTGGGAATGTTGATCCCGCTTTGAATCGCGAGTATCACATCGACGCTGTTGTCCGGCTCGAGTTGGATTTGATCGACGGTTCCTACCGTTACACCGCTAAAGAACACCTGCGCACCGGTCGGCAGGCCCGCGGCCGAGGCAAAATGCACGCCGATGCGATAGCCGCTGTGCCGAGTCCCGAAATCGGTGACGACGTAAAAGATTCCGAATAGCAGCGCCAGGGCGAGTACCGCGAAAAAGCCGAGTTGCGCCTGTCTGGACATTGCCTACCTATTCCCCGAAGATCGTACGTTTGCTTGCTGCGTCCTCATAGCGGAATCGGTCCCACCTCCGAGCCTTCAAGGAACTGCTGAACGATCGGGTTCATGGATTTTCGGATATCTTCAACCGTTCCGTATTCGATAATCGCTCCCTCGAAAAGCATCGCGACGTAGTCCGCCATCATGTAGATCGACTGCAGGTCGTGCGAGATGACCACTGCCGTCGCGTTGAGCTGCTGGCGAAGGCGGACGATCGTATCGGTAAGCAAATGCGTCACGATCGGATCCAGGCCCGTCGTCGGCTCATCGTAGAGGACCAGATCCGGATTGGTGACGACGGCCCGCGCAAACCCCGCGCGCTTGAGCATGCCGCCCGAGAGCTCGCTCGGCATATTGTCGTAGGTGTGCGCCAGCCCCACGCTGTCGAGCGTATGAATCACGACTTGGTGTATCTCGCTCTCGGTGAGCGAGGTATGTTCGCGAAGCGGCAACGCGATATTGTCGCCGACGGTCATGCTGTCGAAGAGCGCGGCGAACTGAAACGAAAAACCAATCTTTGTCCGCATCTCGATGAGGTCGCTCTCGCGCATGTGGCAGATGTCGTGACCGCGGACGTATACGTGGCCCGCGTCAGGCTTGCGCAAGCCGTCGAGCAGCCGCAAGAATCGTCGACTTCCCGGCGCCCGATAGTCCGATGATGCACGTGATCGCTCCCTCGACCACGTCCATACTGCAGTTGCGCAACACGATGCGGTCGCCGTAATTCAGTGAGACGCCGTCGAGCCTCGCGATGACGCTGGGCATCATCCGCCTCCGTAGAGGAAATACGACATGACGAAGTTCACGAAAAAGATCAGGATGATGCTGATGACGACTGCACTGGTCGTCGATTTGCCGACGCCGGCCGCTCCGCCGGTGGTCGTAAGGCCCTGATACGAGCCGACCAGCGCAATGATGATGCCGAAGACAACGGATTTGAATAGACCCTTGACGACGTCTTCGAATCCGATGGTCTGGCGCGCCGACGACATGAAATCGTTGTACGCGATGTGGGCCTGCGAATGGGCGATCCATTCGCCGCCCATCACGCCGACGACGTCCGCGAACACCGTGAGCAGCGGCAGCATGATCATCAGTGCGAGCATGCGCGGAACAACCAGAAAGCGCACGGGCGCGAGGCCCAGGGACTGCAGCGCCTCGACCTGCTCGGTGACCACCATCGAACCGAGCTCTGCGGCGATGGCGGCGCAAACGCGACCGGCGACGACGACGGCGGTGAGCATCGGTCCAAGTTCGCGCACGTTTGTATACGAAACGATGCCGCCGACGAAACTTCCGAACCCGTATTGCACGGCTTGGACCGCTGATTCCAGCGAAAAGACCATGCCGGTGAAGAGCGAGGTCAGCAGCACGATGACAAGGGATTGGTAGCCCAGCAAAAAGCACTGGTTGACCGTCTCGCCAAAACGAATGCGCAGCCTGGCGATGGTCACGGCAGTCTCGCCGCCCAGCGCCGCTACGCCGCCGACGTACTCGAAGATCGAGTTCACCTTACGCCCGACGCCTTCGAGCGCGCCGACGGAGGCGCGTTCGACGGCTTCGGCCGCTTTTTCAGACTCGTTCAGTGTTTGCGACACTCTCTACGTCCTGCAGTACTTGTTGCGTGACCTCGATCCGGCGCACCGCGACGCCGCGCTCGGCCGTTAGATTGAAATGCACCTGGTTGACGTGTTCCAATCGCTTATCGACCCCGCGCAGATGCGCGCGCGCTTCCCGTTCGAATCCCGTAAAGTACCGGCGCACCGCCGCCAGATATTCGTCTTTGGCTCGCTCGTCGGCGCCTGCGCCGGCAAGGGCCGTTTCGATCCTCTGCTGCGCGCTCTTCATTGCTTTGTCGGTAATGTAGAACTCACGCACGCGGGCGACCAGCGCGCGAAACGCCTGCGTATCCGTCAAACTTTGACCGCCTCGACGATCGAACGCTGCACTTCAAGCAGCCGGCGAATGCCGCCCTCGGCAAGCCCGAGCAGTGCATCGAGTTCAGATCGGCTGAACGGTGTGCTTTCGGCCGTGCCTTGCAGTTCGCTAAAACGGCCCTTGTCCGTCATGAATACATTCATATCGACTTCGGCACGGCTATCCTCGTCGTACGCCAGATCGAGCATGGGCAGGCCCGCGACGATACCGACACTGGTAGCGGCGATCTGACCGGCAAGCGGCCACTTGCGGCTGTCTCCCGGATCGAAACGTTGCCCCAGCGCCAACGCCAGTGCGACCCATGCTCCCGTTACCGCGGCCGTGCGGGTACCCCCGTCCGCCTGCAGAACGTCGCAGTCGAGCCAGACCGTGCGTTCCCCAAGTTTTGCCATATCCGTCACGGCTCGCAGAGCGCGCCCGATGATCCGCTGGATTTCATGCGTGCGGCCGCCCAAGCGCCCTTTGGAGGCCTCACGCTGCGTGCGCTCCTGCGTCGCGCGCGGTAACATAGCGTACTCCGCGGTAACCCAGCCATTCCCGCGGCCCTTCATCCACTGCGGCACCTTCTCTTCTATCGTTGCCGCGCAGAGCACGCGGGTCTCTCCAACGCTAATGAGGCAACTGCCCTCGGCGTATTTCAGATATCCGGGTTCGATACTAATGGGCCGCAGTTCGTCGGGGCGCCGTCCGTCGCTTCGCATCATCGAGCACGTGATACCACGTCACGCAGCGCTCTTCCCCGTCATGCGCCGGACTGGACGTGCTTATTTCTTGCGGCGTTTCGCGAGATCGACGACCTTCTCGTCCGGTTCTTCTTCCCCGGTCGTTTGCAGACGAATGGGCCCGTATGCGGCCTCGAAATACGAGTCGCGCAGATTGCCCAGTTGCAGATCGCGCATCGACGGCGTGCCGTCACCTCGGTAGACCGTAATGCCTTTTACGATAAGCCGATACGGTTCAAGACGGACGTTTTTCCATTCGGAAATGCGCCAGCGCTGCGGGGCCATCGTTGACCAATCATACGGCGGCAGCGAGCCCTTTTTTGAATCGAAGGGCTCGAGGTCCACTCGAAAACCTTCGCGCTGCAAAGATCGCGTCTTCGACTTGCTTCTTCGTGGCCATCGTTATCCGTAGTATGCCCAATCGCCGCGCCGCCAGTCAATCACAACACACGGCCCCCTCGAGCCGCCGCCAATGGTTGTGCGGCTCTCGGGGCCCTGCGTTCGTCACGGGTTACGGAGCAAGTAGTAACGGGATCGGCGAAGGACAGGTCATTTCACCGACATCATTGCACGATGGAGATGCGGTCGCAAGCGGCTGCGGGGTGCCCGGTGGCGAGGCATACGTAATCGCGGACGGATCGTTGAGGTTGGGGAATGTTCCGCTCACAGACGCGGGCTGACCTTGTTCACTGTAGGCTGCAACGGTCCAGCTTTCACCGGATCCTGAACTAATCGTGTCGAGGATAAAGAACTGATCGGTCGGCGGAATAAACGCCATGTTTCCGTACCAATTGCCATGTATCGGAAAGTTCCCGCTCAGGGCCACGGGAGAGCCCGACGCAGTGTATGCATCGATGTGTTGGTTGCCGTTGTCGACGTATACGTTTCCGCTCGATGAATCAAATACGATGTCGCTCGGGGCGTTCACGGTCTTGAAGGCGTTCTGCGGCAGCGTAACCGCATTGAAGTTTTCATCGACTACGCTCAATCCCGGTTGTTTAAGCCACGGAAGATACAGTCCATTATTCTGCGGATCAAACTCGGCGGCCCCAATGGGTCCGTTTGCCGACGCCGCAAGATCCAGGCCCGTTCCGTCTTCGCTGTAGACGGTAACCTCGGAGTAATTGCCGGTGACCCACGTCACGTCCAGGACGTTATTGTGTGAATCGAAGGTAACGGCCGTAGGTTTGAACGTGCCGTTCATGATCTGTGGGTTGAAGGCATAATTACCGAGCTGCTTCTGGTTTCCTTGGAGGTCGTAGGCGGTGATGTTTCCGCCCTTTAGGTTGGCGACGTACAGTAAACTGTTGTGCGCATCGAATGCGATGCTAATTGGGCGGTTTAATCCGCTAAATGAGCCCGTGAGGGTCTGCTGGGTCCCATTTAAATCGTACGCCGTTACCGTATTATTACCGTAATTGGCGATGTAAACCGAACCCGAATCCGACCCGGACGACATGCGCGTCCGCCCGGAGCCCCGGTCAATGGAGTTCGGCACGATGCCGCCGCCGCTGCCCCCCGCGCACGCCGAGAGCCCCACCAAAATCAAAATCGAAAGTGCCGTCTTCATATGTTCCCTTTTGCGTTTCGTTCTGTCCGCGGACACCCGTTCGGGGACGATACTCACATATAAGCACGCAACGTTTGTAAAATGGCCTGACAGCGTGTTAACAGATCGTAGCGCCGTGGTTTCGACAGTGCGACTCTCAGGCGCGCAAGCACGATTCAACCGTGGTCGACTTTTCGAACGACCCCAAGCCTGACTAGGGGCGGGTTTATTCGACGGTGACGGTTTTCGCTAGATTGCGAGGCTGATCGACGTCTTTGCCCTCGATATCGGCGATGTGGTACGCGAGCAATTGCAGCGGGATGATGTTCACGATCGGCGAGAGCAATTCGTCGACCTTTGGCACCCAGAAAACGTGGTCGGCGATGGCCGCAGCGTCTTCGTCGCCGTGATTGGCAACTACGATGATCGGCGCCTCACGTGCCTTGGACTCTGCGAGATTTGAGAGAATCTTATCGCGAATACGCCCATCGGTCATAACGCCGATAACCGGCACATTCGGGTCCAAAAGCGCGATAGGGCCGTGCTTCATCTCGCCGGCCGCATAGCCCTCAGCATGGATGTACGAGATTTCCTTAAGTTTGAGTGCGCCCTCGAGAGCAGTCGGAAAATTGATATAGCGTCCCAGAAACAGCACGGACCTGGACTTGCGGATCTTCTTGGCCACTTTCTTGATGTCGTCCGAGGTATTCAGGACGACGTCAACCGCGGCCGGAAGCAGCTTCGTGTTATCCGCGACCTCGCGTAACCGTTCAATGGGCGCGCTCCCGCGCAGGCGTGCAAGATAAAGCGCAAAAAGCGTCATCGCGGTCACCTGCGAGACGTACGTCTTGGTCGCTGCCACGCCGATCTCGGGACCGCCGCGCGTAAAGAGCGTGCCGTCGGCGACGCGCGTCAGATGCGAACCCAGAACGTTGCAAATGCCCAGTACCGTTGAACCCGCGGCCTTGGCGATGCGAACGGCCTCGATGGTATCCGCGGTTTCGCCGGACTGCGACATGGCAATGGTGAGCGCGGTCGGGTCGAGGACCGGATCGCTGTAGCGAAACTCACTTGCCAGTTCCATTTCGACCGGCAGATGCACGAGCGAGCGCAGTAGATACATACCGACCATGCCCGCGTGATACGCCGTGCCGCAGCCGGTGATCGCGATCTTGGAGATGCTGCGCAGCTTCTCGTCGCTGATGCCGAGTTCCGCACCAAGTTGAACGTCGTTGCATTCGTCAACGCGTCCGGCCAGCGTTTCCTTGATAACGTTGGGCTGCTCGAAGATCTCCTTGAGCATGAAATGCTTGAAGCCGCTTTTCTCGGCTGAACCGGGATCCCACGTTACGTGCATGATCTCGCGCTCGAGAGGGTTACCTTCGTAGTCCATCAGCCGCCAGCCGTCGCGGCCGACGACGACCATCTCGCCCTCTTGCAGGATGATCTCCTTGCGCGTGTACTGCAGAATTGCCGGCGTGTCGGAGGCAACGAACATCTCGCCGTCGCCGATACCGACGACGAGCGGACTTGCACCGTTACGCGCAAAGATCAGGTGCTCCGGATCGTCGGAGCTGATGATGCCTAGGGCATATGCCCCGGTAACCTCACGCAGCGTCCGTCGTACGGCGGCTTCGAGGTCCCCATCGTAGTGCGCTTCGATCAGGTGCGCGAGCACTTCCGTGTCGGTTTCGCTTTTGAACACGTGCCCGGACTCGATGAGACGCGCGCGCAGCGGAGCGTAATTCTCAATGATGCCGTTGTGAACGACCGCAATTCGGCCTGTGCAATCCATGTGCGGATGGGCGTTCGCGTCCGAGGGCCGCCCGTGCGTCGCCCAACGCGTGTGACCGACGCCAACGCGTCCGGTCAGCCGGCCGCCGTTGCGAAGGCGCTCGGTCAGGCGCGCGAGTTTGCCTTCGGCTTTCGAACCCGTAAGCGTACCGGCCGCGTCAATGACGGCGATTCCGGCACTGTCATAGCCGCGGTACTCGAGCCGCGAGAGTGAGTCGATGATAACCGGAACGCACTCACGCTCGCCGATATAGCCCACAATGCCGCACATAGGAAATGCCCCTTATTGGATGGCAGGCGCCTGCCTGTTACTTTATACCTTCCCGTGTGCGGTGATAATGAATCTTGCCGCCGGCAACTTCATTGAACGCCGTGGAAACGGGCTTGTTTGGATTCACGCGCTCGGTCAAGGCCGGCGCACCGTTGTTCAGCTGCTTGGCTCGCTTGGTCACCACGTTGACCAAACTGAACTTTGAGTCCACGTGATCGAGCAGTCTGTCCAGATCTCCGAATACTGAGTCGCTCATATTAAGAATGTTCCAGTTCCCTTATAGAATCGTCGCCGTACCGGTGTATCCGGAAGCGCTCTGCTTGTAATATTGCGTGAAGGTCGCGAACCGCTTCGTCCGAGCGCGATTCCTCATTAATCACGATGTAATCAAAGTTGCGCACGTACTGAAATTCCTGGTGCGCAATTTCGAGCCGACGGGTAATTTCGTCAATCGTCTCCGTGCGCCGCGCGAGCAGCCGTGCACGCAAACGCGAGAACTTGTCGGGGGCCAAGAAGATCAAAACCGCGTCCGGAAAGGCCTTCTTGATTGCAAGGGCGCCGTTGACTTCGGGCTTCATGACGAGGTCATAGCCTTCGGTCAGGGTGCGCTCCACGAAATCCCGCGGCGTTCCGTAGAGACTATCGTTATATTCGCGCCACTCGAGGAAACCACCGCCGGCCAAACGCCGTTCAAATTCTTCTCGCGTTAAGAAGAAGTAATGTTCTCCTTCGCGCTCGCCGGGCCGCGGCTGCCGGGTTGTCGACGAAACCGAGTAACGCAAGCGAGGTAAACGCGCACGAAGCGCGTCCACCAGCGTGTCCTTACCAGCCCCCGAGGGGCCCGACACGACAAAGAGCAGACCCGGACCCAGCATGTCCTCCCAAAAAGGCGGCCTCCACGAGGCAAAGTCCGGTTATGTTCCGAGTAGGTGGCGAGGCCCCTTTGTTTAGCGGCTTACGGGCGGCAGCGTGGATTGCCCTTCGACCGCGGTGCAAACGGCTGCCGTGAGGGCGCCGACGGCGTCTGGGTCATCGAGCGCATGGCCGGGCCGGGTGTAGGTCGCGGTCACTGCCGTTCCATTCCAATTCGTATATGCCACGCGCAGCACGTTACTGGTCGAAGCGGAGGTCGTGACGATGAACGTTTGGAGCCCCGCCTCGCCGGGCAGCCCGGATACGGCAGCGCATCGAAAAGTTTTGCGCCTTTGTGCGAGAGCAGCGTCGCGATCGTCACGTTCGCCCCCAGCTCGGCAAGTGCGGAGCTGCTTCGTTTTGCACTGACCGTGTACTCCTGATGTGCATCGCTCGGGTTTGTCCACGCTAGGCCGGCAGCCGTTTTGGTCAAGCTGCCATCCCTGGGGGCGCGCTTGGCCGCCGCCTTCTTGGCTTGCGCACGCGTTCAGCCCGATGACGAACGC
This sequence comes from Vulcanimicrobiota bacterium, assembly GCA_963777365.1. Classification (GTDB taxonomy): domain Bacteria; phylum Vulcanimicrobiota; class Vulcanimicrobiia; order Vulcanimicrobiales; family Vulcanimicrobiaceae; genus CAVZQG01. The sequence goes on from CAVZQG010000017.1 coordinate 67,959, forward strand.
AAATGCGAGCAGGATTTCTGCGTACCCTCGCATGTCTTGTTGATACCCAAGCGCGAAAGGCGCCAACATGTACACCGACTGGCTGCTGATCCGCCGCCTGGCAGTGGAGCTCGAAAAGCGCTGCGCTGGAGCCCGGGTGCGCGATGCGGGCCAGCTCGACGATGGCCGTTTCGCACTGATGCTGTGGTCGCGCGGAACCAACTTCTTGCTGTGCGTGGACGTCTTCGCGCCGACGCCGGCAGTGACGATCGAGGACGGAGAACTTCCCATTGCGCAGGAGCCGGGCTTCGTACGAGCGGCCGGCGCAGCGCTGCGCGGTATGACATTGCTTGCCGTGCGATCGCGAAAGGGCGACCGCCTCTTGCGCTTTGATTTCGGATCCCGATCGCGCTTCGGCGTCGAGGACGCATACTCGCTGATCTGCGAGCTCGTGCCGCGCTTCGGAAACATCGTGCTGCTCAAGGGCGACACAATCGTCGCCGCGGCCAAAGAATTTGGGCCCTTGCAGAACGCGCTGCGTTCGGTTCAGGCCGGCTACGATTACGAGCCGCCTCCGCTGCGTCCCGGGAAATCGAGTCCGCTGCTTTCGGAGGAAAGCGCGGCGCTGCTCGCCGAGCAACTCCCCGACGATGATTTGCACGTCTACCGCGATGCGGGCGCACTCGTACAAGCGCATCTGATCGAACTCCCGCAATACGCGAATCTGCAGCACTCGCGCTCCTCGTCGTTTCTCACGCTGCTCGCGGAGGCTCGCCGTTCAAACGTGCACGCGCAGCAAAGCGATCGCGTCGCCAAACGCCGGCGTTCGCTCGAGCGCACGCTGAACGAACGCGAGCACAAGTTGCGTGCTGAGATCGCGCAAGTGGGGGCACGTCTACGCGAGGCAGCCGATCGTGAAACGCTGCGCGAAAAAGGAGACTCGATCTACGCCACCCTGCACGAACTCGACGTCTCGGATCGTGAAGAGGCAAAGGAACGCGCGGCTGCGCTCTTCACCAAATATAAGAAGTCTGCGGCTTCGGTCGAGCACTTGGAGAAGCGCGCCGCGCGAGCTTGGCGACGCACTGACCGATCTTGCAGAACTGCGCTGGGAGCTCGAACGTGCCGGTGACGGCGAAGTCGATGACGCCGCGCAGGCTATCGCCGCACTGGAACCTCGGCGCACCGGTACGCCGCGCGCATCACGCGTAAGCGTAAGCCGCTCCAATATCAAACCTTGCATGGTTCGCGTATCTATGTTGGGCGCACGCCGATTGAAAACGCGGACTTAACCTTTCGCGTTGCCCGCCCGGACGATCTGTGGTTTCACATTCAGAATCAGCCCGGAGCGCACGTGATTCTTCAACGCGACGACAAGTCGCCCGCGCCGCACGAAGATATTCTGACGGCGGCTTCGCTCGCCGCCCTGCACTCAAAGGCAAAAAACAGTCAAAAGGTCACGATCGACTACACTCAGCGCAAATACGTACGAAAACGCCCGTCGGCTGCGCCCGGCCTTGTTTTTTATACGCATCCGAAATCGGTACACGTAGAACCCGCAGAACCCCATGCTCGGCGTTTAAGGTCCGCGGCGAGCGGGCTGGGGTGGTTACCACCCCAGCCCTAAAGGCGTTAGTGACGAGAGCCGGCTGAGTTCACCCGTCTGTATTTGTGCGGTTGAGAGACGGCTTTCGCATGCGTTCCAGTTCAGGTTCGCGTAGAACGCCTCGATGTATTTGCCTCGCTCCGAGGGTTTGTAGTCCTTGATGAAGGCGTGTTCCCAGCAATCCATCACGACGATTGGAGAAAAACCGGCCAGATTGCCGTCTTGATGTTCTTCGATCCAATGATTGCTGATCTGCTGGGTCAACGGGTCGTAGAACGCGATCGCCCAACCGACGCCGCGCATCTCGCCGACTGCAAAGAAATCCTTGCGCCAGGACTCAAAGTCGCCGTAGCTCTCGCCCAAGACTTCGTAGAGCTCACCCGAGGTGAGCTGCGCCGGGCTCTTGGTGAGGTTATCAAAGTAGTACTCATGCAGCCGCATGCCGTTGAATTCCCAGCCCATGCGGCGTATGAGCTCGGCGAATTTTGCATTTGATCCCTTAGCCTCACCGGCTGGTGCGGGCTTGGCTCGTCATTTCGATAAGCGTGTTGGTGTTTTTCACGTATCCTTCGTACAGGGTGAAGTGTGTCTCGAGCGTTGCATCGGAGATGCCTTGCAAGCCCGAAAGCTCCCATTTTCGCGCGGTATAGGTTTTCATGTCCAGGATTGTACCCGCCTAGCCGAACCGTTGCGCTTCGTTTGCCAAGCAAGGGGACCTTACGATGCTTGTGGCAAACAGATGAGCAGTAGATTCTTTTTTCGCAGGGGGATAACAGGTGAAAAATCCGTTGGACTCCATTTGGGGCACGGTCATCTCAGGGCTGATCATTACAGTGATTTTGGTCTATATTGCGCAGGCGATTGTATCGCACGCGGGAGCGGGTGCCTGACATGGATTGGAGCGGTGCTATTCTGCGCTGGGCGCACGTGTTCGTCGGCATCATGTGGATCGGTTTGCTGTATTTCTTCAATTTTGTCAATGTCGATGCCATGAAGGCGGCCAACGCCGCCGGCGAGGGCGCGCCTATCGGCAAGTACATCATGCCGCGAGCGTTGTTCTTCTTCCGGTGGGCGGCCGTCTTTACGTGGTTGGTCGGTGCGGGTCTGCTCAGCACGTACACGGCGCCGAGCGGCCTAAACGGTTTTGCCGCAGCGTTTGCGCTTGCAAGGAGTTACGCGCCGATCGGTATCGGTGCATGGCTGGGCACGATCATGCTCATCAACGTTTGGACCTTCATCTGGATGAACCAGAAAAAGATCCTGGGTATCGTGCCGGCGACGGACGAGGAGAAGGTTAAGGCGCGGCGTGTCGCATTTCTCGCATCACGCGTGAACACGATGCTCTCGATTCCGATGCTCTTCTTCATGGTGACCGGTCCCCACCAGCCGTTCTTCCATTAGCATTTAGAGCCGCGTACAAGAAAAAGAAGCTGCGGTCGTCTCGCGGCTTCTTTTTTTGCCGAAAGGTCAGCAGATGTGAAGCCCGCTTGGAAGAGTTTGACGATCAAATATTCGATCAAATGGCGTCCAACAAGCGCCGTCGTCATACGAGACGTAAAGGCGCCCCGACTGGTCGATCACCGCGAGCATTGAATTTTGCCTCGCGATGCAGTCCGTATCGGCTTTGCCGTCGATCCACCGCGGCATGCCTCCGCCCAAAGGTTGCGCGGATTCACTCTTTGCTATCTCAGGCCACTCGCCATCGGCGGATCGTCGATAAAGCGAATGACCGCCAACAATTGCGAGCACGCTTCCACGTCCATCGGCGACCAGACTGCGAACTGATTGATCGGCGAGTTCTTGCTGGACCATTTTCCCAGTGAGGCTGAATAGCCCGTTGTCCACGTTGCTACCAGAATAGAGGGCGTCGGCATCATAGCGGATCCTCATTAGCGTAAAGCAGCGCAAACTTTTCGAAGTTCCCGTGCAACGTTAGGTCCGTTGATTCAGTCTTCATCTGTTGGAGCCGCGCGGCACTTCGTTCCAGATTCCCCTCCGCCGATCACCGTGCGGGGAAGCGGTAGCAAGGTTTTCATTCCCATCCCGGAGCGGAATCGTCGACTACAGGCAGTCGGCGATTTCTTTGCCGTTTTCGGATACACCCTAAGCGTCTAGGCGGAGTAGCATAACACCATGGCAAGTGCAATCACGGCCCGCGAATTCAAGCTCCTCCTCAAGCCGGACCTGTTTCCCACGAAACGGGCAGTGCTGGACTTTAATCATCGGCTCTCGCAGATCGCGAAAGACCATGACGTAGAGTTCGAAGGGTTCGACCGGATCGATTCCGAGCTGCGCGAGGTGCAGTTTTTCGACACCCCCGATGCGGTCTTTCGCAAAAACCACGTCATTCTACGCCTGAGGCGCGATCGATCCAGTGGTTGGCCCGACGAGCAGTGGGAAGTCACGTTCAAGCGCCGCTCCTCAGATTTTAGAGAGACCGCCGATTTCGACGTGAACTCGTCGATGAAAGACATTCCGGTCAGCTTGAAGTTTAAAGAAGAACTTATTCGCGGCAACGAACCTAAAACGATAAAGAGTATTTTTTCAAACAACTATATCGGCTATTATCCGGTCGCGAGATTTCAACAGCCTATGTCGAGAATTATCGAGCTCTTCCCTGGGTTGGAGGCCCTCAAGCTCGACCCGACCCAAACCGTTTCGGCCGTAAACGATGCGCGAGTTTTTGAGATCGGCGCAAGACTTGGAAGCTACCACTTCGGAAAAGGTGCCATCGCGCATGCGGACCTCGCAGTATGGACGCGCCCGACAACGGACGCCTTCAATGTTCTGGTCGCTGAATTCGGCTGGTCGTACCACATGAAAGGCGATGCCGGAAAACTGCAAAAAGCGCACGAGACGGCGGATAAGTTTTTCAAAGCGATTCAGGTTCCGCTAAAGGATGGGCTCTTTGACGGCACGACCAAGACCGCGCTGATCTACGGCTACGCGGAGGTCTGAGCCGAGCAGTCCTGCTAAAATGCGAATTCGATCTGCGTTCTATTGTATTTAAATACGAACGGTGTGAACGTCTGCGAACGCTCCACCAGCCGCTCGCGGATCGACAGGCCGTGATACGGCCTCTTCGGATCGACGGCATTAAAGAAGTATTGAACGTCAAGATTCCCCTCCGTGCGAATATCCGTGTTGTCGCCTTTGTCGCTCGTGCCCGGCAGGCTCACGTTGTAGCGGGCCTGCGAGAGAATCGCCGTTAGCCGGCGATCGTTCGTGTGCAACGTCAGAGCGATCTTCGCGCTGTACCCGCCTTTGCGTGCGTCGATGATGCCCTCGCCGATCGATGACGTGTAAAGTGGATCGCTCTCGTAATTATCCGTATACGGCGACGCCACGCCGCCACCGTAGCATACGATATCCCCGCTCGGCACCGATTTGTCGCTCGTGTCCTGCACGCCGCCGAAGATCGTGCCGGCCGATGCTGCGGTCGGCGATGCTGCGTCTCCGGGACAGCTCGCTTTCGGGACGACATAACGAACGTATGGTACTTGGTTATAGCTGGCAGCAAGATCGATATTTGGGAACAGCGTCACGCCGAACTGGAAACCCGACCCTTGGCTGTGCACGGTGCCGATTAGCGCGCGCCCCGTGTCGTTGTCGGACCAAACTTGCGCGGCAACGAACGGTTTGAGCGGCGAATTCGGTGCGTACTCGTACTTCGCGTCAACGTACGTTAGGTTGACGAGGTCGTACATGTGGTACTGATAGGCGCTTGCCGATAGTCCATGCGCGTTGAACTGCGCCGAGAACAGCAAGAATCCGCTGGTCGTCTGCTGCGTGTTGCATTGATCGCCCTCGACCGTGAACGTTCCAGGAATTCCCGCTATCGGGCCTTTGCCGGTGGGATTCGCCGTGACGCAGCTCGTCAAGAGCGTGTCGGCATCAAACGCCGATGTGACGCGGCTCTTGAAGCGCACCATGTCCATCGCACCGAGCTTCAGGCTCGGTGAGATGTTCACGTCGGCCAGCGTCCCTTGAAACGTGATTGGGACCAGTCGAGAATCGGCGGCGTTTGCCCACGGCGTATTGATGACCTGTTTGCCGGTTTGCAGATCGAACCCGCTGGTTTTATACTGCGCGTACATCTCAGCGAGCGTACTGAGAGCATAACCCGGAAGCGTATTATCGACTTGAGGATTATAGCCGACGCCCAATAGTCCGGACGGATTGGCACCAAACGGCTCGGCTGCAAAATACGTCGCTCCCAGCGTCATCGCGTATTTGGTAATCGTGTACTGCCCGTGCAACTTAAAACCGATATTGAATGCGCGGGAGTCAGGCGTGCCTTTTGGGCTGCACGTTGATTCAAGACACGAATTACCATTTGTGCGTGCAAAGTAGTATGCGCGCGAGTAGCCGTTCCAGGAGAACGTGTTCGGCCCTGACGTCGCCTTCGGGCTTGGAGCCGGGGTTGCGGGCGGATCGGCTAACGCGGGAAGTGCCCAGAGCAGCGGGATCGCCGTTAGCAAGCTCAGGGACTTGCGTACGAGCGACACGAGCCCGCCGCGTTTACAGGTGTTTCGCAGTGCTTGCAGAGTCGAGCTCGTCGCGCAAACCCTCGCCCAGCGTCTTCTTCGGCGCCTCTGCGGTTTCGAGCGGTGCGGGCTCCCACGGTTCCCACTCTTCCCAACCGAACGTCTGCGCGGCAAGACGGAAACCAAACCCGACCAAGAATGCGATCATCGTTGCCGATATGAGCGATAACCCGATCCCGTACGCGCAGACTAGATACACCACTCCCGTGAGCAGCGCTGTGCCAACGAAGAACTGGCCGCGAACGAGTCTGCTTTGGAATGACTCCGCAGGCTATATCGATAATGAAACGGCCTCCCGTCGTGGCCAGAGCTCCGATAAGCACCGCGGCAAAATACCCGAGATGCGCAGCCATCGCCGTTTCTGCGCCGACGATTGCATACCACGGCAGCGAAAAGGCCGTCATGAGCTGAAACAGCCCGTCCTTGAAGCGCTGTCCGGATCCATAGTCGATGAGAAGTGCGAGTGCGGCTGCCGCTAAACACGCAATGAGGTACCATGGATTGAGCAGCGGCGAGGGAACCTTATTAACGAGTATGTCGCGAATAATGCCGCCGCCGATACCGCCGACGTACGCAAGCGCAATGATTCCGACGACCGTAAAGTGCTTATAGTGGTCCGGCCGGCGTGCAAGCAAAGCTCCATTGAAGGCGTTTGTCGTTGCCGCGATCAGATCGAACACGCCAAGCGTCGTGAAGCTCCAAAGGCCAAATTGCGAAATAATCAGCGGCGCCGGTACGGCCATTGCAAACCCCTCTCAAGGTCTGAGGACCCGTTATGCGCCCAGTGTACCGCTCGCTCACGTCCGGGCCTATCCCGAAAGTGCAGACTCCGAGAGCGGTATCTACACGATGCGGCGGTCTCGCAGAATACGCCAGAACGAACGACTGGAATTTGCGCCGAACCGTTTATACAGGCTGCGAACAGCATTTCGGACCGTTTGGCCCCGGATCCCGAGTTGCGTCGCAATCTCCTCGTTACTCAGTCCTTGGGTGAAGGCCATGAGCACCTGACGGTTCGCCTGCGAAAGCGAACGGACGTCAGGGATGTTCGAGCGCGCCGCGGTACGGCTCCAACATCCCCGCAAAAAATGCACGAGGAACGTGCATGTCGACGAGCGCTTTTGAAAGGTCCAAGTATCCGTCGCGAGCCGTCAGTTCCCCCAAGTGAAAGGCAGCCTGCGCGGCGCGCCAGTGATGCTTCGCCGGAAGCCAGAAGCGAAGAGCATCCTTGAACGCGTCAATTGCAGCATCACGTTTTCCATTAGCCCGGTACACGATACCTGCGGTGTACTGCTCTAAGGCTCGCAACCGAGGGTCACCGCTTCCGATCGGATATATCGGCGTAATTGCGGTCTTGATATCGGTATAGCGCTCGACATAGGTCCATGACATTTTAGGATCGATTGGTGCAGTCAATTCCGCTAGCTGCAAGAGCGCGATCCGCTCCTCGTCGGTCGATGTCCAATCCTGCTGATCAGCTCGACGTTGCGCTTCCTGTAAATAGCGCATGTCCATTCTTGCATCACCGGTGCCCCGTGCGATTGCCGCACGATCGGTGTACAATAGCACGGCTTGCGCGTCGTTCGACATGCAGCCCTCTGCGCGCGCCAAACGATCAAAGGCGGCTAGCGAGCTTCCCGATAGCGCCTCACAGCATCCGAGCGATCGATGGGTATGAAATTCTTGTGCGCGTGTCCCATGCGTCCACTTAAGTTGATCGGCACGCGCCGCGATAAAGGCGGCCGTACGATCGTCGTCATAGAGGTCACGGGCAAATGCCGCCACGGAGCACAGAATTATGGCCTTAGACCACAGGTCATTGACCGGCGCCGCCTCATAGGCAGCGTTGAGTTCTCGCAGTTGTCCGGAATAGTCGCCGAGCCGGCAAAGGCACCACGCGCGCAATTCGAGCGCTTTCGATCGCCATTTCGGCAGGTTAAGCAGGCCTGTGAGCAGCGCCTCGGCACCGGCAACGTCGTGACAGACCCAGCGTTGCAATGCATCATAGTAGCGAACTTCAGCAAGCGCCGCCTTATCGTCGCCAACGAGTTGGTAAGCGATGCTCACGAGCGCTTTCAGCCGCGTCGCGCATACCCGACTGAAAATATGCCTCGGACATCAGTGCCATTGCGCGGCCGCGTTCGACAACCGGCATTGACTCAATAAGTTCAAGCTGACCGGCACGCGTGACCTCATGATGCCGGCTAAGCGAGAGTAGCGCGCGCATTCGAAGCAAGCGTTGCCGTCGGCGAGTAGTCACCCTGCAGTTCGTCAAGGCAACGTTGAAATTCAGCCTGCATCAATAAAGTTTCTGCGCTCGTACGATTGTCGTGGCGATCTGAAACATTGTTCATCGTAATGCTCACGCTTTCGCAAAAAGAGGTGCGGCACGCGGTCTTATAAACGCGCGTGCGCCACCTCTTTGAACGAAGAGCGTGCGATCCTTTTCCTATTTACCGGATGGTCGTCCCATAACGGTTAGCCGATGGGCGATCGACGAACGACGAGCTGCCACTTTGCATTATCGGCGTACCAGCGCTGTGTTATGGCAGCTCGCGTGCCACTCATGGAGATCACTAGAAGTAAAAGTGTCAAAATGTTCACAAAACGGGCCTTTCTTAGCATAAAAGAGTACATATGTACTCTCGTCAGGCGCTTTGCAAACGATGGGAACACTCGACCTGCCGAAATTATTGACTGACGCCGATCTGATGCATCACTGACAACTCTTTGTGTTAGTATTGATCAATGCTTCTACGGCTAGCAACAATGCAAGACGTTCCGGTTCTTTCCGCGCTCATCGAAAGGTCGGTGCGGGAACTGCAGCGGGATGATTATAGCGAGCGGCAGATCGAACTCGCGCTGCGGACGGTCTACGGCGTCGATACGACGCTGATTCGGGACGGCACGTACTTCGCAGTCGAGGAGCTGGGCGAGATCGTCGCCTGTGGCGGATGGAGCAAGCGCAAGACGCTGTATGGCGGTGATGTGTGGTCCGGCCGTCAGGATGAACTGCTCGATCCGCGGTCGATGCCGCCAAGGTTCGCGCCTTTTTCGTCCGTCCGGACTTCGTGCGGCGCGGGATTGGGACGCTGTTGCTGGCGGCATGCGAGGTTGCGGCAAGCCAGGCTGGTTTTTCGAAACTCGAGATGGGTTCGACGCTGACCGGAGTCGCGCTATACGAGGCACGAGGGTACGCACGCGCCGGGCGCGTCGATGTGCCGCTTCCGGACGGAGAGAGCTTGCCCGTCGTTCACATGGTCAAAACGATCTTGCCGATATGAGCCGATGAATCCAAACGCTCGTGCGCACGCGCGGCGTCCTCCATTTTGAAGACGGAATCGACGACCGGATGAACCGGATCGCGCGCGGGGAGCAGCGGCCAGACCTTCTCCAACAGTTCGCGAGCTATTTCGGCTTTTTGCTCGACGGTGCGCACGCGCAAAGCGGTCGCCATGAGCGTCGCGCGGCGCTGCATCATCTTTCGTAAGTCGAGCTCGACGGTGCTTCCGCCGGGTGAGGCGATGTTCACGATACGGCCGTCCGGAGCAAGCGCTTCAATGTCTCTTGCGATATAGTCGCCGCCGACCATGTCCAGGATGACGTCCACGCCGCGATCGTCCGGTAGCCTTCTTCACCTCGGCTACGAAATCGGCGTCATTGTAGTTTATCGCAAGGTCCGCACCGAGTTCGCGGCACGCAGCGCATTTTTGCTCGCTGCCGGCAGTGGCGGCAATGAAGCTCGCTCCGAAAGCCCGTGCAAGCATGATGGCTGTCGTGCCGATGCCGCTGCTTCCGCCGTGTACCAGAATGCTCTCGCCTTTGCGCAGCCCGGCGCGACGAAAAACATTGTCGTACACGGTGAACATGTTTTCCGGTAACGTGGCTGCTTCGGCGAAATCCCAATGTGTCGGGTATGGGCAATGTCAGCGCTCGGGGCGCTGCCGCGTACTCTGCATATCCTCCGCCCGTCAAGAGCGCACAGACGCGCTCGCCGGTCGGTTCGAGAACACCGGCTACTTCCAAACCCAGAATATCGGACGCACCCGGCGGCGGCGGATACTTGCCCTGCCGCTGCATCGAATCGGCGCGCGAGATACCCGCGGCCTTTACGGCAATCAGCACTTCATCGGGACCGGGTGTCGGCTTGGGACGCTCGCCGATTTGTAATACGTCCGGGCCACCCGGTTTTGATATCTCAACAACGCGCATCGATCGCGCCTTCGTTAGTCCCGAGGTTGCGATCCTGCGGCCGGTTCGATGAACATCGCGTCGCCGAACGAGAAAAACCGGTATTCCATCGCGATCGCCTCCGAATAAGCGCGCAAGATCGTTTCCCGTCCGGCAAAGGCGCTGACCAAAACGAGCAGCGTCGAATGCGGCAAATGAAAGTTTGTGATCAGCGCATCGACGATCCGGAACGTGAATCCGGGCGTGATAAAAATGTCCGTCTCATCCAGCCCTGCTTGCAGCTTCCCGTGTTTTGCGATAGCCCCTTCGAGCGCGCGCATCACCGTCGTTCCCGCGGCGATGATTCGCCGCCCTTGCGCTTTTGCAACGCAAATACGATCGACGGTACGCTGCGGGATCTCGAACGACTCGCTATGCATGACGTGCTCGTCCAGGCGCTCGCCCTGCATCGGACGAAATGTTCCGAGACCAACATCCAGCACGAGCTTGACGATTTCGACGCCCCTTGCCGCGAGCGCATCGAAAACACTCTTGCGTGAAGTGCAATGATGCGGTCGGTGCCGCCACGCTTCCCGGCTCGCGCGCGAAGATAGTTTGATATCGCTCCTGCGCCTCGGGCGACTCGTTGTGAATATACGGCGGCAGCGGCAGCCTTCCGGCGCGCTCTAAAAACGTCTCGAACGGAACGTCAAGCGAAAACTCGATCTCGCGGATACCGTCATCGTGTACGGCCGTCACGACCGCACTGCCGAGATCCTCGAACGATATGCGCTGTCCCTCGCGCAGTCGGCGCCCCGGTTTGCCCAAGACCTGCCAGCGCGTTGCATTCGGATCGTAGCGAGCATGGTGCGAGGGTCGCAGCAGCAGCAGCTCGACATGACCGCCGCTGGGCACGCGCTTGCCGAAGACGCGCGCGGCGATCACGCGGGTTTCGTTGAGAACCAGCACGTCGCCGTCGCGAAAATAGTCCGGCAGATCGTAAAACAGCCGATGTTCGATCTCGCCCCCGCGCAGGACGAGCAGGCGCGAGGCATCGCGCGGCGTCGCCGGTGTTTGCGCGATCAGCCGCTGCGGAAGCTCGAAGCCGTATGCGGCGGTTAGCCGGGAGTCGTTGGACGGCGACGTTCCATGTCCAGAAAGTTCGCGAGCCGTTTGCGGTCCTCTTCAGCAACGTCGACGAACAACACGCCGACTTGATACGTCTCCCGCTCAAAGTTGCGGATCCAGCGCACCTCACCGCGAAGCGCGAGATTCGGCGGACTCTTCATCGTAAAGATGTAGCTCGCGCCTTTTGGTAAATACTGATCGGCCAACACGCGCATGCCGGTCTCCGAGATGTCCGCGATTGCACCGCGAGCGAGCATCGCCGACGGTTTGTCTTCGACGACGACGTCGATATATTTGCGAAGCCGAATCCCAAGGAGGCGCTTTTCGCCGCCTTCGGGCTCGCCCGCATCCGATCGGTCAGTCATGTCCGATACCGGTACCCGGAAAATAGAACGATACAATCGATGCTGCATCCGCGCCGGTCATTGCCATGCCGCGCGCACCCCATTGACACAATCCCACGCCGTGCCCCAGGCCTCCGCCTTCGATGGCGAGCGTCCGTTCGCCCTGCGGCGCCGGCGGCGAAACCGCGAGACGGCGAACCAGCAGGCTGGGCAGTCTACGGGTTCCCAGTTGCCGGCGAACGTCTGCGGCTTTCATGCGCTGCGTACCGGTTGCGCCCTGGAAATTCCAGAAATGCGATCGGCCGCTGCCGTCAGGCGGATCCAGCGTGATATCTTCCAGATCGCCGACGGCCGTAAGCTGCTGCGCAAGCGCCTGTTGCAACGCTTCCAGTGGGAAATTCTGCGTCCACTGATACCACGGCGAGCCCGCGCAATACGCGCAGGTGACACCGCTAAGATACGCGAGCGGCGGCCCGCCCCAGGCTTGCGACGACGCTTCGGTATGACCTCCGCAGCACGAAGAGTACAACGCTTGGGCAAACGCGTTGCCGAACCGCAGAACCATGCCGGCCGTGCCGTCGACGGCGGCGCTGGTTTCCGGATGCTCGGCGTCGATCCCGGTGTACACTTGATCCGCCTCCGAAGGCACGAGATCGTACGCTCGCGATGGATTACTGCGCTGCAACACGTACGTTCGCGCGAGGATCGCCTGCGTCTGCAGTGCCGCTGCCGGCCACGTACGCGGCATCTCTCGCGACACGACGCTGTACAGGTACTGTTCCAACGGAACGGTATTGATCACGCCCGCATCGTCGTAGGTAAACGCTCCGCGATAGCGGCGGCCTTCAAAGAGAAACGTTTGCGCGTCGAGTTTTTGTGCGGGACCTTTTCCGAGCAGCACGCGCAGCGCTTGCGTATCTGCAGCATTCGCCGGATCGGATCTTCGGAGACACCCTTCGACGGCGCAGTGTCTCGATGCCTCAGGATGACGGGTTGAAAGGACAGCGTTAAGGCGGCGCCGGTGAGAAACTCTGTGCGGTTCACAACAGACGCTCCTGCGCCGGTGAGGGCGCATCCTTTTGCACCCAGGTGCGCATACGCATCCGCCGTGGCTTTTCGTCCGCTGGCGGTGCGCACGACGAAGCCGCGTTTGAGCAGATACGGCTCGACGACGTCTTCGAGCGTCTCCGCGTCTTCGGTCAGCGTCGCGGCGATTGCACCGATACCGACCGGGCCGCCCTTGTACTGCTCGACGATCGTCCGCAGAAATGCGCGGTCCAGACGATCCAAACCGAGTTCGTCGACGCCTTCTCGCGCAAGCGCTTCATTCGCGACGGGCCTGGTGATGCGACCGTCGGCGCGGACTTCGGCGTAATCACGCACGCGCCGAAGCAGACGATTCGCAATACGCGGCGTTCCCCGGCTGCGCGCGGCTATCGTCTGCGCGCCGTCATCCTCGATGGGCACTCCGAGCACATCCGACGATCGCAGCACGATGCGCTTGAGTTCTTCGACGCTGTAGTAATCGAGGTGATGCATGATGCCGAATCGCTCACGCAGCGGGGCCGAAAGCATGCCCGCGCGCGTCGTCGCGCCCACGAGCGTAAAACGCTTGAGCGGCAGTTTGATCGTCTTTGCGTATGCGCCGCGATCGACGACGAAATCGATCTGAAAGTCCTCCATCGCCGGGTAGAGGAACTCTTCGACGACGCGCCCGAGCCGGTGAATCTCGTCGATGAACAGGATGTCGCCCTCTTCGAGGGCGGTCAAGATACCGACCAAGTCTTTGGGCTTCTCTAATGTCGGACCGCTCGTGGGACGCAGCGAGCGTCCCAGATCTCGTGCAATCAGGGCCGCAAGCGTCGTCTTTCCCAGGCCCGGCGGACCGTAGAACAGCACGTGTTCGAGCGTTTCGCCGCGTCGCTTGGCCGCGTCGATTGCGATCTTCAGATTTTCGACGACGCCGACCTGACCGACATATTCATCAAACGAGCGCGGGCGCAGACTCGCGCCGTAGACTTCGTCTTCAAGCGTGTCGTCAGGGCTCACCAGGCCGCGATCCGCCTCATTCTCGCTGCCGTCGGCGTCTTCGGGGCCGTACAACTTTTTGCGCGCGCGGTCGCTCAATTCAGTGCCATCGCCTTCTGCCGGTAGATTTCCGCCAGCAGCGCCTCAGCATCGTTGATATTCGGCGTGCTGTCGAGCGTCGAGCGGATCATCGCCTCGGCCTCGCCGCGCTTATATTCCAGTTGAAGCAGCACCGCAAGTGCTTCGTCGGCGAAATCCGGAATCTGTGAGGGCGGCGCGGGCTGCGCCTGCTGAATCAGCAAAAACTTAGCCACCTTCCCCTGCAGCTTTGCAACGATGTCGCGCGCCTTCTGCTGCCCGATGCCCGGAAGCGTCTTGAGAAAGCCGTGATCTCCGCGATCGATTGCGCCCGCGATACGTGACATCGGCTGCGAGAACGCCCGTGCCGCCGAACGCGGTCCGATGCTTGCAACGCTGATGAGCGCCTCAAAGAATTCGCGTTCAATGGCATTGCTGAACCCGTAGAACGTGTAGTGGCCCGCATTACCGTCGATGCTCAGCACCGAATAAATCTCCAGCGTAACCGGTTGGCCTTCACCGGCGGTGATTTTCTCCGAAACGCACGGTGGCAGCAGCACCTCGTACGCCAGGCCCTGAACGTCCAGCACGACGCGGTCGGCGGTGCGCTCGACCAGTGTGCCGTGGATACGCGAGAACACTAGTGATACGCCCGGTTATGATACGCAAGCGCGAGCGCAAGCGCATCGGACACGTCGTTGGGATGCGGGCGGGTTCGCAGACCGAGCAGATGCGTGACCATCATGTTGACTTGTTCCTTCCGTGCGGCGCCCGATCCGACCAGTGCGCGTTTGACCAGCGAGTGCGCAAGGGTCTGCACGGGCACGCCGTGTTGCGCACCGGCAAGACACAGAACTCCGCGCGCGTGTCCCATCATGATCGCGGTCATCGGATTCTTGTAGGTCGTGTAGAGTTCCTCAATCACTATCACGCTTGGGCGAGTCGAGGAGACGACCGCGCAGACGCCGTTATGCAATTCGTGCAGCCGTTGTTCGAGCGTTCCACGCGGCGCGGGCGAAACCACGCCGGCTTCAACCAAACGCGCACGTCCGCGCACGAATTCGATGACGCCGTAGCCCGTCGTGCGCAGGCCCGGGTCGATGCCGAGAATTCGCTGGGTCATGGAGTCGCGGGCGGCGCAGGCTGCGCATTTGCGCTGTTGACGTAGATATTGACGGGCGTACCGGGATTCGCTTTTGTTCCGACCTCCGGTTCCGTCCGTACGACCTTGCCGTCGGCTCCGTCGGTGGTCGGCGTGACGTTTCCGACCGTGTACCCGTAATTGATCAGCGTGCGCTTCGCATCGTCCAGCGTCATGCCTCCGGTATCGGGAACGTAGCCGGTTACGGAAACCCAGAGCCTGTACTTGCGAGCCTTTTTCAGCCGTGGTTCCTCCTTGCGGCTGCTCGTTGATAACCGTGCCGTTCTCCGGACCCGGCGAATTTTGCGGATACGTCGCGCCGACTTGGAATCCGGCGGCGGTCAGCGCCTGCTGCGCGGTAACAAAATCTTGCCCGCGCACGTCCGGAATCTGTCCCAGCCCTCCGCCCTTACTCACGACGACGTAAATCGTGCCGCCCGCATTCATCTTTTGACCCGCCGGCGTTTCTTGTGAGGCGATGACGTGCGGCGGAATATTCGTAATCGGAGCTTCTTCCGTAACACTGATCGTGAACCCGAATTTCGCCGCGAGCGCCTGCGCCTGATCGAGCGTTTTGCCCACGAGGTTCGGAACGTAAATCGGCGCGGGGCCGTTCGAAACGACCAGCGTGACGACCGAGTTTTTGTGGACCTTGCTGCCGCCGATGGGCTGCTGGCTAAGAACCGTTCCCTTCGCTGAGGGATCGAACTTGTTCATCACCTTCACGCGAAGGCCGTCGGCAAGCAGGTCTTTTTGCGCGGCAAACAGCGTGTATTGCGTCACGTCCTGTACGCTGAGCGTCGGTTTTCCGCCGCTCACGACCAGTTGCACGACCGCGCCTTTGCTCACCGCGGTATTGGGAAGCGGATCCTGACTGATAATACGATTGACCGCCACCGTGTCGCTTTGCGCGCGGGTGACGCGGAAACTCAAGCCGGAGTTCACGATTGCCTGCTGCGCCTGCACGTCGGTCATCCCTTTATAATCGGCGACCTTGACCTGTTGCACGGGCGCAGTGGGACGTGTCGCGAAAAAGCCTGCCGCGGCTGCGACGGCCAGCGCGACGATCAACAAGATCGCAGACGGGCCGAACGAACGGCGCGGGCGTTCTTCTTCGTCGAACTCGGCGGCCTGATGGTCCGGCAAGCGTGAGGGGCGCGGAGGCGGCTGCGGCGAGAACGGCACGGTCTGCCCGAACGAATCGTCTTGCAGGGAATACGCGGCTTGGCTCGGGCGCTCGCGTGCTTCGCGCAGCGCCGAGGCTACGTCGCTCGCCGATTCAAAGCGATTTTGGGGCTGCTTTTGCAGCAGTTTACTCACGATTGCCGCAAGAGCCGGGCTGACGCCCGTTTGCACCGGATCGATAACCGGGATGGCGTCCGAAACATGTTTGAGGGCAACGGTAACCGGTGATTCGCCGGTGTACGGAAGTTTGCCGGTCAGCATTTGATAGAGGACGACGCCGACGCTATAGAGATCCGAAGGTTCGTGCAGCTCCAGCCCTTGCGCTTGCTCCGGAGAAAGATAATAGACGCTGCCCATGATGAGCCCCGGCCGCGTCATGGCCATCGTCTGCTGCGACATCGCGCGCGCAATACCAAAGTCGGAGAGTTTGACGACGTCATCTTTGGTAATGAGAATGTTCGCCGGCTTGATGTCGCGGTGCAAGAGCCCCTGCCGGTGCGCGTAGGCCAGCCCGTTGCAGATCTGAGCGGCGTAGTCGATAGCGACTTGTTCGGGCAACTTGCCGTCCGCCGCAATAATTTCCGCGAGCGAGGGGCCGTCGACGAGCTCCATCACGATATAATACGTGTCGCCCTCGCGACCGACGTCGTACGTGTTGACGATGTTCGGATGCGAAAGCCGCGCGGCGGACTCGGCCTCCTGGTAGAAGCGCCGCACGAATTCTTCATCGGACGCGTATTGCTCGCGAAGCACCTTGACGGCAACACGGCGGCGCAGCAGCGTATCCGTGCCGCAAAACACGGTCGCCATCCCGCCCTCACCAAGCTTGTTATCAAGCCGGTACCGGTTATTAAAGATATGCTGCTCTTCGATCATAAAGGCGCTGCGGTCTGACCTCCGCGCCCCCCGCTTCGCGTGGGCCCCCACGTTCCTCATGGCGCGTGATGATTCCGGCGGTTCCGACTCCGCGGGGCCCGCCTGCGGGTTGATCATGGCGCGTGATGATTCCGGCGGTTCAACGACTCCCCGAGGGCGCCGCCGTGCTTGGTTGATCATGGCGCCGAATGATTCTCGCAGTTCAAAGACTCCCAGAGGGCGCCGCACCGTTGGCCTGAAGTGCGACGCGCAGTACGTCACGCGCGATGGGTGCGGCCACTGCCGCGCCGTATCCGGCATTCTCGACGATCACCGCCACCGCGATCCGCGGATTCTGCGCCGGTGCAAAGCACACGAACCACGAGTGCGGCGCACCGAGCGGATTGGTTGCCGTGCCGGTCTTACCCGCGACCGTCACGCCGTCGATCTGTGCCGAGGTGCCGGTTCCGCGCTGCACCACCGCAATCATCATCTTCTTCACATTCTCGGCGGTATCCGCCGTTATCGGGGAGGCGAGCTCGCTCGGCCCATAGCTGCTCGAGGCGCTGCCGGGTTGGAGCACTTGCCGCACGAGGTACGGACGAGGCTCGCTGCCTCCCTCGGCGATCGTCGCACCGACCAAGACCATCTGCAGCGGCGTCACCAGCAGGGCTCCTTGCCCGAAACCCATTTGAGCCAGCTCCCCGGGTACGATCGAATGCTGCTCGGGAACCCGCGAGCGCGAAGCCGGTAACTGAAAGTCCAACGACTGCCCGATCGCCCAGCGATCGATGTACCGGTAAAACGTGTCCGAACCCACCTTGAGCGCGATTTGCCCAAAATCGACGTTGCTCGATAGTGCGAATGCTCCGGTGAGGTCCTGCGTCCCGGTCGCTTCACCTTCGTCGTCGTGCAGCGTGAAGTCGCCTATCGTGTAGTAGCCCGGATCGTAGAACGTCGACTGCATCGTGACGGTCCCGCTATCGAGCGCCGCGGATGCCGTGAATATCTTGAATGTCGAGCCCGGCGGATATAAACCGTTGATGCTGCGGTTGATCAGCGGGCTGGATGTGTCGTGCAGCAACGCGGGGAAGTCGCCGGCGAGGTCGTTGGGATCGAAACTCGGCACGCTTGCGAGCGCGAGCACGGCACCGCTGCGCGGATCGATGACCACGCCTGCACCGCGCGCGTAGCGCGAGAGGTCGTCGTACAGTTCGTTCTGTATCGACGGTTCGATCGTCGTTACGACGTCGGCCCCGCGCGAAACCGTTTGTTTCCCGCGCAGCGCTTGCACGATCTCCGCGGCTTGTGCGACAACGTCGCCGGTGCTCTCCGGCGGCGTGAGCGCGCGATCGAACGCGTCTTCAAGCCCGCTCGTTCCGTACCGTCCCGAAACGTAGCCGACGGTTTGAGCGAGCGAGGCTCCAAGCGGGTACTGCGCGTATCGCCGATCGTTTGCGCAAGAATACTGCCGTCGCTTGCCAGGATGCGTCCGCGATGGGAGGCAAGCAGGGCGTGACGCGGATTGTTCGGATTCTCCGCGATGGTCGACGATTCTACGATTTGGACATACGCTTGGCGAATCACCAGAAGCGCGAAGAGGATCAGGAAGAGCGCGGACAGACGCGAAACGAGACGGTTACTCACCTTCTCGCAAGACCGTATAGCCGTCCGGCGTGCGAACCGCCATGTACGCGCGCTGCGGATCGGCCCCGACGATGACGTTGACGACCTGCTGCGCAACCTCGTCCGAAACATTCGCGACGCCAAGCACCAGCGCGACGCCGCCTTCGTCCAGCAAGGGCGGCGCGACGTACGCTGCCGACGGAACCGTTTCGAAGTGCCGCGCTTCATACGCGCCGCTGTGCCATGGACCCCGCTTTCCGAAAACCTGGCGATGGTAGTCCCAGGCGCACAGCTGCCGTTCTTTCCAGACGAAATGGTCGTACACGCATAAGCGCCTGCACGAACTGCACTGCACCAGACGCGCTGCCGGATGCGCAAGAGCGTCGGCAATGTCCTCGGGCAGATCTTCGAGGTTCAGAACGCTCGCTTCGTCCAGCGCGCTGGGCGGTTCAACATCCCAGTTGATTCGCGCGAGCAGCTCGATATCGCGGACGGGCGCGACGAATGAGCGTTCGTCGTCGGCGGGAAACGTGGCGTCGATCCATTCGAGCAAGCCGCCCAGCGTGAGGTTCACGTTCTGCCAGGCCTCTCCGCAGACCGTACCCAGCGGCGTCTGAGCAACCGGCACCAGATACGCGGTCAGGGTCGTATTATCTGCACGCAGGCTGGTAACAAAAGCGAGCGTGCTGGCATTGCCGCCCAAAATAAACGCGCGCGGGGCGCCTAGGTCCTCGCTTGAGCGCACCGGTACTCTTGCAACGTTCGCGGTGGGCCCGCTTCCACTTCGAGCGCTTCGGCCAGCGCGCGCGCCGTGTCCAGACTTGTCAAACACGCGATACTCGTTTCGACCGCAGCGCGGCGAATCTTGTAATTGTCCGTGATCTCCCGTGGTCCTAGCGCATCGTTGATGACCAGATCGACGCCCCGCTCGTGTATTAAATCAAGCACGTGCGGCGATCCGTCGGCGATTTTATTCACGAGGTCGCACGGAATGCCGGCGCCTTGCAAGAATTCTCGCGTTCCGGGCGTCGCGATGAGCCGGTGCCCGAGCGCGACGTACCGCTGCAGAACTGGGATCGAGGTTTCCTTTTCTTCATCCGCGATCGAGACCAGAATTCGACCGCCCTCATGTGGAAGCCGCACGCCCGCCGCGATGAATCCCTTTCGCAACGCTCCGGCAAAGCGATCGTCGATTCCCAGCACCTCGCCGGTCGATTTCATCTCCGGTCCCAGAATCGTCTCGACGCCGCGCATTTTGGCGAATGAAAAGACTGGAATCTTCACGACGACGAACGGTGCACGCGGGATGAGCCCGGTTCCATACGGCATCTGATCCAAACGCTCTCCGAGCGCGATGCGCGTTGCGGCGGCAACCAGATTTACGCCCGTGGCCTTCTGAATGATCGGCACCGTGCGGCTCGCCCGCGGGTTGGCCTCGATGATGTACAGGCGATCTTCGTGAATGACGAACTGAATGTTGATAAGGCCGCGGATGTTCAACTCGCGCGCAATCGACGTCGTTACCTCGACGATGCGTTCTTCCATTTCCGCGGTAACGGTCTGCGTCGGATAGACGCTGATCGAGTCGCCCGAGTGAATGCCCGCACGTTCGATGTGTTCGAAGATCCCCGGAATGAGAATGTTCTCGCCGTCGAAAGCGGCATCGACCTCGACCTCCAGGCCGCGCAGATACTTATCCACCAGGAGCGGTGCGTCGGGAAGAATCGGCGGCGCCGACTCGGCGTACGATGCAAGTTGCCCTTCGTTGTAGACGACTTCCATGCCACGGCCGCCGAGCACGTACGACGGGCGCACTAAAACGGGGAATCCCAATGCGCGTGCGATGGAGCGCGCCTCGCGGAACGAGCGTGCCGCCTTTCCTTCCGGACGAGCGACTCCGAGTCGATGGAGCGCCGCATCGAACTTCTCGCGATCTTCCGCCATGTCCAAACTCTGCCGGTCGCTTCCAATGATCCGCACGCCGCGGCGCGCCAGCTCGTCCGCGAGATTGATCGCCGTTTGACCGCCGAACGCCAGCATCACGCCGCGCGCCGCAGTCGCCAGATATGCGGCTTCCACCTCGTCGGCGCCGGGCGGTTCGAAGATCAAGACGTCGGAGATATCGAAATCGGTCGAAACGGTTTCTGGATTGTTATTGATGACGACCGGCGCGCAGCCCGCCTCGCGCAGTGCCCACGCGGCATGCACGCACGAGTAATCGAATTCGATCCCTTGTCCGATGCGAATCGGCCCGCTGCCGACGACGACCACCGCCTCTTTGCCCGTCGCTCGCATCTCGTCGTGCTCGCCGTGCGCGATGTAATAATATGGAGATCGTGCCGGAAACTCCGCGGCCGCCGTATCGACCATGCGAAACACCGCTCCGTCCTTGCGATTCTCATCCCGCGCGTTGAAGCAGCGATGAAATTGCTGGAATATCCCAGCTCGAACGCAGTGCGTGCGTCCTCGCTCGTTGGAGCCTCGCGCAAGCGGCCTTCGAGTGCGACGAGTTCTCGCAGCTCGTACAGCCAAAATTTGTCGATGGCCGAAAGCTCGACGATGCGTTCGATCGGAATCTCACGACGCAGCGCTTCCGCCACGGCAAAAAGCCGCTCGTGGTTCGGTCGCGCGATGACGGCCTCGATTTCGGCGTTGCTCCATTCGTCCAGCGCGCTGCTCGTGAGCGATTCGCGTTTGAGATCCAAACCGCGAATCGCTTTCATCAGTGCGGCCTGAAAGGTACGCCCGATGCCCATTGCCTCGCCCGTCGACTTCATCTGCGTGCCCAGCGTCGTATCCGCCAGCGGAAACTTATCGAACGGCCAGCGCGGGATCTTGACGACGACGTAGTCGAGCGTGGGCTCGTACGCGGCCTTCGTCACGCCGGTGACGGGGTTTGGGATCTCGTCAAGCGTCTGGCCCAGGGCGATGCGCGTGCTGATCTTGGCGATCGGATACCCGGTGGCTTTGCTCGCAAGGGCGGAACTGCGCGAAACGCGTGGGTTGACCTCGATGATGCGGTACTCGCTGCGCTCCGGGTGCAGGGCAAACTGAATGTTGCATCCGCCCTGCACATTGAGTGCGCGGATCACGTTCAGGCTCGACGTGCGCAGCATTTGGTATTCCAAGTCGGAAAGCGTTTGCGAAGGCGCGACGACGATGGAGTCGCCGGTATGAACGCCGACCGGGTCGATATTCTCCATGTTGCAAACGATGATGCAGTTGTTTGCGGCATCGCGCAGGACTTCGTACTCGATCTCCTTCCAGCCCAGGAGCGAGGTTTCGAGCAGCACTTGATGGATGAGGCTGGCCGCGAGGCCCGTTTCGAGCGTTTCGATCAGCTCGTTCTCGTCGTAGACGATACCGCCGCCCGTACCACCGAGCGTATACGCGGGCCGAACGACGAGCGGATAGCCGTGAACGGCGGCAAACGCCAAACCCTCGTCAATTCGTGTAACGATCGCACTTTGAGGAACCGGCTCGCCGATCTCGATCATCTTGGCTTTGAACAGCTCGCGATCCTCAGCGAGTTTGATCGTCTCGACGGGCGTGCCGAGCAGCTCGACGTCGTATCGATCGAGCACGCCCGCTTCGTGCAATTCGACCGCGAGGTTCAGACCGGTCTGGCCGCCCAGCGTCGGCAGCAATGCGTCGGGGCGTTCCCGCTGCACGATCGCTTCCAGCGAGGCAACCGTAAGCGGCTCCAGATACACCGCGTCCGCCACTTCCGGATCGGTCATGATCGTCGCGGGATTCGAATTTACGAGAACAACGCTGTGCCCTTCTTCGCGCAAAGCACGGCACGCTTGCACTCCGGCATAATCAAACTCTGCGGCTTGGCCTATGACGATTGGGCCTGAGCCGATAACGAGAACCTTACGGTGGGGCATCCTGAATGCCCGAGGTTAGGCGAGCCGGGCTCGAAACCCCCTGGAGCACATCTTTTCGCGGCACGCGTATCGTGCGCGTTTGCCGAGGAATCGCGGCAGTTGGACGCTTGCGACCTATACCAATCGACGGTGCGGCGCAGGCCTCTGTTCGAACGGCACATTTGGATGGTAGCCCGAACGTGTTCTGCGGCTGCACTGATATCCGCAAGCGAGTGTTTAACGTCACCGATGCGGTCGGCCTCATACTTCGGTTCTCCCTGACGAAGTCGAGTAATCGTTTTGAGCGGCCTGCGTAGCACCTGCTTCAGCGTGAAGCGCACACCTGTAGCGATGTTGAACGTATGGCCCGTCACGTTTTCCGCGGGCGCTCGCCGATGCAAGCAGATTTCGCTTGCACGACGTTGTCGACGTACGTGAAGTCGCGAGCTCTGATCGCCGGCACCGAATATCGTCGGAGCTTGGCCGGCAAGCATGAGCGTGATGAATTTGGAGAGCACGCCGGAGTATTGGCTGGTCGGGATCTTGCCGCAGGCCCAAAGACATTGAAATATCTGCAGCGCGACTGTCTCCATGCCGTAGACGCTGTGGAACGATGCCGCGTACAGCTCCCCGCGTCAACTTCTGAACGGCGTACGGCGAGATCGGATTCGCCTTCATGTCCTCCGCGTTTGGGAAGCGTCGGCGTGTTGCCGTAAGCGGAGAATGACGCGGCATAGATGAATCGACGTGACGCCTGCATCGCGGGCGGCCACAGAGCATGATGGATCAGTACCGTCGATATTGGCTCGTGACTCGTCGAGCGGATCGGCGATCGATTTCGGAACCGACGGAATGGCGGCTTGATGTAGAACGACATCGGTACCCCGCTGCAGATTCTCGCGACTCGGTCCAGATCGTTCAGGTCTACGTCTCGTGGAATTCGATCTGGTCCCACAGAACCCTCGAGATTCTGTGCGCGTCCGGTCTTGAAATTGTCGAGCGCGCGGACGCGATGCCACCTGCTCGAGCAGCGCTCGAACCAATGCCGAACCGATGAATCCGGCGGCGCCGGTTACAAGATACGTACTCATTCGTCTTAGTCGGATTGTATCGGCCGGCGCCGGAAGGCTCCAAAGTGCCGAACAGGCCTGGTCGTCAGGCCCGCACGTCTCAGCCGAATGTGACCTGAGGCGCCGCGAATCGAGGCGGGCGTCGGCGCCGGGTGCATCATGGCTGGAGCCGCGCGTATGTCCATTGTCCGGCATCCTGCATGAATTCAATCCGGTCGTGCATGCGATTCGGGCGGCCTTGCCAAAATTCGAAGCGGTCCGGTTTGATGCACAAAGCCGCCCCAGGAATGCGGCCGCGGTATCTCCTCGCCTTCAAAACGGCCGCCGTAATCTTGCATGCGCTGATCGAGAATCTCGCGGCTTTCGACCGGCTCGCTCTGCTCGGAAGCCCACGCGCCAAGCTGATGACCGCGCGGACGGCTTGCAAAATATGCGTCGGATTCGTCCTCCGGTATCTGATCGACTCGGCCTTCCACACGTACTTGCCGCTCCAGTACGGGCCAGAAGAATACGCCGCACGCGTGAGGATTTTGTTCGAGCTCGCGGCCTTTCCGGCTGAAATAGCTCGTGAAAAATACCAATCCTCGCTCGCTCAGCCCGCGCAGCAGCACGATTCGCGCACTCGGCCGATCGTGTCAGCGAGGTGCATAAACACATCGCGTTGTGTTCCGGCGCGGACGCTTCATGCGCGTCTTGCAGCCAAATGCGCAATTGTTCGACCGGATTCTTTACTATCGTCTCTTCGCGCAGGCCGCCGAGGTCGTAACTGCGCCGGATCTGTGCTAAATCGATCTCATCCATAGAAATGTCACAACCATCAGCAATGCTCCGGCGGCCGCTGCCTCAAGCGATACATCGAGCGTCCCGCGCCGAAAGGACGTCGTTCTGCCCAGACGTTCAAGCGCCAGGCGCAGCTGTACCGCGTCGTCGGCGCGGCTGTACGATCCGCCGGTGACCTGCGCGTACGAACGCAGCGCGTCTTCGTCAATGCCGGCAACCTGCAGCGTGCCGGGAACCAGCGCTCCGCTATTCGTGCCGATGCCAATCGTATAGAGCGAAATACCGCGCGCCGCGAGCAGGCGCGCCTGCTGCATCGGATCGGCACCCGCGTTATTCTCTCCGTCCGTGATCAGCACGATGACCCGATGCCCGCTCTTGGGCAACGCGCGCGATGCGAGCGAGAGCGCATCCCCGATTGCGGTCGCGCCGTTGGGCGTGGGAATCGCCTCCAGCCCCGCTCGCAGCTGATCGCGATCGCGCGTGGGCGCGGTGATCTCTTGCGCATCGCCGGAAAATGAGACGATGCCAATCGCCGTTTGTTCGGGCGTGCCGTCGATGAACGCGCGCAGCGCGCCGAGCGCGGCCTGCGCGCGTGTCGGGTAGACGTCGCCCGCAGCCATAGAGCCGGACGTATCGACGCATAACACGACGGCACCGCCGCGTACGGGCACGGCCGCGCGAACGCGTGGTCCGGCAAACGCAATCGCAACCAACGTTACGCCGCAGATCCAAGCGGCGATTGCAACGCGTGCGGGCCAGGTTCGCGGGCGCGCAGCCGCGATCAAGAATGCCAAGCTCGAATAGCCGATCGCGCGCGCGTTGCGCTTGCGCTCCGTGTGGAGGTACAACAGCGCAAAGACGATCGCCGCCAATGCTGCGATAGCGATGACCCACGGATGCGCGAAGCTCAATGAACCGCGAACGCGCGCATCAGCGCCGCGCCTCCATCGGTTTCATCGAAGAACTCGACCCGCCAGTTCGCCGCGTCAAGCCGCTGCGCAAGACGCGTCTCACGTTCGTGCACGGCGTTTATGTAGCGCCGCCTCTCGGCTTTGCCCACGAAAATCGAGGCGGACGCGCCGTTCTCAACGTCCCGCACGCGTACGAAACCCGAGAGCGGCAGATCCTCGCGCCATGGATCGCGCGCAACTAGAGCCGTGCAGTCGCACCGCGTACCCAGCAAGACCGGCAATTCGTCGTGTTCGGGCATATCCAAAAAATCACTGATGACCAGAAGCGCCGTGCCGCGCGGGAGCGCAACCGAAGCCACGCGCAATGCGTCCGGCAGCGAGAAGTCGTGCGAGTCAGGCTCCGCCCACGGTGCTACGACGTCGTCGCTGAGCACCCGCACGCAGGTATCGTCGCTCAGCGCCGCGCCGTACCACCGATCGAGCACGTCGCCGCGCGCTGTGAGCGAGCGCGCGTTGCCGCCCCGCCTGCATCGAGGCCGAGCTGTCGAGAATGGCCGCGAGCGTAAGCGCAACGTCCTCGAGCACGACGCGCGTCTGCAATGCTCCGGTGCGCGCGGTCGCGGCCCAATCAATCCTGCGGACGTCGTCGCCGGGCAGATATTCTCGCAGTTCGACAAACTCATACCCGTCGCCGCGATACTGAGTCGGCGACCCGGCCCCGGCGTTGCGCGGCCTTCGGCGCCCGCGCAGGAGTGCCTCGCGCAGCGCGTTCACGGTGCGCGCACCGATCCGATGAGCGCGCCTATCACGTCATCAGGCTGGACGCGATCGATCTGCAGGCGATGCGTGAATGCGACGCGGTGGCGAAGTACGAGCGGTGCGATGGCACGAACGTCGTCGGGCAACACAAAATCTCGCCCTTCGAGCAGCGCCTTTGCGCGTGAGACGAATGCGAGCGCCAAACTCGCACGCGGACTTGCCCCGTAGGCGACGTACTCGTGCCCCGACCGCGTCAACGCCACGATGTCGATGATGTAATGCCTGATCTTCTCGTCGACGTGCACGGCTCGCGCCTGCGACCGCCAAGCGATGACGTCGGCCATGCTCGCCGCGCCGTGAACGGGCTGCGTGTCCGCCACGGCAAAGCGATCGAGGATCGCCATTTCCTCCGCGTGCGAGGGAAAATCGAGGCGCACCTTGAGCAAGAATCGATCGAGCTGAGCCAGCGGCAGCGCATACGTTCCGTCCGCATCGATTGGATTCATCGTCGCCAAGACGATAAACGGATCGGGCAGCGCGTACGTCTGCAGCCCAATCGTGACCTGACGCTCCTGCATCGCTTCGAGGAGCGCCGACTGCACCTTGGCCGGTGCGCGATTGATCTCGTCGGCTAAGACGACGTTGGCAAAAACCGGCCCGAGCACCGTCGCGAACGCAGCCTCGCGCTGGTCGAAGATTCGCGTACCGACGATATCGGCCGGCAACAGATCGGGCGTGAATTGGATGCGCTTGAATTCGCCGTCAAGTGCCGCCGCGAGCGAACGGCACGCAAGCGTCTTCGCCAAGCCCGGCAGGCCTTCCAGCAGGACATGCCCGTCGGCGATCAGCCCCAGCACGAGCGACTCGACCACTTCGCGCTGCCCCACGATCGTTTGTGTCAGCGCATCGACGAGCGCCCGCGGCTGTGTGGCGATCATGCGATACTTCCTTCGCGCTGCGCCAACAGCGCGTCGATTGCAGCGGCAAGCCGGTGTTCATCGACGAATGCCGCGCGCTCGGCGAGAACCAGCATGCGGCGAAGGTCCTCGTCGACGGCTTGGGGCTGCTGCAAGACGAATGCCAGCGTCTGACCCTCGGACGCGCCGGCAATATGCCACAAGACCGATCGTACGCGCATGACGGATTTGCGATCACGCGCGGCATTCAGTTCGGCAAGCGCCGCTTGAAGCGGGTTCGGATCGCTGTGCGCCGTGACCGGTGCGATCGACGGCGGCACCGTCACCTGGTCGTGCCGCGGGACAACGGGCCGGCGTCGCAGATACATCCGTATTGCGATGAATGCACCGAGCAGCGCGAGCAGCATGACATCACTGGGCCCGAACGCGCGCCAGATGTTCACGCTCGGGCCAGGAACGTTCAACTGCAGACCGTTGGAGAGAAAGCGTTTCGGTTTTCCGTCGCGCGCATCGATCGCATCCAGGTACGCCGATCCGATCGACAGCGGACCGGGCGTTCGCGTGACCAGCGTGAGCGTCTCACGATACACCGTGCCCGAGGGCCCGCGGCTCTGCTGCCGTACGTCGCCCAGTTCCTCGGGCCCCACGAAGGTGGGCAGAAAGACATTCTGCACGTTCAGGTTTTCCGCAACGCGGATCGTCAGCGTGACTTCGAACGGCACGTCGATCTTGGGGCGCGACGTGCCGGACGTGAGCACAAAACTGCGCACGTGCAAACGCTGCAGCTGCTGCGCGCGCGCGAGCGTGCCCGTAAGCAGCGCGAGCAGCAGGAAAGCTACAAGTCTTCGAGCCACTGCGCGAACAGCCGGCGCGCGTCGAACGGGCCGGGCGAAGCCTCCGGGTGAAATTGAACCGCAGCCACGCGCAATTCGCGATGACGGAAACCTTCATTCGTCCCGTCATTCAAATTGATCATCGTTTGTTCGAGCGACTGGGGCATGCTCGCAGCGTCGACGGCGTACCCATGATTATGCGCGGTCACGAGCACTTCGTTTTGCACGAGATCCTTGACGGGCTGATTTCCGCCTCGATGGCCGTACGGCAGCTTGTACGTTTGCGCACCGCACGCCAGCGCCAGCAGTTGGTGCCCTAAGCACACGCCGTACATCGGACGCTTGCCCAGAAGAGAACGCAGCGTCTCGATCGTTTCCGGCAAATCGGTCGGATCGCCCGGCCCCGGCGAGATGAAAACGGCCTGCGGTTCGTGCTCCATGATGCGCTCGTGCGTCGCATTATACGGCAGCACCGTCACTCGTGCGCCGAGCGCCGTGAGGTCGCGAATGATCGCCTTCTTCACGCCGCAGTCCAGCAGGACGACGCGCGGCCCATGCGCATTTCCCTCTGCGTGCTCGCGCGTGGTTGCGACGCTGGGAACCAAGTCTTTCGTCGTTGCGGTTCGGACGAAGTCGGTCAGGCGCGCCTGCGCCCGCTCCATCGCATCCTCGCCTACCGCGAGTGCCGCCCAAATCGTGCCGTGCTCGCGCAGCGTGATCGTGATCGAACGCGTATCAGCGTCGACCATGGCCGGTACGTGCTGATCGTCGAGCCATCCCGGCAGATCGACACGCGAAGCATGGTGCGAGGGATGACGGGCGATACGCTTGATGACGGCGCCCGCAACGCATGCGCGGGGATACTGCGCCGCCTCTCCGGAGACACCGTAGTTGCCGATCATCGGGTAGGTGAACGTAAGAATCTGCCCCGCGTATGACGGGTCCGTCAGCGCTTCTTCGTATCCGGTCATTCCGGTATAGAACACCGCCTCGCCGAGTGCGAGGCCTTCGTAATTCAGACCCGTACCCTCAAAGCGCGTGCCGTCCGCTAAAAAGAGCGCCGCAGGCTTCACGTTGAAACCTGCGCGAGCAAACGTCCGTCCTGCATGACCAGTCTCCCATCGACGATTGTTGCGAGGGCGCGACGCGGAAGCGTCATCCCTGCAAAGGGCGTCGATTTTCCTTTTGATTGAAAGCGCGCAGGATCAACGGTCCACTCGCGATCCGCGAAAATACGTAATGTCGGCCGGCGATCCCGGCGCGAGCGATCCGCCCGGTACCCCTAGGATGCGGGCGGGGTTGGATGAAAGCATTTGTACAAAACGCGAAATCGGAAGATCCGGCAGTGCATACGCATATGCGCCCAGTGCAATCTCAAGGCCCGAGAACCCGACGGCGCCGTTCGAGATATCGGCACGCTTTTGCTCGTCGGTGTGCGGTGCGTGATCCGTGGCGAATACATCGATCTCGCCGCGGCGGACGGCCGCCCGTAACGCTTGAATATCCGCTTCCGAACGCAGCGGCGGATTCACCTTCGCTGCGGATCCCATGCGCTCGATGAGATCATCGGTAAAAACTAGATGATGCGGCGTCACCTCCGAGGTGACCAGTACGCCTCGCGTGCGCGCATCCACCACCAACTGCAGCGCACCCTGCGTGGAAAGATGGGCGATGTGCCAGCGCTTGCCGGTATCGCGCGCGATGAGCAGGTCGCGTGCCACGATGATATCCTCGGCCACCGGCGGACTTCCCGGCAGACCCATTCGGCGCGAGGCGGCGCCTTCGGTCATCACGGCATCGTGCTTGAGGCATTCGTCTTCGCAGTGC
Organism: Vulcanimicrobiota bacterium; assembly: GCA_963777365.1. GTDB lineage: Bacteria > Vulcanimicrobiota > Vulcanimicrobiia > Vulcanimicrobiales > Vulcanimicrobiaceae > CAVZQG01. The sequence continues at coordinate 97,612 of CAVZQG010000017.1, forward strand.
TCGATGAACGCGGCGTTCACGTCGCGCGCCGCCAGCGCGGCTTCGCGCAGCACGCGGGCGTCCATCACGGTATTTCCGTCATCGCTGAAGGCCACGGCTCCGGCGTTTGCCAGCGCGGTGTAATCGAGAATCTCGCGTCCCTTGCGCGCTCGCGTTATCGCCGCGACCGGATAGACACGGCAAAGCGCCGCAGCCATGTACCCGAGCAGTGTCTCGACGAGTGCCGGTGAGTCGATCGCCGGATTCGTATTGGGCATCGCCGCGAGTGCGGTGAATCCGCCGGCGACGGCGGCGGCCGTACCGCTGGCGATCGTCTCCTTTTCCGGATTTCCCGGTTCGCGCAAATGCACGTGCATGTCGATAAAGCCGGGTGCGACATACGTTCCCTGCGCGTCCAGGGTTCGCTCATCGGGCTGCGGTTCAAGATGTTCGCCGATCTCCGCGATGACGCCGCTTCTGCAGCGCACGTCGAGAACCGCGTCGATGCCTTGTACCGGGTCAATCACCCGGCCTCCCCGTACGAGCATCTATCGTGTCGCGCGATTAATGGTGCGCCAGCGAACGGGCGCCGTTGACGAGAAAGTCCAGGATCGCCATTCGCACGCTCACGCCGTGCATCACTTGGCGAGCGTACCGCCATCCGGCAAACTCCAGAACTGAATCGTCCAGCTCGATGCCGCGATTATATGGGCCCGGGTGCATGATGATCGTCTCTTCCCGTAACCCTCGCAGGCGTGTCGAGTCCAGACGGTACCGGGTGACGTATTCTTCGTCTGAGAGCGGCATATCGGCAAACCGCTCGCGCTGAATGCGCAAAAGCACGATCGCGTCGACCTCACCGAGGATCGCATCAAAATCGCGTTCGATACGCGCATGCTCCTGCATGAAGCCGTCGGGTAAGAAGCCTTCGGGACCGACCAGAATCACGTCCGCGCCCAAACTGCTAAGACCGGTAATATTGGAATGCGCGACGCGGCTGTGCAAAATATCGCCGACAATCGCGATCTTTCGCCCGCGCAGATCGCCGAACTCTTCCCGCAGCGTGTACAAATCGAGCAGCGCCTGCGTAGGATGCGCGTGGCCGCCGTCGCCCGCATTGATCACGTGCCCGTCGAAAACAAGCGCGACTCTGCGCGGGAAACCCGGTTCGGGATGGCGGATCACGATCACGTTCACGCCCATTGCCGCAAGCGTGATCGCCATGTCCTCGATCGTCTCGCCCTTGCCCAGGCTCGATTCCTTCGGCCAAATCGTAATGATGTCGGCTCCGAGCCGTTGTTGTGCGAGCGTGAACGAGGTCATCGTGCGCGTGCTCTGTTCGAAGAACATGTTCACGCACGCGACGCCGTCGAGCAATTTCGAGGGGCGCTCGCGTTCGAATTCGGCAGTTCGCTCGAAGATATGGTCGATTTCCGCTTTCGTCAAATCGTCGAGATCGATGAGGCTGCGTCTAGTCCGCAACGATCGCCACCTCGTCGGTATCGGTGGGCTGCGCATTCACGAGTACGGCGACGCGCTCTCGCCGGCTGGTCGGGATGAAGCGACCCACGTAATCGGCTTGCACCGGCAGTTCGCGCAAACCTCGATCGACCAGAACGCACAGCCGGACGGCGGCCGGACGGCCAAGGTCGGTGACGGCGTCCAGCGCCGAACGCACCGTGCGGCCGGTGTACAGCACGTCGTCGATAACGACGACGGTCTTGCCCGTCACGTCCCCGGGAATCTGCGACTCGGGCAGCTCGTGGGAAACTTCGTCGTCGCGATAGAGATTGATGTTGAGAAATCCAAGCGGCGTTTTGCGCCCGCTGATACGTTCGATCTGCGCCGCGATCCGTTGCGCCAGCGCTTCACCGCCGCGGCGAATCCCGATGATGTACAGACCGTTCTGCGCATCCTCGGGTTCGAGAATCTGGTGCGCCAGACGTGCGACGATCCGATCGATTTCGGCGGGTCCCACGAGAACGCGCCGCTTCACGGTCGATGCCGTCATCCGCTTTCCCCCATCTCTTCGAGAGCCGCGAGCACGCGCGCGAGCTGTTCTCGATAGTCTTCTAGCTTCTCGCGTTCCTTCGCCACGACTTCGGGCTTCGCATTCGACACGAACCGCTCATTCGCCAGCTTGTTCTGCCCGCGCTCGACCTCTCCGCGAAGCCGCACGGCTTCCTTCTTATAACGCTCGGCCAAAACGCCCTTGGGAGCAACACCGGCGACAGCCGAAAGCGCCTCGGCCGCGTTTGCGACCGGTGACTGCGTTCGTTCCACCGTGCCGACCACGTGCGTTGCCAAGAACGAGGTCAGATCGTCGGGCACTCCCGCCGGAACCCGGATCTGCAGATGGTCGCGCGCAGACATCCCGATCTCCGCTTTTAGGTTACGCAGCCGCTCCGCCGTGCGCTGTAAGGCCGCATAGAGGGCGGCCGCCTCACGATCGACCGGGATCTCTTCCAAGTCGGGCCAGGTCGCCGTCATGATCGTGGCTCCGTCGTGCGGAAGCGTCAGCCAAACCTCTTCGGTGATAAACGGTTCGATGGGGTGCAGCAACCGCATGGCGTTGTTGAGGACGAACGAGAGCACGGGCGCGCGCGTCTTTTCCGAGTACGGGTCTTTCGAGGCTTCGAGATACCAGTCGCAGACTTCGTACCAGATGAATCGCCAGATCGTTTCGGCAGCCGTTCCAAAGTCGTAGCCGTCGAGTGCGCCGGTCACCGTTTCGACGGTGTCGTGTAATCGCGTCAGTATCCATTTATCGGCAACGGTGCGCTGCTGCACGGGCGGCAGCGACATCGCAGCCGGGAGGCCTTCGGGGAGAGCGAGCGTGTAGCGCGCGGCGTTCCAAATCTTGTTATTGAAATTACGCGCTTCTTCGCAGCGCGATTCGTGGAACCGTACTTCTTGGCTCTCGATGCGCATCTGCCGCATCATGCCCATGCGAAATGCGTCGGCGCCGTACTTTTCGATCAAGTCAAGCGGGTCGATCGCATTTCCGAGCGACTTGCTCATCTTTCGACCTTGCGCATCAAAGACCAGCGGTGCGACAAAGACGTCTTTGAACGGAACTTTCCCCATGAAACGCAGGCCGAGCATGACCATGCGCGCCACCCACAGGAAAATGATCTCCCAGCCCGTGATGAGCACCTGCGAGGGATACCAATACTCGAGCTCGGGCGTTTGGTTCGGCCAGCCTAGAATCGAAAAAGGCCAAAGCCCGCTCGAAAACCACGTGTCCAGCGTATCCGGGTCGCGCGTGAGCGGATCCGTACAGCCGTGCCGTTCGCGCGCGATGACGTAGGCTTCGTCTTCCGTCTCTGCGACGATGATCTGACCGTCCGGCGTATACCAAACGGGAAGCTGATGTCCCCACCATACCTGCCGCGAGATGTTCCAGTCGCGGATGTTCTCCAGCCACTGCTCGTACGTGCGCCCGTATCGTTCGGGAACAAAACGCAAGCGTCCGTCATGGTAGGCATCGAGCGCCGGCTGCGCGAGCGGCTTCATTTGTACGAACCATTGCAGCGAGAGCAGCGGCTCGATCACCTCACCCGTGCGTTCGCTCACCGCGACCGCGTGACGGTACGGCTTTTCCTCGACGAGCAGGCCGAGCCCGCGCAGGTCGTCGACGATCTCCTTGCGCGCCGCGTACCGATCCTTGCCCTCGTATTTTCCGACCGCAATGTCGAGACCCGTAATGCGCGCATCGAGATCGAGGATCGAGGGCATCTCCAGGCCGTGACGCAGACCGATTTCATAATCCGTTGGATCGTGCGCGGGCGTGACTTTCACGGCGCCGGTCCCGAACTCGCGATCGACGGCCTCGTCGGCGATCACCGGAATCGCGCGCTCGCAGCAGCGGCGGCACCAGCACTGATTTTCCTATCGCGTGTGCGTAGCGTTCGTCGTTCGGATGCACGGCAATCGCGACGTCGCCGAGCATCGTTTCCGGCCGCGTAGTCGCAATCTCGATCCCCGCAGCGTCATCCCCCGCAAACGGATAGCGCACGCGCCATAGATGCGCGTCGCGTTCGACATGGTCAACCTCGGCATCCGAGATCGTGGTCTTCGCTTTCGGGTCCCAGTTTATCAGGCGCTTTCCGCGATAGATCAGACCGTCGCGGTAGAGGCTCGACGAATACCTTGTTGACGGCTGCGCTCAGGCCCTCATCCATGGTGAAGCGGCTGCGCTGCCAGTCCGGGCCGAAACCGATCCGGCGAAATTGCTGCTCGATCGTGCCGCCATACTCTCGCGCCCACTCCCACGCGCGTTCGAGATACCGCTGCCGGCCCAGGGACTCACGGGACTCGCCTTCGCGTGCAAGTTCCTTGACGAGCACCGCTTCGGTGGCGACGGCAGCGTGGTCGAGGCCGGGGAGCCAGTCGGCATTGTCTCCCAGCATACGCCGGTAGCGGACCAGCGTATCCATCGGACCATACGTTGAACCGTGCCCCAAGTGCGCTCTGCCGGTTACGTTGGGGGGCGGCATGCAGATAATGAAGGGCGGCCGAGCGGGGTCGGGTTCCTCGTGGAAATAGCCGGCGCGTCTCCCAATGGGCATACAGCCGCGGCTCCACGCTCTTTGGATTGTATTGTTTGGGCAGGTCCGTCACGGTCGCCTTAGGTTCGCAGGCGCCCGCGCTTTGTCATGCTCGCTGGTTTGCGCTAGGCGCGCAGGCGCACGTCCGTGAACTCGCCGGTATCGATCATCTGCCGGAGTCCGGCAACGATCTCTTCACGGTCCGCCGCTTTGGTGAGGACCGCATTCGCACCGGAGAAATGACTTGCTTTGGCCCACTCGGCGCTGCGCATGCTCGTATAGACGGCGATCAGCGTCTTGGGCAAAAGCGTGCGCAGAAGCGTTATAAACTTCAGCGGCTCCTGCGACGAAAAGTCGACGTCGATAAAGATCAGATCCGGCGGCTCTTCGAGCAGCTGGCGGAAGTTCGGTTCTCCCGAGAACCGGTCCACCGCCAGACCGAGATCGCGGAAGACCTCGGTCAAACTGGAGACGAAGAGCTCTTGCGGCTCTATGACGTGTACTCTCACGTGCGTTGTTCGTTGCTCAATCGTCACAATCGTTCAATAATGGTGTGTGCAACTGCTAGGCGGTGATCATCGGTTCTTCTTCGACCGGCGACTGGCCGGGCCCGAGTTCGTACGCCCCGTAATCGGAGCGGCGCGGCACGACTCGGTTGAGAACGAAGCCCAATACATTTTTGACACCGACCTGCTGTAACCGGCGCAGCGCGCCCTTGGCCTCGCGCAGTTCGGTTTGACCGGCCGAAAGCACGACCACCGTGCCGTCGACCTTGCGCGATACGACTGCAGCATCCAGGTTGACGCTGAGCGCCGCGGTATCGACGATCACGCACCGATAGCTTTCGGTGGCTTCGCGAAGCAAGTCGTCCATGCGTGGCGATTCGAGCAATTTGATCGGGTTCGGAGTCGGCGTTCCGCTGGTCAGAATATCCAATCCCGGATACTTGGTGCGTTGCGCGACCTCGCTCAGACGAGCGCGCCCAACAAGCACGTCGGAGAGACCGCGCTCGTTCTTCATATGCAATTTGGTATGAATCGAGGCTCTGCGTAAATCGGCGTCGATCAGCAGGACGCGCGGCTCGAGTTCGGCCATCGCGAGTGCGACGTTCACCGAAATCGTGGACTTACCGTCGCCTTGCGAGGGGCTCGTAACGACCAGCGTTTCCAGCTTCGTGTCGCTCGCATATTTGATCGAGGTGACGAGTTGCAGGAACGATTCGATCGTCAGCGTGCGCACCCAGGGGAGCGCCGCCACGCCGTTACGCATACGAACGAGCGGGATCTGCGCCAGCGCCGGCAGGGCCAGCTCTTCCTCAACTTCACGCTCGTCTTTGACGCTGCCGTCAAGATAATCGATGACGAACGCGCCGACGATAGCCAGCGTAAGGCCCAGTACGATGCCGAGCAGCAGATTGAGCAGCAGGTCCGGTGTCACCTTTGCACTGCCTGCCGTCGCCGGCTGGGTGACGGTAACATCGCTGAGCGCCGTGTCGCGGGCAACGTTGGCATTGTTGAATTTTTGCTGAAGGGCCGTGTAGACGTCTTGGGTGGACTGCGCGTTGCGCTGCAGATCGGCAAGCGCGGCCGCCTGGCCGGGAAGGCTGGCCAGCATCGGATTCATGTCCTTGCGCTGACGGGTGAGAACGGCGATCTGCGCTTGATCCGCAACAACCTGCGCCGAATACTGCGACTGTTGCTGTTGAAGCTGCTCATAGAGAGGATTCGGCACGGTGTTCGTGCTCGCTGTTACCGTGGTGCGCTGCCGCGCGATCTCATTCTGCAGCTGAGCCTCCTGCTGTTTGAGCGCGATCACCTGCGGATGCTGATCGGTATATTGCTGCTGCGCAGTTTTCAGCTGGACCTGAACCTGTGACAGTTGCGTCTCGAGCTGCTGAACAACCGGGTTCTGTCGCGACCGTGGTGCCGCCGGTTATGGTGGGCGTCGTGCGGCCAAGCTCGCTCTGGACGCTTGCGAGCTGCGCGCGCGCTTGCTGCTGATCCGCCTGCATTGAGCCTATCTTGCCGTCAAGCGTCGCGAGTGTAGCAATGTCGGACTGCGTCTGCGCGTTGATGTCGGCGATGTGATGCGTGGCCTCGAAGTTGGCCAGTTTCAGGCCTGCATTCGCGCATCGTCGCCTGCGCCGCGGGGAGCTGCTTGTTAAGGAAGTCGATGGCCTGCTGCGCCTGGCTCGCAACCAGCTGACGCTGGCGATCCACGACGACGGATCCAAACTCATTGGCAATTCTCGCCGAGGTCCGCGCGTTGGACCAGGTGACCCACAGATCGATGATCGACGTGTTCGTAATAGGTTTGACGCCCACGTGTTTGAGCAGTTCGTGCGGGGACATGTGCAAGTTCAGATTTCGCGAGACTTGCATCGCCACGGGAGTCTCCTGAAAAAGCTCGACATAGGTTTCCGCGCTCTGTACGCCGCTGGCTTGGAGCAGAGCGTTGAGCACGGGCAGCTGGCTGTTCACGTTACGTGTCCGTCGAAACCGCGCTCGAGTTGCCGGCGATTATCTTTGTCTCCGTCGTGAAACTTTTTGGGACCAGCAGCGAGAAAACGATAACCAAGCCTATGAAGCCGAAGAAAATCGCCATCATCGGCCGAATCCGGCGCTGCAGCGTGCGTACGATGCCGTTGAGTTGCTGCGTGGTTTCCATGGATGCCGGTCCCACGGTTTGTCCGGCGGACAACGATAACATGACGTTCTCTTCCTCCAGTTACGGGATGAATCGCGACAAGATATATAAGAAGCCCGACATGAACGTACCGATATTCGTGTGCTGTTTGGCTTGCGGGACGTAAATCGTGTCGCCTTTTTCGAGCGCAACGTTCGCGCTCTGATCGTTCGCTTGGAGCGTTTGATAGAGGTTGATGTCTTGCGAGGTTTGTTTTCCGTCGGACCCGGTGCGTAACAAACGCACGTGATTAAGGTCCGCTTGAGAGTTCGCGCTGTTGCCCGCCTTCGCAATCGCGACGGCAACCGTGTCACCTTGATTGACCTGTATCGGACCCGGTTTATCGACTGCGCCCGAGACGTTAACGTAAAACTGCACCGGCCCGGGGACATAGACGACAGTCGCCTTCGCCGACCGGCTCATCCAACGAGCGTATCCCCTTGACGCAGAAGCTTTTGCAACGAGATCTCCGAGACGGCGCCGGCCGGATTGGAAACGCGCGCTTGTGGATACGCTCCGTCGACGTCTTCGGCCAGGCCGCCTGCTGCGGCGATTGCATCAGACAGGTGGGCATCGGAGCGGAGCTGATACTTGCCGGGGTTCTTGACGTCTCCGAGCACCATGACGTTTGGTTGGGCGAGCTGGGAAATTGCGACGTTCACGATCGGATGGCGCACGTATTTAAGGAGACGATCCGTCAAGATCGCTGCTGCTTGCTCGGGCGTCTTGCCGGAAACTGCAACTTGGCCGATAAGCGGGTAGGCGATCGTCCCATCGTTAAGGACGGTTACCGTCTGCGTAAGCGTCGCATCTCCGTACACTTGTACGCTCAGGGTATCTCCCGGATGAATCGTCGTACCGCTCGCTAAAGCGCTGTTGGGCGCGAACACGCACAGCACCGCAAGCAGTGCTGCGCGCAGAGGCGTGACGAAGCGAAGGGCAGGTCGTAACACGGGGTCTCACCACTTTCTCTGGTTTTGACTTATCGTACGCGGCCTGAGGCATCCCACGTGAGATGGTATTGTCCCCGCACGTTGAGCAAAAGGTCGTCATCGGGCTCGGCCGTTAGTACAGGAGTCCCAAGCGCCTTTGCTCGGCTGGGCCACGCAGTGCAGGTCCCTTTTCTGATAGAACGGACATATGAGAATTCCGCCCGCTCGCTGGTGGGTGGCCGGCGCGGCCCTCCTTGCCCTTGCGGCGCTCGCGATACGCCATGACCGTACCCTTCACCACCACGCACTCCACCTCGGCGACACGATGACCCCAATCAGTTTGCAATCTTTGGATGGGTCATGGGTCAATGTTGGACCCCAGGGCCGACCTGAGGTCATCAATGTCTTCGCGACCTGGTGCGGGCCATGCCGTCTCGAGATGCCCGCGTTCGCCTGCCACGGCGCGGACCCTGCGGCGGCGCGGCGTTCAGGTTGTGGGCATCGACCAGCAGGAAGATGTCGCGCAGGTGACTTCATTTGCCCGCGAGTTTTCGCTGGAGTATCCCATCTACATCGATCGCAACCAGCTCACCCATAACATCTGGGCGGCCCACATGATCCCGTTTACGATCTACGTCGACCCCGCCGGAGTCGTCCGCTGGGAGCACGCGGGACCGCTTTCGCCAGGGGATCTCGAGCATCTCTCGCTCTTGGCTGTGGGTCCAGGATGAGCAAGCGACAAGGCGTTCTCGTCGGTCTCACATATTACGTAAAGTTTCTAGCAGAATGGGTGAATGAGTGCTCCTCGCACTGGCGCCGGAGGACTTTTGGCAACTCGCGCGCGGGCACACTTCGCGCTATGCTTGCATTGCGCCGCGCCGACGCGCTGATCTGTTTTGGCGGTCCGGCTCCCGACGCGGTCCTGGTCGAGGCCGCTCGCAGCGCGAACGTTCCCATATTCGTGATATGGGGCAGGAAGTGACGCCATCAAGGCCCAGGACGATTCCTTCGATCTCCAGTTGATCAAGGAAAAGGGGGTTCTCGACATCGCCGACGGCGCGCTGCTGGTTCGTGCGGCGGTTGATCGCGCCGCTCCGGTTAAACCGTTTCCGCGCAGCTTTCGAGTCCTTACATACCTGCCCGAGCGCAGTTCGGACGATGCCGGCGCTCAGCTCGTCTACCAGGCGGCTCGCGCGATGCCGGATGTACCGTTTGTCGTAGTCGGTGACGGCATGACAGACCCGAGCGCACCTGCCAATGTCGAGTTTTGCGGTCAGGTCGAGGACATGAACGATAGGATCGATTCCAGTACCGTTCTGCTGCGGACGCCTAACCACGACGGCAAGCCCATCCTCATACTCGAGGCGCTTGCGCGCGCACGGCACGTTATCTGGAACCGCGAGTTCCCGACCGTGAAAACGGCAAAGACGCTCGAAGAGGTCGTGGAGACGCTAAAGAACATGCGCAGCCTGCACGATGCGGGCAAGCTGGAGCTCAACCAAGCCGGACGCGCGTTGGTCCTGGAAAAATTCGCGCGGACGGATAAGATCGATCGCTTCGAGCGATATCTCGAATCCTCGGCAAGCCGCAACTCGCGTCCCACGCGCGCCCGTCGCCGCGTCGCGATCTCCGGATTAGATCTGTTTTGCGCGGATGTTTCTCGATACGCGAAAGCGTTCACGACGGACTGGGAGCCGCGTCTGCTGCGGACAGACTCGCGGCTCGACGTGCTTACGTCTATACTGCAGCTTGCGTTTTGTGATGTGTGGTATACGATCGGAAGTCCGATCACCGATCGGTGGCTGCATATGGCCGCTCGGCTGCTGCGAAAACCACGCGTTATTCATTGGGTGGGATCGGACATCGCTGCTCTATGCGATCATCCGGAAATTCTGCAGGCCGTGCAGTCCCCGAACACCATCCATCTCGCTGAAGTGGACTGGACTGCCTCCCAGCTGCGAGAGTTCGGCATTGAACCGCAGGTCGCTGCGCTGCCGCCACGCCATTGCAACTCTGTTTCCAGGCCGCTTCCAGCGCGCTTCACGGTCATGCTCTATGTGCCTCGCACGCGCGCGGCGTTCTACGGTCAACGCGCGCTCGAGCATCTCATGATGAGGCTGTCCAACGAACCGATCCGCTATGTCGTCGTGGGCGGCGGCGAGATTTCGGCACCCCCCGGCGTTGAAGTTGAGAATTTGGGCTGGCGCGACAATCTTGACGACGTATACGAACGAATAAGCGTCTTGATCCGCTACACTCCGCGCGACGGCCTCTCATTGATGGTTCTCGAAGCGCTCTCTTTCGGCCGTCACGTGCTCTGGACGCAAAACTTTCCGTTCACGCGCAGAATCCATAGTTACGAGGACATGGAGCGTGAAGTTCGCGATCTTCTGCGGGCACATGAGCGCGGTGAACTGACGCCGCAGACGCACGCCGCGCAGACGGTACAGCGGCAGTACGCGCCCCGAACGTGTACCCTTGCAATCGCGCGCATTTGGAGCGAAGCTGCCAATCCCCGCACGAAGGCTGAACTTGCCGCGGAGCCGTCGTGATTGAACGTCTCTCGGTCGAAGAGTGGCAAGCCTTCGACCGGCAGTATCCGGCGCCCACGTTTTTCGCGCGACCCGCATGGGCTATTTCCCTTTCGGAAGCCTATGCGGATATGGAGCCGTCGCCCACTCAAGGTGCACGCGCGGGGCCAGCGACCGCTCATCGTGCCCCTCATGCGAATGAGCGGCGGCGTTTTACGCTGGCGCGAATACCGCGGCTTCCCAATGGGCGGCTACACATGTTTTTTGCAAGAAGACGGAACGCCCGCCACACAGGCTCAAAGTGAGCTTGCCCTTGCGGAGATCGCGCGATTTGCGGATTGCGCAACCGTCATTCCATGGCCGCTTGCCCAAACGCCCCAGACATTAGACGGCAAGTCGCACGAGACGGCGGTCGTGGACCTCTCGCAAGGTATCGACGCGGCCTTGTCGCGCGTTGCCGGAATTTTTCGCCGCATGGCCGGACAGGCGGAGCGCCGTGGAGTGGAGTGTGCACCATCTCAGGATCCGAGCTGCGGTCGACATCTATTACGAGCTTCTCGAGGCCTCGGCCAAGCGCTGGGGGCTCGAGCGTCCCACGATCCCGAAGGCACTCATCGAAGCGCTCGTGCGCAACGGCGGCCCGGACGTGGAGATATGGTTCGCTCACGCGGAAGGCCACGCGATCGGCGGCGGTGTGGTTTTTTACGGCTCGCGCGAGTTCTTTTTCTGGAGTGCGGCCATGCTCGCGGAGTACGGGCGTTTGCGTCCGAGCAACGCGCTGAATTTCGCCCTGATGCGCGCGGCAGCGCAGCGCGGCATGCATTGGTATAATCTTGGCTCGTCCGAAGGTTTACCAGGTGTCGCACGATTCAAAGATAACCTCGGCGCGTTGGAGATCGGTTACAAGGAGATTCGCGTCGAGCGCACGCCGTTCAGGCTTTACGCAAACGTCCGCCGCGCACTGGCGGCAAGAGCCGGCGGCTAGGAGACGACGTGACGACGGACACCCGATCAATGATCATTGACTCGACCACGAACGAACGCGGACGCTCTCGATCCACCGGGCTTCCGGAGCGTTTTTCACGTCCCCGGCGCGTCTCGCTGGCGCTCACGGAGGCTGCCGTGATCGTCTTCGTTTCTTTGGTTGTACTCGCCGGCACATCAAACGCGCTCGCCTCGATTATCATCATCCTTGCGATCCTTTGCGGCATTTCATGGCAAACTGGCTCGTATTCTCCGATCCTTTGCCGTCTATCCGCGGGACGAGATCTATTACGCTTGCGCATGTGTTGCGCTGGGCGCGCTCCCGATTGCGATCATTCTGGGCACCATCGGAAGTGTTCCGGTGGCCAAAATCGTGCTCGTCGTCCTGTTCTGCGCTCTTGCATCGTCGGTGGTGCGGGTCCGGTTTCATCTCATGCGGCGCGCAAATCGGGAACTCTCCGGCCGCCTGCCTTCGATCAGCCCGCATGGCTGGAGCCAGCATGAAAGCGGATCATACCGTTTCGCTAAGCGGGTATTCGATCTCACGGTAGCGGGACTGGTCCTCATCGTCTTTTCTCCGGTAATGCTTTTGATTGCTCTCGCGATCGCGCTTGAGTCCGGTCGCCCGATCCTTTTTCGTCAGGAGCGCATCGGCGCGAACGCGGGATCGTTCACGATCTTCAAGTTTCGAACGATGCGAAACGATGCGGGCTCGAGCTGGGTCAAGCCGGGTGACGATCGAATCACGCGTGCGGGTGCCTTCCTTCGCCGTTCGAGTCTGGACGAGCTGCCGCAAATATTCAACGTCCTTCGAGGTGAGATGTCGATCGTTGGGCCGCGCCCCGAAATGGTCGATTTTGCAAAAGTGTTTACCGCAACGATTCCCAACTACGCGCAACGCCACGTCGTTACGCCCGGGATTACGGGATGGGCACAGTCTGTATTTCAAACGGAACCTGACGCCCGAAGACATGCGCGACTTGCTGCCGTACGATTTGTTTTACGTCGAACACGCCTCAGTCGCGATGGACTGCGCGCTCATCCTCAAGACGATCTCAGAAGTTCTCTTTCACAGAGCCGTTTAGTTCCGCACACGATGGCCGAACAAAGCCTAACGAACCGCGTGATGTACGATGGACTCTACACGTTCACCATGCGCATGCTCAACATGGCGTTCGCCGCCGGCCTTGGAATCCTCACGGCGCGGTTGCTCGGCCCCGCGGGAAAGGGGTTATACGCACTCCCGGCCGTAGAAGCGGGCCTTGTCGTCACGGCATTCGGCGGCCTGAATAGCGCCCTGAGCTATTTCCTCTTGAATCGCAAACCCGGACGAGGGATCCTCGTTCCGGCCTTCATCACGGCCGGCGCTTACGTGGTCGTCGGGGAGCTTGCGCTCATACCGATTGCATTGTTGTCCGGCCACGATTGGACGTTGCTTCCGGCAATGCTGTTTCTGCCCGCCTCCGCCGTGATTAACTTAGCGATGGGATATGCTATCGGCACCAAGCGTGTCCGGTATTTTTCCAGTATAAGCGTCAGCGTTACCTTACTGACCATCGCTCTCATGGCGGCCGGCTTGTTCCTGATTGCACGCCAGCCTCGCGTTGCCATTGCCGCCTGGCTGGTCGCCAATGCCGTGATCGCGGTTGCAGCGGTGGTCGCGATACTTATGGGACTCGAGGCGTTTACAGGGAAACGATCCGGTTCCGACGCGGGAATTCATGCGGTTCGGCATCAAAGTTGGTTTGGTAAATCTGGTCTCGCTGCTGAATTACCGCGCCGATCTCTACATCGTCGCATTACTCGCTACGACTGCGGACCTGGGCATGTACACCGTCGCGATCGCTGCAGCCGAGAGTCTGCTGGTTCCAACGCAAGTAGCGGCTCTGGTGACCTCACCCCACATCGGATCGCTCGACAAGAATGCAGCCGCCCGTTTAGCGGCACGATGCATTCGCGTTAACCTTCTCATCGCTCTGGCAGTATGCGGGCTCCTCTTCATCGTGGCAACGCCACTCGTCCATCTGCTGTACGGAGCGGCGTTCCTACCCGTCGTGCCCGCCCTGCGAATTTTGCTGCTCGGCGTCCTTGCACTTTCGCTGGGCAGCCCGATGGCAACGTATTTCACGCTAAAGATGGGCCGTCCCGAGGTTCCGCTTCGTTTGGCCGGGACTTCCGCCGTTATCTGTATCGCCGTCGCAATCGTGCTCTTGCCTCAGTTCGGTATCGTCGGCGCGGCAATCGGCTCGAGCACGGCGTATATCATCGGGCAGGCTGCCGCTTTCTGGTATTTCACGCGCACAACCGGGCTGGATTTTGCCTCGATGATCGTTCCCGACCCGCGCGGACATCGGGGTATACCGTGGATTCCTGACGCGCATTCTGCAGGACGGGCGCCGCCTGCTCCGGCCGATCACTTCCATCCGGTAACCCCGTTAGGGCCGAGTGCCCAGAGCGCTGGTCCAAGCTCAACTCACGCCTCACGGGGCGGGCCCCGTACAATAGGCAGGATGGTTGGACGTCTTCGATTGCCCGACAGAGCACACCGCGCCACGATTATCGGGCTGGCCTTCGTATCGGTCCTGGGCGTCATCGCCTGCGTTGCGAGCGTGATGCTCAGCGGCACAAAGACGGGTGCTGCGCTAGCGCTCATCGCCACCCTGGGTCCCATTATCATTTATACGGCGATCGTCGCGCCGATCATATTTCCGTTCGGGCTGTACGCCATGTTGACGCCGCTCGATACGCTGCTGGCGCTTCCGGGCTTCGGAACCATGACGAAAATCCTCGGAGTGATTACCGGCGCAGCCTTGCTCTTCTATATGATTCGCACGAAACGCGGCGTCCAGCCACCGCCCGTTGCCGTCATTTGGCTGGTTTTCTATCTCTGGGTCACGTCCACGCTATGGTGGGCCATCGATACGGATTCCTCATTTAAAGTCCTTGGAATATCGTGGAGCCTGCTGTTGCTGTTCATCGTAACCTCGATGTTCCGATTGAATGCCTCGATGTTGCGCGGCGCAATAAACGCGGTCCTTATCGGCGGTGTTATTTCGGCCTTATACGGCCTGTACTTCTTCCATTCGGGTGGCAACCTGACGCAAACCGGCGGACGGCTTTGGATCCAGACCGACGATGCCTCAATCAACCCCGATCATTTCGCGAACTCATTCATTCTGCCGGCAACACTCGCCCTCGTCGCAGCCCTTTGGGCCACGCGCTGGCGCGCAAGATTGTTGTACAGCGCAGGCCTGTTCCTGATGCTGCTGTGTATGGCGCTCACCGGCGCGCGCGGCGGAATGCTGGGTTTCGGCGCAGCCGCGTTGTTTTTGCTGTTCAGGGACCGGCATCGAGCGGCTTTGGCAATGCTGCTGGGCGGTGGTGCAATTGTTGGGCTTGCCGCCCGCGGCCAGTTCCTGATCGCGCGGTTCTCGACGGCCGTGAGCACCGGCGGTGCAGGCCGCGTGGACATATGGCGCGCCGGTTTTGCGGCATTCAAACAATACTGGCTCTTCGGTGCGGGGTACGGAAACTTTCCGCTCGCGTATAACCGATTCTATCTGAATGTTTTTCAGTCAGTCGACCCGCATTTCAGCCGTGCTTCGCATAACATGGTGCTCAATGCAGCCGTAGAGACGGGCATCATCGGTCTCGTCCTGCTGCTGACGGCTTGGGTGCAGACGTTCCGCATGCTCTCCCCTATTCAGGAGAGCGATTACCGGTATCCGCTCCGGCTCGCGCTGCAAGGCTCGATCGTTGGTCTTTTCGTGGCCGGAATGTTCGTCGACATGATGATCAGCAAATACGTGTGGCTTGCCTTCACCATCGCGGTTATGACGTACAACGCCGGGCCGGTCTACATAAGTGCGCTGGCGGCGCGCAGGATATCCACGGAGGCAGCAGTCGTTTCGAGTGCGTAGCACATTCTTGCCTTATTGCCGACCCGATGTCGATGATGCGGAGCTTGCTGCGATAGCAGAGTGCATTCGCAACGGCTGGCTCACCAGCGGGCCTAAAGTCCGGGAATTTGAAGAAGCGTTCGCGCGAGCCGCGGGCGTTAAGCATGCCGTCGCCGTCAACAGCTGCACCGCCGCGCTGCACATCGGCCTGCTCGCCGCAGGCGTTTGCGCCGGCGACGAGGTCGTCATGCCTTCGCTCACTTTTGTGGCCGGTGCTCAGTGCACCCTCGAAGTGGGCGCAACGCCCGTGTTCTGCGACGTAAACGAGCAGACGTTGACGGCCGATCTGCCGTGTATTCAGGCCGCCGTCAGCGAAAAAACGAAGGCGATTATCGTCATGCCATACGCCGGACGGCCGATGGACGTGCGCGCGGTCGTTGATTTTGCCCGAGAGCGGGGCATTGCCGTCATTGAAGATGCGGCGCACGCGGCCGGCATGCTCGACCGCGGTGAATGGGCCGGGACGGGATCCGACCTTGCCGCGTATAGCTTTTATGCAACCAAAAACCTAACGACGGCGGAAGGCGGGATGCTCGTAACCAACCGGGATGACATCGCCGACCGCGTGCGCGCCCTCGCGCTTCATGGAATGGATAAGGACGCCTGGAAGCGGTACACCGCTCGCGGATCGTGGCGGTACGACGTGCGCGAACCGGGATTCAAGTACAACATGCCGGATATCGCGGCCGCCATGGGAATCGTCCAGCTCGGGCGCCTGGACGAAATGCAGCTGCGCCGCCACCAGATAGCGCAGCGGTATAACGCAGCGTTGAAGGATATTCCGGGAGTGCATCTTCAGCAAGATCCCACAGCCCCGCTTGACCGTCACGCCTGGTGCATGTACGTCATCCGGATCGACGAGCGCGCCGCAGGCATTAGCCGGGACGACCTCATCGAGGAACTCAAGGATCGGAACATCGGGGCCAGCGTGCACTATATTCCGAGCCACAAGTTCTCGGGATATCGCCGTTTCGCGTCGGATCTGCTCGGCGTAACAGAGCGGGTAAGCGGCCAAATAATTTCTTTACCCTTGTATCCGACGATGTCCGACGGCGACGTCGACGACGTAATTGACGCCATAAACGCTAGTGTAATGGCGAAAAAGCAGGCAAGCGCAATGCTTGCCGGCTAACCGTCTCGGCGACCTTCCGTATGGGATGACAGAACTTCCCCGCCGTGGTACGGTGCGCTCTAGAAAATCTGCGCGCCACAGCACACAAATGGGGAGGATACATGAGTTATGTGCGCGCCGCAGCATTGCTCGCAATGCTGGGGTCATTTACTTTGGTCGCTGGGTGCAGCGGCAATTCCGGCGGAGCCGCTCCGCCGCTACCGCAGCAGCAGGATCAACCTTCGGCTTCCAGTCCAATGGATACGTCCACAAATGCTGCTAACTCACAAACGACAACCGACTCGCAAACCACTACCGACACGCAAACCACGGCTTCAGCCGATCTGACTGCTCAGTCGACGATCACTTCGGGTATTCCGAAGCACGTCATGAACGCCACGATATTCTGGGGATACGGCGGCGTTCCGACGACCATCTCGATCGCGAGAGCCGCGCCCTGGCTGAACTGGGTGCAAACCTCGCCGCAAAACGCCAGAGCAGTTCGTGCCGCGGGCATGAAAGTCAACGCGTATACGAATTTCTGGCGAAGCTACAGCGTCGAGAGACCACCGATCGGCTATGACGACCTCAAGCCCGGCGGAGCACATGCCGCTGCAGAGGCAAAGCTTTGCTCGGGAGTCTGTAATCAAAGATCCTACGTACGGGGGCGGTTATGAAGCCGACGCGCGGAGCAGTGCTGCACCCGGCCACGCCGCGGTTTGGTCGAACTACCGCAAACAAGAATACGGCGCCAACATGGATGCGCTGTTTGCAGATGACACGGGTGCCATGGGAGGCATCCCGCTACCCTGTAACTATTCAATAGCTTCCTACCAAGCCGCCACGGCGAAAGTCATCGAGTCGATCAAGTTTCCGGTCTTCGTGAGCACACTTGGTGCTTCCGGTGACCCGGCTGGTCAGGTAGGCTTTGCAAACGCAACAAACGCAATCGGTGCGATGTGCGAGATCTGTTATGCGGGCTATAATTCGGCACGGGTCGACGTCGCACAGACCGGTTCTCGTTGGACGGGCATCGAAAACGCGGAAATCAAAATCATTGCCGAGCACAAGATATTCTGGGATTACGCCCGTGCAATCGGCAATCCAATCACCGAAACTCCGCTGCGCAAATACATCTATGCATCATTCCTGCTGACATACGACTACCATTACGCCATGTTGCAGGAAGCGTTCACGACCCGCAGCGGCTTCCCGATCCTACCTGAAACGGCTCTGGTACCGACGGCGCCGTTGACGACGGCCTCGACGGTCACCGGCTACCTGAGATCGGGCGGCGCGTACATGCGCGAATACGCAGCCTGCTACTACCTAGGCGTCAATCACGGCAAATGCGCCGTCGTCGTAAACCCAGGAAGCGGCACGGTGAGGATACCGACAACAGCATACGGCCACAGCCTCGTCCTCACGGGCAGCGATGTCCTTGACGGGGGAACCGCGACATTCACTGGGGGACGCCTCACAACGCTCGGTGCGGTGAGCGGCGCCGTTCTCTTCCCGTAGAAGTCGGATTCCTCTAGTTGAATCCCGGGCCGCGAAATGTCTCCGCGGCCCGCTCCATTTTTGGGGTACAACGGCACAGCATGAAAGAAAGCGATTCCTTGTTACGTGACGTCATTGAATGGGACGTGCAAAATTGGTCGCGCGCGCTGCGTTTCTGGCAGCACTGCGTCGATTTGCGGTCAAGACCGCTGCAGTGTCTGCGAGCTCGGCGCGCGGCGAGGCGGCTTGGCTTTATGGCTGGCGCTGCAAGGACATAGCGTTATCTGTTCGGACCTGGAAGAGAACGCGGCGATTGCGGGACCCCTTCACGAACGATACGGTGTCGACAGCCGCATAACTTACGAAGCCATAGACTCGACTCAGATACCGTACGAGAATCGCTTCGACGTCATAGCATTTAAATCGATGCTTGGAGGGGTCGCTTGGAACGGCGACGCACAGCGCCAGTCCGCCGCGGTGCGCTCGATGTACCGGGCCCTCAAACCAGGCGGCGTGCTGCTGTTCGCGGAGAATTTGCGCGGCTCGCCGATGCACCGGCTGCTGCGCCGGCGTTTCGTGACGTGGAACTCCATCTGGCGGTACGTTTCGATCGACGAAATGCTCGAATATCTACATCTCTTTGCCGTCGTCCGCTACGAAACAACGGGCTTTCTTGGCCTTTGCGGCCGAACGCAAGGCACCTCAGACATGCTCGGAAGAGCGGACGGCCTGGTGTTCGATCGAATCGTTCCGCCGCATTCCCGGTATATCATATACGGCGTTGCAACGAAGTGAGGACACGGGCAAATAAAACGGGCGCCGCTCTCGCAGCGCCCGTCCTTTTATGACACAAACGTGCCTCTCTAGACCAAACCCATCTTGATTGCATGGACCGCTGCTTGCGTGCGAGCGTAGATGTTGAGTTTGGAAAAGATTCGGCTCACGTGGTTTTTAATCGTTTTTTCCGAGAGATTCAGCCGAGCACTAATCTCTTTGTTCGAGAGCCCTTCGGCGATAAGCCGAATGACTTCGGTCTCACGAACCGACAGTTCGTTGATGTCCGGGCGTCCGTTGCTCATGCTGCGGCGCCGCAGCAATCCTCCCGCGACGCGCGGATCGACGTACGTGTCGCCGGCGGCAACCATTTTGACCGCGCGAATAAGTTCGGCGGGCGTTACGTCTTTGATGATGTAGCCGTCGGCACCGGCCGCCAGGCAGCATTGCATCATCTCGGCTTGCGGGCGCATCGAGAGCACGCAAACGCGGGCTTGCGGTGCGGCTTCGCGACATGCTGCAAGTGCTTCACCGAGCTCGACGGCTCCGCCGTCGACGTCCAACAAAATGATATCCGGTTTTGCTTTAGCTAGTGCGGCGGTGTAAACGGTTTCAGAATCCCCGACGATTTGGAGTGTGGGATCCAATGAGAAAACTTGACACAGGGCCTTTCCAAAAAGAACCTGCCCCTCGATCACGTAGATGCGTGCGGTATCAGTGGAAATCAACGTAGTCCCCTTCGCCATGAACAGTGTAAGCGATCAGCTTGAGCTTCGACGTTGGGCAGAAACACGAACAGCTCGCTGCTAAAGGCGAGTATACCAACAATCGGGACATTTCTCGCGCTTTTGTCCGAACGGCACGAAAAAAGGGGCAATAAGTCCTAGCGACTCCCATACGCTTGCTTGACCTGACCTGCAGCTATTTTCTTATCAAGATGATCCGATAACGTAAGAGTCGAGCCTCCCTTTCATTAAGGAAAGGGCCCGTTCCGGGTATATCATGCCAAATTCGATTACCCACCATATCCCCAAAACAAGGATTATGGCTGGTTTGGCTTTGGCCGCCACGCTTCTAGCCGCGTGCGGCGGCGGCGGGGGCGGCGCGAGCGGCGCCGGCGGCGGCGTACTGCCCAAGAGCAATCCCCCGGGAGCGTCCGCGCAAGGCAGTTCTACTTCGGCGAGCTGATGACAGCGCCATCCTGTCCGCAGTTCCGGTGCAATACTACCGGCTTGACGAAACGGCCGGGACGGTTGCGAACGACTCATCCGGTAGTGGTGCAAACGGCGCCTTTGTCGGGACACCCGGTACGGACTACGTCCTCGGCCAATCGCCCGGCCCAATCACCCAAGAGCCTCAAGGGTGGCTCCGGAACGAGCCCACGACCGACTCGCACGGCGTTTTGGCTCCCGGCGTCCCGGGCGCTTCCAATACGTCTTCGTGGACGCTGGAAGCCTGGCTTGAGCTCAGTTCAATGCCTCACCAGTACGGAACGATCGCAGGCAGCGGCTACATGAACCGGCTGCTCATTGGTCAAAGCGGCAGACTTCTTTATCAAGGCCCGGGCAGAAGCAGCTTGACCTCCGCTACGGTTCTCAAACCGGGCGTGATCTACCATGTCGTCCTTAAGTCCGACCTCGCGGTTGGCGCGAACGGCACCGTATCCATGACGATCAATGGCGTCAAGGACCCAAATACCCTTGCCTATCCAAGCGCGACCGGCAGACAGGGGTTTACCTCGAATTACTATTGGGGCCAGTACGATGCGTCGACGAACTATAAGTTCAGCGGGTATCTAGGGCGGGTCGCCTACTACACGACCGCGCTCGCGGACTCAGTGATTGCCGCACACTACAGCGCGGGAATATCGGTGCCCGCTACGCCCGACGCCCTCACCGACGGCGACCCCGGCGCCGACCTCGACTCCGACGGCACAGCCGCCGCCGCCCCCGCCATCGACCCCGACACCTGCGGCTTCCGGCACTCCGGCGCCCACGATCCCCATGCCCTCGAACGTGAGCTATTTCAGCGCGCAGGTTGCTTTGGTGCAAAGTAATCAGATGTGGGTCCAAGCCCGGCCCGGATGCGGCTATATGCACTTCGTCATCAACAGCGGTACGCGATATTTCAACGGACCGCCGGCGGCAGGCTCATGGGGCGTTTTCACAGGCGCGAACAAAGGCTGTTCCACATCGTTCACGGCATCGACGGGTTCGATCTCTTCGGCTGCCGCGACCAGTACGTCGCTCACGGGCGTTGTTGCGCAATCGACCTCGTACGGCTTTACCCTGAATGCCGGACCCTCGGCGCCCGCCGTTCCTATCATCCTCGTCTCAAATACGTCGGTCTTCGGCGGCAGTTTGAGCGTGGGATCGACCGTGACGGTAACGGGTCTGGGTTCTTCAGGCGTGTCCCTGGTTGCTACGCAAATCGCGGTGGCGGCTCCGACACCAAATCCATCCGCGTCTCCAACGGCAACACCCGGGCCGATTTCTACGCAGCACGTCATGACTGCCGGCTTTGTGTACGGCTATGCCGGCACGCCGAGCACGGTGCCGCTCGATACAATTGCGCCTTGGATGACGTGGGCGCAGACCGATCAACCCCACGCTGCTATGCTGCGCGGAGCTGGAATAAAAGTTGCGGTTTACACGGTGTTCTGGCGTGACTACGCGATAAATAACCCAATCCTCGGCTATACCGACCTCGCACCCGGCGGAGCGCATGCGGCCGCCGAAGCACGCGACTGCAACGGCAACGTCTTGACCGACCCCTCCTACGGCGGGGGTTATGAGGCGGATGCTCGCAACTCAGCCGCTCTGGGACATGCGCAAGTGCTCATCAATTACGTAAAAAACCAATTCGGGACGGACTACGATGCGATCTACTCCGATCAAACCGCCGCGATGGGCGGTATGCCGGCACCATGTCAATACGTGCAGTCCACGTACGACGCAGCCGTCAACAACGTGGACGCATCACTAGGCGTGCCGATGCTACTGAATGCACTCGGCGCCTTCGCCGATCCGTCGTCCGCCGTCGATCTTACGGACCCGGCCAACGTGCTCGGCGCCATGTGCGAACTGTGTTACGGAAAAAACACCTCCGGATCGGATTCC
Organism: Vulcanimicrobiota bacterium; assembly: GCA_963777365.1. Classification (GTDB taxonomy): domain Bacteria; phylum Vulcanimicrobiota; class Vulcanimicrobiia; order Vulcanimicrobiales; family Vulcanimicrobiaceae; genus CAVZQG01. Next base: position 119,736 of record CAVZQG010000017.1, read on the forward strand.
GTCGACACAGGCACGAGATGGCAGAATATCGAGAACGCGGAAATTCAGGTTGCCGCAAAACACAAGATATTCTGGGACTATGCGCGTCTCACGGGCGATCCAACCGCGGAGACGAGCTTGCGCACCTACGTCTATGCCTCGTTTCTGCTCTCGTACGACCCCGCATATACCATGTTCGAAGAAGCCCTGCAAACCAACAGCGGCTTCCCGGTCATGCCCGAAGTGGGATTGGTCGCCGAGCAGCCGCTCACGACGCAGTCCTCGGTTTCGGGCTATGTGGCACCCGGCGGCGCATACTTCCGCGAGTTCGCCGCATGCTATTATCGCGGCGCTTTTGTGAATAAATGCGCCGTTGCCGTAAATCCCGGTACGACGAGCGAGCCCGTACCCTCAACGTCGTACTTCCACAGCATGATGCTTTCGGGAAGCGGGGTCCTGGACGGAGGCACCGTTGGCTTCACGGGTCCAAAGGTAACCCAGCTCGTCCCGGGCAGCGCTGCCATCCTGTTCCCGTAGAAGCCCGGCGCTGTTAGATAAAAGGCCCGCGGAGGAATGCGGGCCTTTTGTCGTTCAGTAGGTATGATGCATCACGCCCGACGTTTTTTTACAGTGATCCTCGGCGTTTCTCTTCTGGGTGCGGTTCCCGCGCACGTCCAAACTGCAGACTACTGGGCGGGCTACGCGGGCACGAAAACGGTCCCGCCCGACCAGGCGGCCCGCGCGCTCACGTGGGTAGAAACCGATGCCCCCGGTGCCGCACGCATAAGCCCGTACGGCGTCAAAACAATCATGTACACGAATCCGAATCGCGTCATGGCCGGACAGCCCATGTCCGGATCGGATGAGGATGAGTATGCGCACACCTGCGCAGGTTCGCGAGCGCGCGCCTCGGCGAGTTACTCGAATCAATTTCTGACAAATCCGCAGTCTGACTCCGTTGCGCGGATGTGGCGGGCGACGGTGCAGCGGCATAACGTTGGGGGCCATTTCGACGCGGTCTTCGACGACGATTCAGTTGGAGCAGTCTATTCTCTAGATATACCGTGTGGTTACGACCTGGACGCATGGCTTCGCAACGAAACGGATTTGGAACGCAAGCTCAATATGCCGGTCATCTACAACGGGCTGAATGATTTTTATGATCAAGGGATCGCCAAAGAAATCATCCTGAACGCCGGTGCAATCGGCGGCATGATGGAGCAATGTTATGCGACCTTGCGAGGGGAACACCGCGTAAACGGATGGCGCTGGACCGCGAGCGAAAATACCGAAATCCGAATGGCGCAAGCAGGGAAATACTTCTTCTGCTACGGACGCGATCTGACATCTGCCGATCAAGCCTATGATTCGCGAATGTACACCTATGCATCGTTCCTGCTCACGTACGATCCGCGCACCAGCGTCCTCTGGGAGTACTATAAAACGCCGAGCGGCGGGCACGTGATGCCCGAAAGTCAACTCGTGGCACTGGACCCCGAGCAGCCCGACGTCACGCGCATCGATTCGCTGCGGTCATCCGGAGGAGCGTACGTGCGCAGGTACCGCAGTTGCTACCTTGCCGGGCGCAGTGTCGGCCGTTGTGCCGTCGCGGTCAATCCTGACGCGGGATCAGCGCACCAAGTTGATTTGAGCCAATATAGTAAGACGCTCTCGCTCGCCGGTTCCGGAGTCTTCGACGGCGGCACGGTTCATATCGACAATCAGGCGCCCTCGTCGACGCTTGCTCCGCTGCAAGCAGTCATTGCCATCAAATAAGTAGTGCGCATCCTGGTGCTTCCGCTTGAGTTCCCTTCGCAAGAACGTCCAGGCGCAGGTATTTTCATACTTCGCTGCTCGCAGGCACTTCGCGAACTCGGTCACGACATTTCCGTGCTGCGTATCGTTCCGTATGCACCACCGATAGGCGCGAAGTGGCGCGCGTACCGTTCGATTCCCGCTCGGTATGAGATCGAGGGCATTCCCGTGCGCTCCCTGCGCGCGTTTTTTCCTCCACGTCAACTCGGTATGGAATTCCTACCTTGGCAAGTCCACCGAGCGCTGCAGCATGAGATCCGCCGCTTTGCTCCCGACGTGCTTCATGCACATTTCCTCATTCCAAGCGGGCAGATTGCCGTACGTCAAGGTCTTCCTACCGTCGTGACGGCGCACGGCGGAGATGCGTACAGCTGGCCGCACAAGCGGGCGGGACTGCACCGTGCGGCACGCGAGGCTATCTTAGGCGCGACATGCGTTACTGCCGTCAGCGACTACATTGGACAATGCGTGCAGAGAATCGCCCGCCGCGATGTAGACGTTATCTGGAACGGAGGCGACGAGCGCGTATTCTATCCGCGGGATCGCGCGCAAGCGCGACTGCATGAGTCGCTGCCGCAGGACAGATTCATCGTCGCCTTTGCGGGCAATCTCTTGCGAGCCAAGGGCGTTTTCGATCTGATAGACGCCGCAGCCGGTATGAAAGATGTTCCACCCATCATCGTCATGGCGGGCACCGGACCCGAAGAAGCCGCCCTCGCTGCGCATGCCGCCCGCGCGGGTGTGGACCTGCGCATGCTGGGACGCATACCGCAGGAGCGCATCGCAGCCTTGTTCGGGGCCGCCGACATCGTCGCGCTGCCGAGTTATCGCGAGGGCTTACCCGCCGTGGTCTGTGAGGCAATGCTTAGCGCTCGTGCAGTGGTGGCCTCATCCGTCGGCGGAATTCCGGAGATCATTGAAAACGATCGCACGGGCATTCTAGTTCATGCCGGTGATGTCGCCGAGCTGCGCGCCGCGCTGCTGCGGGCGGCTACGAACGAACAGGCTCGCGCAAATATGGAACGATCCGCACGTGACTTTGCCATGCAGAATTTAACGTGGCGCGTCAGCGCGCAGCAGTACGACCGGGTTCTCCGTCGCGCGGCAGGCGCATCTTGAATAAGGCAACCCAAAAACCGCTGCCGTAGGCTGCGTGCATCGTCACAAGCGTTACCGGAACGCCGATGGCGGCGATGCCTGCGACGGTCGCTGCTTTGAACGCGGCCGCGAGTAAAAAGGCCGCATAGAGCCCGGGGACGATCGCCGCAATCATTCGTAGCGGCGTCAAGGCAAGCGCGGCGGAGAAAACTAAGGCTAATAAAAGCGCTGCGGGGGCGTAGACCCGGAGCGGCACCTCGTGCGGGTGCTTGAGCTGCGTGTACCTGCGCCAGTATCCGTAACGATACATCTGTTTCCAAAGCCCCTTGAGCGACTCGCGGACGTAATAGCGCACCCGAATGTACGGCGATACGACGAGTTTTGCTCCGTACCGGCGCATACGATAATTTAAGTCGGAGTCTTCGTCGAAGGGAACATGCTCGTCATAGCCGCCAAGCGATCGCAGCATCTCGCATCGAGTGAATATCGAAAACACCGTGTCCGATTCTTCCTCGTCTTGCGTGTAGCGGAAGCGCGCATTGCCGATACCGAAGGAACTTGCCATGCAAAACGCAATGGCTCGCCCCACGATACCCACGCCGTATGGATGCTGCACGCCGCCCACTGCCGCAGCGCCGGTTCTTCGCATCACGTCTAAACATGAGGCGAAGTACGTGGGCGCGTAGTCGGCATGCGCAAGGATCATCGCGAAATACTCGCCCCGAGCCTCGCGCAGCGCCGCATTCCATGCGTACACTTGCAGGCGGTGAGGGTTTGTCATCAGTCGAATTTTGGTCCCATACTCCGGAAAGCCGCGAACGACGTCGACCGTCCTATCCGTGCTCATCCCGTCAACGACGATAATCTCTATCTCGCCGGCGACATTCTGCTGAGCCAGCAACCCGGTCAGGCATCGCCCGATCTGCGCCTCCTCGTTGTACGCCGCTATTACGGCGGTGATCGTTACGCGATCTCGGCGTACAAGTTCGTGAGCTTGGCCGCTTCGCTCGTCCATTGATATCGCTCCATCACTAGGCGCCGTCCCCGTTCACCCATTGCCTGCGCGAGGTCCGGATTATCGATCAAAAGCTTATCGCTCGGGCTACCGCACCAACGTCTGCGGCATCGACGACCACCCCGCAGTCGTATTCGCGTACAAGCGCGCTGCACTGCAACGTATCGGAGATGATGACCGGTAGGCCGCCCCCCAAGTATTCGAAGAGTTTCGTCGGCATCGCTTCATCGATGATTTGCCGCCGGGCCGAAAGAGAAGCAGCCCGGCACGGGCCTGTGCGAGCAGGGACGCAACCTGAGCGCGCGGGCAATACCCCAGGAAATCGACGCGGGCAAATCCCGGCATCGATCGCACTCGCGCTTCAACCGCTTCGCTCTCGAAGGTGCCGGCAAGGGCCAGGCGCGCGTGCGGGGCAAGCTCACGTTGAATTCATTGCGTCGACAAGTTCCTCGATGCAGCGCAGCCGGGAAATACTTCCCAAGTACACGGCCTGCGCGCGGACGGTCCGCGAACGGCGCGCTGCCGCTCTGCGGCAGTTCTTCGATACGCGGATAGTTACACACGACAACGGTGCGGCGGTGTGGAAAGCGCCGCGCAATCGCCGGCGTCGCCGTTACGATCGCGCTATACCAGCGGTGCAGTGCTTGCAGGGCTATCGCCGACATAATCGCGACGGTGCGCCGAAAAGGAGCGGGAATCCATGGCTTGTCGACGATATCTTGCGGAATGTCTTCATGCACGTCAAAGACGACTCGAGCCCCTCGAGCCCGCAGGAGCAATCCGATCCCCATCAGTTCGGGATCGTGAAAATGGTAGACCTGAGCGCGTTCGTTCACCGCTGCGCGGTAGCACGCTCCAGATCGTGCGGCTCATCCGCTCAAAACGGTTCCGCGGAAGGGGCACGCCGACGTAGCGCACGCCCTCGGGAAGAGCAGGCGCCTCACCGGCAGCGATCAGGACGACGTCATATCCCGCTTGAGCGAGTGAGAAACATTCGCGATACGCAATGCGGGTGTCCGACGGGACGTGGACCGATGTCAGATGGGCGACTTTTGGCTTTTCTCTGGACGGCATTCTTCCCCCATAAGCAATCGTCGCAAATTTTGCCCCGGGGCGCCACCGGGGAAAGACCTAATGCGCGCGGGCAAGTAGGCCCGAGTCATAGCCGGCGCCCCTCATGTTACAGTATTCCCGCATGAAGCGACTGCTGCTCGTGGCGCACACATTCCCGCCCGCACCCTCGCCTGGAGCCCTGCGCCCCGGATACCTTGCGCGCTATCTTCCGCAGTTCGGCTGGGACGTCACAACCATAACCGCTACCAGCGAGACCCCGCCGTTTCACGCGCGTGTCGTGCATGCGTATGGCACCACGCCGCTCGAGAACCGGATTCGCTCCCGCATCAACGCGCGCGTCTCAGATCCGTATTCGCCGCATTCGTGTCATGCTGCGCGCCGCCAAGGAAGCACTTTTCTTTCCCGATAGCACCGCGCCATGGATCGCACCGGCAATCAATGCCGGCGCTCAGTCTGCTGCGCACCGAGCGGTACGATGCGATAATGAGCACTGCACATCCACCTTCCGTGCATGTGATTGGATGGATATTGGCGCGAAAAAGCGGCCTGCCTTGGATTGCGGACTACCGCGACCCGTGGGCGGGCAATGCGTATCTGCGGCGTGGACCAGTCCGTACCCTTATGGAGCGACTTCTCGAACGCGGCATGCTGCATCGAGCCAATGCGATCACGACGATATCTGAACCGATCGCCGGCATGCTCCGCGCGTTTCACCGGCGTCGCGACGTTCAGGTCATTCCAAATGCATACGACGCGTCGGATTGGGATGCGGTACCAAAGGTTGAGCCTTCTCGTTTCGACCTCTGCTTTACCGGTTCGATGTATGACGGCAAGCGCAGTCCGGCATTGCTGTTTGAAGCGCTTTCGCAACTACGAACCGAAAACCACCCGGCCGCACAGGCTGCTCGAGTACACTTTTACGGGCGCAACAGCGATAACGTTATCGGTTGCGCGACTCAGCACGGAGTCAATCTGCTCGTTCGCTGCCACGGGATCGTGCCCCGCCTGCAGGCTATGCGCGCGCAACGTGCGGCGTCGGTCTTACTGATTTTCTTAAACGATGATCCGGCGACGAGTCATGAGATGGGAAGCAAATACTTGGAGTACTTGGGCGCGAGACGGCCGATCTTGGCTTTCGGACCGGCTAAGAGCGTCATGCGCGCTTTCATCGAGAATAATCGCTTAGGCTGGTTCGCCTCCACGATCGAAGAGGCTAAGGCTGCTCTTCGCGAGGCGTATTCGCGCTTCGAGAGCGGGGCGTTCGACGTTACGGTCAATACCCGCGAAATTCCGTCGTCGCGCGAGCTGGCTGCGACGTTCGCCGGCATACTCGACGCAATTTGCGGCCGGCAGGTTGACGAAACCCGAGCTACGCTGCACGTGCGCTGAAGCGTTCCTCGAGTGCATCAACGATAAGGCGCGCCGCATTTCCGTCGCCGTAAGGAACTCCTTGGCGCACGGGTATCAGGCGTTTGGAAGCCGCGAGGATCTTCTTCGGATCGCTGCCGGCCAAAACGTTCCAGCCCTCCTCCAGTGTTTCGACCCACTCGGTTTCCTCACGCAATGTAATGCACGGAACTTTAAGAACGAACGCTTCCTTCTGCAGGCCTCCCGAGTCCGTCAGCAGCATGGCGGCACGCGCCACGAGCCCGATCATTTCGACGTATGAGAGCGGCTCGCAAGGGATGATGTTGTCGCCGTCACCCGCGCCATTCGCTTCGGCCGCCGATCGCGTGCGGGGATGTACGGGAAAAACGACGGGCAAATCGAGTTCCCTCAGGCCCTCAATCAGTCGCCTGAACGTCTGCGGGTCGTCGGTATTCGAAGCACGATGAATGGTGGCAACGCAGTACGCGGCGGGACGCACTTGAAAACGCGAGAGAATCGGGGGCTCCGGCGGTAACTGTGCGGCAACGTGTTTGGCAAGATCGACCATCAAATCGCCGACGATGCGCACGCCGCAGGTAACGCCTTCTTTTGTGAGCTGCTGTGCGCCCTGCTGGCTGGGAACTAAAAGCAAATCGGCGACGTGGTCGGCCACAATACGATTGATCTCTTCCGGCATCGCCCGATTGAATGACCGCAGCCCCGCCTCCACATGGGCCACAGGCACGCCCAACTTCGCACCTACCAGGGCGCCTGCGAGCGTGCTGTTCGTATCACCATATATCAGAACCCAATCCGGCCGCTCGGACTCGACTAACGGCTCGAGTCTTTTCATCATCTCGCCGGTCTGGGCGCCGTGATTGGCGCTTCCGACCCCTAATTGATACCGCGGTTCAGGGATGGACAGTTGTTCGAAGAACACGTCCGACATCCCGCGATCGTAGTGCTGACCGGTATGAACGAGAATCTCCTCGATACCGCGCCGGGCAAATTCCGCGCTGAGCAAAGCGGCTTTAATAAATTGCGGCCGCGCTCCGACGATACTGAGGACGCGCATATCTACGCCAGCGCTTCGCTGCGACCTACGATTGACTTCACAGCGTCGATAACACGCAGCTGCGCGTCCGCGTCGCAGCTCAGGGAACATCGGGAGCGAGATCACTTCTCGTGCAGCTCGCTCCGAATGCGGAAACGTCCCTTCCCCTTGCCCGAGATTCGCGTGCACTTTCTGCAAGTGGAGCGGAACCGGATAATAAACCATCGTCTGCACGCCCGCAGCCTGCAGATCCTTTTGAACGCGGTCGCGGTCGCGCACGCGAATCGTATACTGGTGGTACACATGCCGCTCGCCGTCAGGATCCGACCGGCAGCTGCATGCCCAGGTCCGCGAAGGCTTTCCGCGTAGCGCTGCGGCGACAGCTCGCCGGCGCGATATCCACGACTCCAAGTGCGGAAACTTTATGCGCAATATCGCGGCCTGCAGCTTCGTCCAGGCGGCTGTTTACGCCCAACTCTTCGTGGTAGTACTTGATCCGCCCGCCGTGACCGCGCAAACTGCGCACACGATCGGCCAGTGCGGCATCCTGTGTTACCAGCATTCCGCCGTCGCCGCACGCGCCCAGATTCTTTGACGGAAAGAAACTAAACGCTCCAAACGTCCCGAATGTCCCCACGCACTGTTCGCCGATTTTGGCGCCGATTGACTGCGCGCAGTCTTCGATGACCGCAAGGTCGTGCCGCCGAGCGATCGCCATGATCTCATGCATCGGCGCCGGACGGCCGTATAAATGCACCGGCAGGATTGCGCGCGTGCGCGGCGTGATTGCGGACTCGATGAGCGCGGGATCGATGTTGAACGAGCCCGGATCGATATCGACGAACACCGCCGTGGCGCCCACGATCCCGATCGCTTCCGTCGTAGCCACGAACGTAAACGGCACCGTGATGACCTCGTCGCCCGGCCCGATGTCCAACGCGCGCAGGGCAAGATGCAACGCATCCGTACCGGAGTTCAAGGCAATGCCGTGGTTTGCGCCGACGTATGCCGCGACTTCGGATTCTAGTGCTTTTACGTTCGGACCATTGATGAATTGGCCGTTCTCGAACACTTCATCAACCGCGTGAAGTATTTGCTCGCGAAGACTTCTGTACTGTTCCTTCAAGTCACAAATTGGAATCACGGAGTTACCTTTCGGACGTTCTCACCACTCAGAATAAATCGGCTCGCGCACTCACTGCACGCCCCGGTTTCATTTTCAAATTCAATTTTGGCACCACATTCGCATGCGTATCCGCGTACGCGAGCCGGGTTTCCGAAGACGATCGCATACGGCGGAACGTCTTTGGTTACAACCGAGCCCGCACCGACGAACGCGTATTCACCTATCGTGTTGCCGCATACGATCGTCGCGTTGGCCCCGATTGACGCGCCCTTCTTCACCCGGGTAGGCAGATAATCCGCCGATGTATTGCGAGGCGTCCCGCTGCGTGGCGTATTCACATTTGTAAACACCATGCTGGGTCCGCAAAACACATCGTCTTCCAGTTCCACTCCTTCGTACACTGAGACGTTGTTTTGGATCTTTACGCCGTTGCCGATGCGCACCCGTGGCCCAATGACGACATTCTGACCGATGTTGCAACGGCTTCCGATCTCACATCCCGGCATTACGTGTGAAAAATGCCAGATCTTCGTTCCTTCACCTATACTGCTTGGCTCGTCAACATATGAGGATTCGTGAACGAAGTAGCGTCTTCGATTCGCCGGCGCGGCTCGTCGCGGTCAAGCAATAACCTCCAGTGTAAACGAATGAACCGTCGCACGCGAATCGACCATCTCCAGAGCGCGCACGACTTCAAGACCTTCGCGCCCGTCAGTCGGAACAGGCGGCCCGCCCCGCAGAGCATTGCAAAACGCTTCAAGCTCCAAACGCAACGGCTCCCCGGCGGGCAGGGAAATCTCTTCCGTTTCCCCTCTCCACAGCTCGGGTACGCCGCGCGAATCAAGGCGGTCGCCGCACCGCGTAAGCGTGAGCCGGCCACCTTCGCGGGTATCCGTGAACGTAAGGGTGCCTTCGGATCCGAAGACGTCGATGCGCGAACTCTTGTCCGGATCAAGCCAGCTCCACTTCGATGTGCGCGCTGCGGCTGTCCGCGAATGCGAAGTCCGCGTACGCGAAGTCGCCCAGGCCCGGGCGAACATAAGCGCTGAGCCAGCCGGTGGCGTTGACCGGCGTATCTTTCATGATTTCGATCATGAGCGCGCAGTCGTGCGGAGCAAAGCTCCACCACACGTTCTCCATGCTGCGTAGTTTGCCCCAGCTCAAACGACGCGACCGCAGATGGCGCGGGCGGCCGATACGTCCGGAATTGACGCACTCCAGAAGCGCGCGTACAGCGGGATGATAGAGCAGCACATGGCCGACGACGAGCGTGACGCCGGCGCTCTCGGCCGCCTCCACGACCTGCTGCGCATCCCGGACGCTCAGCGCGAGCGGCTTTTCCACGAAGACGTGCTTTCGCGCAGCTATCGCGCGCAAAGCGAGAGCGGCATGCGCGGCGGCCGGCGCCGCGATCACGACCGCGTCGAGCTTATTGTGGTCGAGCAGTTGATCCATGTCGCTGTACAACGCGATTCCCGGATATGTTTCGCGAACGGCATTCAGCGAAGACAGATCGGTTTCGCAGACTGCGGCAAGGACACCCATCTGATGACAGTTGCGAATCAGATTTGCACCCCAGTATCCGGCGCCTACGACCCCAACGCGAGGCATTCTTCTCACAGGACACCCTTTCGCGGTGCGACGGAGTGCTCTCTCAAAGGAGCACCACCTTCTCCCGGCCCTTCGTGACGTTTTTGGTTGCGTTTCGAGTGTCGACAACGAGTTTGGCCTGCTCGACGACGCGCGCATAGTCAACGCTGGAATGATCGGTCAAGATCAGCACGCAGTCCGCTCGTTCGAGTCGTTCTTTGGATAGCGGAATCGAATGCCATTGGGATCCGTGCTCGGTAAACTTGGGTACGAAGGGATCGTGATAGTCGATCTTCGCGCCTTGCTTCTGCAGCAACCCCATCACTTTAATGGCCGGCGACTCGCGCCAGTCCTCGATGTTCTTCTTGTACGAAACCCCAAGGATCAAAATGTCCGCGTCTTTGAGAGCGCGTCCGGCGCCATTGAGTGCGCGCACGACCTTCTCGCGAACGAAGTACGGCATGCCGTGATTAATCTCACCGGCTAGTTCGATGAATCGCGTGTGAAAATCGAATTCGCGCGCCTTCCACGCCAGATAGAACGGATCGAGCGGAATGCAGTGTCCACCAACACCCGGTCCGGGGTCGAAGCGCATGATGCCGAAGGGCTTGGTGGCGGCCGCATCCAGAACCTCCCAGATGCTTATACCCAGGCGGTCGCACAGAAGCGCCATCTCATTGACCAGGGCGATGTTCACGGACCGGAACGTATTCTCGAACACCTTGCACATTTCGGCAACTCTGGGTGAGCTGACCGCGAGCACATCCACGATCGTTTGCTGATAAAAGCATGCACCGACATCGACGCATGCATCAGTCGTGCCTCCTACAACCTTGCTCGTATTCTTGGTCGTGTAGCGCGCGTTCCCCGGATCCACGCGCTCGGGTGAGAAACACAGGAAGAAATCCTCGCCGACCTTCAGGCCGGATTTTGAGAGCAACGGAAGCAGCACTTCTTCCGTGGTGCCGGGATACGTCGTACTCTCGAGGCAAACGAGTTGCCCGGGCCGCAGCTGCTCCGATATCTGTTCGCCCACGGATCTGATATAGGAGATATCGGGATCGAGGTTTGGCGTGAGGGGCGTCGGAACGCAGATCACGATGGCATCGCAGCGGCTAAGCGAGCTGAAATCCGTGGTTGCGCTCAGCTTACCGGTCTCGACTACCTCCGTCAGCTCGCTGTCCTTGACGTCGCGGATATAGTTGAGGCCTTGGTTGACCTCATCGACACGCACGTTGTTGCGGTCATAGCCGACGACCGCGAAGCCGACCTTGGCCTTTTCGACGGCCAACGGCAGACCAACGTATCCAATTCCGGCAACGCCGATCAGCGCGCTGCGATCGACAAACTTCTTTTTGAGCCTTTCTCTTAGGCTTCCCGATGCTTCAAGCAATTCCATGTCGTTCCTATTGTGCGGGCGCAGATGCGATTATGGGCTTTGTTACAATCCCTGTGGTCTCGGAGCCCAGTGACGATGCGATTTCGTGGCGTTCAACCGACATCCCCAGCGGCAGGAGGTGGGGTCCCGGCCTGAACTCGGGCACAAAATCACGCAGAACGTCGAGCGCGACGCGCCAATCACTCATTCGAACGGCACGCGCAGCCCGCTCCATCGCCACACCGATGCGCGAGTAGTCTACGCGGTCTTGTTTCGCGATGAACAGCCGCTGATGACTCGTCCTGCTGAAATCCTCTTTGTGCGTGAGAATCTCTTCGAAGAGTTTCTCCCCGGGCCTGATCGAAGTTTCGACAATGTCGATATCACGATACGGCTCAAAACCTGAGAGACGAATCACCTGCTCGGCCAGATGCAAGATCTTAATGGGATCCCCCATGTCGAGAACAAACACTTCACCGTCGTTGCCCATCGACATAGCCTGCAGAACCAGCGAGACGGCTTCGGGAATGGTCATGAAATACCGCTGCATCTCGCGATCCGTGATCGTAACCGGACCACCGTTGGCAACCTGCTGCTTGAAGACAGGCACCACGCTCCCGCGGCTGCCCAGCACGTTCCCGAAACGGACCACGACAAACTCCGTGCTGCTGCCTCCGGCGAAGGATTGACAAATGAGTTCCGACGTGCGTTTGGTCAGGCCCATTACGCTGGTCGGATTCACCGCCTTGTCAGTCGAGAGCAACACAAATTTCGCTGCACCGGACGCCGCCGCCGCGAGCGCAACGGTTCGCGTGCCGAAAACGTTGTTGCGAACCGCCTCGCAGATGTTGTCCTCAACGATTGGAACGTGCTTGTGCGCGGCGGCGTGGAAGACGATGCGGGGACGGTATGTCGAGAAAACGTTGCGGATAGACGGTGCATCAGCCACATCAGCGAGAATCATCTTCGTCCGCGTGAACTTGTACGTCGTTCGCAGCTCCTGTTCGATCGCGAACAGGCTGTTCTCGCCGTGCCCGAGCAGCAAGAGCAGTTTGGGTTCGAACGTCGCGATTTGGCGGCACAGTTCGCTGCCGATTGAGCCGCCGGCGCCCGTGACCAAAACGACCTGATCTTCCAGGTGAGGACGAAGCGCGGCGGTATCGACAACAACCGGCTCGCGCGAGAGGACGTCTTCCAAACGAATGTCGCGCATACGCGAGACCGTTACCTTATCGTTCAGGATGTCAACGGCATCCGGGAGCACCTTTACCGTCGGCGGGTTCTCACCCTGAGTGCAAAGCGCTTTGATGCGATTGATCAGCGCCAGAGGCGGCGCCGGAATCGCAACGATGACCGAGTCCGGCCGGGTAGCGGCCAAAATTTTCGGCAGATCCTCGATGCCGCCGAGTATCTTGACGCCGTCAACGCGCTTGACGGTCAGCCCGTCGTTGACGCAGCCGATTACGCGCATCGGCAGGTCACGATCCTCTTGAATCGCGCGTACCAAAGAAACCGCGGGCATGCCTACACCGACGATGAGTACCCTTTGAGCATTCGGGCGCCGCGAGAGTATATACGTACGCAGCAGCACCAGCGCAATGCGAAAGAACATCCTTAGGATGAAGGCGAGCATGGCGGCGATAACGACGATTCTTCCGCTTGCATGCCATAGGGGTCCCGGCAAGAGCCACACCCAGACCAGTGCAAGGACCGTACCGGCGGCTGCACCCGTGAGCAGGCGGATCACGTCGTGGAAATCGAACGTGCGAGCGCTCTCATACCTCCACTGGACATAGGCACCGGTAACAAAAAGCAGTGCGACAAGCAAGCCAAGCTGGCCCTGGGTCGTCCGGTATAAATCGGCAACGACGCGAGCGAGTTCCACCGCCGTAACCAGCAGCAGAAAGTCCACGATAAGGAGCCCGAACCGCAGCTCGGGGCGAATGTCGCGAATGGTCGAATCAAAACCTGGTGTAAATTTCATGGTCGTTCAGCCGGATTGTACCGCTGAAATCGTCTTTGCCGCAGGCTTCGGACGGACTGCAATAGCGGGCGAAATAGCACCGTTTAGGCCTGACAAAAGACCTAGTGGGGCCGCTCGCGGGGCAAAGGTGCAATTGCGGGTACGAGATAACGGACGCTTGGCTGGGGCTAAGGAGCCCAGGAAGGTAGCCTTCACACCGTGATTGTGGTGAAGAAATTGCTTGCGATGCCCGCCGCGATCGGCCGCACGTTGCGCGACGAGGTCAACAATGAAATCGAACGGCAGAGCCTCCCGCAGGTCGAATACGCATCGGGCGTGATTGTTCGAGGGGCCAGCCCGGATCACGGTCGGAAAATCCGTTTTTTTCGACCACCGTGCATTCATTAATTGCAATTTCCCCGACGGCTTCATCACGATGGGCGACAACGTCGAAATCGGCCCATACAGCATTCTCTGGGGCGGCGGCGGCATCACGATAGGAAGCGACGTCCATCTGGGCGCTCACGTTCACATTACGTCGATGGAGGGCGTGCAGGTACCCGCGGAGAGCTTCGATCCGCTCAAGCCACTGGACATCGATCGCAAGCCCGTTGTCATCGGCAGTCACGTCTTGATTTGCTCAAATTCGGTCATCGTGCCCGGCGTGACGATCGGACACCATGCGATGGTCGCCGCCGGAGCGGTCGTGGTTTCCGATGTCCCACCTTACGCACTGGTTGCCGGGGTCCCGGCTCGCGTCCTTCGGTTCAACAATGCCGCTCAAGGCGGGGTACCGGTATAGCCCTTGAAGCGCCAGAGCGAGAGATACTCCTGACCGCTCGACGATCCGCGAAATTCTCGAATCTGCGCGTTCTGTTCGGTCGACCGGTAGTACAGCTGTAACGGAATTCCGCTCGGTCCATATGCTGCCGCATCATTGTCACTTGCGAGCAGCAGTGCACGGCTGAATCCGCTCGCGGGGTGCGTTACACCGTGCAGAGGCAGCATTTGCAACTGCACATCGGGATTCAAATAAAAGGCGAGCGCCAACACGCGCGCATATCTGCCGGGTACCACGACGAGCGTGGATGGTTCGGCATTCAAGGCTTGCGAAAGCGGAACGTTTTGCGCATCTCCCCGATTGTCCCACCAGACGGAAGAGCGGACGTCGATTCGTACTCGATACGACCTCGATTAAAAGGAGTGATGACCGCCGCAATCACCCACCAGGAGCGGCCGCTCCGGCCATTTCGAGTGCGCGCCGCTAAAAAGCCGGCTACGCACACGATGAGCGCGATCCACAACGCTATTCCGTACCGCGTAACCGAGGAGCGATGCTGGTGCAAAATCAGATCCGGAAGGAAGAGCATCACGACCGGTGCGAGGATGAGCGCGCCCATCAATGATCCTCACGCGTGTGCTGGATTGCGCCAGATTCCAGTAAACGGCTAATGCCACAAGCGCAAAGACGGGAATCAGTACCGCTACCAGACTGCCGCGCAAGTATTCGAGGTCGAAGAACGAGGTACCAGCGTTGAAGATCCACTTCTCGAGAAGCATCTTGAGGGGCCACGGCGTAGCAGTCCACGCATTTGAGAGCTCTATCGCGCGCGCATGACGAAGCATCTCGAGCGCCCACGGCACGAACGCCGCCGCCGTTACCGCTAACGTCACACAGAACGCAATAAGCCGCTTACCTCTGAAGAAAACAGCTGCATAGACGGCGTGCGAGACCAGAACGGTAAGTAAGAGCGGATCGGTATACATGCCCGCTATGATGCATGCACCATACGCGCACCACCACGTAAAACCGCGGGCTCGTGATGCGCGCAGTAAGATCGCCGTTGACAATGCAACGAACACGGCCCATAGCCCGTATTCGCGAGCCTGCTGCGAATAAATCACGAGAACCGGCGAAACAGCGGATAGCGCGAATCCAAACGCACCGGCAAGGCTCGTACCGTACAACTCGAAACACAGCCATCCGACGGCTGGGGGAACGAGGCAACCGATGAGTACCGACAAAAAGCGAAGTGAAGCGATCGAGGGCCCAAACAGCCGCGTCCAGCCTGCGGCGAGCAGGTAATAAACCGGGGGATGTTGCGCATCCTCTCGCGCGAGCGAACCCACCGACATCGCGAATGGAACCTTGCGATCCGCGTCCTGCATAACGCAGAAGATCGGCAACACTGTGAACGCGATTATCGACCAGATTCGCCGTGATTTGCGCACCGGTATGACCGGAGATTCGCATCGCGGTGACCCCCTCGTCGGTCCAGAACAGCCGAGTTGGAAAACCGATAAACCGCAAGACGAGCCCGATGCAGCCGACGAGCAGCAAGGCGGCAAACAGCCACCGCACGCGAGCCCGCGCTCGAATGTGCGGCGCTGCAGCCATCGCGTTAGCCATAGGTGCCATTTTACCGGTTGAAGCCGCGGTGCTGAAAAAGCACCGCGGCTCCGCCGCATGGTATCTATGTCGCCAGGTGTGGGACAAATGCCCTAACCGATCAATCCTGAATGTCGAACTCAACCTTCGGGATTCCGGCTGAGGGCGGTGTTCCGACCACGATCCAAACCGCAATGTGGTGCCCCAATTGAACGGTCGTAAGGTCGCCGTTGAACGGTTGATATGCAGTCACGACGTCCGCGCCGGAACCGCTTTTTGTGGAAGGCGTGCCGATATACATCGCAACCTTACCGCTGAATGTCGCAACAGTCGACGGCATTTAGCGGCTCACCCCAGATATCAAAGAGCGTTTTGAGTTTTGCGTATGATGGCGCTTTCGTGTAGCTTTGCGCCATCGACGTGTCCTCGATGTGCACTAAACCGGAATAGTCGTGCGTGTGCAGATGATAAAAGCACTGCGCGGTTAAGACGGCGTAGTTATCGTTCTTCTCGCCGGAAGTCGTTGGCTGTGTCGGCGCCTTCATGCCGACCGCCGACGGAATGGCTTCTTCCGAACCGTTTACGTACAAACCCGACGAAGGCATGCACGTGCATTAACGTGCTGCCGGCGGGTTCTCCCATCTGCGTGCAGCCGACGTTGTCGATGGAGTTGCCTCCGTTTGCTCCCGATGCCGTGTCGCCGGAGTCCGAAGACCATCCGGTTACGCCGCCGGTATACCAGCTCTGGGAGCCATTATCAAAATTCTCCTCGGCGTGAATCGTCGAGCTGCTCACCGAAATGGCCGGACTGCTAATCGTCACGTTTTGCGGCGGGGGCGTGCTCGTGGGCCCGGGCCCGGGATTACTCGTCGGAGGGGCTAGACTCGGCGAGGAACCGCCGCCGCCGCTGCTGCAGGCCGCCACCAGCACCAGGGCCGTCACGGCAACGCAAGAGGCGAGGATACGAAATAGTTTCATGAACGGTTAGTCCTTATGCGGGCAAGTGCACTACACTACTATCGTAGCGAGGAAGCTATCGCTCTGCCGTGGAGCAGCATGGCTTGCGCTCTAGGAACAAGGCCCAAACGGTGTTAGGGCTAGCGTCCCACGCAAAAAGGCCGGGCACGCATGCCCGGCCTTTGTTGCTTAACGCTCGCATCGAGCTAGTTTTTGAGTCCGAATGCGACCCTGCGTAACCCGTTTGCGGGGAACTGCGGAGTGCCGATCACGATCCAAATCGCGACGTGTTTGGTCAGCATTATTGAGCTTGGCGTCACGGCAACTTGGCTGTACGACGAGACGAGATCCTGACCGTTGGACCCTGGTTACAGGCTGACCGACGTAGATGGAAACCTGGCCCTGGAGCGTGCTGCCTCCGGCATTCAAGCCGGTACTGGCATCGAGAGTCGCGCTCCACACGTCGAGCAGGCTTTGCAGCGTGGCATACGCGGGAGGCGTGGTGCTTTGCGGGAGGTTCACGTCCTCGACGTGCACCAGGCCCGAGTAATCGTGCGTGTGCACGTTGTACTCGCAGTTGTACTCTTCCACTTCTTGGGTGTTGCTCGTGTGCGGAGGTTGACCCGGGCTCGAGGTGCCTATGGGTGCAATCGGCGCAACCATACCGAGGGCCTGCGGCAATGCTTCCTCGACGCCGCCGAATAGAATTCCGACGAACGTGTGCTCGGAATAGTCACCGGCAGGGAACGTCGTCCCTTCTTGTCGTGTTCGCGCACGTCATGTTGTCAAGGGGGCTCCCCGTCGGTCCCGCGGCATCCTCGCCGGCATCGCCGCTCGCGCCATTGCTCCAGCTCGGCGGTCCCGCTCGTGTACCACGTGGCGGCCGGTCCGCGCCCGCCATCCTGCTGGTTGACGACGTCCTCAGAAGCATTTATCGGCCCATCGATGGTATCGACCGGTACGCCTGACGGTGTCGGGGTCGCAGTCGGCGCTGGCCGTTGGGGTTGCCGTCGGCGTTGGCAGTTGGCGTCGCCGTCGGCTTAGGTGTAGGTGTCGCCGACGAGCCGGGAGCAGGCGTGGCCGTCGGTACGGGAGTGGGACCGTTGCCGCCACCACCAGGGTTGGGCACCGTGCCGCCGCCGCCACCGCCGCCGCCGCATGCGGCCAGCAGGCTGATGGCGACGACGGCCGCTAACGATCCGGAAATGCGGAGAGCCTTCATGTTGTAAAAATCCTCGTGCGGGCAAAGTAAGTCCGCATCCATCGTACCGGTGTACGGGTGTGCCAGGCGTGAAGCAGCGCGGGTATCACGCTAGTAAGAACGCCCGCAAGACGTTAGGGCGAGAGCACTAGCACACCGTGGTCGCTTTTGGGAAAGCAAACAAAAACGGCGCCTTTCGGCGCCGCAGCGAGTTAAGCAGGCATATCCTTTTGCCGCTCATTATAAATAAGCGTCGGTGGTTCTTTTTTCTCAATGACCTCCTTGTTGACGATGCACTTCTTCACGCCTGAGAGCGAAGGCAGATCGTACATGACGTCGAGCATCGTCTCTTCGAGAATCGAACGAAGTCCACGCGCGCCCGTTTTGCGGGTTTGCGCGCGTGCCGCGATCGCGACCAACGCTTCCTTCGTGAACGTAAGTTCGACGCCGTCGAGCCCCATGATCTTCTGGAACTGCCGCACGAGCGCGTTACGCGGCTCGACGAGGATACGCCGCAGCGCGAGCTCGTCGAGGGCATCGAGCGTGACGACGATCGGCAGACGGCCGATGAATTCGGGAATGAGCCCGAACTTGAGCAAATCTTCGGGCATCAGCTGCTGAAGCAGTTTGCCCACCCGCTGTTCCTTCTTGCCCTCCGGTTGTGCGCGAAAGCCCATATTGTTGCTGGCAACACGAGATTCGATGATCCGCTCCAGACCATCGAAGGCGCCGCCGCAGATGAACAGCACGTTGGTCGTGTCTATCTGAATGAACTCTTGGTGCGGATGCTTGCGTCCGCCCTGAGGCGGCACGTTCGCCGTCGTTCCCTCGAGAATTTTCAGAAGCGCTTGCTGTACGCCCTCGCCCGACACGTCGCGCGTGATCGACGGATTCTCGCTCTTACGAGCGATTTTGTCGATCTCGTCGATGTAGACGATGCCTTTCTCGGCGCGTTTGACGTCATAATCCGCGGCCTGAATGAGCTTGAGCAAAATGTTCTCGACGTCTTCGCCGACATAGCCCGCCTCGGTGAGCGAGGTCGCATCGGCCATGGCAAGCGGCACGTCGAGAATCTTGGCAAGCGTCTGCGCGAGATACGTCTTTCCCGACCCGGTGGGCCCGACCAGCAGAATGTTGGATTTTTGCAACTCGACGTCGTCGGCGCTCGCGCCCATGTTCACGCGCTTATAGTGATTGTACACCGCGACCGCGAGCGACTTTTTAGCGCGCTCCTGACCGATCACGTACTGGTTGAGAATGTGATTGATCTCTTTGGGCTTGGGGATGTTGCGGAGCCGCAGGTTCTCGTCGACGTTCTTGTAGAGCTCTTCTTCGATGATTTCGTTGCAGAGCTCAATGCACTCATCGCAAATATAAACGCCCGGGCCTGCGATCAGCTTGCGCACCTGCTCCTGCGATTTGCCGCAGAAGCTGCACTTGAGCTGACCCTTCTCGTCTCCGAATCGAAACATGCCCTGTCCGCTTTCGCCTTTCAGTTTAACCGGCGTATACGCGCTTCGCGCTTCACGCCCCCCACCGGCCAGAGCCGTTGGGGCCCCCGGCCTTCGGCCCGCCCACCGTGATTTCATTATGCGGGAGTTGCCAGTGAGGACCGGTTTTCGATGATCGTGTCTATGATACCGTAATCTCTGGCTTCCGTCGCCGTCATGTAGAAATCCCGCTCGATGTCCTTGAGAATCTGCTCGATCGGCTTCTTGGTCGTATCCTCGTAGATGCCCGCCAGCATCCGCCGCGTGGCGATGAGGTCGCGGGCGTGGATCTCGATGTCAGTAGCCTGACCCCCCACCTGCTGCACCCAGGGCTGGTGAATGAGGATCTTGGAGTGCGGAAGCGCCATCCGCTTTGTTTGCGCGCCGCCGGTCAGCAGAATCGACCCCATCGAGGCAGCCATGCCCGCGCAAATCGTCGCGACGTCGGGCTTGATGAAACGCATCGTATCGTAGATTGCCAGGCCCGCGGTCACGCTCCCGCCGGGGCTATTGATGTACATGTCGATGTCTTTGTCAGGATCTTCTTTTTCAAGAAAGAGGAGCTGCGCGATCACCAGATTAGCCAAGTGATCGTCGATTGGTCCGCCGACGAAGACGATTCGATCCTTGAGCAGCCGCGAGTAAATGTCGAACGCGCGTTCACCTCGTGCGCTCTGTTCGACAACCATCGGGACCAAGTGACCCATACCTGTTACTTCCTCATTCTTTCAATCGCTGTACCGGAACACCCATCCTACGCAAAACTATGATCCGGCTTCGGAGGTTGCTTCCTTCGACGAGATGTGGGACGGCAACTGGGCATTTTCGATAAGAAACTCCACCGTTTTGTTTCGGACGATTCCGTCCATGAGTGAAAGAACGTTGTTGCCCAATGCTTGACGGATTCGGTCAATCGGCTGCCCGTATTGCTTGGCTAAGTCCGCGAGCTCATTTTGTATATCGGCAGGCGTTGCCGCAATATTCTCCGCTTTGGCGATGCTCTCGAGGATTAGCGTACCCTTGACTCGGCGCTGCGCCTCTTCACGATACTCTTGCCGCAGCTCGTCCTCGGTCTTACCGGCGGCTTTCAAATAGTCATCGAAGGACATGCCCATTCGCGCCGCCATACCGGCGCCGTCTTGCAGCATGTTCTCGACCTCCCGGTCTACCATAACCGCAGGAAGCGGAAAATCATGGGAACTTACCAGGCGCTCTACCAGGTCGTTGCCGATGTCGCGGCGCCGGCGGGACTCCGCTACAGCCTCCAGACGCGCGCGCACATCGGTCCGCAGCTCGTCAAGCGTTTGATGCTGTGAGGCCGCCTTTGCGAACTCGTCGTCGATGACCGGCATCTCCAGTTCTTTGACCTCGTGCAATGTGATCGTAAAGACGGCGGTCTTGCCTGCCAGATCGGCCTGCTGATAGTCATCCGGAAATTTCGCTTCAACCTCTTTGGTTTCGCCGGATTTCATGCCCGCGATACCGGTTGCGAAACCGGGAATGAACCGCCCCTCGGAGAGTTCGGTCTGTTGCCCTGCGGCAGTGCCGCCCTCGAATGCGGTGCCGTCGATCTTGCCCTCGTAGTCGATCGTGACCACGTCGCCGAGCTTGGCTTCACGTTCGGCCGGAACCAATGTCGCACGATCGCGCGCCAGAGATGTGAGCGCGCGCTCAACCTCCGCGTCGGTGACGATGACGGGCTCGCGCGTAACTTCGATGCCTTTGTAGGTACCGAGCTCGATTTGGGGCCGCACGTCAACCACGGCCTTGATGCGGGCCGGCTCGCCCTCCTCCCCCGGAAGCAGCTCCATCTTCGGCCGGTCGACCGGATCGATATCGTGCTCGCGCACGGCTTTTGCGTAGACCGCCGGCACCACATCTTCCATGGCCTGGTTCGTGATCGTTTCGGTTCCGTACGCCTGCTCGAATACTTTGCGCGGCACTTTGCCCGGCCGGAAGCCGGGAAGTTTTGCATTTTTCGCCAGTCGCCGGAAGGCGCGCTCTTCCGCTTCGCGCATCTCGTCCGCAGAGATAGGGATCACGAGTTCGACTTGCGTCGGCGCGAGTTTTGTAAGGGTCGAGGTAGTCAGGACGGCTCTCCTTGCGTGGCCTTTACAGCGGCTTGCTATATTCGCTGCAGAAAAACGAAGCCCCTGACGCCCGCGGCGGCAGGGGCCCAAGAATGGAGCGGAAGACGAGATTCGAACTCGCGACCCTCGCCTTGGCAAGGCGATGCTCTACCACTGAGCTACTTCCGCACGTTCGACGCGGTACCGACGAAGAAATCGGTCCGGCGGCATGCGTTCCGGCGATACCGAGCAGTCGGACGCGTTCGCATCGTGGCGGCAGTTGCCGAGAAGGCA
This sequence comes from Vulcanimicrobiota bacterium, assembly GCA_963777365.1. Classification (GTDB taxonomy): domain Bacteria; phylum Vulcanimicrobiota; class Vulcanimicrobiia; order Vulcanimicrobiales; family Vulcanimicrobiaceae; genus CAVZQG01. The sequence continues at coordinate 141,596 of CAVZQG010000017.1, forward strand.
ATCCCATCGAAGGTCTGCATTTGGGCAAGCAGAGACTCGAACTCTGATGGGTTACCCCACTGGAACCTAAATCCAGCGCGTCTACCGGTTCCGCCACTTGCCCCGGCTTGTCATGCTGAGCGCGGCGACCCCGATAAATATAACGCTTCGGCTGCTTTTCCTCTTCGCGTTTAGTCGGAAAGATTTCGCACGGGTCGAGGATCGGCCAGCTGAACGCCCGGCGCCCGATCGACGGCCCCACTGCGCAAAGCCTGGTGCACGCGTATGCGCTGCCGGATATAGTCCGTCATGCCGGGATAGCTGTAATAACCTGGAACCGCTTCGACGTCGTTCGATCGGCGTTGCCGTCCCCTTTTCCAAATTCTTGATGAAGTCGGCAACCTGCGGCAAACTGGCCAAAATCGCTTTGTGCTCGATCAAATGATGGTTGTCGCGCCTCAAATCAACATTGTTCAGGCGCCCTTGCACGTAGATCTCGCCCGCATCGATTTCTTCATTCAAACGAAACAAGACTGTAGCCGAAGTTTTGGAAATCCCTATTGTGCATGGTCCAAAACGGCGCGTAAAGCCCTTTATATTCCGGCGTGATACCCACGTGCCACAGCAAAACGCCATGAGGCGCCGCCGCCCGCAGCTTCTTTCCGAAGAACTGATGGATGCAGTGCGAGAAGATCACGTCCGGCTTCAGCCGCTCCAAATACTCGTGCACCCGAGGGTCGTTGATCTTAGCCGTCGTTATGAAGGGTCCCCAGCTGTGGAATCCGACGTTGCGCCAGTATTCGTCGATAAGCTCGTTTGCCGCGCGCGTGTTGTACGATTTCCTCGCGGTCGCATGATAGAACATATGGAAGGCAGCCTCGTCCAGCGCCTTGACGACCCCGCGCTTTTCAACACGCCTGCGCAGGAACGACTGGCGGCCGCCCCGCGAATTGAGCCACTGCGTGGAGGAAGGAATCCAGACGCAGCCCGCCAGGTCCGTATGCTCAGACAACCAGTGGGACACAAGGCGGTTCAGTCGATTGTCATATCCGACGAATGCGGCTCGAATCATAGTCTGCTATTACCGGAAAACCTTGGAATAAAAACTCCATCCATCTCTAGTATTGTAAGAGTCCGGGCCGCGCATCGTAGGGCGTGAAGACCTAAACCCAATGGGAACCACAGGCACGTGTGAGGTGCAACTGCAGGCAGGCGGTAGTTCCCAATTACCCCCTTAATCCGAGAAATCCTCGACAATGACGAGTTCTCCCCCGCGCCGCGAGACACGCCGATTCCGATGCGCACATAGGTGGGATTCAAAAGATTTTCCCGATGTTCGGCACTTGCGAAGAGAGCCTTATCCGCCGTTTGTTCGTTGGGCGCGATGGCGATATTCTCTGCCGCACGGCCATATATGCAGCCGGCGGCCCTCATCCGGTCGAACGGGGTCTGGCCCTGCGGAGTCGTGTGCGAAAAATAGCCGCGCGTGGACATGTCTGCCGCGTGCTGCGCGGCGACCTCCGACAAGCGAGCGTCAACCAAAAGCGGTGCCAATCCCCGCGCGCTCCGTTCTTGATTGACGTCATTCAAAAGCAGAAGGCCGGCCGTGAGGAAAGCCGCGTGCAGCATGCACATGATATCGACCTAGCATAAATGAGAGTTTAGGGGAAGAGACCCACGCCCTAGACCTGCATGGCCTCGCCCACGACCTCACACCACGGCAGCATGCGAGCATTCCGCATTATCATCGCCGGCCGCCGAATAACCGACTGCCGATTGCGCTTCTCGGACGACCTTTTCGTAATCCGCCTGATCGGGCGGCTGACGCGGAACTCCAATAGTGTCGAAGACGCCGTCCGCGAAACCCGCAAGGCGGAGCGCCCGCTGCCAATCCTTCTCGACCAGCGACAAACGCGAGAGGCAATCCAGGCAATTCGCGCTCAGCCAATCATCCCGATGCTCGCGCAGCATTTCAAGCGCACGCCGCAACGCCGGGCGGGCAGCCTCGACATTGCCGCGCTTGAGCTCAAATGCTCCTAGATTGAGCAGTTGCCAGCCTGTCGATTGCGCATCGTGCAACCGCTCCAAAATCGCGAGGCTTTGACGAGTGAGAGAGACTGCGCGATCGTACTCGCCAACCGTTGCGGCCAAATCGCCCAAGTTTCCGAGCAACGATGCGACACCGCGATCGTCCTCAAGGTCTCGAAAGAGCTGCAGGCTCTGTTCGAGCAGCTCGCGCGCTCGCTGCGGTTCGCCGCGCCAATTCTGCGCCAGCGATTTGCAGTTCAGAACGTCCGCCGTACGGCGAACGTCGCCGATACGCCGTGCGATCTCCAGCGCTTCATCGAGAAACGGTTCGGCGCCGTCGATATCGCCGATGCCGCTTGACGCCGCAGCCGCTTCGAACAGCGCGGCCGCGAGACCACGATCGTCACCTATCCGCCGGCAAAGATCGACTGAAAGCAACGCCGACTCGAGTGCGCGTTTTGACCGCGCGGTGTCCAGGCGCGCAGCCGCGCATAAAAGCTTGGCGCGAATCGAATCAGGGAAACCGGCCTGGCTGCGAGCGAGAAGTTGTTCGACCCACTCCCGCCCAGCCTCATTACGGCCAAGCTCTTGCCAGTAGTTGACGAGGCAGCACGTCAGTTCAGCGCCCAGTTGCACGTCGTTACCCTGGGTAACGGTAAATGCCAACGCGCTTCGCAGGTTATCGAGTTCGGGCACCATTAACTCCAGCGTCTTATGCCATTGGCTCGTCGAATATGCCTCGTCAAGGACCTGAGCTTGATCGCGAAACCAGCGGGCATGCCGCAACGACTGCTCGTGCCATTCGCCAAAGTCATGAGATCGCTTTGAGGCAAATATGCTAATCGACGCGGGCACCACGTACCGCTGTCCCCAAGGCGTCGCCTCTACATTAACGATTGCTCTATCCACCAGTGAGGAAAGCTCGTCGACGGATCCGCATACGCCGGCAATGGCGTCCGCAGCGGCGCCTCCGGCAAAAACGGAGAGGTTGCGCAGCAACGCCTGCTCTTGCGGAGTAAGTACGTTGTACGTCCACTCCACGAAACCGTGCTGCGCCTCCAGTTCGAGCGCGGCTCGATCCGGCAACCGGGCGGCTAATTCGAACAGATCAAATGATTGGAGCTGCGCCGCCGCAAGTTGTATCGCGCGCGGCAAACCCTCCAGCTGCCTGCAGATCCGCTCGATGATCCGCTTGTCCGTCTCCGCCGGGGCGCCGACCGAAACGGCTTTTACGCTATCCAAAAACAACGCGATCGCGTCGGGCTGGGCCAGCGGCGGTAGAACGAACGCCAATTCACCGGCAATACGCAACGGTTCTCTGCAGGTTACGAGCACACGGACTTCGCGAAGTCGCGCCGCAAGCGAATGGAGGAACTCCTCGGCAATCTCGACGACTGCGTCGCAGTTGTCCAGAATGAGCAGCGCTTTCTTCGCTTGCAGAAAATCGAGAACTGTCGATTCCGGTGTCGCCAGTGAGTTCTCCGGCACTCCGAGAACCGTGCACAACTTGCTTGCGAGATATCGCTCGTCGGTGATCGTCGAACAATCGATATAAAAAACGCCATGCCCGTAGCGGGCAATCTCTCTGCGAGCGACCTCAATGGCTGCATGCGATTTGCCGACGCCCGCAGGGCCCGTTACGGTAAGCAGACGCGCACTCCGAAGTAGTTTACGAAGGAGCTGCACGTGCTCTGTGCGCCCGTACGTCTCTCCGCGGATCTTCGGCAGGTTGTGACGATACGCTTTGCTTGGGTATGCCGGTGGCGCATCCGACTGATAATTTTCGCCGGCGACACGATTACGGCCGGTTCGCTTGGCTTGATACAGCGCAGTATCCGCAGACTGCACGAGCGTCTCGTATTCGATGCCCCGCACCGGGACTTTGCATGCGACTCCCACGCTGATCGTTAGACTGCCAAGCAGGGATCCGCTATGCGCCACGCCCAGATCAAATACGGCTTGACGCATTCGCTCGGCTATCCTAAAGGCATTGCTCAAACTCGTATCCGGCAGGACGGCAACGAATTCTTCGCCGCCGTAACGCGCAAAGAAATCTTCCGATCGCGAAAGGCACGAAGACAATGCGTTGGCTACCTGCTGAAGCGCAGCATCGCCTGCGACGTGGCCGTACGTATCGTTGAATGGTTTGAAGAAGTCGATGTCGATGAGCATCAGCGCAAGATTACTGCTGCGCCGAACCGCCCTCTTCCACTCGGTACCTATCCGTTGGTTGAACGATCTTCGATTCGGCGTCCCAGTCAGACTGTCCGTTAATGCAATGTTTTCAAGCCGTGCGCTTTGTGTTTCGATTGCGCCTGATGAATGCGCACACTCAAATATAGGGCACACGTTTGTAAGAGTGCGACGTCTTCTTCGCCGTACGCATTTTGCTCGTCACTTTGGATCGACAGAGCGCCGATGACTTTGGCGCCGAATTTGAGCGGCACGAAGATGGCAGATATACGCTCGTCGCGTGCTTCCTGCCCGGGAAGGCTCACCGCGATGCGCCCCTCCGTCCAATCCAGCATGCTGCGCTTGAGCAGCGGCTTTCCTGTTCGCAACACCGTATCCGTCGACGACCCCGGATGCACGCGTCTGTTTTCCAGCTTCCCAACGATGCCGTTCTGCAGCAGGAAGGCGATGCGCGCGCCTTCATTTTCATTCAGTGCGATGAATATGGCGGATGCGTCAACAAAACGGGCCAATAAGGAGCAGACCGCATGGAAGAGTTCCTCCAGCGATAAACTGCTCGTAAGCAGTTCGGCTGTGCGCTGGACGATTTCCCGGTCGCGATCCGCCCGCGACAGAGCAGTGTTGGCCTCGGCCGCGTCGTTCACGCGAATGGACTTCGAGGCGCTTAGTTGCTCCCCCGCGGGCTTTACTGAAATTGAGCGTTCCTTAGGATAAATGGCCTATGCGGACACGTCTGACTCCAAACATAACGCCACGGGGTATTTCATACCCCTCGAAGAGAATCGTGCACTTCAATAAGGAAACGATTTCTAGAGGCTGCACTTCGAGGCTGCCTGCGGTTCTCGGATGTTGGTAGAGGTGAAGAAGTCTCCGACGGCCAGACCGCCGGTTGTACCGGGAACGAGTTGTACGTCGAACAACTCATCGTTGTTCGATGATGCCACATCGGGAAGCGGCACGTTGGAGAAGCCGTTCCGTTCCAATGCAGCGCGAAGTTGTGCCGAATCAGAGATGCATCATAGTACGTGCCAACCGTCCAGACGCTGCTCGAAGAACGTGCCGCTACACCGAGCAGAAAGTCGCCCTTTACAGCAGGAGCAGGTGACGGTACAAGTGTCCATTGTGTACCGTTCCAATACAGCGTCGTCTCATAAAACGCGTGGGGGGTTCCGTACTGTCCAACGCCCCAGACATAGTCGGTTCCCGGAACGAATGCAGCGGCGTAATAATAGTTGACCGTCGACGACGGAGCCGGCGTTGGGCGATACCACCACTCTCCACTTACTGCCGTTCCAGTGAAGGGCGAGATTGCGCCGGGGATTTGTGCTGGAGCGGTATTGCCCTTGATTTCCGAGCGCCCAGGCGTTATTCGCGCGGTTCGCAACAATCGCGTAAATCGTGTTCTCTACGGCATTTGGCTGCGGCGTCGCACTCAGACGTCCAGTGCGCGCCGTTCCAGTGCTCGACCACGTCGAGCTGTCTGCCGCCTTTTTGCGCGTATCCGGCGGCCCACACGTCGCTAACCGCTACTGCTGAAACCGATAAGAATTCAGTTTCCGTGGCCCCTGACACGCCGGGTGCCGGTACGACCTGCCAAGTCGCGCCATTCCAGTGCTCTGTGAGTGGCTGGTCCGTTGTATACGCCAACCGCCCACACATCGCCGGCTGGAGATCGCCCTGACGGAAAGGAGATCTTGAGTCTTCAAGCGGCGGTGAGGTCGCTAGACTCCATGACGCTCCGTTAAAGTGCTCAATTATCGCCCGGGGCACTGACCCGGATTGCGCAAAACCTACGGCCCAGGCATTTGTTGAGGATATCGGCGCGACCGAATGAAGAACTGTTTGAGCGCCGCTCACGGTTTGTGCGCGGCTCACCGTCCATGAACACACGTCTGCTATCGCGTCCGCATTCGGGACTGTTTTTGAATAGCTCGGTTCGGCAGACGGAAACGTACCTGCGCTACATCCTGTAAGAAAAATAGCCACCGTTAGAAAACAGATAAAAGACCGCATATCACACCCTTCCTCGACTTACTATGATAGAACACAAAGACTACCTTCGAAATAAGCACTTCGGAGTAAGGAAGCGTCCGGGGCTCGAAAACGCCTCCGGATTAGGCTTGGGCACCTAGGGCTTAAACTAGCGACGCAAAATTGTATGCGCTAAGCGGGTGTATCGACTTTCGCGCGTCATATTTGCGGCTACCATCGCGCAATAGGCGGAAGATTTATGGGTTGCGATTTTGTGGGTTACGAATAGACTGAATAACCGAATCGAGCTCTTCTTTATCCCGCGCTGTGCCGCACGTATTGCTCGCCAACGGCCTGCGATAGCGCCGTCGAAGAAGTCCGGAAAGACAACCTTGCGATAGATGATTAGAAACGCCAGCATGAGCACGAGGCCGAGCAGCAGAGCGACGACGACTCCGGGAAGACTCGCCCCGAAGAAAGCCGCGGCGACGTACAGATATGCAAAAGTCCACGCGCCGTAGAGGGCAAACGCGGGCGCGACACGCCACCAAGAAGCACAGCAGCCCGACAATGGCCCGCGCTCCGTTCGGAGCGCAGCTGTCACGACGCGCCTGCAAGAAGCGATCCTGCACCGGAGGACGTAATGCTGCATCAAATTGCGCTCATCGTCGCCACCAATCCAAAGGCGCCTGGCCGGGCATGTTTCGCGCTCTTCGGCTGTCACGATCACCTCGTTGCATGTTTTATTGGGAAGCCGCTACAACAGCTCAGCGATCCGTGCCGATGCACAACCCAAACTGCGGTTCCTCAAGGCAGGCACTGACGCGGAACCCCGGATAATCCACATCAACACGTGAAAGCCCGTCTGACCCGCCGCACTTGAACCCTAAGCGCCGCGCAGATGTTGGATTCGCACGATTGAACTGAACGAACAACAAAGAGAAGGCCCGAAAGCGGATCAATGCTTTCAGGCCTTTTACTTGGTGCACCGCGAAGGACTCGAACCTTCAACCAATTGATTAAGAGTCAACTGCTCTACCATTGAGCTAGCGGTGCAAAAAACGTGCGCCCCCCGGGACTCGAACCCGGGACCAACGGATTAAAAGTCCGCTGCTCTACCGACTGAGCTAGAGGCGCAACCGCCTCAGTTTAGCCGGGATTACCCACTTTGACAAGACGTTTACCGGCATCTCCTTTTGATGCGACACAGCGTGCCTCCTTCAGCCGTCAAGCGGACGCGTGCCTCGGTTCGATTCCAAAGACGTGCGGGTGCATCGCCGCCAGCTCGCCGGCGCTTATCGCACGCGCGTAGTAGAAGCCTTGGCCGTACCGGCATCCGGCATTTCGCAACACCTCGCGCTGTCTTTGCGTTTCAATGCCTTCCGCGACGACCCGCACGTCGAAAGCCTCCGCAAGCGTGATCAGCGTGCGAACGATCGGCTCGCTCGCAACGTCGCCGTCCTGTCCCGATACAAACGAGCGATCGATCTTGATCACGTCGACCTTGAACTGTTGCAGGTACCGCAGCGACGAATAGCCCGTTCCAAAATCGTCGATGCAGATGTTGAAGCCCGCGGCGCGAAGCCGTTCTACCAGCGTATTCGGACGCGCTACCGGCGTCTAAGACCGCGCTCTCAGTTATCTCGAGCGTCAGCGCTGACGGATCGACGCCAAATTCGCGAACCGCACCGAGCAGCACGGTCTCGAAATCGGGATCGAGCAGTTCCGTAGCCGAGACGTTGACGTTGATGGGGAACGGAACGCGGTCGGCCGTATCGCGCTTCCAACGCGCCACCTGGCGGCAGGCGGTGCGCAAGACGAACTTTCCGATGGGAGCGGCGAGGCCTGTTTGCTCCGCGAGCGGCATGAAGTCGGCGGGCGCCATCACGCCTTCCACCGGATGATTCCACCGCAGTAATGCCTCGCATCCGGTCAATTCTCCGTCGGCGATCCGTACAATCGGCTGATACAGCAGGTCGAACTCGCCGTTTTCGAGCGCCAAACGCAGGTCGGTCGTCGAGCTGCAGGCGCTTCTCCGCACGAGCGTGCATCTTCGAGTCGAAGATCGAGAACCGTCCGCCGCCGGAAGCCTTGGCATAGCGCATCGCGATCTCGGCATCGCGCATGACGTCTTCGCCGTGCTCGTACGCGCTGTTGGCCAGCGCGATCCCGACGCTGGCGGAGAGGAAGATCGAACGATCTCCCAGGGCCACGGGTTTGGCGAGCGCGCTCAGCACGTTTCGTGCGATGACCTCTACGTGCAGCACATCCGTGAGCGAGTGAAGCAGGATGGCAAACTCGTCGCTCCCCAGCCTCGCGACCGTATCCGCGGAACCGATGGCCGAGCGCAGCCGCCTCGCGGCCTGCGAGATGACGAAATCACCCGAGGCGTGTCCGAGGCTTTCGTTGATGTCCTTGAAGCGGTCCAGATCCACGAACAGAACCGCAAACGAAGACTCCGGCGATGCTTTCAATTGTTGGAACTGTTCGTCGATGTTGCGATCGAAGAACCCGCGATTCGGCAGGCCCGTGAGTGCATCGTGCGTCATGTCGTGTTGGATGCGCCGCTCGTTGCGCTTGAACTCGGTCAGATCGCGGAACATGCAGATGGCGAAGTATGGGTTGCCCGCTTCATCGGTCACGAGCGAAACCGTCGAATCCGTCCACGCTTCGTGACCGGCCGGCGTCATAACATGTTGCTCAAACTCGAATAGGTCGCGATCCCCGCGCATCAACTCGCTGAATTCCGGTTGATGTTCATCCAGGACGCCCGAAGCGTTCTCGCCGTAGATGCTGCGGAAAACGGCATTTGCTTCGATGAGCGCGCCGTTGCGATCCACGATTGCGATTCCCAGCGCGGCCCCATCGAAAACCGCGCGGAACTGCGCCTCTGAAAGACGCAGCGCGCGTTCGGCGTGCTCGCGTGCGAGTTGGGCCGTGAGTCGCTCGGTTTCTCGCTGGACTTTGACGAAGGCATTGCGGTCGCGCATCGCCGTCAACTCCGACACGAGCAGCATGATGCCGACCAGCAGCATCGCGCCGAGCAGCACGATCCCGTACACATACCGGTTTCGCGCCAGCTCGTAGCCGGTTCTCACCACGAGCAGCCGGTCGAGCAGCTCCGAGAGGTCCGCATGCATGTGAAGGATCGACGCGTTTGCGGAGTTCGCAAGAGCCTGGGTCGCGGCGGGATTCCCGCGCGGCCGGTCGCGCTCGACGACGTTGCTCTTCTCACTTGCGGCAAGGCGGCCGCCGGCCAGTGCGAAGGCCGCGTCGTCGGCCTGATAGCGTGCAGCCTGCGCAGCCGTACCCAAATTATGCTGCGGGATACGCTTGACGATCGTGCCCCAGTCATCCATGTTCAGATCGAAATCGCCGCCGTCGGGGCTCATCGCGGCGACGAGGCCGGCAAGGTGAATCCGATTCGGAATCAGGATGGTGCCTTGCGTTTGCGCGTTTTGTGTTAGCAGGTTGCCGCGTCCGACCTCATCGAGCGTCGACGGCAACTTCGCAAACAGCATATCGCCCAGATCCTGGGCGTACCGGTTCGTCTCGTACTGCAGGCCGGACGTGTCCTCAACCCGGTAAACGACGTCCATGCGCAGCGCTTCTTCCATTGAATCCAGAAGCGGTCCGGAATAGCCCGGACGTATCGTGCGCGCCTTTGACCAGCTGGTCTCGATGCCGTTCCAGTGCGATTGAATCGCGAGCTGCGCATCATGATCGCGGACAAATGCGGTAGATCGCCATATCTCTTTATCGATTCGGGACTGTAGATGCTGTGCCGGCGAAGGATTGTGCGTCAATTCGACCTGTAGCCGGTAATTCTGGAGATCGAGCAGCAGCGGGAAGATGAGTCCTTCGAATTGCACCGCGACGCGCTCGCGGCTGAGCGCCGCGACGTCGGCGCCCGCTTCGCGGCTCAGCCAAAACGTTTGCCAGACGGCAAATACCAATAAGACCGCGGCAATAGCGGTAACAATGACTCCGAGAGATGCACGCCAAGAAGGCCCCGCGCGAGAGCGCTCCACCGCCGCCAATGTTCGCTCCCTGTTGGCGCACTCTTCCCGGCGCCTGCCCCCTCGCCGTATGCCTGTGGCAAGGTTCTGTAAAACCCAGGTTGTCAAAGCGAATTGGGGTGGCTAACCGGATTTGAACCGGCGACCTCCTGAGTCACAGTCAGGCGCTCTAACCAGCTGAGCTATAACCACCACGTCGCTCTTGGTGCGGTTGCTTGGAGAACCGCGCCCGGAGGGAATCGAACCCCCATCTTCGAGTTTAGAAGACTCGTGCCTTATCCGTTAGACCACGGGCGCGTAGGTCCGCCTGGCCGGACAGGCCCCGGGCCCCCGGCCCGATGCACCCCGATAGGATACCACGATGGCGCAAGGGGCCCTGGCGGCTTAAAAATCGGGACGACTGGACTTGAACCAGCGACTTCCGCGTCCCAAACGCGGCGCTCTACCAAGCTGAGCTACGTCCCGTTGCCGCCCTTGATTGTGCGGCGGCAAATTTATCAAAACCTTCAGAAAAGCAACGAATGAAAGCCAACGTATCGCGAGAGATCCAGCACGCCTGCGTCGCTTGCGAAAAGCTGCGTGCGCTCGACATTCAACCCGGCTCGCATTGCCGCGCGCATAATGCGAATATTCGTGCCGGGAACTATTGCCGTGCACCAGCTCGCGCCGTAAATCTGCCGAAGACTCGCGAGCGCGAACGCAAGAAATTGCACGGCATAGGTTTGCGAGGCCGCCAGAAGCGGTCCGATTCGGCCGCTCGGCCACACGTACGCGTAGCCGGCGAGTTCGTCGTCGCGCCGAAAGATAAAGCCGCGTCCCTGATCCGAGAAGTATAAATGATCGAGCGGTCGTGCCGAGCCGCGTACTTCGCGATCGAGCTGTCCGAGCGCGGCGCGATGGTGAACGGGTTCGAGCGGCTCGGTGACAAACCGGTACTCGCCCGCCGCCATGCGTGCGAGCTCGTTCTCACGTGGAATCGATCCCGAAACCTCCAGTACCGGCGTCTGCAGTGAAACGCCGCGCCGCAGAAAAAACGCAATGGCGCCCGTTTCTTGCGGCTCCAGCAATCCACTTCGCGTGACCTCGCCGGCTTCTTTTGCGGCTTCCGTGAGCAGCTGCCAGCCGATGCCGCGCTTCTGAAACGAGGGCTCGACGTAGATCTCGCTCAGAAACCATTCATCCTCGAGCGCATGCGGAATCGCGATGCCGATCGGCGTACCTTCGTCTTTGGCGACGAACGCGCCGCTGGGCGCAACGTGCGCGAGATCGACATAGAGCTTGCGCGCGTGCTCGTCGCTCCACCGTCGTCTGGCAAAATACGCAACTTCGTCCGCGCTCGCTTGCGTAATGATCGGTTCGCCGGCCATGCAGTCTGTAATTAAACCAGAGACCGGCGCACGCCGGCCAGCAGCGCGTCAGCGGCGCGCCGTCTATGGCTGACGCGATTCTTCTCGTCCTCGGTCAACTGCGCGAACGTTTTGCCGGCGGGGGGATACCAGAAGATCGGATCGTAGCCGAACCCAAGGCCGCCGCTCTCCTCGACGGTGATCGCACCCGCGACCTCACCATAGCCGGCGCATTGCCGGTCGTTCTCGAAGATCAGCGTCATTGCACAGCAAAACTTCGCCGCACGCCGATCCGCCTCGACGTCCCTGCAGCTCTTCGAGAAGCATGCCGCGGCGCGCGGGCCAGCTGATATCTTTCCCGCCATACCGCGCCGAAAGGACGCCCGGACGGTCGCCGAGCGCTGCAACTTCCAAGCCCGAATCGTCCGCTAAAACCGCGCCGTGAACGCCGGCGTCGCGGAGCTGCATCCAAAGGGCGCGCGCTTTGCACAACGCGTTTCCGGCATAGGTATCTTCGGTCTCCGGCGCCTGCGCATACAGCGGAAACGTATCAAGGTCGAGCTCGCTCCCGGCGAAGATCGCGCGTATCTCTTGAAGTTTGCCCAGGTTCTTGGTGGCGACGAACGTCTTGAGGGGCATCAGTCCTCCAAGCGCAGTACCGCCATGAACGCCTCCTGCGGCAAATCGACCCTGCCCACGCGCTTCATGCGTTCCTTGCCCGCCTTCTGCTTTTCCAACAGTTTTCGTTTACGCGTGATGTCGCCGCCGTAGCACTTCGCGAGCACGTTCTTGCGTATGGCACTTACCGTTTCGCGCGCAACGATCTTTCCGCCGATTGCCGCTTGAATCGGCACCTCGAACATCTGCCGGGGAATCAATTCTTTGAGCTTCTCGGTGAGTGCGCGTCCGCGCGAGGACGCGCGATCGCGTGCGACGATAAAGGACAACGCATCGACGACTTCGTTGTTCAGCATGATCTCCAGCTTGACCAAATCGCCCTCGCGGTATCCGATCACCTCATAATCGAGCGAGGCGTAGCCTTTCGTCCGTGACTTGAGCTGATCGAAGTAATCGATGATGACCTCGATGAGCGGCATTTCGTACGTCAAGATGACGCGGCCGTCGTGCAGGTACTCCATGTTGCCCAGCGTGCCGCGGCGCGCTTGCGTGATCTCCATGATACTGCCGACATAATCGGGCGGCGTGATGATCGTCGCTTTGACGTACGGCTCTTCCATCGTGCGGATCAGATTCATCACCGGAAGCTTGCTGGGATTGTCGATCATCTCGACGGTCCCGTCGGTCCTCGTAACGCGGAACACGACCGAGGGTGAGGTTGCGATAAGGTCCAGCGCGTAGTCGCGTTCCAAACGCTCCTGCACGATCTCCATGTGCAGCAAGCCGAGAAAGCCGCAGCGGAATCCAAAACCCAGAGCGACTGACGTTTCGGGCTCGTAAGTAAACGCTGCATCGTTGAGCTTGAGTTTCTCGAGCGCGTCGCGAAGCGCGGAGTATTCCGCGCCTTCGTTCGGATACAGGCCGCAGTACACCATCGGCACCGCTTTGCGATACCCCGGCAGCGGCACGTGCGCGGGATTGCTGGCTTGTGTTATCGTGTCGCCGACATCGATGTCGCCGAGCGATTTGATGTTGGCAATCACGTATCCAACGGCACCGAGCTCGAGCTTTTCCACGGCGCGCATCTGCGGCGTGAAAATGCCGACTTCCGTACACTCGAACACGTGCTGGTGCGCCATCGACATGAACCGTGTGCCCTGGCGCAATTCACCGTCTGCAACGCGCACGTAGCTTACGACGCCGCGGTACGGATCGAACTGCGCGTTGAAGACCAGGCCGCGCAGGTGATCGCGATGCCCCTTGGGTGCCGGAATTCGGTGAATGATGGCTTCGAGAATATCTTCGATTCCGATCCCCTGCTTGGCGCTGGCAAGGATGCAATCGCTCTTCTCGATGATGAGCAATTCTTCGACCTCGCCCATCACGCGATCCGGATCGGCGGCGGGCAGATCGATCTTGTTGATGACCGGGATGATCGTCAAGTCGTGTTCGAGCGCGAGATGGTAGTTCGCAAGCGTCTGTGCCTCGATACCTTGTGCCGCATCGATGATCAGCAGCGCTCCCTCGCAGGCGGCCAGCGAACGCGAGACTTCGTACGAGAAATCGACGTGCCCGGGTGTATCGATCAGATTGAGACGATATTGCCCGCCGTCTTTGCCGCGATAGTTCAGCGTGACCGGATGCATGCGGATCGTGATCCCGCGCTCGCGTTCGAGGTCCATCGCATCCAGCGCTTGGTCTTCCAGATCGCGTACTTCGATCGTTTTGGTCAGTTCGAGCAGACGATCGGAGAGCGTGGTCTTACCGTGGTCGATGTGCGCGATGATACAGAAGTTGCGAACGTCGGCTGCAACTTCCGTGCGGTGGGGAGCTTCGGCTTTAATGGTCAAGGAAGATTCGCAAAGCAGTCTGCCTATGGCCGGCGCGATGAGTTCGGCTCGAATGACCCACAGGATGGCGAGCAGGATCAGGAACGACCAGTCGATACCCAATGCGGGCGGTACGACGCGGCGAATGGGCGAGAGAACCGGCTCGACGATCATATCGAGATACCTGGCCCAGCTGCCGCGCAGGTCGGGAACCCACGAGAGTACGGCGTAGACGAACAGCACGATCGTATACAGCCAGATCAGCTTATCGAGGACGGGTAGGATTTGACACAAGACAGCGCTCATCGGCGCCTAGCGTTCTATGGAAGAGCCGCCAACACTTTCGCGGGCACTCCTGTCAGGAACGGCGTGGGGTCGATCGCAGCGCCGTTGAGCATCACCTGGTAATGCAGATGCGGGCCGGTCGAGAAGCCCGTCGAGCCGACAAGACCGATTTCTTCCCCTTTGTGAACGAATTGGCCGGGGGCAACCTCGGCCTTCGAGAGATGCGCGTACCAGGTGTGGTAGCCGTTGCCGTGGTCGATGTCGATCTTCAGACCGTAGCCGCCGTCCCAATCTGCGCTAGCGACGGTTCCGGCTGCGGAAGCGTGAACCACGTCGCCATAATTCGCGCTCAGATCGACGCCCGGGTGAAACTCGTTATCCGGGTAGGAGCGGTAACAGAAGCAGCCGATGACCTGTGCGCCGGTTACCGGATCGATCGACGGAATCGCAGCGAGCACGCGCGCTCGCGTGAGTTGTTGAATATGCCGGATATTGAGCACGCGTAAGGTCAGGCGCCGAAGGAGGTTCGACTGCGCAGCGGTTTGCGCGCTCATCAGTGCAAGGGCGTCGATGTTGTGGCGAACTTCAGCCGTCTTTTGCCTGGGTGAATGCACGCCGATCAGTTGTTGAATTTGCTGATTTTGACGCTGAATGTGCTGTATCTGCGCGCGTATCGCCGCAGTTTTTTGATCGATGCTTTGCAGTTGTTGGCGCTGCTGCGTGGCAAGGGACTGCAGCGCCGCTACCTGTGCGTGCGCTCGCCACATTTGCACGCCGCCGAAGATCAGCGACCCCAGTACGATCCCCGCGAGAACCGCGGCCGCTCCCACGATATGGCGCCGCGTTAAATCAAAGCGGTGCACGACGCTGCCGCACTGCGGCACAATTTTAATAAAGTATCGATCTTTCAGCTTGATCATTGACGAGCTCGTTCTCCTACTCCCTGTGCTTTGGCAATGGCAGTGAGCTCTTCGTCGTGAAGCAGCGAACAGCGGTTACCGTCCGGCGCCCCTATCGAAGATCCGCGTATCCGTGCGGGAATAGACAGGACAGTCCGGTACCGGTGTCATTGAAGCGTCATACCGCATAAACATGATGCGGGAAACATCGGTCCGAACAGCGCGTCAAGTTCGCGTAAACGAACCGTCGCCCTCCCTGTCCGGCATGCAAGCTCACCCTGCGTAGGTCACAGAAACCACGACGAAGGCCAGGTGGTGCCCGGCACCCGTGAGTGCTCGCTTACCGTTGCTTCCTTCCGGATCTGGCGGGGTTCACAAGGTCACGCCGCGAGCAGCCCGACCCCCGTCATGGCTCGAAGCATAATACCAGGAAACAAAGGGCCCTGCTAGTGCGTTTTCCAACACCAGGGGACCCTGGCGTTGGAGGTATCGTGAATCGTTTCTCTCGTGTTCTTGCCGGCGTGGTGCTTGGATCGCTCGCCTTTCAACCTTATATTGTGTCGGCGCAATCTGCGCCTTCGGCCGCACCGAACATCGACTGGAACCTGAGCGCGCAGCAGATTGCATCAAGTCTGCGCCGCAGCCATCGATCGAGCCAAAACGCGCGAGCGCGAACTGATCGCGCAGCATGGTTCCAAAACGTTTACCTCGGTCGTCCTCCCGCTCGAGAATCTGAGTTCGGATCTAAGCGACGGCACTGTTGCTCAGACGTTCCTGTTCTCGGTCGGAAACACGAAGGACGTGCGCGATGCCTCGCTCAAATGCAATAGCGACGAGTCGGCATTTTATACCGACCTAGCCGCGAGCCCGGCCCTGTACGCGCAGGTTGCCGCCGCCAAAAGAAGCGGCACGGCGCATAATGTCTACGATCGCAAACTCACGGATCTTTGGCTGGACACATTCAAGCGCAGCGGTGCGAGCCTACCGCCCGCCAGCCGTGCTGAGTTCGTTAAACTAAGCAATCAGCTGACCGATCTGCAAAACAAATTCCAGGCCAATCTTGCCGAAGACCAGACCGAAATTACGATCACGCAGGCGCAGGCGGCGTCGCTTCCCGCCGACTTTTTGGCGGGCTTGAAAAAGAGCGGATCGGGCTACGTCGTTCCGGTGAACGAGAGCACGGTGAGCGAGTTTCTCCAAAACGAACGTAACGAAGACGCGCGAAAGGCATTCTCCACGGCGTATAGCAATCGCCAGGCGGATACAAATATCAGTCTGCTCGAACAGGCGCTCGCGGTGCGCGATCATTTAGCGCACCTGCTCGGCTACGAAACGTGGGCCGCGTATCAGCTGTCCGACCGCATGGCCAAGTCGCCGGACCGAGTGCTCAGTTTCCTCAACGATTTGGATGTGCGTCTGCTGCCCAAAGCGCGCGACGAGATCGCCGGACTGGCCGCGCTCAAAGCCAAAGAGACCGGCGAACAGAACGCGACGCTGCAAGCCTGGGACTTCTCGTATTACGACAACATGCTGCGCAAGACGCAGTATGCCGTCGACGAAAACCGGGTTCGCCAGTATTTCCCGGTTCAGCATACGATCGATGCCGTTCTGAACATCTACCACACGCTGCTGGGCGTCGATTTCAAACAGATCACGCCGGCGAACGCGTGGAATCCCGAAGTACTGGAGTACTCGGTCAGCGATACGAAGACCGGGCGTTTCATCGGCCTGACGTATTTCGATCTCTATCCCCGGCCGGGCAAGTACGATCACTTTGCCAATTTCCCGATTCTGCCGGTTCGACGGTTGCCGAACGCAACCAATCGAGCACCGGTTGCGGCGATTGTCGGCAACTGGCCAAAGCCTGCTCCGGGCCGTCCCGCGCTGCTCAGCCACGACGACGTCGTAACGTTCTTCCATGAGTTTGGACACAACATGGCGGCGCTGCTCGCAACCGCACCGTATGAGACGCTTTCCAACGGCTTTGTCGAAGATTTCGTCGAGGCGCCCTCGCAGATGCTCGAGAACTTCGTCTGGCAGCCCTCGGTTCTCAAGCAAATCAGCTCGAACTGGCAGACAGGACAGCCGCTTCCGGATGATTTGATCGCGGCGATGGTTCGCGCGAAATACGTCGACTACGCGTACACGACCACGCAGCAAATCAAATACGCCGAAGCCGACATGACCTATCACATGAGCGGCCCGCGCGTCGATACGACCGCGATATGGCAAAAACTCTCCAGCCAACTCACGCCGATGCCGATGACGCCCGGTACACATCCGCAGGCCAGCTTCGGCCATCTCATGGGCGGCTACGACGCAGGATACTACGGCTATTTGTGGTCGCTGGTGTACGCGCAGGATATGTTCACCGCATTCCAAGCCGGCGGCCTGGAGAATCCGGCTGTCGGTGCGCGTTATCGCCAAGATATTCTGCAGCCGGCGCGCACGTACGATCCCGACGCCGAGGTGCAGCGGTTTTTGGGGCGTTCGATGAATCCCAATGCGTTCTATGCGCAGTTCGGCATAACGCCGACGCAGTCAGACCACCGGAGGTATGCAGCGTTGATTACCCTTGCGGCGTTCGTTCTGGCATCCGCAACGTTCAAAGCCGGCGCGCGCAATGCCGATATCGACCGTATATCCGCCGGTGTTCCGGACAGAACATTTCGCCGGAACTGCACTGGCGCGGCGCACCCGCGCGAACGCACAGCTTCGCGATAGTCATGCACGATCCCGACGCTCCGCTCAAGGGCGGTTGGTATCACTGGGTCGTCTATAATCTGCCCGCGACGACACAACAACTTCCGGCTGGAACCACGCTTGCGCAGACGCAGCTCGGAGAAACGTCCTTCGACGAGAATGCCTACGGCGGCCCGTGCCCGCCGCCCGGTAAGCCGCACCACTATGTCTTCACGCTCTACGCGCTCAACGTTCAGACGATTGCGGACGCACCCATGACCGGACCCGCACTGGAAGCCGCAATCGCGCATCATACGCTGGCAAAGACGACGCTCACCGGTCTGTACCAAACACCGTAGCGACCCTTGAATGGCCCGTGCGACCGGCATCGAACCAGTCTTGTATGGACGAAGTACGGATAAAAGCCCGTGAAAACGGACCGTATTTGGTGACCGGCAGAGTCGTACTGACGGACTGCGAGGGGAACGAGTATCCGATCATGGCGGAGAACATCGCGCTTTGCCGGTGCGGCGGATCGTCGAACGAAGCCGTTTTGCGACGGCAGTCATAAACTCAACGGATTCAGCGCCCCCGAACGCGCGATCAACGTCCGAATCGCAGGAGTAGCACCATGCCATCGTACGTACGTGCCGGAGAACTCCCCGCAAAACGACACATTCAATTCCGCCGGCCGGATGGAGGCCTCTACGCCGAGGAGTTGTTCTCGACCAAGGGGTTTGAGAGCGTCTACTCGCTGCTGTATCACCTGCGGCCGCCGACCGCGACGCTGGAGGTCCGCGAGTGGAAACGTCCCACGGTGCGTTTGCACGAAAACGAGCCGCTTCGCAACCGCCACCTGAAAACCGCGCAGATACCGGCGAACGGTGATGCGATACAATCGCGCACGCCGCTGCTGGGAAACAGCGATATTCTCATCTCGATTGCCGGCGCGCAGGCGCCGATGGAGTATTTCTACCGGAACGTGGGCGGCGATGAATTGCTGTTCATCCATTCGGGTGAAGGAACGCTGCAGACGCCCTTCGGCGATCTTGCCTACCGCGCCCATGATTATCTCGTCATCCCGACCGGCACGACGTACCGCGTGCTGCCGTCTTCACCGACGCGCATGCTGGTGCATGAGAGCGCCGGCATGGTGCGCATCCCCAGAAAATATCGCAACGATTTCGGCCAGTTGGAAGAGGCCGCTCCGTATTACGAGCGCGATTTTCGTGCGCCGATTCTGCGTGCGCCGGTGCAAGAGCGCGGCGAATATGAGATTCGCGTGACGAACAACGGCCGCAACGCAATATACATCGTGCAGAATCACCCGTGCGACGTCGTCGGCTGGGACGGATACTGCTATCCGTACGCCTTCAACCTGGAAGAGTTCATGCCGATCACGGGCAAACTGCACCAGCCGCCGCCCGCGCACGCTACGTTCGAAGCGCCCGGTGCGGCGTTCTGCGCGTTTGTCCCGCGCTTATTCGATTATCATCCGCTCGCGATCCCGGTCCCGTACAATCATTCCAGTGTGGACTGCGACGAAGTCCTGTATTACGTGAGTGGAAACTTCATGAGCCGTCGCGGAGTCGAAGAGGGATCGATCACGCTGCATGCAGCGGGCGCGCCGCACGGGCCGCAGCCCGGCGCAGTGGAAGCGAGCTTGGGAAAGACCTCGACCGACGAGATCGCGGTCATGGTGGACACGTTCAATCCGCTGCAGCTTGCGGATCAGGCACTCGAAGTGGAAGATCCGAAGCTACTATCGCTCGTGGGTCGAAGAAGCGGCGAAAACCTGAATCGCGCCAAAAACCACGACCGTCAGTGCAACCGCACCGATCTCCCGCCAGATGAACGCCTCCCACTCGTAATGCGCCGACGCGGTTTTGCCCGAGCTGGACGTGCCGAAGTAATTGGCGGCGGCCGCGGCTTTTTGCTCGTTCTTCAAGAGAAGCGCGTTACCGAGCGTCAGGATCAGCAGAAAGATTATCGCAAGCAGCGTCAGGCGCACGGAAGAATTGTACCCGCGACGCTGCCGAATCCGATGCGCGGCTTGCCGGGCGCCTGCGCATAGGCGCGCAGCGTCACGCGTATCGCCGTCCTCGAGAAATGCGCGCTTCTGACCTGAGTGCAGAGCTCGATGGGTTTGCTGCCGCGCCACGTCAACTCGATGAGGCTGCCGTAGCTGCCCGGCTGCGGCCCTGAAATCGTACCCGACGCGTACAGGTCGCCGGGGCGTATCGCCGTTCCGTTCGCGGTGGCATGCGCCAACTGCTGCGCCATGTTCCAATACATGTACTTGAAGTTGGAACGAGAGATCGTCTGTGCTTGCTGATTTGCATCGCGCATCGCCTGCGTACGCAGTTCGATCAGCAAGTCGATATCGAAGTTCCATGAGCCGCCGCCTTGCAGATAGGGGAGCGGCGGCGGATCCTGCACCGGTCCCGAAACGCGGTACGGCTCGAGCGCATCGAGTGTAACGATCCAGGGTGAGATCGACGTTGCGAAGGATTTGCCCAGAAACGGCCCGAGCGGTTGATATTCCCACGCCTGAATGTCGCGCGCGCTCCAGTCATTGACGATCACCAAACCGAAAATATGATCGGCGGCGTCCTCGACCGGCAATGCGCGAGCCCATGCGGTTTCCGGGCCCGGTTACAAATCCGACTTCGAGCTCGATATCCAACATTTGAGACGCTCCGAACGAAGGTTCGGCTGCGTCGGGCGGCTTGCGTTGACCGCATGGCCGCACGATCGGCGTTCCATCGACGACGATCGTGCTCGAGCGGCCGTGGTAGCCGATCGGAATCCAACGCCAGTTCGGCATGAGCGGATCGCCGTCGGGCCTAAAGATCTTGCCAAGGTTGGTCGCGTGCTCGATCGAGGAGTAAAAATCGACGTAATCCCCGACGCGCAGCGGCATGATCATTTGCGCGCCGTCTTGCGGCACGAGCAGCGAATCGCGATTGATACCTTCGAGCAAATTTGTATCCGCGCTCAGCAACGCCGTCGCCCGCTCGCGCACGGCCCTCCACGTTGTGCGGCCCGCTTCGAGCAGCGGATTGAGCACGGGCGCCTGCAGGATGTCCGGCAGACGCGGCGCCCTCGAACAGTCCGGCATGCGCGGCGGAACAAACATCGAAGATGCTCTTGCCGATCGCAATGCCGATATGCGCATGCCCGTGCGCGGTAAAGACGCCATACGGCAAGTTCGCAAGCGGGAAGTCTGAGCCCGCGGGGACGTCTACCCACGATGCCGGTTCGGTCTTATGAATCACAGCAGACTGCAGCGCGCGCAGATCTTCGACGGGTTCGCTGAAACTGCAGCTGCCGTATGAAACGAAGGCGCGCGAACGCATCGCTTCGATATCGAGTGCGCCCACGCGGCGATCGCGAAAACGAAAGCCGCTCTCATCGAACGCAAATGCCGCGGGATCTTCACACGCCAGAACGTCGACGAGTTCTTCGCGCGTTGCCCCGGAACGCGCAAGTGCGGCTGCGGCGAGCAGATTCAAGAATCCGTTCATAGATGCGCCGATCGTCGCGTCGAAGTGGCGGATCGGATGATGCAGTCCCGCCGTGGCTTTGAACGGCACGCCATTCCGGCACGCAAGATCGATAAACGCGGCGAGTTGTGAGGGTGCGGGAAACGCGGCGGGCTGCGCGCCGCCGCAACGTACTTTTGCGCCCAAACCCGCGGCTGCAAGCCGCGGCAGCGCCTGCTCGAGCAGCCGTTCCCAATCGCCCTCGCGCGCAAATTCGACGTATGCGGGCAGATCGGCCAGACCCGTATCTTTCGCCGATTGCACAAACTCGTCAATCCGATTCGGTTCCAAGACGATCTCCAGCATTTCGATGCGCGCGCGCCGATCCGAATTCCGCACGTTCGCCACCTGCGCCAACGCCTCTATTCCGCCATCGAGGATGACACTGAGCGCAATCTGCTGCGTATGCGCAAGGGTCTCGAGGAGCTCGCGATACCGCGAATACGGAACGATGAAGCGTCCGAGCATCCACGCCTGCGATCCGCGGCGCTCGGCTGCATATTCCGAAACGGCCTGCGGCATCGTCAGCTGCGCCGGCGGAAACAGACCCGCGTAATCGATAAGGCCGGTGAACATCGCCTGCACGGCAGCCGTCTTACTTGCGCCGGTTTGCATGGGACTACTCTTGCGGCCCGGCGCGTACATCATCCTTGCGACCCGCACTGAAAAAGCGGACTCCTACCGCCGCCGCCGCGATCGAGATGAGGCTCGCGCCCACCAAGATCGTGAGCTCGGTGCGATTGAGTCTTCCGGCCGCAAATCCGGCGCCGGCGAGCACGATGTTGAATTCGCCCATCGGCACGAGCGCAAGGCCGAACGCGGCGAACGATGTTCCCTGCGCCCGCGAACTTGCACCGACCGCGGTCCATAGCAGCCAGCGTACCACGATCGCGACGGCAGCGATGACCAGCAGCGCTTGCCAGTGCGACAGAACGCCTGAAACGTCGGCCAGCGTGCCCATCGAAACGAAGAACAGCATAACGAACAACTCGCGAAACGGCCGCACGATCGATTCCACCATGCGGCTTCCGGCGGCTTCGGACGTTACGGCTCCCGCAACGAACGCGCCGAATTCGAACGTGAGCCCCGCCGCATGACCCAGCCACGCCGAAGCCAGCGCGACGGCGCTGAAAATAACGACGCTCAGATCGCCTTCCGAGCGCTGGAGCGTGACGACGAACAGCCGATGCAGCAGCGTCGCGCCTAAGATCAACGCGACGGCGACAAAAGCGACCGCGCGTATGAGCGGAATGCCCACTCCGGCCGGCGTGAGCGAATGCGCCGGCGTCGAGATCACGATCAGCACCATAATGGCGATAAGATCTTGGACGATAAGCAAGCCGATCGCTATGCGCCCGATTCGCTTGTCCGATACGCCCAAGACCTGCAGCAACGCAGCGCCGACCGCCGTGCTCGAAACGGTAAAAGCGAGCGCCAGCGTGATCGGATGCACCATTCCGAGCCTCGCTGCGGCAAACCAAACGACCGCCGCCGTCGCGCCCATGGCCGCGAGATTGCCGGCGGTCGCGGTGAGGCCGGCCTCGATACAACTCGCGCGGCGAAAACTCCAAACCCAAGCTGAACAGCAAAAAGATCAGCCCAACCTCGGCTAGGCCCGAAAGACTCGCAGCGTGCGCGACATAACCAGGCGTAAACGGTCCGATGACCACGCCCGCGGCTAGGTATCCGATGATGGGCGTTAAGCGCAACGCGCGCGCCGCCGCCCCGGCCAGACTCCCCGCGGTGAGTGCGACGGTGAGATCAGCAACGAACGTCGTCGTGGCGTCCATGCGTGCGAGTTCGGCGACAGGGCCAACTGCGCCGCTTCGCCAAGCCTCTTTCCATGACCACGATGACATCGCCCAAAGCAAATCCCCTGGCGAAGATCGACTGGGACTACATCGAGTTCTACGTCGGCAATGCCAAACAGGCGGCCCATTACTACTGTTCCGCGTTCGGCTTCGATCAAATCGCGTATGCCGGCCCGGAGACCGGGATCAAAGATCGCGCATCGTACGTTCTGGTCCAAAACAAGGTGCGGTTCGTCATCACCGCAAGCTTGCAGCCGGATAACGAGATCACGCAGCATGTTGCACGGCACGGCGACGGTGTCAAAGACGTTGCCATTTTGGTAGGCGACACACGCGCGGCGTACCAAGCGGCAATCGCCGGCGGCGCGAAGCCGGTGCTGGAGCCGACTGAATATACCGACGCATTCGGACGCGTGGTAAAAGCGACGATCGCAACGTATGGAGACACGGTCCACAGTTTCATCCAGCGCGAACAGTATACGGGCGTGTTTATGCCCGGCTATGTCGAGCAGCGCAAATCCGCTCCGCTCGCACGCAAGCCCAACCTGCAGTTCATCGATCACTGCGTGGGTAACGTGGGCTGGGGCGAGATGGATACGTGGGGCGATTTTTACGCGAAGGTCTTCGGGTTCTCGCAGCTGGTTTCGTTTGACGACAAAGACATCTCGACCGAGTATACCGCTCTGAAGTCGAAGGTGATGACCGATGCCGAGCACCGCGTCAAGTTCCCGATCAACGAGCCGGCTCACGGTAAGAAAAAATCCCAGATCGAGGAGTATCTCGATTTTTATGGCGGAGCCGGCGTTCAGCATATCGCGATCCGGACGGACGACATCATCTCCACGATCGCGGCCTTGAAAGCAAACGGGGTCGATTTTCTCGATACGCCGGAAACGTACTACGACGATCTGGAAGCTCGCGTCGGCCGGATCGACGAGGCCACGCAGATTCTGCGCGATTTGCGCATCCTGGTCGATCGCGACGATCTCGGCTACATGCTGCAGATCTTTACCAAGCCGCTCCAGGATCGCCCGACCGTCTTCTTTGAGATTATCCAGCGAAAGGGCAGCCTGAGTTTCGGCAAGGGGAATTTCAAGGCACTCTTCGTCTCCATTGAAAAGGAACAGGAGAAACGGGGCACACTGTAACCAGGTGCAGACATGACTGTCGTTGACGCGGTAATGCTGGAGGCGCGCGCGGGCGCGCTTGCCAAGCGATCGATCAAAACAAGCGCAAAGATGGCGGGAATACGCCTTGCCATCGAGTGTATGGACCTTACCACGCTGGAGGGCAAGGACTCCGAGGGCCGGGTGCGTTCCCTATGTGCAAAGGCGCGCAGGCCCGCCCCCCACTTGCCCGACATCCCGAGCGTTGCGGCCGTTTGCGTCTATCCCAATCTCGTCTCCACCGCGAAACAAGCGCTGACCGGCTCGAGCGTCAAGGTCGCCTCGGTCGCGACCGCCTTTCCAAGTGGACAGTCCGGCATCGATATCAAGCTTGCGGATACGCAAGCGGCGATCGATGCGGGCGCCGACGAGATCGACATGGTGATCGATCGCGGCGCGTTCCTGGCGGGGCGCTATCGTGACGTCGCCGACGAAATCATCGCGGTAAAGGCCGTCTGTGCCGGCGCGAGATCGGGGCAGGGCGTTCATTTAAAAGTCATCCTCGAGACCGGCGAACTCGGCACGTATGACAACGTGCGGCCGCGCCAGCGACATCGCGCTCGACTCCGGTGCGGACTTCATCAAAACGTCGACCGGGAAGGTCACGACGAACGCGACATTTCCGGTTGCGGTGACGATGTGCGAGGCAATTCGCGACTACGCGCGCCGCACCGGCCGCCGCGTCGGGTTCAAAATCGCCGGAGGGTGCCGCACGACAAAACAGGCGCTCACGTATTTGGTCATCGTCAAAGAGACGCTCGGCGATTCATGGCTCAATCCCGGACATGCTGCGCATCGGGGCCAGTTCACTGCTCGACGATTTGCTGATGCAGTATGAAAAAGAACTGACCGGCGCATATGCCGGTCCCGATTATTTTCCGAAAGACTAAAGGCTGCGCACATGGCAATCTTCGAATATGCACCCGCACCCGAGACGACCAAGGCGCAGATACGGCGAGCGATACGGGCTGTTCATCGGCGGTGAATGGGTCTCGCCGCAGCAAGGCCGCTATTTCGAGACGGTCAATCCGGCAAATGAGGAGGCTACTCGCCTCGATAGCGTATGCCGACGCGCAGGACGTCGATCGTGCGGTCCGTGCGGCACGTCGCGCGTACGATAAATACTGGCGTAAAATGCGCCCCGCCGATCGCGCGAAATATATTTATCGCATCGCACGCGCAATTACCGAGCGATCGCGCGAACTCGCGGTGCTGGAAACGCTTGACGGCGGCAAGCCGATCAAGGAGTCGCGCGACTTCGACATCCCGTTGTCGGCCGCTCACTTCTTCTATTACGCCGGCTGGGCGGACAAACTTGAATGGGCCATGCGCGCGGGGAACGAGCCCGCGCCGATCGGCGTTGCCGGGCAGATCGTGCCGTGGAACTTCCCGCTGCTCATGGCCGCGTGGAAGCTCGCGCCGGCTCTCGCCTGCGGGAATACCATCGTCCTCAAACCCGCGGAAACCACGCCGCTCACCGCGCTCGCGCTTGCGCAGATCATTCAAGAGGCCGACTTGCCGCCGGGTGTGGTGAACGTCGTGACGGGCGACGGCGCCACGGGCGCAGCGCTGGTCGCACACGACGACGTCGACAAGATCGCGTTCACGGGCTCGACGGAAGTCGGAAAAGCGATCGCGCGCACGGTGGCGGGTACGGGCAAACGCCTAACGCTCGAACTTGGCGGCAAGGCCGCGCACATTGTTTTTGCGGATGCACCGCTCGATCAGGCGGTTGAGGGCATCATTAACGGCATCTACTTCAATCAAGGACACGTGTGCTGTGCCGGTTCGCGGCTCTTGGTCGAAGAGCGGGTTCACGACGAAATCGTCGTACGCCTCACGGATCGGCTTCAAACGCTGCGGCTGGGAGATCCGCTCGACAAGAATACCGATATCGGCGCAATCAATTCGCGGGCGCAGCTCGAGAAGATCAACGAGCTGGTGCGCAGCGGCATCGATCAAGGCGCCGTCCTTGTGCAGCAAGCATGCTCGATGCCGGAGCGCGGCTTCTTCTTCCCGGCTTCCTTTTTTACCGGCGTGCAGCAATCGCATCGTATCGCGCGCGAGGAGATCTTCGGTCCCGTTCTTTCAATCCTCACATTCCGTACACCCGATGAAGCGATCGAAAAAGCCAACAACACGCCGTACGGATTGTCAGCGGGGATTTGGACGGATAAGGGTAGTAAGAACATGTATATCGCCGGCCACCTGCGCGCAGGGGTTGTTTGGTGCAACACGTTCAATCAATTCGATCCGAGCTCGCCGTTTGGAGGATACCGGGAGTCCGGCTTCGGGCGCGAGGGTGGCGTCCACGGATTATATGAGTACTTGGCTCACTGACCACCGCGTATTCGAGTTCCTTTTTAGCGCTGCCCCCAGCGGTATTATTGCTCTTGACTCGCAAGGGCGCATCGTCGATTGCAATGCGTCATGCGTGCGTGTCAGCGGCTACGATCGCACCGAACTCATTGGCAGGGACGTTCGCGAACTAGCGGAGCCCGCATCCGTCTCGTATGTCGACGAAGCCTTCGCGGCCGCCGCACGCGAGGCGAATCGCTTCGCCGCGACCTTGAAGTCCGGCGCAGCGACGGAAGCGCGATGAGCGCATTCGTCACCAGCATCCCGGTTACCGAGGGTCTAGCCGAGGTGCGTCTGTTTTTGGTCGTGCAAGACATTACCAAGCGGCGGAGCGCAGAGCGATCGTTGGTCAGCGTGCAGCGCGATCTACGCGCCATTCTCGAGAATATGCCCACGCCGACCCTGGTCTTCGACGTGCATCAGACCGTCATCGACGTAAACCCCATTGCGCTCCACGTTACGGGGCACTCGCGCGAGCAGTGCATCGGCTCCAAGCTGCATACGATGATCGCCGGCGAGAGCTGGGAGCAAGCGCAACTCGCATTCGACGCCGCCCTCGGCGAAGGAATCGGGCGAGCTCGGGTTCGAGCGCGCGACATCGACGGAGCGGACCTCTTCTTCGACGTCGCATTCGTGCCGATGTATGCCGGAGACGGCGTCGTCGGCGTGTTCGCGCTGCTCGAAAATATCACGCAGCGCACGCGCGAGGACGATGAGATCGCCCAGCTTCGTCAGAATTTCCAGCTGCTTTTCGAAAACAACCCAACCGTCGTCCTCGCGATAGACACCGAGCACCACATTACCGATGTCAACTCCGCGGGCTTGACCGTCAGCGGATATACGCGCGAGGAAGTCGTCGGTCAAAGCCTCGCCGGCTTCGTGCCGCCCAGTCAGCGCGAGCGTCTGCGCAATCTCATCAATCAGGCAATGCGCGGCGAAACGATCACCTTTGAAATCGACGCATATGCCGCGGACGGCCGGCTCATCGAGTATCGCGCGACGGCGCTTCCGATCGTCTCCAACAATCGCGTCGTCGGCGTGTACGGCTTACTGGAGAACCTGACCGAGCGGCTGCGGGCAGAGCGCACGGTGGTTGCGCAGCGCGAAGAGCTGCTCGATCTCGAACACGACTTCCGTTCGCTCTTCGATCGTAATCCGGATGGAACGTGCTTGATGTCCATCGACGGAACGATCCTGCAGATAAACGATGTCGCGGTCGGTGTGAGCGCGCGCACGCGGGACGAAATCGTCGGACAAAACTTTCGAGACTTCCTTGCCGCCGGCGAACTCGAACGCGGTTGGTCGTTCTTCCAGCGTGCGCTCGGCGGTGAACCGGTACGCTACGAGATCGCCGCGTTTCGCGGTGACGGCCGCGAGCTGGTCTTGGATGCCACGCTGTTTCCGAAATACATCCAGGGGCTTGTCGTCGGCGTCTATTGCGTATTCAAAGACATCACCGACCGCAAGGTCGCGCAGCGCCGGGTCGAGATGCAGGCGCAGCGCATTCGCGACCTGTATCTGCTGGCGACGGCGCCCGAGTATACGGATGCGCAGATCATGTCAACGCTCCAGACCGGCTGCCGTCTGCTGGGTATGGAGAGCGGCGCAATCGTCGAGATCTCGGAAACGCCGCGAGTCGACATGCGCTACGATTCGCTGCAACTCTTCTCGGGCGACAACGACGGACTGCTCGAGCTTGCCAAGTCGCTCCTGGACCGGCGCGAACCGGTGGTATGCCAGGTCGACGATCAGGCCGGCGAGTTCAAAACGTGGATCGGCTCGCGTCTGCTTGTCGGCGGAAATCTCCACGGCGTGCTGATCTTCTTCTCACATACGGCACGCGGCCAAGACTTTGAGGAGATAGATCAGGACACCCTCGCGCTCATGGCGGCGCTCGTGAGCGCGGCCCTGGAACGCCGCCGGACTCGCACGCGCCTGCGCACGCTCGCGTACTACGACGCGCTGACCGGATTGCCGAACCGGTCCTATTTCCAGGAGCGCCTGCGCGATGCACTGATGGACTCGCGCGGCAACACCGATCGCGTTGCCGTGTTGTTCTTCGACCTGGATCGCTTTAAGGACATCAACGATTCTCTGGGCCACGCCATGGGCGATCGTTTTCTGCAGATGGTCGCGCAGCGGCTGGTCCGTGCGGTCGGCGAGGATGGGATCGTCGCGCGCATGGGGGGCGATGAGTTCATCGTGCTCCTGCGTAACTGCGAGGATGCCGATCAGGTACGTGCGACGGCCGAGAAGCTGCTGCATACCGTCGATCAAACGTATAGTTTGGACGGCTACGAACAATTCATGACGACCAGCATCGGGGTTTCAATGTACCCGACCGACGGCCGCGACGATCAAACGCTCATCAAGAACGCCGACATCGCCATGTATCAAGCCAAAGACCGCGGCGGTAACTCGTATTTCCTGTACAACGACTCGCTCGAACGCCCGCTTCGGACCCGGCTGACGCAAGAAAAGCATCTGCGCAGGGCGTTGGAACGCGGGCAGTTCGTCGTTCACTTTCAACCGATCATCGACGTGGCGACCCAGGAGATCGTCAGCGTCGAAGCACTCGTGCGATGGCAAGATCCTGCACGCGGGCTGATTCTGCCCGATGAGTTCATTCCAACCGCGGAGGCCAGCGGTCTCATCGTGAAGATCGGCGAGTGGGTTATCGAGAGCGCCACCGATCAGGTGGGCCGGTGGCACCGGCACATCGGCAGTCTGCGCCTTGCCGTGAATATTTCGGCCAGGCAATTTCACGAGCCAAATATCTGCGAACGGCTGCTCGACATCCTGAACGCGCGGGGTTTTCCGGCGCACCGGTTGGATCTGGAGATCACCGAGAGCATGGCGCTCTCGGACGTGACGCATTCGATTGAGATCGTGCGGCAGCTCAAGGGCATCGGAGCGGGCATCGCCGTCGATGATTTTGGAACAGGCCATTCCTCCCTGAACTATTTGCGGCGTTTTGACGTCGATCACATCAAGATCGATCGATCGTTCGTGGCCGGCATCGGCTTAGAGCGCAGCGATGAAACGATCGTCAAAGCGATCATCGCGATGGGACACAGTTTAGGACTGCGCATCGTCGCGGAAGGCGTAGAAACGCGCGACCAATTCGAGTTTCTCAAAACACATGAATGCGACCGCGTGCAGGGCTACTTCTTCTCGCGGCCGCTGGATGCAAACGCTCTCGAACATCTAATCCAAAAGCGAGGGACTTTCACCGGAGCCGGGTAAGGAGTCCTCATGAATACGCTGGCCCCGGCCCAGGGCGCGCTCTCGCGCGAGAGACTCGCCGACTGGTATCGCCGCAATCGCGAGCGCTCCGCGCAGCTCTTCGCTCTGATCGATCCGTCCGCGTACTACTCGCGGCCGATTGCGCTACGGCATCCCTTCGCGTTCTACGAAGGGCATCTCCCGGCGTTCAGTTTTCTGACGGTGAACGAGCGGGCGCTCGGCCAAGCCCCTATCGATCGACATCTCGAACGGATCTTCGAACGCGGCATCGATCCCGCAAGCGCGGATGCCGCTGCGCAGCATGCGCGTGCGGACTGGCCTTCCAAGGAAGAGATTGAGGCCTTCGGCCGAGCCTGCGACGAGCGCTTATACGACGCTATCGAACACGCGCAGTTGGTCGACGCCGCCGTTCCCAGTCTCGTGCGCGGTCAAGCGATCTTCACGGCGCTCGAACACGAACCGATGCATCACGAAACGCTGATGTATATCATTCATCGAATGTCCCCGGAGCTCAAAGGCCGCGTGGCGCAACAACATCACGACACGACGCCGCCGGTTAATGATTTCGTCTCGATTCCGACGGGCACGGCTACGCTTGGCGCTCGGCGCGATGCGATCGCCTTTGGCTGGGACAACGAGTTTGATGAGCATCGCATCGACGTGCCGGAGTTCTCCGTGCAACGCTACGCGATAACCAATGCGGAGTA
This sequence comes from Vulcanimicrobiota bacterium, assembly GCA_963777365.1. GTDB lineage: Bacteria > Vulcanimicrobiota > Vulcanimicrobiia > Vulcanimicrobiales > Vulcanimicrobiaceae > CAVZQG01. The sequence continues at coordinate 172,278 of CAVZQG010000017.1, forward strand.
CCTGGAGTTCGTACGCGCCGGCGGACCCGCGCCGCCCTTCTGGATCGATAATGACGGCGAGTTCATCTTGCGCGGCTCCTTCGAGGATCTGCCGATGCCGATGTCATGGCCGGTCTACGCGACCAATCAACAAGCTGCGGCATACGCGGCTTGGAAGGGCTGCCGTCTGATGACCGAGGCCGAGTATCATCGCGCCGCATACGGTACGCCCAGTGGTAAGGAGCGCGAGTTTCCTTGGGGAGACGAGGCTCCGGATGCGCTGCACGGCAACTTCGACTTCGAGCGTTTCGATCCGGAACCGGTCGATGCGCATCCGGCGGGTGCGAGCGCATGGGGAGTGCACGATCTCGTCGGCAACGGATGGGAGTGGACCTCGACGACATTTGCGCCGTTCGCGGGATTCGAGCCGATGGCGAGTTATCCGCGCTACAGTGCCGATTTCTTTGACGGGAAGCACGTCGTCATGAAGGGCGCATCACCCGTCACCGCGCGTGAGCTCATTCGCCGCTCGTTCCGCAACTGGTTCTACGCCGACTATCCGTACATGTACGCGAAGTTTCGCTGCGTCAAGCCCGTCGCCACGGATACCGCGTAACCGGCTCACCCTTCAGCAACGCTGCGAAATGACCGAGCTCGTCGTCCTCTCGTATGACGCTTAGTCCCTGTGCGTCTTCCGGACACGCGTGCACCAAATACTTCTGCGGCGCGACTTCCACGGCTGCGCACCCGCACGGCCAATACATGATAGGCACCTCGCGTCCTTCGAACTCCGTAACACGCTGACCGTGCGGTTCCCCGAGTAAAAGCCGTACCTGGTAATAGGCAAGGCGAACGGTAGCTGTTGATAATTGCTCAACCGTACGCGAGATCTGTTTCACGAGAATGTCCCTTCCGAATATGCTTAGTCTCCAGGCCGCCCGCTTTCGTCGGGCCGCAAATACAATACTAGCCGTCGTTCTTTAGAATTCGCCGGGACGAGCACCCGCATGCCGTCTGGCCAAAAAGGCGGCCGCGGCGACGGCGATCGCGGGAAGCACGCCGATGAGCCGCGCCTGAAAACCTACTATAGCGGTCGCAATCGCCGGTGCAAGTATCATTGCGACGCTGTTGACGGAATCGCTCAGGCCCATCAATGCACCGCGCTCTTCTTTCGGAGCCCGTTTCGAGAGCAAACTCATCAGCGTCGGTTCCACCATAGCGGCGCCGGCCGCCCACAAAATCAAAACCGGGAAGAACCAGTCGACGTTTTGCACGAAATATATCAACGCGTACGCATACAAAGAGCAGCCCGAATCCTATCTGCCCCACCAATCGATCGCCGATGCGCCTTCCGAGCGGAACGACGATGAACAACATCGTAAGGCCGCCGACGATTCCCGCGCCCGCAAGCAGCCAGCTCACGTGGGTAATGCTTTCGTGCAGTGCGCGATCCAAGTACAATGCAAAATCAGCGAGCAGATAGATGACCGCGAACATGAACAGAAACTGCCGGATTAAGACCACGCGCACCGGCGTCCGCAGTGCGGCCTTCAGCGATTTCTTGACGCTCGTTTCTGGATGCTGCACACGCGTCCGCCCCGGCAGCAGCAGAGCACTGCCCAAAATATTAATCGCGGCCAGACCTGCGGCCATGAAGAACGGGAACTGAATCCCATACCGCTGCAGAAAGCCGGCCGCGAGCGGGCCGAAAATGAACGCCGAACCGAATATCGCGCCATGAATCGTGAAAGCTCGATCGCGCTGGTCCTCGCTCGTGACGTCGGTGATATACGATTCGGCGGCTCCCAAATCGCCCGCACCGACGCCGGAGATCACGCGCGAGATGAAGACCCAAAAGAACGAATCCGCCAGCGCGAGGACCAGATAGCCGGCAAGAATGAACGCCTGCGCCACCAGGATGATGAATTTTCTGCCGAGGCGGTCGCTGATTTTTCCCCACACCGGCGCCGCGATAGCCGCGCAAAAGGCCGGAACGCTCAAGAGCATCCCGACGAGCCAATCCTGGGCACCATACCGGTGCGCGATCGCCGGCAGCAGCGGAATCAGCAGCGTAAACGCGAGCATATCGATGAACGTCGTCAGGTAGATCGGAAGAATGGCCTTCGGCAGGCCTATGAACGCGATCTGATCCGACGCTCCGCGCTGCGCTGATGTTGCTGCTGCTTTTGTGGCCACGACCTAGACTACGTACCCGTATTAACGTCTTAAAGCGGCAGTTGCAAGCAGGCGCCGCGTCGAATTCGAGGGGGACCTTAGGGCTGCCGACGTGCTGAAGGATTCTTGCGATGTTTCTGCGCCTTAGCTTACGGATTTTCGCGCTCACGCTGGCCATGGCTTGCGGATTGACCGGCTGCACCAAGCAAAACGGTGGACAATCGGCCGGCTCATCCACGAACAGCGGGCTGCTGCGGGTCGCCAGTTATGCCGAGCCGACCTCACTCAATCCGCTGCTGGCGACGAACACGGCCGAGAATTTCTTGGCGAGCTTGGCGTTCGACGAACTGGTTACGATTGATACGAACGGCAATCACGTTCCGGATCTCGCGCAGATCGTTCCTACGTTGCAGAACGGCGGCATCAGTAAGGACGGCTTAACGATCACGTATCACCTTCGGCACAACGTGAAGTGGCAGGACGGCGTGCCGTTTACGAGCGGCGACGTCAAGTTTTCCTGGCAAGCGGTCATGAATCCGAATAACAACGTGGTTGAGCGGCGCGGCTACGACCAAGTCAAATCGGCCGACACTCCCGACGCGTATACGATCGTCTTTCATCTCCGGCAGCCGTTTGCGCCGTTCGTCGACACGGTCTTCGGCGAGAGCGACGATCCGTTTCGCGTGGTACCCGCGCATATTCTAGCGCACTACCCGAACATCAATCAGGTACCGTTCAATCAGCAGCCTATCGGTACGGGGCCGTTCAAAGTTGCTCGCTGGATCCACGGCGACCATGTGGAGTACGTGGCAAACCCGTTCTATTTCCGCGGCGCTCCGAAGCTCAAACAGATTAATGTGTACACCGTGACCGACGGCAACACCGACGAAGCCGAACTGCGCTCGCACGACGTCGATCTCGTGATCGACATCGCAACCGCGAATCTGGTGAATCTTCGCGACCGGCCGTCTCCCGGCGTGAAGGCCTTGCTCGTTAAGGGACCGTCGTATTTTAGCCTCAACTTCAATATGACGCATCCGCCGCTCGACGATATGCGCGTGCGGCAAGCTCTCGCATATGCCATCGACGAAAAGCGCATCGTCGATACCCTCACGCACGGTACGGGTATTCTTGCGGCGGCCGATTTAGCCGACTTCTATTGGGCCTACGACCCGAACGTCGCCAAATATCCCTACGATCCGCAAAAGGCCGGAGCGCTTCTGGATGCGGCGGGCTGGAAACGCGCCGGCAGCGGCATCCGCGAAAAGAATGGAACGCCGCTCTCGCTTCAGCTGGTCTACGGACAAGGCAACCCGACCGCCCGTCAAATGGGCGTGCAGATACAATCGGATCTGCGTGCGGTCGGCGTCGACGTTCCCATCAAGACGTACACGTATACGGTGCTGTACGCAACCAAAGCGATGGGCGGAATACTCAACACCGGGAAGTTCGACATAGCGCAGTATGCGTGGGTTTCAGGTGCGGATCCGGACGACTCGTCGAGCTGGATGTGCAGTATGGCGCCGCCGGCCGGGAACAATATTTCTCACTACTGCAATCCGACGCTCGATGCAGCGGAAAATGACGCGCTGACCCACTTCGATCGCGCACGCCGGACGAAAGACTACGCGATTACTCAGTCACTGCTGGCCTCGCAGGCGCCCGCAGCGTTCCAATACTATCAGCGCATCCGGTACGCGCTGACCACGAATCTGCAAGGCTTCACGCCCAACGGCGTAAGCGAAGGCTGGAATGCCTATCAGTGGTCCTTGTAGCCGGGAATTAGGCCCTAGCAAGGCTCTTCCAGCCATCCCGCCAATTGTCGGGATGGCTTTTTTGTTATAACGAGGAGACCCCGACGTGACCATGACCCTGACCGCGAAGAAGACACCCATCACCGTGGCCTACGGCGACGGCATCGGCCCCGAGATTATGGATGCCACATTGCGCACGATCACGGCTGCCGGCGCGCAGCTCGACATCCAAAAGATAGACATCGGCGAGAGCGTCTACAACCGCGGCCTGAGTAACGGCATCGAAGACGACTCCTGGGATTCTCTGCGGCGCACGAAGGTTTTCTTGAAAGCGCCGATCACCACACCGCAAGGCGGCGGCTTCAAGTCGCTCAACGTCACGGTTCGTAAAACCCTTGGCATGTACGCCAACGTGCGTCCGTGCGCATCGCTCCATCCGTACGTCGCAACCAAACATCCCAACATGAATCTCGTGATCGTTCGCGAGAACGAAGAGGACGTCTACGGAGGCATCGAGCATCGCCAGACCGACCAGGTGACGCAGTGCCTCAAGCTCATCTCGCGACCCGGCAGCGAACGCATCGTGCGGTACGCGTTTGAGTATGCTCGCGCGAACAAACGTAAGAAAGTCACGTGCTTTACCAAAGATAACATCATGAAGATCACGGACGGGCTCTTCCACAAGATCTTCGACGAGATCGCCAAGGAATATCCCGACATCGAAAACGAGCATTGGATCGTCGACATCGGTGCGGCGAAGATGGCCGACACGCCCGAAGCATTCGACGTGCTGGTGATGCCGAATCTCTACGGCGACGTGCTCTCCGACGTGGCGGCGCAGATTACCGGATCCGTCGGCCTGGCGGGTTCGGCGAATATCGGCGACCACTGCTCGATGTTTGAGGCGATTCACGGCTCGGCACCGCGCCGCGCGGGACAGAATCTGGCAAATCCGTCCGGCCTGCTGCACGGAGCGCTGCTCATGCTCTTGCATATCGGGCAAGGCGAGATCGCCGAAAACGTTCACAACGCGTGGCTGCGCACGATCGAGGACGGCATTCACACCTATGATATTTACGATGAACGCGTCAGCAAACAAAAGGTCGGCACCAAGGAGTTCGCGGATGCGATCATTGCGCGGCTGGGCCAAAAGCCGCAGCACTTAAAGCCCGTCGAGTATGCCAAGGGTGCCCAGATGGACATTGCCGCGCGCACGTCCGGTCAGCGAGCCAAGAAGTCGCACGTCGGCGTCGATATTTTCATCGACGCGCCGGGAACAAGTCCCGATGAAATCGCCTCCAAATTACAAGCGGCAGCCGTAAGCGGCACGACACTCACGGTGATCAGCAACCGCGGCACGAAGGTCTGGCCGAACGGCAATCCGGACACGTTCTGGAGCGACCACTGGTCCTGCCGTTTTGAGGGCGAGAGACTTCAACACTGGTCACGTCGTGCAACTGATCGAAGCGATCACCAATGCCGGTTTCGACGTCGTAAAAACCGAAGGGCTCTACACGTTCGACGGCGCGCGCGGTTTCTCGTTCACTCAAGGTCAGTAAGTCCGCCGCTACAGATGGCTGACGTCGTTGAGGGAGACGATGCGTGCATCGCTTCCCTCGGCGCTCAAGCGCGTGATGCCGCGCCGGCGTGAAACGAACGGTGCGAAGCATTTCCAATTGCGGATCGCCGGCAAACAGCGTGTGCAGCACCGCGTGGAGCGCTCCGGCGTGGGTAACGACCAGCACGCACTCGTGCCCGCCTGTGCGCAGATCGTCTAGTGCGGCGGCAACGCGCGTGCAGACCTTTTCGAACGTTTCACCCTGCGGCGGCGCATAATTTATCGCGGCCGTGGTTCCGTGTTCGGCGACGCTGGGCCAGCGCGCGACGATCTCGTCCCATGTCAGTCCTTCCCACTGCCCGAATGCGAATTCACGCCAGCGTTCATCGCGTTCGATCGGGAGATCCGTGCAGATGGTTCGCGCGGTATCAACCGCACGCGAGAGATCGCTGGAAACGGCGCGATCGAAACGTACGCCGGCCAGAGCGTGCGCGAGGGCCTGCGCTTGCGCGCGGCCCTCGCGATTGAGCGGTATATCGACCTGTCCCTGAAAGCGCCGTTGCCGGTTCCAGTCGGTGCTTCCGTGCCGGACAAATACGATCTCTATGCTTTACCATCCGTGCCGGGTTCGTGCTGCTGCAGCAGATCGACCATGTCGTTGGCATGTTCTTCTTCAACCGCGAGAATTTGCTCGAGCATGCGTCGCGACGTCGGATCGTTCTCGCCGAAGAAACGGATCATTTCACGATAGGATTCGATGGCTATCCGTTCGGCTACCAGAGTTTTCCTTGATCATCTCGACCATGCTGCCGCCCTCCTTATATTCGGAGTGACTGCGCTTGCTTAGCCCGTCGGGATTGAAGTTGGGCTCGCCGCCGAGTTGCGTGATTCGCTCGGCAATCATGTCGGCATGCTCTTGCTCCTCGGTTGCATGCTGCAGCAAACTCCTCGGCAACGGAATCCTTATAGATGCCGCGCGACATGTAGTAATGCCGTTTATAGCGCAGGACACACACGATCTCCGTGGCCAGCGCTTGGTTGAGAACGTCAACCGCTTGCTCCACGTCACCGTGATAATCGCTGGTGACCGAACCGCGCATCATATTCTCGCGTGCGCGACGGCGAAGTTCCTGAACGTCTGAAAGAAAAGGCGTCGTAGTCATAACCCTGCTCCTTTACCCACTTCATAATGCTTGCCGCTGCTGATCGGCTTCAAGACCGGCCAAATGCCCATCGACGCATTCGGCGCGTAAGACCCATTCATTCCCGCTCACCTCGAACTGCGCGTACGAGCGCGTTGGACGCTCGAACGTGCCGCAGGTCCTCCAGGCCGCGCCCGGTTCGTTCCAGAATCGGCGAGACGAACGACGACGTCGTGGGTCATGAGCAGCGTATCGACGCCGGGATCGAATCCGCGGACGAATCGCTTCCACCTGTCCAGGACGTCCGGCAGACTCTCGCCGCCCTCGAAGCGCACGCGCTCCGGATGCTCTCGCCACTGCGCGATAGAGTTCGGGTTCGTTCGAGCGATCTCATCGCGATAGCGCCCCTGCCATGTTCCATGCGTCGATCTCGATGAGCAGCGGGTCGGTTTCCATCGGGACGCCGGTGGCGAGCGAGAGCGGCAGCGCGGTTTGCACGCACCGGCTCAAGGGACTGGAAATAATTCGCTCGATCCCTTCGCCGGCAAGCGCACCGGCTAGCGCCTGCGCTTGGGCTTGCCCGAGGGCGGAGAGCGGCGTCTCCAGGCGCCCCTGGTAGCGGCCGACCGAGTTCCAGGTCGTTTCACCGTGGCGGGCTATGCGCACGATCGTCATGCGCTAGAACACCGCCGCATCGACGCGCCGCATACCCGTGATCTCGCGCATCGCGTCCAGGTGCGCTTTGCTCGGTGCGCGATCGATGGCGAGCACCATGAGCGCCTCGCCCGAGTGCGGATCGCGCGCGACCTGCATCGTCGAAATGTTCACGCCGGCTTCGCCCAAAATCGTTCCGATGCGTCCGACCATGCCCGGGACGTCCTGGTGACGCGTGACAATCCAGGCGCCTTGCGGATTCGCGTCGAGTTCGTACGCATCGATTTGCACGATTCGCGGTTCGCCCGAAAGGACCGTCGATGCCAAGCGATGTGGACCCGCCCAAATGGAAAGCAGCGATGCGTACGAGGGTTGATCCGGTTCGGTGACGACGTCCAGCGCGACGCCGACCTCTTGCGCGATCGAAAGCGCGTTCACGATCGACACGCGGCGGTCGGTCGTCGTTTGAAGCAGTGCGGCGAGGAATGCCGTTCGAAGCGGCTCGCGCATCCACGCCCGCGATTTCGCCCGCAAGATGCATGCGAAGCGGCAAACGCACCGCGTCATCGAACAGCTGCGGCACCAGTCGTCCCAAACGATCCGCGACTTCGACAAATGCGCGAACCCGATCCGCGTCCGCACCGCTTGGCGCGGGCGCATTCACGGCGCCCGCAGCGGGGCGTCCCTGCAATGCATCGGCCAAATCATGCGCGAGCTCGATGGCGATGCGTTCGAGCGCTTCGTGCGTCGAACCGCCCAGATGCGGCGTGGCCAAGACTTTCGCGTGCCGGTGCAGTTTCGCGCCCGGTGAATCGGGCGGCGGGCGGTTCTTGCGCAACGACGTCGATCGCCGCCGCGCGAATCTTCTCGCTGTCGAGCGCCGCGATCAGCGCTTCTTCATCGACGACGCCGCCGCGCGCGCAATTCAGCAGCACCGCGCCGGGCTTCATATGCGAAGAGCGCATGTGCATCGATCAAATTGCGAGTCTGCTGCGTAAGCGGAACGTGCAGGGTCACGACGTCGGCCGACTGCAGCAGCCGTTCGAACGAGGTCAGTTCAACTTGAAGCGTCTCCGCCCGGGCCTGCGGCACGTACGGATCGTGCGCGAGGACTTCCATGCCGAAAGCGCGCGCGCGCGAAGCGACGCCGCCTCCGATACGGCCCAGGCCGATGACGCCGAGCGTCTTTCCGTAGAGCTCGCTTCCGATGAACGGCCCGCGTTCCCATCGACCCGCGCGGATTGCGGCGTTCGCTTGTGCGACATGACGGATCAGCGCGAGCAGCAGCGCGAACGTTTGCTCCGTTGCCGCGATCGTGTTCGCGGCGGGCGTATTGATAACGACGATTCCGGCCTGCGTTGCGGCCTCGACGTCGATCGCATCGACGCCGACGCCGGCACGTCCGACCACGCGAATTTTCGGCGCATGCGAGAGCAAGTCGCGATCGACGCGCGTCTCGGAGCGAACGATGAGACCATCCGCGCTCTGCGAGCGCTCGCGATATAGATCGTTACGCGAGCCGCCGACGCACGAAACAACGTCGATCCCGCGCTGATGCAGCACGTCTTGACCGGCGGACGCGAACGGCTCAGCGATAACGACTCGTGAGGGCATGGCGCGGGCTACGAGCCCAGGGCCGCTCGCACCTTGCGTCGTAGGTCGCGCACGTGGCCAAAGAAGACCGGAACCGCTTGGCGGTCCGCAAAATGTACAAACTCTTCATCAACGGAGCATTCGTGCGCTCCGAGTCCGGGCGCAGCGATCCGCTATGGGACGGTAAAGAGTTCAGCGCCAACATCGCGCGCGGATCGCGCAAAGACGTTCGCGATGCCGTCGTGGCGGCGCGCGCGGCTCAGGCAAAGTGGTGGGCGACGCCGCCGGGAACGCGCGGCCTGATTCTGTATCGTTTGGCCGAGATGCTCGAAGCGCGCAGTGCGGAATTCGTCGAGCTCTTGGACAACGCGCAAGAGGTGACGGCGGCAATCGATCGCACGATCTGGTATGCGGGATGGTGCGATAAGTACAACGCGCTGCTTTCTTCGCGCAACCCCGTCGGCGGCCCGCACTTCAATTTCTCGACGGCCGAACCCACGGGTGTCGTTGGTGTCCTCGCGCCCGACGAACCCTCGCTCATTGGGTCTGGTTTCCGTCCTGCTTCCGCCCCTCGTCGCGGGCAACGCGGTCATACTGGTCGCATCGGAGAAAGATCCGCGCACCGCCGTGGTATTCGCCGAAGCGCTTGCCACGAGCGACATTCCGGCAGGCGTCGTCAACATCATCACCGGCTACCGCAGCGAACTTGGGCCCGGTGCTTGCAAAACACATGGACGTCAATGCGATCGCATTCGTCGACGACTCGCAAACCGCCGAGCTGCAAACGTTCGCAGCCGAGAACGTAAAGCGTACGCGCAGTTCATTCCGCAGCGCGACTCGCGCGCAATGGTTCGATAGCGAAGCGCAAAGTCTGGATGAAATCGCGTCCTATAGCGAGATCAAAACGATTTGGCACCCGGCGGGGATTTGAGCGAGGCCCAGGCACGGTCGCAGATCGTTGCGGTACTGCGCGCTGCTCTGGGAGCGGCGCCTGGTCACCGGAAGCAGCGGAAACGTCAGCGTGCGGCTTGATGACGGCGATATTCTCGTCACGCCCACGCAACGTTCGCTGCGCGCGTTGGCAGAGGACGATCTGGTCCGCACCAACCGGCGCGGGCGAGCCTCGCACGCGACCGGGCTCCCGCCCGACGAGCGAATTGCCTCTTCACCTGGCCGCGTACGCGGCGCGTCCGGAGATACGCGCCGTGATCCACACGCACCCCACGTTTTGCGTCGTATGGTCGAAGACGGGAGCGATCTTCGAACGCGACACCGTCGGAGCGCGCGAGACGCTGGGCGAGGTGGCATGGACGCCATATGCACCGCCCGGCTCGGCCGGAACTCGCGCGGCTGACCTCCGAGCAGTTCGCACGCGGCGTCAACTACGGTCTTGATGGAGCGGCACGGGGTCTCGGCCGTGGGAGCGGACCTGGAACACGCGTTCGTGCTCACGGATTTGGCCGAGGAGGCCGCCCGAATCGCCTGTTTTAGTAAGTTCTTTGTTAATGCCATAGGCGTGATGCCGGGCAGGCGGCCAAGTTAGCCCCTGTCGTGAGCTACCGCCTGGTCCCGATGCATCAGCGTCTGTCGAACGCGCTGAGTTACGGAGAGTTTCGAACTCTACTATCAGCCCGTCGTTAAACGTTTGCGATGGCGAGATCATCGGCGTTGAGGCGCTTTGCCGCTGGCCGCAGCGCGACGGAACGATGGCATGCCCGACACGTTCATCCCGCAAGCCGAAACGTCGGGCTTCATCATCCAACTCGGCGAGTGGGTATTGCGCACCGGCGCCGAACAAGTCAAACGCTGGCAGAAACGTTCAACCGCCGCTACGCCTGGCTGTCAATCTTTCGGGCCGTCAGTTCTTGCATTTCAATCTCATCAAACAAGTCGGCGACGCCCTGCGCGTCGACCGGACTCAACCCAGCGCGACTTGGATTTCGAAATCACCGAGACGATCGCGATGCACAACGCCGAAGAGAGCGTCGGCGTCATGCGCCAGCTCAAGTCGATGGGTGTCGGACTCTCGCTCGACGATTTCGGAACCGGATATTCGTCGCTCAGTTACCTCAAGCGGTTTCCGATCGACGTGCTCAAGATCGACAAGTCGTTCGTGCGCGACATTCCCGAAGACGCCAACGATCTTGCGATCGTCTCCGCGATCATCGCGATGTCGCACGCGCTTGGACTGAAGATCATCGCCGAAGGTGTTGAAACCGAGGCGCAGTGGCATTTTCTTCGCGACTGCGGCACCCAACACGCGCAAGGCTACTACTTCGGGCGTCCGTTGCCGGCTGCCGACATCGAAGCGCTGCCTCGCACGCCAGGAACCGCATGCTCAAGGCATTTCCGCAGCGGGCGCCTAATCGACGCCCTCGGCCCTGGAGAGGTGGCAGAGTGGTCGAATGCACTCGCTTGGAAAGCGAGCAGAGGTGTTGAGCCTCTCGGGAGTTCGAATCTCCCCCTCTCCGAATTGATCAGCACCGTACTGCCGCTTCTCTGCCAAGCGGCTTTTTTTTGCAGCATTTGCAACGCGATAGCCTACGATGTCGATCGAAAGAGAGGGAAACATATGACAACATCGTCATCCCTCCGGCGTTGCATGCTCGGCATGTTGATACTGTTCGCATTCGTGAGCCAGGAAACATGGGCACTGGCAGGCACGACCGGCGGCATCACGGGTTACGTACGCGACGCGGATGGAAGCCTGTGTCTAACGCGCGAATCACGGTCTCCTCGCCTTCCGAAGTTACGTCGCTCACGGCGGACGGCGGCGGGCATTTTTCATTTCTGTCGCTCCCGCCCGACACGTACACGGTCGGCGCGGTCAAGGACGGCTATCAGAAGAATAACGGCCGGACGTGGAGCAATCTCTTCGATGGAATCTACTCGCGCACGAAGTAACGCTTAGAGTTCTTCTTCCACACAGCCGACTGCGCGTGCGCAAGCCAAAAGTCGAATGACGCGCGCGCCTGCGCCTCGAGCATCAACTCACCTTTGACGATTTCGCGGTGGACTTGATGATCGAGCGTCGAACGCGAACCGTAATTCGTATCAATGACGTAGTCCGCTTCCAGAAGCGCGTTCGCAAGCTCTTCCGGCAGTTTCGTGTCCGGCGGCAGCGTCGAGATCACGATCTCCGGAGCGCTCGCCGGCCACGGCTTGGCTTCGAAACGTTCGCAGATGTCTGCCACTTTGTTCGCATCGCGACCCCAGACGAATGTATATGCGTCGGCTTCACGCAGCTGCGCCAGCACCGCGCGCGCGGTCGATCCCGTTCCCAAAATACCGACTCGCTCCAGCGCTACCGGTTGGCCGAGAACCTGCTCCAGCGCGCTGCGCGCGCCGATGCCATCGGTATTGTGCCCCAAGATCGTACGTCCAAAGAAAATTGTATTGACTGCCTGCGCCTGTTCTGCGTCCTCCGTGAGCTCATCGCACGCGCGAAGCACTTCTTCTTTGAGCGGATAGGTAACGTTCACGCCGGTATAGCCGTCTATTCGCATGCGCCGCACGACGTCGATGCCGTTACCGCGCGGCACGCGAATCGCGACGTAGCCGCCGTCGACTCCGGCTTCGCGCAAGAATTCGTTCTGAAGACGCGGGCTTCGGCTGTGCGAAACGGGATCGCCGATAAGCGCAAGTTTCATCGCCCACGACGCTCCGGGAGCATCAAACGCTCGAAGAATCGGAACATCATCGTGATGGGAAAGTCTTTCGTTTCGATCGGCTCGGTCAGAATCGTGTATAATCCGCCGCTCAGTCTGGCCCCAAGCACGTCGGTAAAAAGCTGATCGCCCACGACCGCGACGTGTTTTCGAGGCAACTGCAGCCGCTTCATGCTCGCCAGAATCCGAACGGCAGCGGTTTGAGCGCATTGGGGATGCATTCGATGCGCAGCTGACGCGCAATGCCGCGAACCCGTTCGCTGAAATTATTGCTGACCATGACCATGGCAAAGCCGCGATCGTGCGCTTCCTGCACCCAGGCCAGGTGTTCGGCTGCAAGCTCCGTCTCCCGGAATCCAAGGATCGTGTTGTCCAAGTCAATGATGAGACCCCGAATACCCAAGTCTTCGAGCTCCGTAAGGGAGATCTCGTGCAGGCGTGGTGCGAAGCGATCCGGTCCCAGCATTCGGCTTGCGATTGCGCCACTTTTCCCCACTATCCTCGGAAGTTTCCACACCCCACCCACCCATTGAACATCTTTTCCACCAGAGCAAGCGGGCCACCCACAAGAATCTTGACGTTGTCAACACCTTGCACACAAGGAGGCAGATACTATATCTTGTATCTCCCACACCCCGGTAGTACAATTTATGGGCACGCTACTCTGGAACGCCCGTCGACTACCGAACAGGTGTTCGATGTCCATCTCTCGAAGTGAACGGGTCCTCCACCATCGGAGGAAGGAGCCTCGATGAAGTTTCGCCGCACCTATTCTGCACCCGGCGAACCCTATGCCGGTCTGACGTTTGAACCCCGAACCTCACGTATCGTCAACCCCGACGGCTCGGTTATTTTCGAGGCGAAAGACGTTATGGTCCCGACAGGCTGGAGCCAAGTCGCGGTCGACGTGCTTGCGCAGAAGTATTGCCGTAAGGCGGGTGTTCCCACAGAACTTAAAAAGGTGCCTGAGGATGGGGTTCCCGAGTGGTTGTGGCGCAGCGACCCGGCCGCAGGAACCGAATTCGGCTCCGAGCGCGACGCGCGGCAGGTTTTCAACCGGCTTGCCGGCTGCTGGACCTACTGGGGCTTCAAACACGGCTACTTCGATTCCGAGGAAGACGCTCGCATCTACTGCGACGAGATGGCGGCCATGCTCGCGCGTCAGATCGGCGCCCCCAACAGCCCGCAGTGGTTCAACACGGGCCTGCACTGGGCGTACGGCATTGCCGGGCCTTCGCAAGGACACTATTACGTCGATCCCAAGACAAATGAGGTCGTGCGGTCGACCAGTACCTACGAACACCCACAAGTTTCCGCCTGTTACATACTCTCGATCCAGGATGATCTCGTAAACGAAGGCGGCATCTTCGACGGCGTCGTCCGCGAAGCTCGCATCTTCAAAGGCGGTTCGGGCAGCGGTGCAAACTTCTCGAAAATTCGCGCGTCCAAAGAACGGCTCAGCGGCGGGGGCACCAGCTCCGGCCTCATGTCGTTCCTCAAAGTCTTCGATCGCGCGGCCGGGGCGATCAAGTCGGGCGGTACGACGCGCCGTGCGGCCAAGATGGTCGTGCTCAATGCCGATCATCCCGACATCGAGGACTTCGTAAACTGGAAGGTTCGCGAAGAACGCAAGGTCGCCGATCTGGTGATTGGTTCGAAGATCTTCGAGAAGCACGTCAACGCCGTCATCCGCGCCGCGCACGATACGCGCGTTCCCGAACAAGCGCGCCTGGATTCGCAGCTGAATCCACAATTGCGTGACGAGATGCGTCGAGCACTCTCCGCCGGCATACCCTCGGGCGCCATTCAAAGCGCTTTGGATTATGCACGCCAAGGTTATACGTCGCTCGAAGTCGAGCAGTACGACACGGAGTGGGATTCCGATGCGTACGCCACGGTATCCGGTCAAAATTCGAACAACTCGGTTCGCTTGCCCAACACATTTTTCGACGCCATCGATCAGGATGGCGAGTGGGAACTGACGGCGCGGACGACCGGCCAGGTCGTTAAGCGAATCAAAGCGCGCAATCTCTGGGAGCAGATTGCCGTTGCGGCGTGGCAGGTTGCCGATCCGGGCTTGCAATACGACGACACGCTGCAAGAGTGGCACACGTGTTCGAGCGACGATCGCATCAATGCGACCAATCCCTGCAGCGAATATTGTTTCATCGACGATACCGCCTGCAATTTGGCCAGTCTGAATCTTGCAAAGTTCTTGGAGGACGACGACACCTTCAACGATCAGCGTTTCGCCGAGGCCTCGCGCATTTGGACCACGACGCTTGAGATCTCCGTAACGATGGGTCAAATGCCGTCAAAAGAGATCGCTCAAAAGAATCACGGCTATCGTACGCTGGGACTTGGATACGCGAACCTGGGCACGCTGTTGATGCGTTTGGGACTGCCGTATGATTCGGAAGAAGCATTCGGCTGGTGCGGCGCGATCACGTCGCTAATGACCGGTACCGCCTATCGCACCTCGGCCGAAATGGCGCAACAGCTTGGGCCGTTCGCCCGGTTTGAAGCCAATGCCGTACCGATGCTGCGCGTCATTCGCAATCATCGGCGCGCCGCGTACGATGCACCCTCGAACGCGTACGAAGGCTTGACTGTCAAACCCGTCACGCACGCGCCGACGCTCTTTACGCAAAAAGTGTGGGCACTCGCGCGCAAAATGTGGGACGAAGCGCTTGCAATCGGCGAAGTCACCGGCTTCCGCAACGCGCAAACGGTCGTGATAGCACCTACTGGCTGCCTCACCGGCAATTCAATGGTCGTCACGGATCGCGGCCTTATGAGACTGAGTCGTCTCGGCAACGTCAACGGCGAAAAATGGCAGGACGTTGACTTTAAGGTGCTCACCGACGACGGCGAACAGAAGGCCACGAAGTTCTTCGTCAACGGCGTGGAATCGACGCGCCGCATTCAAACAAAGAGCGGCTACGTTATTCAAGGCACGCTCGCGCATCGTATCAAGGTCGTGGACCCCCTCACAGGCGATCTACAATGGAAGCGAATGGCCGATGTAACGCCAAATGACATCGTCGCTTTGTCGATGGGAAACCTGATCGGCCAACCTCGCAGCGTAAATCTTCCGGCCCTGAGCGAAGAGTATTGGACCGGCGATTATACGACGTGCGTACCGCGCACGATGACCCCCAATCTAGCCGAATTCGTTGGTTATTTCATGGGTGACGGCTCCTTCCACAGCAAAGGCCTGCGCTTCTGCGTCGCGAGCGGCGACCAAGACGTTGTCGAGCGGCTCAAAATGCTGGCCAAGGAACTTTTCAATCTTGAAGCAGCCGTCACAGCAAAGACGGGCTATATTGAGGTCGCGGTTCATTCAGTACCACTGACGTTCTGGTGGGAAGCATGCGGCTTCAGGAAGCTGGCCCCCTCGCCGGAACACCGTGGAAAGGGCTATTCGCCGCGCATCCCGGATGCCGTACTGTCGTCCAACGATGCCGCGATCTACGGCGCTTTCGTTCGCGGACTATTCGAAGCCGACGGTACCGTTACCAACGGTGTGCCGAGTTGGACGACGGCCTGCCGCGAGTTCTCCGAAGAAGTCAAAGCACTTCTGCTTCTGCTCGGTATTCCGACGTCGACGAAAATCGGCGAATCCGGTTGGGGACAGTCGGAGTTATACGTTCTGCGCATTCTGAACACGTCGTACAACCGCCCGTACGTACAATATGCCGGCTTTATGGGATCGCGCAAGTCTACGGCCATACAGCACAACGATGAATGGCAAGGGCGCAAGCGCGACAACGTCTACATCGGCGAGGCAACATTCCGCGAGACTCGTCAGCGCCGGCAGCACGGCCAAGGCCAACCTCTATAATTCGCACAAGCGCAATCCAGGTGCAATTTCGCGTCATCTCACGACGCAGCTCTTAGAGCGCACCGGCGTTGACCGCCTTGCATGTGCCCTCGACTTCTACTACGACACCGTAGCATCGAATGCGGATGGTGGCGAGCAGTTGACGTATGACCTGTCCGTTCCCGCGAACGTGACGTACATCGCCAATGGATTCATCTCGCATAACACCATCGGCTTAGTCATGGACTGTGATACGACCGGTATTGAGCCCGACTTCGCGCTCGTCAAGTTCAAGAAACTCGCCGGGGGCGGATACTTCAAGATCGTCAACCAGTCAGTCGAGCACGCGCTGCGGCACCTTGGCTACAGCGAACAGCAGATTGAAGACATTGAAATCTTTGCCAAGGGTACGGGCACGCTCGAAGGCGCGCCCCATATCAATCGGGCAACGCTCAAAGCCAAGGGCTTTGATGACGAAGCGCTTGCACGAATCGAAGCAGCGCTTCCGGGCGCATTCGAGTTACAATTCGCGTTCAACAAGTACACGTTGACCGATGAGTTCTGCATCGAGAAACTCGGAGTATTGCCGGAGGATCTCGCGGACTGGAACTTCTCTATTCTGCGTGACGCGCTTGGTTTCACACAGCAGCAGATCGAGGAAGCTTCCGATGTTATTTGCGGGCGTATGACCCTCGAAGGAGCGCCGCACCTCAAAGACGAGCACTTGCCCGTCTTCGACTGCGCGACACCCTGCGGAAAGCACGGAATGCGGTATATCCGTCCACTCGCACACGTCGATATGATGGCCGCCGCCCAACCCTTCGTGAGTGGCGCAATTAGCAAGACTATAAATTTTCCGCAACATGCGTCGATCGAGGACATCAAAGAGGCATATCGGTATTCTTGGGAGCGGATGATCAAAGCGGTGGCACTCTACCGCGACGGATCCAAACTCTCGCAGCCGCTCGCCGCTACATACGACTTCGGCGGCGAGGTGCTCGAAGAGACGGCACTGCAGCCCGCTTATCAAACGCCGATGCAGGTCGCCGAACGGATCGTCTACCGCTACATTGCAAAACGCCGCCGCCTGCCTGAACGCCGCAGCGGTTATACGCAAAAAGCGATTGTCGGCGGACACAAAGTCTACTTGCGTACAGGCGAATATGAGGGCGGCCAACTCGGCGAGATCTTCATCGACATGCACAAGGAAGGCGCCGCGTTCCGTTCGCTGATGAACAATTTCGCGATTGCCGTTTCGCTCGGTTTACAGCATGGCGTCCCGCTCGAAGAATTCGTGGAAGCATTTACGTTCACGCGCTTTGAGCCCAACGGTCCGGTCGTCGGTCACGATCACATCAAGATGGCGACCTCGATCCTTGACTACATCTTCCGCGAACTGGCCGTCAGTTATCTCGGACGCTACGAGCTTGCTCACGTACAGCCCAGTATGGAAATGGACGCGATGGGGCCGGCCACCGAGGAAGAGTACGTAGCCGAGGAATCCGGTGAGATTCGCTACGTACCCGCACACGTCCAGGAACGGCTGCATCCGACGAGTTCGCACTTGCATCCCGGCGTCGAGGAACGCCGCCACGAACGCCGCGATCCGTCGCCCATAACTCCGGCAATGGGCGTCGCAACCGTGCCGCGCTCCGAGCAAGTAACAGCCGCGCGCGCAAAGGGTTATACCGGAAACGCATGCGGCGAATGCGGCCAACTCACAATGGTCCGCAACGGTTCATGCGAGAAATGCGACACTGCGGCGCAACGAGCGGCTGTAGCTAAACACCACGACTTATTTCATTTGAAGTAACATTGGCGGTGGTTTGCTAACGAGCAAAAGAGGCGGTGGGCGTGGACAAACCCATCGCCTTTCTTCTTGACAACATTGGAGAAAATAGAGTCGTGTTACCTTAAATGTAATATTGATACGTTAAAGGTAACAATGAGTGAGCGGTTTGCTTTTCCCTCGGCCTCGACCGTGCTTGATCCGAGCGTCGCATACCTGGATCCGCGGAGTGTATCTTTAAGGCCATGTTGGACGGCTGGCGGCGCCAGCAGGTCAGTCGATCGCTAGCAAAGCACTCAATAGCATTCAAAAGAAGTTGCTCCTCCAATCGCAAACATCGCGCGAGCAACCGCGGAATTAGTCCTGCAGTTGAGGCGTGGCATTCGTACGACTTCCTGCCTGCGGTATCCACCGCTGCTCGCTGGACCAAGTCCACGCCTGCCAGATAATGATCGAGGTACACACGGTTTCGATCGTTGCGAAGAACAAATACTCTGGAAAAGCAGGCGGCCTGCCCCATCCGACAAGAGGTGGAACGAAGGTCAGGAAACCGTTTACAAAGGTCACAAGGCCGCCCGCGATGATATTCGCCAGCCGGTTCGCCTTAAACGGAAGCAGCCTCGACGCCACAATCATAGCGATGGGTATCTCCATCAAAACCGCCGAACCCATCAGAGCCCATTGAGAGAGACCCCCGAAGGAATTTCTCGAGCCGGCAATATCCCACAGCGCAAGAACGTCCGCGTACAAATAATTCAATAACGCGAAGATCCAAAATAGAGACAACCGCTCCTTTATGTCATGCATGTCAACCTCCTAGTCAATGCAGGATCTAAGTAGCGCTCCACTCAAGCACCGGGACTGTTTTTTGCGCCAAGCGGTCGAATCCGCGGGAATTCACCGGCCGCTCAAGATCATCTAAGGAGCGTCGCACCTAAGCCGTAAAAGGCTACGGGACAGGCAACAGCGACCCTCCCTACCAACAGTACGTTGTGCCGGGTACGTTGTTTCGGCGTTGGCCGATATGCCTTCCATGCGGCACAAGGATATCCCCGGGTTCGAATATTCCGTACTTGACGGTAAGGCTCTATCCCAAAAATGAGGCTTCAACCCCTCATCTTTGCGCTTAGCGAGTTCGCATCTCGCATTTTTGGGCTTTTGGATAACTAGAAAAACGGTAGTGAGATAACGGCGGACGCGATCGCATCCGACCCATACTACGGATTTGTGACGCCATGTTCCGTGGAGAAATTCCGCTTCGAGTACTACGACTACATCGATCCGTGGATCGAAATCTACGAGCGAATAGATCGATCGGAAGCGCGAACTCGACGAAGAGTGACGCGGGCTGCATCTCGTCATGATCCCGAAAAGCTAGAATGCGTCAAGAAATACGATCAGGATGTCGAGGTTTACGGATATGACGAGATGTTCGCGTCCGCGGTTGGGCGGTACGCGACTCAGTCACCGAGCGACGACAGTGACGATGAACCCGCACGCTCTCCCGCGCGATCCTTTAGAAAAAACGGCGTTCGCAAGCGCGCCTCATAGGCTACGTCGGAAAGAGAAGATCTGACCAATTAGCGGGAGGCCCCCTCTCTGCTGGTCTAGGTTTTTTTGACACCCAAGCTGATGCACGTGGGCAATGCTGTCTTTACTGCGCAAAGCGTTCTCATAAGGCGCTGATATTCTCAGGCGGCGGTGATTATTCGTACCTGCATTGCAGCGTGCGCGTCAACATTTACGCCGCACCGTGAGAACGATTTGCTATTTGCATTTTTGGTGACTCTAAACTGCCACCGGATCACGGGCGAAGGCTCGAACCGCCTTGGGCTGAGGACGCAGCAGCAAATAGAATGCGACGACGTGAGTGATCATCAGCAACGGAACGTAGATGATTGGGATCGCGTATGCGGCGCCTAATTGCCCGGCCAGCGCAGGAAGGCCGACCTGGAGAGCGCGATAATAGTCGACGATGAGATCGACCACGCCAACGAGATTGAAGGCGAGCACAAACAGCCAAAAGAGTGGACGGATCCTTACCGTGAGAAGCGCAAGCATGGCCAGGAGTCCGGTGGCCAGGTCGCCGTAGGCGGCGAACGCGGCGAACCCGGAAGGCAGATTGCCGACGACACCCGGCACGATAAAGACGAGCCCGAAGAAGCGGAAGCTGTGCAGAGTAGCGATAGCACGTTGCGCTGCGACCAGGCCCATAGACCTGAGTCTGGGCATGACGTACGCACCGAAGCAAAGCAGCCACGCGACATAACCCAGAATGAGATGCAGGTTGAAGATCGTTTCCGGCGACATTTGAGCCTCCTATCAGGCTAGGCCGTTCTCCAGGCATTGGTACCAGTAAGTACCGCGTGTTCGTGATATGATGGTACTACAAGGTACCAGCCTTCGTCAAGGAGAGTTAATGGCTACCACGTCGATCTCAAAGCGCCGCCAAGAAGGCGCCGAAGAACCCGCGGTGCGCGACCGCATCCTTGAGGCGGCCTTTGCCGCGTTTATCAAAAGCGGCTATGCAAAGACCAGTACTCTTGAGATCGCGACGCGCGCGCGCGTTTCGAAGCGAGAGCTTTATGCGCTGGTTGGCAACAAACAGGAAATGCTGATCTCCTGCATCAGCGAGCGCGCCAAGCGACTTGAACGCGCCCGCTGATCTGCCCGCGATGCGTGATCGCGAGACCTTAGCGCAAGTGCTGGCTTCTTTCGGGACGACGCTCGTCCGCGAGATAAGCGATCCCACTGTCATTGCGGTATTCCGACTGGCGATCGCCGAGGTGGCGCAAGCTCCAGAAGTGGCGCGTGCGCTCGACTCGATAGGACGCGAGACAAGCCGCGCCGCGTTGCGCAAAATCATGGCCCTGGCCGCAAGCATCCGGACTGCTCACAGGCCGTCCTGCTGAACTTGCCGAGCAGTTCGCCGGCCTTCTCTGGCGCGATTTGATGGTCACCCTGCTTCTCGGCGTCGCCGAGCGACCGAACCCCCGCGAAATCGCGGGACGTGCCCGCGACGCCGCAGCCGCCTTCCTGCAACTTCATCCGCCACCAAATGATGCCCCCGCCCACGCGGGTACGCTGGCATGACACATACGCTCGCCGCACTAACCATCATCCTGCTCCTAGGGATGGTCCTAACGCGCGTCGCCATCCTGCGCAGGCGCGGAATCGTTGCGACGAAGTTCGGCGCGGTCGACAAGACGGACTTTCTCATTCCGCCCTTTGCCTTGTTTTATTTTTATCTCATTTTCGCAAGTGCGCTGCACTGGCCAAGCCTCGCCCGCTCCATGCTTTTCACGTCGGGTGTCGTTGCCTGGGCCGGTGTCGCGCTTTGCGCGGGAGGACTCGGCCTCATGGCCGCTACGCTTATCGCATTTGGTTCGAGCTTTCGCATCGGGATCGATATGGACCGCCCGGATAAGCTCGTCACGACCGGCGTCTTTGCCCACAGCCGCAATCCCATCTACGTCGCGTTTGCCATGGTGCTCGCCGGCGAATTCCTCATCTTGCCGAATTGGCTGCTTTTGCTTTACCTCTTTGCGGCCGTTGCGCTCTTCCACCGGCAAGTCCTACGAGAAGAGGCCTATCTCGCATCTCATTACGGCAGTGAATATCAGGCGTACCGGAATCGGGTCCGTCGATACCTCTAAGTCCAAAGCGACACGAAAAACGCGTCGCCTTTTTTTCTTGACAGTCTTAATCGCGCGGGTACGCGCCTATTTCGTCGTAAACGATCCGACATCGACCTTACCGCTTTGCGAGGCACAGTTGCTGCCGTTGCCCGTGGTGGTGAAGCTGGCCGTGTAGGTGGTACTCGCCAAAAGTGGCGTTAAGAGCGCCGCGATATGCCCGGTTAACGTGATGCGGCTTGGCCCGAATCCTTCAAAAGCGATTTCGCCAAGATTATCGGGCACGCCCGTCGCGCCGGGCGAGGGATCGATCATCACAAAAGGAGGCGCGGGCGGTGGCTGGCAGGGCGCTAGGGTCGTACCGCCGCAGCCTGCGCCGGCCGCGACCAATCACAGGAAGACAACGCACTTCGGGAATTCATAGGGCCAAACTTCAAAGCAACCTCCTATCCCGCGTGCAGGGTCTCGAAGATGGATTTAAATACAGCCAAACCTGCTTATGACTCCTTTCTCTGGAGTGACTCGACAAGGAGGCCGCACGCGATCTCACGCCCGGGTACCGGCACATTAAAACACTTTAGTTGGCGTACGTGCACCTTACCAGTAAAGGACCGGAGGAATACCGGACCATCGAATACCTCAGCATTACCGGTAAACCGTAGGGTTTTCGCCCGATACGCACAACAGAGAACGGGTTCTCGGATGCCCGTTCTTTTCTATTTTGCAAAACAAGATGGCGTAGGAGATCTTCGAATGGGAGGCAAAACAATGGGGCATAGCATCGCATGACATCACCGCGGCATATACGATGGCTACTGCTCTGTCTGTTCCTCGCTACGGCATGCAGCCGAGTAACCAACGGTCATGGTTGGGGAACGCCCCACGAGATGACGATCGTGCGAGCGAACGATCCATCGTCACTCAATCCGCTGTTTGCATTCGACCAGCCAGACATCGACATGACGCAGCTTTATGCCGAACCGCTGATCGGTCTAAATGAACACAACGAACTCGTTCCGCTCGTCGCAAGCCGTGTACCGACGCTCGAAAACGGCGATATCTCACGTGACGGACGAACCGTAATTTATCACCTCCGTCACGGCGTCCGTTTCGCTGACGGCACTGCGTTGACGTCCAAAGACGTCGCATTTACCTATCACGCCATCCTCGACCCACGGAATCCGGTGACCGAAGCGCAGCCGTACCGCAAATCGAGCGGCTCGAGACGCCGGACACGCACACCGTCGTGCTGCACTTCGCCGACCCTGGGCTGGTGCTGTTGGCGCGCTCTTCGCTGTGACGGATTTTATATACGGGATACTTCCCGCCCGGGCGTTTACGAGCACAGATATCTCTCGAGCGACTTGGAACAACCGGCCTTATGGCAGCGGACCGTTTCGCGTCGTGCGGTGGAACCGGGGCGAAGAAATCGTTCTGGAGCCCAATCCGTACGCATGGCGAGCCGCGTCTGCGCCGGCTCGTTCTGAAAATTGTGCCGGACCGAAATACCGAATTGATGCTCCTTCGGACGCGTGCAATCGACGTCGATGACTATCTGACCAACGATCAAGTCGTGCAAAGCCGCACGACGCTCGCGGTCTCGCTAGTTCGCACGGACAAAAACCATATCGCCTACGCGCTCTTTCAAATGCATCGCTTCCCCACCGACGATCCGGCGGTGCGGCGTGCATTGCTCCAGGCGATCGACCGCGCTCAAATAGCGCACACCGTTATCGCGGATTGTGGCCCCTCGCAACCACCGAGATTGCGCCGGTCTTATGGGCGCACGATCCATCAATCAGGCCCCTCGCATACGACCCCGCTGCAGCCCTTCGCGAACTCGACGCGGCAGGCTGGAAGCAAGCCGGCAATTTTCGAACGAAATTCGGCCGCATTCTCGCTGTCGACGTGGCATTCGAGGCGTCGAGCAAGAGAGCCGCCGCGTCGCAACCGTCGTCCAAGAAAACCTCGCACGGATCGGCGTCGATGCGACGATTCGCGGCTATCAGACGAGCATTTTTTACGCGGTTCCGGACGGCATCTATTACGGGGGGCGCTTCAACCTCGCGATAAGCGGATTTTATGGCGGAAGCGATCCCGAGCAGAGTGAGTTCTTTACATGCGACCGGGTCGCACCGAACGGTCCCAACGTCGCGCGTTTCTGCGATCCCTCGTACGATCCACTTTTTGCTCGGCAATCACGGCTCACCGCGTCGAGAAGGTCGACGCGCGGTGTTCGACACCATGCAACGCACCGTCGCGAACGCAGGTATTTTCGTTCCATTCGTCTATCGTGGCGACTATTCGGCGACGAACCCCGCAGTGCGCGGCTGGCGCCCGAACATGCTCTTCGAATTCTCCAATAGCGAGCACTGGGACGTGGTCCCGCGCTAGTTAATCTCGGCCGACATAGTGGCATCAGAATATCTCGGGGTTAGAATATTCCGTACTCACCAGTAAAGTTTCCGAGTGTTTCGTTAAATGTTACGCGCGTAGCTCATCGCACGCAATAGCGCGCTCCGACAACACGGAAGAGCGCTAAGCCTTTGGCGCTTACATTTTCATGTCACACTGTTTGCGCTTCGACCCATGATCAGCGGACTGCGCGGCGAGCCATTGATGGATTGATGCGATTGCCGTTCGGTTGGTGGAAATAAATGTGATTCTGGCGCCCATCGCGGTAGTCGAGTAGCGCACGGCCACAAGATCGGCCTCCATCCCTCGTAGCCCCGGCATTGTTGTGCCATGGATATATGTGGATCAGAGTAGTCGCCCGTTGCAAAGAGCGCGGCCTCTTGGCGTAGGTGTCTGCGGACCAGGGCGACCTGCTTTATATCCATGTTGTGCACCATGACTTCGAGCGTTCCGCCAGATGCGTTCGGAGTGAACATGTGCATCGCAACCTTTTGATCGAAGGGCATCACCTGCGCCCCGTGTGACATCACCATATCGTGGTGAGCCGACGCTTGGTCGGCCGGCGCCGGCATCGCCGGCGCAGCAAGCATCATGACCAAGACAAGACTAGTCTTCATTCAACACCTCGGACAAAAGTGACAGTGACTCCAATACGGATGCTCGGCGATCGGACGGAATAGCCTCGAACACCCGCGTGAATTTCGCAGCGCGTGATTTTGCCAGGTTGCCGACGACGCGCGTACCCAGTCGCGTTAGGCGCAGCCGCACGACACGTGAATCATTTGCATCGCGCCTTCGTTCGAGCCAGCCCCGCTTCTCAAGGACGGTTACGATCCGGCTTATGGTGCTCTTCTCTAGGCGAAGTTTCGCCGCAAGGCCGTTCTGTGAGATCAGCGGCTCGCGTGATAATTCAAGCAATGACTGCGCCTCGGCAACCGCGATGGGCTGACCGCACGGGGTCTGGTCGGGGCGATGCAATCCGAGCGCGCGTATCAGCGAGACGATCTCGTCTTGAAACGACGGGGCGTGTGATAGAGGGTCTTTTTTTTTAGTTGCTCTCTTCAACCGTTGTAGTATACAACCATCTAACGTGAGCGTCAACTACTAGCAATCCGGCGTCGGACGGCTGATCTGCCAGAAGTCGTGACCTGAGCGGCCGCAAACAACAGGCCGTCTTCTTCTACTGCAAAATTGTCGAACTTACGTTGGCGTCGAGACATATTCGCTGCTCGCCTTATCAGACACGTTGGCAAGTAGCACTCGCCGGCGTCCGCAGAGCGACCGCCGCAAGCATTCCGGTTGTCACAACGTGCCGATACACTTCGTTCACTAGCAGAGATGACTCAGTGAGGTCATTTAACCAATCGTTTTCGCGAGCCGGTGCGCCGAGGGTGTCACCGGTCTTTTGCTTTTTTGGGGGCAATCTTGCATGATTCGCAGCCGAGTGTCTATTCTATTGCGCCGCACGAGTCTATGCTGCCGCAATCGGCCTGATATTTCTGCCGCCGGCTTACACTAACGTCGGAGCCGCGCAACAAGAGAATGTTCGTGCGAATGCATGGACGAGGCCGCACGTCCGCACCATCTCGGACGGGGGCGACGTCAATACGCTCAATCCTCATCTCTCGACGTTTGCAACTGTGGCCAATCTCTCGGAGATGACTATGGCGTGGCTCGTGAAATGGGACGAGAATAATCGGCCATATCCCGAACTCGCTATAGAAGTACCCAGTCGCGCAAACGGCGGTGTCAGCGCGGACGGCCGTACGATCACGTACCACCTTCGAAGGCGCCAGATGGTCCGATGGAGCGCCGTTTGATGCGGACGATGTCGTCTTCAGCACCGCAGTGGTAAACAATCCGGCTAACAATGAAGCCGCGCGGTTCGACCAGGTCGCACGTGTGGACGAGCCCGAATGGCGGGTTGATCACCGGGCCCGACTTCCTGAGTGGCGGTTGTCATCTACACATACTCGAGTTCCAACGGCTGGATTTATTTTGGCAACAGCGCCAACGCCTGATGTCCCCTCGTAAGCAGTCCTGACGCTAATGTGACCGCTGCCAAGACTAGGAAGATAACCGCGAAACCGAACGAGTTGTCGCGTGCGCGCAAATGCGCGCTGATTGCCACGACAAAGAACAGCGTCAGGCCGATTGCAGCCGCTGTCCCGATTACCGGCAACCAGAAACCAATTATCAGACCGAGCGCGCCCGTTGCTTTGAGAATGCCAAGTGACACTAGCCACGATTCCGGCACTCGCACTTTCGCCATCGAGATGAGTAGGTGCTTAGGCCGCATGAAATCGACGCTCGCAGCATAGATGTTCGCGAGGGCGGTTATGATAGCGGCAACTGCATACGCTGTAACCATGACGAACCGTCTCTGCGCTCCTTGTCACATCCGGCGTGTTTGTGGGGTCAACTCGATGACACGTGATCAAGGGAGGATGTGACCGGCGGTGGAGAACGAGTGGCTGGCCGCCCGTTTCGAGGAGCACCGGCAGCGCCTGCGGGCGGTGGCCTATCGGATGTTGGGCTCCCTCGCTGAGGCCGACGACGCCGTCCAAGACAGCCTGGCTACGTATCAGCCGATCAGGAGCTGAAGACGTGGAGAATCTTGGCGGGTGGCTGACGACGATCGTGGCCCGCGTCTGTTTGAACATATTGCGCGCGCGCAATCTCCGACGCGAGGAGTCTCTCGATTCCCACGTGCCTGATCCCATCATTAGGATTCAGGCGCAGCCCGATCCGGAGGAAGAGGCGTTGATGGCCGATTCGGTTGGCCTCGCGCTCCTCATCGTGCTCGACACCCTTACGCCGGCTGAGCGATTGGCGTTTGTGTTACATGACATGTTCGACCTTCGGTTCGAGGAGATAGCCCCGATGGTCGGCCGAACCCCAGCGACAACCAGACAGGCTCGCCAGCAGAGCGCGGCGCAGGGTGAAGGGCGCAGAACTTCCGTCACCAGACCGGAATCTGGCTCGTCAACGAGAGGTGGTTGACGCCTTCTTTTCTGCCGCTCGCGGCGGAGACTTTGATGCCCTCGTCGCCCTCCTCGACCCCGACGTTGTGCTGCGCATCGACGCCGGCGTGGGCGCCCCCGTCGCTTCCATGGTAGTCCGAAGCGCCGGGGCCGTAGCCAGGCGTGCCCGAAGTGCGCTGCGGTCGTGGCTCGCACGCCCGGGTACCCAGCTGCGCTCCGCCCTCGTGAACGGGGCGGCCGGAGTGATCGTCACCATCGAAGCGCGCCCCGTTAGCGTCATGGGGTTCACCGTCGCCGAGGGCAGGATCGTCGAGATCGACTCGATTGCGGACGCGGACCGGCTTCACAGAATCGCCGTCGTCATAGACCAAAAGTAGACCGGACAAAAACCAGCGCGTCGCGCATAACAACAGCAGCCGACTTTTCGTTTCTAGCGGCGTGTCTTACGTTGCTGTAAAACCGAAGGACACGATCTTCAAGAGCGAAGACTGCGTTCACCGAGGGGACGATTGAGGGACAAGCCGGCTACAGTTCTATTCAGTTGGTGTTTTCGTAATAGCGGCGACCTTACTCGTATTGAATTTTTTGGTTTCCATCGTCAAGCAAGGCTTAAACGCTGAACTCGTGCTGGGACTCGTACTGAATGATCGTAGTCGCCATTGGATACATCCTTGCCGTCGGGCTTTGCCGGACCCGTGCTTACGGCGACCCGGTGCCCGCTTTAATCGATGCTACGCTGCGCCGCCTCCGCGTAGTTCTTCATTCGATTCGTGGGATTCGGTGCTGCATTCTTTCTGCGGTTGTTTCCCATGCGCCCTCCTGGGTGCTCTGACCTACGACGCGGTCGTTAGTGAGTTCGACAACCCGCTCGAAGCGTACGAACGCGAACCTGCGCTCTAGCCGAAATCTCGAGGGCGTTCGACCCAGGTGAGATTTCCATCGACGCTTAAATTTGCCCAATGAAATCGGCCGGCTGGCGGGTGTTACTGCTCAGCATGTGCGCCATTGTGGCGCTCCTTGCGGTAATCGACGTCTATTTGGAATACGGCGGCCCGCATTCGACGTCGATGGTCGGACAATGGGGCGATACCGTAGCGGCCTCTTCGCAACCCGACCACCTCGTCGTTCTTTCCATCGATCCCGGTCACGGAGCCGACCTAGCCGGTGTGCGCCCAGGCGACCTGATCGATATCCGTGCGAACACACCGGCCGAGCGTTTCTGGCTTTTCGGTCAGCCGCTAACGGGTCGGCCCGTGACCATCCGTGCCCAGCGCGGTGCGCAGCTGCATCAATTCACCATCATGCCGCAATTCGCAGCTCCGCTTCGGCGCCTGCTCCTGAGCCCAATTTGGCTCGGATTCATCTGGATCGCAGTCTTTGCCGGTATCATCGCGTGGCGCCGACCCGACGATGCGCAAATGCGAGCGCTGTGTCTGCTCCTGGTGACGTACGCGTTTTGGGAAACCACGAATCAACATTACATATCGTCGCAATCGCTGTGGGTGCTGATAGCCGCCGCCACGGCCAACGTCCTCGGAACGTTAACCGTGGCATTTTGGGCCGCGTGCGCGGGGAGTTTTGCGCCCCCGCGATCGCGCGTGCGCCGCAGTGCGCAATGGCTATGCTACGTCGTTCATTGGGACGTCGATAGTCGTCGGAATTCTTAAAATCGTCGGCATCGCGACGCTGCAGGTCGATCCGATTGCATTCGGCTCGAGCGCCGCAGCGCTGCCCTTCGTGCTCGCGTGCCTCGCCGCGACGGCATGCACGGTTCTTGCGCTGAGCGCAACTCAAGGTGCGGAACGGCAGCGAGTCTGTCTGGTCGCTCTTTCCCGGCACGATCCTCATCTTCGTCGGATTCGGTGCGGAGTCTGCTCAAGGACTTATCAAATCCTACGAACTTGCGTGGGGCGTTTACTACGTTGCGAGCGCTTTCAATATCCTTACGCCGATCGTGCTCACCTACGTCGCACTCAATCGGAGGCTGCTGGATATCGGCTTCGTCCTCAATCGGGCCGCCGTATTCGCTCTGGTTTCAACGATGTTGATCGCCGCGTTCGTGATCGTGGAGTGGATTGCCAACGAATGGTGGAGCGCCAACCATACGACGAGCGCCATCGCCGGTATGCTCGTCGCGCTGGCGCTCGGGCTTTCGATGAGATACATTCATACGTTTGCGGATCGTTTCGTCGATCGCGTCCTCTTTCGCAAGCGTTACGAGGACGAGGCCGCACTGCGACGGTTCGCTCACGAAGCCGGCTTCATCACTAACCGCATTACGCTGCTTGAACGCGCCGTATCGACGGTCAAGCTTCCACCGGAGCCGACGCGTCGATCCTCGTGCTTGACGACGGTCGATCGAGCGTCGACGAAAACGATCCGGCGCTCGTCGCACTCCGCGCTTGGCACAAGCCGGTGGACCTTGAGTCGTTCCCGGGCTCGGCGTTGCGAGGACAATTTGCGTTTTCGATGGTCGCGCGAGGCGAACTAGTCGGTGTCCTAATGTGCGGGAGCAAACAGGATAGCGAGGTCTACGCACCGGACGAAGCCGACGCACTACAGCAGCTCGCAGATGGAGTCGGAAGTGCCCTTGGCTCACTCTCCCAAGCGCACAGCGGTTCGAACGGGGCTCTCGCCGGGACGATCGCCGAGCTTCGGGCCGCTATTCGAGACGTTCGCGAACTGAAAACGTGAGAATCCGAGCGGCCGCCGCGAGATCGAGAAACTCCGTCACAATCTTGCATTATGGCACTATACTCTTGATCAAATGTACGATGCCCGGTATGTCCCCGGCGCCCCCGGTGATTCGGCTATTCCGCATGGTGGCACACCTTGACCGGGGTTGAAAAAAGGGCCGTCTCAGCGCTCAGTTCGGACTTTGGCCGCCATGTCTATGGCGTGGCGGCCTTAGGCTTAGGCGTCATCACGCTGGTCGGGCACGATTACAATGGCTGGCATCAACTGTACATTGTCTATGCCGGAGGCGCTGCCCAGATCTTCGGCGGCGCCGCGATTCAGTTCCGTGGAACCGCGAAAACCGGCGCAGTCGTCCTTTGTGCGATTTATCTTGTCTTCGCCTTACTGTGCGTGCCGGGAATCGTTGCCGCACCGCAGACGTACAATCCCTGGGGCAACTTCTTCGAGCAGTTTTCACTGTTCACCGGAGCGGCGCTCGTTTATGCGAGCTTCTCATCGGCATGGGCACGGGAAACGGTTAATCGAGTTGGCCGCATTTTTTTGGGTATCTGCTCCGCTTCCTTCGCGCTCGAACAAGCGTTTTATCTTAGTCCTACCGCTGGTCTTGTTCCGAAGTGGATTCCACCAAGTCAGATGTTTTGGGCAGTTGCGACGACCGTTGCGTTCGGGCTTGCGGCCGTGGCCCTTCTTACCAATCTCAAGGCACTTCTCGCGGCTCGCCTACTGGCAACGATGCTCGTGATCTTTGGGCTACTCGTATGGGTACCGTTGATTTTCTTGGGCCCCCACACTCCGACGAATTGGAGCGAAGGCGCCGAGACCTTCGCAATAGCCGGAACAGCATGGATTCTCGCCGAGCTTCTCCGTCACACTGACGTCAACACCTAACACAGACATTTGGAGAACATCACAGATTGTCGGCATAGAGACGCTGAACGCGTCGTGTTTTCTTGTTGACGCCGAATTAGAATCCGTTACAGCCCGTAAGAGAGGTCCAACTGTCTTCCGCGGCGCCGCTGCGCTTGGAAGCCGGCTTTCTCGATACGCTTTTTCATTACCGATTCGTGTTTTTGGATGTCATGGCGAACGAAACCGTCCAACTTGGCGACCCGAAAAAGGAGCTCGTCGTAGTAGTCGTAACCGCACCGGCGAATCACCGTTGCAACTTCTTTTGCTGCTGCCGTGCTGTAAGGTTGGCGCGGCAGGCCGCGTCTGTCCAGTATCTGGTGCCATGCTTGCGTTGGACAAAGCGCGCGGGCTGCAAGTTCGCGCAGCGACGGCGGGTTATTCGCCGCTTCACGTAAGCCGAGTTTGAGTTCCGGCTCTGCCGCCAAATCAGTCTGAAAAAGACTCGAAAGCGTGCCCTGCGGCGCGTTGCGATTGAAAGTCTCGAAAAAAAGATGGTTGATAGGCCGCGCAACCATGGGTGAAATATTCTGCGCCGCCGATCGGACTTCATGAGCAGGAACGTCTCGAAGATCCCGAACGCCCACATTGAGAAGCAATTGGCGAAGAACCTCATCTTGGAAGCTTCACCGATTGCAAAGGAGTCATGCCTCGACTACGAAAGGTGAAGTTTTTTTCCCTCCAAAAAGTGACGAGCATCTCTTCTAGAAACGCCCTTTCGGGCCCGCGGGTTAAGTTCGAGCGTGCCCGTGGAACGTACTCGTGCAATATCTGCATCGACGCATGCCCGGAAAGGCGCACAAGACGTTTTACAAGACTTTTCACAAGGTCTATCTCCGATTCTCCCTCCTTTACGAGCGAGAACCTTTCCCCAAGATTTGACCTAATCGGAAACAAAAGCATTTCGTGATGCCAGTCCCATTCGGGCTGGCTGTACGGCCACAGCCCCGCCGTGCAAATGAGTGATTCGTTCGTCTTGCCGGGATCGCTTCGTTCCCTTGCCGCCCAATAAAGCGATCTACCTGCGTAGTAATCCCGAAAGTGCCCTATGGCTTCCGGGCGACCAACGCGACGGGCGAGCAAGTCCCATGCTTCACTTGGCCGCATACTCTCGAAGGGATCGCTCTGGGTGACTTTGCGCTGGGCAATGGCGACCAACGATGCGAAAATTTCACTATCCGTAGTTAACCTGCTGAGGCCTTGCGAGTCGGGCGGCTCGACGCATAACGCAGCGATCACCCGAATTGCGCCCTGACGCGAGATCAAGTCGCACATCTGATAAACGTGAAAATCGCCAAGTAAAGGAGACGGCTCGCCGGCGCGTTCCATCAGCTTCGCAAGAATCTGTTCCGCCTCAATCAGACGTACGCGGCGAGAATTCGTTACCCGTTTTATAATCTGGCCCACCAAGGAGTGCCAATACGCAGAACGATACTTGCCCCATATCGACGGCGGGTTCGCATCTTTACGCAGATCCTCCAACTTCGAGCGTGCTTCGATTCGCGTGGCATTGGCTATCTCGTACGCCATCGCGTCGATTGCACGCTCAAAGACGGGTTCGTCAGTGCGATTGGTTTGCGGCATCAATTCTCCAGGTTAACGAGTTGGATGCAAATTGTATTGCGTGGTCCCGCGGTACCCCTTTTTGTTCTCGACAGGGCATTTGCATAATTTTTATCAGATGTTCGTCAGTTAAATGTCGGTTCCAAGTGGTACGCTCTGCGCACATCGCTCGCCCATGAGCCCGCCCGGCGAGAACAAGGAAATTGCCGGTGATGGAGACACCTCACGAGAGCCCCAACGCACATACGCCAACGACGAAACTGGGGTCCAGTCCTCGGCCAGACGCGCTTAGAAGAAAACTTAAGGATGCTCGACGTCCGGCAGCAACGACTCGCCCGCGGGAAAACGTCACGCCCCCCGGCGGTCCCGCAGCACGCCGGAAGAGTACATTTGAACCGGAGTCAGCGGAAGGTCTGATTTCATTTGACGACGTCATGAACGAATTGGGCGAGTCCGACCCGGAAATTGTTTCCAAAATCCAGCGTGAAGTTGAAACGGAGTCGAAGAAGAATCTGCAGGTTCGGCATTTGACGCGTTGCTGAACGAATGGGACGTAGACCCGACTACCTTTTCCGAGGAGGACCGTCAGATCGACGAGACTCTTAGGGTTCCCATCGTCGACCAACCATCTCACAGCAGGTCTCCTCACGACTCGTTGCAACTGCTTTTAGACGAACAAAAGCAACTTGCAGAGGAACTTCAATTATTGCAGGAATTCGATGCAGACGATCGCGCGAATGACGGCGCCGGCACTCCTGACTTGGCGCGGGCCGGATCGTACTTCCTTGCAAGACCATCTTGACAGACCGTCCAACCTCGAGGTCGAGATCGCCGAAGCAAGTCGAGATAACGCGCGCGCGATCGCGCAAAGCGCTATGCAGCGCACCTCGGTGCGGCGCTTCATTTGGCTTGGAATAAGGGCTGTTGAATGCTACGAACGCCATGAAGATAACGTGTAGCGCAATTGCTCTAATTCGAGATAAACTTCGCGGCGCGCTTATGAAGGAGGCCGCAGAGCCTTGTCGCTATAACGAGTTTTTCCTAAACGAGTCTGTCGTGCCAAGTTGACAATGCTCTCCATTTGACCGGCAATGAAACACTCGAAAAGCGCCCCAGCGCACATGCCGGCGTCGGCAAAGTACTTTGGTTTGCCGGCGTGAAGACAGGCGTGCTGGACTCGTTGTGTGAGCTTTTCGTTGCGTTGAAGCGCGGCCGGCCTTTTGCTCCTGACCTCGAAAACTTCGTCAGCGACACCGCCGCGAAGTTGGGCGTCGATCGGGCTGACGTTATTCTTGCCGCAGCCGGGCGCGATACGCATGAACGCCATGTCCGAGACTTACTGAGCGGCCGCGTTCAGGCTGTTCTTAAAACGTCTACTAACCAAAGGGAAAGATTTCCTCGTTGCTGATGTTACTTCGACACTCTTTGATAGGCGGCTAATTCAGCAACTGCCGAATGCCCAAAAGATTATTAAAAACATTCTACACGAAAAACTGCCTGAAACGGCCGTGCTACACCAATCGCCCGAAGATCCAAAGGGGAACTTTTTAATCATGTCCTCGGATTTCTCTGCTGCTTTGCAAACCAACGATGAGGGGGCTAAGCTTAAGTCAGCCTATATTGATCTTGCAAACATCATTATTGCCAAGCCTTTTCTTCACTCGAAAAGAATCATTAGAGACGCGCCGTGGCTACGAAACGATAACGACACGGCTGCGTTGAGAAGCAAACTGCGGGAATTAGAAGCATCAGCGCCTGAGTCGAGCGCGGAGCACCTCGTATGGATGCACGTTTGCAATTACGATGCATCTATTGCAGAGAACATTTTGCGCTACCGAGATGTCGGGCAAACCTGGAGTGATTCAAGCCATACGGACGAAGACAAGCGTATTGCCTTAGCCGCTGTGGCCACGGCGGTCGAAATGGTTCCCACAGAAGTCGAACAACACCGATCCAAGCGAGATATTGCGGAAGCGCTCTGCAAGATCATATTCGACGATGGTGTGGCGCTAGCGTCGCTTGAAGAAGGATTGACGTTCAGTCAAGTGCTTCAGCTGAGGCAAGAAAACAGGCCCGAATTACGAAACCATATCGAGGAGTTCTTGCATCAAGGGTTATCTAACAATGAGATAGGCGACAAGCTGAGCGCGGTTGGGTTGACTAATGCGTACGAAATACCCCTGAATTCCCCTCCGTCATCGTCGGGTCAGGGCGACGGCAAAGAAGCAGGCAGAACCGTCGGCACCAAGATAAAGGGCGGCTTGCGTAAGGTTTTTAGTCGATCTTCGACGCCTTCAGCGCAAGGGTCGTTCTCCGGCGAAAAGAACAAGGGCAAAGAGAATTTCAACAATAAGAGCAATCAGCAGAGCCTAATGTTAATCCGAGCAAAACCGCAAACAGTCGCGGCAAAATCGCCCGGTTTCTCTTTGGCAGAGGCGAACCACAAAACAAATTACGTACGGAGGTTCCGCTAGATGACCTTCGTGCGCACCTTGCCACGTACCCCTTCTGCGGCAGCATTAACGCGTTTTTCAAACGTGAGCGGGGTCCGGAAAACTACAATAAAACAGCGGACGATCGTGCTTGGTTTTGCTCACCTTTGCGAAGCTGTTGAGTCCGTACCTAAGTATCGCGAATTCACGAAACAGCAAATTGTAACTCGTCTCATTTTTGCCGCCAGCGAAAGACAAAATCAAGCCGACGTTGTCGCGCTCGCCGGGCTCTCATTCAGCGGGCAGGTCTCGCCAAAATGGAAGGCTTGTTCGACGTTAACGTACTCTCAAAATCTTTGCAGAGCCGGCCGGCTTTTCGCCAAGCGATGTGGCTCGCCCGGCAAGCGATAGGGTACTTTGATGCGACGGGCTCGGGAAAAAGCGTTGCTGAGCGGTGTCTCGATGCTGCGCTGGCAGAAAGACAATTTCCGAGTCAATCTGCTGTCCGAGTATTCTGCGTTCTTTCCGCTTTCAAACAAGATCTCGGGCTGACGGAACATCTCGAGAGCGCTTTGAGCGCCCCCGCGCACCAAGGGACCACATTGTCCATGTCACCGTCATTTCTGTGTTCGAAAGCGCGGTGGACAATCGGAAAGACCGGGAGGCGCTCTTGTCTTTGCATGAGTGGCTGGCTAAAGATTTCACAGCCAGGACCTTCTATGTGGGTGACGGTATGCGGCATGACGTGGATTCTCTTGGCGGAACATAGGCGAATCGAATTGGGATATCATCATCGCCGCCGCGAACCCTGACACGCCCGTTAACAATCTCATCAAGCGCTTCAAGACACTCTAAGCAGTATAGTAACGTCGCATCCGGAAGTCGCCAATCGCTGTTCCTCGCAACTCGCGCCTCGGCTCATTATGACCGGTCAGGGCTCGGCGCGAGCGTCGCAGCCGAATGTGTAAAAGACCTAATCGCAGCCGTTCATACGAGCATTCCGGCGCCAGACTGGAAAAACGTCGAGACTGCAATAACGGAATATCTCCTCCCCGGCGCACGGATTGCAAAGAAGGATTTCCAGGTCGAAGGCCCGCAGAAAGGGAGTGCGACGATGATGTGGCGCGGCTTTTCGCGCACCAAAGAACGATGAGAGCGATATCGAGACGCTAAATGCGCTTTCCCAACGCGGCGACACCGAGTTAGGCGAGCCCCAAATGAAAGCCTTAGAGCAGATCGCCAATAACGCCGGTGTACCTCGATCGGCGGTGCTCGCGGCCCTTATCCCCTCCGAGAGCCTTCGACTGCAAGTGGTTACCGCTCTCAAGTATGCCGTATGCGAAAGAATGCGTAACACGGTCGGACTGCCCGAGCAAGTCCAGGATGTTTTGCAACAAATTTTAAGTCCACCGGAGTTTGCGGGACTCCCTCATCTGAAAACTGCCTACGACATCGTGCTCCAGGACATGAGCGCGCAAATCGAAAAAAAGGCGGGCCGTGATTCGCAAAAAACCGAAAACCTCCAGAAGTTTCTTAAAGGCACGCTGCGTACAAGATGCTCAAAGCCGGTGTAAATGAGGATAACGTAAGTGAGTTCGCTTCTGAGTCTCTAATGGTTTGCGCAACGGTTCTGCGTGGGGAAGAAAAATACGGAAACTTACAACCCGAGCAGATTCTCTCTGAGCTGTTGTTGTTGCCATCGGACAACCAGACGCAAAGAAGTTGAAATTCTCAGCTTGCTCATTCGAAACGAAGACCCGAACGTCTGAAAAACCTCCGCGACGCAGCCTAAAATTCGCCGCAACTTTTAGAGACGACGGTCAAAAGATTACCGCACAGGGAAACAGTCCCATCAAGTACGCTCAAAGTTCGGTCCCCGCTTGTTCTTGCAGACTCTGGATCGAATCGAGCGCCCGCAGCAATTTCACGCGCAGACAACCGGCAACATGGTTGGCCCTTCAGACAATTAGCTACTTTAACGCGACAGGTTTAGGAAAAAACGCCGTTGAGCAAGCGTTAACAACCGTTCTAAAGGAGCGTGGCATCAATGCTGAATCCAATGATGCTCCCAAAATCAGGCGAGAACTCGGTCTTGCGGACGAGAACCCTTTAAGCGGCGCGAAGGAACAGAGCGACCCTATTACCGAGGTCTTCGCGAAAGCGGCCGGCAATGCGGACTTTCGATCAAAGTTATACAGCCTCCAGCTAAATATCCTCACTCCTTTTACGAGAGAAAAGGCGCCGATTCGGCAGGCCATAGATCCTTTAATTAAGCAAGGTATCGGAATCCGATCTCGTCAAGGCGGCTACCGTACCAGAAACCCCCTCTAAAAACCTTACGCCAGTCCTAGTAGATGCGGCGCACCGAATTGTAGTGAACACGAGCACCGGTGCCCACCATTGGGTAGCGGGGCGTGTCTGGATGTTCACACCGAGACGGGTACGGGCGCCCAAACTGCACTTGCTTCATGGAACATGCACGTGCAGAATTTGAGAAGCATTTTCCGCAGGTCAATTGGCCGAAGGTCGCGGCCGCAAGAATCGAAGCCATCACCATTCGAAATTTGTTTCCAAACATCGGTCCTTCGTTAGTGAATGATCTCAGAAAGGCGGCGCCCAGCACCGGCGCTCACGAGGTCGAGCGGTTCTTTCAGCACCTAACAAAGAATGAGGCGGCGCTTCTCGAGTGCTACGAATTTGGAGTACCCCTCCTCCACCAAGGGGAAATGACGCCTGAGGAGTTGAGGGGGTACAAGCCCTTTCCGGAGCCGCAGGAGTATCTCGATCCACGGTCTTTGCGGCAATGCTCGAGAACAACGCCAAACAGCAGCATGTCGTTACCGCTATCAAGTGGGCCTTAGAAGACGCGATGAGGAAGAGAAGGCGGCGTGGACGCCCGAGGGACTCGGACTGCTTCTCTGGTCATCATCGCTAGACTAGAGTTTCGGGCTCTGTCTGAGGTAGAGAGCGCTCGCGAGAAAGCGGTCAGTCAAATCAGTGCCACAATGGAAAAAGTACCAGAGTTTACGCCCGAAGATCTGGGCAAGACTCCTTCTGAAAACGGACCGATTCCCAGTATTCCGGCATTTCGCCCACGCCAATAACGGGCCTCGATCCGGAAACATCGACGATCGCGTGAAAAAAGCCCTAGAATCAGAGGGCTTCAAGGACGGCTACTCCTCATTCGCCTCGCGGCAAAGGTCTGTCCGACAGCGCAGGATTGGCACACAACGGTAAGACTTCGCTCGATCAGATAGCGCGCGAATATTCCTAGGCCCCCCGAAAGTCGGACGCTCGGCAGGCGCGCCGTAGCCGTGGCGTTGCAAAAAGCCTTAGTCTGAATTGGAAAACGCAATCTTGGTGGAGTACGTTGACGCGTAGCGGAAGTCCAAGAGCGTCTTCGCGCTCTTTTCCACAAATCCGACATAATCAGGCGCAATCACGAAAGCCTGTGTAACTTCTTAAATGGGTATCGCTCAGAAGACACGCTGAACGAAGACCAAAGGCGGTAAGACAATACTTCCGTCCCCGGTCTTAAGGACCCAGACTACAATGCATTACGCAAACTCGGCGGCGATCTACTCGGTGACTCCCCGGCCGAAGATCTCGCGTCCTCGCGCAGAGGGAACTCGAGGACCCCACGATTAAAGATTTCATTCGAGTCGCAGCCCTCATGGCGACTTCATCGAAGCAGTGGCAAGAAACAGTGACGAAATCACTCAATTCGTTAGCGGACCGCGCCGCCGAACAAAGCCAAGACTTTCAAGTCGACGCACGATAAACCCGGACATCGACGCGTTGGTAGCCGAATCCGCGATAGAGACGTTAAATCTAAACTGGGATTCGACAATCCGCGCGGACTTCAAACGACCAATCGAAGGAGATCATTTACGTTTATTAAGATTTGCCGATAGAAAGACCCCACCAGCCTACCAACTGAGTAATGTGCTGGGATATTTGGCCCCAGATGGCCCTTAAATCTGGCCGACGAGCTGGCACTCGAAAAGGTCGCAAACGATAGGAAACAACCTCAGGCTGACGTCTCTAAGCGGCCGGGATTTGCACAGTCTAACAGAGCGCACTCACCATCTGTTTACACCCCCGTCACTGGACAATACCATTAGTACCGGCGTAGGGACTGCGAGCGGGAAGAAGCGAGGAGCCCAAGAAACCTTCGCCCGATGCGGTAACCACTATCACCCAGAACTCCAACACCGAAAAAAATGAAACAATGAAGGCAACTAAGGATTCGTAGACACCTGTTCTGCGTCCCTCGCCCGATCAGACGCGGGTGCCAGAAGACAGGACGGATAGATTCGCAGGCAGGAGATCGCAACAGTTGACAGTTCGATCCTCTTTGGTTCCACCTAAACCGTTCGCAAAGCGGCCCAGCGTCCGGACCTCTTTCCCGAGCAAGAACAAGCCGTAAAATGATTCAGAAGGTTCTCAAAAAGAAGCGTTCCAAGTTCCGCTATTCGTGCTCAAGACGGCGGCAAATGGTCTGTAAGCGGCGATAAATGGCGTGAACGTACCTGCAGACGCTGGAAGGCGTTTTGGATCTCGCCAGGAAAATACTATAGTAGGAACAGCAAAGTGCAAATCGACCAGCAAGACATATTCCGCGAGATTGAGGAACATATCAACCTAAAGGACCTGCTGAACCGCTATCAGGCCTCATACGAAATCGTGCCGCTACTTACATTGGCCGACCAAAGCTCCGATTTTTCCCAAGCGTTGTTCGCACTCGCCACAACGGATTTGCCGAAGGAGGACCGGACGGCTCGATCAGAAGTAAAGTCGATTGCGACGAATTCTAGCAAAATCCCAAAGCCATAAAAGGGCGGTCATTGGAGTTGACGGGCAGCAAAAAGCAGTTGAATTGGAAAACCCCTCACGAGCGCAAAAGCGTGCGGACGGCAAAGCAGGCGGCAAGAAATCGCCGAGCCGACGTTTATCATATGAGAGTGCCGATTCCTATGAATCCGGTAATGAGCGGGACACCAAACAAAATCGACAGCATGCCGGAGAGCCAAAGACCACTGGAAAGCAAAAGGATCCCGTCGTTCGCTCCCAAGCGAAACGATCAAACCACGATGACCAATTTGGGATTGGCCGTCTGATCGTACAAGCGCAAGAATCAACGCCGCGTGATTTTATCTCCGACAACGAACGAGATTTAGACACTGTTTTTAGTCCATATACTGAATCGAGCTCCTTAGCGGAACTCGATCCGAACACCGAACAGGATATACTTCGTGCCCTTAGCGCCGCACACAACGACTATCTTGCTGACGTAAACAATGTATATCTTGCGAACGAAGTATACCTTAATAGTGACCTCTACACCGCGGAAGACCGCGAGGCCGTCCAGCGCATCAAAGATTTCATCGGCAATCTACCGCCTGAGGTGGAATGGTTAGTCGAACGCACCGAGCTGGATTGGAGGTTTCATAGGCACGCCGGCGTGATGCGCGCGTGTATCGAGCGGCTGACGGACGCGTTTCTCGAAGCACAACACGTCAATCGCACGGTTGCATTACGATGGATAGCGTTAGCCCTCAACGTGCCCTTTCCCGCCGAAGCGGAACAGATTGACCACGGGCCATCGGTGATTCTGCAAAAGGCATGGATCGACGTAGGGTTTCGCCGGCAACTGTATGGTGTTCATCATAGCTTACTTAATGAAGATATCTTTCAGAGTCAGAGCGCTCGCGAAAGCATGGCTCGATTGGTGAAAGCACCGGAGCGTCACGTTGTTTTGGCTGCATTGGGCAAAGGGTCGCACCAAAACAATGTTCACAGGCTTCTCGTCTCTGATGAGGCCTCTTGCGGCGCCGCCTGGCTTCTCGCCCGCATACAGCTCGCATTAGAAACGACCGAGCTGCCGCCGAAAGAAGTGGCCTGGCTGTATACCAGCGTCAACCCCACCGTGGCCGAACGTCTCCGTCTTAAGGATCTGAAAAAGGCCAAAAGCAATGTGAAGGAACAGATCGAGCCTGAAATACGCCATGCCGCTGCGTTCAAAGCAGTCTTTGCGGATCTAGTACTCGTCGAACGCCGGCGCGCTTTGGGTTCCCTTGAAAATCTTTCTGCATCGGAACTCCAGAGCGATATTCGGGACCTGCTGATTAGTGCTGCGGGCGAGGCTGAACTACGGGACCAACTTGTTGCTCTTCATAAGGGCCTAGCGCAAACCCGGCGCCCGCTCTCGCGCGCCGTGAGCGAGAACGACGTGGAGCGAATACGCCTTATTGCGAACAAGTGGCTGGTATCGCCCGCAGCAGTGATCGCAACCGCCTACCCCGCAATCGATGCGAGTCGTCTGGCTGAAGAACTGGAACTCGTTCCAAAAAAGGAACGCGAATCGACCTCACGCAGTAACGCGCCTGCGCTTGAGGGCACGACGCGGAGCCATGCACTACTCTCCGAGAACGAGCGTGCCTTCGACCTCATCAAGGATCTAAACTGGATCAGCCCCTATGAGATACCGGATCCGCTGTTCAATTTCCGAAAGTTCGCGGACATTGCGACCCTTGGCGATAACGCGTACAGAATTGTTGGGCGCACCACAAGCTCGAGCGGTTGGGGGAAATTGGTTGACGGGCCGCGCAGCCCCGCCCACTACTTCGTCATCGAGAGTAGAACCGATCCTCGCATAAAGCACGCGCTTCGCGCCGAGCTGCTGTTTGACTCTGCGCTCCACTCGCCGCGCAGATTCGATCCGATCGCACCGGAAGGGGAAGATATTTCCATCCTTCCTGTCCACACCCACAACGGCAAAGGCGGCCTCGTCATCCGGACCTCGCCGCGCGCTTCATCGTCGGAACCGCAAGTCGCGAATGAGGCGCCCCGTGCTGAGTTGCCTGTTGCGCGTAATCACGGCGTGCTCAAAGCAATTGTTTCAGGAGATTCGCAAGACGTTGTTAAGTTCTTCGGCGAGTACAGAGTTCAGCTGCTGGGGAATTTCCCGCGTTTAAGAGAATTAACAAAGAAGCACAGAAGGACAGTCATCGGGGCGATCGCCCAAGATTTGCAGGAATTACCCGGCGCGGTCGCGGGCGAGAAACTCGCTTCGAGCCAAGCATCAAAACTCGCCGAGGAATTCGTTCTACGCAGCGCCACAACGCGTATATTGCAACTCGCAATCAAGGACCGAGACGTAAGCGCGAACCCAGGCAATCTTCGTTTGCACTTGATGAACCCCAATGAAATACGACGATTTACCGAGGTGGCAAACCAGACGCTATTCGGAGCAACGGAGTTGTTTTCGGCGCTGGTCCGCCAGGAGCGCTCCGCCGACTGCAAGCGACTGCTGGACGGCGTGCCGGAAAGACCGCTGGATGATGGTGCCGTACGCGTCAGAAATTTTCCGGTAACTCCCGGAGCGACGATTCGGCCGTTTTATCAATCGATAACGGCTTTGTTTCGCACCGTGCCTCATGGATCTATGAAAAAATATGAACAGTACGAGATTTCGGGAAAGACGGCATTCGGTGAGGCGATCTTGACTTCCGGGCGCAAGGAAATCGTCGTTCCCGCTGAGGCCTTCTTTCACCAGTCGCGCGTCACCGGCATGGATGTCGAACCACTGGAGAGCGGCACAAGTCGCGCGGTCGTCCGCAAGATGACCAACGGCGATTTCTTTTTGCATACGCCGACGGCGCGACGCGACCTCATGGACCTACGCGAGCGAGGCAGGATCGTTCTGGAGAAACTTGACTCGTACGAAGGCAAGATCGCGGCGTATCATACATGGCATTTGCTCGGCAGAATCCGGCTGGACATGCGAGCCACAAATCTGCATAGCAAGCCGGAGTTGCAGGTCGCCGGAAAAGTTCGCGTTTCTAAGAGAGAGTACATCGTGCTCCAAGACCCCAAAAATCCAGAACGTGCAGAAGCGTACAGCGTGAAGTACGTGCTGCATGCGCTCGCGCGTACCGCACGACTGGACGAAGCGTCCCAACAGATCGAAACAGGCGATCGTGTGAGATTCCTTCCCGATCGCAAAGGGCGCTCGCACCTAGTATTCGCCGACGACCCGGCGATCGAGGCGGGCGACCATACCTTTCGAATCACCGTTTCGCAAGCAAAGGATAGGATCGCTCAAAACGACGGTAGAAACGGCATCGTTGAAATAATACAGCGCACCTTGGACGAGGGCGACGTCGCGGATGCAGCGACCTTGTACAAGGCCTTCAGCGAATCCTATAGCGAGCAAACAGGCAAGCAGATAAGTTCAAGCACCGTAAAGCGGTTTATACAGCAGTGCCTGTTACTGCAAAACGTTCCACATGATGCCGCATCAAAAATTGCGAAGCGATTGGTCGCCCTCGGTGAAGCTCAAACTGCAATTGGGAACGGCGCCACCCCTGCGGATTATAAACGCGTAAATGGTGAGTACCTTCGCGCAGCGCAGAAGAATGCCGCATTCAAACTTGCGGATTCGCTTCCCGAAGCCGAATTGCCGGCGGGCCTCCACGCGTGGCCCACGCCGAAAGTTCCTTCGAAGACGCCTCCGTGCGTCATTGGAAAGATCTTAGGAAAGTACCGCAATGGGGTGGTGATTGAATTCAAGCCGAATCCGGGCGGCCGAGCTGAACACCAAGTCGTTCCGATTCACTACTTGGTGATGCAAAGAATCCTCCATTGTCCGACCGGCAAATTCGAATGCGGTGCCGAACTGCGCTTCGCTCAGACCAAAACCACCCTAAGCAGTCGCAGCGCGATCATCGTGGCCGGTTGGAAATCGCCAACGTCTG
This sequence comes from Vulcanimicrobiota bacterium, assembly GCA_963777365.1. Classification (GTDB taxonomy): domain Bacteria; phylum Vulcanimicrobiota; class Vulcanimicrobiia; order Vulcanimicrobiales; family Vulcanimicrobiaceae; genus CAVZQG01. The sequence continues at coordinate 215,804 of CAVZQG010000017.1, forward strand.
AAGTCAATCGAGTAAGCCGCAAAACCTAGGCATCAACCTAGCGATGTGATCGAAAGAGAATTAGGCGGCTCGAAGACGAGCCGCCTCGTTTCTTCGAGCGTTCTCCGGCGGGTTTTCCGACTGACCGTGCGAACGGTTCGCCAATGAGCCGAATATTCAAAGACGATCTTCACGAAGAGTTTGCCTGGGCGGTCGGATACATCCCGTACGGCGGTGCCGATATCGGCGAGATCGAAGCAGTGGCCGCTGCGGTCGGAGACGGCGACGATACGGCCTTTTACGACGCTTGGACGGCGGCGGCCGATCGATTCGTATCGCAGGCTGATGCGGCGTTGGCGAAAGGGCATCGTGGAAGCGCGCGTGACCTCTATCTGCGGGCAGACTGTTTTTACGCATCGTCCTACCACCCGCTCTACGGAACGCCCGTCGATCCTCGACTCGTCGCTGCTTTTCGCAAGCAGATCGACGCATTCGATAAAGGGCTCGGGCTGGTGGAACCCGCGATCAGACCGTTGCGCATTCCGTTCGAGGGCGGTACACTGCCTGCGTATTTCATACCTGCGGCGGGTCACGCACGCGAAACGCGCCCGCTTGTTATTTTCACCAACGGATACGACGCCACCGTAACCGAAATGTATTTCGCATCGGCCGTTGCCGCATCTCGTCGCGGTTACCACAGCCTGATTTTCGACGGCCCCGGACAAGGTGAGATGTTGATAGAACACGGCACACATTTCCGCCCCGATTGGGAAACGGTGATCAGGAGCGTCGTCGATTTTGCGCTCGAGCAGCCGGGCGTCGATCCTTCCCGCATTGCCCTTAATGGCTGGAGCATGGGCGGTTATCTCGCACCGCGCGGCGCTTCCGGGGAACCGCGTCTGGCAGCGTGTATCGCCGATCCGGGTCTGCCCGGAATTGTCGACCTTTTTCGGGGCATGGCGATCCAATTCGGAGCGTCAACTGAATCCGTCGGCAACCTCGGTAACCTCGACGCTACCGTTCTCGATAAGATGTGGAACGTGCTCTCAAGGGATCGGAAGATCCATTGGAGCGTCGTCCAACGCGGCTTCTGGGTGCACGGAGCGACGGACATTCGCGGCTTCTTGCGTTGCATCGAGCCGTTCACGATGCAGGGACGTGAAGAACTGATTACTTGTCCGACGCTCCTGACGTGCGCGGAAAACGATCGGCTGTCCGTCGGTGCTCAATCGTTATTCGATGCGCTTCGATGCCCGAAGACGCTTTTGCGGTTCACCGCGGCCGAAGGCGCGGACACCCACGTCGAGGGGCGAAACCGATCGCTCCTCAATCAGCGAACTTTCGACTGGCTCGACGAGGTTTTCGAACGTTAGCTGCCGGCGCTCCCGGTCGGCAGTACGGGCACCATGAATCGAGAGGACCATTTTATGGTGTTTAGGCTGCTCGTGCCAATGCTGGCATGCCGAAAGGACATCAGCGCCGGCGTCTTGTGATCTTGGTCGTCACTGGTGAGGTACAGTCTCATTCGGTGGCCGGCTTTGAATCGCCGCGCGTTGGCAACCAGCGGGATGCGGTAATGGGCGGGTTCTCCAATGGGCACTGCTTCGAATGTACGGCATGGGAGAATTGGCGCACCGGGCCGGCTGGCTTTGTCGAATTCACGGAGCCCGGCCCGCAGATAGCCCCCTGTCACGTCCGTAACCGTACCGGCAGTATCAACGTCTTGAAGGATTATGATCCAAGCCTGTGTCCGGCGCGGTGTTGACCGGTATTCGAGTTGCAACTCGATACCGCCAACCATATCGAGATCAATCACTGTCGACTACGACCACGGCTTGTGCGAAGGCTTGGGGCGCTTCTTGAGGCACGTTGTGCCCTATGCCCTTTAGTATTTGGTGTGAATATTTGCCGGAAAACTTGTTTCTATAGGCTGTTCCGCTCGCAGCCGCGCCATCGAAGTCACTAGCAATCGTGATCGTGGGCACGGTGATGACGGGGGCCAGGAAAAGTCGATTTTCTAAGGCATCGTATTTTGGGTCGCCCTTAGCGAGACCTAAGCGCCAGCGGTAATTGTGGATCACGATGGCCACATGATCCGGATTCTGGAACGCCGCTGCGGTGCGATCGTACGTCGCGTCAGTAAAGTCCCATTTCGGCGAGACGATCTTCCAAATCAGCTTGTTAAAATCGTTCCGATTTTCGCTGTAGCCGAGCCGGCCGCGTTCGGTTGAAAAATAATACTGGTACCACCAGCCCAATTCAGCCTTCGGCGGCAGGGGCTGTTGTTGTGCTTTCACACTAGTAATGAGATAGCCGCTCACCGAAACAAGAGCCTTGCAGCGCTGTGGCCAGAGCGCCGCGACGATGTCGGCCGTGCGTGATCCCCAATCAAAACCGCCGATGATCGCCTTCTTGATCTTGAGAGCGTCCATCAGATTGATGACGTCGACCGCAACGACGGACTGCTGTCCGTTCCGGAACGTCCCACTGGAAAGAAAGCGCGTCGTGCCGTAGCCGCGCACATACGGGACGATCACCCGGTATCCCGCCGATGCCAGCAAAGGAGCGACATCGACATAGCTATGTATATCGTAGGGCCAGCCGTGCAAGAGAATTACGACAGTACCATTTGGCCGGGCCGACTTCGGCATAGCCAACATTCAAAACGCCTGCGTCGATCTGCTTGAGTGAGGCGAACGACGTGTGCGTGCCCGGTTTAATCGCGGGCACGTTTACCGCCTTTCCCTTAACGGATTGTGCGTCCGCGGCACCGATCATGACGAGCTGGGCGCCGGCTACGGTCATCGCCGCGTTGCGAAGAAAACGGCGGCGATCACAGTTGATTTCTTCGGACATGTATTTCTCCAATCGAATTAAATCGAGTCTAGCCTCCTCACTTTACTGAGCTAGGGTTTCACACGTTTTAGCCCAAGCGAGCCTCGTCCGGATGGGAGAGGCTCGTAAGGCCCGCGTTCAACGCAGCAACTATACTGCTGAATGAAAGCGTAACCAAGGTAACAAACGTTGCCGATAAAACGAGGAAGGCCGGATTGAAATTCAGAGATTCCTTGCCCTCGCAAGCATCACCAAGTGAGGCGAAGGCGCTCCATGGTGCGGAGCGAATTGGCCCCAGGCATGAGCGCAGCGACCCTCTCCAAGCCGCGACTCGAGCGGCTACATCGTGTATTGTCGGGCTATATCGAGCGGGGCGACATACCCGGACTCGTGGCCTTAGTGAGTTGTCACGGTGAAGTGCATGTAGAAACGCTCGGCACGATGTTTATCGGCAATCCAGCGCCGATAAAACGCGATACGATCTTTCGCATCGCTTCGATAACCAAGCCGATTACAGCTGCGGCAGCAATGATTTTGATCGAAGAATGCAAGGTGCGGCTTGGTGACCCGATCGAGACGTGGTTGCCCGAGCTTGCCAACCGCAGGGTTCTACGATCGATCGCATCTGAACTCGACGACACGGTTCCAGCCGGCCGCGCCATCACCGTTCGCGATTTGCTGACGTCAACGATGGGTTTCGGCAGCGTGATGGCAATGCCCGGCACCTATCCTATTCAAAAGTTGATCCGCGAACTACGGATCGGCGGCGATGGTCCCAGCCTGCCCTCGCAGTCCTCGTCGGCCGACGAATGGCTCAAGCGGCTCGGGTCGCTTCCCTGGTTGGCCCAGCCTGGCGAGCGATGGATGTATCACGTCAGTCTCGACGTACTCGGGATGCTGGTCGCACGGGCTTGCGGACAATCTCTTGGGACATTCATGCGCGAGCGCATTTTCGATCCGCTTGGAATGAAAGACACAGCATTCTTCGTGCCGCCCGAAAAGATCGATCGCTTGCCTGGGTTTTATTTCCCGAATCCTCAGACGAGGAAGCTCGAACCTTTTGATGACACAAATAACAGCGCCTGGAGTTCGGAACCCGCCTTCGAATCGGGTGGAGGCGGCCTCGTCTCGACGATCGACGATTACTTCTCCTTCAGCCGCATGTTGCTGAACAAAGGCCGGCACGGGCGCGAGCATATTCTTTCCCCTGCGACAGTGGCGCTGATGACGTCGGATCAACTCACGCCGCAGCAACGCGCAGGTTCCGAATTTTTTTTCGGTACGCATTCCAGTTGGGGCTTGGGAATGGCCGTCGACACCGGCCGCAACGAGATCTTTCACGATCCGGGGCGATTCGGGTGGACCGGCGGTTTCGGGACGACGGCCTACACGGATCCTGCGCAGGAAATGATCGGCATTCTCTTCACGCAGCGCATGATGGATTCGCCGGAGCCGCCACCCGTATTCAACGATTTCTGGACGCTTGCGTACGGGTCGATGGAGGTGTTCAAATCATAACGCAAAATGTTACACACGATTTCGATACTTCTCGCCGGTTTGGAGTAAACGTCAATGGTGAAAGATCTGGCATTCGTCGCTTATTCTGTTAAGGATGTTCCGCAAGCGGTCGCCTTCTATCGAGATGTCGTGGGACTCGAGCCCGGAGAATCGTTTGGCGATCATTGGGCCGAATTCAACATCGGTTCCACCGCGTTCGGCGTGGGGAATGGCGAGCCGCTCGGATTTACTCCCGGAACTTCCACGGGAGCGAGCTTCGAAGTGGACGACATTGCCGCCGCGCGTGAGCGCCTTGTCCGCAACAAGGTCACCGTGACGGAGATCCAGGAGTTTCCCAATTGCTCGGCGTGCTTTGTCACCGACCCGGAAGGCAACCGTTTCGCACTGCATCAGCGAAAGACGACATAAACCCCCGCTCTCACTATCAACGAAGGTAGGACCCATGACCTCAAGCGACGAGAGTTCCGGCCTTCCGGCCTCTCAAGAAGTCTTGCAAGAATCCAAAGCGCAACAGCAGCGAACCGCGATCAAAGAATCGATACATGACGACCGCTTGAACGCCTCCGGGCCGATCACCGACCAGTCACGCGCGCTACGGCTGGAACTGGGCTCCCTCTGCGAGCAGTACAATGCGCTCCTCGCCGACAAAGACGCGCTCGATTTCCGCCTGGGTACAGACAACTCGTATGACGACGGCACGATGTCCCCGGGCGGGGCTAAGCGAGCGTATGAACATGAATCAAAGTCGACAAGCGCCGAACTGCGCACGCTGATTGTCAAACTGGTCGAGATCGCGGCAGCGTATTCGCACGATCGAATCGTTCTAGGTCGAGCGCCCGCAGGCGAACCGTGGTCTGGTCCCAACTAAGTCCTTTCAGCAAACATGCGGTAGTTACCGACGATCGTTGCGTCTGAGAACTGCGGCAATTCGGCACAGCGCTCTTCCACGCCATCTTGAAATTTCTCGAACGCCTCGAACGATGACATCGGCGGCGCGGCATCGTCCTGCTCCACGATGTGCATAAAGGTACCGCCCTCCAACGCTATTGTCGCGTACCGCAGACCAGCAGGCTTCTTTTTGTTGATTTCGAGAAAGACCGCCTCGACGAGGCGCCGGTTCTCATCGGTATTCTCAGGCTTTGTTCGGTACCGTATGATTTTCTGTTTCATGCCCAATAGACGACTCGCGGGCACAATAGGATTCTCTCCGGTGAGCGAATCCTTGACGGCCGTTCTTACGTCTATCACTTTGAATGGAGAATCCAATCGAGGCGCCTGAGCGGGTCTTCGAGGACGCAATCCGCGAATTGCGGCCCAAACTTCACCGCTACTGCGCGCGCATGACCGGGTCGGTCATAGACGGCGAGGACGTGCTGCAGGACGCCCTCGTGAAAGCCTTCTCGGCCTTTCCTCGCGCCGGAACCATCTCCAACCTCGAGAGTTGGCTGTTCCGGATAGCGCACAATGCGGCGCTCGACTATCTACGCAAGCGCGCGAGGCACAATGGTGCCCTCGCACATGAAGACGTCGATCCGAGTGCGGATCCCCTTTCCGTTTTGGAGGATCGAGAGACAGTGGCCGATGACTTGCGCACGTTCATGCGCCTGCCGCTCGTGCAACGGAGCAGCGTTATCCTCATGGACGTGCTCGGATACTCGTTGCAAGATATCGCAGCGATCATGGACTCAAGCGTTCCCGCCGTAAAGTCCGCGCTGCATCGCGGTCGGCAGCGCCTTGCGGAAATTGCAAACGAACCGGAAGATTTCCCGTCTCCCGTTCTCGACGAGCATGAAGTCACGATGCTCAACGCGTACGTCGATCGATTCAACGCGCGCGATTTCGACGCGATTCGCCGGATGATCGCCGATGAAGTTCGCCTTGAGCTCGTCAACAAAACCCGCATGAATGGACGAGCAGAAGTCCAAACCTACTTCTCCAATTATGACGGCGTACGAGATTGGTATCTGCGTGCAGGCACCGTGGAGGGACGCGCCGCCGCACTCGTATACGATCGCGAGAACTCACCGACACCACAATATTTCATCCTACTCGAATGGAACGGCGAGCGTCTGACATTCATTCGCGACTTCAGGTACGCGCGATACGTCGCCGACGGCGCCGAAACCGCATCGCTTGTAATATCAAATCTCGCCCTTGGTAGGCGCTATCTGACTAGCAATACGGCGCAACGCATCGCTACCGCCGCCGCACCGCACCTATGCGCACCCGCGGGACGAATGAACGTCAGACCGGTGTTAGAAGCACCTGCTAGCATCCCTGAACACAACGTCGGGGTGAGTTCTAGCGGGTGTGAAACCAACGCCTGAGGTTCGTACACGCCAAATCGCCCGACTCTTAAAAGGCGGTGCGATTTGATCGTAACCAGGTTCGGCATTGTTGCTCTCACGCTCATCGGTGCACTACTACGTGGCTGGCGAGTGGCCAGTTATGCCGCGGATAGGTGCGAGAGGAAGCGTAATTTGTAATCCCCGAGCGAACTCCTCGGGCGTTTGGTTTCTCAGGGCCTTGTGCGGGCGGAACGCGTTGTAGTCAAGGCGCCAGCTTCGATGATCTTCCGTGCTTCGGCCAGAGTTGGTGAATTCGTTTTCGTTGAGGCATTCGTCGCGAAAGCGACCGTTGAAAGCTTCGACGAAGGCGTTTTGTGTGGGTTTGCCGGGCTGGATGTAATGCAGTCGCACTCTGCGATCGCGAGCCCAGCAGAGGCATCGCCACAGGTCGTAAGTTCCGTGCCATTGTCCATCACGATGGTTTGCGGGTATCCGCGACGCTGGCGATCGCATCGAGCACGCGCGCGACGCGATGGCCGGAAAGCGATGTGTCAACCTCGATGGCCAGGCATTCACGCGTGTAAGTCGTCGACGATATTCAGCGTTCGGATCGACGGCCGGTTTGCAGCGTGTCGTGCACGAAATCGAGCGACCACCGTTCGTTGATGCGCGAAACAAGCGGCGCTGGATTCCCTCGGCCAAGCGCAACGCGGCGTTTCACGCGCTTGCGAACTTGCAGATTGCGCCTCGCGATAGACGCGCAGGACGCGCGTGATATTGACGACGATGCCTTCGCGGCGCAGCAGCACCGCTAGACGCCGAAAGCCGAAACGGCGGCGTTCGGCGGCGAGTTCTTCGAGCCGCGCCGCAGCACGTCATCGTCTTTGGGAATGCGAACGTAGCGAATCATCCGGCGATTGGCTTGCACATAGCGGCACGCTTGGCGTTCGCTGATGTCGAGCTGTTCGCGAGCCGCCTGCACGACTCGACGCTGCTGCGCAGGCGTTAGAAGTTTCCCGAGGCTGCGATCTTGAGCGTATCGATGTGGAGCGTCAGATCGGCGACGATCCGCTTGAGCCGGCGATTCTCATCTTCGAGAGACCGCATCTTGGCTACGTCGCTGACTCCATGCCGCCGAACTTGGCTTTCCACTTGTAGAACGTGTGCGGGCTTACGCCGTGCTGCCGGCACAGCTCCTTGGTCGGCTTGCCGGCCTCGCTAATGCTTTGAGGATGCCGACGATCTGGGCTTCGGTGAACCGGGACTTGCGTCAAGGTAGTCTCCTTCGAGGCCGAAGGCCTCTGGATTCTCCACCTATTGTTCGGGCCACTTTATCGGGCTACTCGTCACGCCGGCACTCCATCGAATGGGTTTGTTCCGTCGGTTAGCAGTGAGAATCGGTCGTCTTCATCGGTGCCCTCCCCAATCTCCGTCAACCCAATATCGGGTTCAACATGATCGTTCGGTTGGGTTTATACGACTTTCGGTTCTGGTAACTGGTTTCGACCTGCCCTCGGGGTTACTCTTGGGACCGGCATACCGGCGGCTAGTATAGGGGTAACGCCGACAACACCAAGCGTAAGCATTGGTTCACTTTCTGCGGCCAGTATTCAAAGCTGGGATGAATGCCTGGGACAAGTCTGGAGCAAATCGCTTCTTCGGCGTTACAACAGCCCTGGAAATCACTCGCGGAAGGCGCTGATCCCGGCCTTTCCGACTGCTATTCAATACCATGGACAGGCTCGTATTCGTCGTAGCGTGCGTAGCGGCATGTACAATCCCTGCGCTCGCGATTGATCATGCGCCCAGCAGAGTCGCTGTTTGCCAGTCTCCTAAATCTACAGGAGGTTGGATCGGCGGCAAGGGCGATGAATTGTACAACGAAATACACCGGATAGCCACCATTCAAGATGCGAACGATGGGCTATCTTTGGGTTGGTTCTACCACCTAAACGATGGAAGCATTTATTTTGAACCTGCTTTCAAATACACACTGGTGTCGCCGCCTGGGCGGCCACAATACCAGATCGTGGTACCTAATGGAAAAGGCCCGAGCGCGCAGGTTCGCGTTGATAGTCAGTCGCCGGCTGCTGCCGGTGTGGGCACTAGAAAAGTTCTCTTACTCTTCAACGTTCCCTTTTCGCAGGCCCACAGCCATTCCTTAACGTAATGCATGGGACGCTGCCGGTCGTGATCCGGACTTGCCTACAACGTTAGTTCGGCCGCTGAAGCAAAGTCGCTCCAGGTGAATAACGCGGAGCCAGAATTTTGCCGCCGGCTCCGCGTCCGCTGTATCTAACGACGCTGTGACCAATTTCAGTGGTCCGGGACTGGGCTGTTGGGGTAAATGACATGTGGTGTGATGAGGAACACGATTTCATCGCGTTCGTGAGTGCGCTGCCGGCTTTGGAAGAGTTTTCCGAGTATTGGAATGTCCGCAAGTCCCGGCGTTTTCGTTAGCGTTTGTGAGTCCGAATCGCGCAGTAAGCCGCCGAGTACAATTGTTTGGTTGTCTTTGACGCGAAGCGTCGAGTCTATCTTGCGATTCGCAATCACCGGATAGCCGCCGACAAAATCCTGAATCGCGCTATATTCCGGATGCATCTCGGCTGTAACGCTGCCGTCCGATCCGATCGTGGGCGTCAACCGCAGCTTCACGCCGATATCGACGAACTGCACCTGCTGACCGCCAAGGCGTGCGTCGTAGTAGACGACCGGATACGTCTGCCCGATCAGCAGATCCGCCTCTTTGTTGTTGAGTGTTACGAGTTTCGGGGTCGCCAGGATCTGCGCGTGCCCTTCGCTGACCAGCGCACTCAGGGTCGCATTGATCGCTAACGAGTTGCGGGTGAACGCGTAGGTTGCGGCTCCGGGGATCGGGTTACCGGCCAAATCGTAGCCGCCGAACTGGATGCCCACGTTGGACTGGTCGTTCACCGGCTCTAGATCGGCGACGCGCACCTCGAAGAGGACTTGCGGGCTTGGAACGTCGATGCTTCGTACAAATCGATCGGCAGTATATTGCATCTCCTCGTTGCCGCTCACGATGATCGCGTTCTGCGCGTCATCGACGATGTACGATCCGTCCGCAAGGACGCCTTTGAGCTCCGATGCAACCTCTGAGGGCTTCACGTAGCGCAGCGGATATACGTGCGCGACGTTCGCATCCTTCCCGGCGTACGCGGGTTCATCTAAGGCGGCCGCCAATTCTCGCGCTCGCGTTATCGTCGCTTCGTTGCCGGTTACGATCACGCTCTGCGTGCGTTTGTCCGGAACGATCACGCTGCCGTCCGGCAAGCCGCTCGTCAGTTCCCGCGCCACATCTTCAGGGACCGCGTGAGCCAGCGAAAGCACGATCGTCCGAGCGCCTCGCGGGTCGTTTTGGTCGCCATACCGCCGATTCATCGAGGACCCGTCGCCGATAATGAGGACCCCGTGTTGGCGACGGACTTGCAGGTCATGCGATGAGACCAGAACCGTGAGGGCGTCATCGAACGTCACGTTGTGCAAGTGTAAGGTGACTTGCTCGGGCTTTACCGACGAATCGGCAATAATGTTGGCGCCCGACTCGACGGCAAGCAGCGCAATCACGTCCGCCAGCTGCGCACCGTGTGCGTCGATTGTTATGAGTCGCTCCTGTGCCTGGGCCGCAGTCGATATGGAGAGAATGCCAAGGAGCGCGGCCGCACCGACGGCCCGAATCACTTGCGCTCCTCCTGCACGAGATCGAGTACGCGCCCGTTCTTAAGGACGACCTCGGTCGGGCTAATTAGGATGATGGGCGAACCGTCTATGACGTCACCTAGTGAGACAACTTCTGCTTTTCCGTTTTCATCGACGAGGGCATGCGGACTCGACCCCGTGACAATCGCGCGTATCTTTGAGACGCTCGCAACCGTAAAGCCCGTTGCCTGTCCCTGAACCACATGCATTCCAACGACACCGCCCGAGCGGCTCGCAGCGGAGAACTCATCCGGAACAAACGGGTCGTGCGAAATAGGCACCGGCTGCGATGACCATTTGCCCGGGATGCGCGGAATGCTGAAACGTTGATTAAATGCCGTTCGTTCGACTGCAAGTTCGAACGAGGAACGGGCGGCAACCGGAGTCAGTAGAATCGAAGCTGTGCAAATCATGACGGCATAGGTCAGCAGGCGTCGTCGTGCGCGATCGGCGATTGGTAGCAACGTATGTTTTCCTTTATTGGTAGGATAGATGAATGCGATAAAGCTCGGCGTGAATGGCCGCATCGAGCTTGGGCTCGTGTGCGTCACGCTGACCGCTTGCGATTCCCAACTGCGTATCGGAAATACGCAGCAGCTCACGGTGGTGCGAGAGATCCGAAAGGTCTTCGATAAATCCGAGCAGGTCGCGGAACCGTCCTCGAACTCGGATTGTCAACGTACTTAACAGGAGCGCGTCATCCGCAAGACGGGCTTTGCCGTGACTCGGAGAAGCGGGCGCCGGCTCTAGGCTGACTATCTGCGTATGGAACGCCGCCGCGGAACGATCGATGGTCGAAACGAGGCCCGCAGTCGATGCCGACAACGAGGTTGCGCGCGAAACGCGTTGCAGATCCGCCTGGGCGGCGGACTGAACACGCGCAAGCGCGGCGGCTTCCTGCACGATCCGATCGTTCGCGACCGTTCGCCGGTAAAACGACTCAGCCAGCGCGTGGGCTTGAGCGATCTCACGTTCGTAGTGGTTCAGAATCAGATAAAATCCAAACCCTAGAATGAGGAGCGCCAGCAGCCACATGCCGCGCACGTCATCGCCCGGTCGCACCGTAAGCCGGACCTTCACGATCCCGGTACCTCGACGTGGAGGACGTATTTGGTTACGGTCTCCGCCGGACGATCGGATGTCAGTTGTGTGCTAAGAAGCGTTGGATTCTGCAAGCGATGCGAACGCAAGACATTTCGAAACACCTGGGCGACGACGCCGAGACTTTGGGCGCGCCCCTCGAGTACGAAGCCTGAATCATCCCTTGCGATCGACGTAAGCCAAGCATGACCGGGAATACTATTGCCGACCTCGGCGAGAATCCGCGCTTCCCGCGCACCGGACATTTCGATCCCCCGAACACGCTGATCCAATGCCACCAGCGCCTTGACCTTCCCATAGTAAATCCGCGTTTTCTGCACCGCTCGCGCGCTTGCGTCGAATTTCTCCTCGTACGCGGTCTGTATTCGCTGCGCCGTGACAAAGCGATACGCTTCAATACCCCACGCGCCGCTCGTTACCACGGTCAGCGGTCGCAACCCCTAAAAGCGCCGCGTGCAGCCGTTCAGGAATTCGAATTTCGAGGGCGCGCGCAAGCCAGTCGGGCCTGGCAGATCTCAGGTAGTTGAATGAGCTCATGTCAGACCCCAGCGCGAAAGCGCGGCGGCCAGCGTCCAGTCCGGAGCTCCCGAACGAACGACATCTTCGGGATACTGGTCGCCGCCCAGCGCATCGCTTATCGGAAGCTCGAATAACGCTCCGGTTGCGTCCTCCAATTCAGCGGTAATCCCCGGAAGCCGTGATGTATTTCCAACAACCGCTACACGGCCGATTGGGTGCTTCTGCCTGGCTTTGTCGATGAGCGAGGCGATATCCGAGGTCAGCGCCGCACGCGCGCGTTCGCCGGCGCCCGCGGTTCCGAGAATTCGCTTGCGCCTTTCCGCCGTCTGCTCGTCAACGGAGAGTTCCCGTTCTATCGCTCGCGTGATGTCGGCGCCTCCGCTGAACGACTGAAAGGTCAGAGGCGCTTCGCCGGTCATGACATGCAGGCAGGTTCTCCCGCAGCCCACGTCCACAATCGCGTCGTAGTGCGGAAGTGCCCGCTGCAGCGCGAAGGCTTCGTGATCGAGCGAGACGACCTTAAGCCGCGCCGCGCGCAGCATTGCCAATCGTGTGTTAACGGCTTTGCATCGTGCTATGCCGAGCGTCCAAATGTTTCGCTCCGGTGAAAGCGGATGAATGCGCACCATCGCTTCTTCGATTGGAAAATCAACATAGCGCTGGGCCTCGAAGCGCGCGGAACGCTCGCGCTCCGAACAGGTCATCTTCGGAAAGTGGACCGAGCGCAGCATGGCATCCGGTTCGCCGATCGAGCTTACGCACCGGCGCTCACGCGTTCCAGCTCCAAGACCGCATCTTCAATCAGCGCCCCGGTATAATGAATGTCGCAGGCGGCATCCGACAAGCCGGCGCCGGTTGGAATTTCACGAACGACGACCGCTCGAAGCTGGGGTCCGCCGGCGGTGGCTATTGCATGAGCCACCCGAATGCGCGTTGACCCGATATCGATGCCGAGCGGCAACGAGCGGTCCCTCATGCGATCACCTGATACATGGAAACCAGGGCCATGCCGCCGGCTAAAAACGGTGCAAACCGTACTTCGTCGCCACGGCGTGCCCGCCGCATCGCCAATAAAGCGCCCGCATAGACGCCGCCCAGCACAAAGGCAACGCCGAGCGAAATCAAGCCGCCCGAGACGCCAAGCGCAGCGCCGATAACACAAGCCAATTTCACATCGCCCAAACCCAGGCCGCGACCGCCGGTTATGCCGTACAGCACCAGTAAGGACGATCCGCAAGCTGCGGCGCCGAGCATCGCTGCCGGTAGCGTGTGGCCGATTGCGGAGAGCACGATCAGGATCGTTAATGCCGGCAACGTTACGGCATCGAATACATAGCCGGTTCCCGCATCCGTTATCGCGCAGACGGCAGCGGCCGCGAGCGCGACGATCAGCATAGCGGATACCATGTGATTCGATTGCGCAGATCCGACCGCCGTCTGAACGAACAGAGCGGCTATGAAAATGGCGGCGCTGCGAACCGTTCTCATTTCAACGATAAGCGCGTACCTCGATGCCGCGGCATGCGAAAGCCACGCCATCAATGCGTTCACGCCTATCGACAGCGCGACGACAATCCCTATTGGCGTCATTTCTTCCCTTTCGAGAGTCGTTCTAAGATACGTGCCGCAACCGCGTACTGATACGACCTTGGTTCAATAAAGGCGGCTGCCTCGAAGTCTCGCCTCGCCGCCTGATAGCGACGTTGCACAAGATAGCACATACCGCGGTCGGCAAGAACGGTCGCGTTCTTCGGGTTTCGAGCTAGAAACCTGTCAGCGACTGATATACCTTCGCGCAGTCCGAGCGCGGTGTGTCCCTGCATCGAGACGAAAATATAGCGATCGACGGCGACGGGCGATGCGGGATCGAACAGGAGCGCCCTCGAGTAATGCGACAACGCCGCTTGCGGACGGCCTTGATACACATAATCGTCTCCGCGCACGACGAGCGCCTGCGAGGCTTGCGTTCGGAAGAGCAATGCTGCCAAGGTCACGCTCAACGCAGCGATGCCGAAGCGCCGAGGCCGAGAGAACGCGCGTGTCACGCAAGAACCGCGTAATACAGAGAAAGCACCAACATCATCGTGCCGCCGAGCACACAAGCCGCTTGGCGAACGACCAGTCGCCCAAGCAGAACGTTAAGGCCGCGCGCACCTGCCCCCACGGCCAGTATCGGCATCGCATGACCTAGGGCAAACAATGCGAGCAGCCCGCTGCCGTACAGTGGATTTCCGGCAGCCGACGTATACGCGAGGATCCCGACGAGAAGCGGCGCGCAGCAGGGCGAGATCACCAGCGCAAGGGATGCTCCAAGAAAAAATGCCGCGCCGCCGCTCGCCCGCACATGCGTGCAATCCTTCGCGTGGTCTTGTTCCTTCCACAGATTCAAGACTCCGGCGGCAGCAAACGCCACCGCGAGAGCCGCGTAAACCCAGTTTGATAGTTGGATCGCGCGTCCAAACATTGAGGCGGCGGCGCCGAAGCACGCATACATCAGAATCAAACCAGACACGAAGGAGCAGAGCGTAAGCCATGGCCGGCTATTTTGGTTCGAAACCAGTCCGGCGGCGGCAACAAACCGGGGTGCCATGCATGGGCCGATGCTGGAGATCGCCCCTGCTAGGAATACAAGTGGAAAGGCTGACGGGCTCGACATACTTACAGCACGCAGGCCCTGCGAGAACGGATCGAGCATCGGCTATGAAGTCGTAGCGAAGCCGTTTTGATTATCGTACTTGATCTTGGTATCCGTCTGCGCCGATCCGCCGGACAAGTTGCGCAGCGTTGACGGATCGTGAGGGCCCGGGCATACGATCGTATACGTGGCAACCCCGCTGGTCGTGCTCGTCTGAAGCGTGTACGAGCTTCCCGTACCTGCGGCGGGATCGACCGGAACCTGGTTCATGTACCCGCTGAGGTTTGCGCTGATATACGCTTGGTCGATCGCGGTCCCGGCATCCGCGGGCGGATACTTTTGATTATCCGTGTAGTAAAGCTCGAGCGCGGTGGCAATGGTCTTCTCGTTGGCCATACATGCCGTTGTCGCGGCCTGCGCTCGCGCGCGGGTAAAATTCGGAATTAAGATTCCGGCTAAGATTGCAATGATCGCGACCACGACCATCATCTCCAAAAGCGTAAAACCACGCTGATTTTTCATCTGTTACTCCTAGAATAGGTACGGTTGCATCTTTTTGAGCGCCATGCGATGCAGTCGCGAAACATGGCGGCGCGAATAACCCATGCTAGACGCGACTTCGACCTGGCTGTATCCACCTCGATAGAGGGCAAGGATGATCGCGCGTTCCGTTTTCGAGAGCCGCATAAGGGCGGCATCCACCAGAATGCGCCCATCGAAATCATCCAGCGTATATGAATATGCGCGAAGTTGCGCGTGCCGCAGCATGTAAAGTGGGACTTCGCGTCTTTGAAGACGCCTGAGATCTTCGAGGTCGCGCCCGCTCGCGCCCAAGACACGCGCGATCTCCTGAGCGGAGGGCTCGCGCAAAAGTTCGTGACGAAGACGGTCGGAAACGTGCTCGACGCGTCGATACATTTCGTTCAGCCGCCTGGGAGCTCGCACCAGCCGTTCGTTATCCCGCACGTAATGCATCAACTCTCCAACAATAAATAGCCACGCGAAAGCCGTGAACGGCGTGCGCAAGCGCCGGTCGTATCGGTCGCATGCCTTAATGAGGCCAACTGCGGCAATCTGCTGAAGGTCGGCAACGTCCAAGCCCGGACGGCAAAATTTGCGGGCTCCTTGCGCGCACAGGTAGATATACTGCGTTACGGCTCGATTGCGGCTCTCGGTCGTCATTTGATATTTCCGATGAGCGTATACAGGGGGATGAAGATCGCCGCAACGATGAACCCGACTGCGCCTCCCAACATCAAGATCATCACGGGTTCCAATGTCGAGCCGAGCGCACTAAGAGCCGTGTCCACGTCCGCCTCATAGTGCTCGGCAATGTGAAGCATCATCGCGTCGAGCGCTCCGGACTCTTCGCCGACCCGAACCATCTGAACGAACATCGGATCGTAGATGCCGCAGGCCGCGAGCGGTTTGGTGATTCCCGAACCCTCGCTGAGCGCTTGTCGCAGGGCAAGCAGGCTCTCTCGATAAGGAGCGCTGCTAACGACGTCTGTCGCGACCTCGAGAGCAGCGACAAGCGCCACTCCGCATTGCAGAAGCGTTCCCAGCGTACGCGCCAATCTCGCCAGGTTTGCTTTGCGCACGATTGCACCCAGTATGGGAGACCGCATCACGATGCCGTCGATCAAGAGCGCGCCGCGCGTGCTGCTGCGCATGCGCCCTATTGCGATTGCAAGACCAGCGACCAACGGCACGAGGGTGATCCAAAGCATCGGCGATCGCAGCGAATCCCCTGCGGCGATGACCGCTTGCGTAATCCACGGCAGAGGCACGTGCATCTGCGCGTACATCGACCGAAATGTCGGCACGATCGAGGTGACCAGGAATACGACCAGTGCAAGCGCTGATAACGCCACGATCGCCGGATATGCCAGTGCCGACATCATGCGCTGCCGAACGCTGCGGTCGCGCTCGACGACGCACGCCAGATTCAGGAGGACTTCGTCGAGCACGCCGCCGAGCTCGCCCGCCCTGATCATCGTAATGCACAGAGGCGAGAATTCTTTGGGGTGGCGGGACATTGCCGAGCTTGAGAGCCAGACCATTCTCGATGTCGTTAACGGTGCAAGCCAGCGCCTCGCGCAAGAGCCCGTGACCGCACTGCTCGACCGTTATGCCAAGGGAACGATCGATGGGAACGCCGGCTCTAACGAGGGTCGCAAAGGATCGAAAGAATGCCGCGATGTGCTGTTTTGGAACACCACCGATGCGCATAAGGCCTGCGACCGCACCGCGCGTCGTCGCTGCACTCTCGAGCGAGGTGACGAACAGCGATCGCGTACGCAAACTGACCAGAGCCGACGATTCGGTCGTAGATTCGATCGAACCCCGGACGCAAACACCGCTCGCGTTCCGAGCGGTATAGTAATAGAGACAAGACATTATGCTATCGTCCGCATCGATGGTCGCAGGTCAGAAGCGCGCTCGGTTACGGCGGCGGCCGCCTCAAACGTAATCTCGCGCCGTCCAATCAGGTCTGAAAGGTGCGCTTCCAGCGTCTGCATACCGCTCTGCCGCGAGGTCGCGATGATGTTACGCAACTGATGCGTCTTGCCGTCACGTATGAGATTGCGGACGGCATCGCTCGCGATGAGTACCTCGGCAGCGCAGCGGCGCCCCTTTCCGCCGGCGCACGGCACCAAACGCATACAGATGACGGCGCCCAGCGTCTGTGCCAGCTGCACGCGAATCTGTTCCTGCATCTCACCCGGGAACACGCCGATAATCCGGTCAACCGTCTGCGGCGCGTCGCCCGTATGCAGCGTTGCCAGCACCAAGTGCCCCGTCTCCGCCGCCGTCAGGGCTGCGTGCATCGTCTTGCGATCTCGCAATTCACCGATAAGGACCACATCGGGATCGCATCGGAGCGCTCCGTAGACCGCATCGGAGAACGCAGGCACGTCGACACCTACGTGGCGCTGGCTCACGATACAGCGGTTTGACCGGTGTTCGTACTCGATCGGGTCCTCGATCGTGATAATATGCTTGGCCTGCGTACGGTTTATAGACTCCACGATGGCCGCGAGAGCCGTCGACTTTCCACATCCTGTCGGACCGGCGAACAACACCAAGCCGGACGGCCGATCCGCAACCGCGGCTACAATCGCCGGCAGTCTGAGATCCTCGAGCGTCGGTACTGATACGGCTAAAAGGCGCATCGCAAGCGAGATCCCGCGCGAGGTTCGGTAGGCATGCACGCGTATGCTGCCGAGCTCGATCATCTCGGTACGTGGCGCTTACGTCACCCTTGCGCTCAAGTTCTGCATACAGCTGCTTCGGAAGCATTGCAGCGGCAATCGACGAGATCTCCTCGGCCGACGGAGCCTGGAACGGTTGGGACTCGAGCGTGCCGTCGATCCGGACGACGGGTGCGCAACCCGCGGCCAAGTGCAGGTCTGAAGCGGCTTGCTCGCGAGCAATTCGCAACACGTCGATTAGACGAATCGAAGCGAGGACTCCGCTCACGCAGCGTTCTCGGCCGGCAACACGCGGCGAAGCTCATCGAACGTCGTATCTCCGAGAATGACGCGGCGGCACGCATCGGTCGCGAGCGGCTCGAAACCCCGCTCTAACGATAGCTCGCGCACGACGACGCTCGATGCGCCCGATGCAATACGCGTGCGAATCATGTCATCGACAAACAGGCACTCGAAGATCGCGATCCGTCCGCTATAGCCCGTACCGCGGCATACCGAACAGCCGTCGGCACGATACGCCATCAAGCCCTCACGTAAACCGAACTGAAGCGCGATCGGTCCGCCGATCTCGTAGGGCACCCTGCAGTTCGTGCAAAGCCTGCGCACGAGCCGCTGCGCCACCACGGCGGTAAGACTGGCCGCTACAGTTTCTTGCGAAATGCCCAATTCCAGCAGCCGGTCAATGGCCTTGGGCGCATCGCTCGCGTGCAGCGTGGTAAGAACGAGTTGACCGCTGAGCGCCGCCGATGCCGCTACGCTCGCTGTCTCCTTGTCGCGCATTTCGCCCACCATGATAACGTTGGGGTCTTGGCGTAAGAACGCGCGCAGGGCCGAGGCGAACGTTACACCGGCGCGCTGATTGACTTGAACCTGAGCGATGCCGGGAATTCGTACTTCCACGGGGTCTTCGACGCTGCACAGGTTTTGCGACTCCACATTCCGGTCGGCCATCGCCGCGTACAGGGTCGTCGTCTTTCCGCTGCCGGTCGGACCGCAAACGACGACGAAACCGTGAGGCGCGTGCACGACCCGGCGAATGATACGCACGTGACGTTCCGGCATTCCCAAATGGTCCAGACCGGGGACCTGCGTATGATGATGCAGCAATCGCACGACGACCTTCTCTCCGAGGATCGTCGGCATCGAGCTGGTCCGCGCATCGACCGAATTGCCCGGCAGTTCTATCGCATAGCGTCCATCTTGGGGTGCGCGCTTATCGGCGATATCCATCTTCGCCAGCAGTTTGATACGCGAGACGACCTGCGCGTACAAATCGCCGGGCAGGGCGCGTCCCTCGTGTAAAATCCCGTCGACGCGCTGTCGCACGCGGCCGCCGGAGCTCAGCGGCTCCAGGTGAATGTCGGATGCACCGTTCTCGATGGCATTGGCGTGAATGGCATCGAGTTCGCGGATGGCGGGTGCGTCATCTCTGCCGCTATGCTCTTGATACGCCTCGGATAAACGCGCACGAATCACTGCCCGGCTTGCGGACACCGCTCGAACATGCATTCCCGTGACCAGGCGTATGCGATCGATCGTGTCGCGATCGTTTGCATCCGGGACTGCAATCGTGAGCTGATTCCCTTCGCTGCACAGCGAGAGAACGTCGTGTCGTAATGCCAGAGCACGAGGAATACGGCGTATAGCATCTCCCTCCAGTGTCATGCGTGCGAGGTCGGCATCTTCGAGAAGCGCACTATCGGTTACGATCAAACCCGCTCCTTACTACGGCGAATGCAAGTAGGTACACGGTCGTTAAGCCCGTAGTAAAGATTTATCACACCGTGTCAATACATTCGGATCGCCCAATCGTAATAGGAAACTCATCAGCTCTCACAAACAACTGACGCGAGATGACGTACATGCGAGAAGCGACGATTATTTGCAGGCCGACCTCACGCCATGGCCTCGAGTCCTATCGGCGTCTGTGCGCGGAACTGCCGAAGCGCGGTGTAACGATCGTTGAAACCCACATGGTAAAACGACGCAAGCAGTTGCAGCGGCGTGTACGAGCAGCCATAAAGTCCGGAAAGCGCCTCATCGTCGTCATTGGAGGCGATGGCTCACAGGCAGCCGCTGTTGCCGAGCTGGCGCATCGTGACGCCGTACTAGCAGCGGTTCCCGCGGGAACCGGAAATAGCTTTGCGTTCAGTCTTGGAATTAAAGATGTCGACGGCGCTATCGAAGCAATCGTATCCGGTCGCGAGATCCGGGTCGACTTGGGAATCGTCAACGGTACATATTTTGCGAACTTCGCCACGATAGGCGTACTCGCGAACGCCGCAAATCGCACGAGCAAACCACTCAAGCGGCTTATCGGGCCGATTGCTTATGGAATAGCGTCGCTCAGGCCGCTCTTGCGTCGTAAGTCATTTAAACTGCGCGTTACATGGCCCGGCAACCGCATCAAGATCGTCACGCATGAAGCGGTCATCACCAGCGGCCGGTATTTTGGCCGCCAGCCCGTGACGCCGCAAGCGAACATCCGCAGCGGAAAGCTCGCGTTCTTTGCTTCCGCAGACACCTCGACCGTGCAAACGCTGACTACCACTGCTGCGCTGCTCCTTGGCGCACAGACGAAGCTTCCCGACGCCCATTACTTCAGCGCCTCTAAGATCAACATTAAAACCAAACCGAAGCAACCCGTAAATATTGACGGTCACGAGTTCGGCAAAACGCCCGTGAAATTTCGGATTTCGCGCGCGGCACTGCGCGTGCTCGTACCCGCGGATTTTAAGGAACACGCGTGAGTTTGGCTGCAATTCTGATTGCGGGCATCCTGTGTTTTCTGTTTTTTTTCATACTTGGGCGAATGGTTTCGCGCAGACCGCTGGGATGGGCCGACGCGCGTGCCGTGTACTTTCGAGGACAGGGGACTGCGCTCGCCAAGGTATTCACCAAGTCGGGACGATCGCGCCCGCTCATCGCCGGGTACGTGATTGCCGTGGCACTTTTCGCCATCGCCCGGCACCCTGTATGGGTGCCGCTGCTGATGGGCATTTCACAGATCATGTCGCAAGGCGCCGTCGAGTCGTTCAAGCTCTATTTCAGACGAACGCGCCCCGACTATTGGCTCGTCGGTCTGGATGCGGGGCATTCCTATCCCAGCGGGCACGCGACGACGGCCGTCGTTACCTTTGCCGCATGGGCGCTCGTGATAAGTACGTTCTGGTTGCAACCCACGCAAAAGTACGTCATCGTAGCCCTTCTCCTGCTGTGGGCGGCGGGCATCGTGTGGTCGCGCTTAGCACTCGGCGCGCATTATCTCACGGACGTGCTGGGCGGACTACTCTTCGGAGGCGCATGGCTGAGTGCGCTTTGCCTGTTCGCTTTAACGAGCCGCCTGGTGCGGTGATTAGAGACCCGAGGCTTTAAGCTGAACGACTTGTTCCGCGCTAAGATTTTTGAGGCCGTGGTCGGCAAGATGCTTGATATACGCCGCATCGATCCGCAAGGCGCGAAACTCGACGATTTGCTCTGGAGTCAGTCGCGAAAATCCCATCCGCGCAAGCTCGTCCACGTATGATTTGGTAATTTGCAGCGACTTGAACTCGACGGCTTGTTCCGCCGAGACATGTTGCAAGCCGATGCCATGCAATTCATTTACATACGCGGGAGTGATGCGTAAGGCCGTCGTCGAGATGACCTGGTCCGCGCTCAGGTTTCCGAACATCGATTTCAGCTGCGCGATCGACTGAGGGGTAACACGCAGCGCGCGAAACGCGAGCATTTCGTCGAACGACAGAGCCCGGGTATCCCGCTCCGTGGATACTATCGACATACGCCAGCGTTAAATCGACGGTCGCAGCCGACATGACGTCGCGTGTGTCGCGCAGTCTCTAATCCGCGAGACGCCATTCCCGCGTAAAATGCCTGACTTGGCGTAAAGGTCGCGGAGCCGCTTCCGCTTCCGTGCCCCAACATTCCGGTGAATCGAAACGTTCCGGCCTCACGCTGCAATCCGAACTGCGTATTCGCCGGAGGCCCGTCGATCTGAGCATCACTCAAACCGAGCTGCGCCGCATTGAAGTTCATCGAGTCATCCGAGATGCGCATGGTGTTCTCGCGCCCCTCGAAGCTCAAACGAAGCTGGAGCTGATGCGTGTCGGTCGCGCGAGAGATATCCCACGTTCCCGAGAGCGTGGAGAGCGGCGTGTTCGCAGCCAGCAACACCGCGGCGAGGACGGCGGACAGCAGTGCGCTCACTTTTTGATGACCCCTGACGACTTCAACTCCACAATCTGCTCGATCGTCAGATTTTGAAAGCCGTGAGCGCGGACGCGCTGGATGTAGTCCTGGTCGACTCCCAGCGATTTGAGTTCAACCAAACGGCGCGCGGTCAGCGTGCCGAATCCGAACGTGTTGGCTTGTCTGATATAGTCGGGCGTGATGCCGACGGCTTTGAGTTCAACCAGCTGTTGCAGCGAGAGGTTTTGCAATCCGGCAGCCTGCATCGTCGCGCGATAATTTGCGTCGACGTGCATCGCGAGCACCGTTACCGCGTCGTCAAATGTCAGCGGGCCGAATGTCGCTACGCAGTTCGGTCACACGCTGCGGCGTAAGCCCAACCGAGCGCGCGGCGACGAACTGGTCCACCTTGAGATCCGGAAATCCGGCCTGACGCATCTGCTGTACGTACAAGGGAGTAACGTTGAGCGACTTCAGACCCACGAGCTGCTCGACCGTCAGCCGCCGTCCAAACAGCGTCTCCATTTGCGTAATATAATCGCCGTCGGAGCCGGTAACGGCGGGCGCCGGTGCCGCACTCGTGCGAGCCGCAGGCGTGCTGGTCGCGCGAGCGACCGGCACACTGCTCGGTCGAGCCATGACCTCATACGCGACCGCGCTGCTGGGTGCCGGCGCGGGCCGCTCCGATTTCGCTGCGGCAATCGTCGCCTTCGGGACCGGCGTGAACTGCAGTGAACGCCACGAATACCTTGCGTTTGACTTCCGGCGGCGTCGGCGGCGCAGCAGGACGCGCATGATGCGTAACGCCGGGGTGCGTTGTTTTACGCGTCGTGGTGTGCTTGAAGGGCGCAGCCGACTGCTCGATCAGCGGCGTTTTCCACGACGGATGCGCATCCACGGCGTATGCAACCGAGGGAGTGAACACAAACCCGAGAACCGCGGCGGCGGCGATTGTTGCAAGCGTTGCGGCCACCGGGCCGGGAGCCGGTCGCAAGCACGCATTGCGCGCTCTGAACAGCATCCGCTCGATACGGATCGACATGCTCTTTCGTGTCACGAATGCACCGGGCGCCGGAAGCGCACTATGCGGCCACGGCGTCTGCTGCGCCAAGCGAAGCAGACAATTCGCGTACGGCGTTGCTTCACTGCGCTGTTCGACCACCCAGTCATCGCATGCGACCTCGCGCTCGAGATCGAGCTGACGGCCTATCCAAGATAATCCCGGGCTGAAGAAAAACAGCGCGCTTCCGATCTTCTGCGCCGCGTGCGCGATACTGTCACGACGCCGCAGATGCGCGATCTCGTGCAGGATGATCCTATCGAGATCGGCGGGCTCGAGTTCTTCGACCAGATGACGCGGCACCAGAACCATCGCATCAAACCAGCCGACGGCAATCGGTACGATCGCTTGATCCGACACGCACAGCCGAAGCGTGCCGCCCGCCTTCTCGTTCCAGCGGCGCAGGGAACTCCGGCACTCGGTCGCTAGGGGCAGCGCGTCGCCCTTGAGCCGTTCGAGGTAGACAAAACTGATCGCAAGACGAACGAGCAGCGCGAAGGCGAGAACTGCCCACAGAGCGGTTATCGCAATCAGCGCCGTTCGCGGTAACGTTAGGGCAACGTGCGAGGCGGTCCAAAGACGGGCAGCCGGTTTGTCGGGCGCGGAAACGCGCGTGGTCGTTGCGTGCGCACTGCGCGTCCGAATCGCTGCAGCAAGATGCGAATAATCGATGGGCCGCACAATCAAAGCGTGCTCCGGCGTAAACGACGTGCTTACAGCGCGCTGCTGCGTCATGAGCGCCGGGATGCTGCTTGCAAGCGGCAACAGCAACGCAGCAAAAAGCGCAGCCGTCAATACGGCGCAGCGGGTTGCCGCGCTCGCATTACGCGCGAAGGAAAGGACGGTGTAGGCGCATGCGGCGATGAGGAGCGGCTGCCAAATCGCGTTGAGCAAAACTAAAACGATGGTGCGTTCGATCATGAGCCGGTCTCCTCGTGCCGCGCGATAAGCTCTTTGAGCGCCACAATCTCATCTTCCGACGGCCGCGACTCGGCGATGAGCCGCAGCGCGAGCGCAGACTTGCTGTTTTGAAAAAAAGACTGAACGATATCCGCCACCGCGGAACGGGCGATTTCATCGCGCGCAATGGCCGGCGTATAGATGTGCGCGCGACCCTCGCTGCGCCGCCGGACGGCGCCCTTTTGCTCCAATATTCGCAGAATCGTGAGCACGGTCGTGTAAGCGGCGGGCGGCGGCGGAAGCGCCGCGACGACGTGCGCCACGGTGCCGCTGCCCAGTTGCCACAAGACATTCATCACGCGCAGTTCCGCTCGGGTAAGGGATTTGGGCCTCTTGCGCACGTGCGTTCCTCTCATCACTACTAAATCCTTAGTAGTTACCGTAGCACCGGGCTACTTCTTTGTCAACTAAGGTCTTAGTAGATGCTAGCCGGACCGCGGCCTCGGGTAATACTCCTTCGTGCCGACCCCGCTCGCCGCAGCGGTCATGGTGCTCGCGTTGAGCACGCAGATCGCCAGCCCGGCAGTCTGGACGCAGTTCCGGCTGCACAACGATAACAACGTGGTCCTGCCGGGTTCGCTGAGCGTTTCGTGGCGCGTTCCGACGGGCGGCGGATTTTCGTCCAGCCCAACGCTCGTGAACGGCACGCTCTTCGTCGGAAACAACAGCGGGCAGCTGTTCGCGCTCGACCCGGCAACCGGCAGCGTCAAGTGGATGTACAAGGTCGCAAGTCCCATCATGTCCGCGCCCATCGTGTATGGGGGGCTGGTGATTGTCGGAGAAGGCAACGAAAACAGTCCCGACGGCTCTTCGCCCTCGCATCCAATCCGCGTCGGCGACGCTTCCAACGCTCTGTTCGCGCTCGACAGCGTACGAGGCAAGTTGGTTTGGCGCGTGCCGCTTTCGGGCAGCGGGATGCCCACGCCGGCGGTTATCGCCGGCGTTCTGTTGCATCACAACGGGTCCGGATCGGTGCTCGCGCTCGATCCGGCATCGGGACGGACCATTTACGCGCGCAGGCTGCATTCAATCGCCTCGATGTCCGCCATCGTCCCAATCGGCGGCGATGAGTTCCTGACGGCGGGCGTGGATACGAACGCCCTGTGGGCGCTGCATGCAAAAAATGGAACGATCGTTTGGCGTTCGCTCTTGTCATCGGTAGCATCAGGCATCGGTGATTGCCCGATCGCGGCCGACCGCGATCGCGCGTACTGCAACTACGTCATGCCGCCCAGTTCCGCGATTCCGGTGCAGACCGAACGAAACGCGCAATTTCGCGTCTTTGCCGTCGACTTAGGAACGGGAAAAAAGCTTTGGGACGTATCGCTGGAAGCGGGCGTCTTACCCAAACGCAACGAGGCCTCGATTCCGTTGCTGGCGCACGGGACGCTGTTCGTGGGCAGTTCCATCGCGAACGCCGTTCATGCGCTCGATCCGGCCTCGGGCAAGATCAGGTGGAGCGTATCGACGCACGGACCCGTCAAGGGCGGCATCGTCTATACCGGCGGAACGCTCTATTTCGGAGATTTGGGCGGTTACCTATGGGCGTTGAACGCCGCCGATGGGCACTTGATCGGCGTGAAGAACGTTCGCACGCCGTTCAATGTCGGTTCACCGATCGTCGCAGGTCAAACGCTCATCATCGGAAGCCGCGGCGGCACGCTGATGGCCATACCGCTTGCAAGCATCCGCGCAAGCCGCGATCGATAGATCCTACCAATCCGTGTCGGGAATTTCGTCCGCAATTTCGTCTTCGAAAAATGCGGCTTGCCGCATGGCCGGAAACTCGTGAAAGGACCCGGGTTTCTGAGAGAAATCGAAGCAGTCGCGCAGCGCATCGGCCCGATCGTCCGTCGTATGCAGCGAGGGCAGCCCAAAGGTGAGCTCCGTGAATTTGAGCAAGCTGCCGAACTCGTGTTGTACGTGCGAAACGTAATGCCGTTTCGCCCACGGCGATATCACGATGAACGGCACCCGAGGCCCAAGACCCATCCGATCGAGCTGCGGAGGCGGAACGTGATCGTACCAGCCGCCCCAGTCGTCCCAAACCACGAAGATTGCCGTCGTTTTCCACATCGGACTGCGTCCTATCGAGTTGACGATTGCGGCAACCCATTCGGGTCCGTACGCGCCTGAGACCGTGAAATCGCGTGGAAGATTTTCTTTGGGAAATGGATGGTCGGAGTTTTGCGCGGACGGCGCAATCCAGGTGATGTTGGCCAAATCACCGCGCCGTGCGTCTTTGAGCACTTGCGTTTCCGGCGAGATGACATTGCCCCAGTACGGTGAGTACCGAATGTGGCGTATCGCATCGAACGCCGACCAAATACTTCCCAAATCTTCCAAGCCCGGCGCATAGTATCGCCATGTGACGCCCAGCGGGAGCGCCATGTCTGCGATCGTCGGCATATTCAGACAGGGAAACGGGCCGGCGACTTCTTCACCTTCCGGATTTACGACCGATACGCGCGCGTTCAAGGGCGAGTCGCAGCCCCACGCAAAGCGAGAGGTCTCTAGATGGTTTGGATTGTCCGCTACGAAGTCGGCTTGTCCCGCAATCAGATATAAATGAGCCGGAAACGAGGGTCCGATGTTTGATTGGAACATCCGGTCGCCCAGCGTATATTCCTGAGCCATATCCCAGTACGGTTCGATTTGGCTACGCGGCACGTACGCGTACGGAAAATTCGGATTTTGCTGCGGCAGCGTCTCGACACGCTGCCAGCCGTCCATCTTGCCGCCGTTGTATTCCACCAGAAACGCTTTGCGTTGATGATCCACGTCGACCGGAAGCGCCAAATCCACCGGATGCAGCGGCACCGGTCCGTCCGGCGTCATACCTTCGTCGACAGAATCGGCCCCCGGAAAGTCGTGGAAGAAATTATCGAACGAACGATTTTCTTGAATGATGACGACGACATGTTTGATGTGCGTCTTCAGATCGTCGGCATATTCGACGGCGGCACGCTGGTTGAGGTTGATCGGTTTTGCGCCGGCGCGCCCAAAGGTTGCCGCGACCAATACGATCGCCGCCAGCCAAAAAGTAGTTCGAGGGCTCACACGCTTGGCATACGCTATTGCGATGAGGAGCTCCGCCCGGATACGCGCGAAGCGGGCGTCCGCAAGGCCGTGCCCACGGCGCGCCGGACCATTCGCACCTACCCATTAAAACCGCCGTGTTGTAGGATAGGGCCGCCAATCCAGATTAAAAAAGGCGAGCTTTTCGGGAGGTAGACTATGAGCAGATACACGCGTTTCGTGTGCACACTCGTGTTTGCGATCTTTGCTGTTCCAGGTGTTCTTGCGGCTCAGCAGCAGCCGGCTCCAAGCACGGATTCCGATTACATGGCTAAGATAATGACCGCAGCTCCGGCAGCCGTCGTAAACGGCGCAACGATCGTCCAGTTACAGAAGGACGGGACGATGCGCACCATTCGACCCGGCACGAATGGCTTCACGTGCATGGTCGTCCCGGGCGGTGAGGGCACGCCGATGTGTGCGGACAAGAACGCCATGCGCTGGATGGGCGCGTTGATGATGCACACCGCGCCGCCGCCCGACATGGGATTCGTGTATATGTTGGCGGGCGATACCGGGACAAGCAATAGCGATCCGTTCGCTACCGCGGCGACGCCGACCAACCATTGGGTCAAGACCGGACCTCACGTCATGATCGTCGGCCCCGCCGCCAAAACGATGGGCTACCCCATGAGCCTTGACGCCGATCCGACAAAGCCGTACGTGATGTGGCCGGACACGCCGTACGCACACCTGATGATTCCGGTGACGAATCAGCCCAAATAACTAAGCGGCGGAGGAACTATCCGCGATAGCGCAAGAACGCCGGAACCTCGATGTCGTCCATGTTCAGGGGCGCAACTGCGTCGATCTTCGCGTCGGCGAAGTTGAACGCTCCTGAAGCGCGCGTGTAACCTCGAGCTGCTCCGAAACCTGCCGCGAGAACGGTCACGCGAACCTTACCGGCCATCTGCGGATCGATGCTCGCTCCGAAGATGATCTGCGCTTCGCTGTCAACGGCGCGGCTGATCATTTCAGCCGCTTCGTTGACTTCGTACATCGCCATGTCCGGGCCGCCCGTGATGTTGAAAATCACGCCGCGTGCGCCCTCGATCGTCGTCTCGAGAAGCGGCGATGCGATCGCTTTCTGTGCGGCATCGGCTGCGCGGTGCTCGCCCGATCCCTCGCCGATACCCATCATCGCGCTTCCTGCATCGCTCATGATCGTCTTGACGTCGGCGAAATCCAAGTTGATGAGGCCGGGCTGCGTGATGAGATCACTTATGCCTTGAATGCCCTGGCGCAGCACGTCATCCGCATACGAGAACGCCTCGTTGAGCGGCGTGCGTTTCTCAATCACTTGCAGGATGCGCTCGTTCGGAATGGTGATGAGCGTATCGACCTTCTGCTCGAGTTCGGCGATGCCGTTCTCGGCGACTTGCATGCGCTTACGACCCTCGAACGCGAACGGCTTGGTAACGACCGCAATCGTCAGCGCTCCGGACTCTCGCGCGATATCGGCGATCACCGGCCCCGCGCCCGTGCCCGTACCGCCGCCCATGCCGGCTGTAATAAAGACGAGATCCGCGCCCTCGATCACCATCGCGAGATCCTCGCGTGAATCTTCGGCGGCCTCGCGTGCGAGCGTGGGATTCGCCCCCGCGCCCAATCCGCGCGTGAGGTTGCTGCCTATCTGCACGGTGTTCTCGGTCAGCGCGTTGCGCAGTGCCTGTACATCGGAGTTCACCGAGAAAAACTCGACGCCGGATAACCCGGCCTCGATCATGCGGTTCACCGCGTTGCAACCGCCGCCGCCTACGCCAATCACTTTGATTGTCGCTGCATGTTCCGGGACGTAGCGCTTTGCATCAGCCATTTGATTTGTCGCCTCCGTAAAAAGTGAGGGTTGCTCCGGGTGTTCCGATTCTGAATCTAATTCCACAGGTCGCCTAGCCACGCGCGGACCTTACCAAAGACCGACGGGCTGCGCCGAACGTATTGACGGTTGTCCAGGCCGCCTCCAGGACCAAAGAGTACAAGCCCAATTGCGGTCGCATACTCCGGCTGCTTGAGCGAATCGTTCAAGCCTGCGACGCATCCCGGTAATCCGACGCGGACCGGTAAGCCGAATACTTCCTCGGCGATCGGCTCGATGCCGATGAGATGTGCGCCGCCGCCGGTTACGACGATCTCACCGAGCACCAGATCGCGCGGCACGTTCTCGATGATCTTCCCGCGCGCCATGCGGAACGTCTCGACGACGCGCGGAACGACGATCTGACGCAGCTGCGTTGTCGTTGCGTCCTTCGTGGAACGGCCGTCCAACGTTTTCACGGGAAATCGCTGCTCGTCGTCGGCGGGCGTTCCCGCGCCGTACGCGCGTTTGATCTGTTCCGCTTCGGCCGCCGTCGTCTTGAGCCCAAGCGATATGTCATTCGTCAGAATATTGCCGCCGACGGGGATCGTCGATGTGTAGATCGCACCGCCGCCGCTGTACACGGCGATGTCCGTCGTGCCGCCACCGATGTCGAGCAGAACGACGCCCACATGTTTTTCTTCGGAAAGCAGCGTCGATGCGGAGCTGGCGAGCGGTTCGAACACCAGGCCCGCGGACTCCAGACCCGCGCGGTGAACGCATTTCAGGACGTTGGTGATGAAGGTCGATCCGCCGGTGATAATGTGCGTGTCGACTTCCAGACGGCCGCCGGCCATGCCGACGGGATCCTCCACGCCGTCTTGCCCGTCGACGGTGAAATAGCGCGGCAGCGCGTGAATGATTTGACGATCCGCCGGCAGGTTGATGATCTTGCTGGCGTCGACGACGCGGCGTACGTCGGCAAGTCCGACCTCGCGGTCCTCGCTCTGAACCGCGACGACGGCGCGGTTATTCGTGCTGCGAATGTGCTCGCCGGTGATTGCGACGTAGACGCCCTGGATATGGACGCCCGCCATGCGCTCCGCCCGCTCGGTAGCCGCCTCGATAGACTTGATCGTCTCTTCCAAGTCGGTGACCACGCCTTTGCGCATTCCAAGCGAAGGAGCCTCGCCGTAGCCGATGATTTCGAGGCCGCTCGGGCCTTCGGCGGCGACGACCGCGCACGTCTTGGTCGTCCCGATATCGAGCCCAGCCACAGTCTCGTGCTTCATTCGCCTGTAGTTCGCCCCCGAAAATAGGAAGGTGCGCGCGGGTCGCTAATCGAGCCGCTTGACCCCTATATATTGTGTTTTATTTGCCATAACCCTACAAGGTATAGCGGGTCTTTGCAAGATTTCCGCAAGGTTAGCGCAGCGCGAACGGTCTCCTTGCGAGCAACCTGTGCACAAGCATAAATCAGCGGAAGCTGCACGCAAAAGCGTAAATCAGGCGCGGAACACGATTACGACTGCTCGGAGAGGACCTACGATGCTGCAGATTCTGCTGTTTTTTCATCTGCTTGGGGTTGTCGCGCTGTTCGCGGGAATCGGTTTGGAAGTGGTCGCCCTGGCCCAGCTGCACCGCGCGACGACGCTCGCCCACGTCCGTGCAGCGACGCTGAACCTGCCGATCGCAGGTCCCGTCATGGGCGCGGGAGCGCTACTCCTTGTCGCTATGGGTGTATGGATGGTCTACGCGGGGGGCATCGGCTGGCAGCCGTGGGTCTGGGTGACGTTCATCGTGACCATCATCATGATGATTATTGGCCCGCTTATCAACGGTAAGCGCGGCGAGGCCATCTTTAAAATTGGCGCAGAGCGCCGGCGAGGGGCCGGTCACACCCGAGACTCCAGTGCCGCCAGACGCGACGGAGTCCTGAATTACTCGATTTTTTTGACGGTCTGCGAGCTGGTCGTCGCGCTGTATATCATGACGAATAAACCCGACCTCCTGCCGTGTGTGGTAGCCGTCCTGCTGGGCGCGGCGGTCGCAGCGATTCTCGCGAGTCTTGGTACGCCGGGGCGCTTAATCTTTCGCGGCCCAAAGCCGAACATACATGCTGATATGAGTTCCAAGCGCACGAGTCTAGAACGCGGGCTTACCTCCGCTTTTGCGTTGGTGATCCTGGTTGTCATTGCCATTATTCCGGTCGCGATGTGGGCGATGACGGGCATCACGCAGCAGGCTCAAGCTTTGCATGACACGATAATCCGCGGCGAGCTTGCCTACATTAAAGTTGCCTCGGATGCGGACACGCTGCGCGCGTCGTCCATCGACGCCGCGACAAACCCCGATCCCGCAAAAGCCGCCGCGTCACTGGCCCGAGCCAAGGCAATGATGAATCAGTTCCCCGAAGACTCACGCAAAATGGCGGATCTCACGGGCAGCGATCCGGCGGTCAAGCCGCTCGTCGATAAGTTCGTCGGCGACACCAAACGACAGATACAAGGCAGCGCCAACATCTATGACTTCCAAGCGCTGGCCGGCGTCGGACTTTTGAGTCAAGGCAAAAAGGCTGAAGCGCTCAAGCAAATTCAAGGCATGGCGGCAAGTGCGTTCGATCAGCAGAGCACCGACGGTGATGCACTTCTGAATGCGCTCAAAAATAACTCCGACACGCGCTTTGCCGCGTTGATGCAGGCACGAAACTCCGCGCTCAGCGGTATAATCGTCGGCGCCGTCGTCGCAAGCCTCATCGCGTTCATTGCAATGAGTTGGTTCCGGCGCGCAATGCGCGCGGGCTTGGAAAGTTGTCTGAACGTCTTTGAAGCGATGGGCCGCGGTAACCTCACCGCCCGCGTCGGCTGGCAGGGCGGCGATCTTCTCGGAAGATTAGGTCAAGCCGTCGATCAACTCGGCGATCGTTTGGCGCAAATCATCTCGACCATACAGCACGCGGTCATGACCGTGCAGACCGCAAGCTCGCACACGAATGACACGGCGCGCCAAGTCGAGGCTCGCGTCTCCGAAGAACTCGCCGCGCTCGGGCGCGCGTCGGACTTCTCAACCTCGGTTCAGGGCACGGCCGGTTCCGTCGCCGATAACGCCGAGCAAGTTGCGCGCCGCGTTACGGACATTTCGAGCGCCGTCGCACAGATGACGGCTTCGATTCAGGAGATGGACCAAAATCTTTTGAACCTGGCGACCGTCGTCGAACAGGCCGTCGCGAACACACAAGAGATGTCGGCTTCGATCGTTCAGGTTGCCGGCAACGCGCAGCGCGTTCGCGAGGAGTCCACCCATACCGACAAACAGGTGCGCGACGGCCGTAATGAAGTCGCGCAGCTCTCCAAAGGCATGTCGAGCATCAGCGACACGGTCGCCGGCGTGGTCAGCGAGATGCAGAGTTTGGACGGCGCCTCGCGTCAGATCGGCGAGATATTAGGCCTCATCGAAGAGATCGCCGACCAAACCAACCTGCTGGCCCTCAATGCCGCCATCGAGGCGGCGCGCGCGGGCGAGCACGGCCGCGGCTTCGCGGTCGTCGCCGACGAAGTGCGCAAACTCGCCGAGAATTCGGCCAGCTCGACAAAACAGATTGGGCAGCTCGTCGCCGACATCCAGCGCCGCACGACCGCCGTCCTCGAACGCACCGCTCGCGCGAACAACCTGGTCCAGAACAATGCCGTGTCCGCGCGATCGGTGACCGACATGATCGAACTCATCAGCGGACGAGTCACCGAGATGGCGCAGCTCGTCAGCGAGATCAGCATCGCGACCACCGAGCAGGCTCGCGCATCCGAAGAACTGGCCAAGGCCAGCGAACAGATGGGCGCCATGACCCACGAGGCGGCGGCGACGATGCGGGAGCAGGCGATTACGTCAAATCAGATCTTGGAGAGCGTCTCGGAGATAGAGCAGCGGACGGGGCAAGTCGCCCAGGCCAGTCAAGAACAGCAGATCGCCATCGAATCTCTGAGCCAGACGATCGCTCATACCTCGGACCTGGGCCGTGCCAACTCCAGCGCGGTTACCGAGGTGGCCGGCCAGGCGGCGCAGGTCCTGGATCAGGCCTCCGAACTTCAGAGCCTGGTCGGGCAATTCCAGGCCGGGAAAAACGGCAGATCGGCCGTCGGCGAGTCGAAAAATGACCGACATGCTCTAGAAGATTCGGGGTCACTTGCGCTATCATCATAGGCTAGAAACCTGGCACAGTGGAGTCGTGCCGCCTTTGTTCTTCTCACCCATCGGAAACGCCAAATGTGGAGATATCGTGCGTAGAGTTTTTTGCTTGCTTGCATTGCTAGCGGCGGTTGCCGCACCCGGCCTCGCCGTCGGCGGGAAATACCGTCGACGCCTCGCTGATTCCCGACGGCACCTACACTGCCACCGTCGAGAAAGTAATGGACGGCAAACACATTACGATCAAGATGGACAACGGTGTCGAGACGACCGTCACGACCAATCGCTGCGAACGTCGACTTCAGCAAGGTTCACCCCAACGACCAGATCAAGATGTCGCTCATCAAGGGTATGGTCGCGGTCTACATGGTGACGCCGCACTAAGGCAATCGCTCCAACGTAACAGAAAAAGAAGGCTCCGCTATCGGGCGGAGCCTTCTTCGCATGTCCGCGAGTTTACAGTTTGACGTTTGCCTCTAAGAAAAAGTTGAACGGCGTCTTATTCTGCAGAGGTCCGCTGCTGCTGCTGTTAACGTTATACGATCCGAGGTATGCAGCGTATGGGTATTGCACCGCTCGCTGGATCGTCGCGCCCGGATTGTAGACGTTACCGACCGGCGGAATCAAACCCGAGGTATTCAGGATTCCGTACGAGCAGACGTTAGAATTCGCGATCGTCCAAGGTTCTTTCGAGCCGCCGAAGCACGTATTCACGATATTCGCGAACGTGCCTACGAGCGTCACACGCGGTGAAACATCATCAGCTGACCTGCAGATTCATCAAGAACTGCGAGGGGTTGACGAACGCGCCGAGCGTGTCGAAATTCCCCGTATACTGGTCCGGGATCGTGATCGTTCCCGCACAGGTCGTTGCGTCATAGCCCGCCGGTCCGGGGTTTCCATACGGATACCGCGGGTCGCCCGCTACCGGCGCCAGCGCGCCGCACCCGCTCGCCGGGTCGATTCCGGGAGTCGTCTCCGGTGCGCCGTACCGGTTACCTGCCACGAACTGGAAGCTGGGCGTAATGGAATACTTGTCGTGCTTATAGTTCAAGATCAGCGTTGCAACGTACGGTACGGCGAACGACGTCGCCGAGGTTCCAATCGTGAACGGGAACGGATCGTACGTGGCATAGTCGGCGCTCGGATTTAGCGTTGCGGCGACCGGAGCGTTCCAATATGGGTTGCCGATGTCTCCGGCAGCGCACGCGGGATCGGGCGTGCCTGAGGGTGTGTAGCATGCTGCCGCGGGCAGCGCATTCGAGGTCGTACCGCAGAGCGAGGAAGCCGCGCTATGCGTGGCACATGCCTTCGTATAGGCGTTGTAGTTCTGAATCGTGTTATTGATTGCCGTGAAGATCGTGCTTCCGTTCTGCAGATTCGAGTAGTTGATGTAGCTATGCGTGTAGGTGAGTGCGAGCGACCCGGAAATGCCGTTTCGGTTGAAGTCGCCCTTGTTGAGCTGGAACTCCACGCCCTCGCTCGTTTGTTTGCCGACATTGAGGCCGGAGACGAAGCTCGTTTGCTGATTCAAGTAAAAGAGTTGGATTTGATCGCTGGTCTTGCGCAGGAACGGCGTAAGTTTGAACGACCAATCCGTATTCGCAAACCGCTTTTCGAGCGAAAGATCGAAGTTGTCCGACTTTGGTGGAACGACCTGGTGCGAGGGCGTCGTAAAGCCGAGTTGATAGAAACGATCCGCTAAGAAATACGCCAGATTCTCTTGAAGCGTATCGTATTGCTCGTACGCGGTATTCGGCGGCTCCGCGTAACGGCCCGCGCTAAAGCGGACCACCGTATCGGGGTTGAACGTGTACGTGCCTGAGAGCCGCGGCTGAAAGACGTTGTACGTATTGACGACCGACGAGGCGTTCTGCAGATTCGTCGGCGAGTAGTTCGAACCGAACGACGAGCACGCGATGCTCGCGGGGTCGGTACCGGAAACATAGCCCGGGATTTGCGTCTTGTCGACGTAAGCGCCGGTCGCTTTGCTCACGCAGCTGTCGGCATTGAATGACGTGAACCAGAACTGCCGCGCAGGATCGCTCGGCGAGGTGTTTGCTCCTTCGAACCGGAACTGGTCCAGCCGCACCCCCAGGTTGAGCAGCAGTTTGTCGCTCGAGCGCCACTGATCCTGAGCCGAGAACGCCATGAACTGCGGCGTGACCGTGTTGTACGTCGCGTACAGGCTATTCTCGGCCAGGTAATACTGGCACGGGTTTCCGCCGCAGGTCGAGTTTGCCGCCGCTGCCGGCGAAATCGAGGCCGGCGAGCACAGCGGATTGCTCGCGCTTTGGACGCAAGGCCACGTCAGGAAGGTCGCGGCTTGCACGTCCGGACTGCAGGTCGTCGGCGTGGCGGCTCCGCCGCCGGGGTTCGCACTGTAGCACGTTCCGCCGGCGGTATTGGCCGGATTCACGAGCACGGCCGCTAAACTGCGCGAGCCGAATGCATTGGCCATCTGCGTGTTATTGTCACGCGTGGAATTCGCGGTCGTGAAATTCGCTTCGACATTGAACAGATTCTTCGGGTCGATCTGGTCGGCGAAACTGAGCGATGCGCCGCGCGTGTGCGAGCTGAGCTCGTAGTCGGGCGAAACGAAGCAGCTGATATGCGCTGAACGTGCACACCGGTCCGTTCTGGAGCCAATCGGAGAAATAGGTGTATCCGTAAAAGCGCAGATACGCGCTCGTGCCGATGTTTTTTTGATATTGGAGCTTGACGATTTCCTGGTTGTTCCAAATCGAGTCGCGCTGGTCGGGTGGAATTGCCGTCGGCGATGCCCGTGAAACTGAACGCGGGACGATTCTGCGGCTGATTCGGGAAGTAGTAGGGCTGCACGAACTGCGACGCATTATTCGGAAGCAGCGTGCCGACCGCGCCCGGTCCATTGGAAACCATCCAGGAAGAATGGACCGCCCGGATTATTCGAGTTTGCCGGGTAATTCCCCAAGCCGCCCGAGTCATTCGTCGATTCGTACCAGTCATTGTGCAGCATTCCGCTATCCCACAACAATCTGAATGTCGTCATGGCCGCTGCCATTTTTATGCGGCAGCGCAAAGTGCACGTTGGCGATGACGTCGCGGTCGGCGATATCCGACTGCGAGGCCCACGGGTACGGCGCGATAACGTATCCGCCCGGGCCCGCAAATCCGTTCGCATAGCAGCCGCTTAGGCTGATATTCGGACACGGCCCGGTGATTTGCACGAGCGGGGCGCCCAAGTCCGGGAATCCCGCCGCGTTATTGTTGTCGGTGTAGCGAAAAGCCTGATCGTATCCGCCGATGCCGACGTAATAGGAGAAGGAGCGATTTGGTGTGGCTCCGCCCGCTTCAGCCGCGAACTTGTGATAGAAGGTCGGCGATCCGATGCCGCCGGTCAGGTTCGCATAACCGGGAAACGTTCCGGACTTGATCACCTGGTTGACGTAACCGGCAAGGCCCTGCCCTTCCGAATTTGCGGGTGTCGCGCCCGTATAGACCTGCAGTTCTTGCATACCCAGCGACGAGAGCGAACCGGAGGGATAATTGTCGAAAGAACGGTTCACCGGAACGCCGTCGAGTTCATATCCGACTTGGTCGTAGTCGCCGCCGCGGATATGGACCGTCTGGAAGTATCCCGCTTGGTTGAGCGGCATCGTAATGCCGGGAACCGATGCAATCGCGGCATACGCGCTGTTCAGACTTCCGCCTCCGCCCAGCGCACTGATCTTGCTTTGCGTCGCCGCGTTGACCGAATACACGTCGGCCGTCGTGCCCGAATGCACGAGATCGCCCGCGGCGCGCGAGGTCACTTGCGCGATCGTTTTGATGCGATTTTTGCATCTTGAGCGCAACCACGGCGGACGCGTCGGCAAAAACCGATACGCCCGCTTGAGTCGCGCCGGTGTACCCTTCTTTTTCTGAACCGATACGGTGTACGTATCGGGAACGAGTGAAACAAATGAGAAATGTCCTGCGCTATCGCTGGTCGTCGAAGCGGTTTGCGATGGCGCGAGGGCGGTAATGACTGCGCCCGCGATGGGCGCCGCGGTAGCGGCATCGGTCACGACGCCGTTCATGCCGCCCGTCGTGCCGGCCAGTGCCCATGTTTCCTGGGCCAGCATTGCGACGAGTAACACTCCGGCGAGGACCGCATGCCGCAATATATATCGTGGCATAATGTCTCTCAATGTGAAGTGTGTAACGTCCGGCGGCGGGCGCCCATGGTTCCCGCCGCGGCAATTCGAACGTATCAGTAAGAGCGCATGCTGTCGCCCACATTCGGACGGAGTCTCGTACGTTCGGCCGGTCGCGCGGCCGTCACGACTCGAATTTTATCAAAAACGCTTCGAAGCTAGCGCGCGTAAACGACGACGGGCGTCTTTGGTGCGCGCAGATCCACCGCTGCGATACGCCGGCCGCTAGCGGCGACTTGTGAGAGGATGGGACCGACAAGGGCGATCTTCGTCTGCAGATCGGAATCATCGCCGAGTAACAGTCGTACGCCCGTGTGCATCGTGGCAATCAGATCCCCAAACTTGTCGTACTGCACCAGCCAAACCACGATATGCGCCTGGTTTAAAGCCTCGTAGTCGTTACGCAGGCGCGCGGCATCCTGATCCTTTACGAACTGCCCGGCCTGCGGCATCTGCTGCGCCTTCATCACAAATTCAGGCAGGCTCCCCAATTCGGGATCCTGGCGCTAAGACGCGAAGATCGCGATCGACCAAAACGTCTCCGTCTCCGTAGCGCAAGACCGCATAGGGCGTTCGTTCCGTAATTGCGATCCGGACCCCGGCGGGCAGCGTGCGATGGATGTAGGCTTCTTTCACGGACGGAATAGCCTCGATGCGCGCTTGCGCCGCGCGCATATTCTGAAGCCAAATATTCTCGTGCGTCGAAATCTGCGCACGCTGTGCGATCTGCGATGCGGGGACGACGTGATTCCCGCTTATCGCAACGTGCGTGGGAAGAAAACCGGGCCACGTCGCGGCCCAGTAGCCGCCGG
The DNA here is from genome assembly GCA_963777365.1 of Vulcanimicrobiota bacterium. Classification (GTDB taxonomy): domain Bacteria; phylum Vulcanimicrobiota; class Vulcanimicrobiia; order Vulcanimicrobiales; family Vulcanimicrobiaceae; genus CAVZQG01. Next base: position 253,870 of record CAVZQG010000017.1, read on the forward strand.
CCGCGGCGAGAATTGCCAGGACCGCGAGCAGAAACCAATACGGCCGCACGCGCGCAGCCGCAGACCGCTTCTTACGCTTCACGCGAGGACGTACCGTTCGAGCGCCTCGGCGACGCCGTCGTGCGCAACGTCGGTCACGACCGCGTCGGCGACCTCACGCAGCTCCGCCGGCGCGGAGCCCATGGCAACGCCGAAACCGGCGGCTTGTAAAAGCGGCGCGTCGTTCCATGAATCGCCTATGGCCATCACCTGTGCAAGCGGAATCCCCAGATAGCGGGCAACGATCTCCAGCGAACGGCCTTTGTTCACCTTCGCGTTCATGACTTCAAGAAAATATGCGATACTCCGCGTGACATACGCGTCCTCACCGCAAAGTTTCTGTACACGCGGCAGGTGTTCCAGGATCGTCTCGGGCTGCGCGATGATGACCGCCTTGGTCGCGTCCCAGCGTCTCGAACTGACGGCGAAGCGAGGTCACGATAATCGGTTCGACGCCGGAAATTTTCGCGTACAGCTCGACGAACTCGTTGCGCTCCTCGCAGTAGTAACGGTCGTTCGCGTACAGCTGCACGTGCAGGCCGTTATCGCGGGCATATGCATCGATCTTCATGGCCTGCGCATGGGGAAGCGGAACGTCCTGGAGCACGTCGTCGGTTTGCGGGTCGATGACCGCCGCGCCCTGATAACAGACCACCGGGGCGCTGAATTCCAATTGACGAACGAACGGCAGCGCCGCGCGGTACATGCGTCCGGTCACGATGCAGCCGTTGACGCCGCGCGCACGCATCGCACGGATGGCTTCCAGAACGCGCGGACGCAAAAGCAATTCCTCGCCCAGCAGCGTGCCGTCAAGGTCGAAAGCCACCAGTTTGGGCTGAATCGCGGTCCTCACTCGCCGCCTGTTTGACGCATTCGCGCCGTGCGAGCGTGTTGCGGGAGACCTTCGAACTCGGCCAGCGCGGCCAGCACCGGTGCGTCCGCGGCCATGCGCTCAGGTGTGTTTTCCACGACGCTGAAGGTTCGCAGGAAGTCGTCCGTGCGCAAACCCGATGAGAAGCGGGCCGCGCCCGAGGTCGGCAGCACGTGATTGGTCCCGGCGATATAGTCGCCGCACGCGACCGGGGTGTGGGCTCCGACGAACACCGCACCGGCGCGTCGAATGAACGGCAAATATCCTTGCGGATCCTCAACTTGCAACGAGACGTGCTCGGGCGCGAAGCGTTCGATAACGTCATATATCTGCCGGCGGCTGCGCGCGTGAACCAGGTAGGTGCCGCTCTCGAAGACGCTTCGAATGATGTCGCCGCGCGGGATTTCCTCCAGCCGCACTTGTTCCAGAGAGCGCGCGCACTGCTCGAGCAAGGCTTGCGATTCCGAAACAACCGCAACGCGCGCCAGCGGATCGTGCTCGGCTTGCGCGAGCAGCTCGCCGGTTACGTACTCGACGTTCGCACCGTCATCTGCCACGACGAGCACTTCTGAAGGGCCCGCGAGGCCATCGATCGCGCACGAGCCGAAGACTTGGCGCTTCGCTTCGGTCACCCAGACGTTGCCCGGACCCACGATCTTATCGACGCGTGCGATCGACTCCGTTCCGTACGCGGCGGCTGCAATCGCGTGCGCTCCTCCGACCGCGTAGAGTTCGTCCACGTCGCAAAGCCAGCATGCGAAGAGCACGGCCGGCGCAATCTTCCCGTCGCGCTGCGGCGGCGTGAGCACGATGATCCGCGAGACGCCCGCGAGCTTGGCCGGTACGACGCTCATAATGACCGATGAGGGCAGACTGGCGGTTCCACCGGGAACGTATGCCGCAACCGAATCGAGCGGGCGGGATCGGAACGCATAGCGCGTTCCGTCTTCCTCCATGTATTCGATATCCTCGCGCATCTGCTTGCGATGAAACGCTTCCACGCGCTCTCTGGCGAGCGCCAGAGCCGTCACGATCTCGTGCGGAACCAAGCCGCGCGATTGTTCGTGCATGGGAATCGGTACGCGCAGTTTGCTCGAATCGAAGTGCGGGTCGTCGAAACGGCGAGCGTAGTCAACGAGCGCGGTATCGCCGCGTTCGCGAACATCGGCTACGATCTGCGCAACGCGACGCGAGACATCAGCCGAACATTCCCAGCCGCCGCGAAACAATCCGGCGAGCGCATCATGGTCACCGCCCTGTATGATGCGAAGGCTCACGATGCGGTTCTTTCCAAAAGAGTCCACGAGCTCCCGTAGTTCGGAATATTTCGCGCGAAAGCGAACCGGATTGATCACTAGGCGCGCCGTCGATGTTGCGATCTCGTCGACGACGACCATATCGTGCTCGCGCAGCGTATTACCGGTGGCAACCAAGTCGACGATGACGTCCGAGAGTCCGACGAGCGGACTGAGTTCGACCGAGCCGTGCAAGGCAATGATTTCGCACGGCAGATCCCGCTCGGCGAAATACGCCTGCGCGGACCTTTTGAATTTCGTTGCTACGCGCAGAAACGTCGGATATCGAGCGCCCTCATGATAGCGGTCGCTGCGGCGCGCAGCGACGACGAGGCGGCACGCGCCAAACCCGAGGTCCGCAACTTCACTAACCGATCGGTCCGTTTCCCAAAGAACGTCTTTGCCGACGATTCCGCAATCCGCCGCTCCGAACTCCACATACGCCGGAACGTCGGTCGGGCGCAGCAGCAAGAGTTCAGCCTTTCCATCGGAGGTGAGCACGGTCAGACGGCGCCCCGTATCGGCGGGTATGTCAATGCCCGCGGCCCGCAGCCGCTGCGCGGTGGGAGCGTACAGGGCGCCTTTGGGGACCGCAATCACCAGCCTGCCCAGAGCGCCGCTACTCGACATCGATCTCCTCGAGAACGCCGCCGCTCGCGATGATGACGCGCGGTATGCGTTTGTGCCGCGCATACCGCAGCAGCGCTTCGCGATCCAGCGCGCGCACGTCGACGCGAACGCGCAGCCCTTTCTTACGCTGCGCCGCCGCCTCCGCATCCGAGCCGCTCACGAGCACGTCGACCTCGTTGCGCGGCCGCTCGTCGATACGCCGCCGTTCGAGCGCCAGCAGAATGCGCTCGACGCCGACCATCCAGCCCACCGCCGGGACCTCGTAACCGAAACGGGGCAGGAGCTTGTCGTACCGTCCTCCGCCGCAAAGCGAAAACCCTAAATCGTCGATGAACCCTTCGAAGACGAAGCCGGTGTAGTACTCCAAATCCCGCAGCAGCGCGAAGTCGATGTTGATGCGTTCGCTGAAATCCAAGCGTCCGCGCACGATCGAGAATCCGTATGAGATCCTCCAGCGCCGCCAGCGATGCGGGCGTTCTGCAGAGCGGACGCACGGCCTCGATGATTTCTTCGCGTCCGCGCATCAGGCACAGGCGTTTGATCTTCTCATCGGCGATGGCGACCACGTTGCGATCCGCGATCAGACTTCTTCGTGCGGCTCACATCCTCGGGGGGTAGGCCCGCGGCCTCGAGGACGCCGTCCACGATCGCCGCGTTGTTGATGTCGAACTTGGCATCGGGCAACCCTACCGCGTCGAGCGTTTCGATCGCCATGAACAGCGCTTCCGCCTCGGCATCCACGCCCGGACCGCCGATCAGCTCCGCGCCGGCCTGCGTGAACTCGCGCATGCGGCCGAGTTGCGGCTCTTCATAACGAAAGCCGGTGGCAACGTACGAGAGGCGCTGCGGCAGTGTCGCATTGCGTAAACGTGCCGACACAACCCGAGCAATCGGGGTCGTCATTTCGGTACGCAGCGCAAGCGATGTCCCGAGCGGATCGGTAAACCGAAACGTTTGCTGCATGAGTTTCTCGCCCAGGCCCCGCTCCAGCGCCTCTTCACTCTCGAACGTCGGCGTTAGAATTTCGGCGTACGACCACGTGCGAAACACGCGCCGTATCGTCTCCTCAATCTCGCGTTTATACGCGAGTTCTTGCGGGAGCCAATCCCGGACGCCGGGCGGAAGTCTCACGACGCTGCGAGCTTCACTCGGGCAAACCTTCGGCTACATTCGTACTGCCGAATATTCGCTCGAGTTCGAAGCGCATGCGGTAGTCGGCGGCAATACCGCGAGGCAGCCGTTGCGTGCGGTTACCGATTCGAGCCATCACCGGGACCGTGCCCGGCCATTCGTCCAGCACCGCGGCAAGACGATCGATCTGATCGCGCGTGTTCACGGCAACGTGCCAACCGGACACCGGCGCGACGTGCGCCGGGCGCTCAAACGAGATGACCTCGTTCGCGGTAACACTGACGTCGATCGGCGCATCTTCGCCTGTTGCACCGCGGCGCTCGCGCATGCGCACGCGTCCCTTGACGACGAGGATCTTGTCGTGTTCGAATAACGCTTGCACCTGCGGATAGAGCTTTGCAAACACGACGACCTCGCAGCTCCCGGTCGTATCTTCGATCTGCGCGATCAAAATCTGCTGACCCGCTTTGGTCAGCGTACGGCGCACCGACTCGACCATTCCCGCGACAACCACGAAGTCTGTCGTCATCCCGCGTCCGCAGGTCCTTGATTGGAATCGCGCCTGTTCTGGAGAGTGCGTCGGCAACGCCCGCCAGCGGATGTCCCGAGACAAAGATCCCGAGCGTCTCCTTCTCCCATTGGAGCGCCTGCATCGTATTGGGCGCCGCGACCTGCGGCAGCGTCGGCGTGAGCGCGTGGTGCACGTCAGGCGCTTCGCCGAAGAGCGACACCTGTCCGAGCTCCGCGTCGCGCGATTCCGATGCGGCAATATCCAGCGCCACGTCGAGGGCTTCGAGTTTCTGCGCGCGATTGCCGGTCAGCGCATCGAGCGCTCCGCATTTAATGAGCGCCTCGAACACGCGGCGATTGACCTGCTTGGTATCGACTCGCTTCGCGAGCTCGAAAAGATCTTTGAACGGACCGCCGGCGTCGCGCGCCTCCAAGAGAATGCGAACCGCTCCTTCGCCCACGCCTTTGATGGCCGAAAGGCCGAAACGAATCTGATCGCCGACGACGCCGAAATCGATCAATGAAGCATTCACGTCCGGCGGCAGCACGGAGATGCCCATCTTCTTCGCCTCATCGATATACTCGACGAGTTTCTCGGTGTTGTTCTTGACCGAGGACATGAGCGCCGCGAAGTAGGGCAGCGGGTGATTTGCCTTCAGGAAAGCGGTTTGATACGCGATCCATCCGTACGCGGCCGCATGCGATTTATTGAATCCGTAGCCGGCGAAGGGTTCGATGAACTCGAAGATCTTTCGGGCCAGGTCCTCGTCGATGTTCGAGTGTTCTTTGCAGCCCTTGATGAACTGCTCGCGGTAGAGCGGAATTTTTTCCTTTTGCTTTTTGCCCATGACCTTGCGCAGCTCGTCCGCTTGGCCCATCGAGAACCCGGCGATATCGCGCGCCATCTGCATGACCTGCTCTTGGTAGGCTGCCACCGAATACGTTTCCGCGAGAATCGCCTCGAGCTTCGGATGCAGATATACGGGCTTCTGCCGCCCGTGCTTGACCGCGATGTACGTTGGAATCCAGTCCATCGGGCCGGGACGGTAGAGCGCTACGAGCGCGATGATGTCGTTGAAATTCGAAGGCCGCAGCTCGGTGCAGACGCGCACCATTCCTTCGGATTCCAACTGAAAGACGCCCATCGTCTCGCCGCGCGAGAGCATGTCGTACGTCCGCTGGTCATCGTCGGCTATTTTTGCGATGTCGAAGTCCGGATCGGTGGTGCGCACAATCTCGTCGACGGCATTCTTCATCACCGTAAGATTGCGCAGGCCCAAGAAGTCCATCTTGAGCAGCCCAATCTTCTCGGCCCACACCATATCGTATTGCGTGTTGATGCCCGTGTCGCTCTTGGCAAGCGGAGCGTATTCAACCAAGGGGCCGGGCGATATGACCACGCCGGCAGCGTGCGTTCCGGCGTTGCGCGCGAGCCCTTCGATAGCCTTGGCGGTGTCGAGCAGGCGCCGGATCTCCGGCGACATCGAATATAAACTCTTGAGTTCGGGAATCTGTTCGAGCGCCTGTGCGATCGACATGCCGCCGGGACCCGAGGGTATCATCTTCGCGACGCGATCGACGTCGGGAAGCGGCACGGCAAGCGCGCGGCCCGCATCGCGCACGGCGGCGCGCGCGGCCATCGTTCCAAAGGTCACGATCTGGGCCACGCGGTCCGCACCGTATTTCTCGGTGACGTACTTGATGACTTCGTCGCGGCGTTCGACGCAGAAGTCCGTATCGATATCGGGCATGGAGATGCGATCCGGGTTCAGAAAGCGCTCGAAGAGCAAGTTGTATTTGAGCGGATCCAAGTCGGTGATCTTCAAACAGTATGCGACGACCGAACCGACCGCCGAGCCGCGTCCTGGTCCAACCGGGATATCGTGATCCTTCGCGTACTTGATGAAGTCCCAAACGATAAGGAAATACGAAGCAAACCCCATCTTCAGAATGACCGAGAGCTCGTACTCGAAGCGCTCGCGCAGCGCCGCGTCGTTGGCTGCGCGATCCTGCCCATAGCGTTCCGTAAGCCCTTGGACGCAGACCTCACGCAGATACGCTTCCGCGGTCTTCTGCGTTTCCGGCTCCTCCTGCGGAACGGGAAACGCGGGCAGATGATAGATCTTCTCGGGAATGCGGATATCGATGCGCTTGGCAATTTCGAGCGTATTGTCGCACGCTTCGGGCAGGTCGGCCCATCAGCTCGCGCATCTCGGCATCGCTCTTCACGTAGAACTGATCGGAATAGAATTTCATGCGGCTGGTGTCGGAAACCGTCTTGCCCGTTCCGATGCAGAGCAGCACGTCGTGTGCGGGCGCGTCTTTTTGTTCCAGGTAATGCGAATCGTTTGTCGCGACGATCGGTATATTCAGCTCACGCGCGACCCGCACGAGACCCGTGTTGATCGCTTCTTCCTCCGGCATGCCGTGGCGCATGACCTCGATGTAGAACCGATCGCCGAAGATGTCCAAGTACGTCTTGGCGGCGCTGCGCGCTTTGTCGTAGTCATTCTTGAGCAGCGGCGATGCAACCAAACCCGACATGCAGCCCGAGAGCACAATCAACCCCTGGTTGTGCTCGGCAAGCAGATCCAAGTCGATACGCGGCTTGTAATAATAGCCTTCGAGGAAGCCCTTGGAGATGAGCGCCGTTAAGTTTCTGTAACCGATCATGTCGGCAGCGAGCAGCGTCACATGCGCTTCGTCCCGGACGGTGCGGTCGAACCGGCCTCGGGGAGCGATATACGCCTCGCAGCCGATGATCGGCGTGAGCTTGTGGTCACGCGCCTCGTAGTAAAACTCCATGGCGCCGTACATGACCCCGTGGTCCGTCAGGGCGACGGCCGGACTTCCCGCATCCGCGGAGTGCCGGCACAGGCGCTCTACGCGGCAAGCGCCATCGAGAAGCGAGTATTCACTGTGGACGTGTAGATGAACGAACGAACTCACCGGACGGCGTACCGGACCCCTATCGACGCGAGCAGATACTAAAGAAAACGGCTGATTAAGACGTTAAAGTAAAGGTGGGCGTGAACCTGTCCGAGGCGGGTGCCCAATCCGCCGCCGCCAGCGACCCCGAGACGGCCGAGCTCCGTGCGGAGCTCGAGCGACTGCGCTCGCGTATTGCCATGCTCGAAGCCGAGCGCGACGAATACGCGCAGCAGAACTCAGAACTCTTCGTTCTGCAGCAGGTCTTTTCCACCATCAATTCTTCGCTCGACATCAATGACATTCTCTCGATGGTGCTCCGGGGCGTCTGCGAAGCGTTGAAATTCAATCGCGTCATTCTGTTCGACGTCGACGAGCACGGCAGTATCTTGCGCCGCTTAGAAGCCAATATCGACGGAACGGTCGTTCACTCCACCGATCCGTTCGCGTTCGTAGCGAACTGCGCGCTCCAAGACGTCGCGCACGGTGTGCTCGAAGTCGCGTTCGGCGGTCAGCTCGATCCCGACGCGCCGCTGCAAGACACGCAAGGCTGCTATTGCATCGCGCCGCTGGTCGCCCGCGATGTGGTGCGCGGCATGCTGTACGTCGACGGCCCTCCGTCGGAGGACGTGAGCGAGAATCAGATTCGCATTCTGCTCGATTTCGCCGCGCAGGCCGCCATCGCGGTGGAGAACGCGCGCCTCTATGAAGAGACGCGGCGTTTGCTCGAAGAGACCCAGCGGCTCGCGCTGACCGATACGCTCACCGGAATTCCGAACCGTCGTGCGCTCAATGAAATGCTCGACCGCGAAGTACACACCTCCGAGCGATACGACACGCCGTTCGCCTTCATGATCCTCGATTTGGACGACCTCAAGAAAATCAACGATTCCGGCGGCCACGGTTTGGGCGATTTGGCGCTCAAGCGGTTTGCCAACGTGCTCCGCAGGGCTGCGAGAAAAGGCGATATCGTCGCGCGGTATGCAGGCGATGAGTTCATCGTGGTGATGACCAAGACCGACCAAAGCGCGGCGCAGCGGGGTGTCGAGCGCATCATGGGGGCCCTGCGCAGAAACGGCCTGCAATCCTCGATTGGCGTTGCGATGTTCCCGAACGACGGTACCGACGGTCCCACGCTGTTTTTTGCCGCGGACGAAGCCCTCTACCATGCCAAGCAGGAGGGCAAAAACGCCTACCGCTTCTATCAGCGACCCGCCCTCGAAGCGGCCTGCCCCCCGGCGCCTAATGAACCCTTCGGCTCTCGGCCGAGCAGGCGCCTCCTGATATCATAGTCTATCCAACCGTCAGGTTCATGACTATTGGGGAGTCTGTTTCATGAACGACGCGATCGCCGATGTCAGAATAGCGCGGCTCGCGCAAGCCCTTACCGACGTATCGCTGCCCCTCGTGCGGCTTTTCGAATACGCGGACAATCTGGAGAAATTGGTCCAGTCTCACGAGCACATGGAAGCCACGTGCGTCGCGGCGGCCATCCGGGCGGAAGCCCGTCGGGCGCAAAAAGCGATCGCGGATTCGCTGGCCGCCGTTCAGGAGGCCGCGACCGAAGTCGTACGCGCCTAAAAACCACCCTTGCCTACTCGTGCCACTAAGGTCGTGGGGTATGCGCAAACCGGAGTAGTATAAAGAAGCAAAAAGAAGTTTCTTCCACTCCGGGAAAGGTCCACGTGATCAAGCACGACGTCGTCGTCATTGGTGGCGGCCTAGCCGGCATGCGCGCCGCCGTTGAAGCGGCAGAGCGCGGGGCCGACGTTGCCATCGTAAGTAAGATGCACCCCGTCCGCAGCCATTCAGGCGCAGCGCAGGGCGGCATCAATGCGGCTTTGGGGAACCGCGAAGAGGATACGCCCAGCGCGCACGCGTTCGACACGGCAAAAGGGTCCGACTATCTGGGCGATCAGAACGCGATCGAGGCGATGTGCGATAGCGCGCCGCAAGAGATCATCTGGCTCGAGCACCGCGGCTGCATATTCTCACGTCTTCCCGACGGGCGCATCGCGCAGCGGCCTTTCGGCGGTGCCGGCACGCCGCGTACGTGTTATTCCGCCGACGTTACCGGCCTTGTGATCCTTCACACGCTCTGGGAGCAGCTCGAACGCTTCAACGTCAAGGTATACGAAGAGTATTTCTGCACGGCGCTTTGCGTCGAAGACGGCGTCGGGACCGGCGTGGTCGCCTATAACATGCGTAATGGCGAACTCGAACTGATAAACGCGAAGGCGACGATCTTCGCGACCGGCGGCTGCGGCCGAATGTATGCAAAAACCACCAACGGTTATGCCTCAACGGCCGACGGCTTGGGTATCGCGTTTCGAGCCGGAATTCCGATCATGGACATGGAGTTCGTGCAGTTCCATCCGACCTCGCTCAAAGAAAACGGCGTGCTGCTCTCGGAAGCGGCGCGCGGCGAGGGCGCATATCTGCTCAACAACACGGGCGAGCGGTTCATGTTCAAATATGCGCCGAACAAAGGCGAGCTGGCTTCACGCGACGTGGTTTCGCGCGCGGAATGGACGGAGATTCTCGAAGGCCGCGGCGTGGACGGCTGCGTGCTGCTCGACTTGCGCCACCTCGGACGCGAGAAAATTCTCGAGCGATTGCCGCAGATTCGCGAACTCGCGCTCGATGCAACCGGCAAGGACGCCATCAACGACCCGATACCGATTCTGCCGGGGATGCACTACACGATGGGCGGGATCGAAACGGACATCAACGGTGCGACGCGCATTCCCGGCGTATACGCGGCCGGAGAAGCGGCGTGTGCCAGCGTTCACGGCGCCAATCGCCTGGGCGGCAACTCGCTGCTCGAAACGATCGTCTACGGGGCGCGTTCGGCGCGGCATGCGTGCGAGTACATCAAATCGGTCGGCGACGTCCGCCCGTCCGAGCGCACGCTGGCGCACGAGAAAGACCGCCTGAACAACTGGCTCTCCAAGACCGGCGGAACGCGCGCGCCGGCGCTGCGAGCAGCCATGAATAAAGTCATGAGCGAGCATTGCTTCATCTTCCGCAACGAAGAACAACTGCAAACGGCCGTCGATCAGCTTCTGGAGATCCGCAAGCGTTTTGACGAAGATGTCTATGTGATGGACAAATCCAAGACGTTCAACACGGATCTCGTGGGTACGATGGAAACCGATTATTTGATCGATGCCGCGATGTGCGTTGCGAACGGAGCGCTCGCACGTAAGGAATCCCGCGGAGCACAGGCTCGCACGGATTACCCCGAGCGCGATGACGAACATTGGATGGTCCATACCCTCGCCTGGCGTGAAGACGGCAAAAATCCGCGCCTGGATTATTCACGCGGCGTCACGATAACCAAGTGGCAGCCAGAGGTCAGGACGTATTAAGAATGGCTAACATAAAGCTCGACATCTTCCGCTTCGACGAAGCCGTCGATACGGTTCCGCATCGTGACGTCGTCGCCGTCGATCTTCCCGAAACCACGACGGTGCTCGACGCGCTCGAAGAGGCGAAGGCGCAGGTGGACGGCTCGATCAGTTTCCGCCGGTCGTGCCGGTCCGCGATTTGCGGGTCGTGCTCGATGAATATCAACGGCGTAACGGGTCTGGCATGCAAGACGCCGTGCAATACGGTGATGGACCAGAACGGCACGATCAAGGTCGACCCCATGCCCAACTTCCAGCCGATGCGCGATCTCGTCGTGCATATGGATCCGTTTTGGGACAAATACTCGCGCCTGAAGCCGTATCTGCAACCTGCCGACCACGACGAAGATCACGAACGCGAACGGCGAGTAAGCCCTGACGACATGAAGAAGCTCGTCGACGTCGCGAATTGCGTCATGTGCGCGACCTGCTACGCGCTTTGTCCGGTCGTCAGCGTCGATCCCTCGTTCGCCGGTCCGGCGGCAATCGCATACGCCTATCGCTTCATCGAAGACGTGCGCGACGGCAAACGGAAAGAACGCCTGGCGCAGATCAACGAAGATTATCTCTGGCTGTGCGCGCACTGCTACGCATGCTCGTACTGCCCTAAGCACGTCGATCCGAACGATCGCATCATCGACGTCAAGCGCGCGACCGTGCAAGATCGCGTCATGATGAACGAGCGTGGTCCACGTCACGCACTCATCGTGAACAAGACGATCAAGCAAACCGGGATGCTCGCGGAGACCGAGGTCATTCAAGGCACCGTCGGACGCTTCAACATCCGCGGTCTGCTCAAGGTCGCACCGCTCGCTCTTCGCATGGCGGCCAAAGGCAAGCTTCCGCCGCCGTTCGTCAAACCGATTCCCAAAGTCGATGAAGTCCGCACCATTTTCGAGTCCCTGGAGGTCCCCGTCAACTAATGAGCAGCACACTACTACCGGAAGAGCGGGCCACCGACTCGCACAAGCATTCGCACAACTCGCAGACCAAGCGGTACGGCTTCTTTCCCGGGTGTGTGGCCAAGGAATCCTGCAAAGAACTCTTCAACTCCACGATGCTGCTGGCAGACAAACTCGGCATCGAGCTCGATCGAGCTCACGGCGGCCTCGTGCTGCGGCGCTTCCGTCGTCAACGACACGAACCGCGATATCGCTCGCGTCCTCAATGCGCGCACGTACGCGCAGGCCGAAGCGCTGGGCCTCGACGACGTTATCACGATCTGTTCGACCTGCACGGGACACATGCGTCAGGCGAACAAAGAATTGCTCGAGAGCGAAGAGCGCCTCGCGCAGGCGAATGGTATTCTTGGCAAGTTCGGCGCAAAATACAACGGCGGCGTCATGGTCCGCCACCTGTTGTGGATGCTCATCGACGACATCGGTCTCGATGCGCTAAAGAGCATGGTCGTGCGTCCGCTCAACGGGCTCAAAGTCGCTCCGTTCTACGGCTGCCACATCATTCGTCCGGAAAAGGTCAACGGATGGGAGTCCGCGCGCAATCCGCACTCGTTGGAAGATCTCGTGGTCGCGCTTGGAGGCGAGGCGATAGATTACGCAGGCAAAACACGCTGCTGCGGTTTTCACATCCAGGCTCGAAAAGGATGGAACCGCAACATCGATGGTCGGCCAGAACATGCGCATGGCCAAAGATAAAGGCGCCGAAGCCGTGCTCACGCCGTGCCCGCTCTGTCATCTCGCACTCGACGGCTACCAGCAGGATGCCGCAGCACGCTGGGGCCGAACGGATTTGCCGGTATTTCACCTGCCGCAACTCGTCGCATACGCACTCGGCGTACCCGCCGAAAAGTTAGGCCTCAACAAACACCTGATCGACCCCCGTGGTCTCATGGTCGAACGCGAACTAATCGCCTAGTCATCCTGGGCCGCGTCGAAGGACCCTCCAGCCCGTCGAAGGGCCTCGTTGCCGGCGTCGTTCGACGCGCTCAGATGACGGGCGTGGGTTAGGCGGGGACTCCGGCGTGTTCCTCGGCGACGGAGATTCCCTCGTCGAGCGTGATGCGTTCCACCGGTGAATCGGGAAAGTTTCGCTTCACGAATTCGAGCGCGAGTTGGTTGGATTGTTTTTCACCCTCGGGCGTCTCGAAAACGCTAACCGTTGCCAGCGTGTCGGCGCCCGTCCGCACGCAGTAATAGGCGCTGAATCCGGGGAGCGTCTTGACCTTGGGAATGAAGTCCGATTGAAGTTTGTCTTTGAGATCGTCAAAGAGGCTCGGGTCGCCGCCGCTGTAGCGGCGAATGGCAACAAACATTAAACCACGGTCCTTTCAGAACGGGATCGGGGTTCTTTACTATACAGCTTCGGCTAGTCGTAAGGCAGCTGACGAGCGAGAGCTGCCTCTCGGGCGATTCCTCGGCCCTTCCTCTAGGCGCCGAGCGTATTCTGGACGACCACCTGCACGGAGGACACTCGCTCGGCCGGTATCTCCATACGCTCGCCATCAAAGAGCACGACCGGTTCGCCGCGCTGCAGAGACTCCGTCATGCTCTCGCGCATGAACTGGGCCATTTCGGCCTGGTTGAAGCACTCAGTCAAGGTGCCGCCGTCGCTCAACGTAATGACTAATTCAGCCGGAAACCGACTCATTGCTCGCTGCTCCTCCCGCGTCTAGGAATGGAGTATACCCGGGCTACTAATGGTCCACACAACCGGAGCGGCAGCGCGCCGCAATAAAACCTGCCGAACACCTGACCGCCTGCGTGTCCGCGAAGGCCGCTCGCGGAAGTGTCCGGCCTATGCGTTCCTCTCGTGCAGCCGCCCTGGCGGTGGTCGTGGCCGCGATAATTGCAACCGCTGCGGTTTGCGCCGCGCAGACCTCGGTTGACGATGCGAACCGGCTCTACCAAGCGCAGCAGTTCGCACAGGCCGCGCAAGCCTTCGAAGTGGTCGTGAAGTCCGACCCCGGTAATGCAAAAGCGTGGTACAGGCTCGGCATATCGCTCATGCAAAGCGGCAATGCGCCGGCGGCACAAGCACCGCTGGAAAAGGCGCTCGCGCTGGGTTTTATTCCGCAGTATACGCTGTATGCACTTGCCGAGCAGCAAGCCCAGACCGGCCATGCGCAAAACGCGGTCGATTATTTACGCAAATCATTCGCGTACGGAGCGCTTCCGCCCAAGGTTCTCGAGGGCGATGACGCGCTCAAACCGATTCAAACGCGTCCGGATTATCTCGCGCTGCTGCAGCAGTCCAAAGACAAGTATGAACCCTGCGCGCACGACCAAAAATTCCATGCATTTGATTTTTGGGCCGGCGACTGGACTGTGCGCAACGCCGTAACCGGCGCAGCAGGCAAAAGCCACGTCGAACGCATTCTTGACGGGTGCGTCATCTTTGAGAACTGGACGGACGGTTACGGTTATCAAGGGAAGAGCTTTTCGTTTTACGATCCGGTCAGCGGCAGGTGGACGCAGCACTGGGTTGACGAGTTTGCCGGCTTTCGCGATTGGTCCGGACAAGTCCAAGGCGCATCGATGATCTTTACCACCTCGACGAACGCCGGTACGCAAAAAGAGCAACGCATGCGCATGACGTACACGCCGCTTTCGGGCGGGGGCATGCGCCAGCTGATCGAGGTCTCAACGGACGCCGGAAAAACGTGGCAGACGAGTTTCGACGGTTATTACACGCGGGCTCGGTCTCTAGGCGATGCGAGCCGCGCTGAATCGCAATTCCCGGGCTGCGTTGCGATGTCGTGTATTGCCCGTGAGCGTGTACGATAGGTCGAGCGCTTGCGCTTGATCGGAAAGCGAACCGCCGTGCGTCAAATAATGCAGCGCCCGCTCGAGATCATCGACGGGACGTACGCCGAGCTTCGATCGTGCAAGTGCGCGAGCAAGATAGGGAATTCCCAAATAATGCGTCATCGCGCGTCCCTCGAGGACGTCGATTGCGCGAGTGGACGAGGAAATCGTCTTATCCAGTTCCCCGCGATGACGATGCGCGCGCGCCTGCGCGACTTCGAGGATCCCGCGAAGGAGCCCGTGATTGCGGGCCAGCGGCCGCGCCTCGTTCAGGCGCGCAAGTGCGTCGTCGCTTCTACCGGATGCTCCCTCCACGCGAGCGGTGAGGAAGAGCGCGCGAATCAGCGGATCGCCGTCGGCTACCGTGTGCGCAAGATCCAGCGCATGCCGCACGGCCGCTAGACCATCGTGCGCTTTTCCCGCCATTTCATGCAGAACGCCCAGCACCAGACTCGACCACATCTCCTCATACTGCAAGCCGTGCCACTGCGCCAGCCGCAGCGCTTGCTCCGCGTCCCTGTGCGCTTGGGCGCTCTGGTCCGCGAGCGCGGCTCTGCCGAATGCCGTGTGAATTAAAATTTGCGCGAGCTCCGCGGCGGGAGGGACGGGCAGCCGTTCGAGCAGCGCGCGGGCGCGCATTAAGTACGCGAGTCCGCGGCGCGGAGAGCCCGCGTCCTCGTGCTGAATCCCTAAGAAGATCAAGTCTCGTACGAGCGCGCGCGTGTCAAACGGATCCGCGGGCGGCGTTTCGTCGTGTCCGATCGCCGCCTCGCTCATTGCGATAGCGCGATCCGAGAGACCGTCTCGATACGGAATGTACGCCTGAGCCATCCCGATTGCACGCGCCGTACGCGTCGCCTGATCCGCCGGCAAAGTCCGCGCAAAGCGTCTGGCAGTGTCCAGCGCTGCGGCGGCCTCGCCATATCGCTCTCGATTGCTGTAGGCCATCGATCGCAGAACGAGCGCGTCGGCCGTATGGATCGGCGGCAGCGATGTCGCGAGTACGCGATCGAGTGTTTCTTCGCAACGATCCGTTTGGCCGCACTTGAGCAGCGTGCGTGCGAATTCGAGCTGCTGAACACCAATGTCGAGCATCGGTGCGACGGTAACGTGCAGTTGCTGCGCGGCAAGGCGTTCGTACAAGGCAGCCCGGATTCTATACAATTGCCGCTCGGAAACGCCGAGCTGCACGGCGGCGGACTTATACGGCGCGCCTCCGAGCTCGCACAGTTCAAAAACACGCCGTTCCATACTTGCGGCGGGGAGTGCGGCTAGAATGCGCGCCTGTTCTATTTGCGCCGCTTGGTGCGAGCGAAATGCACCGCGCCGCTTGCGCAAGTCCTTGAGGCGGAGTCGAAGCGCCATTGACGGCGTCACAGTCACAGCGGCTTCTGCCTGCCCGCGTACCAAAGCCTGCTTATCAGAGGGGCAAATGTTCGTCCCGCGAAGCGGCTGCTGGTGAAACCGATTGACGCCGGCGCGATCGAGGTGCGCCGGGGCGGCGCAAGCGACATCGAGGCTCTCGTGCCGCTGTTCGACGCGTATCGCCTGTTCTTCAACCCGCAGGCCGACGCGCAAACATCGCGTCCTTTCCTGGAATCGCGATTTCGCGACGGGGACACGGTCGTATTTTTGGCGCACTTGGGCGGCCGGGCGTGCGGATTCATCCAACTCTATCCGCTTTGGTCCTCGTGGTACTGCCGCCGTATTTGGTTCTTGAGCGACCTCTACGTCGCGCCCGAAGCGCGCAATCTCGGCATCGGACGGCTACTCGTGGAGCACGTAAAAGCCTATGCGGACCAGAGCGGCGCCGGCAGCGTCATGGTGGAGTTACCTCATTCCGAGCCGCACCTGGCCGTGTTCTACGACGGCCTGGGGTTTCATCGCGATGCGGTGTTCGATCTTGCACGCTACCATCCGGACTAGCGCATAATAAAACCGCCCTCGTCATAACGTTCGAGGGCGGCTTTTTGGCGTTTGCGATTGTATCGTTTCTTAGAGTCATGTGCACCCGCGGGGCGCAGATTTTGCGGCGGCCCGAGGCGCGGGGTGAGCCTAGCCTTCCGGCGTTTTTTATTCATACCTGTAGTAGTATACTAGCGTGCAGCAAGTCGACGAGCAACTCGAGCGCGATCTTCAGACCCTTTCGGCTGCGAGGTCGCGGTGGGCCCGCCTTGCAATCGAGCGGAAAATCGAGATGCTGCGCGAGGTCTCGCGCAGCGTTTACCAGGTTGCTCCGCAGTGGGTCGAAGCGGCCGCCGCCGCCAAGGGCCTGCGGCCCGATTCACCACTGATCGGCGAGGAGTGGATATCCGGACCGTGGGCGGTCTTATACGCGCTCACGCGTTATCTGCGAACGCTTGAATCGATCGCGCAGCACGGGCGCCCACGACTGCCCGCGATGCGCCGGCGCGGCGGTGGACAGATCGTTCTCGACGTGTTCCCGCACGATCTCTACGACCGCATACTGCTGAGCGGGGTTCGCGCCGAGGTTTGGATGCAACCCGGACTCACACCGGAGAACGTGCAAAACACAGCCGCGAGTTTTTATCGAGATCCCGCTCCCGCAGGACGCGTCGTCCTCATTTTGGGCGCCGGCAACATTGCCTCCATCGCACCGCTCGACGTGCTCTATAAAATGATCGCCGGCGGCGCCGTCTGCATCCTCAAGATGAACCCGGTCAATTCATACTTGGCCCCGATTTTCGAGCGCGCGTTCGCGCCGCTGATCGAGGCGGGCTTCCTGCGATTTGCGCACGGGGGCGCCGGCGCCGGAGCATATCTTTGCACGCATGAATTGGTCGATGAAATCCACATCACCGGAAGCGCGCAAACGCATGACGCGATCGCCGCCGCAAACGCGGCTGCCAAACCGATCACCAGCGAACTGGGAAACGTCAGCCCAACCATCGTGGTTCCGGGGCCGTGGACCGAGCGCGATCTGCAGTTTCAAGCCGAAAACATCGCGACGCAAAAAGCGCACAATGCGGGCTTCAATTGCGTGGCATCTCAGGTGCTCTTCGTACCGGCGGAGTGGGAACATACCCAATCGCTGCTCTCACGTATTCGCCGGGTATTCGAACGGATGGAGCAGCGTCCGGAATATTATCCCGGTGCAAAGGAGCGACGCGAGAGATTCGGCGTCCGCGAACCAGGCCTGCGCGCTCTTACGAGAATCGATCCGCGCGACACCGCCAATCCGGCGTTCTCCACCGAAGCCTTTTGCGGCATACTCGCCTACGTCGAGATGACGGGCGATCTCGATCGCTATCTGAACGACGCCGTTCGTTTTACGAACAACGTGCTGCACGGGACGCTGGGGGCGAATCTCATCGTCCATCCTCGCACGATGCGCCGGTATCCAACGTCCATCGGCGCCGCAATACAGAATCTGCGATACGGCTGCGTCGGCGTGAACGCCTGGACCGGCGTCGGATACTTTCTCACGGAAACGCCGTGGGGCGCCTTTCCCGGCCGCACGCCTGGGGACATCGGCAGCGGAATCGGCGTCGTGCATAACTCCTATCTGCTCGAGGGTACCGAAAAATCGGTCGTGTACGCACCGTTCGCTCCGTTTCCGCGCAGCCTGAGTTCAGGCGAGTTTTCGATACTGCCCAAACCGCCCTGGTTCGTCACCAACGCGATGGCGGCCAAGATCGGCCGGGCGCTCTGCGATTTTGAAGTCTTTCGAACTCCCGCGAAAGCTGCCAAAATCGCGGCGCTTGCGCTCAGGGCCTAGCGCCGTCAAGTTTTTTCGTTTGCGCCGTTCTGAACCGAAAGCTCCCAGCGATAGCCGTCCGGATCGTGAAACCACAGCCCCATGTTCGGTGAACCGGGCGCCTCGGGGCCGATCTCGTCCCCGGGATCTTCCACCTCCACACCGTTTTCTTTCAGCGTTTGAAGCGCGGCGCGCAGTTCGTCCATCGAGTTCAAATGAAACGATATATGCTCGATCGGCTTCGGATCGGGTTCGCCTTTGAACGGTACGATCGTAATGGAATCGTTGCTCAGGCCCACGCCGTCCTCGAAGCGAAAGATCTCTTTGAGGTCGAAGTTCTTCTTCCAGAATGCCTCGCTGCGATGTACGTCGCTGACTGCGATGCCGAAGTGCCCGACGACGCCGAGTTTGATTTTCATGCTTGATCCTTGAAGAGATGGAGATCGTCTGATGCTTGTTCCCCGGATTCTTCGGTTTTCTACGCTCGTACTTCTGGCCGGTCTATACGCATGCGGGCGCGCCGGTACGGCAAGCGGATGGGGAACGCCGAACGTACTCCGTATCGGCATCGTCAGCGACCCGTCCTCGCTCAATCCGCTCTTCGTTACCTCGCAGGCAGCCGTGGATATGGGTCAGCTCTATACCGAAACGCTGGTCGGCTCGTCGCCCAGGAATGAGCTCGTTCCGCTCGTCGCGCAGCAGATACCGACACGCCAAAACGGCGGCATCTCGACCGACACACGAACGATTACGTATCATCTGCGGCGCGACGAGCGCTTCGCCGACGGTACTGCGCTCACGTCCGCGGAACGATGCGGCGATCCCTAAATCCGCGCGTGCACGGTTTTGCAGCCGAATATGCTGTTCGAGTTCAGTAATCGACAGCTGGGATCTGCGTTAACGTCCGTTCAGAGCCGCAGCCGTTTCAAGCGCGCGATGTCCAAAGGGTCTCGAGGTTCCTCTTGCAGCGTTTTCGGAAGCCACATGCGAGCGACACCGATATACTTGTCCGCCATGCCGTAGTAGATGTCCAGAACGCCGTTTCCACGGTCGTCAATTCCCGTCGGGAAAACGACATTGTCAACGATTCCAGCCGTTTCTTCTTCGGTTTCAGGGATTAACAGTGGTCTCGTCGAGCGATATTGCATTAAACGATCGTTTTCGCGGCGCAGGGTGAGTACGCCGGCGACGTAGTACACACGGTTGGACTCGCCGGACTTCTGCGCGAGTTCGCCGCTTACACCGTGATAGACCATCAAGTATCCAAACGGCGTGCGCACCGGCGGTGTACCGCCGCCTATTCGCAACTCCTCCCATTCCGAAATCGGATCTATCACCAGAGCGTGCTTGCGCATCACGCGTAAGTAGCGAATATCCCGTTTCGCCCACTCAAGTTCGCAGCCTGATGCCCAAATGCTGGGCAAACACGCGGTGATTCCCTTCGGCGCGCTTGCGCTATCGTAGAACGGCCGGTGTAGCATCCCCAGGACCAGCGTGCCGTCCTGAAGCTGGACGGCGTCGGGAACGAATGCTGCATCTTTGTTGTGATAGTCGTTGAAAATGACGCCGTACCGCGCCTCGACGTCCGGTTGAAAATCCACCAGGCCCAACCGTTCCCATTTGAGCAAATCCTCTGAAATAGCAAGCGCAATGCGCGGCCCTTTGGGTCCCCATGCCGCGTATGCCATCACATAGAGTCCGAGCGGCTCGACGAACGTGACGCGCGGATCCTCACATCCGCCGGTGCCATCTTGCGGCCGCAGTTCGTACGGCTCCTCGGGCTCCAATGCGTAACCAAGACGCTCGACTCCGACGGGAACATTGCCTTCGAAAATCACGCGCGCAATGCCGATTCTCGAAAAGTTCTTCCTTCCAACGATGCGCGGAAACAGGTAAAGCTCGCCGTCCGGGCCGCGAGCGGCGCCCGGATTGAGTACCCCTTCACACTCGTCTTCACGGGTTGGATCAGGGCGCATTACAATGCCAAGACGCTCGACTTTGAACGGGGAGTCGGTCGCTACGCTCATCTCGGCCTCCGCCTATATAAAGAGGTGCACACCGATGGTACGTCCGCCCCGGCATTTATGCAAGCGCAATCAGATGAACGCGGAGCTGACGATACGTCCTACCTGCGCTAAGACCCGATTGCGCTGTTCATACGAAGCGGACGAGCCGGTATTAGTCATACCCCTCGATATCCGGATGTTCGGCGGACTCCAGCAGATCGATCTCTTCCATCTCGAGATCGAGCAGCCGCTGGATCCGGCGCATCACGGTGTTGTCGACTTTTCCGCTGCGCAGAAGTTCGAGCAGCGCCGTGCGCTGCGCATTGATCAGGTCGCGCGTCAAGTGGCGGTAGAGGTCCGCCTCCCGCGCCGCATCGGCATCTTTGTTCTTCGTGGAAAACTCACTCCAACGTCCCGCGAATCGCCCGCGCAAGAACTTGAAGAGCGCGGGGGGAACCTGGCCGGCCTGTACGAGTTCATCCAGTCGCCTGAGCGCGGATTTTGCCGTGTATGCGAGTGCAATGCGCTCTTCCCGCTCGTCCGCGCCGTCGTCGCGAACGTTCAAGCGGCGCAGCAGCCACGGCAACGTGCCGCCTTGTCCGATAAGCGTGGCCAGTAAAACGCAAAACGTCAAAAATATTATAAGGTCGCGGTGCGGAAACGGGCCTGCAGCGGTTTCGAGCGGAATAGCGAGCGCCGCCGCCAGCGAGACACCGCCGCGCATGCCCGACCATGCGAGGACGGCCACGTGCGACCAGTCCGCTTTTCCGCTCTCGTGCTCGGGCTCATTGGTCGAGGGGAGCAGTCCTTGTCCAAAAACCCACAGCAGACGCACGACGATCACCGCTGCGCAGATCACCACCGCATACGTGGTGAGCTGCCATGGCGAGAAGTGCTGCAGCCTGGAAAGAATATGATGAAACTGCATGCCGACGAGCACGAAGATGAACGCATTGAGCATGAACACGATCGTGACCCAGAACCCGCTGACGCGTTCGCGCGCTCGCGGCGTCAATACGCGCGGCGTAAAGTTCGTAACCGTTAGCCCCGCGGCCACAACAGCAAGGACGGCGGACAAACCAAAATGCCGTGCCGGCAAATAGGCCAAGAACGGCGTCATGAGCGAGATCAGGGCCTGCAGAGAGTCATCTTTTGTCAGGTGCCACGCAGCGACCGCCAGTAGAGCTGCGCCAAAGCCGATTGCAAGCGCCCCTACGACGGAGATCGCCAGTGAAGCCAGCGCGTGCGGGAAAGAGAAAACACCGCTCGCGACGGCGGCGACGCCAATTCCGTACAGTACCAGCGAGGTCGCATCGTTGACCAGGCTCTCGCCCTCGATTGTCGCGAGCACATGGCGCGGAATCCGAATTCGCTGCACGATCGGAGCAAATGCGACCTCATCGGTCGAGGAGACGATTGCACCGAGCACCAGCGCCGCGCCCCACGACATCGACGGAATGAGTGCGTGCGCAATCGTGCCGACGGCGAACGTGGTCACGACGACCAAACCGAATGCAAGCTGAAATATCCACCACAACCCGGAGGCCGAGTAAAACTCGCTCGTGGGCGCGGTGACGCTTTCCCAGTAGAGCAGCGGCGGTAGGAAGACAACCAGAACCAGATCCGGCGGCATCGCCAGCGGCGGCAAGCCGGGGATGTATCCCAAGCCGATGCCGGCCAGCACCAGCAGGATCGGATAGGCGATTGCGAGCCGATTCGCGATCGACACGACGACCAGGACCGCGATGACGATGACGGCAAGGTCGATGATGACGCCGCTGCTCATTGCACCACTATCCCCAGGCGGCGGCCCCGGTCAACGCCGTTTGCGGTACCGCATGAGCTCGCGCTTGTACGCGCGGATGATACGGTCGTATTCCATGCCCAAGCGGTTCGCGACGGCGATCGAGGCCGCATTCTCGCGATCGATGAGCGCGTACAACAACGGCAGCTGCAGGTCTTCGAATGCGAGCCGCATCACGGCCTTTGCAGCTTCCGTCGCATACCCGTTGCCGTGATACGCTTTGTTGAACAGCCATGCAATCTCGACGTCTTGGGCATGCCCGGGAATATATGTAACGCCGCACGCGCCGATGAGCCGCGGTCCTTCCTTGAGCAACACCGCCCAAATACCAAATCCGTTTTGTTGTTCGCGCTCGATCATTCGCTCGATCAAGCGTGTTGTTTGATCGCGATCCAGCGCATCGCAAGGAATGAAGCGCATCGTTTGCGCATCGCCGTAGATGGCGAGCGCATCGTCGAGGTCGGCAGAGAGATTCCAGCGCCTGATCTCGAGCCGCTGCGTTTGAAGCAGGCTCACGGACCGCTTACGGAAACGCCTGCTGCTCGCAGCATGCCGTCAACGTGTTGAACGGGAAGACCATAGACCGTAATGCCGCCCCGGCCGACCATCGTCTTTGCGTTGAAGAGGGCGTCGTAGATCGCGCCTTCGGTCGCCTCGGCGGTTGCCTGATACAGCGCGTCGAGCGTATCTCCGCTCTCGATGAACGAATTGCGCGGTGCCGAGATCCGAAAACTTCCGGATTGCTCGAACGTAAAGCCGGTGCTGAATGCGAGGAACAGATCGCCGCTCCCCACGTCGCTGGTCAGTCCCGTGCGGCCCATGCCCAGCGCCGCTCGCAGTGTAAGCGCGCGCAGTCTGCCGCGAATCCAGCGGTGCATTGGTGGCAACCACGATGATGATGCTGCCCGAGGCCATGCGCCCGTGCAGCGCCACCTTCTGCGGAAACTTTATGCGGTACTCGTTACGCAGCTTTTCGCCGACGTGAACACCGTCTATCGTCAATTGTTCGCGGGTCGAGCCGGTGTTATCGTTGACGAGCACGCCGACGGTGTATCCGCCAGCTCTTTGGGAAGAACTCGCGAAGCCGAACCGATGCCGGCTTTGAATCCGAAGGCCTTCATGCCGGTGCCGGCACCCACCGATCCGCGTTCGAACTGTCCGGTACGCGCGGAATCGAGCAGTTTCACCACGTCGCCCGCGCTAACGGCGCGTGCTTGGATGTCGTTCAACAGCTGATCGTCGCACTCCGCAACGACGGGCAGAGGTACGTCGTCCCGCACGCCGATCAGCGGATGGTGCTCGATCTGCCAGCTCACGACGCCGTCGTCCGCGCGTCCCACGTTGAGCGTGTTCGTGAGGACGATCGGCTCTTCCAAGTATCCCGATTCGTTCACCCAGTGCGTGCCGGTCATCTCGCCGTTCCCGTTGAAGGCAAACGCCGCGGCCGAAACCTTGTGGATCCACGGGTCGGCATTGGGCAGAATGGCCGTGGCTCCGGTGCGGATTGAGGCGCCTTCGACTTTTGTCAGGTTACTCACCATGACCCCGGGGACGTCGGTGATACCGTCAACGGGCCCGGGCGGATAAAACCCGAAACGAAACGGTATCGCGGCCCCGGCCGGCGACGCGGCGGCTAGTAAAAGCAAGCAGCAAACGGCAAGTACGGCTCGTCCCATCGGGCACCACATTAGGACTACCGGCTACAAAGGCCCTGCAGGCTCGCTCTAACGATCCACCTAAGTGATCGTGTACAACTACTCGTATGGGGATTTCAACGATACTTACCGTTCCCGATAAGATCAAAGCCGCGCACGTATACGAGAACCTCTCGACGGCAGAACTGATCGAGCACGCGTTGCGGCGGGGCGAGGGCGTCCTGGGCAACGACGGGCAGTTGATTGTGGATACGCGCCCGCACACGGGCCGCTCCCCGAAGGACAAGTTCTTCGTCAAAGAGCCCTCGAGCCAGGCGCACATCGACTGGGGCGAGACCAACCGCCCGATCGCGCCCGAGGTGTTCGATGCACTCTGGGAACGCGTAAGCACGTATCTATCGGAGCTCGAGATATATTCGCTCGATTGTTACGTGGGCGCCGACGAACGTTACCGTTTACCGGTACGCGTCGTTACCGAGTTCGCGTGGCACAACCTTTTCGCGCGCGACCTGTTCATCGTTCCGGAACACGCGCCGCAAGATTTTGTCCCGGAATTCACGGTCGTCGACGCGGCGCTCTTCCAAGCTGACCCCAAGCGCGACGGTACGAACTCAGCGACGTTCATCCTCGTAAACTTCGAAAAGCGCATGATCCTGATCGGCGGTACGAAGTACGCCGGTGAAATCAAGAAGTCCGTGTTCACGATCATGAACTATCTGCTGCCGCTGCGCGAAACGCTGCCGATGCACTGTTCGGCCAATGTCGGTGCGGAGAACGACGTTGCGATCTTCTTCGGTCTCTCGGGCACCGGCAAGACGACGCTTTCAGCGGACGGACGTCGGCCGCTCATCGGCGATGACGAGCACGGCTGGTCGGCCGACGGTATCTTCAATTTTGAAGGCGGCTGCTACGCAAAGGTCATTCGTCTCTCGCAGAGCGCCGAGCCGGAGATTTGGGCGGCGTCGCACCGTTTCGGCGCGGTGCTCGAAAACGTGGTATACGACGAGCATACGCGCGCGCTCGATCTCGAGAGCGATTCGAAAACCGAGAATACGCGCTCGGCATATCCGATTGAGTTCATTCCAAACATCGTCGCGGGCAGCAAAGGCGGTCACGCCAAGACGATCATTATGCTTACCGCCGACGCGTTCGGCGTTCTGCCGCCGATCTCGAAACTCACCAAAGAACAAGCGATGTACCATTTTCTCTCGGGATACACCGCGAAGGTAGCCGGAACAGAACGCGGCGTCACCGAGCCCCAAGCAACGTTCTCAACCTGCTTCGGCGCGCCGTTCATGGTGCACCATCCGACGGTGTACTCCAAGCTGCTGGGCAAACGCATCGACGCACACAACGTGCAATGCTGGCTGGTAAATACCGGGTGGAGCGGGGGCCCGTACGGCGTGGGTAAACGCATGGCCATCGCCTATACGCGCGCGATGGTGAACGCCGCAATCGAAGGCGCGCTCGCGAACGCACAGTTTGACACCGAACCGTTCTTCGGTCTGGCGATTCCGCGATCCGTGCCCGGTGTGCCCGAGCGACGTGCTCAACCCGCGCAATGCGTGGGCCGACCGTGCAGCCTACGACGCGCAGGCAAAGAAACTTGCGGCGCTGTTCGCCAAGAATTTCGAAAAGTTTGAAGCGCACGCGACGCCCGGCGTGCGAGCGGCGGCGATCAAGCCGTAAGCAACGCGCGAACGACGCGGTTTCTGCAGCACCGGAATTCCAACGACCCGGGGCGCGAAGTATTCGCGTCCCAAACACATTACCGGATGCGGATGCGCAAGCGCGCGCAACAGTAAATCCGTATGCCGGACGACTGCGTGTGCGATGGGCAAGCGGCCGCATTCATATGAGTCCAGCGCCCCCGCCGGTGCTTTGCCGCTCAAGACCGCGCTAAAGACTCGCGCGAGCGCCCACGCATCTTCCAGGCCGATATTCATGCCCTGACCTCCGACCGGACTGAGCGCGTGCGCAGCATCGCCTGCGAGAAAGAGATTCCCTTTACGCAATTGCCGTGCGACGCGGCGGTGCACGCGAAAGCGGCTGCTCCATAGCGGTTCGCCGGTGAGGGTGCCGGGCAGGCGCGCTCGATCTATTTGCGACTGCAGCCATCCGCGCGACGCGTTTTGCGGGAACCGTTCCCGCGGGCATATGAGGACGATACGCCACATGTCCGCGTTCATCGGAAAACACGTGACGATCGCCGAGCGATCGATGTACACGATCGCCTTACTCTTGGATGCGGACGTTTCCACCGGCACGTCGGCCAAGAGCGCATACTCCGGGTACGAACGTCCCGCGAACGTGATGCTCGCCTGTTCGCGCACACTGCTGGAGACGCCGTCGCATCCCACGATGAAGCGCGCACGAACCTCATATGAACCGGCTGCATTTCCAATCGTGGCTCGCACGCCGTCCGCATCTTCCTCATACGCTTCGAACGCATCGCCGTACCGCACACTGCCGCGCAGCTGCTGCAGGCGCTCCGCCAGCAAGGCTTCCGTCTTCCACTGCGGGACGATGGAAACGAACGGATAGCGTGTCGGCATCCGCTCAAATGACACGAGCGATTCCCCGCGCGGCGTAGCGACTCGTACGCCGCTTATCCGGTTGACTTCAGATAAAAATGTTTCGCTGATGCCGGCGCGTTCGAACATCTCGATCGTGCGAGGCATGATCGCAAGTGCTTTTGAATGCATCGACGGCCGGGCATTACGTTCGACCAGAGCGCACGAATGGCCGCGACGCAGGATCTCACCCGCCAGAAATAACCCGACCGGGCCGGCGCCCACGACGAGTACGTCAAACTCATTACGCTTCTGCATCTCTTAATCGATTTCTCAGACGATTTTCGCCGCGGCTACGTTACTTTCGAAGTACCCCCTCACGCAAGGAGTCCTTTGTTCGTGAAAGTCCTTCGAACGCTACTCATTCCCGCGGCCGCCATCGCTGCACTTATCCTACCTGCCGCCGTGCTCGCTCAGCAAGGGCCGTCTCCGACGAGCGCTCCCGCTGCAGGGCAGCCATGGCAAGGCCACCATGGGCACCATGGCGGTTTCATGCGCATGTTCCGAAACCTGAATCTTTCCGACCAGCAAAAGACGCAGATTCAGCAGATCGTGCAGCAATACAGGCAGTCGCACCCGCAGGGCGGCCAGCCCGATCCCCAGGCGCGTAAACAGATGCGCTCGCAAGTCATGAACGTTCTCACGCCGCAGCAGCGTACCCAGCTGCAGCAAATGCAGGAAATGCGCGCGCAGCGCAACGCCGGATCCGAACCCGGCCGGCCTCCCTCAACGCCGCAGCCGTAATCCGCCGTCTTCGGCAATTTCGAGTGCGAGATTCCGCAGTGGAGTCTCGCGCACGTTGATCACATCCATTCCCGCGGCTTTTGCGGCGGCGATGCCCGCAGAGCTGTCTTCGATGACCAGACACTGCTCAGGCACAAATCCGAGAATGCGCGCGG
The DNA here is from genome assembly GCA_963777365.1 of Vulcanimicrobiota bacterium. Lineage (GTDB taxonomy): Bacteria > Vulcanimicrobiota > Vulcanimicrobiia > Vulcanimicrobiales > Vulcanimicrobiaceae > CAVZQG01. The sequence goes on from CAVZQG010000017.1 coordinate 281,103, forward strand.
CCAGCAAATAACCGTCGGGAGCGGGTTTTCCTCTGGATACGTCGTCGGAGGTCACAATCGTGCCCGGCCGCCGCAGGCCGGATCGCGCGATCAGCGCATCGGCCAGGCCGCGGGGGCACGATGTGACGACCGCCCACCGGGCAGGGGGCAGCTTATCCAGCACGGCTGCCGCGCCCGCAGTCGGCTCGCCGCGATCGATTACCAGCGTTCCAAAGAGGTCGAACAATACCGCATCGTACATTTCCGCTATCATGAACGGCGATACCCTTGCAATCTTGGTGGGCGGAGGTCCTGCGCCCGGTATAAACGGCGTCATCGCTTCAGCGACGATCGAGGCCGTCCACAGCGGACTTCGCGTGCTTGGCATCTACGACGGTTACTATCACATCGCGCGTGGCGACGCCTCACACGTCACCGAATTGCGCATCGAAGATGTTTCGCGAATTCACACAACCGGCGGTTCGATCTTGCGAACCTCCCGCACGAATCCCGCAAAAGACGACGCGACGCTGCAGAACTGTATTCGCTCACTCACGACGCTCGGCGTACGCTATCTCATAACGATTGGAGGCGACGATACGACGTACGGTGCGACACGGATCGCGGAAGCGGCAAGGGGCCGCATTAGCGTTGCAACCGTACCCAAGACGATCGATAACGATCTTCCGCTGCCCGACAACGCGCCGACGTTTGGTTTTGAAACCGCGCGCTCCTTTGGAACCGGAATCGTCGAGAACTTGCTCGAGGACGCACGCACGACCGCTCGATGGTATTTGGTCGTGAGCATGGGACGCAAGTCCGGCGCACTCGCCCTGGGCATGTGCACGGCGGCCGGCGCCGATTTGGCCGTGATTCCCGAAGAATTTCCCGGCGAGGACTTGGATTTGGATGCCGTCGTCGATACGATCGTCGGTGCGATCGTCAAGCGCAAGGAGCAGAACCACAACAACGGTGTAGCCGTGATCGCCGAGGGGATCGCGGAGCGGCTCTCGCCCGAGCAACTCGCCGCATTCGCGAGCGCCGGACGTGACGCGTACGGTCATATCCGTCTAGCCGATATCCCGCTGGGTGCGGTGTTGCGCGACGCCGTTCGATCGCGACTGGCGCAGCTCGGGGTGGACGCGACGGTGGTTAGTAAGGATATCGGCTACGAACTGCGCTGCGCAAAACCCGTTCCGTTCGACGTGGAATACACACGAGCGCTGGGTTACGGGGCGGTGCGCTATTTACTGGACGGCGGAAGCGGATCGCTCATCGCGCTCTCGGGCGGCCGCGCGGTCCCCTTGACGCTCTCGCAGCTGCAGGACGAAACGACCAAACGCGTTCGGGTACGCATGGTCGACGTCACAACCGAGTCCTATCGTGTCGCACGCAGTTACATGACGCGGCTGGAACGTGCCGACCTGCGCGAGCCATTTCTTTCGCGTCTGGCTGCGCAAACGAATTTAGACGCGAACGCATTTAAGGAACGGTTCGAATCTCTTGTTGATGGAGTGGTTGTAACGTGAGGGTAATCCCGTACGTCGTGCGCCGCGACGCTCATGTTTACGGGATGCGGCGGCGGAGGAGGCGGCGGCGCCGGCCGACGACGCAGACCGCGCAGCCTTCGCTCGCGCCGTCAGCGCAGCCGTCGATTGCCCCGGCGGGGTGTTTACGCGCGGGTACTCCCGCGCCTACGCCGACACCGCCGGGTCCCGCGCCGCAGCCCGCGACCGGCCTGCACGTTCCTTCCGGCTTTCAAATACAAACGGTCGGGAACGTGCGCGGCGCTCGAGAATTATCATTTTCACCTAACGGTGATCTCTTCATCGGAACAACCGGCTCATCGGTCTATGTCATCGCGAATGCCGAAGGTCAGGCTGCGACCGCACACGTTTTTGCGACGTTGAACGATTCGCCCGCAGCCGGTATCGCGATCTCTTTAGTGAATTGCTCCGTGTACGTCGGGACGCAATTCGGCGTGTACCGGATTCCCTACACGATCGGGGATCAAACCGCGCAAGGTGCGCCGGATAAGATTGCCTCCCTGCGACCCGGAGGAAGTTCCGATCATACGACGACGACCGTTGCGGTTTCCGGAAACACGCTTTACGCGAGCGTCGGTTCGTCGTGCAATGCCTGCTCAGAATCCGATCCGACGCGAGCCACGATCGAGCAGATGGGCTTGGACGGTTCGGGCATGAGTGCAAAAGCCGTCCATATTCGCAACGCAATTGCGCTCGCCGTCAACCCTTCCACGGATACGCTATGGGCGGGCGATGCCGGACAAGATGCTCTTCCGCAAGGCCATCCATACGAATTTTTCGACGACGTGACCCTGCACGCCGGCGTTGCCGATTACGGTTGGCCCCAATGCGAAGAGAATCGCGTCGCCTATACGGCCGGTGCGAACTGCGCGGGAACCGTCGTGCCGCTCGTCGTGTTTCCCGCGTACCAAACGGTCATCGGCGCGACGTTCGACACGGCTCAAGGCAGCGCGCCGGACGCGTTCCCGCAGCAGTATCGGACCGGGGCATTCGTTGCACTGCACGGTTCTTGGCATACGAATAGTTCCGGAATTCCGATCGCGCCTCCCCGAGTCGTATTTGTTCCCATGACCGCCGACGCGCCGCAAACCAGCGTCAATTGGGCGGATCCGACGACACAATGGAGCGATTTCATTACGGGTTTCCAACGGCCCGACGGATCTCGCATCGGCCGGCCTGTGGGTGTGGCGTTCGGACCGCTGGGCGACTTGTTTGTTTCGGACGACCAAACGGGGAATATCTACCGCATACAACCATAAAGGACCCCGCGATGCAGCGCATCTTGCCATTCATTCTTCTGCTGGCCTCGCTCTTGATTTCCGCGTGTTCGCCCGCGCGTTCCGAGTGGACGCCGGCCCCTGCGCAAGGCTTTACCATCCGAACCATCGCGACCGTCCATGGGGCGCGCGAGCTCGCGTTCGCACCCGACGGCACGCTGTTTGCCGGCACGGACGGCGGCGCCGTGTACATCGTGCCGCATGCCGAAGCAACCGCGCCCGGTACGTCCTCGGTTTTTGCGCGGCTGGGTGACGCGCCCGCCGCCGGTGTGTCCTTCGCAAACGGTGCGCTCTATGTGGGAACCCAGCACGCGATTTGGAAGATCGCCTACCGTCCCGGCGATGTTAGCGCCGGATCTGCTCCGCAGAAACTGGCCTCCGTGCGAACGGGCGAACCTCCCGGAAATAGCGACGGTGACGTTCATTCGACCACGTCGGTGGCGGTTTTGGGCTCGCACGTGTATGCGAGTGTAGGATCGTCGTGCAATCAGTGTGTTGAAACGGATCCGACGCGTGCCACGGTCGGCGAGGTCCGAAACGGACGCTATGCGGTTATCGCAAGGCGTATCCGAAACGCGATCGCGCTTGCAATCGATCCGTCGACCGGCGCGCTTTGGGCCTCAGATGCCGGGCAAGACGAGCTTCCGCCGCCGCATCCCTACGAATTTGCCGATCCCGTGACCGCACACGCGGCTCCGATCGATTACGGCTGGCCGTTCTGTTACGACGATCGCAAACACAAGCCCGGGACCTCGCAGGATTGCTCGAATGTGACAATTCCGCGCGTCGTGTTTCCGGCCTACGAGACCCCCATCGGCGCAGTTTTTTATCCGGCCGCGCGCGCCGGATCGTATTGGTTTCCAAAACGATTTTCCGGCGGTTTGTTCGTGACACTCCACGGCAGCTGGCATGGGCCGGCACAGGGTCTGAGCGGTTATATGCCGCCGCTCGTAGTCTTTGTGCCGATGCGCGGTGACTCGCCGGCGCGTGCCGTGGACTGGAGCGATCCCTCACGGCAATGGATATCGTTTTTAGGCGGATTTCAAGACGCTGGTTCAAAGAGCCGCGCGGGCAGGCCTACCGGAATCGCGGTCGGTCCGCAAGGCGATCTTTTTGTCGCGGAAGGTCAATCGGGAGCGATCTATCGCATCAAGCCAGCGATGAAGTAGTCGCTTCGCACCTCATTCATCGACGAAAACGGCCTGAAGTTTTTCAGCGATCGCCGGATACGCACGCCCGCTGATCTCCTCATAGCCGAAGTCGTTAGGATGGTAGCCGTCATCGCAGAGGTACACGGCCTGCGCGACCAGCGGTGCGTTGGTGAACTTGAAAAGGTCGACGAAGCAGTCGTTATACTGCGCGACGATTCTTCGCATTGTTTCATTGAGACGGGCGCAAAGTCGCACAATGGCCGGCTTGAGCAGCGGAGGTACGCCGACCGTCTGCGTGACATCCGGCATTCCGCCTACGACGACGATCGACCGAGGAGCGGCGTCGTGCACCGCCGCAAGCAGATATCGGAACCGGCGGCCGAAGACGAACGTGTCGCGCGTATATCGCAAATCGTTCGCACCGGCGATGAGCACGACGATATCGGCTTGAGCGGCACGCAGTTTGGGAACCTGATGACGAAAAACGTCCCCCATCGTTGAATGGGGGACGGAAAAGTTCGCGTAGGTGCTGCCCGGGCGCTCTGCCCGAAGTTCAGCGAAGATACGTTGCGTGAGCCCGTATTCTTCTTTCGACGCCCCGAATCCGAAGGCCAAACTGTCCCCCAGAACGACCATCGAGAGCCGTACCGGTACGGAAAGCGGATCGGATATTTGCAGCATTCCACCACTATAATGCCCAAAATCGGGCGACCACACAACCGAGTGCGGTAAGGAATTCCTATACGGGCTGCCCGCTTGGCACGGTCTGTTCCTCGACCTTATCCGAGCGCGACCAAATGCGCGAGATGACGACGACCAGCAGTGCCGTGGATAGAACGAGAATTACCGTGCAGGCAACGCCCGAAACCAGATTGCCGTACAAGTACGCCCCCGTTCCGAAGAGCGCCGCATAGATCGCAACCAGCGCCAACACCCAGCCCGCGAACGCAAGCGGAATGCTGTCGGGGGACTCGCCGACGGTCGTGAGCGCCCGCACCCGCGCCCAACCGGGTCCCGCGGGCCGTACCTTCTCATAGAAAGCGACGAGGGTGGCCATGTCGACCGGCTTGGTCACAAAGGTGACGATAATCCATGTCGCGGTCGTTACCCCGACCGTCCAAAGTAAGACGACGTCCGGATCGATCGCCCTTCCGGCCTTGCCTAGGCCGAAGAATACGAGCGAAACCACGAACGAGGCGATCATTGCGCTCACCTCCGTCCACGCGTTGATGCGCCACCAAAACCAACGCAGCAGATACACGAGGCCCGTGCCCGCGCCGATTGAGAGCAGCACGTTGAAGGTCTCGTGCGCGGTCGTGAGGATAAACGTCAAGCCGATTGCGAGCAGCATAATGAGTACGGTCACGATACGCCCCGCCAGGACGTAGTGGCGCTCGGAACGGTCGCGAGCGATAAAGCGCCGGTACAGATCGTGGATGAGATACGAGGTGCCCCAATTCAGGTGCGTTTCAAGCGTCGATCGATACGCCGCGAAAAGGCCGGCAACCAGAAATCCCGCGAATCCGGCCGGTAAGAATACGAGCATGGCCGGATAGGCGATATCGTCGCCGAGCAGATGCGGCTGCACGTAGGGAAAGCGGTGTTGAATGTCGCTCATCGTCGGAAAGACGATCATCGATGCCAGCGCCACGACGATCCACGGCCAAGGGCGCAGCGCGTAATGTGCGGCTTGGAAAAACAGCGTGCCGAAAACGGAATCGCGTTCGGTTTTGGCCGAGAGCATTCGCTGGGCAACGTAGCTCCCGCCGCCCGGTTCCGATCCGGGATACCACACCGACCACCATTGCACGGTAAGCGGAATAACGAAAATCGCGGCGGCTGTCTTCGGATCGTTGAAGTTCGGCAGCACGCTGAGCCACTGGGGGTGCGCCGCGAAATGTTGCCACAGCCCGCGCAGCCCCCCGACTTGGGGGCAGCTTGACCGCAAAGTACGCGGCGGCAAACGCGCTGGTCATCGTGATGCTGAACTGGATCATGTCGGTGACCATCACGCCCCATAGACCGGAAATCGAGGCGAAGATCACCGGGAAGACCGCCGCTATCGAAAGCGTCATCCATTCCGGTATGCCGAACAGCACATTGGCGATCTTGGCCGCGGCCAGATTCACGCTCGCGATAATGAAGCAGTTGAAGAATAGTCCCAAATAGACGGCGCGGAACCCGCGAACCACCGACGCGGCTTTCCCCGAATACCGGTGCTCGTAAAATTCCAGATCCGTCAAAACGCCGCTGCGCCGCCACAGACGCGCGTAAAAGAATACCGTCGCAATGCCTGTCAGCAAAAATGCCCACCACTGCCAGTTGCCGGCAACGCCGCCTTCGCGCACGATGTTGGTCACCAGGTTCGGTGTATCCGTGCTGAAGGTCGTCGCAACCAGCGAGATACCGATCAGCCACCACGGCGCCTGCCGTCCGGCCGCAAAGAACTCCGCGGTATTCTTTCCGGCCCGGCGCGCGAGCAAGATCGCCGGAACGAACATGATTCCGACCGACACGACGATGATGACCCAATCCAGGGTGGTCAGATGCACGAATACCCTCCTAGCGAGGACGCAGCGCGCGCAGCGATCCTTCCGCATCGTCTTCGCCTTCGACTCTGTCGCGGCAGTTCGAGCGCGTGCTCGTGGATATCCTCGTTACGCGAAGAGGCGCCGCACATGCGGCGCCTCTTCAGCTTGGTGGCAGTTTAGGGCGCGAGACCGGGCGCTGGGCGCGCCCTGTTCCACTTGACGGGCATGCTGTGCGTTTCCTTTGCGATGGATTGCTTCCACTTCATCTTCTCAAACGTCACGGTCGCGTTATCTTGAAGAATCGGCGCCGGCAAGTTCGCAAAAACATGCATACCGATTATTTCAGCCACGGGGACGACGTACTGCCTGCCGCTGGATTCTAGAACCAATGCGTTGTTATAGCTGCCCCTTACCGTAGCCTGTCCTGCCGGCACGTCGGAATGGCTACACAGGCGTCGTTGATCCTCGGGCAGATCTTCAGCCCGAACCGGCGTCAACTGGCTGAGTGCTTCTTTGGCGCGCCAGGCCACTTCTAAACGTTGCAGCGCCTTCAGGCTCGGTTTGAAGTACTTCCTGCCGACGGCATTTTTAAAGTTATACACCTGAGTTGATGAAAATACGTTCGTTGCAACATTGACGTCTTCACCCGTGCGTTTACCTACGTTTTCCGCGGCCTCTAATCCCCTCCCGGCAAAGACGAGCTTTTTTGCAAGACGGCTCGCGTCCTTTTTGAGAACTTGTCGCTGTTCCAAATCCTGGCTCACATGCGCTATCACTCTAGAGGGGTGAACGCTCGCCGCGTCCCCGAAACGCGCGCAATACTGCCGATACGCCGCAAGGATTTTATGGGCGTCGCCATCACGAAACGCAGCTTGTAATACGTCATAGACACCATTGGTGTTCTGAGTCCGATCGCTCGGTATGACGCGATCCATTTCCGCGACGGTGTTTAGCCAGGCGGCCCCATCAGTATGTAGGTTCAAGCGTGCACCGTTTGTACGCCAGCTGATCGTTGCTGATGGTAAGCCTGCCTCGAGCTGTTCGTTCTTGGTTTTTCTGAAGTTCGGCACAAAGCTTACCGGGCCGGCTTGAATGCGTGCCCCTTCGAGATTGCCCGAAATTTCGGGGAAGGCCTCATGTACGAAGTAGCGCGGATGATAGGCTTCGGCTCTGCCGTGGTTTGTCACGACGAGGTACCACATGTCGTTGATGAGCTTTTCTTCCCACGACTCTCAAGCCGGCTACTTTGTACCGATCTCTGTCAACCCACTGCGAATACCTGGACACGCCGGCTCCAATTACCGACACCTTTTCCTGATACGTCGGTAAGCCCTCGACAAGCTTCGCGGCGCGGTCCTTAAATGAGTATTCGCGTTCGGATGCCTTCATACCGCGATCGAGGCGTGCGGTATACAAGAAGTACTCGCCGCTTTTCCTGTTCAGCTTAAGTGCGATCGATTCGTCTCCCGTAAATTTTTCGAGCCGAACTCCGGTGTAGTGACACTGCTTGAGAAAATCTGCGGAGGGCACGACGAGCGAGACACCGGCGACACCCAAGACCACCTCGCCAAATACGGTTTTGCCGGTTAGACTTATCAAGGCGTTTTTCGTGTATTTCACTAGTTCATTCGCGTTTATCCGGAGGAAGTCTTGGCTCGCCACAAGAGGTAAATCTTCTAATATGCCCGCCAGAAATTCGCTCCTCTGCTGCCTTTCGAGCGCAGCATATAAGGCGCGCGCTCTGGTGCTTCCACCCCCCGACGTCATGATGTCATTTCGCACCGTGCTATCAAGTTCGTGCAAGGCTACGTCGTTGGGGAACTCTTTGACCTCTCCCCTGCTCTTCGCGCTTTTCGCCTTTTGCGTCGCCTCGAATCGGAGTATGAATTCATCGGCCAAGGCCGCCAGAAGTGTTGGTGTCGCTTGATGGGGCGGAACGCCGGCGATCGGGTTTCGTAAGTGCGCGTCAAGACAACGAACGATCGCGCTCTTTTGTCCTTTGCGCGAAGCCTTTACGGACTGACCATCGCCGGGTCTCGTACTTTTTTCCGCAAAGATCGTCATCAGACTGGGCATATGGGTCGGCCGGCCTAACATCAGGGCATTCATTACGTGGCTGCCGAGTAACTCGTCGGGTAGTTTTACGGTGCTATCGAACTCGGGCACCGGCGTATGTCCTTCGACTATAACCTGCGGTGCGCGAACAATCGACGTGCCATTGCCCAGAGTTTTCGAGCGCATCGGCACGAGTTGAATTTCTTCGTTCGGAGTTACCGGTCGAAAGTCGTCGGCACGATATGCACTGCTGAGCAGGACCTCGGCTCGGATCGCCTTGAGCCGTGGAGCACGGACATGGTCATCAACGCTGACAACGACATAGTGGACGTCTTTCACGTTTACGCGATCTTTCACGATTTTGCGGAGCCGTTTACGAGCGCGTTTCGGAAGCGTATCAAGCAGTTGTCCGAGCGGACCCGTAGACCGTGTGATCCGCCCCACGATTCTTACCGTCTCGGCGTTGTGCGGCTTGATATCCTCAAAGCGATAAAATCCTGTAACTTGATCTTCCCGCATCTCAGCGAGATCCGTCATCAGCTCAAAAGCTCGCGCGTTTTCAGTTTTGATTGCGCCCGTCGGCCCATAACGCTCTTGTCCTCCGTCGATCCAACGGGCAAATGTGGCGTCGAACTCCACACGCTGGGGTGAGTTTTCGGGTAACGCCGGCGGCTGTACGACACTCGTGGCCAGTTCCGTGATCGTATCACCGACAAGGAACACTTCACCTGCACCAACCTGTTCAGGGTCGCGAAACGAAGTCCTAAGTACTTCTCCATGTTGCGCCGTGGGACATGCGGCTTGTATGACAAGTCGTCGCGCCACGCCGGCCCGCTGCGCGATGTTATCAATGCTCGCCTTTTGAGCCGGACTTAGGTCTCGGGTACCTTGCCGAAGATCGGTATTGGCATCGCCGAGGAACTCTCGCTCAAGTTGACGCAGCTCGCTCAGGAGTGCCGGGTCGCGCCAGAGCCTCCTGATGAGCTTGGTCTGGTCGTCTTCGTCGGCTGTTTGCCAGAAATAATCATCTAGATTGCGAAGTCCGAGTCGGGAGCGGAGCGTTCCAAGAACACTTGGTCCAAGGTGGCCGTCGCAGTAAGGCCGAAGTGCTGCAGACTCGCGCTGCACATTTGTGTGAGGACTTCACGCAGAGCGACCGCGCCTATTCGACCCTGCGGAGACTGTTCGTCTATTCGACCCGACGTAAACAGTTCGCCGCCTCGCTCGACCAGCCACAGCCGGTCCGAGTTTTGTCTCTTGAGTCTCGTACAAAGTTCGGGATCGCGGCCAGAGCGATCTTGTTAAGGATGCCGTCGACAAATTCCTCAGGAACGTCGGCTCTGTCCTTCGCAACCCTGACCACATCGCCAACTTTGGCCGTCGTGCCTTGGATGATCCTGAATAGGTCCATTCCGGCCTGCTCGAGATCTTGGTTGTCGACCGAAATGAAGTCATCGGAGTCCGTCAGTTCAACGTTAAGCGCACCGTCTCGACGTTCACCGATATGGACCTCAGTCTTCAGCGAAGCAAGAGCAGCACGAGCATGTTCATCGCGTAAAAGGCGCTCGAAGACAACGGAAACGCCATTACGCTCCGGCGCCACAGCGGGTACCGTCGCGCCAAAAGGAAGTTCGCGAGATTATTCTTTACCGCAAAGCCGTTGAACAACTGGTCCCGAAGATCGTCGGTGAGGTCGATTCGCAACGCATCAGCCGTACGTTCGCATTCAACCATATAAGGCGCCCAGCAAGCTGAGGCGAGCGCCGGGTCGGGGTTGCTCCGCAAATGTTGCATAGCGCCCGTCAAAAGCGAGTCGGGTACAATTCTGGCCTGGATGCGCTCTATTTCACGTCGGACCTCGTTCTCGCGCTCGATGTCGGCCAGTTTAGGCCCGAATGTTCGTAGTGCGAGGTCCGCAATGTCGAGTCCCGGGCAAGCAAACCGAAGAATATCCGTTGGGCTGATGCGGATGCTGCCCGTGGTCGCTGACCGGGCTACCTCCGTGATAACCGCTTTCTGCCGCTCAGTAAGCACGGTCGTATTCCGTGGCTCCTCAATAGCCGGAATGGTGGAGGCGACTTGAGAAAGGAGGTCGCGTCAGCTCATCGTTATCAGCCAGCGCGTTCGCAATACGCGATCCTACGCTATCCGGGTTTTCCATGGTATCCGGGCCAAATTCCGCTACCTGCTCATCGGTAAAATTCAATGCCTTTAGAATAGCGGCTTGACGACGACCCTCAGGCAATCTGAGTTTCTTCGATTGGATCGATATGTCGACGGCTGTCTTAAGGGTACCTAGACGCGTTACCAATAGTCGCGTCCCGTCTCCCGATTCACGGCTTAACTCAGCCAGGCACCGCATAAACCAACCTTCAGAGTCCGGTAACTTGCTTAGACTTTCGGTCGCGAAAAGCCGCGTGAGCTCCCTCATTCCATGCGTTTACGAGCGCATCATCGGACCGTCCCAGGGCAACAGTGAGCAGCCCGGCGACATTCGCACCGGTCTGCTGCATCGCTTCGAGAAAGGCGGCCCCTGAATCCGCACCGCCGATGTCACGCTGAAGCGCATTGATCTGCTCCTGGGTTAAAAAGGAACGAATTATGAGTTCGGCAGATCGTGCATCGTCAATCGCAAACCACAGCACCTCCAGCGGCGAGGCATCAGTTCTCTGCACAAGCGTCGAGAGGAGCTCTTTTGCCTCAACTCCGAGAGGAGTCAGAGCCTGCTCGGCCGGAACGGCCGCTATCGTCGCCGCGAAGTTGTGCAGCGATGAAGACAGGGCTGGATCGTCGCTTAGCGCACCGAGTATGCGCGACTCGACACTTCGTCCCTCGCGCACCTCTTCCAGTATAGTGTTCGTAACATCGCGGCCTAAACCGTACGCTTCCGCGACCACTTCGAGTGTCAGATCAGCCTGGTCAATATAATAATTTAAATCCACTCTTGTGCGGAGTCGATTGTGCTGGGACATGAGCAATGCGTGCAGCTGCGCTGCGCCTTGACCCCCCTCCAGATAGTTCCGAAGACCGCGTTCGATCAACCAACGCTCGGTAGGAAATGCCGGGATGCACGCTTCGATTGCTTTTATCACGACGACTCGACGCAGTGCTTGTTTCCCTCCTGGATCGGAACGCACATTGTTCGCCGCGCGAATGATAGAGTTTAAGGAATAACGGGGCTCGTCGCCACTCTTATTTACAAGAGCAAGTGTGGTTTCAATCTCCTCCGAAGTAAGCGCCCGGCCCCGAGAAGAAATCGCACTTCGGACGCGTCCAAGGTATTTGCAAAGATTCTCGTTTTCCAGCGCCGCTTTGAGCATCTGCAGAGCCTTAACGTCAGCCAGCCAATTAATTGAGCGCATCTGTTCCAGCGCTACGTTTACTTCCCAAGAATCAACAAGTCCCGGCGAGCAAGGACCGCCATTGAGCGCTTCTAACACTTCGCCTGCTGACGCCTTCGCGGCGCTCATCAGACGGTCCATATCCCGTACGGCTTTCACATTGTATGGACCGGGCCGGTAGTAACACGCTGCAAGGCCACGGAAACATTTAGCGTATGCTTCGCCTTGCAGGGCGATTTTCAGAACATTGCTTGGAGAGTATCTAGGCGCTGTATCGGTGTTCCATGCGATTGTCGTGTCAATGAGCTGCTCGAGCAACGCCTTTTTTAAAGGCTCAGTCAGCAAGGTACTTTCGTCAAGTTTTTGAGCACGGGTCAGGACGTACGCGCTTAGAGCCTGCGCCAATCCTACTTCTTGCTGTTCAATAATCGCGGTCCGTGCACTGATCGCGAGCCGGTCAACGGAGAGAATTTGAGCAAGTATCCATTTAGCCTTCGGGGTGGCCTCGACAATCTCGAGATCAGTCACATACTGCTGTAGTCAGCCGGTGTGAGCATTGGGAACACTAAGCCCAAAAGGTCGAACGGCTCGATGTTCTCTTTGCGATGCAGCACGTTCAACTGAGCCGCAATGAACCGCAGGCGTTGCAAGTCGTTCTCTGTGAACACCACCTTAGCCGCCCCGTCAGCTGGCATCACATCTTGCCAAAACCTGTAAAGATCGTCCAGAACGCCCTTTTCGTCCTCCCAAAGGCCCCCTACCATTGCCGTTCGGGAATTTGGTGTCTCACGCGCTGAGTCTGCGCGCAGTGTGGGAATGGCAAGGCCATAAAAGTTGGCGACCGCAGCCAACCCAGGTTCGGCGTCAACTTTTGAACCATCCTTGTTAATGCTTGAAACATGCTCATTGAAGAGCCGGAGTAATATCGTTGCCCCCTTGGAGCCCTCACTTTGCCTGTAGAGCTCAGCGGCTTGCCCCAACAACCATTCCTGGGGCGGATGCTCGACCTGAAGTTCGTTGAGTGAACGCCGAACGCGCAAATTCCTAACCGCCGACGTCCATTGCTCGACGACCTTGTCCGTGGCTTCGCCGTAGCTGCCACGTTAATCAGATCGGACACGCTCAATTCGGCACCGGCGCAAAAATCATCGGCCAGCTCGATCGCTGCGTCAGGTAGGGTCCCTGGCGCGCTGGTGTGCAGAGCAAAGTACACGCCAGCAAATTGCTTTTGAGCCTCCTCGGAAAATAAGGCGCTTACGATGACGTCATATTCTTTCGATCGACTCGACGGGCTAAGCCATTCAGACGAGCTTTGTGTTGGGAGCGCACGCAGACAGTACTGCAAGAAGTTGCTCCGGCTGCGGCAGAACGTTATTGTTGAGATAAAATGTCCCAACAATCTTTTCAACCATATTACTGCCGAACGATTTCCTCAGGCGGTTTGCAGCAGCAAGCGCGCACCCCATAATGATTTGCTGGCGGCGCGAACAATTAGAAAAAAACGCGTCCAGATTCTTTTCAGAAATCCCGGCCAAAAACCAAAGAAGGTCCCGCTGATCCACTTTGAGCATTGCCGCTTGCTTGGAGACAGCGTCCAACATTGCAGACGAAGCTGTAAGGACAGCGTCCACCATCGCAGACGAATCCATAAGGTGGTCTTGGTCTCGTGTGCTTTGTACAGAGTTTTAAGCGCAGCGCTGCCGTTAAGGCCCTGCATGACCTTTTCGATCTCGCTTCTTCGTGGTGAAGCGAAGGCCGGCGCAGCCGTATCCTCCATCGCCATGTCGCATCCCAACACACGTTGGGCAACGGCTTTCGCCTTGTTGTTGTCAAACCCTAACGGTCCTGACAACCTTGAAATTCCGGTCATGATGCCGTTCTGAATCTTACTCAGAAAAGGCTCTAGTATATCTCTGCCAACTCCGTAATTTGAGAACGCGACCGCGACGGACTCATAAAACCACCGTTCGTCCGGTTTGACCCGATCTTGAAGATATTTACGCGCGATATTCTCCAGAGCAGCCGTTTCCCATATTTCCGCGACATCAGGCACGACACCGACCGCGATCGCAATCTCTGCGAGTGTGTAGGTCGTCGCCGACTGCAACTCCACTATCGCTGACCCAGCAGCCGCCGACCTCGGTGCCGCCACACGCAATGTTGCAAGCTGTCGCATGATCGCAGGAACCGACTTTGCTTGCGTAACAAGTGACCTTGCCATCATGTTCCCCATTGTGGAGGGGTCCTGCTCGGCCGTTTCTGCTGCGCGCTTTGCGCCAGCGCCTGCCAACAATGAGGAAAGAACGCGCTTTCGCCGACCATCTGGCTTTTCGCGCTCTTCGCGCTCTTGCCGGTCGCGCGCTCGTTGCGTTGTCGCCGCCTCATCTCTTTCCCGACGCAACTGCTCTTCACGCTTTCCGCGCTCTACGGCTTCCTGAATGGTCGCTTTTAGCTGATCCTGCGCCCGTTCCTCGTCCGACATTCTGTTTAAATCTTCTTGCTTTGCGATGCGCTCCCGTTCGGTTTGGCGCCGCTCTTCTTCTTTAAACGCTATTTCCGCTCGGCGCAAATCGTCCATTATATACGCTTGCGTGAGTACCGCTTTAAAGTCGTAGTCCGGGTTGTGTTTTTCGGCCGCTATTTTTAATTCGCCGACACGAGCCCAGACAAGCGCAAGAAGCGCATCGGGGGCCTCGTCGCTGCGTAGCCCTCGCTCCGCGCAAAGCGCAGCGGTTTTTTGCAGTGCTGCAATTGCTTTATCGGGTAGAACATTGCTTTTAAATGTTCGGGTACGACTAGGCGTACGCGTCGGACTACTTAACGTCACATCGTTGCGCAGTGCGCTCATCTTTCTAAGGAGCGGTTCGCTTCCGTCGCTCAGGGAGCTGTTGCATGATAACAAGGTTCGGAGAATCGTGGAGCGGCCTGGTCGTAGGGACCGTCTAGTGCTTTTTCGCCCAACGCGTCGCGAACCTTATCTTCGCCAAACACCTTGACAATCTGGGCGAACCCCTTTGACTGCACAAATGTGTCAGCCCGGCGCCGCCAAAGGTCCTTAATCTCCGGTAGACGGAGATACGGATCCTCGGCAATCGTCTTGAGCAGAAGGCGTCCTTCAATGAACGCCTCTGTGAATTCAGGCACAGCCGGAATCGCCTTTTCCGAAGTTTCTCATGATCTCCGTGATAAGACCCTGGGTCTTTATTCTTAATGCATCTGGCTTATTGCGGCGAGCAAATTGCGTCATTGAGATCAACGCATGAACGACATCCGATGGCTTGGGTTTTGGGTTCCCCAGGGTATTGCCCAGGATAAAGCCGTCTAACTGTTTCGGCAAATTCGCAAGGGCAGTCTTGTTTCGAATCTCGTCGGCACTCCTCATTAGGTGATCGATCGTATCTACTCAGTGCCTTGCCGTCAGTTGTGGATTTGATCTTCAATTGGAGGCTTGCCAACGCTTCAGGAGAAAGACCGCTCATATTGGTTTCCTTATTTATTTACTCGGCTTGCCTAAACTTGAGGCTTCGGCCGCAGGCGTACACGGATGGCTCGGTACGATTTTCATCGCACCTATATAAAAAAATACATGCTCGAATCTGACATTAGACTAACGACAGATAGAGAAATAGAGGAGATAGGGTTCGTAGAGCGTTCCGTCGTGGCGTCTATGCCTGGGAGCGCCGGCTGATGGGCCTCTAGACTGCTAAGGAATGCTTGTCAAGCTCAGCGTTCGTTTTCGCCCGAAGGCGCGAGCGGAAGTCACGAACGCGAGGACAAAACGCGGGGAGGTACGCGTTTTTTTATGGTTTGCGAGTACTCGGACGTCCGCGCGAAATGCGACGTTCGCTGCCATCTGTTTGATCGGCGGCGCCGGCCAGAACCATTGCAACGATGCGTCATCGGCGCGCCGAAACCAACTGCAAAGGTATTGCGATTGCGCATCGGCACGGCACTGCTTGCCCGGAGGCTGAGCCCGAAGCATTCGATCACCCCGTAGTAGCTCGAATTCCGTCAGTTACCTGTTAGTCTTGCTTGGTATCCTTGCGCTATGCCGCCCAAGCCTTACTTGTCCGACGTCGACCGTTGGCAGTCAGTTCTCGGAAATCGCGATGTCGCTAAAGGCGCTAGCGCGTTTGGTGGATCTGGGCATCGATTATGGAAGGTTCTCATTTCGACGACGACACAATGGCCCCCGTGACTGCGCTCCGCGCCGCCATCGATAAGGATAATTTTCTACCCCTGAACATTCCCGTCCGGTTCCTTCAGGGCGTTGCCGAAACGGCCGCTGAGCGCTCATTCCGCATCAGCGATGACCTCGTCGCAGGCAAGAGCGTTTTAGTACATGGTACCGCGGAGAATGATCTCCAAGCGTTAGTGAACGGATCGATTCTTAAAAAGCGCACTCGCAGGTAAGCAGAGAACGGTCGAGGATCTTTTCACTGCGGTCGAAGAATCGTTGCCTCGGAACAACATTGAAGAGTTGCCCAGTATCATTGAATGCCTCCAATACTTAGGCGCTGCAGCCGTATTGGACAAGGCAACGAGAGACGGCGCGCTACGTGCGTTTGATTGGCTCCGCAGCTTACCGTTACCGTTAAGTTCCGGAAGTTGGCATGAACGGTTTCCAAGCATTATGGGGATCTTGCTCGAACACTATCACGAATTGCCTCGCCTCACACATGACGCCTTGGTACAAATAAGAATGAGGACCGAAAGCGTCTGCGGCAGCGGGGATGGTAAGAAAGGTACTCGTAACGGAGATAGCAAGGAATGCATGCTGATTTTGCAGAGTGCTAAGACACTCGCGATAGCCTGCAGATGTAGCAAATGTTTTCCTGCGGGGCGACTC
>CAVZQG010000018.1:0-290186 GCA_963777365.1 Vulcanimicrobiota bacterium
CAAGTGCTAGTGGGGCTCGGCGCTGAGGATGCCGACGAAGCAAACGTTAAGGCAAGTACGACAACAGTAAGCATGCGCTTTCACCACCTTAGTTTCCTTAGGGTGGTCCCCGTTTTGTAGAGTCTTCTAGGCCCCGAAGGGCCTCAAAGGAGAACCCTACGAAATGGCCGTTAAGAAACGCGCATTTAGCCCGGAATTTAAGCGGAACGCCGTTCAGTTAGTGCTTGCTGGTAAGAAACCGCGGTCGCAGATTGCACGTGAACTCGGAGTACGGGCAGATTTGCTTTTCCGTTGGCAGAAGGCACTGGCACCGAAATCGACCTTGGACCGTGAGCCGCAGAATCTGAGCGAAGAGCAGCGGCGTATTAGGCAGCTCGAGCAAGAGAATGCAACGCTCAAAGAGGAACGCGACATCCTAAAAAAAGCGACGGCCTTCTTTGCCAAAAACCAGCTCTAAGGTATAGTTTCATTCGAAACCATGAGGCGGAATTTCGAATTGTTACGATGTGCCGCGTGCTGTCGGTCAAGGAAGGCAGTTACTATGCCTGGCGTAAGCGCGGCATGAGCCGCCGTTCGCGTGAAAACACCGCTCTGCGCGAACATTTGCTGAAAATTGTTCAAGATAGCAATCACACATATGGATCGCGTCGAGCGACGAAATTCCTGCGCAGCGCGGGAGTTTTCGTCAACCGAAAAAGAGTGACGAAAATTATGCGCGATAGTAATCTAAGTCCGCGCGTGAAGAAGAAAACTCCAGCCGTTTATCCTTCCGCAAATCTGACGGTTGACAACGTCCTGAACCGCCGCTTTCGGGTACATGAGCCCAATCGATATTGGGCCAGTGATATAACCTACATTCCGACTCGCCAAGGATGGCTCTATCTTGCCGTTACAATGGATCTGTTCTCGCGGCGGATTATCGGCTGGTCGATGGATCGAAATCGGTCTGCGAAACTGGTTCTAGATGCGCTGCGTGCAGCAATTCGACTTCGTCGTCCCTCCACGCGTTTATCCATCATACCGATCGAGGAACGCAGTATACAAGCGAAGAGTGCATTGCGCTGGTTGCGCGCGCCGGCGGCATTTCGAGTCTGAGTCGCAAAGGGAACTGTTGGGACAACGCCGTCGTCGAAAAGCTTCTTTGCTACCTTAAAGCGCGAGCTCGTAGACGACGAGGCCTACGTCACTCGGGACGAGGCCCGACTCTCTATTTTCGAATTTATCGAAGGTTGGTACAATCCAAAGAGAATGCACTCCACTTTGGGCTATACTAGCCCAATTGAGTTCGAAGCCGCGTACGGCTTACATCACTGACTCTACAAATTAGGGTCCACCCTACCTAGACTCTTTTATAGTCATAGGAGCATTCGACGTATAGCAGCAGCGGCTGTTATATAGTCGTCATCGTCGAGCGCGTAGGCAAAAGGGTTTACGATTTCTATCATCGGAGTGTGATTCGCCAAGTATGCGGGGATTTTTCCCCTCGATTTTCCCCTCAGACTATCTGGTTCCATTGTGTTCCAACAGCCCTGTTCTTCGCGAAACCTGCTTGGACTTGCCCTTCCGCGTTCTGTCACCGCGGAGGTCATGGGTTCGAGCCCCACCAGCGTCGCCATTTTAGATAAGAAGAAGCCGCGGTGACGGCACCACGGCTTCTTTTCGTTTGGACATCGCTGTTTCGACAGTGCTACGGTTCCTAATGGCCGCATAACTTCGGTTTTGTGACGACGTTTGTTCCCTTGCAAGCGAATACGATAGTACCGGCTTTCATGGGCCGAATGCCACACCGGTCGGACGATTTAGGCCATTCGTAATCTTCGCGATTGGCGCGCCTGTGTAAGGCGGCTTGCACTCCGTGACTGTGCTGTTTCCAACATTTGAAACGAAAAGGTTGCCCGTTGAAGCCGCGCGGTGTATGGATGCATATTATAACGCCTTCGAGCGCAGCGAATTCCATAGACCATGCGCTGAAACTGTGAGCGACAAGAGGGAAACAACCGCAAGCGCAAGGAGCGTCCAGACGAAGAAAAAGGCTCCGCTCAACTTGCCGATCTCGCGGCCTGGGAGGCCCCCGGTGCCGGTTACGTGGGTCAGGAAAATGGTCAGCCCAAGTAGCGATCCGATCAACATGATAATATGCCCCGCCCGACGTTCGGGCAGCATCAGCGTTCCGTACAGCCAAACAGCAAGAATGGCTACCATAAGCAGGTTTGATGCCACGCCTTTTTCCGACCCGTATACGACGTCATCCACCAGGTGAAATGATGCGAGAAGGATCGAGAGCAGCGACGTTACCTGCAATACGAGGTTTCGCTTCATGCAGGAGGCCTTCTTGACGCTGCTCGCGCTTTTTCCCTGGTGCAAGGTCGCCCCTCAGCCTGATTTCACATAATCGCTCCGATCGCAGCATTTGCCGAGATCCTGCCATGAGCAGCGACCATGAGTGCCCCCTCGCGTCGTAACGCCGTTAGGCGGATGACGGATGACGTAGCCGTTCGAGAGTCGCGCCGCGGACTCATGAAGTCCCTGTCGAAGACTGAGGGGCTTGACCCGGACGGCACACCCACCAAAGAGTTGAGCGACGAGTGGAACGAACGTCAATAACTGTAGCGTGCCGCCCAGGTCTTTGACGTTATCCCGGAATCCGTTGAGGAGGAGGCGAGTTTTGTTGACGGGTTGAGGGGGTAGTTTGAGGGGTAACGACTTCAGAAAATCGTGGAACGCCCTGTAAATACAGGACGTTTCGACATTTCTTGCTCACCCTGTCACGGCGGAGGTCATGGGTTCGGCCCCACCAGCGTGGCCGTTTCAAGAAGCCCCGAGGTGATATCGGGGCTTTCGATTCAGTTCGCCATCTCCAGAGGTGGTTGTTCCCATTGGCCGGCTAGTGCTGCTTCTCTTGGTGGGCGTTCGGTAGACGTTGTCGGCCAAGCCGACGACGCACCATTCGCAAGAGCGAACGAGTTGCAGTCGTCTTGAATGCTCCGGGTGCGGCGGATCATAACAGGATCAGATTGGCGATTTCGAGCAGCACGAAGGGGCACTGCACAAAATAATCGGCTTCGTCGTTTGCAAAGTCGCACCGGATGTTATTGTCCGAATCGCCGTCGTTCTTGGCGCCGTTCGAATCTTCAAAGGACCACCAGAAGTAGGCGCCCACATCAATAAGAACGCCCTGGTGCGGCGCGACCAGAACGTTTTGCAGAACTTGGTCGAACGTGGTGTACACGACCGGCTGATATTCACTGGCGCCCGAGAAAAATCCACCGACCAGGTCGATACTCGCAAGCGGTTCCCCGACGGCGCCCAGTTCTTCGATCCCGCCTTGGTCGTAAACAACAAGGTTGGTGCTCGCCGTGAGTCGCGCTGCATTTCCACCGAAACCACCCGAATCGCACAAGACGTCGATCGAACCGTTGAGCGTTGGCAATGCCACAGCGGTGACGATGGTGAAATTGTCCCGATCGTTGTACCAGTTATACCAAAATTCAAACGATACCCCCGCCTGGCTGATGTTCGTATCGATGAGCACCTTCGCGCGGCTATCATAGGGAGCAATGCTCCAGTCAACAAGCATCTTTTCAGCAGTCTGTGGGATCTGGCCGATGAACAATGGCTCGGGTAAGACGACGAACGTGGGGGGACCGGGTCGAAACGGCTCGACGCCAATCTGTTTGAGAATTGCCCGACGGCGCTTCTCGCGAGCTTCGAAGGCTGCCTTGCGATTCGCAGCGTCGCCAGCGTGCGCTGGTTGCAAC
The DNA here is from genome assembly GCA_963777365.1 of Vulcanimicrobiota bacterium. GTDB lineage: Bacteria > Vulcanimicrobiota > Vulcanimicrobiia > Vulcanimicrobiales > Vulcanimicrobiaceae > CAVZQG01. Next base: position 3,759 of record CAVZQG010000018.1, read on the forward strand.
CGCCGCGACGCCTCGCGGTAGGCGCGCTGGTTTTGCCGCAGCGACGTACGCAGTTCGTCGAGATTCACGCCGGATACGGCGAACGCAGATTGAATGGTTTTTGCATTCGCCGCGCTGGCTTTTTCGGCCAGACTTTGGCGTTCCGCGGCGCGCGAGTCCTCCGGCAGAACGCGGGCTGCACGTGCAATAATCGCGCGGCGAATTTCTTCGGGATCGGCTTTCGGCATTACGCGTTCTCCCCACAGTGAAGCAGGTCCGTCGCGGCGGGTGTGTCTCTCGTTACTACAAAGAAAGCCAGCGTCTTTGCAAGAGAGCGCTCACTCAAAGGAGCAATCTCCACCGGCTCGGCATCCAGAGCGTTGGTGTTTTTCGAAAAGCGTACAGTGCGCCTTCCCGGTTCTGTCACGCCGGACGTGATGGGTTCGAGCCACCACCAGCGTGGCCGTTCAGAAAAGCACCGATATTATGTCGGGCCTTTTCTTTTGAGTGGCTAATCCGGTTCGTCGGGATGATCGGTGAAAACATCGCGATGTTGCGGACACGGTTGAAGCGTCCAGCAGTCTTGCGGGAACGGCGCGTTATCGAACAGTTCTTGCTCCCACGGCGTCAGACCGGGAGGCATCGCTGCGTCTCCTGCCTCTGCGTATGCGACGCACGCCGGCCTGCCCTGTCCGTTGCAGAACCACAACATATGAAAAGCATGCCGGCGAGGACCAGCAACCGTTCCCATACCTTTACTGGACGGTCGCCCGAGTCGGTCATTGAGCGTCTGAAGCGATACACCACTGAACTTCGGCATTACGTTGTCATCATACGCCATCGCAGGTGTCTGACATTGCTTTGCAATCAGGCGAACCTACTGCGTTGCGCGAAGTGTCGGTGGTGGCCAGCGTTGTACGGGACTGCCGTCCCAGCGGAACCACTCGGCCCAGTTAAGCCGGCCTCCGACGAAGTGCAGAATAATGTCAATTTGAGCGCCGTCCTCATCATGTGCAAAAGCGTCGAGCGTATCGTAATCAACAGCGCCGATAGATGACGGCGTGTCGAAGTTGAGATGGCCGCCTCCTAGGCCAAGTCCCAGTCTTCACGCGTAATCGTCACAACCTCCAGTTGTGTCTTTAGGTCGTCATCGTCGGGATATATCGTCGCGATGTCGTGCAGGAAGCGCGAATAGCGCGACGTCAATTCGCTCATGCTTCTTCGTTCGAGCTGGGATGCGCCGACCCTCGGACACAGGGCTCTTGTTGACTGGTTAAGGCCACTTCGCATGGTAACAACTTCGCAGAACCACGGTTCTCGGTTTTGTTGGTCTAGTGCACCTGCAGCGCGCTAAACGACCGAGGACTTACGGCCCGGGGTTGCGTAGAACCACGTAGAGTCAGAGACATCACGAAGATGCGAGCGAGTTCCTCACGCTCGACGAAGCAATCGAGATCATCGAGGCTGGCTTTCAACACCGCTAGGCCAGACGGATCGCTTGGATATAAACGCCCCAGGAGTTCGTCCAGGGGCTCATTAACCAGCAACTTCCGCCTTTTATTCGCGGCATAACTCTTGCGGTGAGGATCAGTCATATGAGAGGAAAGACTCGTGTCGAAGAATGGCGGCATTATCGGCGTATCGGATCACGGCGGTTGGGCAGTGTTGGTGACGGTGGCGCGCGATGGGACGCTCCTCGATCGCCGCCGCGTAGAGCTTGTCGACGACACGCTGCCGGGTCTTCCCCACCACCATGAAGGCCAGACTGCTCCCGATGGACAGAGCGGTGGCCCTGGTAGAGCGGGTGCGCGTTTCGGCGGAGAGGCATGCGGTACTTGCGCTGGACGCCGTGGCGATGGCGGTGCCGCACATCCGCGGCATCGCCCTTCGCAGTTGTCCGCAGCTTCCGGCCACGATTGCCGAACGAATCAAGGACTACCGTGCACGAAACGTTGCCGACTGGGTGATGTACCGCAAAGCTCTTGCCTCGGCCGCCGAGGCGCGCGGTTGGCCCGTCCATTGGTACGACGCGAAGAAGGTGCTAGCTTCAGCGAGCCAGGCGTTGCACGTCGAGAACTTCGACGCTCATTTTCTCCAAATGCGCCGGGTAGTCGGGCCGCCATGGAACAAGGATCACAAGCTCGCAATGGCGGCAGCCATAGTCACGGCAACGGCACTTTCAGAGTAAGTGGTGAGACCTTGACTGACATCGTTTGGAAATCAAATTTTGCCTAAGTGGTATTATGAAAGGCAAAGGAATTCGTTTTTTGGTCTTTGGCGGTTGCGGGAGACGCCTAGCGATGACTCAAATCAGATTTCTGCCCTTGGCTCCTACCACTGCGAGTTCTACGTGTGCGGCGTCCGAATGTGAAGAACGTACCGCGAAGCATCGGTAGCTTCACGATGCAGTAGTTTGTGCTAACTTGATGGTTCCGTCAGTGGCGCCGATGAAAAATCGTAGAACTTAGCGAACGAAGGAATAGAGGCGGCCTTCAGGTATTCGAATGACAGCGAAACCTTATCATAACGTCGGACATTTTCATACGGTCGTCTACCGACGGCCAGCGACGCCTGCGTTCGCTCCGTAGCAATATAGGGACACCCGTCGATCTGTGTGAACGTAATAGTCCACGGTACGGCGGTGCCGGGTCCCTCGACGAAGTTTCCCTGTGTTATCAGTTTGTCGGTCGCAAATGTCGTCGTGTCGATCCACGCTTCGCGCAACCTATATCGCCCGGGATCACGAATCGGCCTCAATAACAAGTGGTAGTCCTGATGCACGTCTATAGGGTCCCTTCCTTGCAAGGTGATGACGTAGTGCGATGCTGCAACGCTTGCGATTACTTTGAGCCCCGAAGATGTCGGCTCGGGACCCTGCGATGGCCCGGGGTCGTTGTATTCTCGACGAATCTCCCTGACCAGTTCCTGTGAATTGATTTGGGTAGGCGGAACGTATTTCGCGATTCCAAACGAATAGTTGGGCGCTAACACCGGTACGCCCAGGTAGTCTGCAGAGTACTCTGCTGTACTGAGCGGAATCGTGCCGGCAAAAAGGTGAAGTTCCGTCTTGATTCCGCGCGGTGTGTAAGGATTATCCAGCGCTTCGTGGCTGATCCCGTTAACTCGAACCTCATTGGTTATAGAATCGTAATATGCGTGGTAGTGGGCATTATTCGGAACACCGTGAATGTTGACGTGAACCGCCACGACGTAGGACAACTGCTCGGGGTAACGAGCGCTTTCCCAGTAGGTGCGCGCCCGCTCAAGAATCGAGTACGGGTCCGTTCTCGCGACCTTGTTTAATGGGCTTGCGCCGATAAGTATAAGCGCAGCCAACAGGGGCACACCGACCCGTGTCAGACAGTCCATGTTTTAGGTTGTACCTCGGTCGCGCTGCGTTTTCCTCGCACTCGGTTCACGGGGATGGCACGGGTCGAGCATTCGAGGTTGTCTGCGAGAACAACCGAAGGCCCTAGGACCACATCGCGGCAAGCGCGGCGCTGCACAACCTTAGCAGTCACCAATCGAATATAAGTCAGAAGTAACGTTAGGGTTCGGCCTATATCGCAGTTTCGAATTATACTGATACATTGCGTTCTGGTACGGGATGCCCCTGGCTGCACTGGCCCAGAGTTCGATTGGAAGCGTCTGGAAGACATCGGCTTGGACGCATACCCGTACTTTCGTAGGCGTGTATCCCGGCGCGTCGACGTTGATGTAAAGCAGCCCAGGCGATAAGCTCATGAACGTGAACAAACCATTTTCGTCCGTGGTCGTCGCCTCAAGTTCAGTCCCTTGTCCAGAGTGAACCGAAAGCCTCACGTTCTTGAGTGGTCGTATAACGGGAATATTTTGTATGATGTTTCGGCTGGACAAACTTCCGCGTATGCCGCCCGTATTTTGTGCCCAAACGGGACTCGCAGTTAGTGCGGCAGCCACAAAGAGGGCGAACAGAAAGCGCATATTAGTCATATCGTCTTCGACTCGAAAGAAGTGACGCTTGCCAGCGAAGGTCATGGGTTCGACCCACTGGCGTATCTTGCAATTTCGAGCAAGGGTTGTTTCCATTGCCCGGTTAATGCCGCTTCCTTTCTGGCAACCGCACGGTGAGTCGTCGTTTGACACGGGCGAACTTTTGGCCAAAGGAGGCTGTCTTATGACTGTTGGGCGGACATTACCGGGTGTGATTCTCGCGCTTTCAATGTGGAACGCGGGCGGCGTTGCGGTCGCGTCTCAAACGACATATACGTTGCCCAAGGACTTGCACTGGATTCCCGACAGAACGAATGGCGCCCCTCCCGGTGCTTTCTACGCGATTCTTCGTGGAAAGGACAGCGACAAATGCGGCGAACTCGTGAGAGAAAAGTTCCCTGACGGCTTTGTTTACCCCTGGCATGTAAACAAAACGTATGGCATTTACACGGTGCTTAGCGGAACGCTCGTCATCGGTTTCGACAAGCATCACAGTAAATCTGCCGAAAGAGTTTTGCCTGTTGGTTCCGTTATGCAAGGACTTGCCACTGAGCCGCACTACGGTCGCGCTATCGGCGAAACACTGTTTGACGTGTACGGTCCTCCGTGCGAGACCCTGAAAGCAACAAAGTAGGTCACCGAAAAATGGGGTACGCGCCTCCACCTAGATATAAGGCAACAGGTCGAAGTATTCTTGATCTTCGTTTGCTCCGCCGTAACCTTCACCGATGCCGTTCTCCGTCTCGACGAAGCGAATCTCGCGAATCCTTTAACCATTTTGAAGCCAAGCTGATTCTCGACACGCAAACGTACCGGTGCACCGTGCACCAGCGGAAGAGGCACGTCATTCATCTCGTAAGCGAGGAGACACTCGGGCTTGACGACATCCTCGATTCGTTGCGTATCGTAATAGACCCCGCCGAAGGTTCCGTCGCCAAACGAGATGAACTCAACGACGCGCGCGCTCGGCAGCGGCTTCACCAGCCCGATAAGGCGCACCATCGATATGCCGCCCCATTGCGCGATCCCGCTCCACATGACCAGGCCGACATGCACGATCGTGAAGATAACGTATCCGCACAGAAGCAGAAAGTGAATTGAGCGGGCGCCCTGCCGACCGCCGAATATGCGCGGGTACCAAGGAAGAGCATTATCGATCGCGGGCGACATCGCAACTCCGGTTAAGATGGCAAGGGGCGCCATAACGAAGACGACACCGAAGTACACAAGCTGCTGAAGAGCGTTGTACGCGTAGTAACCATTCGGCTCGACTGGCAGGTGTAAGGTCGCGTAGAGCACGAACGTCTGCCATGCGTATGGAACGATCGCCCACGATGTGGGAATCAGCCGAGGCCATTGCCGCTAACGAAAAGCATCCCAACATAGATAATGCCGGCTGCAATGGATCCATAATCCGCGATGAAATGCCAAGAACGGCCCATTCCCGGCGTGTGCCTTTTACCGGGCAACGCGATGAGCGGTGAGATATAACGCGCATCGTCTTTCGCAGTCCAAATGCGGTTCTTGGGTACGTCGATCGGCGTAAAGCGCAACCATTCTGTTCCGGGGGTGCAATCGTTGTTCCAGTAGAGCCGTGGATGGTCCATAAGGATCGAAAGACCGCTGCGTATTAGGAAAAGAGGAAGAACAAATTGCAAAGTGCGTCCAACGGATCCATACGGGAAAGCCACGCGGCTCGCCGGGTGCGCTACCGGTAATGCCCGCCACAGGCGAGGACGCTGAGTGAATTCCGAGCATGAACACTTGCAGCCACGCAAGTAGGAACGGCAGGGTAACGACAACGGCGAGCCAGATGTAGCGTCGCTGCAAAATGACGACCATGCGACGATCGTCAGGTACTTGAACTTCTCGGTGCGCTTTGTCAAATGCGATCATGTGCGAATTAGTCGACTAAAGAGTTCGCGTTGCCCGAATAGCCGCCACATGCCTGGATCGCCTCGTCGACCGACTTGAAGACGCGGTCTTCGCCGACTGCGGCGATAAGGCCCGTGCGTTTCGCCGCCGACTGCCCGCGCTGATCCGCTAGTCGCGCGATTACCACGTCGATGCCCGTTTGTCTGAACGCAGCGATCGCGTCGCAGAGGACCCGAGCACCCGTATAGTCGACGTCGATCACGCCGCCGCCTTCGATCACAAGGAGCCTGACCGGATGCGGTGCCTCCGAGACGGCGGCACGGAGCCGCGCCACAATATACTGGCCATTTGTGAACGCGATCGGAGCCGCGGGCGAGAAGACAACAACGCCGGGAACTCGTTCGCCATGCTCGTCAGCGTTTGGCGGCCACCATATCGTCGTCCCGCGCACGTGCACGAGCTCCGCGCTCGGCGGACGCGCCACGATGTATGCCCCGCGAGCAAGTGAGAGTCCAATGCTGAGCGCCATCCCGGTCTCGATCGGCAATACGATCACAAGTAGCGCGGCGGCCACGACGAACCAGATCTCGATCCCTCCGTAGCGAGCGATCCGGAGCATGTCGCCGGTTCTGAAGATCCGTACGCCAATGAAGACGAGCACGCCGCCCAGCGCGGCCTGCGGCAGAGACGCGGTCAGTTTCGAGAAAAAGAGAACGAGGATTCCGATAGCGATGACGGCAGCGATTCCTGCGAGCTGCGAGCGTCCACCCGATTCGCGTACGAGAGCCGTTCGCGGCGGACTCGCATCTACAGCGAAGGCGCCGATCAGTGCGGACAGGATTGAGCCAATTCCCACCGCCGCGAAGTCCGCGCCAAAGTTGTCGATTTTCCTTTCGTCTGAGGGGAATAAGCGAACGACGGCCGCCGTCTGCATAATGCAGACAAGCGCCACGATGAAGGCGATCGGTATTAACCGCAGCGTATCGTGCAGAGCGAGCGCCGGCAGCCTGAAGGTGGGCAGCGCGGAGGGCAGTGCTCCGAGGAGCGCGACTCCGTGCTCGGACAGGTGGAGTGCGACGGCGGCAATGCCGGCGACCGATGAGCCCAATCAATGCACCAGGGATTCGGGGACTGATGCGCTCGGCGCTCCACGATACAGCGAGGACCGCACCTCCCACTGCGACGGCGCTCAAGTTCGCCCTCGGGATTTCGCGCAGCATAGCAACGAGACTGAGAAGCAGCGGCCCGTGCGGATCCGGAACGCCAAGGACCAGCGGCAACTGGCCGACGATAATGTGGATTGCAATGCCGGCAAGAAAGCCTATGGTGACAGGCGCGGATAAGAGATCGGCGATCCATCCGGCCCGCAGAAGGGCCGCGACGACAAGAAGGACGCCGCTGAACAGCGCCACCACGGCGACGAATTGCGGATATTGCGCGGCACTTGCCACGGTAAGCAGCGCGCTCCGCAAAGATCGGCGCGATCGTCGAATCCGCCCCCACCGAAACGTAGCGGTTTGCGCCGAACACGGCAAAGGCGAGCGAGCCGGCGGCGAACGCGTAGAGACCCGTCTGAGCCGGCATACTTGCCAGGTGCGCCGTGGCCATCTGTTCTGGGATACTGATGGCGGCCAGCATTATGCCCGCGACGACGTCGCCCCAAAGCCACGCCGGCCGATAGCGATGAAACGAGACGAAGATCGGGATCATCGGTATCGTCGCCTAGTGAACTGCAATCGTCGCGTGATATCCTTGGCGCATCTTGTTCGGTTCTATGGTCGGCTTCGGATAAAGGTGCAGGTTTTCCATTACCCAGCCACCTGCGACACGACAAGTTTGCGAACCCACTTGTGGTATGCGGGCGTTAGCCAACAATCCGCATCGATCCGGATGAAAGTGTGTTGAAGATTTGATCCTCTCCGGCCTCACCGCACGTAGCCCCTTCCACAAGTCGGCGCAATAAAAGCCGCTTTGGTTCTCAAGCGCGCGCTAGACCTGCGTAGAGAAAAGTCCTATGTTAGTAACGGTAGGGTTCCTGCCTTTTATGTTGTCGTCAGGCTGCTCCATCACGTGGCTCAATGTCACGGGAAAAGGCTCCGCCCAGGCTTCGGTACAAATTAGGAGGGCCCCATATTCCGTCGATCTTACGCGAGTCGAACCCGTCCTCGGGCACCGTTTCCGCTTTTTGCCGCAATCGCCGCTCGCGTGCTGAGTCAAATGAGTACAGCAATTCAGACAAGCGCATCAGTCGGAACGCTTTTTATTTTTGTCATCAGCGTTTTCCTTGCATTACGTCAATTGCGGCTGTCCAACAGAACTAGTCAGCTTGCCGGGCCTCAGGCAGTTTCATCCCACTTCAACAACGCAGATTTTGAGGGGTGGTTCAAGTTCGTTTTGACTGAGTTGCCCATTAAGATGGCGGATCATTCATTTAGAGAAAGTCTTCGGAGCAATCCAGTTGACCGCAATGTCCATCCAGAGGTTAAACTTGCAGATTGGTATGAGGAAGTCGGTATCTATGCAAAGTACGGCGTCGTCTCTGAGAGGCCGTTAATTGAAATTCTCAGAGGTGGTCCTGATACCGCGTGGGAAGCGTTGCGCGCGACGGTGTCTTTGTATCGTGAGATTTGGGGACCCTCATACTATCGAAATTTTGAGCATCTTGCGAAACGCTCACGCATTTTTTATGGAAATCTTGATCCAAAACGGACATCGGGCAGCCGAGCAGATGAGACTGCGCGGCGGACTGTTTGAGGCTCTCTGAACTCCGATGATGTGATCGGGTGGGCCGCTTGTCGATATATAGGCCGCAAATGGATTCAGAGATTCTTCATCTTTTCGGAGTAATTGATGGGGTCACGGTCGCGATGACCCGCCAATTGCATGACAGTTCGCCGACAATAAGGAGCGCCATCATGTGTTACAACTGCGGCTGCAACATGCCCGACAACCCCATGGGGAAGGGAAACGCCGGAGCTGACCCCGGCGGAAAAGATATCACCAACAAGACATTCGAAGAGGCGGGTAACGCGATGGGCGAAACCGCTGAGGAGTCGAAGCGCAATGCCCTCGACCTCTTGAAGAAAGTGCTCGGTGAGAAGCCCTCGAAGGTCGTGAAAGATCCCTCGGGTTTCGAGAAGTATCTCGACGCATAGCCTGGACGAAACGCCCTTCGGAAGCGACGTGGTCGTGCTCTTTCGGCTCACGCTGAAACCTTGTCGACAAGGACTGCCCGCGACGTGCCAACCGAGCGCTCCACATCTTTAATAGAGCAGGGCGGGAGCTCCATCGAACCGTGGCGCGTGACCGTCGCTTGGAAAGGTAGCGCGTGCAATGAGCGGAATGGAGCGCGTCGCGGAGTTGCGGTGCGGGGCACGCGAACGTCACGCGCCGGAGCTGCGCGAAATCGAAGGGGCCGAAACATTTGCGTCGACCCAAGAATTTCTGCGTGTCGTGCATGCATTGGCCGAGCGAACGGCGTCTTTCGCGGTTTGTTTATGTCGCCCCCCGCAACGCTATACGCGCTAAAAGATTAGCCCCAATTGATCCCGCCAACTGGGGCTACGCCACATAGAGTTGCTCAGAGCACTACGAGGATTGCCGTTGACAAGATACCTTGAAGTTCGGCGTCGTGCCCGTCGGTGTAGGGTAACCGGTGTATGTGTAGTGGTCGTTATCAGTGCGAACCACATCGCCGTGTCCAGGCTTACTGTCGCTGGTTGTAAGGTCGGTCCATTTCTCCGTATTGCCGGTCAAGGTGGGCGCAGACGACACTCCCCAGTATCCCTGGCTATCCATCGATGTTTGGAGGTAACGGCCTTTTCCGTCGTAGGAAGTTGCAGAGGTCTGATTATAGGGTGTTTTCATACCGGTTTGCTGCGGAACTGACACACTACTATTCAACACGCTGCCATTCATGGCGAACACGACGGTCGCATGAACAGGGGGCTGAGCGAGAGGGCCGCCGACGCACGCCCACGTGCCGACGTAGTAACCCATCGCATTCATGCCTCCCGCTTGCTGCGCACCAGCCGGTGCAGCAGCGATGAAGATCCAAATAAAGGCGACCAAATATTTCCGCATAGATCGTCCTTTCCCAAGTGAGAGCGTTAGATTTCGCTAACCAGTCAGCGGCGTGATTCCGACTCGCGCACGGCGCGCACTGGCGGGAGCAATTCCGTCGGCCTGCCTACGATTTCGTGCAGGTCGTCTTTCCCTGCGTTTTCCAGACACCGCCGATTTTGGCTTCATTCAGATCGTATTGCTTGGTCGCGCTGAGCATGGTGTAGGTGTCGCGAATTGGGACCGACGTGCCGTGAAGCGGCGATGAAATAGGAGCCGGTAAACCTGTACAGTCTTGCCTGTTTGTTGCGTGGATTCGAAGCTGTAATCGCCGTTCGCGTACGCGTTGGGGTTCAACCACGTCTTCGTTTTAGGCTCATACGCGACGTACGCATATACTTCGGTGTTGGGCGCCGTTACGCGTATCGAGATAGTTCCGGCGGCGTTTCGCGCGGCCGACCACTTCGCGTAGCGGGTCCACCGATGTTGGAAGGTATGCTGTTGATGCACGACCACGATCCGATAAGGTAATCGAAACCGTGGGGACCTACACCCATCATTGGCGTGGACATCGAGCCGGACGCGGCCTGCGTTTCGCTAGGCACGACCAGAGATAGGAGAAGGGCAATGGAGAAAAGCCGTTTCATGATACCTCCATTCGACGAGGCTGATTCGGATGGCTAAAACGGTTCGATGATCTGTCGCGTTGTACTGCGCCAGATCTGCGTACGGTATAGGTAAGGTGGCCTATTCGATGTCCCGACACATCGCCCGCGCGAACAACTCTTCGTATGGTTGCTTGATTTGCGTTGCCTGTTGCAGTAGCATTGTTGACGCTTCGGGACGCACGAGAAAAGCGATTAGCCGGGTTACCACTTATCGTGCTGTTCGCGCAGATTTCAGGGCGACCAATGAAACGCAACGCCTATGTCTTGATAACGCTCGCCGCTGCAATGACACGCATGCGGAGGCGGGAGCCCATCTGCGGCGCCGACGCCGAGTATTTCTGCTTCGCCGCTCATGACCGAGTATCCGATTCCGGCAGCAAGTAGCCTTCCATACGCCATCACCGCGGGACCGGACGGAAATCTTTGGTTTACCGAGCACGCCGCAAAGAACGTCGCGCGTATTACGCCCTCAGGCGCGATCACCGAATTTTCAGTCGCGGCGGGCCTACCCACGGGTATCACGCTAGGTCCCGACGGTAATCTCTGGTTTGCCGGCGGAACTGAAATCGGTCGCGTTACACCGACCGGCGGCATCACGGGATTTCCGGTACCGCTTTCGCATCTCTCGAGCGGCGCGACCTACATTGCGAGCGGCCCGGACGGTAATATGTGGTTCACGTATCAGGCTTTTGCCGCAGGCTCGATCGACCGGATGACGCTTGGCGGGATCATCACGCCGTATACGACCGGCCCTTCATTCTCAAATGTACCCGAGGGAATAGCCGCGGGGCCTGACGGCAACATTTGGTTTACGGAATTCGACAACAACGCAATCGGCCGGATAACTCCGAGCGGCAGCATCACCGAGTTTTCGCTTCCGACTGCAAATAGCGAACCAACGGGGATCGTTGCCGGCTCGGATGGCAATTTGTGGTTTACCGAGTCGGCGGGGAACAAGGTCGGCCGAATTACGCCAAGCGGGAGCATCACCGAATTCCCGATTCCAACGGCTGCCAGTCAGCCGACGAGCATCGCGGCAGGCGGCGACGGCAATCTATGGTTTACCGAGAATGCCGGCGAGAAGATCGGCAAGATCACGCCGGCCGGCATTATTTCGGAATTCTCCGTGCCGCCTTCGAGCGGCCCCTACGGCATCGCGGCCGGTCCCGACGGTAATCTGTGGTTTACCGAAATTGGTTCGAACAGCATCGGTAAGCTCACTCCGGTAGCGGGGCGGCTGTATCAGACGCCGCTAACAGCTTCCCCGGCGCCGACCGACACCCATAGGGATGGCCCGCATGAGCAGAGGCCTCGTGCGGGGAAAAAGAAGCAAACGTGTTCTGGGGGATTATCACGATGGAAAAATGCACCGCATGCGGCCAGGTGGTGGAATATCCATTTTGTTTGGACAAATTCCATGACCGTCCCAAGCCGAATCCGATGCTCGACGCGATCAAGCAAGTTCAAGACCGGCTCGGTTGGGGCACGTAAGTGCGAACGTAAAGAAAAGCGGGCTCCCCTTGGGAAGCCCGCTTTTTTGTGGCAGACGTCTACGAACCTGAATGTGAAGCGACTGCCTTTGCGACCTGTTCCTTCACCGCTTCCAGGTTGAACGATGCGCCCTTTTGCATCGGCGGAAAATCGATAGCGCTCTGCGCGGCCTTCGCTACTACTTCTTGCACTAAGACGAACCGCCAAAACTGGTACGCGAAGAACGAGTAGTAGTTCAACGAGCCGGCCATACCGGTCCGTTCGAACGGATCGAGGCGGAGATTGGTAAGGATCGGCCAGTCGACCTTAACCGTACCGCCAAGCCAGCCTCCGGGCTGATCGATGAAGCGGTACTTGAAATCGTTCAGGCGTACCGCACCGAGCGTGCCCTCTGCGAAGTAGAAAATCTCGTGGCGCTGCGAGGGCCCTTTACCGGTAATAAAATCCAGCTGGTTGTAGCCGTCGAGGTGGACCTTGTAGGTCCGGTCTCCGATTTGCTTGCCTTTCTTGAGCTCGTCGACAATGTTGGGGTTCCCGGCCGCCGCGACAAACGTGGGGAACCAGTCCATACCCGACATAATGCCGTTCTCGACTTTGCCCGCCGGGATCTTGCCGGGCCAACGGGCTATGCACGGCGCGCGGAATCCGCCTTCGAGTACGGTTCCCTTGCCGCCGGCGAACGGCGTCTGGCCGCCATCCGGCCACGTGAAATTCTCCGTGCCGTTGTCGGTTGTAAAAACAACGATCGTGTTTTCCTCTAGACCATCGGCTTTGAGTTTGTCCAGAACTCCGCCGACGATATCGTCGAGCTGCGCCATTCCGGCTTCGGATATCGACCAGCCGTTCTCCGCCGTGCGCATGCTTTCGTATTTCTTTGAAAGGTGCGTAACGACGTGCATGCGCGTGGGGTTGAGCCAGACAAAGAACGGCGTGTCACTTGTTTTGGCTTTGTCGATGAACTTTAACGTGTGCTCCAGGATCTCGTCGTCGACGGTTTCCATGCGGTCCGGATACAGTGTGCCCGCATCCTCAATGCGCTGCTTCCCGATTTTGCCCCATCGCGGGTCGACCGTCGTGTCGTCTTTATCGGTGGCCCAGGAGTGGACCATATTGCGCGGACCGATTTTATCCTTAAGATCTTGCGGATAATTTGGGTGCGAGGGGTCTTCCATTGCATCCAGGTGATAGAGATAGCCGAAAAATTCGTCGAAGCCGTGAAGCGTCGGCAGATATTCGTTCAGGTCGCCGAGATGATTCTTTCCGAATTGCCCGGTCGCATAACCCATGGACTTTAAGACCGTCGCAATAGTAGGCGCTTCGGCCGGCATTCCGACCTTCGCTCCCGCTTGTCCGACGGTCGTCAGGCCGGTTCGTATCGGCAGCTCGCCGGTGATAAATGCAGCACGACCGGCCGTGCAACTTGCTTCGGCGTAATAATCGGTGAGGCGAACTCCTTCGGTGGCCAATCGATCGAGGTTCGGCGTGCGGCTCGCCATCATTCCCTGATGGTATGCCCCTATGTTAAACCAGCCAATGTCATCTGCCATGATGGCAATAATATTAGGTTTGCTCTGAGCCATATGAAACGTCTCCCTAAATGCAAAATGCAGTCGCGTGGACGCCAAGGATAGCACAGCGTCTGCAAAGGAGTTATCCCGAAACAGCACTTGAATTTGACTCGCGTTTCGAGCGTCACAACGACCGCTTTCTTGCTCACGGCGCGCGTGCATATTGCTACTTTGCTGTGCGAGCAAGAAGCGGTAAAGTAGCGGTAAGGTAGGTACAAACATGAAACGTTGCAATCTCGGTTTGATTCTGCCCTTACTACTTCCAATGAGCGCCGTTGCCGTCGCTCAGCAAGGCTCGGCGACGCAGGGCTTTGTCTACAACATGAAAATGGGCGATGCCAAGTCCGGTTCGATGGATTTTTCGATGGCCTTCACGATCAAGGCGACCGCTCAGGATGGTACACGGAACGCGAGCCTCGTTGTGAAATCGCCAAAGATACCGCCGCTGGACGGTAAGAAGTTGGACGCGACGATCTCACCCGCAGGCGCAATCAGTATAGGCAGTACCGGTGACATCACCAAGCACTATTCGGTGCTTCAATCGAGCTGCCGAGGCGGCCGCCGCGACTGGCCCGATGCTGCAAATGCTTATCAACCCCATCAACGGCTTTGCTTCGGGCTGCTCGCTTACGCCCTCGCAGAAATCCGGAACATCTTGGCATGCGTATTCGAGCGAAAACCAGGTGGACGTCGTCTACACCATCACAGGGCGCGAGCAAGCTTGCCGGTCGCGATACGCTCGTTCGTTACAATGAAAGGCGCGTCGGATTCGGGACCTTCCGTCACGGGCCAAGGCAACTATGACCCAGTCGCACATCTTGTCGTCAACTTGCACTCCATACTGCGATTAACGCCGCAAGCAGCGCAGGGTCAGGAAGTCGACGTCGCAATGGCCAATCCGTAACCGTCGTACTGGCTGCTCGCCAAAAACGCGCTCCGTCCTTATTTGTATAAATGCAAAGCGGGAAAGAACGTGATATGCAGCAGCATCCATCAGACCGCATCTGGCAGCGCCTCAAATCCCTTGCCGACCAGTGGGCGAGGTCTGAACGCGAATCGCCTAGCGTGCAAGAATGTGAGCGTGAGGCCCGGCGGATACTGCGCGAAGAGATGTCGCTCGAAACACGCCCCGCCGAACATCTTGTGGAGTTTTACACCCGCGAGTTGTGCAAGATGGTCGAGGACGCTCGTAACGTTCCACCTTCTGCCCGCGAATCATAGAATCGCGATCTGTTGACTTTTATTCAAGCGAGCGCAAGCCGACATACGTGTAGTCTTCGCGGGCAGGCGACGTGCGATGGGAACTCTTGTGGAGCGTGCTAGTATCGTATCCTAGCCAAAACCCGTTGTTACGCCTTCCAGAAAGGGAGATCGCAATGCCGCTATTCATGGACATTCATCACAAAGTCGACGGTTTGACCGCAGACGCCGTAAAACACGCGCATGAGGCAGATGTGGAGACGCAGGAAAAGTACGGCGTCGAATACATGAAGTATTGGTTTGACGAGGGTACCGGCAAGGTTTTCTGTCTTGTCAAAGCGCCCAATAAGGAAGCAGCGGCAACGGTGCACCGTGAAGCGCACGGTCTTGAAGCCGATGAAATCATCGAGGTTCGGGAAGGCGCGTAATACACGACGCCGCGAGGATAGATAAAGAGTCCCGATTCCATCGGGGCTTTTTTCTAAGCCGGAATGCCGATCATTCAAATCGTCAATGAAAGCGGCACAACAGCGGTGAGGCAAGAGCTGCCGAGAGGTTGTCCATTTCGCGTGGCTCCGCCGCACGCTCCGCATCCCAGCGCTTCGCAGGACAGGCCGACAAAACGTGTTCAAATCGCGAGCCTACCGAAGCAACGTCGTCGGTGATTCCCGAAACGGCGACCCGCGCGTACGCGGCGCCGGAGGACGCTACGCCGATGGTCAAAGCAGCCAGAACGGCTATCCATCTCGTCATGGTTATCCCTCACCTTCCGGCTTTGAGCCTACCAGGACGCCGTGCCGGGGCCGTGCGGGAGCAGGGCGCGGCTCGGCATCGCTTTTAACGAGGCTGCTATGGATAAGGCTCAAGCGTTGGACGCTGTTCATCCGACATTCCAGGGACTGTGTGAGGCTTGGAAAAGCGGCGACGGTAACGCCTTCGCCGCGCAGTTCACCGACGATGCGGATTTTATCAATCTGCTCGGCATGTACGTGCAAGGCCGGGCGCCCATCGCGCAGCTCCACGACAAGATATTCAAAGGGCCTTACGCAAATAGCACGGTGAGATTTGATCCACAGCAAGCTCGCATGCTTTCCGCGGAAATGATCCTCGTGATCGCGGCGAGCCAGGTTGACATTCCGGCGGGCCCGGTCAAGGGTATCGTTCGCACAGTGGCAACCGTCTTGTTACAACGCGTGAGTTCCGCATGGAAAATTGCGCTCTTTCACAACACTCGTGTCGAGGCGACGCAGGCACGCCACAGCGAAATAATGAGCGAGGCCGTTCAGCAGTAAGGGTCAGCGTCTGCACAGCTTGACCGCTCAGCGCTCGATGCAGCGCGCGAACGCAGGGTCTATCGCCTTTTCACCCACGCGGTTCGAGGTGTACAATACGTTCGAGAGGCAAGAAGAAGATGTATGGTGATGATCCGCGCGATTTCGGTTTGGGACCGCGCACGGAGGACGAAGCGCGCGACGCTCGTGCGAAATCCGACGAGGAAGACGCGTACGAAACGAATCGTCCTCGGGCTACACTCTACAACGAAGAATTTAGCGGGGAGTAAGCCCTTGAACTACCTAGGTAACCGGAGCCGCCGCTGTTAAGCCGGCGGCTCCGGTGTTTTCAAAGGTCCGCAAGAAACGCGGCAAGGGTACCCGCCTTCCGTAGCGAACCCAGGGCGGTCGCCGTCCGAGGCACGGGCCAAGATAGCTCAGTCGGTAGAGCACGTGACTGAAAATCACGGTGTCGTCGGTTCGATTCCGACTCTTGGCACCATTTCGAGAAAGCGCCCATTCAAACGGATGGGCGCTTTGCTTTGTGCCTCTAGGAGACGGTGGCCGGTGCCTCCGTTTCGCCCGTCTCCGCTGTCTGGCGACCTTGCTGATCCGGCTGCCTTTGTGTCTGCTGCGGGGTCTCGCGCCGGCTCAATATCGAAATCGCCGTCGCCGCGCCTCCCGCTAAGGCCAGCCATCCCAGCGTCGGGCCCGTTTTCTCATGCAGACCGATGAGCGCGTCAAACGAGTAGTCGCCGTACCCCTCATTCGCGAGCAACAGCGCAATCGTCGCGAACATGATGTTCAATTCGTAGCCGCCGTTTTGATTGAAGAAGCCTTTGGGTTTGTGGACGAGTTCCACGGCTGAGAGCATGACCGAGAGGAGCATGGCCGGACCGACCGGGCCAAGGGCGCCCATCGAGATAAGCGCGCCGGATGTTAGTTCCGTTGCTGCAAGCGCTTGAGCATACGGTTCGCCCGGACGAAAGCCGAACGACTCCATCATTTGCGTTACACCATCGATGCCGGGGCCGTCGAAGGAACCGAACATCTTTTGCGCACCGTGCGCTGCGATCGAGCCGCCGAGCGCAACTCTGGCGGTCAGCAGCGATAGATTGCGAAATACTTTGTCGGTATTCATAGCTGTCGCCTTGTTCCCAATCCGGTTCAAAAGAAAGCGGCGTCGCCGATGGCAACGCCGCTTTCTTTTGCAGTTGCGGGCTTCGAGGCTTTAGTAGTGTCCGGCTTGACGACGCGCTGAGCGCAGGGTCACATTCACGGCCGACCCGGCCGGGACAGTCATATCTTCGCGGTTGTTTTTCGCGACCAGGTATCCGCCGGCAGCCCCCAAGAAACCGCCGCCGCTTGCGTGGAAGACGGTCTTACCGATCATATTTCCGATCAGCATGCCCGCGACCGCACCGCCGGCCTCTTTCAAGGCGTTGTTCTTCGTGCTCGCTTGCATGCCGCTGACGACACCGTTAATCGCATAGGTTGTGCCGTTGTGCAGCACCAGACGTGTGAAGGTCATTTGTAACTGCGCGCTGCGGCCTTGACCGGCGTGCACGACGCTCGTAACTCTACCGTACATCGTGGCTCCGGAGACGTCCCCCGATTGCGAGCTGACGCGCGTGAGCGTAACCGGCTGCCCCACATATGCCGATTTAGTGTTGATTGAAGTGGTGATGGTTCCGGCGTACTGAGCGCCGGCAACGGGCGCCGCGCTTGCGACCTGGGTTACCGCCAATACGGAGGCAGCGAGGGTCGCCGCAGTGAGTAGTTGACGCAAAATTTGGACTCCTCTCTTATTACTTCAGGCGCGTATGTACCCAAATACCGACTCGGCACTCGCCTCCCCGGTTGCAATGCAGTCAGGGATGCCCACGCCGTGATAGGCGGACCCGGCAAGCGCTATTCCGCCAATCGCCTGCGCATGGCGTTCAATCTCCCGCACCCGCTCGACGTGGCCCACGGCATATTCGGGCGCTAGCCGGTTCCAACGGGAAACGACGGAGCGGGCCGGCGGGTTCCGTACGCCCGCCATTGCGGCCAACTCTTCGTGTGCGATGGCCGCAAGCTCGTCGTCCGAGCGGTCGAGCAAGTCCGGCTGAAGAGCGCCTCCGATGAACGCGCGCAGCAGCGTGGTTCCGCTCGGGCGCACGATGAGCATATTTTTGCGTTGCGAACGTGGCAGCCGTAATCCGCCGCCGCTCGATAAAGGGCACGACGAATCCGGTGCAGGGAGCAAGCGCGGCACCGGCTTGCGAACCATAAACGAGGTTGATTGTCGCGATCGAGTTATAGCGAATGTGCTCGAGTAATGCGGCAAGCTCGCGGCTGAACGCCGGACAGCAAAGCGGCAGCGGCATACGCGGGCAAAGCGAGGATCACCGCGTTCGCTTGCGCGAGCGTGCCGTCCGCAAACCCGATCGTCCACACCCGCTCGTCTTGCCGCAGACTGGTTACATCGGACGACGTGTGCAACGCAGGTCCGATTCGAGCGCGAAGCGCATCGACGATGCTTCCGATTCCTCCTCGAAGGCTTGCTAGCCGCGGCGGCGCTGCAGGCGTTGCCGCCCGCATTGCACGCAACATGCTTCCGTAGCGCTCTTCCATTTCGAGAAACTGCGGAAGCGTCGCCCGCATGCTCAAACGTTCCGGATCCGCCGAATAGATGCCGCCGATGAGCGGCTGCGCCAACCGGTCCAACACCTCGCGCCCGAAGCGTCGCGTAACGAATGAAGCCAGACTCTCGTCACCGATGTTGGTGCGTTTTGGGATCAGCGGCTCCATCGCCGCGCGGGCGAGTCCAAAAGCGGAGAAGATGCCGCTCGTGAGCAACGCGGGCATCGACGTAGGCGTAAACAATCGAAATTCTGGAGGAATACGATGCAAACGGCCGGCATGCACGATGCGTGCGCCTTTGAACTCGGGCCGCATGTCGATAATGGCGTCCTCTAACTGAAGCCGCCGCAGCAGATGTATCGCTGCGGGCTTATCGACGAGCAGAGAATCGGGTGCAGACTCCAGGACCATTCCGTCGTCTCTGAGAGTTTGGAGACATCCGCCGGCTTGCGCGGCGCGTTCATACACACGTATTTCAATCGCCGTCGTATTGGCTGCCGCCAGCTCTTGCAGGCGGAAAGCGGCGGCCAAGCCGCTGATACCGCCGCCGAGGATCGCTACGCGCTGCACGCCTGAATCAGGTCGGCGAGCATCCGAATAAAAAGCGGATGATCGTTGAGCGCGGCCGCGCGCGCCATGCGAACGCCGTGTCCTCCGCGAGCGCGGCAGCCTCCACATCGAGGTCGTACAGTACTTCAACGTGATCGCACAAAAAGCCAATCGGCGAAACGATCGCCTCGGTAATGCCGGTTTGCGGCAGTGCTTTAAGGACGTCGCGCACGTCGGGCTCGAGCCACTTCTGGCTGGGCGAACCGCTGCGGCTCTGATAGGCGATCGTGAATTGCGCGGCGCCGGCGGCGCTTGCGATAAGCTCCGCGGACCGATGCAACTGTTCGACGTATGGTCCGCGGTCCGCCATCTCTTGTGGAATACTGTGCGCCGTAAAGATGAGCGCGAGATTGTGGAAGTCCGTTCTATCGAGCGTTTGGAGCGAGTCGCGAATGCGCTGCGCATGCGCTTGCACGAAAAGTGGATGGTCGTAAAAGGGCTTGACATACATGGCGTCCGGAATGCTTGCGTGATACTTGTCCCAGCTCGCTTCGCTTTGGTGTGCCGCGAGGATGACCGCGATTGGGCGCACGCCGTTCATCGCGATCTCTTGTGCGAAGTCTTCGATAAACGGCGAGGCGTTGCGATAGGCGACGCGGACCGGAATATCGATCCCGCGACTGCGAAGTTCACGCCGAAGTGCATCGGCTTGGCGCTGCGTGAGTTCATTGAACGGCGACTTGCCGCCGATGATCTCGTAGTGCCGCACGACCTCTTCATATCGTTCTTGTGAAACCGGCCGCCCTTTCAGGACTCGATCGAGAAACGGGCGGATTTCTTGCTGGCTCTCAGGGCCGCCAAAGCCAAGTAACACCACAGGCGCGCCGCCGGCCATAGTCATCGCGCGCTGTATTCGTGCACCGCGTCGACAAGTGCGAGCACGTTGTCCACCGGAGTCTCCGGCAGAATGCCGTGTCCCAGATTGAAAATATGTCCTGGGCGCCCATCGGCACGCCGCAGAATCATTCGCACCGCATCGCGAATTGTTTGAGCGTTCGAAAACAGTAAGACCGGATCGAGATTCCCTTGCACGCCGACGTGCTCACCCAGTTCGTGCCACGCATCGTCGAGTTGCACGCGCCAGTCCAGTCCGATAACATCGCCGCCGGCATCGCGCATCGCGCCCAGAAGACTTCCCGTCATCGTGCCAAAGTGAATGACCGGCGTGCCGGGGCGTAACCCGCGGATCACTTGCTGCGAGTATGGCAGGACATACCGTCTGTAGTCGTCGGGAGACAGACATCCGACCCAACTGTCAAAGATCTGAACGACATGAGCTCCCGCATCGATCTGCATGTTGAGATACGCCGTCGTCACTCGCGCGATCAGATCCATGAAGCGCTGCCAGGTTTGCGGATCGTTATGCATGAGCGATTTCGTGGCTACGTAGTTGCGTGATCCGCCGCCTTCGATTGCGTAGGA
Organism: Vulcanimicrobiota bacterium; assembly: GCA_963777365.1. GTDB lineage: Bacteria > Vulcanimicrobiota > Vulcanimicrobiia > Vulcanimicrobiales > Vulcanimicrobiaceae > CAVZQG01. The sequence goes on from CAVZQG010000018.1 coordinate 24,501, forward strand.
CGCGACGGTGAACGGAGCGCCGGCAAACCCGATCACGGGAACTTCGTTCTCGAGCTCCTTGCGCACGAGCCGTACCGTATCGGCGACAAAACCGAGCGACTCTTCGACGCTGACCGGGTGGAGTGCGTCGATGTCCGCCGCACAGCGAACCGTGCGTTCGATGCGTGGCCCATCGCCTTTTTCATACCGCAGACCGGCTCCCATCGGCATAAGCGGAAGCAGAATGTCTGCAAAGATGATCGCAGCGTCTACCCCCAAGCGCCGCACCGTATCCACCGTGACTTGCGCGGCCGCTTCCGAATTTTGACACAGGTCGAGGAAGCTGAAACGATCGCGCACCCGCCGGTACTCGGGGAGGTACCGGCCTGCCTGCCGCATCAGCCAGACAGGCGTATACGCGGTTCGCTCCCGCCGGCACGCCTTGAGGAACGGGTGATCGGTGATTGTCCGGCCGGAGGCGGTCATGAAATGCGGCTTCATCGGGAGTCCCGGCCCTCCTTGCGAGGGAGGTCGCACTAACCTCGGGACGCTTGCGGGCCGATACCTCGATTATGCTGCTTCGCATTGCCGCGCTTGTGTTTGCGCTCGTCCCAATCTGTGCCTCAGCCGCGCAATCGCGGCTGCGCGTGGGCTCGGATATTTCGTATGCACCGCTCGAGTTCTACGGGGCGCACTCGCGTCAGGTCCAGGGATTCGATTACGACTTGGCCCAAGCGCTGGGTGCGAGCCTGGGCGATCGGGTCGCCTTTGAGAATCACGATTTCAACGGTCTTATTCCGGCCGTTAGCCGGGGAGAGTACGATCTCGTGATATCGGCGATGTCGGATACACGCGCGCGCTCAAAACAAGTTGATTTCGTTGATTACTTTCTTGCAGGCAGCGGCATGTTGGTGCGCGGCCGGCAATCCGCGGCACATCTTCAACTTGGGCAGCTTGTGCGGGATGACGGTCGACCTCGAGCGCGGCACCTCGCAGCAGACGGCCGTTGAAGGTCAATCCAAAGCCTGCACGCAGATCGGTCTCAAACCGATTACGATCGAAGGCTATGCCACCGACGGGGAGGCGCTCAGGCACTTTCTGGCCGGCGAATCGATGGCGCACATCTCGGATTATCCCGTTGTCGCACACTTGGCGCGGACGCTGCGACGGCGGCAAAGCGTATACGGTTGCCGGACGGCAATTCGGAGTGGTGCCGTACGGTATCGCCATCTCGAAGAAGAATCCGCAGTTGCGCAATCGCATTCAAGCTGCATTGCGAACGCTCATCGCAAACGGCACGTACGATCAGCTCCTACAGAAGTGGGGCTTGGAACAGGGTGCGATGCGCTCCGCGCCGATCAATGCAGGAACGAAGTTCGAGAATTAATCGCGTAAGACGCGACCAAGAAATTTGACGGTGCGCTCCCACGCTTGTGCACAGGCCTGCGGATTGAAATGCCCCAGACCCGAGCTCCCAGGCTGATTGGGATTACAAAATCCATGGTGCGCATCGTACCAGTAGACTTCGTGCGGCACGTTGCCTTCGTCGAGGCGTTTTTCGATCTCATGTCCGCGACTGGGCGCGAAAAACTCGTCGTGCGTTGCAAAATGGCAGAGCAGCGGAATTTTGATCGTGCCGGGGTCGCCCGCTTCGGCGGGCGGAAAACCGTAGAATACCACGGCCGCGTCCGGCTCCTTTAGATACATAGCCGAAAGGATCGTGAGCGCACCGCCCATGCAATAGCCGGTGACGCCGACCTTTTTCGCGTGCTGTTTGAGATATTGAACGGCCCCGCGAATGTCCTGAGATGCCGCGTCTCGAAAATCCAGCCCCTCGACTAAATGATTCGCTTCATCACCCACGGCGGCTTTTCGCCCGCGAAACAGGTCGGGAACTAGTGAAGCATACCCGAGCTCGGCGTAGCGATCCGCGATAGCGAGCGTTTCGGGAATCAATCCCCACCATTCTTGGACGACGACGATACCCGCGGCTGCATCTACCATCGTCTTTGGGTGCCGCGTAATATGCAGGTGCGCTCTGCCCGTCGGGGCGCGTGAACGCGATCATCTCTCCCACTATGCGGTCACTCCCTCTTCGGCGTCTTGGCGATCGAGATTTTCGATCTTTTCAGCCAGCAGCCATTGATTGGCCGCCTGAATCTTCTGCGGCGTCGTATGCGATTGCAGCCACTGATAGATCGCCTCATCGGTTCGCTGCGTCTGAAGTGCGGCATCGAACTGCGCGGACGTGATGCCCCAGCGTTCCATTACGCCTTTGTCAATCGGGCAGGGGTAGATATAGTCGTAAATCGTATTGTTCGCCGATGCGCGCGCCTTGTCGAACAGTCGTGCAAGCCAAAGCACATCTCCAATCGCGTGCCGGCCGCGGCGTGGAAACGTTTTGCCATCTCGAAAGTCGGTAGCCATAACGCCCATAACCATACCCCGCTGCGCCGGGATGCAATCCGCGGTCCATTTGCGAAACGTATGCCCATGCAAACATCAAGCAGCGCGCACGAACCTCGCTGGCACGCCGCGCTTGCGGTAGTGGCGGCGCTGGCGCTCTACGCGACGCTGCCCTCAAGGGTCCTCGTCGGACCTTTCTGGCTGTTGCCTGCCCTCGTCGCGATCATCCTCGTGCCGCTGATGATCCTTGCGCCTCGCCGCCATAAAGAAGCCCGCTGGATGCGCGCCGCATCGATCGTTCACATCGCACTGCTTAGCGTCTTTAATCTGACCTCGATCGTCTTACTCTTCGTCTGGCAGCTCTCGGTGCACCATCACCGCAACATCTCCGGCGAGGATCTGCTCGGTGCCGGCGCGTCGATTTGGCTTACCAACGTGCTTGCGTACGCGTTGTGGTTCTGGGAACTCGACGGAAGGGGGCCCGTGGAGCGCGCGAGTCTGGATTTCAACGAGCAGCCGGAACGATGCGACTTCTTGTTTCCGCAGATGACCCTTCCGGTAGCGGTTCGAGAGCGGCTGAATTGGCGGCCTCGATTCTTGGACTACCTGTTTCTGTCGTTCACGAACGCGGCCGCTTTCAGCCCGACCGATACGATGCCGCTCTCGCGCTTGGCCAAGGTGCTCATGATGGCCGAAGCGCTCAAATCGCTGGTAACGATCGCGATTATTGCCGGTCGCGCCGTGAATATTTTGGGCTCTTAAGGGTACTGCACCGACCCGTGCAGGTTTCTCATAACGTGCTCGAATGCGAATGGGTCGATCGGAAACGTCTCCGCGGAATGGGTAGTCCAATTCGGCGATCAATGAGAATGTGAGCGCTATGACCATCGTGAGGGCAAAGACCATGATGTACTGCGCGTTCGGTCGATCGACGCGGAAATAGAATGCGAACGCTATGGTTATCCCGCCGAGCACGAGTAACGTGGCCCACAGGATGATCGGGATGCCCTGGCGGTTGCTCAAGATGCGGTTTCGACGGTCGTCCAGCATCAGCCCGGCGTAATCCAGCGCGCGTTGCTGCAGCATTTGCTGCACGGGATCCGTCGGCTTGTATTGTGCGAGCATCGTCTGCAGTTCGTAGCCCGTGTCATGCGCCGCCTGACTTTCCTCGCCGCGTTTCATCATCGGCCATTCGTCGTTGATAACCAGCGTGAGGTACTTATCCACGGTGTTTTGGATATCGGCGCGCTCGCCGGCGGGAAATGCGTCGGCGAGGTGATGCAGGTCGGAAGCGGCACTGGCCTCCGACTGCGCGTTTTGTGCGGCCTGATCGTACTCTTGCCAAACCCCGACGACCATGAACGACATCATGACTGCTAGGACCGTACCGATTGTGGCAAGGATCGGACCGGCAACGTCGTTATGCGTGATTTGTTCGTTGCGCGTAATTCGTTTGCGGACGAACACGAGCAGCACGACGGATATTCCGCATGACACGAAAACGGTCAGGGTCATGAACAGCCAGGTCGGCAGTACGTAGATCCATGTCACGCCTGCTCGGTTCGTCGCTCCATTGACGCTCTCCGGTCATCGTACGGCTGTGCGGCCTCGGAAGCTCGTCAAAGGGGGCCGCGCCCGTTCGGGAGAACGCAGGGGCTCGCCCAACGATACTTGCGGGTATCGATGGGCGGGTGTGATGTAATGGTAGCCTGCGACCTTCCCAAGGTTGACGCGCGGGTTCGATTCCCGCCACCCGCTCAGCATCCGGCGACGTAGCCAAGTGGTAAGGCAGAGCTCTGCAAAAGCTCCATTCGGCAGTTCGAATCTGCCCGTCGCCTCCAATATACAGGGCCTGCCGCAAGGCGGGCCCTCTGCTTTTTTGCGGCGAACGGCTGGCGCGTGCGCATCGCGGTTTTTGGCGCCGGAGCCATCGGGGGATTCATCGCTGCTGCGCTGGCGCGGAGCGGTACGGACGTTTGCGTCGTTGCGCGCGGCGCACATCTGGATGCTATTCGGCAGGGCGGCCTGCGCGTTGAGGCCAGCGACCTCGGGTCTTTCACCGCCGGTATTGCGGCCTCGAACGATCTGCGGGAGCTGGGCGATGTGGACTTCGTGCTCATCACGTTCAAGTCGCATCAGTGGCCCGGCGTACTGCCGCAGTTCGATCGCGCGATCGAGCGGGATACGGTTTTCGTGACGCTGCAGAATGGATTGCCGTTTTGGTATTCGCGGGACCAGGCGCTGGAAAGCGTCGATCCCGGTGGAGAAGTCTTGCGTACGATTCCGTACGAGCGAATCATCGGCGGCGTCGTACACGCTTCGGGGCACATCGCGGCTCCCGGCGTCGTACGGCAGAGCGGCGGAATGCTCTATCCGCTGGGCGAGCTCGACGGGCGCGCCACTGCGCGCATTCAGGCACTCTCGCAGGCCTTCGAGAACGCGGGACTGCACGCACCGATCGAACCGGATATCCGGCGCAACATCTGGCGCAAGCTCGTCAACAATACCGCGCTCAATCCGGTCAGCGCGCTCACACGCGCGAGCGTGCACGAGATGCTGCACGATGCCGGAACGCGTGCCGTCCTTCGCGCGATTATTGAAGAGGCACTGATGGTTGCTCGCGCGTCCGGCGTGGAACCGGGCGTCGATGCCGACGAACGCCTGAAATGGGCCGAGCATATCGCCGACGTGAAGACCTCGATGCTGCAAGATTTAGAAGCACGCAAGCCGCTCGAACTGGATCCCATAGCGGGCGCAACCGTCGAACTTGCGCGCCGTTACGGCGTCTCCGTCCCGCATATCGAGACCGCACACGCGCTCACCAAACTTCTGGAGCGAAAGGTGTGCTCGTAATCGAGTGCAGGGCGGCGCGGTTCGCGGAGTTTCCGATTGCCGCCGCTCTCCGAGCGGAGATGGCTTTGGAAATGGGCGACGATTTCGATGCGCGCGCGGCCGACTGGCGAATGAAATTCTGCCAATATTTCCGCGGAAAGCGCGGCTCGGGCGACGCCGAGCTTTTCTTGGCGTTCGATAACGGGGAGCCGGTCGGTAGCGTGATCGTCTCGGTCCTCGACGATTATCGCCGCTTTGTTTTCAACATGTCCACGGCGTTCATAAATGCCGTCTATGTCAAACCTAGTCACCGACGTCGCGGAATTGCGCGCGAGCTCATGCGGATGGCGATTGCTTGGGCGGCCGAGCGCGGTTGCGTGCGCGTGCGCTTACGTACCAGCGATGAGGGACGCGCCCTGTACACGGCGTTGGGGTTCGCGCAAGGGCGCGAGATGGAACTGCGTTTTTGATGCTGGTTCGGCGGATCATTCCCTGTTTGGACATCAAAGAAGGGCGGGTTGTCAAAGGAGTGCGCTTCATTGAATTACGCGACGCGGGCGATCCGGTCGCACTTGCGCGCGCGTACGAGGCTTCGGGTGCCGATGAACTGGTGTTTCTGGATATCACCGCAACGGTCGAAGGTCGTCAAGCAACCCTCGAAGTCGTACGAGCGGTTGCTGCCGAGCTGACGATTCCCTTTGCGGTGGGCGGCGGCGTACGCGCCGTCGCGGACGTGCACGGGCTGCTTCGTGCGGGCTGCGACAAAGTCTGCGTCAACAGCGCCGCCGTTCGAACGCCCGGCCTGCTGCAAGAATCGGCCGCGGAGTTCGGCAGCCAGTGCATCGTGCTTGCGATCGACGCGCGTTCGAACGCGACCGGATCGTGGGAGGTCATCGTCGACGGCGGCCGCACGCCGACGGGACTGGATGCGATCGAGTGGGCGCGCGCGGGCGAGCAACTCGGCGCCGGCGAGATTCTGCTGACCAGCATGGATCGCGACGGAACCAAAGCCGGCTTCGACATCGAGCTGACGCGCGCGGTGCGCGATGCGGTCCGCCTACCGGTCATCGCGTCCGGGGGCGCCGGAAACGTGGAACATTTCGCACAAGTCTTCGAGCTGGCAGGTGCCGATGCCGCGCTCGCAGCCTCGCTCTTTCATTTCGGCGAGTTGGCCATTCCGAATTTAAAGGAAGCGTTGCACTCGCGAGGGATTCCTATCCGCCCATGGACTTAAAAGACCTGAAGTGGAACGCCGACGGTTTGTTGCCGGTGGTTATTTCCGACGCGCAATCCGGAGCCGTACTCACCCTGGCGTACGCCAACCGCGAGGCGCTCGAGCGTTCGATCGCGCAGCGCAGCACGTATCTGTACAGCCGCTCACGCGCGCGGCTCTGGCATAAGGGCGAGCAGTCCGGAAACACGCAAGAGGTCGTTTCGATCGCGTACGATTGTGACGGAGATGCCTTGCTCTATCGAGTGCGCCCGAGCGGACCGGCTTGCCACACGGGTGCCGCAGTCTTGCTTTCACAACGATCTCCTTACGACGCCCGAGGAATCAAGGAGTTTTGCAAGCGCCCTGGGTCATCTCACGACGGTTCTGGACGAACGCAAAAACGCGGATCCGGCACAATCGTACGTCGCAAAACTCTACGCCGGCGGCGTCGACAAAATCGCAAAGAAGATCGGCGAGGAAGCGACCGAGGTCGTCATCGCGGCAAAGAACGCCTCTCATGACGAACTCGTATGGGAGTCGGCCGATCTGTTTTTCCACGTACTCGTCATGCTCCACTACGCCGGTGTTTCAATCGACGACGTCGGCGCGGGAGTTGCTACGTCGCGCCAAATAGACGATCTCGCCGGAATCGGCAAAGGAACGGCGGATAAATTCGCCGAGCTCGGCATTCACACGCCGCAGGATCTGCTCAGCGATTTCCCTTATCGCTACGAAGATCTGCGTTTTCCGACCCCCGCGGCACAGCTTGGCACTAATGCATGGGGGCCGAAGGCCGGGGGCCCCGGGGGCTTTGCCTCCGGGGGGCGTGGAGCGCGAAGCGCGGATACGCCTCTTTCAACCGAAGAAAATGCGGTCGGGCACATCGTTTGGGTGCGCGAGCGGCGCGCGCGAAATCTGGCGATCGTCGAAGCCGAACTCGAAGACGAGAGCGGCACGTTTATCGCAAAGTGGTTCGGCCGCAGCTATCTCCTGGGCGCGTTCAAGAAGGGAATGAGGCTCTTCGTACGCGGGCGCGTGCAGCGTACGAGGGCAGGAGCGGCAATGAACGTGAGCCTGCACCGCACGCTCGGCGAAGACGAAACGTATCACGGCGAGATTGTGCCGGTCTATTCGGCGAGCAAGAATCTGACCTCACGTAAAATCCATCAAGTCGTTCAGAGAAACTTGGCGCGCCTGCTCGAACTTGCGGGTGAAGAGCCGCTGCCGTCGTCAATCCTGCGTGAGCGAGGCTTTCCGCCGCTGCGCGATGCGTATCGCGCAATACATGCACCGAAGACTCCCGAAGAAGCCGAGAAGGCGCGCGAGCGGTTTATCTTTACCGAGTTTTTGGCGCTCGCCCTCGCAGCGCAGATCAAACGGGCAACGCGCACGTCCGACCACGACGCGCCGGCACTGAATGTAGCGCCGACGCTGCTCGCGGAATTCGAACGCGAATTGCCGTTCCCGCTCACGGGCGCGCAGCGTCGCGTCATCGAAGAAATCTGGGCGGACATGGCGCAGGATGCGCCGATGAACCGTATGCTGCAAGGAGACGTCGGCAGCGGTAAGACGCTGGTAGCGGCCGGAGCCATTCTGCTTGCCGCTCGAAACGGCGTGCAGTCTGCTCTCATGGCGCCCACGGAGATCCTCGCAGCGCAGCACGCCTCCAAGCTCGCGCCGCTGCTTCTGCCGTTCGGAATAACGGTCGAAGCCGTTTTCGGCAGTCAGTCCGCGAAGTCGCGCGCAAGTGCGACCGCTAAGATTGCCGCGGGCCAAGCATTCCTCGCCGTCGGTACGCACGCACTGATAACGGAAAACGTCGAATTCGCGCGTCTGGGCCTGGCGATCATCGACGAACAGCATCGCTTCGGCGTTCAGCAGCGCGCAAAACTTCGTGCCAAAGGTACGGCGCCGCACACGCTGCACATGACCGCGACGCCGATTCCGCGAACGCTCGCACAATCGATCTATGCGGACTTGGACGTTTCGGTCATCGACGAGCTGCCGCCGGGGCGTACGCCGATTGAAACGTTCGCGCTACGCCGATCTCGCTTGAATTTAGCGTATGAGTTCGTACAGAAGAACGTAGCGAGGGGTCATCAAACGTACATCGTGGCCCCCGCCATTGATGAGTCGGAGAGCGACCTTACCAGCGTCGTCGCCGAAGCCGAGCGCTTGCAGAACGACGTGTTTCCCGATCTCAAGCTCGGCTTGCTTCACGGGCGCATGGCGGCGCGCGAAAAGGAAGACGTGATGCAGCGTTTCGCTCGCAACGAACTTCAGATACTGGTGGCGACGACCGTCATCGAAGTGGGCCTCGATATTCCGAACGCAAATGTCATGATCGTCCTGGATGCTCAACGATACGGCCTTGCGCAGCTGCATCAGCTGCGGGGCCGGGTCGGCCGCGGTGCGGCGGCGTCGTATTGCTTACTGATCGCCCCCGACGAAGCGGGCGAGGTCGAGCGTTTGACGCTTCTCACGGAATCGACCGACGGGTTTGTGATTGCGGAAGAAGACTTGAGGCTGCGCGGACCGGGCGAGTTTGCCGGGACGGCGCAGTCGGGCTTGGCCGAGTTTCGCGTGGCCGACCTGGTTCGCGATATCGAGGTCTATCGCGAGGCCAAAAACACCGCCGAGCAGATCGTGCGCGAGGATCCGGATCTCTCATCGCCCGACCATGCCGGACTGCGAGCACTCATCGAGGGCGAGCCCAGTGCCCGCGCCATGCTGCTGTCATCCTAGCGGGTCGACAACCGAGGGCTATGCTTGCGTTCTCTTGAATCAGGCGCGGAATCAGCATTTGTACAGGGGATCATATGAAGAAGGCATTTCGGGTCGCGGCCGTAGCCCTCTTGACATTGGGTGTGGGCGTTCTTGGCTCAGACTCCACGTCATGCGTCGGCGCAGGCGCTGAACGTCACTCGCGCGACACTCAAGAACGGTTTGCAGGTCGTCGTCGTTCACGACCCGCTCGCACCGGTCGTTACGACCGTGCTCAACTATCGCGCCGGCAGCAACGAACAGCAGTTTCCCGGTGAGGCGCATGCGCTCGAGCACATGATGTTCCGCGGCACGCCGGATATCTCGCAAACGCAGCTCTTTGAAATCTCGCAGCTCATGGGCGGCTCATACGACGCCGACACGCAGGCGGAGATTACGCAATACTTCTTCGATGCTCCGGTGCAATACTTGGACGTCGCCCTGCGCCTGGAAGCGGATCGTGCAAAGCAGCTCACCCTCTCGCAAGCCGGCTGGGAGGCCGAGAGCGGAGCCATCAAACAAGAAGTGACGCAAGACGACAGCAACGCCATTGCAAAGCTGTTCCTGCGCACGATTCTACCGTCGATCTTCAAAGGTACGGTATATGCGAACGACGGCCTGGGGACGCTCTATTCATTTAATCACCAGATAAATGCGAGCGTACTGCGTACGTTTTACGGCACGTGGTATCACCCGAACAACGCGGTGTACATCATCGCCGGTAACGTCGACGGGCCCTCGACGATACAGAAAGTGGAACACTACTTTGGAAGTATTCCGGCCGGGAAGTTGCCTGCGCGTAAGAAGGTGACCCTGCAGCCGCTCAAACCGGCAACGTACCACGTCGATAGCGATCAGCCGTATTCGATCGTAGCACTCTCCTATCGTTTGCCCGGATGGAAAGACAAGGATTACGCCGCCGCGCAAATTTTAGAATCGGTCCTCAACAACCAGCGCGGCGACCTCTATGGTCTGGTCGCCTCCGGCAAAGCGCTTTTTGCCGGATTCCAAGATATCGAATCGCACGCATATGCTACCGCGAGTGCCGCGCTTTCGGTCGTACCGGTGACGACGAAAGCCGAATCCGCCGCCGATGACATCCGCGCGGTGCTTGCGAACTATCGCAAGAATGGTCTGCCGGCAGACCTGGTCGAGGTTGCGAAACAACGAGCGATTGCCGATGCGCAATTCCGCGGCAATTCGATCGAAGGACTCGCGTTCGAATGGAGCGATGCGGTCGCGGCGCAGGGTGAGTCTTCGCCCGACCAGATGCTCTCGGCGATAAAGGGCGTAACCGTCGCCGACGTCAATCGCGTTCTGCGCACGTACATCGATCCCAGCAAAGCCATCGTCGCTTTTGCAGTCCCCAAGAACTTGGGTAACGTAAAACCGGGCGGTGAAACCGCTAAAGAGAACAATACGCTCACGCCCGAGAAATCGCAGCCGCTGCCCGCATGGGCGCAGGCCGCATTCGCCAACGTGAAGGTTCCGGAAGAGACGCTCTCGCCCGTTTCAATGACGCTTGCAAACGGCATGCGGCTCATCGTGCAGCCGGAACACGTCACCAGCACCGTCGAGGTGCACGGCACGGTCCTCAGTAACGAGGCGATCCAGGCTCCGGCCTCGCAGCAGGGCGTCGCGGATATCGTTTCGGGACTGTTCCCGTTTGGAACGGCTACGTACAATCGCATTCAGCTGCGCGAACAACTCGATGCCATCGCGGCGGACGTTACGGCGGGAACGGACTTCTCGCTCCGCGTGCTCAGCGATAAATTCGACCAGGGCGTGCGATTGCTGGCCGACGAGGAATTGCATCCGGCATTTCCCGATCAGGCGTTCCAAATCGTCAAGAGCCAGCAGGTCGGTGCGCTGACCGGAGAGATGACCTCGCCCGATCACCTCACGGATGTCGCGCTCAACAAGGCGCTCTACCCGGCTGACGACCCGATGCAGAAATATGCGACGCCGCAAACCACCGGCGCGGTAACGATGGACGACGTCAAGTCATATTTCGCGAGCGTGTACCGCCCGGACATGACCTCGGTCGTGGTGATCGGCGACATAACGCCGGATCAAGCCAAAGCGACGTTCGAGAAGTATTTCGGAGATTGGAAAGCTCAAGGGCCCAAGCCCGAAGTGGCCCTGCCGCAGGTGCCGAAGAACGCCGCCGCAAGTGTCGTCGTTCCGGACACCGGCCGCGTGCAATCCGACGTTCAGCTCGCGCAGGTTCTCAATCTCAAACGAGCAGATCCGGATTGGGCTCTGCTGCAAGTCGCCAACAACGTGCTCGGCGGCGGCGGCTTCGGGTCGCTGCTGATGGACGACCTGCGCGTAAAGCACGGCTACGTGTATAACGCGTACTCCGAACTCAGTTCAAATAAGAATCGCGCGCAGTTCGCAATGGGGTATGCGTGCGATCCCGACAAGATCGTGCCGGCGCAGCAGCTTGCGCTCACCGACCTGCGAGCGCTCCGCAGCGGAAACCTCGCCGTCGATCGTCTCGAGCGGAGCAAATCGATGCTCATGAGCGACGTCCCGCTTCGTACGGCCAGCTTCGACGGCGTTTCTTCGGAGTTGCTGCGGTATACGACGCTGGATCTACCGCTCAATCAAGCGACGATCGACGCGCAGCGCGAACTGGGTGCGACACCCGAGAGCGTCCGCGCGGCACTCCAGAAATGGATCGCGCCGGACGATTTCGTTCGGATCGTCAAAGGTCCAGGACCAAAATAGCAAGCGGATCGCGAAACCCACGGCATCCGATCGCTGCCGTGGGTTTCGATTTCGATCACACGCTGGGGATCGATAACAAACTGGAACGCGTCGCCTTTCTTCGTGTTCTGGATGCGGCGTGCGAACAAGGTGCCGGCTGCAGCGGCTCGCTCGCCGAAGAGATCGAGCGGATCGATGCGCTTTTGGTACAGCAGCGAAACGGCGAGTTTACAATCGAGGCCGCGGTCGAACGCTTCATGCGCGAGCGCGGCGCTCGCGATCCCGCTTCTTGGAGTGAGACGTACAAGCGCATGTGCCTGGAAATGGCCGGGATGTTCGTTATTCCGCAACCCGACGCGCGCCGCACGCTCAAAGAGTTGCAACAGCGTAACATTCCCTGCGCGATACTCACCAACGGATGGGCTCCGCTGCAGCAGCACAAAGCCGAGCGGGTCGGATTCGAGGGACCCGTACTCGTCAGTTCGCAGCTTCGGCGTGCAAAAACCGGAGGCGGCGGCGTTTGAGGCGCTGGCTCGCGCGCTCGAACGTTCGCCCGAGCAAATTGCCTACGTCGGCGATTCTCCGGAGAGTGACGTCGCCGGCGCCTTGCGCGCCGGTATGCAGGCCGTGTGGCTGGATGCGGAAGGTGCCACCTACCCCGAAAGCGGGCCGAGGCCGAGCGCAGTTATCCACAGCCTCACGGAACTGCTGTCCCTGGTGTAGAACAGCGGCGCGTGCCGAAGATCACCGGCGGTAACCTGGGTAGCCGCAAAATCAAATCGCCCAAAGGGATGAATGTGCGCCCGACGCCGGGCCGCGTAAAGGAATCGCTGTTCGCAATTCTGGAGCCGCGGATTGCCGGATCGCGCTTTCTGGACCTGTTCGCGGGGACCGGTGCGATAGGATTTGAGGCGGCCTCACGCGGCGCGGACTCGGTTGTCAGTGTTGAGGGTCACCGAGAGACGGCGCAAGCAATTAAGGAGGCCGCCGAGCAGTTCGGCGTCTCCAAAGCGGTGACGGTGCTTGCGGCACCCGTCGACCGTGCGCTCTACCGGCTCGAAGGCCCGTTTGACCTCGTCTACGCGGACCCGCCGTACGATAACGAGGTGCCGCTCCAACTCTTCCGCCTGCTGCTCGAACGAAATCTGCTCGCGCCCGACGCCTTGGTGATCTTCGAACACAGCGCCCGCACGATTTTACCCGACGTACCGGGGTACCGGAGCGTGCGCGAAGAAGTGTACGGCGATGTCGCGCTGGCTTTCTTTACGCCGAGCGGTAACAGCACTGGGTAACGCCGCGTGAACAATGGGCGCTCCCCTCGCGTGCCGCGCGCGATCTATCCCGGTTCGTTCGATCCTCCCACGAACGGCCATCTCGACGTCATCCAACGCGCGTCGAAGTATTTCAGCGAGCTGATCGTAGCCGTCGTCGTCAATCCGCAAAAACGCGAACCCATGTTCACGCTGCAGGAGCGTGAAGAGATGATTCGCCAGTCCGTCGCGCACCTTCCGAACGTGCGCGTCGAACATTTTCGCGGGTTGCTCGCCGATTACGTTCAAGCTCAGGAAGTGGACGTCATCATAAAGGGTCTGCGCGTCGTCTCGGATTTTGAAAACGAGATGTCGACGGCCCTCATGAACCGTGCACTTTCAGACGTCGACACGATGTTCCTGATGTCGGATCAGAAGTACTCGTTCGTCAGTTCCAGCATCGTCAAGGAAGTGTTCTTTTTGGGCGGTGACGTCGCAGCACTGGTGCCCGATCCGGTGATGCGCGTCATGGCCACAAAGCGAGCAGCTCTGCGGCGTTAGCACTACGCCGGCGTACCGCGCACCGGCATTCAAACGGAGGAATCGCATGTCCGTCTATCGCGTTCTGGAAAAGCTCGAAGCATACGTTCATGAAGGAACGTGGCTGCCCGCCGGCTACCGCGTTCTGAGTGAGGAGCGGTTGGTCGAGTTCGTCGAAAAGATCCGATCGTCGCTGCCCGAGGAAGTCGGCCGCGCGAAACTGATTGCAAAGGACCAAGACCGAATGATCCGGGCCGCGCAGGAAAAGGCGCAGGCCATCGTCACCGAGGCGACGTCCAAGCACGAGGAATTGGTCGACGATCACGAGATCGTTCGCCGAGCGCGTACGACGGCGGACGTCGTCCTTCGCGAGGCCGAGGAGCGGGCGCGCAGGGTGCGCGAGGGCGCGGATCAATACGCTGCGCAGCTGCTTGGAGAGCTCGAGGCACGCCTCTCGAACGCTCTGGGCTCCGTGCGGAAAGGCCGGGAGTCGCTGATATCGCGGCCGCAAGCACAGGAACAGCCACTTGCCGACGCTGCTGCAAAGAGCAAACGGGCTGCCTTTGATGCGCAAGCTGCCGGCGATACAACGGCGATGGAATCCGTAGAACTGGTACAATAGATGCGTCGTGCGCCTTGTGGTATCCCGTAACCGCCTGATTGCATATACCGCGGCCGCCGTGCTGTCGGCCGCGGCCGCATTGCTGCCCACGCCGTATTCGCTCATGCTGCCCGGCCAGGCAGTCGATCTGACGAGCGTCATCACGGTGCAAGGCCATGCGGTGCCGCAAGGCTCTTTATATCTGACCGACGTACGTTTTGCGCCGCACGCGACGACGGCGCAGTTGATCGGCAAAGTCATCCCGGGCGTTCAGATCGTGCGTACGCAGGATTTCGTACCACCCAACACAACCGCGGTCGAATACGACGGCGTACAGCGCGAGGCAATGAGCGAGAGTCAATCGATCGCCGCTTTTGTCGCTGAGCGCGAAGCGGGGTTTCGCGTTCCCGTTCCTCAGTCACGCGTTCTGGTGATCATCTTTTCGAAAACGTCCCGGGCTCGCGGCGTGCTGCGGCCGCTCGACATGATCGTGTCCATCGACGGCCACCCGATCGCCTCGAACCTCGACGTCGAACGCGCGCTCTCGCATTCGCGGCCCGGTTCAAACGTGCGCATCGCCGTTTTTCGGCGGGGCCTGGAACGCTCGCTTTCGGTTCCGACGATTGCCTATAAGGGTCGCACCGCGCTCGGAACATATCTGACGACGATTTACGAGCGTCCGGAACTGCCGGTCGCCGTTTCATTCCATTTGCCCGACGTTGCCGGCAGTTCGGCCGGCCTGATGTTCGCGTTGCAGATTTATCGTACGCTGCACCCGCTGAACACGGCTTCCGATCTGCGCGCGGCGGGTACGGGAACAATTGCATACGACGGGTCCGTCGGACCCATCGAGGGCGTGCGGCAGAAAGTCGTCGCAGCGCAAGCTGCCGGCGCCACGCTGTTTTTCGTGCCGAAGGAGAACTACAGCGAAGTGGCCGGTACCCGCGGCATTCGCATCGTTCCCGTCAGCAATTTCGCGCAAGCCGTTCGCGTTTTATCGAGCGAGCGTCTAGCGCTTCGCTAGCGCAATCGCACCGAAGGCCGGAAGCAAACCGAGGATCGATACGGCGGCGAGCGCGTGCCAGGCAGCCGGGTATGCCTGCACTCTGCATGAGCAGCGAAAAGAGCGTCGGCGTTACGACGCCTGCGGCAAACACCCAGGTCAGCCCAAAGCCGAGTGCACTTCCCGCATGCGTCTCGCCGCCGACTTCCGCCATCGCGACGATCGCGATACCGAACCAGCCTTCGGCTGAAAATCCGAGCGCCACCGCGACGGCCGCGAGAACGGGAATCGCCATGTGCGCTACCTGCGCAACGCCAAGTGCGGAGATCGCGCAAAGCACGCAGGTGATCGCCATTGGAACGATGCGCCCGCCGCGAAAGATGTGGTCGCTTGCCCAGCCCCAGAACAATCGCGCCCCGGCCGCCGAGAACTGCGTAATCACAAAGACCAGCGCGGCAAAACCCGCCGAAACATGAGCTAAGTTGACGAGCGTCCACGGAAAAAATCCCATGAGCGCGACCTGCACGGCAAAGAGCAGCACGCAAAGCAGCGTTATCAATAGCAGTCGCGGCTCTCGTCCGATGCGAATCATGTCTTTGAACAACACGCCGGCGCGTACGGGTTTTCCGTGCAGATCCGAGGGTTCGCGATACAGTATCGCCGAGGTCAGCGTTATGACCAGCACCAGCGCGCCTGTAATGGCAAGCGCACCGCGGTACCCCAGATACTGAGCGCAAATAGAAATGATGATCGCGCCCAGGACGCCGCCGACGGGCATGCCCATCTGGCGAACGCCCATTGCCAGACCGCGTTCCTCCGGTTTGAAGAAGAAGAGAATCGCGTGGCTCCCGACCGGATTGATCGCGGCGAACCCCATTCCATAAATAACCAGCCATATCGCGACCCAGGCGAACGAGGGAACTGCCGACGAGATGACGAGCGAGAGTCCCATCACGACGCCGCACACGATCAGCACGGACTTATCGCCGAAACGATCGGTGGCAGCCCCGCTGATCGCGGTCGTCAGCAGGCCGCCGAAAAGCACCGCCGTGACCAGAATTGAAATATGCTCGCGATCCTGCGGAAAGGATAGGACGACATAGGGCAATA
This sequence comes from Vulcanimicrobiota bacterium, assembly GCA_963777365.1. Lineage (GTDB taxonomy): Bacteria > Vulcanimicrobiota > Vulcanimicrobiia > Vulcanimicrobiales > Vulcanimicrobiaceae > CAVZQG01. The sequence continues at coordinate 40,910 of CAVZQG010000018.1, forward strand.
GCGTTCCGATTGCGACGACGATAAAAGACGCCGCGATCATCGATGCGGTAAAGAGTCCTAGGATCTCATAGCGTGACTCAGTCGGATGTGCCGTCTGCCGCAGCATTAGCCGCTGCGTTATTCTACGTCGGGGCCGTCTTTTTCGAGCTGGTCCAAAATGTAGCGCGCATACCAGGCCGGCCAATCCGAATCTGCGTGGCCCAACGTCTTTTCATAATTCGCGTGTTCGGTTTCGGCTTGGCGAAGAAGGGTGGCGAGTTCGTCGACCGTTACTTCGTACATAGAGCCTCCAGAAGAATAAGTGAGGTTCTGATTTGCACCAGGCCTAGGCGCGAAAAACCGAAGCGGACTATGGTCCGTGAGGTTTTCGCAACGACGGCCTGGTGCAAATCAGAACCTCACTAGACCGGTGGTGCGTGAACGTTTTGTGCAAAAGCCTCCAGGCGCGCGCGATCGATCGCTTTGACACGTCCGCGATCCAGCTCGACCGCGCCCGCATTCTTCAAGCGGAGCAGTGCGCGTGCGGCCATGTCGCGAACGGTTCCCGCGGCGGCGGCAATCTGTGCTTGTGAGAGGTTTTCGACACCCGGCAAGCCGCGCGTCATGCCGACCGAGGCTCGCGCGTAGCCAAGTAGAAATTTTGCCACGCGTTGTAGGACGTGAGCAAATGCGAGGTCGGCGATAGTGTCGATCGAACGCCGGCGTCCTTGAGATGCCGATGTAAGAAAGCCGAGCGCGAGTTCGGAATCGTTGCGCGAGGCATGAAGCACGGCCTCGCTTGGCAGCGTCACGACGGTGGCGTCGGTAAGTGCTTCCGCTCGCGTGGTCGCGCCGCCTTGGTCGAACGTCCCCGAGTCATTGAGCGTGTCGTGCGTCAGCCGCTCGCCGAGCGTATGGGTCTTCCCATCCGGGGAGAGCAGGGTGAGAATCACTTTCCCGAACTTCACCACGCCCAAGTACGGCCAGATCTCTCCTTCGTCGAAAATCGTTTCGCCGGCTTTGAATTGCCGCTCGCTCATCTGGCCGGCTAGGTCTCGAAGCGTACTGGCCTTGGCGGTCGCGAACGGCGGCACATGCTGCAGAAAGGCTTCGCCTTCGGCGTTTTCGTCGATGCGCTCCAGACGCACGGTCCAGCGATTGGAGCCCAGATTGCGGGCATCCCACGAGAAGCGTCCGGGTCGTAGTTGCCCGATCTCGTTGCGAAGCGCGCGCGGGTCGGTCTCCTCGTTTATCTCCAGGACCGCATTCATCGTGAGTTTGTCGAACGCTTCGAGAATCTGCTCCGTTCTGGTCGCAGGCAGAAGCGAGCGGGCATCAAGCGTGATGGCCGCGGGACGGTTCATAGGCATCGGGAGGGGGGTTCCGCACGCGGGCTGGAAACCCCGCCCGCTATGTCAATTTCAGAGAACGACGTCGTCGTGATCGCGGGAGCGCGCACGCCGTTTGGCAACTTTGGCGGTGTCCTTGCCGACTTCACCGCAACCGACCTGGCGGTCCATGCCGCGCAAGCCGCGATCGCACGCAGCGGCGTTCCGAAAGAACGCATTGACGACGTCGTGTTCGGTAACGTCATGCAAACCAGCGCCGATGCGATCTATCTGGCGCGTCACGCCGGACTGCGCGCCGGTATTCCGCTGGGCGTCCCGGCGCTTACGCTCAATCGGCTGTGCGGAAGCGGCTTACAGGCGATCCTGACTGCGGCAAACTCGCTCATGCTTGGACAAACGACGTATGCGCTCGCGGGCGGTGCGGAATCGATGAGCCAAGCACCCCACGTTGTACGCGGTGCGCGTAAAGGGTTTCCGCTCGGCGCGCAAGTGAAGTTCGAGGATACGCTCTGGGAAGCGCTGACCGATTCATACAACGGCTTGCCGATGGCGATTACCGCCGAGAACCTTGCCGAACGTTACGGCATCGCGCGTGAGGCGTGCGACGAATTCGCGCTCGCCTCGCAAGAGCGTGCGATCGACGCGCAAAGCAACGGATACTTTGCCGAGGAAATCGTACCGCTCGAACTCAAAGATAAAAAAGGCACCGTGACGGTTATCGACAGAGACGAAGGTCCGCGAGGCGGTCTCTCGATGGAAAAGCTGGGGAAGCTGCCGCCGCGTTTTCGCAAAGACGGCGTCGTAACGCCCGGGAATGCGAGCGGAATCACCGACGGCGCGGCCGCGGTCGTGCTCACGACCGTCAAACAGGCAAAAGCCGATGGCTTGACGTGGCTGGGCCGACTGGCCGGTTCGAGCGTCGTCGGCGTGGACCCCGACGTCATGGGCATCGGCCCGGCAGTCGCAATTCCAAAAGCGCTGCAAGCCGCCGGCATCAAAGAAGGCGATCTCGCCGTGATGGAAATCAATGAAGCGTTCGCGCCCCAAGTGCTGGCGTGTCTGAAAGAAATGGGCCTTCGAGCGGCGCAAAACGGAAGCAGCGGCGTCAACTTGAATCCGCACGGGGGCGCCATCTCCCTGGGTCATCCGCTCGGCGCGTCCGGCGCCCGGATCGCGTATACCGCGCTACACGAGCTGCGGCGCAACGGTGGCGGATTTGCGGTTGCGTCCGCATGTATCGGCGGCGGCCAAGGTATCGCCGCGGTATTTACAACGGAGTAGATGAAACGCTTCGTGTCGGCCGGCAGAGTGCTGGATCTGCTGGCCATCTTGGCCGTGCTCTTTGTCGCGTACAAGATCCTCATCGCACCGCGCTTCTTGAGTCAAGCGAGCGCGTACCCTGCGCCTCGCGTCAGCTTCACTGCGCTCTCCGGCCGGCCGTTCGTCTTAGGCGAGCATCGCGGACGCGTCGTATTTCTGGACTTTTATGCATCGTGGTGCGAACCGTGTAAGGCCTCACTGCCGATGGTCGAGAAATTTGCACGCACGCACTCGGACGTGGACGTCATTCCGGTCGACGTTGGTGAACCGCGACGGTATCGCACAGGCGTTTGCCCGCTCGTATCATTTGACGAACGTTGCGCTCGATCCAAGAGCGCTCTCGCAAGGGTTTTTCCAGATCGACGGCTTTCCGACCATGGTCGTTATCGACCCGAAGGGGCGTATTCGTGCAACGTGGTCCGGCTTTAATCCGGCAATTCAATTGAACATGGCGCACGCCGCGCGGACCTTGGCTCAATCATCGTAATCGTGTGAGTACCGTGTTCCGTTTGCGAAGGGCGCATCCGAGTGAAGCGCGGGTCCTGACCGATCTGGCAATCCGGTCGAAGCGATCGTGGGGGTATGATGATGCGTTTATGGAAAAAATCGCAGACGACATGACGGTGCGGCCCGAGTATCTGCAAGAGGAACATGCAATCGTCGCGAAGACGGAAATCTCGTCGTGGCCTATGCCATTCTGCGAGTAGCCGAGGGACTCGCGCATCTTCGCGACCTGTTTGTCGATCCGCCGTACATGAACAAGGGGGCGGGTGCGATGCTGCTCGCGGAAGCGCTTGCGTTCGCGCGCTCACAGGGCGCCAAGCGATTTTCGCTCGTCAGCGATCCGAACGCGGTTGGTTTCTACGAACGCTTCGGGCTTCGCGTTATCTCGCGCGGAGCCGTCGGCGTATGTAGCCGGGCGCACACTTCCCGCCATGGCGATGGATCTGCCGTGAACGTGCGCTGCTGTATCGCGGGCGGAGGTCCGGCCGGAATGATGCTCGGCCTGATGCTCGCGCGCGCGGGCGTCGACGTGGTCGTGTTGGAAAAACATGTCGATTTCTTCCGGGATTTTCGCGGCGATACGATCCACCCGTCGACGCTGCAGGTCATGGATGAACTCGGCTTACTCGATCAATTGCTGGCTATCCCGCACTCGGAGGTTAGAGAACTCAGCGGGCGCGTCGGCACGCAAACCGTTAAAATCGCGCAGTTCGATTGGGTCCCGGGACGCTGCAAGTTCATTGCGCTCATGCCGCAGTGGGATTTTTTGAATTTTCTCGCGCAGGAAGCGCGCCGGTATCCGTTCTTTCGACTCATGATGGAGTCGGAGGCGATCGATGTAGAGCGCAAGGATGGCGTCGTGAACGGCGTGCGGGTACGAACACCGCAGGGCGATACGGTCGTGCAGGCGGATCTCGTGGTTGCATGCGACGGGCGGCACTCGACTCTGCGCGAGCGTGCGGGACTGCGCGTATTGGACATTGCCGCGCCGATCGATGTGTTGTGGATGCGCGTTTCCAAGGCTTCGGGCGATCCCGGGCAAACACTCGGAAACATCGTGCCGGGCGGTATTCTGGTTGCGATCGACCGGCGCGAGTATTATCAGTGTGCTTTTGTGATCCGTAAAGGGGGCTTTGAGGCGATCAAGGCGCGCGGAATCCAAGCGTTTCGCGAGGACGTTGCAACGCTCGCACCGTTTTTACGAGATCGAGTTGAAGAGATCAAGGACTGGGACGACGTCAAGCTCCTGACGGTCACCATCGATCGGCTGCAGCGATGGTATATGCCCGGATTGCTTTGCATCGGCGATGCCGCACATGCGATGTCTCCTGTCGGCGGCGTCGGTATCAATCTGGCGGTACAGGACGCGGTCGCCGCCGCGAACATCCTGATCGAACCGCTTCGCCGCCGAGAGGTGCGAGTCGCGGACCTGCGCGCGGTACAGCGCCGTCGTGAACTGCCGACTCGCGCCACTCAATGGATTCAGGTTCAGATACAAGATCGGATCCTCAACCGGGTTCTGGCCGCGCATGATTCGATCGAGCCTCCGCCCGCCTTCGCTTTACTTGACAAGTCTGCGCTGCTGCGAGCCATCCCGGCGCGCATTATCGGTGTCGGCCTGCGGCCCGAACACGTTCGGCCGAGGCCTGGGTAGCTGGCGTCCTTCATCGTTTCTTCATCATTCCGGCAAGACTACAGCGTGATGAAGACAGAAACGCTTTCGGCCCCCGCCCGAGTCGCCGCGCCGGCGCTCGCTCCCTTGGTGATCGTCATCGCGCTGGCTGCGATGGTTTTTCTGCTTTTTGACATTCACGCGATGCGCCTAGCGCTGGCCTCCATGACCGCACAGCTCGATCGAACGAATACGCAGCTGGCAGGCACAAACCAAAAGCTCGATCTGATGGGCGAAAAACTGGATCGCACGAACGCACAGCTCGCGTACGACGAACGGCCAGATCGTTCAAACGAATGGCCGGCTCGGGCAAACGAACGCGGTGCTCGCAGGCATGCGCGGCGATATCGGCGGAATGCGCCTCGAACTTGGTTCGACCAATTCCCGGCTATCGAGTACGAACGCTCATCTAGGAGCAAATGCGGAGCGATCTGCGGTCGATGCGGCAAAACCTCGATCGCATGACGAACAGGTTGGTCCATGCGAAGTTGCTTTTCTAAAGCGACTAGATAAAGCCGCGGCGCAAGGCTACGACGGCGGCCTGCGTCCGATCGGATGCCGCCAGCTTTTCAAGGATGTCCCGGATGTGACCCTTTACGGTTCCAAGACCGATGTGCAGCCGATCCGCAATCTCGTTGTTGCCCACGCCGTCGGCAACAAGACGCAGCACCTCGGTCTCGCGCACGGTGAGCGGCGAATCAGCGGCCTTCGAAGCTTCGCCGCCCGTCAGCCGGGCCAAAACGACATGAGCGATCTGCGGATCGAAATATGCGCCGCCTTCGGCCGCGATCTCGACGGCATCGGCAACGCGATCGGGCTCGGATGCTTTCAGACAGTACGCGTCCGCGCCCGCGGCAAGCGCGGCGAGCACTTCTTGTTCAACGTCGATCATCGTGACGATCACCACGCGCGTCTGCGGGAGTTCATGCCGAACCCGATGCGTCAGGGCGATTCCATCCATCCCCGGAAGACCGATGTCGATCACGGCAACGTCGGGGCGCTGCTCGGCGATGAGTTTCCACCCGGAGATCCCGTCCGCGGCTTCGCCGACGACGTCGAATCTATCCGAGAGCGCGGTTCGCAGGCCCGCGCGCGTTAACGCGTGGTCTTCGACAATGAGCACACGCCGCCGTCTAAGCATCGGCGATGCGAGCGCTTGCGACCGGAAGAGTTATGACGAAGCTGCTTCCCTGCGGCTTGCGCTGCACATAGGAAACACTGCCTCCGAATTTCTCCGCGATGAGCCGGACAATGTACAAGCCCAAGCCGGTGCCGCTCCCGAGTGCTCGGCCGTTGGTCGCGAACCGTTGGAAGAGCCGCTCTCGCTGCTCCGGCGGTACGCCGTATCCGTCGTCTTCGACAACGATTCGAACGTCGGTTTCGCCATATTCGGTGCGCATAGTGACGTTGCCGCCTTGCGGTGTTGCCTCGATGGCATTTGCGGCCAAGTTCGATATCGCGCGGCGAAGTTCCGACGGATCGCCAAGCACCGATGCCGTGTGCGTCGCGACCGTATGGAGATGCACGCCCTTTGACGCCGGCGATCGGCGCGATCTCCGCGGAGACGCGCGCGAGCTGCTCGCGCGACGTCGATGCTCTCCCGAAGCGTCGAACTCTCGCCTGACTCGAACCGGGCAACCAAAAGCAGGGTGTCTACGAGCCGGCGAAGATCCGCGTTGGCGGCAAGTGTCGTGCGAAGCATCTCCCGGTATTGCTCGGGAAGCGCACCGTACGATCCTTCCAGTGCTTGCCGCATCGTAACGTTTTCTGCCGCCAGCGGCGTGCGCAGATCGTGGGCAAGCGCGTAGACGATATCACGGATGACGCGGCTGCGGTCTTCGAGCGCATCCTTCTGCGCGGCGATCTCCTCGTTGCGGTAGCCCAGTTGCATAAAAAGCCAGGCTTGATCGAGCGCGACGGAAGCACCTTCCGCAAACGATTGGAGCAAACGGTCGGCCCCGCGCGCGAATTGCTGCGAAAAGACCAACAGTACCGCGGAGGTGTCACCGCTAGCGATCCGTTCGCAGAGCATGGCGGCAGCACCGTGCGATTCGAGCACCATGCGCGCGACAGGGTCTTCGCCCGGCGCCGCGGTGAGAAGCGCATCGTCGCCGGCGCGCGCCATGAGCGAAGCTTCCGCGGGTTCGAGGGCTTTGCGCTCTACCGTGATTTCGCGCGATCCGCGCTTTGCGCCGTAAATGTCGGGAAGATGCAGTTGTGAGGAACGAATGACGAGCCGCGCTTCATCAGCGTCGGTCAGGGCAATCGCTTCGCGTACGATCGCGCGCAGCACGAGCTCGACGTTGAGTGATGAGCGCACGGCCTCCAGGGAGCGGCGCAGCGCTTTTTCACCGGTCGCAATTCTTGCGCGCTCGGTAGCGGAGCCGGCGTCGCGAGCATATTCCTGCGCACGAGCCGTCAGATAACCCACCAAAAGAAAGGATGCCGCCGTGAGGATGCGGTCGCCGACTGCGATCGAATCCCAGTGATAATGCGCCTGCACGCCGTTGACGTAACCCGCGATGATATTGGCTATCTCGGCAAAAACGACGAGTGTGGCGGTTAACCGCGTGCTGAGCGCCAAGCCGCTCAGCGCGATCGGCCCATTGAGCAGTATCGCCGCGACGAAGAGCTGCGGCGTCAAAAGATCGACGATCCAAGCCGCAACGATCAGGACGTAACAAAGGATCGGGATTGTCGGGAGAGGCTTTCCCGGGTGTGTCGAAGGGCGGTTCATGCGCATCTTCCAAGTGAGGGGGTCTTATGGCTCGCGAGTCGCCGGACCTGGATGAAGCGCGGCGCCGCCGAGCGCAGGAATTGCTCGAGGAGCTGGGCACGCGCGCGCGACTCCTGGTCTATATCGCAAGCGCCGCCGGCGCCGGGAAGACTCGCCGCCTGATCGACGACGCGCGCAGGCTGCGCGCCTCGGGAAAAAAAGTCGCGATTGGCTGGATCGACGCGAAGGGCCGGCCCGAATTGGACGGGCTTGCGCAGGACTTGCCGCGCGTACCGCCTCGGATCGTGCGCATCGAAAACGAATCGTTCCCCGAGTTCGACTTTGAAGCGGCGCTCGCACTTCATCCCGATGCAATCGTTCTCGATGAACTGGCTCATGATAATCTTCCCGGATCCGTCAATGCGAAGCGCTGGCAGGATGCGCTCGCGCTGCGCGATCGCGGCATCTCGGTGCTCGGCGCCTTTAACATTGCTCACCTTGAGACGGCGGCTCCCGTAGCACAAGCCGTGCTGGGATATCCCATTCGCGAAATAATTCCCGTCTCGTTTTTGCGTGCTGCGGATGAAGTGATCGCGCTGGACGTCTCGCCCGCCCTGCTCAAGAGCCGGTTGCGATCCGGCAAAGTCGTGCGGCCGGAAGACGTCGAACGCGCGTTGGACGGGGCCTTTAGCGATCGCGCATTGTATGTGCTTCGCGAGCTGCTGCTGCGCACCATCGACGAGTTGACGATTCCCGCGGTTTCGGCGGGAGCGTTTCCACCGCGGCGGCGCTCGTGCTTCCCGGGCGTGCCGATTGAACCATTCCTGCGGCGCACCGCCGCCATTGCGTATGCGCTTGACCTTGCGCTGGAAGTGTATTACCCGCCTTCGGTCTCGCCCGATGAAATCGAGCCCATTGCTCACGATCTCGATGCCGAGGTCCTCGCCGGCGACTTTGACGAGCACCGCGCGGACATCTCGCAACTGCGAGCCTCGCTGATCTCCGTCCCGCTGGGAAAAATCGCCAAGACGTTGGCAAATGGCCGCTTCGACCGTGACATATTCATAGCGGGAGTCGGCCAGACATACCTTACGACGGCGGCGCAAAAGGATGAACGGACCGCTCGCGTGTTTGGCGATCGCTTGCGCGCGGGCTATGGAAAACTCACGGTATTTCTCGGGCCGGCCGCCGGTTCGGGCAAAACCATGGCGATGCTCGACCGTGGACATCAGTTGAAGAGCGAGGGAGTGGACGTCGTCGCCGGATTCATCGAAACGCACGGCCGCAAGGAAACTGCCGCGCTCGTCGATGGGCTTGAAGTCCTTCCGCGCAAGCGCGTCGCAGCCGGCGGGGTGACGTACGAAGAACTCGACCGCGATGCCGTCATTGCGCGCAAACCGAAGGTGGTGCTGATCGACGAACTCGCGCATACGAACGCGCCCGGTCTTGAAGCGCACAAACGGTATGAAGATGTTCTCGCGATCCTGCGGGCGGGTATCGACGTCATCACGACGCTGAACATACAGCACCTCGAAGCGCTCACCGATGCCGTCCTGCGCTTGACGGGTACCGACGTGCGCGAAACGCTGCCCGACGAGATCCTTATGCTTGCCGATGAAGTCGTGCTGATCGACGTCACGCCGGAAACGCTCCGCGAGCGGCTGCGCCAAGGAAAGATCTATCCCGCTGAACGGATCGACGCGGCGCTTTCGAACTTTTTTACCGTCAATAATCTGCGCGCGCTGCGCGAGCTGGCCGTCCGCGAGGCGATAGCGGCGCGGGATCGCGCGCGCGTGAGGACGCCCTTCGAGCGGTTGCTGCTTACCGTCGCGCCGCGCGCGAGCGATGCCGCGTTCATTGAGCGGTGCGCGAAGATTGCACGCCGTTTGGCTACCGATTTTGCCGTCGTCTGCGTGACCGATCCGCGCGAGCGCGTGGACGAAACCGCGCTGCATGACCTTCAAGAGGAAACGGAGCGATATGGCGGATCCTGGATCCGCGAAACGGGAACGAGTAAACCACTCAAAGTTATCGAGGTCGCCCGCAAGAGAGCCGAAACGACGGTTGCGGTCGGGGGTGCTCTGCGAAATCCGCGATGGCTGGAAAAGGGCCCATTCGCCCGGCGGCTGATCGAAGCCGGCGCGCGAGAGCTGCTGATTCTCGCACGACGGCATGACGAGTCCGTCCACGACGGCGCTCCGCCCGAAGAGTAAGCCGCTAGCGTAGCGTGTCCAACGCCAGATTGAGTTCGAGGACATTTACGTGCGGCTCGCCTAGAAAGCCGAGCTCGCGCCCATGCACATGCGAGGTTATGAGCGAGTTGATGCGGCCGATGGGGATGCCGCGCGCTTTTGCAACGCGTGCGGCTTGATAGTATGCGCCTTCCGGGCTGATATCCGGATCGATGCCGCTCCCGCTGGATGTAATCAGATCCATCGGCGGAGGCCCCGGCGCGTTTGGATTTTCCTTCTCCAGCTGTGCGATCGTCGCCTTGGTGGCATCGATCAGTTTTTTCGATGTTGGGCCCAGATTGGTACCGCCGGTTGAGGTCGGATCGTACCCCTTGCCGGCCGCGGACGGACGCCCGTGAAAATACTGCGGTTTGGTCCAAAGCTGGCCGATGATGTCCGAGCCGACGATCTTGCCGTTCACGCGAACGAGCGAACCGTTCGCCTGACTCGGAAACAGCAGTTGCGCGACTCCGGTCATGGCGAATGGGTAGACGAGGCCGAAGACGATGATGCTGGCGATCGTAATGCGTATTGCAACGCTCAAATGTTTAAGCATGTTGTCTCTTAGGTCAATCTCAAGGCGGCAAGGATGAGGTCAATGAGTTTGATGCCGATGAACGGTACGATGATTCCACCGACGCCGTAAATCAGCACGTTCTCTCGGAGCACGGCGCTCGCGCCGCGCGGACGATACCGGATCCCGCGTAAGGCAAGCGGAATGAGCGCAACGATGATGAGCGCGTTGAAGATGACGGCCGACAAAATGGCGCTTGCGGGCGTCGTCAGCCGCATGATGTTGAGTACGTTCATCGCCGGATACGCCGTCGCGAACATCGCCGGCAGAATCGCAAAGTATTTCGCGACGTCATTTGCAATCGAGAACGTCGTGAGCGCGCCGCGCGTCATGAGCAGCTGCTTGCCGATCTCGACGACCTCGATCAGTTTGGTCGGGTCCGAGTCGAGATCGACCATGTTCGCCGCTTCTTTTGCGGCTTGGGTTCCGGAGTTCATCGCAACGCCGACGTCTGCTTGCGCGAGTGCCGGTGCGTCGTTCGTTCCGTCACCGGTCATCGCGACCAAGCGTCCCGAGGTCTGCTCACGTTTGATGAGGTCCATCTTCGTCTCCGGAGTCGCCTCCGCGAGGAAGTCGTCGACGCCTGATTCTTTCGCGATTGCGGCGGCGGTCAGCGGGTTGTCGCCGGTAATCATAACCGTACGAATGCCCATCGCGCGCAGGCGGTCGAACCGCACGATCATGTTGGGCTTGAGGATGTCTTTGAGATGAATGACGCCCAGCACCATCTTGTCGCGCGCGAGCAGGAGCGGAGTTCCGCCGCTGCGTGCAATGCGTTCTACTTCGCCGGCAAGTTCCGTCGCGGGCGTCCCGCCTTGCTCGCGAACCCAGTTGAGGATCGCATCCGGTGCGCCTTTGCGGATGCGGCTTGCCGTTCATGTCGACGCCGCTCATGCGCGTGTACGCGCTGAAGGGCACGAACGTCGCATCCGCCGGAAGCGTGCTGTCTGCATCGATGCCGCTGCGCTGCGCAAGTGCGACGATCGAACGTCCCTCCGGCGTTTCGTCGGGCAGCGAGGAAAGGTAGGCGATCTTCGCGGCATCTTTTGCATCGATGCCGGCAGCCGGCACAATTTCTACCGCTTGGCGGTTACCCAGCGTGATCGTTCCCGTCTTATCGAGGAGCAGCGTGTCAACATCACCGGCCGCTTCGACCGCGCGCCCGCTCATCGCTAGAACGTTACGTTGCATGACGCGATCCATACCGGCGATACCGATCGCTGAGAGCAATCCTCCGATCGTCGTGGGAATGAGACAAACGAGTAGCGCTATGAGGACGACCAGGCCTTGCTTCGTGCCTGCATACAACGAGAACGGAGCAAGCGTCGCAACCGCGATGAGGAAGATGATGGTTAGCCCGGCGAGCAGGATCGAGAGCGCGATTTCGTTCGGCGTTTTTTGGCGTTGGGCACCCTCGACAAGTGAGATCATGCGATCCAGGAAACTCTCGCCGGGATTCGTTGTCACCCGAATGATGATCTGGTCGGAAAGCACGCGGGTTCCGCCGGTTACCGCACTGCGGTCGCCGCCGGACTCGCGGATGACCGGTGCGGATTCTCCCGTGATTGCGGATTCGTCCACGCTCGCGGCGCCCTTGATGACGTCGCCGTCGGCAGGTATCAAGATCGCCCGCATCGACTTGAACGATATCGCCTTTGCGCAGCAGCGTTGACGGAACCTCCGTGATGTTTCCGTGTTCATCCTGCTTTTTGGCGAGCGTGTCGGACTTCGTGCGCCGAAGGTAGTCTGCCTGAGCTTTTCCGCGGCCTTCCGCAACGGCTTCGGCGAAGTTTGCAAAGAGCACGGTAAACCACAGCCACGCGGAAATGGCAAAATCAAATCCGGCATGTCCCTGATGCGTTGCCAGATCGCGGATGAAGAAGATCGTCGTCACCAGCGATCCGACTTCCACGACGAACATTACCGGATTGCGGGCCTGCCAGCGCGGATCCAACTTTTTGAACGAATCGACGATAGCCCGGCCGATAATGGCGCGATCGAAGAGCGAACGTGCTTTTGGCCGGCGCTCTATGCGACGCTGCGGTATCATGTTAGAACGTCTTTCCTTGGAGATTCAGCAGATGCTCGACGATAGGACCGAGCGCATCGGCCGGCAGGAACGTGAGAGCGCCGACGATCAGAATCGTTCCGATAAGCAGCGCGATGAAGATCGGCGAATAGGTCGTAAACGTACCGGGCCCCTCGGGCACGGCTTTTTTTCCTGCCAAAGCACCTGCGAGTGCGAGAACGGGAACGACTTCCGCAAAGCGGCCGAAGAACATGTTTGTGCCGGTGGTCAGGTTGTAGAAGAGATTTCCGCCCAAACCGGCAAACGCGCTGCCGTTGTTTGCGTTCGTCGAGGTGAACGCATAGAGTATCTCGGAAAATCCGTGCGGCCCGCTGTTCGTGAGGGTTGCCAGGCCCACCGGAACGAGGACTGCTACAGCAGTGGGCACGAGTACGAGTAATGGTGTAATCAAAATCGAGAGTATCGCGAAGGTGACCTCACGGCGCTCGATCTTCTTACCGAGGAATTCCGGCGTGCGTCCGACCATTAGACCGGCGATGAACACGGTGAGAATGACGAACATGAGCTTCGCGTAGAGACCGCTGCCCACGCCGCCGAAGATGATCTCGCCGAGCTGCATGTTGACCAGCGGGATCAAACCGCCGAGTGCGGTGAACGAATCGTGCATGGCGTTGACCGCGCCGCATGAGGTCGCGGTCGTGACGTTGGCCCACAGCGCCGAGGCGGCGACGCCGAAGCGCACCTCCTTGCCTTCCATGTTTCCGCCGAGGACGCCGAGGTGATGGACGAGCGGATTACCGGCCGCTTCAGCCCAATACACGACGACGAGCGCGCCGAAAAATAGGATCGACATGGCAGTGAATAAGGCCCAGCCTTGCCGTGTGTCTTTGACCATCTTGCCGTACGTATACGTCAATCCGGCGCCGATGATCAGGATAAGGAACATCTCGAACCAATCCGAGAAGGGCGTCGGATTTCGTTCGGTGCCGCGGAGTTTGCGTTGACGAAGCCGCCGCCGTTCGTTCCGAGCTCTTTGATGACTTCTTGCGAGGCCATCGGACCGCCGGTGAGCGTCTGCGAGAACCCTTCGATTGACTTCACGGTTTCGTACGAATGAAAGTTCTGAGGCACGCCCTGCATGACCAAAATCAAACAGCCGACGATCGAGATCGGAAGCAGAATGTACAAACACGCGCGCGTGAGATCCGCCCAAAAACTCCCAAGCGTCTTGACCGTTGTGCGGGCGATGCCGCGTATGAGCGCTATTGCCATGGCCATACCGGCCGCAGCAGAAACGAAATTATGCCAGGCAAGCCCCGCCATCTGCGAGAGGTAGCTCATCGTGCTTTCGCCGGAATAGAACTGCCAATTCGTATTCGTCATAAAGACTCACGGCTGCGTTGAATGCCGCATCCGGCGCCATGTTCGGGAAGTGCTGCGGGTTGAGCGGCAGCCATTGCTGCGTTCGAAGCAGCACGTAGAGCCACACGAAGCCGACGAAAGAAAAAGCCAGCACCGCGAACAAATACGTGTACCACGGCATCTCTTCGTCTTCGCGCACTCCGCCCAGCCGGTAGAGAAAGCTCTCGATGGGAACGAGCAAAGGCGAGAGCCACGTCCGCTCTCCTTGAAATACGCGTGCCATGTAGGCGCCGACCGGCTTCGTCAGTGCAAGCACTGCGAGAAAGAGCACGATCGCTTGTATCCAGCCAAGAACAGTCATCGCAGGCTCCTAGAATCTTTCCGGCCGGAGCATCGCATAGAGCAAATACACGAGTCCCGCAAACGTGAGTACAAGTCCCAAAATATCATCGAACTTCATGACGCCTAAATTTTCTCGCAAGCTCGCGCGTAATAGTCCATGAGAACAAAGCAGACAATCGACAGTAGAACAATGCCAATCTCGAGCAGCATCAGTGCATGACCCCGAATTCAAAGCCGTAGCGGTTTTGTGTCGAGCCGCTACCGGATAGTCCAAAACCGTCGCCCTGCGTAAACGAGGACAATGCGACGTGCGAGTATTCCAGCCGCAGGACGCCGTTGTAGCCAAAGTGATACGTCGGTGTCACCGTCACCGTTTGAGCGCCGCTTCCAATACCGTAACCGATGAGATCGGCATTTGGACTCGTATCGCCGGCCATGCTGGTGTTGTGCACGTCTTCATACCGAAACGCTATCAGCCACTGGGGCGAAAACGTCCACGAGCCCATGAAGACGCCGGCAGTCGCGCCTTCGTCGCGCGTGTAGCCGAGTATCGTGGATGCCGGCGAATGTACCCACAAAAAGTATGGCACGAGCTGCAGCCTTCCAATCTGGCGTGTGTACATGAGATCGTACTCAGTCTTATTGCCGACTGCAGTCGTTGGGTTCGGCGGCACGTTTGAGCCGGGAACGATGGCGGCGAACTGGACGCTTGTGCCGGACGATGGTGCCCAACCCACGAGACCTTCGAATGCGCGATTACTTCCCGAGTAATACGCGTCGTTCTCTTGCAGCGTCACGGTCCACGGCCCATTGGTATACGCGGCTTGCGCGCCTCGGCTTATCGTCGGTTCGGTCGCCCAGCCCAGGCCGCGCTCGACATTGAGGTTTTGAAAGGTGAAGGGCGATTCTTGACCCAGCAGAGCGGCAAATTTCCCCGCAGCGATGCTCACATTTGAGTTAAAGCTGTACTGTACTGTAGCTATGGGCAATTCCGTGTAGAGCCGGGTGTTTGCGCCGCTCTGCGTCGTAAGATTGAGAGCGGTTCCGACGGTTGGAAAGGAATATTCGCCGACCGTTACGTTTGCGCGCAACTTTCCGGTTCCGGCGCTTACGTTTAAGAGAAGATTCGAGAGGTCGGTTCGGTCGTCCAAGTCCGCTGCCGTGGGAGTGTCGAGCGCTCCGGTTGCATTTACGCCGCTTGTAAAGTACCCGTATGCCGTCAAGTCGCCCCCGACTGTTACGGCCGGCGTCGGTGACGGGGACGGCGAGGGCGTTGGTGACGGGGACGGCGTCGGGGCAGGAGAAGCCGCGAGAAGCACCGCGAGCAGAAGCGCGTTCATGGCTTCATGCTACGTCTGGCCGGCTTTGCGCAACAGCCGCCGAATGGATGATCCGTTCGGCTCAAACGTTCATCCGTTCGAGGGATTAGCGTAGCGCCTTTCCGGTGTATCATAAGCGTGACGATGCCTTGGCTCAATGCTGCGATTTTTGTTGTTGTATTGGTAGGTAGCGCAGTCACGCTCGCCCCGTACATTACAAGAGTTTTCGATGGCCGGCGCTCGCTGTCGCAACCGATTCCGGCAACGGTCTTCGAACTTCACATACGATTCGCTCATGCCGCTCGGCGGGTTGGTGGCGATCGTGAACATGCAGCTTGCAGAGATCGTCTTCCGTGGTGTAGGAAGCGGGCTTTACGGAATGTTGGTGTTTGCCATCCTGACGGTGTTCCTCGCGGGGCGCTCATCCTGGCCGCGAGCCGCCTTTGCCGTTGTCGCAAAATCCGGAGTTGCAACGCTCACGAACTCGGGGCCGCACGGATTCTCGGAGATCTTATAGGCGCTTACGTCGGTGACTGCTAACAATGGATCAGCTTTCGCAGGGTTGGGGCCAAACCCGTTCTACGAACTGCTCACCGGGCTGCTCATGCTGGGCGGGCGCTTTCTCGTCATGATTCCTACTCGCCCTTGCATCGTCCCTGGCGATTCGTCCGGTCAATGAGAAGACGACCGGCACGCTGCGCACCGACGACGCGGTCTTTGTGGTGCTGTTGTCGGCCGTGATATTGATCGTCGGTGCATTGACGTTCTTGCCCCAGATGCACTCGGGCTGTAGCCGAGCAGTTCAGGCTGCCCTAATTACCAGAATCCTTCGACTTCCGCTTGCATCGTGTTGGGCGGCACGATTGTGAATGCAGGTAATTCGAAATGCAGGACGTTGTCGAAGATCGTGCCGTGAATCGACTGCGAGAACGTATTGTCCATCACATACGAAAGACGATACGAAAGCGTGTCATCCAAAACGAAGGGAAACCAGATGTCGACCTTCGTTCCGGAAGCAAAGGCCACCGGCTTGCTCGTTCCAAGGTCGAAATAGAAAACGTCGGTCGGACCGCCAAAGCCGCGCGGCGGAGCGGGGTTCGGCAGCATCTCGGTTTGTGTCGGCGCTCTGCCGTATATCTGCGTTATCGTCGCGGTCTTGGCCGCGTTGTTCTGCGAGAAATGTATCGTGATTTGATAGCCCGCGGTTGATAGACGGGGCGGAATAAAGTCGACTGGGAACCCCTGGTACTCATACATCGCGCCGCTTTCGAGGTGGCAGGGAAGAGAGTCTTTGCGGCGCCGGTGTCTGAGTAAAATCGGCGTTATGTTTGGCTGCCTGCGTTCCCAATGCCGCCATTCCGGCTTTGGAAAGGGCGTCCAACGGATCCTCGGTAACGCCCTCCGTCGTGGATTCAAGCGGAAATGTCGTCGTTATACTCCAGCATGATGGATTTGAAACGCGGCGCTCCATATCCAGCGCGTCCCACCAGCGATCCAGAAAGCGAACGAGTCCCATCACGCCATGTTCTGCTCCGGAGGTCCAAGAGAGAACCGCCTGATCCTTCACGATCGTGATGTCCGAAACGGTCACCGCATTCGGATCTCCCGTCGCGCGAACCCGGTGAGCGAGCAACCGGTGCGCGTCGGACCGCACTCTCGCCACGTCACCTCTGGGCCCAAAATCGTCACCACGGGCGCAGGCTCCTCCGGCGATAACAAACAGCAGCACAGCCGCCGCTTTTGTGCGGCTCATGCCTATGCGCTTTCGCGTTGTTCCAGTCGGGACAATCGGTGCTCGAACGCATCGAAGCGCTCGTCAACCAGGTCGAACCTGCGGTTCACATGGTACTCGAGCCGTTCAAACCGAACGTCAACTTGTTCGAAGCGTCGCTCAATCCTCGCAAATCCTTCGCATACAAATTCATGCAAATGGACTATCGCTTTGCCGTTGTCCTCGATTTTCCGCTCAAGGCGCTTTCCTTGGCTGTCAATCTTGCTATTGAGTAACCGTCCTTGCTCATCAATCTTGCTATTGAGTAACCGTCCTTGCTCATCAATCTTGCTATTGAGTAACCGTCCTTGCTCATCAATCTTGCTATTGAGTGACCGTCCTTGCTCATCAATCTTGCTATTGAGTGACCGTCCTTGCTCTTCAATCTTGTCGTTGAGGGCAAGTATGGCCGTACCATTCTCTTCGGTTTTGAGACCGACGAGGGTAATGGCGTGCATTAGGTCGCGCAGCGTGGGCTCCTCGTTCATCCCATAAGGATACGCTGCGATTGTTGCCGTCATGTTTCCGGGTCAATGTCCCTTCCAAGACGGCTTGCGCTTTTCGAGGAATGCGTTCGTGCCTTCCTTGAAATCGTTCGTGTTGACGAGCGTACCGAACTCCAGTGCTTCTAGTTCCAGACCTTCCGCGAGCGGCAGGTGTGCACCGTTCGTGATCGCGCGTTTACAGGCTGCTATCGCAAGCGGAGCTTTCGTTGCGATCGTCCGGCCGATTTTTTTGGCTTCGTCGAGCAGATCGGCTTGGGGTACCACTTTTTGTACTAAGCCGATGCGCAGCGCTTCCTGCGCGTCGATCATCTCGCCGCTCAAGCAGAGATACATTGCCATACCCTTCCCGAGCAGGCGCGCCGTTCGCTGCGATCCGCCGTACCCGGGGATGAGGCCCAGATTGACTTCCGGCTGCCCAAAGCGCGCGTTTTCACTGGCGATCCGTATATCGCCCGCCATCGCAATTTCGCAGCCGCCTCCAAGCGCAAAGCCGTTGACGGCCATGATGACCGGTTTTCGCGAGCGCTCGATCTGAAGCGTCACGGCTTGGCCGATACGCGCCTTTTCCGCGCCTTCGACGGCATTGGGAAGCGCGTTCAGCTCGCCGATGTCGGCGCCCGCTGCGAAGGCTTTTGATCCTGCGCCGGTGACGATGATCGCCCGGACGTTCTCGCTGCGCTCGAGTTCGACCAGGGCCAGTGAAAATTCACCAAGCAATTGCGCGTTCAGCGCGTTGAGGACACTGGGCCGGTTGAACGTAATGACCGCAACCTGTCCGTCCAGGTCGACGGTGATGTTCTCAAACGTTCGAACGTGCGTAGTCATAGAAGCCCTTTCCGCTCTTGCGGCCATACTGACCGGCGAGCACCATGCGGCGGAGCAGCGGAGGCGGTGCCATCATCGGATCCTTGAATTCATCGAACATGATTTGCGCGATGTAATACGTTGTGTCGAGCCCGACGAAGTCCAGCAGCTCGAGCGGCCCCATCGGGTATCCGCATCCAAGCTTCATGCCCTTGTCGATGTCTTCTTTGCTGGCTAAGCCCTCGTCGTACACTTTGATCGCGTATAGCAAATATGGAACGAGGAGCCGGTTGACAACAAAACCCGTCGTATCCTTGGCGAGGATCGGCTCCTTGCCGAGCTTGCGCGCAAAATCGAAGAGTGCGTCGATCACATCCTGCGTCGTGGCAATGGTCTTGACCACTTCGACAAGCTTCATAATGGGCACGGGGTTGAAGAAGTGCAAACCGGCCACCCGGTTTGGACGCTTGGTTTTGGCGGCCAGCTCGATCACGCACAAACTCGAGGTGTTCGAGCATATGATGCCGCCCGGAGCAAGTAGATCGTCGAGCTCACGAAAAAGCGCGGTTTTAGCCTCGACGTTCTCGACGATCGCCTCGATGACCACGTCGCAATCCTTAAGGTCCTTAACCTGCGTCGTCGGCGTAATGCGCGCAAGGACGGCATTGCGCTCGGCCGGGCTCAGTTTCTGCTTCTCGACGAACTTGTCCAGTGATGTGGTGATGGCTTGCATCCCGCGCTGGAGCGGCGCATCGGCGACCTCCATGAGCACAACCGGGAAGCCCGCTGCTGCGCAGGTTTGCGCGATCCCGTTTCCCATTAGGCCGGCTCCGCAGACGCCGACTTTGCGAATCTCCGCCACGTCGCTCCTTTCAAAAATCCGAATCACGTGTAGGCCTGATAACGGGCCTCTGTGTTGTCTAATTGCGCCGGTGGAACCTTTGCCGGTATACTGAGCCCTGAAAGGGGGCGGCGACGCTGTGCGCACTGCATACCATGAGGCACTCGAATCTACCCGTTTGGACGTGGTTCGTCTAGGCGCGCTGGTCGGCGATTCCATTCGCATAGCCGTCGAAGCGCTCGAGAAACGGGACTCGGCTGCCGGCGCTCGCGTCGTTGCCGGCGACGACGTTATCGACGACCTTCGCCGCAAGATCGAGGCCGCGTGCATCGAGCTGATTTGGCGACAGCAGCCCGTTGCCGGAGAGCTTCGCGAGATCGCCGCGATGCTGGAGATCGCTACCGATTTGGAGCGTGTCGGCGACTATGCCGTCGACATTGCTAAGCATGGTATCAAGCTTGCCGACGTTCCGCTGCGCCCGGCGCGCGTCGAGATCGACCGGATCGCCGGGGTGGCGCACGCCATCTTGCTCGAAGCCATGCGCGCATACACCGAGCGTGACGCCGATCTCGCCGAGCGCGTAATCGAAGAGGACGACGAGGTCGATAAACTCTATAAGCGCGGCGTCAAAGCGCTGCAGGAAGAAATGCAAAGCGATCCCGAGATGGTTAGGGCGGGCACGCGCATGCTCTTCGTGCTCGCCGCACTCGAACGCGTCGGCGATCGTGCCAACAACATCGCTTGGCACACAAAGGAAATGATCGGCCGGGCTTGACGCTTCCAGAAGCTCACGGCAGCGCTACCCCGCTGCCGCGTGACCTCTTTGCGGTCACGGAAAATTACGCGTATCTGAACCATGCTGCCGTCGGCGTGTTACCGCGTCCGACTCGTGATGCGCTGACGGCATTTATCGACGCGCACGCCAGCGGCGGCGTGATGGGCGTATTTCCGTACGAACGCAATATGGATAGGTACCGTTCCTCGGTTGCGCGCTTCATCGGTGCGCAGACCGGTACGATTGCGATCCTGCGCAACACCAGTGATGGAGCGAACGTGATCGCGAGCGGCCTTCATTGGGAGGCCGGTGATGAACTGATCCTGCCCGATAACGAATTCCCCGCGAACGTCCAGCCTTGGCTGCGGCTGCGCAAGCTCGGCGTGAATATCCACTTTATCGAGACGGAGCGCGAGCGCTTGACTCCGGACGTCCTGCGTCGGCGGATTACCAAACGCACCAAAGTCGTTGCCGTCTCTTGGATCTCATTCGCGGACGGTTATCGCCACGATCTGGCGGCGCTGGCGCAGGTTGCCCATGAACATGGCGCGCTTCTATGCGTGGATGCGATTCAAGGGCTGGGTGCTTTCCCGCTGGACGTGCAGGCGTGCGAGATCGATGCCCTCTACGGAGCGGGCGCTAAGTGGATGCTGGCCCTTCAGGGAGTGGGGTTCCTGTATGTGGCTCCCGGACTCGTCGACCGGCTGGAACTCGGAGCACCGGGCTGGCGCTCCGTCAGAGACATGTGGAATTTTCTTCAGTACGACCAGCCGCCGGCGCCGGGCGCAGTTCGATTCGAGGGAGGGACTCCGACCTTCCTCGGAGCGCTCTCGCTCGATGAGTCGATCCAAGTAATCGAGGCGGCCGGAACCGAACGTATCGCTGCGCACGTTCTTGCCTTGTCGGACCGGCTCGTCGATGGTTTGCAAGAGAACGGAGCGGAGATCTTAACGATTCGTGGTCCGGCTGAATCATCGGCAATCGTCACGTTCAAGCTCCCGGGTGCCGACAGCGTTGAACTCGGAAGAGTACTGCAAGGCGAGGGATTTGTGACGACGTACCGTTCGAGCGGAATTCGTGTTGCCCCTCACGGCTATAACACGCCCGAAGAGATCGATGCGTTTGCTGATGTGGTTGGAAATTTCAGAAAGGCTACCTGATGTTCTCGTTGATCCTCACGCTTGCGCTCGTAACGCCGCCGCCTGCTCCGCCGGACGGCACGTACAACTACGTCTCGGCGATGAACGGAGCGACGATTGGAAAAACGGCGATTACCGTCACCCGCGATGCGTCGGGGTCGCTGGTGCTGACCGAGAGCGGTTCGGGGAACATGAACGGCCAGAGCGGCAGTATCCAAGATACGCTCACGCTCGATCCGGGGCTCGCACCGAGCGGCTACAACGCGCTTGCATCAATTGCCGACAGCAAATCGATGAAGTCGACGCTCTCGTTCAAGGGCAGCGAGGCAACCCAAAGCGGCGACGTAAACAAAAAGTACGATCTCGCAGCGGACGCAAAACATTTCGTCCTTATGGACTTCGGTCCGTTTACCGGTTTTTTCGCGCTTCCCGCCCAAATGCAGGCGTGGAACAAACCGACCGTCATCGCGCTCGTGCCCATGTACGGCCAGGGGTTTCCGCTGACCGTCGATGCAGCGCTTCGGCCCGCGCGCCCAGCCGGAGTTCCCGCGGCCGATCAGTCCATGTCGGTCGACAGCGTCGTAAAAATCACATTCTGGTACGATCCCAAGACGCTGGTCGTGGACGAAGTTGACGTTCCATCGCAGGGTGTGACCGTCAAGCGTTCGCCCTAACCAAGCGGGCGTGGTTCACCCAGCCCATGGGTGCGCGAAGGATTTGACCACTAGCATAGCCCCAGTTTATAAAGCACCTACCGCTACTTCTCGGAGGTGCTATGAAAAAGTATCAGGTCGGTTTCTGCATCTGTATCGCCTTCGCGCTCGGCTTGCTGATTGCGCGTCCCGTGTTCCATCCAGCGGCCGCCGCGGCGGCCGCGCAATCGCCGCCATCACAAGGCTTTACGCTGCATATCGATGCCGACAATCACTTCGGAACGGCGCATGCCGGCGAGATCGCACATCATTGGTGCAAAGGCAACCTTTCGGGCGGGTTGATTGAATGCCAGATCTACAATAGCGATGCACCGAATGCGAATCTAGTCGCAGTCGAGACGATCGTTCAGCCGTCAATGTACAATTCGTTCAGTCCAAGCGAAAAGGTGTACTGGCATTGGCATAAGACGGAGCTCAAGAAGATCCATGCAACGCTTCCCGGCATGCCGCCCGCGCAGCAAAAGAAAATGATCGCGGCCATTTTGCCGACCTACGGCAAGGTGTTTGTCTTATGGGATCCGGTAACGACGGGCAACCTGCCCACAGGTAAGCCCTGGGTTAGCATTCTCAAGTAAACGCAGATAAAGAAGAGGCCCGCAGGAACGCGGGCCTCTTTCATGTCCACGGTATTCTCGTTTAACTTTGCTTGGTGCAGGTCGTTTTGACGGTTACCACGCGGCCGGATGGTTCTTTGAACGTATTGACGGCCGTCGTTTTCGTGTTGCTGACCTTCGTGAGGGTCGTAGGATTGTTGACCGCGGTCGCATTGGTCTTCGGATATGCCACATCCGTCCAAACAATCGTATTTCCGTTCCAACCCGGCGATGAGCTCAGATCGTAACCGCCCTGATCATCCAAGGTTACATCGACCCACCGCGAAGTAGAAGGATCGTACGTCAATCGATCGGTGCTGGTGAAGCTCGTAGGGATCCAAGAATTCTTGTGAATGGTCGTGGTGGTTACGAGCCAATATCCGCTTGGACTCATGGTCGCGGTCGACGTGGTCACGTAGGGTCCGGGGCGCCGGGAGCTCAGAACGCTGCATGTCCATTTTCCGCTCAAGAACGCCATCTTGGAGAAATCCGGCTTGGGCGTCGTCGGAACCGGGGTGCTCTCGACTTGCGCGAACGCGGGGATGGCAAACGCCAGAATGACGGCTGCTAAAGAGCAGACTAGTGAGAGTATACTCTCATGACAAACCTCCACTGCTGCAAGAGAGGGTTATTCCAGCAGTATACGGTTGAAAAATTAAGCCTTGAACAGATCGGAGTAATGAAGGTCTTTAATGGCCCTCGTCCTTGACGATGCAAGGCGCCATTACCGCTTCGGTCATGCCGTGGATGAGGCGCTTATCCGCCGGGGCGATCGTCGCCAGAATTCCGCCGAGTTCAACGCTTTCAGGCTGGTCCGAACCGCTCGCAGCTATGACGAAATAGTACGGGCATAACCGTACGCGGCCGTCGAAATTGCGCACTTCACCCGCTTTTTGATCGAAATAATTTTGCCGAATACGCTTTCCCTTGTGAAAGCGCTGCAGGATACGCGGCGTCTTAGCGTAGTCTCGCAGCGCTTCCTCGATCGTCGCGGTCCATTCTTCTTTCGGAAGATCGTTGGCGACGCGCACGCCGCGCGATCCCCAGGCGAGCTCGGAGAATCCCGAAGGCTTGATGACGTAATCACGCTCGCTTTTGCCGAGGTCCGCGAGCTGCAGCCAATTGCCGACCGGCGCACCCGCAGCCTGCAGGCCGTGAACGAATGCCTGAGGCGGGAGCGGTCGCGGATCGAGTACCCATGTTTCGGGGAAGAGCGTTTTAAGACGAGAGAATGTGTCTTTACCGAGTTCAGTTTGCCAGAGCTTTTCAAGTGCCGGATTGTGAAAGAGCGCAAATGCGGATTTTTCTTCCAGCTGCGCTTTCGGCGGAGGCGTCATCTTCACGCGATTGTGGCGCGCCGCGTAGAGCATGAGTTCGTGTTTGGGCACGTTCATGAGGTCGAAGAGTTCGAAGTTGCGGTAAATTGCATCGATCTTTTCTTCGTGGCCGTCATCGATTCGCACGAACATGGCATCTTCGGTGAACATCAGATCCTGCGGACGGCAGACGTGCGCGGCAAGATCATCGAAGCGTCCCAGGGCGTCCGCGAGCCATCGCATCTCGGGACGGTAATCGCCGGACTCATCCGAAACGACGATCGCAACCGAGGGATGGTCCTTGCCGATGGCCGCTTGCAGCATACGCGCAAAACCGCTTGGAATGCCGTGCGCTCCCCCGACGCTCTCCATGCCGAGTTTGCAATACGCCTCGCCCATGGCGCCGACGAAACCCATGCCGCCCGGAACGCTGTCCAGTTCGCTGGCTGTAAAGCCGTCGTCGGTCAATATCAAATCCGGGCGTATGACACCCGGAAGATCCTGTTTGAAGCGATTTTGCCGCGCGAGCCGGATGATATGCTCGGGTTTACCCTGATCGAGGTACTCGGCGATGAAGGCGGGTGCCGTTCCTCGTGCGCTGCGATTGTAGAGCGAGTTGAGCGCGCGATAGAAGAGGAGAAGGTCGCTGCCGATAAGCCGGATTCGTTCCAATGTTTTCTCGGACAACGCAAACGGCTCGGGACTGACGCGCCAGGGGATCCGTTCTTCCTCGTTCTCTACCTTGAAGAGACCCGGCGGGATCGCTTCGTAGAGATACTGCGCTTGCTCACGAGCCGTGAGGTTGGGGGCGAAAGCCGTACAGGCCATTGAGAAACTAAGCTCCTCCGATTCTACAGCCGTCGGGGATTTTGGACATGTTGAAAGCAATGTAGCGACGCCGCATTTCAGAGATCAGAATACCCTAAACCGGGGGTCGGTTGCACCCAGCTTGGCTACTTTATCGTGATGGCGCCGGGCGTGAGCATAGCGCTCTCCACGTGGACCGAGCCTGCGTGCAGTAGCAGCGTTAGATGGAGCGTCCCCTGCAGGCCTAGCCGCTCGAGCCCCACGTCCTCGATGACCCGCGAGCTCTCCTCGCCGGCGATGAATCGAAGCGTGACTTGCTGGTTGAACGAAGATTTAGCAGTCGAGAACGTCTCAGCGACTTGCACGGGCAGGTCGCGGCCGGGCGGCGCGGTGCCCAGCTGGCTTACGCAGTAGGCCGCGGTCAGGGGGGTACCCCGGACGACGAGGGTTTCGTGCGTGCAGCGACCGGCCGGTTGGGCGGACGCGGAGGTGCCCAGCGATAGGGCCAAGGCCGTGGCCAGGACGGTGCGGCGTTCCATTGCCCCTATAACGTTTGTCGCGGGCCGTTCGGCTTCATGCTCCCGTACGGTTGCCGACAAAGAATAGAAGACACCTTGAACGCGCGGCGCGTTCATTGACATGGGGAATAAGATAGAATCCGATGCAGTTCGACTTAATCGCACTGGACCTGGATGGAACGCTGCTGAATTCGCGGGAAGAAGTTTCACCGCGTAACCGGCTGGCAATTCGTGCTGCCCTGGACGCCGGAATCCGCATCGTGCTGGTTACCGGTCGCGGCGTGGATATGCCGATTCGCGTCAGCAAGGATCTGGGCCTGAACCTACCCGTCATCTGCTGCCACGGCGCGCTGACCAAGGATTTCTTGGCGGGCAAAACGCTGGGACACGTCCCCGTGCCGATGAAGTACGCCAAGCCCATGGTCGAATTCGCCGAGCGCGAGAACCTTTCGATCGCGCTGTACTCGCAGGAGTCCTTCTACCGTCTGAAAGGCCAGAAGCTTTATATGGAAGATATGCGTGGGCCGGCCTGGCGAGAGGTGAAGACCTTCGCCGACGTCATGCGCACGGCGCCCACGTTCATCCGCTTTCTTGGACGCGAGTCGGTCGATGCGATGAAAAGCGAGTTCGGCGATCATCCGCTCCACTTCAAGCACGAAACGTGGATGGATTTCGTGGAATGCGCCGTTACCAGTCTCGAGGCCACAAAGCAACGCGCGCTCGCCCGGCTCTGCGCGGATTTCCAAATCGTCTCCGAGCGTGTGCTTTCGATTGGCGATTCGTGCAACGACGTGCCGATGCTGCGATGGTCGGGTGCCGGCGTCGCAATGGGTAACTCGCTTCCCGAGGTCCGCAACTCCGTGCGCTATATAACGGCAAGCAACGACGAGGACGGCGTGGCGCTCGCGATAGAACGCTTTGCGCTTCAGCTCGCCGCGAGCACAGAAGAAGCCGGCCTAGTGAACGATGTTCCCTCGCCCGAATATCAGGCGCAGCTTCGCGGTATTTTGGAGAGACACGATTGGAACGCCTTGCGTGAATTTACGCGCGAGCACAATGAGATCCCCGACGACATCTACGAAAAGGACCAGCATTTTTGGGAAGTGCTCATGCACAAACTGATCTGCAACCGGATCGATCTGATGTCGATGCATGACGCCTCGCGCAGTTGGCTCAGCGAGAACGGCTACTCGAGCGACCTCGGCGGGTATTGATCGCATGCAGGTGCGCGTGCTCGCATTTGCGCGGCTGCGCGAGCTGCTCGGCGGCGGTTCGCACCTGCTCGACGTGCAGGCGGGCTCGACCGCGCTCGACGTATGGAACGTGCTGGCCGATCGTTGCAGCGGACTACGCGAATTAGCGGAATCGACTCGTTTTGCATGTAATGGGCGCTTGGTGAACAAGAGCGAACCTCTGAGCGAGGGAGACGAGGTGGCATTGCTTCCGCCCGTCGGCGGCGGATAGCACTCGGTGTTTACAGTCGCAGCGCAGCCTATCGACACCGATGCACTCATACGGCTCGTGCGAACGGACGCATGCGGCGCCGTCGTGTCTTTTGCCGGCGTCGTGCGGATGCGATCTGACGACGATCGGCCGGTGGACGGGCTGTCGTACGAAGCGCACGAAACATTGGCGGAGCACGAGTTTGAGCGCATCGCGAACGAAGCGCGCGATCGATTCGGTGCATGCGAGATCGCAATTGCGCACCGTACGGGGAGTCTGCGCGTCGGTGAGGTAGCCGTTGCCGTGGCGGTCGCCTGCGCGCACCGCGCTCGCGCCTTCGACGTCTGCGAATACGTCATCGACGAGCTCAAAGCACGGGCGCCGATCTGGAAGAAAGAACACTACGTCGACGGGACGAGCGAATGGATCGCGAATAGTGATTGTAAACCTGCTTCACCTTCCCGGTAAGAGCAACGATGTCGCGGTACTGGAATACGAACCGCGCCGTTCGCGCAGCGTCTCGATTGTCACCGGACACGGATACTCCAGTTCCAAACATAACCTGGATTTTCTGTGCGGGTTTTTGGCTAGCCACGGCTTCGGCGTTTTCAGTTTGGATTTTCCCGGCCACAAACTCGGCGCGAGCGGCGGCTATTTACGCGGCGTCGACGATCTGCTTGCGGCGATGGGCACCGTCGTCGACCACGTGCGAGAACGCTCGGAGGACCCGATCTATCTCATGGGGCACAGCATGGGAGCGATGACGGCGATCTTCCTGGCGGCAAAGGACCAGACTATCGCGGGAACGATCGCGATCACGACCGGGTACGGGCGACCCAGCGCCATTGATACCCTTGCGAGTAAAGGCGCGACGGATTTCCGCTCCTCGTACGTCTCCGGCGTGACGCTGCCGGAGGCTCGTTCGTGACATCGACGAGCGCTTCGCGCAGGCACTTCCGCGACTGGCCGGGCGCCCGCAACTGTACGTAGCGGCCTCACGTGATGCGATGGTAAGTCCGCGCAGCGTCGAAGATCTCTACCGCCGTGCGTTCGAACCAAAAACGTTTATTACCATCGATAGCGACCACACATACGCGGGTGACCATGCGCGCGGCGACGTGCTGCAGTGGCTGAACGAGCTGCATCCGCGCTAACACGGGGATTACGGCGCTATAGCCGGCACCTGCTCATTCCCGAGGTGGGTGTGGAAGGGCAGGAGCGACTTGCGAGCGCGCGGGTCCTGTGCATCGGCGCCGGCGGCCTGGGCTCGCCTGTCCTGCAGTACTTGGCGGCGGCGGGCGTCGGGCGCATCGGGGTGGTCGACGATGATCTCGTGGACGAGAGCAATCTGCAGCGGCAAACGATCTTCGCGACCTCGGACATCGGCCGATCGAAAGCCCAGGTCGCGGCGATGCGCGTTCGAGAGCTCAATCCGCTGGTGGCCGCCGATCCGATCGCCGTCCGCTTCGATACGACAAATGCGCGCGAACTCGTACGATTGTATGACGTCGTCGTTGATTGCACCGATCGGTTTGAGACGCGCTATCTGGTCAACGACGCATGCGCGTTCGAGGGCAAACCGGACGTGTACGGATCGATCTTTCGCTTTGACGGCCAAGTCAGCGTGTTCTGGCGCGATCGGGGTCCGTGCTATCGATGCTTGTTCGCACAGGCGCCGCCCGCCGGAAGCGTGCCGACCTGCGCGGAAGGGCGGGGTGTTGGGCGTTCTGGCGGGTATCGTCGGAACGCTGCAAGCGTGCGAGGCGCTCAAGATTGTTTTGAACATCGGCGAACCGCTCGTCGGACGGCTCTTGCTTGTCGACGCGCTCTCGGCGCGAATGCGTGAAATCTCGATCGGCCGCGATTCGACGTGCGCGCTGTGCGGAGAACATCCCCGTATTACCGAGGTGTGCGCGCAGCCCGAGGTACGTGAACCGCAGGACGTCGAGGAGATCGATGTGGCCGATCTGGAACGCATTCTCGCGAACGCAACATTGTTAGACGTGCGCGAGCCGCATGAAGCGGCGCTGGGTGTGCCGGAGGGAGCCCTGCACATCCCCGCCTCGCAGCTGCCGGAGCGGCTGCATGAACTCGACTCGGCCAAACGCTACGTCGTGGCATGCCGCGTCGGTCAGAAATCGCACGCGGCTGCGCGCCTGCTGCGCGACGCGGGCTTTCGCCGTCTGCTTCATCTGCGCGGCGGCCTTTTGGCATTTGCCGCGATGCACGCCGATTTTGAATTTTTCTAGAGGAGAATGATGCTCGAGACCCGTGCGACGAGATTTCCCAACGTGATGGTGATCGTTCCTGATGTGCATACGGACGACCGCGGGTTTTTCAAAGAAGTCTTCGCGCAGCCGAAATACGAGCAGCTGGGGATTCACGAAACGTTCGTTCAAGACAATGTCTCGCGTTCGCGAAAGGGCGTCCTGCGCGGAATGCACTACGATCTGCGCATGGCTAAACTCGTCCAGTGCTTAGAAGGCTCGATCTACGACGTTGTCGTGGACATGCGTGAAGCCTCGCCGACGTATAAGCAGTGGGACGCGGTCGAACTCAGCGGCGAGAACCATTGGCAGCTGTTCGTTCCGGCGGGCTTTGCGCATGGGTTTTTCGTGCTCAGCAATCGAGCGATTGTGCTCTACAAACAAAGCGCGCTCTACGATCCGGCGCAGGAACGAGGCGTGAACTGGCGCGATCCCGGAGATCGGGATCGAATGGCCGCTCGAGGGTACGCAGCCCCTGGTCTCCTCGAAAGATGCGGCGCTGTGATAGCGATCTCGAAGATCGGACAGGGCACCTGGGATCTGCCCGAACACGGAACCCGTCGCGAAGAAGCGGTTCGAGCACTTCGGCGCGGCATCGAACTGGGAATGACGCACATCGACACGGCCGAGATGTATGGAAGCGGGCGTGTCGAGGAAATCGTCGGCGAAGCCGTGACAGGCATACCGCGCGGCGATCTCTTCATAACCACGAAAGTTCTACCGGGCAACGCGTCATATCAGGGAACGCCGGCGGCCTGTGAGCGGTCGCTTCGGCGGCTGCGCATGGAGTACGTCGACCTGTATCTCCTGCATTGGCCCAGCGCCCATCCTATTGAAGAAACGATGCGCGCGCTCGAAACACTGGTGGAGAGCGGCAAGGCACGCTTCATCGGTGTGAGCAACTTCGACGTCGAGCAGGTTGCGCAGGCGCAGTCGTATCTGCGAAAAACGAGGCTTGCAGCCGACCAAGTGCTGTACCATTTGAAAGAACGCGGCGCCGATGCGCGATTGGTTCCCTATTGCGCACAGCACGATCTGGCATTCATCGGATATACGCCGTTCGGGCGCAGCCGATTTCCGCACGAGCACGCGCAGCCGCAAGGCGTTCTCGGACGTATCGCCGCGCAACGCGGAAAAAGCGTGCGCCAGGTGATTCTGAATTTTCTCACGCGAGAACCGGGTATGTTCGCAATTCCAAAGGCCGGCAGCATGGCGCACGTGCAGGAAAATGCGGGTGCGGCCGGCTGGAGTCTGGAGGCCGGCGAGATCGCCGCAATCGATGCGGCGTTTCCGGTAGACCATGGACCGCTCGCCACACTGTAACCTGGATGCGATAAAGCGGCTCGCTGTTGAAGAGGCGCTGCGACTTGGCGCCGCGCAGGTGCGTGTCGCGAGCGCGCTCGAGGATGCCGGTGCGCGTGAGGCGATGCGTGCATCATTTGCGCGCGGCGATCTTTCGACATGGCCGTACGACGACGATTACGCTCACAGAGCGGCAACGCCGCAGCACGTGCTTGCGGGAGCGCAAGCGGTCATCTGCGTTGCCGTTCCTTACCGTACCGCGGCGCGGGCGCCGGGACCGCTCGAGGGGCGAGTCTCAAATTACGCGTGGTCGGCCGATTATCATCATCGCGTCAAAGCGCTGTTGCGGGCGGTTGCCGATCGCATCGATGCGGCCGCGGGCGAACACGTAACCGCGATCGCGTGCGATACAAAGCCGCTCGCCGAGCGCGCTTTTGCGGCGCGCGCCGGACTGGGATGGGTCGGAAAGCACACGAATCTGATTACGGTCGCCGCCGGATCGTTCGTTTTTTTAGGAGAGATCGTTACCACGCTTGCGCTCATGCCTGACGCGCCGCTGCGTAAGACGTGCGGAACGTGCACGCGCTGCATCCCCGCGTGTCCGACCGGTGCGCTACGGGCGGACTATACAATCGATGCGACGCGCTGCATTGCCGACCTCACGCAGCGCACGGATCCTATTCCAAGCCGGATGCGTCCGTACGTCGGCACATGGGTATGGGGATGCGATCTGTGCCAGCTCGCGTGTCCGCCGAACGCCCGCGCAACGATCGGCGGACAAGACGAATATTCGCCGGTTTCGTCCCGGACCGCAACGCCCTCGCTGATCGATCTGCTGCAATTACGGAGCGGCGAGTTCCGGCGCGTCTACCGGCGCACGGCCATGGGCTGGCGCGGTGCAGCGGTTTTACGCCGGAACGCGGCCGTCGCGCTCGGCAATACACTTGACCGCGCCGCGGTCCCGGCGCTCATCAAAGCCATGAGTGCCGATCCCCATGCGATGGTTCGCGGCCACGCGGCATGGGCTCTCGGGCGTATCGGCTCTCCGTCCTCCATCCGGGCGCTGCGCGAACGCCTCGCACGCGAGCCCGATGCCGGCGCCCGCAGCGAGGTCCGCGCGGCCCTGGAACCCTTCGGTGAGGCCTCCCGTTAGCAACGTTATGAGATCGGTCCCTCGCCTTGCGGCCGCGCTTGCGGCAATATCGTTCGCGCTCGGCGCGTTCCACACCGCAAGTGCGCAGCTTCAGCCTTCATCCTCCGCGCTCATCGCACGTTTGATCGCAAGCACGAGCGGAGTAAACAGCTATACCGCGAGTGTGCACGCCGACATTGCGATGCACACCTTCCCGTTTTTGAGCCCGTCACTGGACGGCACGCTCTATCACAAAGAGCCTAGCCTCAACAAGATCGTTTTTACCAGCGGGCTCCCGTTCATGGCCAAGCAATTCAGCAAGGTCTATCCCCAGGTCGAGAGCCCGTCGCGCTGGTCGCAGATCTACGATATCTCCACGGAAAGCGACGAGGCCGGCGCGACCACGCTCAAGCTCGTCCCGCGTAAACATGGCCGCATCGATCACATCGACGCAAAGATCGACGATAAAAGCGCGCAGCTCGATCTGGCTGAAATGGAACTATAACGACGGCGGCTTCGCGACGCTGGATCAAACGTATAGCACCATCGACGGACATCCCCTGGTCACGCAGCAAACCGGCCACCTGGAGGTGCCGCACTGGACCGCGGACCTGAAATCCACGTTCAGCGACTTTAAAATCAACGCGAACATCCCCGACAGCGTTTTTTCAAAAGACTAGGCCGGGGGTGGCGCCCGCGAATTCGGGGAAAGACCTCTTTATGGCTGCGGCGTCGATCGATCTGACCAGAGCGCTTCTGGCTGACCAGTTCAACCGGCCGATTACATATTTGCGCATATCGGTCACCGACAAGTGCAATCTGCGCTGCATCTATTGCATGCCCGAGCGCGGTCTGCCGTGGCTGCCCAAAAGCGATATCCTGAGCTACGAGGAGATCGCTCAGGTCGTCGCCGCGGGAGCGTCCGCCGGAGTGCGCAGCGTGCGCCTTTCCGGCGGCGAGCCTCTGATACGCAAGCACTTGCACCAGCTGGTCGCACAGATTGCGCGGACGCCGGGCATCGAGGATATCTCGCTTTCTACCAACGGATTGCTGCTTGAAGAACAGCTCGACGATCTGGTCGCGGCGGGGCTTGGCCGTGTAAATGTTTCCTTGGATACGCTGAGCACCGATCGCTTCGTCGATTTAGCGCGCCGCCCGGGGCTCGATCGTGTTTTGGCGGGCATCGACGCGGCGATTCGTGCGGGTTTGACGCCGCTGAAAATCAACTGCGTGGTGATGCGCGGAAAGAACGATGACGAGATAGCCGCCTTCGCGGAGTGGACAAAGCATCGCCCCGTATACGTGCGTTTCATTGAAGTCATGCCGGTCCACGAGAATCTCGAAGTGCAACACGAGGCCTACATGAGTTCCGACGAGATCCTTGAACGCGTTCGGGCGATCGGGGATCTGCAGCCGTCAAACGGCCCGGGCGGTAACGGTCCGGCGCGGTATTACGCATTTCCCGGCGCACCCGGTGCCGTGGGCGTGATCAGCCCGCTCTCCCACGATTATTGCGAACGCTGTAATCGCGTGCGCTTAACCGCGGACGGACGTCTTCGGCTTTGCCTCTTCGGGGATTACGAAATCGATCTGCGCGCGCCGCTTCGCGAAGGTGCATCGAGGGAAGACATCGTCGATATCCTGCGCGCTTCGATGCTCATCAAACCCGAACGGCACCATTTGCGCTTGGGTGAGGCCTCGTCGCGCATGCGCGCGTTTAGCGAGATCGGCGGTTAACCGGAGGCTTTGCCGCCTGCCTGCGATCGACGCCGGGAGCCGTTTGTAAAAACTGATAGGCCGAGTAGTCGACTTCACCACGCTCGCGCGCCCAGAAAAGCCATCCGTGCCCAACGGCGTGCGCTCGAATGCTCGATGGGACCGTATACTGTCCGAGCCAAGCATAGCGTACTTCCACGGCGACCGTCATACTCTCATCGGTGTCGATATTTCCGTCCGCCGCCAGCGGCCGCAGCGTTTGCGGATCGACGAAGAGCTCCGTAAATCCGTTTTCGCTATCGCACGCGGCTTTGAGTGAAAAGCGAATGGCCGGGGATCCGTTCCATTGCACGCGATCCTCACCGAGCGGCGTGTAGCAGTGGACGTTGAAGAGGGGCTGCTTACCGAACGGATTCTCGGAGTCGTCGTCCTTGATGCCAAGGGGGTCGTCGCCGCTGTAGGACGGAGCACGGGACACGATGGCGCCGTCTGAAATCCGCACGACGATGCGCCCGGGCGGCTGGGACTCGCGGGCGATACCGCGTGCCCATACCTCCTCGACGTATGAAACATACGCCGGCAGACGGGTCCTATCGAGATACGCCGCCGCAGCGGCGTAGTCGGCTGAAGGCGCGCTCATACCGGCCATACGGAAGGGGCGCCCGCTTTGTTTCGGAGCCCAAGATGGGAGGAGCGTCACAGCCCGACGAATGCCAGCGTTACCTGGCAAAAGGGGGCCAAACGAGTGGAGCAGGTCTACCTCACCGCCACGGAAGCACACGTCGCACATGCCCGAGTGGAGACCCTGGTGCGAGAGCATCAGGCAAAGCTCGCGCGCTACGTGCGCCGAATGGTGGGAGACGCCGACGTCGCGCTCGACATCGCGCAAGATGTGTTTTTTGCCGCGTACCGCACGCTGCAAGCCGATCCCGCTCGGCCCTTGACCGCGGGCTGGCTGTACAAGACGGCCACGAATACCGCCATCTCGCACCTGCGGAGGAAAAAGATTCTACGCTTCCTTCCCTTAGACCGGGACGCTGACGTCCGCGCGCTGCGCATCGACGAGCGGAGCGCGGCATCGATCGATCTGCAAGCCGCGATGAGCCGGCTTCCAAGCGATCAGGCATCGGCAATTATGTTGACGAGTTATGCCGGATACTCATCGCAAGAGGCCGCGGCAATACTCGGTACGACCGCCGATGCGGTCCGCCAACGCGTCTGCCGCGCAATGCGAACGCTGCGTGTGGTCATGGCGGAGACCGCGTGAGTTTGAAAATGCACGATCGCATTGAGACGATCGCCGGAGCAATCGCGCTGGGTGAGGCGAGTGACGCAGAGCGTCGCGAGTACCGCGAGCACATTTCTTCATGTACGGACTGTCTGAACAGCCTGGGCGGCGAATGCGAAATCGAGCGCGTCGCTTCGACCGTTGCGCAGGCGCGCGAGAGCGAGATTTGGCAGCCGGATCTTCGGGGCGTCGTCGCCGCGCGCATGCAAAGACGCGGGCGCAGTCTTCGATACGGGCTCGTCGTCGCCTCAGCGGCGCTTGCCGTTTCAATCGGCGTGCACGCTCTTGTAACAAATAACTCGGCGCTGCCGGCCCCCGCACATCCGAATGCCATTGCGCTGGATACGAGCCCGGTACACGTTATCGTGCCCGAGCAAAAGATCGCGACGCAACAGCCCAAACCTGCGCCTGCGCCGCAGCTGCCGCAGCGGCGCATGATCGTGCAGCACAATATCGTCCAGATTTCGCGGGCTCCCGTTGCGGCGCAGGCAGCCCCTCCTCAGGCGGCAACGCAGAATACGAAGCCTCAAGAGATCGCCGACGTGACCGTGCACGCTCCGCCGGCGCAACGCGCGCCAAAATCGCCGCAGTCAAACGTACCGATTTGGCGCCGTAACGACACCGATGCCTGGCGGACGGTCGCGACGACGACCACGACCTCGCTCAGCGAGAGCGCGCCGCAAACGTTCACGCATCGCGCGGAGTCTATTCAGGTCGTCGCGCAGCACGTGGCGCGTGACGCATCGCCGGTCGGCGGCGAGACGGCGATCAATCCGCAACCGGCGATGATCGCCTACGATGAAGGTGCGCAAGGCACCTCGGTGTTCGAAGTTCTTATCGACGAGCGAGGAACGCCGACCAAGTGCGTGATCACGAAGTCGGCGGGATACTCGGTACTCGATGCTGCCGTGTGTAAAGCCGCAATGCAGGCGCACTATACGCCGAAAATGATCGACGGGCGGCCGGTAGCCGGCGTCTATCGCGACGCGTTTACCTTCCGTATCAACGACGATCAAAACATCGAGGGGATTCCGAAACCGATCCAATAGCCCCTAGTCGATGGATTTGCGAAAGAACGCGAGCATCTTGGTCGGCTCGGGCATGATCCGGAACTCTTCGAAGCCCCATGTTTTTGCTTGCAGAAGCGCTCGATTCGAATCCATCGGAATGAGGAATGTCAGCGTGCGTACGTTGCGCTTGGCGGCGATGCGCTGCACTTCAGCGACGAGTTGATTTCCCACTTCGGCCGGAGCGCCGGACCGCGTGCGCAGTCCTTCCATCATGGCAACGTCTATGCCGTTCGCCGCTTCGGGATCGTTGTATCCCGGCGGAAAAGCGAAAACCAGCTGAACCATCCCGAGCAATCCGGTTGCGTCCTCCGCGAGCAGAATGACGCGCCGTCCGGCCTGTTGCTCGGCAAGCCATGTGCTCAGCCGCTGGGGCCATGTCTCGCGCTTGGGCTGCGGTCCGCTGATGATGCCTTCGGTCACTAAGCGCCCAATGTCACTTTGCACCGCGAACCTGATGTAAATCTTCCGGTTGCGCACGAAACCAGAAGTACGCCAAACCGGGGAGAAACGCCCTTTTTTGGCAAACTCGGCGCCGATGTCGCTTCGCGCAGCAATTCCATGCTTCACGCTGCTTTTTACGGCGTTCGTTCTCGCGGGATGCGCACGGCATGGCGGCGCGCATGCTAGACCCTCGCCGAATGTTCCGGGTGCCAATCTGAGTCTGGGCGCAGCTGTGTTCATGCGCGAGTGTTCCGCATGCCACGGCGTCACCGGTAACGGCGGCGAGATCGGCCCCTCGCTTCACAACGAGCACGTACGCCGGACCTATCACGACGTACGATCCTTCATCCTGAGTCCGGCTCCGCCGATGCCCAAGCTGTATCCGAGCCGGCTCACTGCAAATGAAGTCAGAGATGTTTCGGCATACGTGGAATCGCTTTAGATGGGCGCCGTCCTTTATCGTTTCACTCGTGACCTGCGCTTAGACGATCATGCCGGTCTTGCGGCGGCGGCAGCGCACGGCGAAGTCGTTCCCCTGCTCGTCCTCGATCGAGAACTGGACGCGCGTTTGTCGGCCTCGCCGCGCCGGGCAGCATTCTACTGCGGCGCGGTGGCGAGCCTCGATAGTGCGCTTCGGGAACGCGGATCGCGTTTAATCGTACGGCGTGGGAATGCGGCGCCGCTACTCAAGACGTTGGCGCGCACGTGCGGGGCGAGCACCGTTTCGTGGAACGCGGCTTTCGACCGCGCGGGTATGCTTTCGGACCAGCGGCTGCAGTCCGAGCTCGAAGAAGCGGGACTGCGTGCGCTGCTCGTTCAAGACGCTCCCGCAATTACGCCTGAAGAAACGACGGCGGCTCGTCCGTCGGCCGGCGATGGGTATCGCGCATTCGTTCCGTATCACGAGCTCTGGCGCGAACTCGAACCGGCATCGTACGAACTTCCGCTGCTGCTCTCGTTTGCACGGACGGATCTGCAAAGCGAACGACTCCCCGAACCGGCTGATTTCGGATCGACAATGCCGCGGATGGATGCGGGCGCGGCGCAGGCGGCCAAACGATTCGATGCGTTTCTCACCGGCGCGGGGCTGCAATATGCATTCGCACTGAGCGTTCCCTCCGACGACCGAACCTCGCACCTTGGGGCGGACCTGTCATTCGGAACGATCGCGGCGCGCACGATCGTGCGTTTGG
Organism: Vulcanimicrobiota bacterium; assembly: GCA_963777365.1. Classification (GTDB taxonomy): domain Bacteria; phylum Vulcanimicrobiota; class Vulcanimicrobiia; order Vulcanimicrobiales; family Vulcanimicrobiaceae; genus CAVZQG01. The sequence continues at coordinate 77,942 of CAVZQG010000018.1, forward strand.
TGCGAGCGCGCATCGACGATCCATTTCTGCTTTCCGAAGAGCGAAGCTCGCTCAAGTTGTTTCTGCGTTCCATTGCGCTGCGGGATTTCTTTTTGCAGCTTTCATGGTACAATCCGCGAACCGATACGATGCCGCTCCAGGAGAAGATGCGTGAGTTTCCATTTACGCGCTCGCATGCCGCGCTCGATGCGTGGCGCGCCGGCCGGACGGGCTATCCGCTCGTCGACGCCGGCATCCGTCAGCTGCACGCAACGGGTTGGATGCATCCGCGCGTGCGCTCGATTGCCGCTTCATTCCTCTGCCTGGATTTGGGCGTCGACTGGCGCATCGGCCAGGCCGAATGGGAGCGGTATTTGATCGAAGACGATCCGGCCTTGGCGATCGGCAACTGGCAGTGGGTGGCGGGCGTCGGCGCGGACTTGGCGGCTTATCCCCGCATCTATAATCCAAGAAAACAGGCGCGCCGCTTCGACCCGAACGCCGTATATGCTAAAACGTGGATCGATGAACTCGCGCACGTGCCCGCCGGAGCCATCGGCGGCCTGCGCGGCGCAACACCGCAGATCGAACTGCCGTTGTTCGCGGAGAACGTGTATCCCCAACCCGTCATCGACCACGACCTTGCCGCGCGCGAGTTTCTGAAGAAATACCAGTCTTTTACATCGAACGTGTGATGCAGTAAAATGCTGTCATGAAACGGGTGTTTTGGGCGACGCTTCTTGTTACGCTGGTATGTGTGGGCTGCGCCCGCGCGAATGAACCGCAGTACCTCGACGTTCACGTGCAAAGCGCCGCGCTGACGCAATTCTGGGGACAGCCCATATCGATCGAGGCGCACGTCCTGCTGCCTGATTCGTACTACAAAGAGCCGGAGCGTCACTATCCGATTCTGTACTGGATTCAAGGTTTCGGCGGCGTCGGAACGATCGACGTGAGCGACGAATTGCAGTTCCAGCGCCCAATGCGCAAGCTGCATCGTGAGTTCATTGTCGTTCTGCTCAACGGCATGTTCAACGGCGGACATCAGGAGTTCGCTGATTCGGCCAACAACGGCCCGTGGGGAACCGCACTAACGACCGAATTCATTCCGCAAATCGAAACGCACCTTCGTGCTATAGGCACGCCGCAGACCCGATTCGTGGCCGGACATTCCTCCGGCGGCTGGTCTGCATTGTGGCTTCAGATCACCTATCCCGCACTGTTCGGCGCAGAATGGTCGCTCTCGCCGGATCCGGTCGATTTTCGCGACTTCACCGGACCGAATCTCACGCTCGAGCCCCCACAGAATTTCTTCAAGGATGCCGCGGGACACGATTACGAACTCGATGGTCAGCCGCTGCGGCGATTTGTCGTGGGCCCGGGATGGGAACAGCGGCAATTCGAATCATTCGATGCGGTTTTTAGCCCGCGCGGTGCGGATCGAAAACCCGAGGCGCTCTTCGATCGACGCACCGGCGCGATCGATCCGGCAGTTGAGCAGTATTGGGATCAGCACTACGATATCGCGCGCATTTTGCGCGATCGCTGGAATACGCTTGGCCCGCAGCTGCGGGGCAAACTCCACATTATCGTCGGAACGCACGACGAGTATCATCTCGATGCGCCGGTTGCGCTGCTGCAGCAGGAGTTACGAAGCCTGGGCAGCGACGCGGAGATCGATTTTGCGCCGGGCGCGACGCATGCGAGCGTTTTTGACTATAAGGGCAGCGCAATCGACTATATCATCACGCAGGCTTGCTCGACGTTGCAATAAGAATGGCGCCCCGCGAGCCGGCGGAGCGCCATGGTCCGGGCGTGTCGGAGGGGATTGTTACGCCGCCATCTTGTCGTCGAGCCAAGCACTAATGATAGGAACGTGCACGTCGTCGCCGTGCCATGCCTTAATGCCGTAGTAGACGCTGAGAACGATGAAGACGGGAAGAATGAACGCGAGCATCAGGCCGGCGCTGATCCCAAGAAGCGGAATGCTGGTCAGCAGCGTGAGAGCGCCGTATAGCAGGGCCATTCCCACGTTGAATCCGAGGGCTTGATACGCGTGCTTGCGCAGACGTTTTGACTGTTTGCTATCGAAGAGCGCAATGAGCGCCAGCGGCCAGAGGGGATAGCCCAGCGCTACGAGCGCTCGGGATTCCTGGGGATCCTGCGGTTCCGCTACCGTCGCCCGAGGTTGGGCAGCGGGCTGTTGCGGCGCCTGCTGCTGTTGCTGCTGTGCGCGCCACCACTGCTGTGAACGAGGCGGGACTTCGCCGGGCACGGCCTTGCGGGTCGCAGAGGCGGAATCTATCTTGGCCGCTAGGCGGCAACTCGGGCAGGTCCCCGCGGTGTCGCGGCATGTCGCGCAGATGGGTTTGCCGCAATCGGCACACGCGGAAACCGACGGAACGTTTGAATGAAAGTAGCAGTCCACAGTTGATTCTCCCGGAAACTTTTCATTCTCATGTACCGCATTCGAGGGAAGAGGTTTCAGGGGCGCAGGGCCGCAAGCGAGAAGTGCGATGACCGCAGGCAACACGCTCTCGCGCTTGGCGAAGGACGGCCGCCCCTATTACCCCAGGCTCGCGGTAGCGCTCGTTCTCGGTGCCGTCGGCGGCCTCACGACCCTGGTCGCACCGTGGTGCCTGGGGCAAATCGTCAACCGTGTCATAGCGGCCAAGCATCCCGACGTCCACGTCTTATATGTCATGCTGCTTGCCATCTTCGGCGCACTGATGCTCGGTGCGGTCGCCACGTACGGTCAGACGTACTTGATGGCCTGGAGCGGCCAGCATCTCATTGCAAAGATGCGCGCGCTGCTCTTTGAGCGAGTGCTGCGCCTGCCGCTTGGTGAATTCGCGAGATGGCGGCCGGGAGAACTCATCTCGCGCTTCAGCAGCGATCTTGCAGATCATGACCGATGCGGTAACGACCTCGCTGCCGCAGTTGCTCACGAACAGCGTGACGTTCGTGGCATCGTTCACCGCCATGGTCAAGCTTCGACTGGCTCCTGACGTGTTCGCTCATCGTCGTGGCGCCGATCATATCGCTGGCGGTATCGCGGTTTCAGCGGTTGATATCGAGCAGCACGCTGCGCTCTCAGCAGCGCATCGCGGATCTCTCGTCGACACTCACGGAAGCGCTGACCGGTCAGCGCATCATCAAAGCATTCGGGCGGGAAGATTTCGAGTCGCAGCGCTTTCGCCGGCGCAACGAAGAGTACTTCGGCACCTACATGAAGCTTACGCAGTTCATTCAAACGCAGCCGCTCGTGCTTTCAGTGCTGATGTCCAGCGCCATCGTAGCTATCGTGTGGCTCTCGACGCGCGAGGTCGTGGTGGGAAGGCTGAACGTCGGCCTGCTGTTTACGTATTGGGGATTGCTCGGCAATCTCATCAATCCGATGAACCGGTTTGCGGCCTTTGTCGGCGAGATCAGTAAAGCGCTGGTCGGCGCCGGCCGCGTCTATGAGATTCTCGATCTGCCGGTCGAACGCGCCGATAAGCCCGGCGCGGTCGCGCTGAACAACGTGCGCGGCCACATCGCCTTCGAGCAGGTCACGTTTGCATATTCGAGTGACGAGGCTCCGGTACTGGACAATTTGAGCGTCGAGTTCCAGGCCGGCGAGATCGTCGCGCTGGTCGGACCATCCGGTGCCGGAAAAACGACCATCGTCAACCTCGTGCCGCGATTTTACGAGCCGCAACACGGACGAATTACGGTCGACGGCATCGATCTGGCGGCGGCGCGCCTGGCCGATCTGCGAGCCGCAATCGGCATCGTACCCCAAGAAGCGCAGCTTTTCCGAAGCACGATCGCCGAGAACATTCGTTACGGACGGTTGGAAGCGAGCGACGAGGAAGTCCGCACGGCGGCTCGAGAGGCGAATGCCGAAGAATTCGTCCTCTCATTTCCGGACGGGTACGCAACGGAGGTCGGCGAGCGCGGCCTGCGCCTCTCGGGCGGCCAGCGCCAGCGCATCGCCATCGCACGCGCAATCCTGCGCGATCCGCGAATTCTCATTTTGGACGAAGCGACCAGCGCTCTGGACAGCCATTCCGAGGTGCTAATCGAACAGGCACTGGACCGTTTGTTGCCGGGACGTACCACGCTGATCATTGCGCACCGGCTCTCGACCATTCGCCGGGCACATACGATCCTTTACATCGAAGCGGGCCGTGTTCTGGAAATGGGAACGCACGAGGCGCTCCTGGCCAAAGGAGGCCCCTACGCCCGCCTGCACGCAACCCAATTCGCGTAACAAACAAATCGCTCCGTCGTAACGGAGCGATTTGCTTTTCCGCCCTAGCGGGCCATGGGGGCCCCGTCGTTAGATGGGGGGCGCGGAAGCTCGGCTGAAGCGCCTATAATAAAGAAACGCTCCCCGGCAGCCGATAAGCACTGGTGATGAGTGACATCGGTGCAGTCGGCCTAGGCTCAACGGTCGACATGCTGGCTAATGCGATTTCGGGCGCGGATCTGGAACATGCCGCAATCTCGAATAACATCGCCAACGTCAACACGCCAAACTACGAGCGGCAATCCGTTTCCTTCAAAGACGCGCTCTCCGCAGCGATCGGCGAGCCGGCCCAGGGCGACGATCTTCCGCTCATGACAAACGACGACCGTCAGTTCGGCGATGCCTCCGGCACGCCGCAACCCTTCGATCCGCAGGTCCAAGTCGACACGACCGACCAGATGCGCGCTGACGGCAGCAACGTGGACGTCGATCAAGAGATGGCGCAGCTCTCGGAAAATTCAGGATACTCGCAAACGATGTCACAACTGCTGCAAGTGCAATTCGCGCGCTTGCGTGAGGCGATTACGGAGCAGCCGCATTAATGGATTTTTACAACTCCATCGAGATCAGCGCATCCGGCCTTTCCGCCGAGCGCCTCGCGATGGACGTCATCGCAAATAACATTGCCAATGCAAACACGACGCACACCCCGCAGGGCGGCGCGTTCAAACGTCAGCTCGTCGTCTACGCCGAGAAGTCGGGCCAAGCCGATCCATCAGCCTCCGCTGACGGCGATGAGCAGCCTAACGCCGGCGGCGGCGTTCAGGCCTTGGGCATCGCTGCGGACAACAGCCCCGACCGGCTGGTTTTCGAGCCGAGCAATCCGGATGCGGATGCGCGCGGCTACGTGCACTATCCCGATATCTCGGTCGTGAAGGAAATGGTCGACATGATGGCCGCATCCCGCGCGTATCAAGCCAACGTCACCGCTATTCAAGAAGCGCGCAACATGACCAATGCCGCGCTCAACCTGCTGCGCTCCTAAGGACAGAGATGGACATCAACAGCTCGTATAACGCCGCGATGGCGAGTGCCATTCCGGGTACGTTTGTGCCCGATATCGGTCCGGCAACCGAGCCGCAAACTGAAGCAATTCCGGGCGGCGGAGCGCCCGCCGTCTCGTTCAAGGACACGGTTAAATCGTACTTGAGCGACGTCAGCGACAAGGTAAACCAGTCCGATCAGCTCTCACAAGACCTCGCCACGGGGCGCACGAACGACGTGAGCAAGGTCGTCTCATCGGTGGAAGAAGCGAACCTGTCAATGGAATTCACGCTTGCAATTCGCAACAAGTTGCTGGACGCATACACCGAAATCTCACGCATGCAGTTCTAACGGACTTCAAAAAAAGAATGAGTAAACGGCGCCTGCGGGCGCCGTTTGCCTTTGGACCGATTTGGCGGCGGGTATTGCGCGGTCCTTACGGGTAAAGGAGCGAGCGTGTTACTAGAGCGGCCCGTCCAAAGCGAGCTTTCGGAGATCCCTATCCCGCGAAAGCGACCCGTCCGGCTGAGCCGCTACGCCCCACTCTGGGCGGCCTTGGCCGCACTGGTGCTGCATCTGGCCGGCAACCCGCATTACGGATTCTTTCGGGACGAACTCTACTTCATAATTTGCGGCCGGCACCCCGACTTCGGTTACGTCGATCAGCCTCCAATCACGCCGCTGCTGGCGGCCTTCTCTCAAACGTGGGGTATTTCGCTTTTTGCCCTACGCGCGATACCCGCCGTTTTCTCCGCACTCGCAACCTATGCCGCATGTCTGGTAGCCGTCGAGCTCGGAGGCGGTCTGTTCGCGATCGCGCTCGCCGCACTGGTTACCACCGTCTCGCCCGAGATGATGGCCTTCGGGGCGCGCTTCTCGACGGACACGATCGAGGTTGCGACCTGGCCCTTCATCGCACTGATCGCGCTGCGTATTACGAAAGGCGCCCACCCTCGCTGGTGGCTCCTTGCCGGCGTCCTGCTGGCCCTTGCAGCCTACAGTAAGTACACCGTCGCCTTTTTCGCAGTCGCCCTGATCGCAGGAATGTGGCTGCGCCCACCGCCCCGAGCTGCGCTCGCCATGGTTCATAGCCGGCATCGTTCTGTCCGTCGCACTCGTGATTCCAAATTTCGTCTGGCAGCTGCACTACCATTTTCCGATGCTGCAGCTGCTGCACAACGACTACGGAAAATTCTTGTTGAGATGGCCGCCTTTTCTGCTTCAGCAGGTCATGATCATGAGCCCGCTGCTCTCAATCGTCTGGCTGATCGGACTGGTCTGGCTGCTCTATCAACCGCGCTTGCGCTTTTTGGGATACGCCTATCTCGTGCTCATCGCAATGATGTGGGCGCTAAATGCAAAGGCCTATTACCCCGCCCCAATTTATCCAATCCTCATTGCTGCGGGAGCCGTACCGATCGAACGATACACGGGCTTGCGGCACGGCTGGCGCATCGCCATCATGGCCGTCGTCGCCGCATTCGCCATTCCCTCAACACCATTTGTGTTACCGGTGATGCCGCTGCATACGTTCATCACATATCAGCAGTTCTTCGGCAGGCTCTTCCATTTAAGGTTCCACACCGAACAAAATGCGAACAACGCGATTCCAATTCAATACTATGCCGAAATGACCGGCTGGCGCGAAATGGCACAAGCCGTCGCAGGAGTCTACGACTCATTCTCACCTGCCGACCGCGCTAAAACCGCAATATTCGTACATAACTTCGGCGAGGCCGCCGCCATCGATTTTTACGGGCCGCTGTACGGCCTACCCCCCGCCCTGAGCGGCAACAACAATTACTGGATCTGGGGCACGAGAGGCTATACCGGCCAGATCGTCATCGACTTCAACGCATCAAAACTCATCGACTTACACCTCTACCGATCGGTGACCCGAGTCGCGCTCTATCATTCGGCGCACGCGATGCCCTACGAAAACAATCTGCCAATCTACGTCCTGCGCGATCCCATCATCCCCAACCCCCTAGCCCACGCCTGGCCCGAGCTCAGAAACTACTCCTACGCCTTCAAAGGTCTGTAGCCCCACAAGCTTCGACAAGCTGAGGGTGGTTCGATCCGCTCACCATGACAGCATGGCTCGCATGACGATCGTGCTGCGGTCGCAACGCGCGGGTGTGGGTGACCGCGGTATGGCTGATGCGGCGGCGTGTGAATTGCGCGCGGAGCCAGGATCGGCGTGGAGCGCGCAAGAGGCCGAGGCTGGCTTTGCGCACGATGCGCAAAGCCAACCGGCCGCCGCATCAGCCATACCCGCGGTCACCCGCACCCGCGGCCAGCCTCGCAACTAAACTAAAGCCCGCAACCCCGCCTGCCGATAGTTTGAAGTGAACGCGGCTGGACTACCCTTCGCACGGTGGTGGAAGCCGCGGCGGAACCCGATTGATTGAAGGTTTCGCATGTACGAGGCAAGTGCCGAGTACAACCAGACCGTGCGGAGGGTTTGCTTTTGGTACGGGGACTTTACACCGCGGCATCGGGAGCGCTGGTCGCGCAATCCCAAGCGGACGTTATCGCGAACAATCTCGCCAACGTCAATACAAGCGGTTTCAAGCGCACGCTGCTGCAAGTGCAGTCGGCACCCGCTTTGAACGTCTATCTGCGGCAAAATCAGCCGGCCGCGAACGCAAGCGGAACTCCGTCGAGTGCCTACGTCGGCGCACTCGGCACCGGCGCGCAGGTACTCGATACGCCCGCCGTGTTCGAACAGGGCGCGATGCAAAGCACGGGAAACCCGCTGGACCTTGCCGTGAACGGAAACGGATTTTTCACCGTTCAGACGCCGACCGGCATTCGCTATACGCGCGACGGCCAGTTCGATCGCGATGGGCAAGGCTACCTGGTGACGATGGACGGCAACCGCGTCATGGGTCAAAACGGACCGATACCGCTGCAAGCCGGTCCGGTCGAGATCTCTGCGAACGGTGACATACACCAGAACGGCGCCGTCGTCGATTCGCTGCGCGTCGTGCAATTCCAGAATGTAAGCGCCGTGCGGCCCGAAGGCGACAATCAATTCGTCGATACCGGGAACGGACTGCCGGTACGTGACACGCTGTCAACGGTTAATCAAGGCTATCTGGAGCGCAGCAACGCGAACGTCGTTCGCTCGATGGTCGATCTGATTACCGCGCAGCGCTGGTTCGAAGCCAATCAAAAGTCCATCCAAACGCAAGATACCGCAAACGGCTACGCGATCGCGAACGTCGGGCGCACGTCAGGACAATAAAGGAGCCTGCAGAAACATCATGATGCGAGCACTTTTCACCGCCGCCAGCGGTATGGAAGCCCAGCAGTTCAACATGGATACGATCTCCAACAACCTGGCCAACGTCAACACGACGGGGTTTAAGGGGAATCAGGCGCGTTTCCAGGACCTGGTGTATCAGCAAATTCGCGCAGCGGGATCACCCGTCGGCGCAAGCGTCGTTCCGGTCGGACAGCAAGTCGGTCTGGGCGTAAAGGTCAGCGCCTCGGAGAAGGTCTTTACGCAGGGCAACCTGATTCAGACCGGTGATCCGCTCAATATGGCGATCCAAGGCGACGGCTTCTTTCAAGTAACGATGCCCGACGGTACGACCGCGTATACACGCGACGGATCGTTCACGCAGGACGCGAACGGCGCGCTCGTGAGTTCGGACGGGTACTTCCTGCAACCGCAAATCACCATTCCGCAGAACGCGCAGTCGATTTCGATCGGACCTGACGGTACCGTGACCGCGGTCGTTCCCGGTTCGGCGCAGCCGCAGCAGCTCGGACAAATCCAGACTTGCGCGCTTCGTCAATCCGGCCGGGCTCTCTCCGTCGGGAAACAACCTTTACACGCAGACGGCCGCATCGGGTACGCCGATCGTCTCGCAAGCCGGGCTGAACGGCTCGGGAACGATTCAGGGCGGTTATCTGGAGAATTCAAACGTGCAGGTCGTGCAAGAAATCGTCAACATGATCGTTGCGCAGCGCGCATTCGAAGCAAACTCCAAAGCGATTAGCGGCGCCGACCAGATGCTGGCGACGGCCGTGCAGATGAAGCAGTCCTAATGCGAAACTTGGCGCTGCTCGCTGCGGTGGTCTTTGTGCTCGTGCCCTTTGGGGCGCGTGCACAAAGTCTTTCCGTTCAGCGCATCAGCGGCAAGCGTATCGCGTTGCTGGCGGGACACGAGATTGCGGCGATAGCACACGGACCGGATCAGGACCTCGTTCCGGCGACTGCCGTACCGGATCAGGTCGTCGCTCAGGGTCACGTCGAGCTGCGCGCGCAGTCTCCGATCGGAAGCAGCACGTTCGTCAACGTTCCCGTTGAGATCGACGTCGACGGCCGGTTGGATCGAACGGTCCTGGTTGGTTATCGTATGCAGGAGTACATCGAGACGGCCGTCGCGGCGCGGGACCTGGTGCCCGGTGCGGTCCTCGCGCGCCGGCGATTTGGCCATGGCGCGTGTGCCGTACGTGGGCCACCCGGCGAACGGCATCGACGTGCTCCTCGGCCGGCGCGTGCAAAACGCCTTTTTCAAGGATCAGCCGATAACGATTGAAGCCACCGCAGTGAATCAAATCGTAAAGGCGGGGTCGACGGTCGTGTTCATCGTGCGCGACAGCGGAGTGGCCGTGACCGCCGATGCGATTGCCCGAACCGGCGGTGGACTTGGCGACCAAGTCTTCGTTTTTAATACCTCCACGCACAAGGCGCTCTCGGGCGTCGTAACGGGACCCGGTACCGTGGAACTTGATATTTCGGGAGGCGATCAACAATGATTCTTCGCTGTGCCCTTGCGCTCGCAGCTCTGCTGCTGCCGGTATCGGCATTGGCGGACACGCTGTACGTCGCGATGCCGCCGCCGGCGGCACCGGGCCATCCGCTGCGCCTGGGACCCGATCACCGCGCATCGCAAGTCGGCGATCTCGTTCACGTACAGTTCAATTTCGCCGTCCAAAGCTTTAGCAGCGACATCTCGAGCGACAGCAAGCAGCTCAGCGTCGGTTCATCTTCCGGAACCTCGAGTACGAGCGGTCCTTCGATCTTGGGCTTTATCCGGCTACCGTCCTCAATCGGGGGACAAACCAGCACGCAGAGCTCGAAGACCGAGAATGGCCAAACGACATTTGCCAGCGATTTGGAAGCGACCGTGATCGGCGTGCTTCCCAGCGGCGCGCTCGAGATCGCGGGCGATCAGAAGATGGTCGTGAACGGCCAGAATCAGACACTGCACATTACCGGGTACGTGCGCCCCGAAGACATTGACACCACGGATACCGTGCTTTCTTCCCGCGTTGCCGATGCGCAAGGTTCATTCAGCGGCAATTTCCAGGAGAAGAACGTCGGCATCATCCGCAAGATCTTGAATTGGCTCTTCTAATGATGAAACGACTTCTTTGCGCCTTCGCCTGCTTCTCGCTGTTTGCGGCCCTTCCGGCCGGCGCGACCAGCGTGCTGGTCAAAGACGTCGCGCACGTGCAGGGCGTGACGGGCAATCAGCTCGTCGGTTATGGATTGGTCACCGGCCTCAACGGAACCGGGGATACGACCGCCGTGATCTTTACCAGCCAGACAATTCAAAACGTCCTTCAATCGTTCGGAGTATCCACCACAAGCAATGAAGTGCGCACGCGCGACGTTGCCGCGGTGATGGTTACGGCAACGCTCCCGGCGTTCGCGCACTCGGGCGACAACGTGGACGTTACGGTGTCCGCGATGGGCGACGCCAACAGTTTGCAGGGCGGAACGCTCATTATGACCGAGCTGAAGGCGGCCAACAATCTGGTCTACGCGACCGCACAAGGTCCGCTGTCGATAGGCGGCTTCACCGCCGGGTTCGACTCCGTCAGCACGACCAAGAACCATCCGACGGCCGGCCGCATTCCGAACGGCGCCGTCATTGCGCGCGACATGATCACGCCGATTCAAAGCGGCAACGGCTTCAATTATGTGCTCACCACGCCCGACTTCAAGACCGCGGCCAATTTAGCGACCGCGCTCAACCGGCGATTCGGGGGCGGGACCGCCGGAGCGCTCGACGCCGAAACCGTGCACGTATCGTTGCCGGGCGGATACCACAATAACCCCGTGCAGTTTCTTGCCGATGCCAGCGACGTTTCACTAACGCAGGATGAGCTCGCGAAGGTCGTTATGAACGAGCGCACCGGTACGATCGTGTTCGGCGGCGACATCAAACTCGCACCGTGCGCCATCGCGCACGGAAACCTCTCGATCACGATTACGCAGGAGAATAAGTTCATACCGTCGCCGTTCAGCACGACCGGCGGCGGATCTCAAACGAACACGCGCGTCACGGCGACCGAGGAGAAGCGGCAGCTTACCTTTGTCGCGGGTGCGGCGACGCTGCAGAGCGTGGTTCGTGCGCTCAACACGATGGGCGTCTCGCCGCGCGACCTGATAGCCATCGTGCAAGCCCTGCGCGAGGCGGGTGCGATGCAAGCGGACCTGGAGATCCAGTAGTGGAGATCAATAAGACGCAAGAGCTGACTGCGCAGCAGCAACACGCGCTGGCGAACCTGCACACCGCCGCAACGCAGTTCGAGGGCGTCTTTCTTGACATGCTTTTCTCCGCCATGCGTGATACCGTGCCGAAAGAATCGATCTTCGGCCAGGATTCCGGCGCGGAAGACACGTTTCAGACGATGCTCGACGAGCAGCGCTCGCAGGCAGTCGCACAAAGCGGCAGCATGGGCATCGCCAAGGTGTTGGAAACGCAGCTGCGCGACAGCGTGCTTTCGGATGCGTCGGTCGAGGCCAAGACGCAGACGACAAGGCAGCTCGAGCCGTGAGCGATCCATGGGCGGCCTTCGCGAGTTTGCTGCAGGATGAATCGATGACGCTCATGCAGCTCAACGCGGCCGCGTTGCGGCTTACCAAGGTACTCGTGGAGGGAGCCCCGCAGGCAATCGTCGAGGCGGACGGGCATCTGAACGCCGCACGATTCGCACATCAAGCCGCCTCGGCAAAGCGCCGCGGAATGCAGGTACGCGGTTTTGGGTCCATGACGCTGCGGCAAGTCTGCGGCTACGCACCCGCGCATTTTCAGGCACACCTGAGTCATCGCATCGCCGAGCTGACCTACGGATCGATCTCGCTCGGCATTACGATCGGCAACAACAAGTCGCTCATCGTGGCCGGACTCGAACGGCTGATGAAGACAACCTCAAAATTACAGGAGTCGATGACCGAGCGCAGCGGCGTCTATAAGCGCCGCGGCTATGTCGCGCCTCCGGGAGCCAGCGTCCTGGTGAGTAGCAAAGTATGAGTGGACTCGGAAGCTTTTTCGGCCTGGGCATAGCCGGCAACGCGCTGCAGACGTTTCAGGAAGCCTCGGACGTTACGTCCGACAATATCGCGAACGTCAACACGCCCGGTGCATCCCGGCAGGTCGTGGACATCTCGCAAGCGCAGGCGATCGTAGGGTCGCCGTTTACGAGCACGCACTTCGGCGGCACGTACGGCGGCGGATCGATCGTTTCGAGCATCCAGCGAATTCACGACGATTCCTACGACGGACTGTTCCGCGGCGCATCCGCATCGCAGAACTACTTCACGACGCAGCAAAACCAGCTCACGGCCCTGCAGTCGTCATTCGGCGAGCCCAGCAACGGAATCAGCTCCTACTTCACGGCGTTCCAAACGGCGGTGAGCCAACTGGTCGACCAAGCCGGCACGGCGTCGACGAGTTCGCGCGCGAACGTGCTTTCATCGGCACAGGCGCTCGCCCAGGCGCTCAACTCGGCGTCTACCGCCATTACGAATCAGAAGGCGCAGGCCGTCTCCCAGGCCGGCACGGCGGTTACCACCGTAAACGGGATTCTCGATCAGATAGCGGCGCTCAACGGACAGATTCGCGCTTCGACGGCCGTAGGCGACAATCCGAACACGTTCACGGATCAGCGCGACACGCTGATCGATACGCTCTCGCAGTACATCTCGACGCAGACGTCGATACAGCCCGACGGGTCGACGCTGGTTACGGTGAACGGCCAAGCGCTCGTGAATGACACCGTCGCGTATCATCTTGCGCAACCGGTAATCGGAACGGCCGCAAACGGCACGCCCGTGCTAAAGGTCGATTTCCAGAGCAATCCGCCCGCGGCAGCGACCGCACCGGGCATTCCGCTTGGGAGCGGTCAGCTCGCGGCGTACGCGGATCTCTACAATAATAATCTGACCACGTACGGCCAACAGCTGGACGGTTTCGCCTCGGCCCTCGCAACCGAGGTCAATCGCGTGACCGAAGCGGGATACGATCAGAACGGCGTCGCCGGGACTGCGCTCTTCCAGCCGATCGTGGGGACGCAGCCGATCTCCGCGGGCAACATCCAAGTCGGAATTACCGATCCCGCTCAGCTTCCCGCCGCGCTTGCATCAACGGCCGCCGGTTCGCTTGTCGTGCCGATGAACTCGGCAAACAACGTCGTCGATACGTCGGCCGCCTTAAACGGAAATGGCGCGCTCGCGGATCCGCCGGCGGCGCCGGGTATTACGGGAACGCTCACGGTCACGGTGGACGGCGTCGCTCAGACGCTCAATTACGATACGACCGCGGCCGGGACCGACAGCAGCATTGACGCATTCATCAGTCACTTCAACGGCGCGCACCTAGGCGTGACCGCGTCGTTCGATGCGACCTCGCAACAGATCGTCTTCGCGCGAGACCCATCGAATATCGATCCGACCCATCGCGCGGCGCAGCAGGCTGCGGGCACGCCGACCGATCCGACCTTTACGATCGCCGACAGCAACGCCGTCGCGACCCCCGGAGCATCCTTGTTGGGAGCGCTCGGTGCGGGCGCGATTTCGGGCGTGACACAGAACGCCTCGAACGCCTTCGGTGCCAGCGACAACAGCGGTGCGAACGCGCTGAGCAATCTATTCAGTACCAACGTCGGCGTCCCGGCTTTGCAGACGGCCGGTGCCGCGGCGATAGCGGCGGGTGCTCAGACGATAGCGCTTCCGGCCGGCGTAACGAACGTGAACGTCGGCGACGTGCTGACGATCGACGCGGGCACCGCGGCGCAAGAGAACGTCATCGTTTCCGGCACCAGCATCAATCCGGCAACGGGAATAGAATCCTTCACCGCGACGTTTACGAACGCGCATGCGGCAGGTTTCTCGATCGCCTCGGCGCAGACGCAAACCCTCGGCGGTTTCTACGGCCAGCTCGTCTCGCAAATGGCACTCGACACCCAGACCGCAACCACCGGGGCTGCCGCGCAGTCCACGCTCGCGCAAAACATCGATACGGCCCGTCAAAGCATCGACGGCATCAACATCGATGAAGAGACGCAAAACCTCATCAAGTATCAAAACGCATACCAGGCGGCGGCGCGCACGATGAACGTGCTCGATTCGCTGCTGAACACCGTCATCACCACCTTGGGCACGGGGCAATAGCAGGGAGGCTAGACTCGCATGCGCATAGCAACATCAACCGTTTACGACAACCAGATCACGCAGATCGACAACCTGGTCGCACAGCAGCAGCAATTCGGCGCGGAGGCGTCCTCGGGGATCAAGCTCAACGTGCCCTCCGACGATCCGGCTCAGATCGCGCAAGATCTCGCCGTCCGCACGTCGATCGCGCAAGAGAATCAGGGATCGACCAACATTCAAAACGCGAGCTCGCAGCTGACGAGCGTCGACGGCGCGCTTTCCTCGCTGACCAGTATCATGCAGAGCGCGCGAAGCCTCGCGGTGCAAGCAGCGGGCGGTTTGCAAACGCCGGCGCAGCTCCAGACGATCGCCAATCAAGTGAACGGCCTGCTGCAACAGGCTATCGGTGTTGCGAACACGCAGTACTCGGGCAAATACGTCTTCGCCGGAACGGCGAATCCGACGAGTGCACCCGTATCCGCCTCAGGCCAGCCTATTTCAAGCGTCACTTTCAGCGGGAACTTGAGCGGGCAGAGCGAGCGCATGTACAACGGCGAGTCCGTTAGCACGTCCGTAACGCTGCAGCAAGCCTTCAATTTCAATGCGCCCGACGGCTCGCCGGACATTTTTCAGACACTGATCAACCTGCGCAATACGCTCACGAGCGGAACCGTCAACTCGGAGAGTGCGGCACGCGTGAATGCGCCGAACACCGCCTTCACTGCGGCAACTGCGATCAACGCCGGTGTTCTAGCCACGCCGCTGACGCCGGACGCTAACGGAAATGCGGACATCACCATTACCTCATCGCAGGCCCCGGCGGGCGTGACGATTGCTATTCCGGCGGCTACAACCGTTGCCGGCGTTCTGGCCGCAATCAACGCGCAGACGGCATCAACCGGCGTTACGGCGAGCTTTGATTACAAGCAGCAGCGTCTTACGTTGAGCTCCGCCGGCGGAGCGTTCGAGGTGGCCGATACCGCAAGCGCCGGCGCGCCGAGTCCGGGCAACTTCGTCGAGGCGTTCGGACTTACGTCACAAGCAAATGTCGATACCGATCTGTCACGTCAGTTGGGTGACATCGACAATGCCACACAATCAATGTTGAATGCCCGGGCCACGCTCGGCAGCAATCTGCAGACCTTGACCGCGCTCGGCACCGCGGCCAGTTCACAGGTAGTTAACGACACCAAGGTTCAGTCGAGTATCGAAGATGCCGATATTGCAAAAGTAATCTCGCAGTTCTCGCAGACGCAAACCGCGCTGCAGGCGGCATACGGCACTACCACCAGTCTGGAGAGCAAGGACCTCTTCGACTATCTACAATAAAAAGGGGCCCGCCTGCGAGACGTTCGGGCGGGGGAGGACATGAGTATCTCGATGGAGGCCCATCAAACGACGACGATTACCACCGCGCGTTTCGGCGAAATCTCATTCGCGCCGGCCGAGGTGATCGAGTTTCCGTGGGGGCTGCCGGGCTTCGCTGATTTGCGTCGCTTTCTGGCGCTCTCGCTCGAGGAGCAGCCAAACTTCGTATGGATGCAGTCGCTCGATGACCCGGCGATGGCGCTGCCGGCCGTCGACCCTTGGCAAATCTTCCCGAGCTACGACCCGCGCCTGCCCGCCTACGTCACCGAAACGCTCGAGATCCGCGATGCCGAGGACTTCACCATCCTGTGCGTGGTCGTCGTGACCAAGGATGCCGGACAAATGACCGTGAACCTGATGGCTCCGCTCGTCGTGAACCTGCGGACCCGCCGGGCCCGGCAGGTTATGCTCGAGAACTCCGGATACTCGGTGCGCGAGCCAATCCCGCGCAAGGAAACGGCGGAAACCGCGCAGTCCGCATAGAAGGGCCCGCAAGCAGTTCAATCGTCGTGCGCCGGCCCCGGCCGCACGAATTGCCAAGGAGGGCACCGATGCTTGTCCTAAGCCGCAAAGTCAATCAATCCATCATGGTCGGCGACAACGTTCGCGTGGTCGTGGTTGCCGTCGATCGTGACCAGGTCAAGCTCGGTATCGAGGCTCCCCGCGAGATTGCGGTTCACCGTTCGGAGATCTACGAGGAGATCCAACGCAGTAACCGCTCAGCGGCCGCTGCGGAGCAGCCTGTGCCCGCAGGACCGGCCTCGGTCGGGCGTGCCACCTTGCAGCCTCGAAAGAAAAGTCCGAAGAACCACTAAAGTCAGCGTCGCAATCGCCGATATGGAGAACGAAGGGGACAGGACGTCTCCCTCGACTAGTCACTCACACTCGCGTGTGATCATGGAGGAAACATGCAAGGTCTGAGCATAGCCAACAATCTGTTGGCAAACAACGTCCAGTACAATCTGGACAAGAACCAGTCTGCGCTCGCAAACCTTACGACGCAGCTTTCCAGCGGTCTTCGTATTAATACCGCCGCGGACGATCCGTCCGGCCTGGCGATCGCCACAAACCTGCAGACGCAGGTCGACGCGTTCAACCAAGCATCGCAGAACGTTCAGGATGCGAACAACGCGGCACAGGTTGCCGACGGAGCCCTCGCAACCGAGACGGACATCCTGCAGCGCATTCGCAGCTTGGCGGTCGAAGCATCGAGCTCGATCAACAGCTCGTCGGACAACACGAATCTTCAGGCGGAAGTCTCGCAGTTGATTCTCGAAGTCAACCGCATCTCCCAGGGAACCAACTTCAACGGCCAGCCGCTTCTGGACGGCAGCCATTCCGGCTTCCAGCCGTACGTCAACGCGGCGTTCAACATCACGAACAACGCGGTTCTGGCGCAGGCCGGCGTGACGGCAGGCAGCGGTAACCTCGTCGCCGCGAGCGCGCAAAACCTGACGGCCGCCGCCGGCACGATGGTGTTCAACACCACGAACAGCGGCGCCGTGGACGGCACCATCGAGCTGCAAGTCATCAACACGAGCAGCACGACGGTCGCGGTTCAGGTCTCGTTCTTCTCGAGCACGAACACGAACGCTGCTCCGCTCGTTCTGAGCAGCAATCTGGCCGCCAACGGCACGATCTCGGTCGACGGCGTGAACATCACGGTCGGTAACGTCTCGGTTGCCGATGCGGGCACGACCGCCTACATCAAGGTCAGCCAAGCCGTCGCGGCAAGCAGCTCGGCTTCGGGCCCGCTGACGATTCAATCCGGCGCCGACGAAGGCGACACGGTGCAGATCGGCATCCAGGCGACGAACGCGCAAACGCTGCGCATCTCGAACATCAATGTGGCGAACAGCGCGGCAGGCACGCTTGCTGCGGAAGACGCCATCGGTACGATCGACAACGCGCTCAACACGCTGCTCAACCAGCGCGCACAGCTCGGTGCGGTCATTGTCCGCCTCAACGAAGATGCCAACAACGACAGCGTTGCATCGGTCAACCTTCAGGCCTCGGAATCCGCGATTCGCGACCTCAACGTGGGTCAAGCGACGACCGAGTTCACGAAGCTGCAGGTTCTGGTGCAGGTCGGCAATTCGGTTCTCGCGCAGTCGAACGCGAATGCGCAGTCGGTCCTGACGCTGTTCCGCTAAGCCGGGTCTTCACGGCAAGGTTCTTAGCAGGAAAAAAAGGAGGCGGCTTCGGCTGCCTCCTTTTCTTTTTCCCGGCTTAGCGGAAATCGGAAATAAAAGGCTCATGGGGGCTCTTCCGGCGGCCGATTACTTCAGAGATGCCTATACGTGTGCGGGCAACCCGTCCCGCCGGCGCTATGCCCGCCCCGAAATCCGCAGCGGCGCCGCCGTTCGGTTTGCCCGCCGCGCCGCCCGGATGGCCGCAGGGCCCCGCCGGAATCAGCCTGTGCATGATCGTCAAGAACGAGGAGCGGTTCCTGGAACGATGCCTGGCGAGTGTGTCGGGCGTCGTCGATGAAATCAACATCGTCGACACGGGCTCGACCGACCGCACGATAGAGATTGCAAAGCAGTTCGGCGCAAAGATCGAGCACCGCGAGTGGCGCAGTGATTTTGCCTGGGCGCGCAATGAATCGCTCGCGATGGCCACCAAGCGTTGGATCTTGCAGCTCGACGCCGACGAAGAGCTGCTCGCCGAATCGCGCGTCCATTTGGAGATGCTCAAGTCCGCGCCGGCTCACCTCACCGGCGTGTGGCTGCGGTGCATCAACTCCTCGGATCGTTACGCGGGAGGCGGCACGATCTCGCACGCAATCATTCGCATGTTTCCGCGCAGCGAGCGAATTCGTTTCACCGGGGCCGTGCACGAGTTTCCGAGCATCGACGGGGCACCGATCTCGATGGGTGCGGTGACCTCGCCAATCAAAATTCTTCATCACGGATATCTTTCCGACGTCGTGACCGATCGCGACAAATTCGTGCGCAACATGAGCATCGTCGAGAAGACCGTTCAGGCCGACCCGCACGACGCCTTTCACTGGTACAACCTCGGGCTCACCGCGCATTTGGGCGGCGAGCAGCAGCGCGCTGCCCAGGCGCTCGAACGCATGTGGGAGCTTTGCCTGGAACACGGCATGCGCGCCTTCACGGCCAACGGACTGCAAATTCTTGCCGACGTCTACAGCGAGCATCTGTCGCAGCCCGAAAAAGGGTTGGTGTATGCGCTGGAGTGTCTGAAGCGGGCGCCACGCTATGCCAACGCCCATTTCTCGGCCGGCAAAGCCTACTTTTTGATGAAGCGCTACGATGAAGCGCGCGAGATGTACGCGAGTGCGATCGAGGACGGCGAGTATGCCGACCGGCAATTCATCGTCGACGACGGCGTTGCGCAGTGGAAGGCGCAGTGCGAGATCGGCAGCACCTACGCTGAGCAGGGCGACGATGTAAAAGCACTCGAGTGGTTCGAACGAGGCCTGGCGAATCAGCCTCGGATTCAACCCCTGCGCGCAAACCGCGCGGCTGCGCTCGAGCGCCTCGGACGGCTGAGCGAAGCGCAGACGGCATATCGATCGATCTATGAAGATTTCGGCGACGAATATTCGAGCGTCACGTACGTCAACTACCTGCTGCGGCATTCGCAAGACCGCGATGCGGTCACGCTGATCGAACGCGAATATGGGCGCGTCTCGCAGGAGGCTGCGGTCACGATGCTGCTTGCGGGCGCGTACGTCACCCAGAAGAACGAATGGGGCGACGGCGAGCGTTACCTGATCGAGGCGCAACGGATCGACCCCGCCAACGCGGACGTGGTTCGTGCCGTCGAGGCATTGCAAAGCAGTCGCGGCCAAGCGGGTGCGCTGTTCGCCGCCGCGAGCGGCGCCTTGACGGAAAAGCAGTACGAGCGCGCGCTCGAGGCTGCGCAGCGCGGACGAAGCGCCTTTCCCCGCGATGGCCGTTTTGCGTATTATGCGGCGCTCGCATGTGCAAATATGGATCGCAAGGATGAGGCGTTGCAGTATCTTGCCGGAATCGCCGATGAATCGCTCGGCGCAGCGCCGTTTTTTCTGCAAGCCGCGTTGCTTCGAGAACTCGGGCGCCCGCAAGAAGCGCTGGATGCCATCGAACGCGCGCTGATGAGCGAGCCGCATAATCTCGACGCCGCGCTCGTTCGGGCAACGCTTCTGGACGCGTTAGGACGTTCGGGCGAAGCCGAATCGACGCTGCGTGCCGCACTTCCGGCCGGCAAACGCCGCGTCGCGGTGGAACTCGCGAGCTTGTACCTGCGGCAAGGACGTTTGGATGAGGCAAAAAGCGTCGCGGAACAGGCTTTGGTGTAGCGCATGACCGTGCAGGGCGGATCGATCAGCCGGTACGTACGCATGCCTCGAGGAGCCGGAATCTACGAAACGATTCCCGCGCCGCGCACGACGATCGTTTGTCACGGCGATGCCGGCAAGGCGAACGACGATCAATTCGTCGCTCGGCTGCGCGCGAGCACGCTCCCAATCGAACGCGTCATCTTCGTCGAATCCGCGGAGGCCATCGCAGCCGTTCGCGCCGAGATGGAACTGCGCGGTGACCGGTATCTCGCGCTCGTCGACACCCGCTGCGTCCTGCACGATGGCTGGCTGGACGATCTCGTTCGAGAAGTCGAATGGGGCCCGGCAATCGGCGCAGCCGCTTTCGTGCCGGAACTCGCGCGCGAGGGCGGCATCTTTACCGCCGATGCGCGCTGCACGCTGCTCTCGCTCTCAAAATATCCCGCGCACGAGCGCCTAGCGTCGTTTGAATCGCTCGACGGCGCGATTGCGGATTTCTTGATACGCGCTCTCTCGTACCGCGTTGCGACGCGGTGTGCCGGATCGGGCTGCGGCCACATTCCCGCTGCCCGTCAAGACGGAACGTTCGAGGCCGCGCGCGGCATGACGCTCCCGCAAGCGCTGAGCTCGGATCCGGAACTCATAGAGCGCGCGCTGCGCGCCGCGAGCGGCCGCAGGGCGGGATTGGTCTCTATCGTCATGCTCAGCTGGAACGCGCCGGAGTTCACAAAAATGGCGCTCGAATCGATTCGTTCGCATACACGCGGCGACTACGAAATCATCATCGTCGACAACGGATCGCGTGCGGAGACCGTCAGTGGCTGCGTACGCTCTCGGGCGTGAACGTGATCTACAACGCTGAAAACCGCGGCTACGCCGGCGGCAACAATCAGGCCATAGCGGCGGCGAACGGCGAGTACATCGTGCTGCTCAACAACGACGTCATCGTTACCGAGGGCTGGCTCGAAGATTTGCTGCGCGCGTTCGATCGAATTCCGCGGCTGGGGGTCTCGGCGCCGCGGAGCAACAAGATCGCCGGCAATCAGATCGTCCCGGACGCATCGTATGCGGATATGGACCAGATGCACGAATATGCCGCCCAGAGACGCGCGCGTCTTCGCGATCGGGGGTATATGACGGATCGCGCGATTGGCTTATGCCTGTGCATCGATCGGCGGGTTATCGATGAAATCGGCGGTATCGACGAACGGTTCGGCGTGGGCAACTTCGAGGATGACGATTTTTGCTTGCGCGTGCGCGCCGCCGGCTACGGAATCTACGTGTGCGACGACGTGTTCATCCATCATTTCGGATCGCAAACCTTCGCCGCGAACAACGTCGACTGGACGGCAACGATGCGTGAGAACTGGAGCAAGTTCGCGCAGAAGTGGGATTTGGAGCAAGCCGAAGGCGGCGGCTATATTCCCGCGCCGGCCATCGCGCGCGGATTCCTGCGCGAGCGTCACTATGTAGCGTTGCCTTCTTCGCCGCGCAGGCGCGCCGCGCAGCGCGACTACACGGCCATCTTCTGTTCGATTCTGCGCGAAGAAGGCGAGTGGGACCGAGTCGCGGCCTTTGCCAAGCGATA
Source organism: Vulcanimicrobiota bacterium (assembly GCA_963777365.1). GTDB lineage: Bacteria > Vulcanimicrobiota > Vulcanimicrobiia > Vulcanimicrobiales > Vulcanimicrobiaceae > CAVZQG01. The sequence goes on from CAVZQG010000018.1 coordinate 99,843, forward strand.
CATTCGCGCGTTTACGGCCGAGCAGCCGGTGCTCTTTGCAATTGCCGCGGCCGGGGAAATTCCCGCGCTTACAATCGCGGATCGCTTGCGGCGTCTGGCGGCGCGCGAGGGTCTGCCGGAGAGCGCCGTCGCGGACATCGAGATCAGCGATGCGGCCGACGCTTCGGATTGGTCTGCATGCCTGCCGCAAGGCGAGCAGATTCGCATCGATGAACTGACGGACCGCAGCCCAAGCGCGCTCAAGCGGCATCTCAAACAACCGGTGCGCGCATGAGGACGCATCGAAACAATGCCGCTTTCGTTGCCTGGCGCGATCCCCAGGCGCTGCGGGATCTGGTCGACATCCGGTTTTTATGCGCGGCTCGACTGGAACCGGCCGGCGCAGGACGACCCGCAAGCGCGGCACTCGACCTCACGTTCTTCGATGGGAAACGCGTCGCGGTCGTGCCGTTCATCGAAATCTCGGCGGAGATGCTCGAACAGCGCGAATGCTCGCCGTTCATTTGGCCCGCGGCTCTTGCAGCGTTCAACCTGAGCGGTACGGATACGATCGAATCGGCGCTGCTGCCGTGGATCGAATCGCTCACGATACATCAGGCGCTCGCCGGCGAGGTCGTGCGCGTCTTCGGCGACAAACTCGGCGCGGAACTCTTCCAGACGGCACGCACCTACGGTTTCACCGGAGCGGTAGCGCATCGTGACGTGGTATCGGATGCATTGCCCTATCTGTACGCGGTTCGCTTTGCACAAGACAAGCGCGTCGCCGTGCGCGACGTGCGGGGCGCGGCCGGAGCGGCAATGCTTGCGCGCCACGCCGTGAGCGTGCGGGCGGACCTGGGAGACGATGAGCGCGATGCATTCGCTTCGCTTGTGGTTCGATGCGGCAATGTTCGGCGTGCTCGACGATTCGTATGACGTCGCCGTCCTTTCGCGCGAGGCCGCGTCGGTGGAAGCGCCGGTCGTTGTACGCGCCGGGGAACTCGAACGCTGTCCTCCCCGGCACCTGCGTGAGCCGGCGCGGGTTGAATGGCATGCGCAGGGCGGTTCGGGCGGTCGTATTTTTCTTGCGATGCGAGACGACTGGAGAGGCGCGCCCGACGCAGACGTCGATGATGTGCTCGCGCTCGCGGCGCGCCTGCGAAGCGAGGGTTTTTCGGTAGATGTAGACGGCGCATCGTCGCGCGATCCGCGCAACTACGATCTCGTGCACGGCTGGATGGCTGCTAGTCCCCTGGAGCTGCGTGGCCTCTTCGCGCGGGCAGCCGCTGCAAACGTTCCCGCGGTAATAACGGCGGGTCTTGAGGATACGCTCGATGAGGGCTGGTGGGGGACGGCGATCGTTCCTGCAGATCTCGCAGATTGCCGATGATGAAGTCAGTCTCGATGAACATTTGACCATGCTCGCGCGGCGTAAGCTGGAGGCGCCCGGCATCGCGCCCGGATGCCGCCCGTTCATCGGCTACGATCAGGCGCTGCGAGAGATCTGTGCGTCCGCCGGTGCGGCGATCGTCGCGTCCGAGCAGGAAGAAGCGCTGCTGCGGCGTTTGGGTTTCTCCGGACCCGTATTTACGGTGGCCGCGCATATCGAGTCCGAGCCGTTGGCGGCTCCGCTCGAGGCGCTGGTGGGAACCGGCGATTTCATCCTCTCGCACGCGCCGATCGAACCGCGATCGAATCAGTACATGCTGTTGCGGGCGGCGGCGCAGGCCCGGCTCCCCATCGTGTTCGCCGGTCCTGTTACGGACTTCCGGTACCACCGCGAGCTGCGCAAAGCCGCCGGCGAGAACGTCATCTTTATTCCGGAGCCCGACGCCGGGACGCGTGAGTCCCTTTATCGGGCCGCTCGAGTCTTCGCCGACATGGCGTGGATCAGGTTCGGAATCGGAAGAATCGTTCGGGCCGCGCGCGCGGGCTGCGCGTTGGTCGTCGCCAAAGGCAGCAATGCTGCCGCATGGGGACCCGGAATCTGGGAAGCGGATCCGGCCGGCATTGCCTCGATGGCCTGTGCGCTCGGAGATGCCTGGCTCTATGCCCGAGGGCGCCGCGGCGAGATTGAGGCATGCCGCAGCCGGGTCAGCGCGGCTTGCGAGCCGCAGGCGGCGCTCGTTGCGACGGTCAGCGCCTACGCGGCGGCGCAGCGCAATCCGGCGCCGGCCTAAAATAGCACGCCCGAGGGCCGAAAATAGATAAAGGACTAGGAGGCCTAACATGGACGTTCAGGTTGTAGCGGGCGCTTCGGAAGCCGCGCCGCAGGCGGCGCTGCCCGCAGCGGGCTCGCAACCAAGCAGTGCACCCACACAACAGACTGCGCATGCAGACGCGGGCGCGCTTTCGCCCGTGCTCGCCAGGCTGTTTGGCGAGGGTTCATCCGCACAAATAAGTGTCAACGTCAGTTATCGGGTCGAGCACGATCCGAACATGATCGTCACGGTCTTCACCGATCCGCAAACCGGGCGCGAGATCTCGCAGATTCCGGCTGAAGCGATGGTGCAGATCGCGCAATTCTTCGATAAGCAGACCGGCGTAACACTGGACGAAAGCGCATAAATGTCCGGAACGTCATCGGTCTCAGGCGGCACGCTCGGCTCGAACGTCCCACCCGTATCATTTCCCGGAATCTCCTCCGGCATCGACTACAACTCGATCATCGAGAAGCTTACCTCGCTCACGTTGCAGCCTGCCACGCAGCTGGAGACGCAAGTTGCGACCTTGAATTCGGCTAATGCCGAACTCATTAAAATCAATGGGCTTCTCGCATCGGTACAAGCCTCGCTCACGGCGCTCTCCGATCCGAGCATCTACGCTGCGTACGACGCCGTCTCAGGCAATACCGCTGTGGCAACCGCATCGGCGTTCACGACCGTCGCGGCGATCCCCGGTACCTATCTGATCGACTCCACGCAGCTTGCGACGGCCACGCAGGTTGTTTCGAGCTTCTCGGCCGGTCACAGCGAGAACGACGTGCTCGGCGGCGGCACCGGATCGAGTGCACCGCTCGCGAACTCGTATGCAGCCATTACTCCGACGAACGGCGGATCCGGCAGCGGCAGCATTACGGTCGACGGCGTTACGGTGAACTACGATGTCACCACGCAGTCGCTGACGACGATTCTTGCCAACATCAATGCCGCCGTTGCCGCGAGCGGCGACTCGACGTTCAATATCGGATTTGTGGCGGGAACCGACACGATCCAGGTAACGGACTCGGCGCACCCGGTCGTTTTGGGATCGTCATCCGACAAAGGCAATTTACTTCAGGTCTTGCGCCTCGATCAGGCGCAAGTGCAAAATACGGCGAGCAGCGGCAGCGTGACCGGAACCGCCGGAGTCGGCGGCATCAACGCGGCGCAGTCGTTCAATGCGCCGAATTCAACCTACACGACGCCCGTTACCGCGGGTACGTTCACGATCAACGGTGTGAGCATCTCGGTCGCACAGGGCCAGAACATGTACGACGTCTTGACGGCGATCAACCAATCGTCGGCGGGGGTAACGGCCAGTTACGATGCGGGGACCGGCGCGATCACGCTCGCGAACAAGAATACCGGCCCGCAGAATATCGTGCTGGGCAGCTCTTCCGACACCAGCAATTTCTTGCAAGCCGCCGGGCTTACCGCCGCCTCGGGCGCGACGCAGACCGTTGGGACGCAGGCATCCGTGACATTTCAGAACTCCTCGGGTGCGACAAAGACCGTGTACAGCAACAGCAATGCGGTCACCAATGCGATCCCCGGCGTCGAGATCGATCTCAAGAGCAACGACGCCACCTCGCCCTTTACGATCAGCGTTGCGAGCAGCGGCTCGTCGCTGACGCAAGCCGTAAACACGTTTGTTTCCGCATATAATGCCGCGGTTAGCGAAATCGACACGGCCACCGCCGCGCCGGTAGTCGTGCAAGGCGCGGCGGGCAGCGGCTCCAGCGCGCAGTCGGTGGGCGGCGGCATCCTTTACAACAACGGCGACGTGCAGAGCATCCAACAGCAGTTGGTCTCGATCGTTTCCGGATTGCTGGGAACGAACTCGCAGTATAACGCGCTCTCGGCGGTGGGCCTGCAGCTCACGAGTTCGTTTGCGCAGTTGACGGCATCGGGTTCAACATCGTCCTCGTCGCCCGTTTCGGTGCAGCAGCAAAGCGGCACCGACGGTCAGTTGCAGCCGCTCAACGCGGCCGCGCTTTCCGCCGCGCTCGCGGCGAACCCGTCGGCGGTTGCGCAGTTATTCAACGGTCCCGGCGGTCTGGTCAATCAACTCGGCAGCTACTTGACGACGGTAACCGGGTCGCCCACCCTGACGACAAATTCGATCGTCGGCTCGATCCCCTCCGTCTCGCTGATGCAAGGGTTCGAGAACGGTATCCAATCGCAAGTTTCGAGCCTGCAGACGCAGATCCAGCAAATTCAAGACAATGCCAACCAGCAGGCCGACCAGCTGCGCCAGGAATTCGTGGCAAGCGAAACGGCGATCTCAGGATATCAGTCCATGATGCAGCAAGTGGACGCGTACTTCGGTGTTTCGAGCAGCAGCAGTTCGAGCAGCGGCGGTCTGTAGGAAAATCAATGAAGAAGTCAGGCGACCAGAGATACCTCGAGACCTCGATTGCGACCGCATCGAAAGAAGATCTGATCGTCAAGATCTTCGATGTTCTGGTGATTTCCGCGACGCAGGCGCTCGAAAAGCTGAAAAACGAGCGCGGCGACATCGAAGGCATCCATAAATGTCTTCTTCGAGCGCAGCGCGCGCTGGCGCTCTTGATGGGTTCGCTGGATATGGAGATCGGCGGCGAGGTCGCTCGAAATCTCTTTCGCGTCTACGAGTTCTGGCATCACGAGCTGGTGATGGCGAACATGCAGAAGGACGCAGCGCGCGTCGAACGTTTGCTGCCGAGTTTCAAGGAATACCACGAGATGTGGGGGCAGGCGGTCAGTCAGTTCAAAGCCATGCGGCGCGAGGAAGCCGCGGCCGCGATGTCGGGACAAGGCTTTGCCGCAGTCGGATAACGGATGCGGCGCTGCTCGCCGCCGTTGAAACGCAGTCTGTGCGAATTCGAGAATCTGTGCGGCGCGCTCGAAGGGGCGCTCATGCAGCGCAATTGGACCGCCGTGAAGAGCGGTATCGCTGATTCGCGACGCGTAGCCCACGCGTTGCGCAATGCGTTGGACGAGGCGGCTCACGCGCGCACGACGGCTTTTGACGACGCAGGTGCGCACGCGGATTGCTCGGGTGCAGTCTATTCGGTACAACCAGATGTCGCGCATCGTCCAGTATCGCGAAGCGGTCGGGGAACGATTGCAGCTGCTTGCGCGCTGGAAGGCTGCGCTGAAATCGATCGGCGGGAAGCGGCCGGTCTCGCGCCTTGCCGCGCTCGACCGATTGACCTGACGGCCCTAGAATAATGCGACGAGCGCCGCGATGAGCGCTCGCGCCGCGTTATCCAGGACCTCGTCGGTCGCAGAGAGCAGCCCTGTGGTCCGATCGATCCGCATGCGTACGAAGAAACGCTGCAGCTGGGTTGCGGCCGTTTGCGCATAGTTGCGCAGTGCTCGCTCCGCTTGCGCGATTCGTTCGGGCGGCGCGCTTGCGGCGATCCGGCGCGCTTGAAGCGCGAGCGTGAGTTGCCGCGCCTTTGGTGAAATCCCACCTCGCGCTCTCGTCCTGCATCGCGCGTAAGACCGCCAGCGTCGGCGCTTCGAGTTCGGCTTCGAGCAGCAGCGCGTTCGGATATTCGGCGCGCAGCTGCGTTACCGGCGCCGGGTTTGAATTGATCGACGCGCGCAAGCATCGTGCCCGCGTACTCGGCGATCGGTTCTTTCTTGCCGAGCTTCTCGTGCAGGACGACGCGCTGCAAGAGCTGTGCCTGCGCGTCCATATGCGCTTTGAGTCCGGCGACGTCGCCTCCGCCGAGCGCCCGCGTGCACGCCAGCGCGCCGCCCAAAATGAAGTGATTGAGCAGCGTCGGCGGTCTGTTGCCGTTAAAAATGTTCTCGAAATAGGCTACCGACGGCCGGTCGACGCGCCCGTATAGAACGACTGCTTCGCGCGCGGTCGGTTCGATCGCCGGCGGCTCTTCGGGAGGACCGGGAATCGTGGGTTCCGGCACCGGTATTCCGGGTTCGGGATCGGTCGCAGGCTGGCCGGGCGGCGGGATCGGTTCCCCCGGCTGATCGGGCGGCGGCGTCGGCTGCAGCGGCGGCTCCATCGGCGGCCGGTATTCCGCCTCGGGCGTCACCGCGCCCAGAGCCGCATCCGCGGCCTCGTGTTCGATCTGTTCCTCGTCGTCGAGCTCGTAAATAGGGAGCTCGGCGCGTTGTACCTCGGCGGCGAAACCGGTTTGCGCACCGGCCTTACGCGATACGATGAGCGGCTGGGCGCCGATGAGCGCGCTGTCTTCGGCGCTAACAAGCGGTGCGATCACGAGCGGCTTATTGCCAAGCTTCACGCCGATCTTCCAAAGGAACGTCACGCGCGATTTCGGCGGGATCTCTTCGAGCATGGTTCCGGTCCCGAAAAATTCTTCGGCTGCGTCATCCAGAAGCGGGCGCCCGTCGCGCACAAACGATCCGTTGCGATACGTTGCGCTTCCCGGGAGCGGGACGGCCACACGAACGCCGTGCGCAGTCTGCGACGCCTTCATTCACGAGGCTAAGTGCAACCGTCACGATAGCACCGGGAATAACGTCGAGCGCGGGTGTCGCGCTCGCTTCGACGGCAATGACGGCACTTTGCGGATGCTGCACTCCTTCAGGGTCGACGGCGGTTCCCTCCGCCGCGATATTTGATTCCCACACGCCGCGTGCCGGCGCGGGCACGCCGAGCGCCGCGCGCTGCAATTCCACCAGACGCATATCGGCGCTTTCCTGGAAGTCGGGATTGCGGCGCATCAGCCGGCACGCCGCAGGCGCATGAACAGGCGCTCGAACAAGTTCGCATGTCCGTTTCGTTGCGCGTCACCGGCCGTCGGTCGCACTCCGAGGCCGTTATACCGCGTGCGGCCAGCGCGGCGCGAACGTGATCTTCGCGGACCAGCGTGCTGGCGCGATCGGCCGCTTCTTCCATGGAAAGATGCGCGAGCATCGTCAAACGCCGCGCAAGCCCCGCGCACGCCTGAATGAGGAGCGTTCGTGCCTCCGGAGCGAAGATCGATTGGCCGGCGGCAAGACCTGCGCGCGAAAGGCGAAAGTCGAGAATTGCTCCGGCGGTCGTCTCGTCGAGCGGCTGCAGCCGAATCCATGAATCGATGCGATCGACCAGATTGTTGTGCGCGTTTACGCGGCGTTCGAGTTCGCTCTGCCCGAAGAGCAGAATATTCAGGAGCTTCTTTTGCGGAACGTGATAGTTGAGCAGCAGGCGCAGCGACTCGAGGTTCTCGTCGCTCAGGTTTTGCGCCTCGTCGATGATGAGCACGAGCGTCCGGCTTTCGAGGACCGCCGTTTCGAAGAAGAAGTTCTTGAGTGCATTTTTGAGTGCGGCGCTCGATCGCGGCGGAAGGGAAAGCCCGAAAACGCGCCCGACGGCAATCAAGAACTCGGCCTCGGTGGCAAACGTGGGATCGAGAATCTTGCCCAGGACGATGCTGATCGTCGGCGAGCAGTTCTTGTTCCAGCGCGCCGCATAGGCTCGTCTTCCCGGTTCCGGGCTCCCCTAACACGATGGTCAGGCCGCGCGATTGGTCCACGCAGGCGGCCAGGCGGTCTTTGGCTTTACGAAGCGATCCGAGCTCGCAATAGAAATACGGATCCGCCGTATCTAAAAACGGATCCCGCTCGAGACCGAAGTACCGGTAATACTTCGACATTAGGTGACGGTGTTAGCGAAATAGGCCAAAAGTCATGCAAACGGGTCGATTGGTTGCGGGTCGGCGGCCACCGCGCTTTGTGCCATCGACGCGATCGTGAGCTCGGCGATACGGGGGCCAAGCTGTGCGAGCTGTGCGGCACGCTGCTGCTGCACGCTCTTGACTTGAGCCTGCTGCTGCGTGATCGCCGGGATTTCGGCGACATCCGCGTGGTAGCGGCTCGTGATCGTTTCGTAAGACTCGGCAAACTGGCGTTGATGCGTGAGCGTCATATTGCCGCGATCCGGATCGAAGCGCCACGAGTATTCACACGTTACGTGTGAAACATGGACGAAGCGGGATCCGCGGGAGGCGCGCAGCCACATCTCCCAGTCGTCGGTTACGGGCAGCGACTCGTCGAAATAGCCGAACCGCTCGAAGATCTCGCGCCGGTGCACGATGCTGTGAATCGGAGCGAAGTTGTCCATGTAGAGTTCTTTCGCGACGAATTCACTATCGCGGAATATTTGGAAACCGAGAATGCGCTTTCGTCCGTCCTCGATCTGGGCATATTCGGCCAGGCAGTTCGTGTAGGCGAGATCCGCGCCGCTGTTCTCGAGCGCGTCCACCGCATGCGCGACGTGGTCCGGATAGAGCAGGTCGTCGTCGTCCAAATAGCCGATGTAGACGCCGCCGGCGGCACGCGCACCGGCGTTTGAAGCAACGCTGATGTGTGAGCGCTGCGGCAGTGCGAGGTACCGGTAGGGGCGATTCGCACAGGCGGCGCGTACGAGATCCTCTACGTCGGGGCCGCCGTTGTTTACGACGACGATTTCGAGGTTTACATAGGTTTGGGCGACGATGCTGCGCAGCGCACGCCCCAGCAGTACAGGCCGATCAAAGGTACGCACCACGATGGAAACGCGGGGGCCTTCGGAGCGTAAGGGCGCTGCCGCGCGTATCGATTCCACGGTTGCTGCCGCGTCCGGATCGAAACGCAGAGCCGGCGTCGAGGACTGCGCCGCGTCGAGCGCAGCGCCGAATGAAAATGCATCCGCGGGCGCATATATCGCGCACGAGCATCGTTCGTCGGGCCTGCCGTGCTCCGGCGCGACGACCTGGTATCCGGCGCGCGCCAATGCGAGAACTCGCGCGGGGCGCCACCAATCGGGGACGACGAGCGTCGCCGCAGCGATATCCGGCCGATGCTCGCGAACGATCTCCGCTCGCACCCGGCGCTCTTGCAGTGCGAGCGCAATCAAGGCGAGCTGCGACTCCCCGGAACCCGGCGCATAGACGGCAACGCCGCCGCCGGATCGGGCGGGCATACACGTGCGGCACCGGCAGATACGCGAAGCGCCGGATCGGCGAGCCGAGCAGACCGCTCCAGCGATCTCTTTCCGCAGCGGTGAAACACAGCAATACATCGCAGAGCTTCACGCAAAGGATCGCGGCTCGAAGAATCTCGGGCGAAATTTGTGCAGCCTGCGCCAGCGGCTTTTGATTGACGTTCAGCCGGTTCTCACGCATCGCTACCAGCTGTATGAAGCGAGCGGCGTCGCCTGATTGCTGCGCGATCGCGGTGCCGACTTGCTCGAACACGCTCTCCATCGGGTCTGCGAGGAGCGGGTAGAGCGCAATGACTTTTCCGAGCCGCCGCGCCTGAACCAGGTGCGAGAGTGTCCGGGAGACATTTGAGAAGTCCGTGCCGAGCACGAGCACGTCATCCTTGACTGCCAGACTTTTCAGAGCCGCGGTTTCCTCGAAGTAGCGCTGCTCGTTCCAGTCGATTATAACGGCCATGGAAGCTCGGGCAGCGTAATCGGCGGCTGCGTTGGATTGGCAAACTGGTATTTCTCGATCGCTTCGAGCAGCGCGCGCCTGCGCGTTTCCACGATCGGCCGGTTCGGCGTCGGATACTTCCGGTAGATGAGTTGGTGCGCTTCGAAGTTACGATTCTTCAGGCGCGCCGTCATTTGGCTCTCGTCGTCGCACATCATGTAGGCGCTCGTGACGCGCTCGACATGTACGAAGTCGCGCGTCAAGCCCAGGCGCAGCCAAAGCTCGTAGTCTCGCGCCATCGGAAGCGCCGGATCGAGAACTTGGCCGCCGACGATCGAGCGGCGAACCAGGGCGGCCATCACCGGAATGCGGTTGTCGACCAGAATCTCGGTGCGATCCATCGCCCGGGTCATCATCGCCGCAAGCCCGTAGGTCGTATATGTTCCGTTGTGGTGGTGGACGAAACAGCTGATCGTGTCCGCGTGAGCGACGTCTTTTCCGCTCCGTTCGAGCGCATCGACGAGTCTGGCGATGTGGTCCGGAAAATAAAGATCGTCGTCGGCAAGGATAGTGAAATACTCACCGCGTGCATGCGCAAATCCCGCATTGAGTGCGCCGGCCGATCCGAGGTTGGAGTCAAGATGCACAAGCTGCGTGCGCTCGAACCGGGCGACGATGTCGTCGACACGCTCGCCGGCGTCGTTAACGACGATCGTCTGCATATTCTTGTAGGTTTGCGCGTTTACGCTCTCGAGAGCGATCGGCAGCAGATCTCGCCGGTTGTGCGTGAGAACGATCGTCGTGACCAGCGGTCCGTCAATCGGGGGATAGGCCGGCATCGTTACCGCCGTGTGCGATGCGGCGGATCGGATGCGTGCGGGCGGGAGCGCCATCGCTGCGTAAACCGCTCGAAGAACGGCGCAGTGGTCGGCCGGATCGTAGGTGCGCGCGAACTCGAGTATCTCATGTGCGCCCGACGCGTACGCCGTCACCACGGGAAGCCGCCATGCGGCGAGCGCAATCGCGGTTTCCGGACCGAAGACGTTGGTATCGACCACGACCGACGCACTCTGCAGCGCGGCCGCGCCGCCTTCCGGTCCCACGAATGTTGCGTGCATGCCGGGAATCTCGCCGGAGCTGCAGACGATGCGAACCGGTGCTTCGAGCTCCTCGAGTGCGACAGCAAAGATACCGGTCTCCTGTGCGCTCAGATGCGGCGCCCAGCACCACGATCGTCTCCCCGCGCAGACGAGTATCCGGCCGGCGGCGCGGGCACCGTCGAGTCGCTGACCTGCATGTAGCCGGTTTGCGGCTCGTATCCGGGCCAGAGCGCGCGCAGGTTGTGGTACTCCGACTGCGAGCTGACCACCAGCCCGTCGGACAGACGGACGATATCTTGCATCGTTTGAACGATGTTTGCGGGCAGATGGCGCACGGAACTCAGCGGAGCGTTGTTGACCTGGAGTGATTCGCTCGCAAGATTGGAAAATACAATCCTGCGCTCATCGTAGGAAGCGGCCTGCTGCAGCAGCGTAGGCGTCAGCACGCGAGCCAAAGCCGCGCGCCGTTCTTCGACCAGGCAACGCACGTGAAAGCGTCTTCCCCGGCGCGCCCGGCGGAACGCCTCGATCAGTCCTTCGGCTGCGCCCTGGGCATCGACCGCGATGAGCGGTTGATCGGGAGAGAGCAGCTGTGCCCATCGGGACGCGATGGGTCCGTACGCCGCAAGTTCCCTGACTGCCGCGTCGATCACCAGCCTCAGAAGCTCCGCGAGCGTGCGGTTCGGCTGCGAATACCGTGCGGCCAGCTCACGACGAACGTGATCGGGCATCGGTTCGGAATTCTCATCGAGGGCGGAATTGACGATACCCAAGCCGGTTATGGCCTCCGGATGCGGTTCGACTTCGAGAAAATCATGCAGACGCGAAGCGACCTGGGACGGTGCGGTTGCAATATTTTCGGAGCGAAGGACCAAGATTCGATTGCGATCGAAAAGCTTGAACCACGGCTTGAGGAGATCTGCATATAAGCCGCGTGAGAAATAGGAGAAGGGGCGAGCGTAGCGCATTTCCGGTTTGAGCGTCCGTTCGCGCGAGGGCTCGAGCTGCAGCGCTTGCTCGAAGCTCTGGGTTTCGAGTCCGTTTCGCTTGGACCATAGGTAGTTCGAATACGCGCGTTCTACGGGATCGCGCAGCAGAAAGACGAGCTTCACGTTCGGGAGTGCGGCGGCGATTCGCGCGGCGGCTACCGGACTCTCGAAATAGTTCGTGCTCTTCTCGCCGAGAAGCCGATCGCCGGGGAGATCGTCGAACCACCGGGTTGAATAATAGTCCAGCCCGCGTTCAAAGAGATCGTCCACCAGAAAAAACTTTGGTTCCGGAGCGACGGGTTTGGCCATTGCAAGCTGCGGGATGCCGGTCGGCTGCGTGGTAGAGCCAGGTCGTCGCGGAGCGGGGAGCGCCGGCAATGATAAAATCCGGAAGGCGGTGTGCACTCATCGTATGGCGCTCAGCGCATCGATAATACGGTGTTGCTGTTCGCGCGTGATCGCCGGATGCATCGGAAGTTGCAGCGTCGAGTCTGCGACGGCTTCGGTAATCGGGAAGCTGCGCGTGCAGGCCGGCGTACGGCGCTTCGCGGTGGCTGGCCATCACGCCGCGGCGCGTCGGAATGCCGCTCTCGTACAAGCTTTCCATGATTTGGTCGCGGCTCCAGCGTGCATTCTCGCGAACCGTAATCTGGTAACTCTGCCAATTCGGTTCCATGCCCTCCGGGACGTGCGGCGTTTCGAAGAGCGGATGCGCAGCCAGCTCGTCGTTGTACCTTCGCGCAACCGCGCGCCGCAGGTCGAGGATTTCTTCCAAGCGGTCCATTTGCGCAAGACCGACCGCGGCCTGAATGTCGGTGATGCGGTGGTTGTAGCCGACGACCGGATACGTTTCGAATTGGGTGGGCCGCATGGCGTGACGCGCAAAGTCGGAGAGCGACATGCCTTGATGCCGCAGAATGCGGAGCCGCTCGGCAAACTCAGCGTCGTCGGTGACGATCATCCCGCCTTCGGCCGTGCTGATGACCTTCCGAGCGTGCAGGCTGAAGACGGAGGCATCGGCAAGCGAGCCGATCGGGCGGCCCTGGTTGCGGCTCGCAAACGCGCATGCGGCGTCGTCGAGAACGAGCAGTCCGTTCGCTCGCGCGAACTCGTTTATCGCGTCGATCCGGCACGGCAAACCAATCTGATCGACGGGCATGACGGCCTTGGTCCGTTTCGTGATCTTCTTTGCCGCGTCGGCCGGATCGATGTTGAACGTATGCTTGTCGACCTCGGCGAACACGGGCGTGGCACCCACGTGACGAATGACGTTGACGGTAGCGATAAAGGTAAGCGAGGGTACGATGACTTCATCGCCCGGGCCGATTCCCCACGCATGAAGCACAAGGAACGCGCCGGTCGTCCAGCTCGACACGCCGACCGCATGGGCCGCGCCGCACTCCGCCGCAAATCGCCGCTCGAATTCAGCCAGACGCGGACCGCCGACGATCCATCCGCTGCGGACCGCATCGGCCGCGGCCGATGCTTCGGCCTCGCCCATATAGGGGCGGCTGAACGCGATGGGTTCCATAGCGGTGCGCTGCACGTTAACGTGCCGTAACCGCGGACTTTGTGCGCTGTGTCTGCCACCACGCCACGAGTCGCTGCAGGCCTTCATCTAAAGAAACGGAGGCTTCAAAACCAAGGAATTGCTTGGCGCGTGCCGTGCCGGCCAGTCGTCTTGCCACCGGGTTTACCGTGCGGGCTTCGCGGTATTCGGGACGCAGATTCGAGCCCATGATGCGCAGAAGCGCTTGGGCGAGCTCGTTCAGGCTGGTTTCGGTGCCGCTCGCAACGTTGAAGACATCGTCCACGCACGTCGCTCTTGGCGGCCAGAATGTTTGCGCGCGCGACGTCTTCGATATAGACGAAGTCCATCGTCTGCATGCCGTCGCCGAAGATCAGCGGTGCTTCACCGGCGGCAATGCGTTCCATCCAGCGTATCAGCACCTCGGTATAGACGCCATAGATGTCCATTCGCGGGCCGTAAATGTTGAAATAACGCAGCGCGACGTACGGCAATCCGTACATCTCGTTGAAACTGCGCAGCAAGCCTTCGTTAAACGTTTTCGCAGCACCGTAAATCGTGCGATTCGCGTATGGGTTGTGCCCTTCATCAGTGGGAAAGTGGTCTGCCAAACCATACACGGAAGCAGAAGAAGCCGCGACGACTTTCTTGACGCCCGCGTTTACCGCAGCTTCGAGAACGTTGTACGTTCCGTCTGCGAGTACTTCGAGCGCAAGGCGCGGCTCTTCGGCGCACTGAGTTATGCGAATCGCCGCCTGGTGAAAGACCAGGTCGACCTTATCGATGGCGCGAGCCAGCGCGGCTCGGTCGCGGATGTCGCCTTGGCAAATCGTCAGGCGCGTATCCGAAAGCGCAAACTCGAGATTCTCGTGACAGCCGCGCACGAAGTTATCGTAGACGACCACTTCCTGCACGTTTTCTTCCAGCAGAAGATCGGCGATATGCGAGCCGACCAGACCCGCTCCGCCGGTGATGAGCACGCGGGCATTCGATAGATCCATACCAATCTAAACTTTCGGCGGCGCGGCCTGTTTTATTGAATGTAACGAAATGGAAAAGGTCACGAGCGGTCTAATCTCCGGTGTCATGCCGGTCGCCGATAGCGTCACCCTGGGCACGGACGTGCAGATCTTTCACGAAAGCCTGGTCAATCTTTACGGTTGCCGGATCGGGGACCAGACGAAGATCGGAGCGTTTGTCGAGATTCAGAAGAATGCGCACATCGGCAAGCGCTGCAAGATTTCCTCGCACACGTTCATTTGCGAGGGTGTGACGATCGAGGATGAGGTCTTCGTGGGTCACGGTGTCATGTTCACAAACGATAAATACCCTCGTGCAACGGCGCAGTCCGGTGAGCTGCAGACCGATGCGGATTGGCAGGTGCTTCCGATTCGTGTCAAGCGCAAGGCTTCGATCGGGACGAATGCCACGATCTTGCCGAATGTCACGATCGGCGAGGGAGCCATCGTCGGCGCGGGCGCCGTCGTAACCGCGGACGTTCCCGATTATGCGATCGTGGCCGGTGTACCGGCGCGCGTCATCGGGCGTGCCGGGACCTAAACGCTAACGGTGCGCATAACGGAACGCAGCGTCTGCGCCACGTACGCGATCTGCATATCGTCGATCTCGGGGTAGATCGGAAGGGACAGTTCGCGCCGGGCCAGCCGCTCGGTGGTTGGAAAGTCGCCTGCCCGGTAGCCGAGGTGCGCATAGCCGGGCTGAAGATGACACGGTACCGGATAGTGCACGTTCGTCTCGACTCCCAGTTGCTTCATCTCCGCCGCGACGCGATCGCGATCGTCCAAGAGCACCGGATAGACGTGTTGCGCGCTCGAGGTATGCGGTAACGTGCGCGGGCTTTTCGATGTCGGCAAGAAGCACGTCATAGCGCGATGCGACCCGCTGCCGTGCCGCAGTCCACTCCGCCAGGTGCCGTAGTTTTACGCCCAGGACCGCGCCTTGAAGTCCTTCGAGCCGGTAATTGTAACCGATGGCTTCGTGCGTGTATTTCTGTTCGCTCCCGTGATTTCGCAGCAGACGCATACGCCCAGCCAGAGCCGGATCGTTCGTCACGATGCCTCCGCCCTCGCCGGCAGCGCCCAAATTCTTTCCCGGATAAAAGCTGAAACGTGGCGACCTCGCCCGAGCCGATAGGCTCGCCGCGGTATGACAGCTCCGTGGGCCTGCGATGCGTCTTCAATGATGCGCAGGCCGCGATCGGCGGCAAGTGCGTGAAGCGCATTCAGATCGCACGGCCGGCCGTAGAGATGTACGGGCACAATTGCTTTTGTGCGCGGCGTGATCGCTTTTTCGACCGCATCGACGTCGACCGTATAGGAGGGCGCCGCGACGTCAACGAGGACGGGTCTTGCGCCGGTATAACAGATTGCGGCAACGGTGGCGATAAAGGTGTTCGCTTGCGTGATAACCTCGTCGCCGGGTCCGATGCCTGCCGCCATGAAAGCCAAGTGCAGGGCGGCCGTGCCGTTGTTGACGGCCACGCACTCGCCCGCGCCGCAGAAGCGCGCAAAATCCCGCTCGAACTGCTCGACGGCCGGTCCGAGGATATAGGCGTTTGATTCGAAGACGGCTCGGATCGCCGGCTCGAGTTCGCTCTTTATTGATTCGTACTGCGCGCGCAGATCGAGATAGGGAACGCGAACGTTAGGCGGAGAGCTCATCGGTCTTTCTTCTGACGATTCTGGTCGTGCCGGTTTGCCGCTCGACGATAACCGGCCGGCCATTGTTTTTCAAGGATTCGCTCGCGGCTTCGAGCAGGAGCACCACGCGGTGTCCGGCGTTGCCGTCGACGATTGCCCGCTGGTTACCGCTTATCGTTTCGAGTACGTTATCTACTTCGGCGGCGAGGGCTTCGTAGTTCGGAATGTGCGGTGCCGACATGTCGCCCTCGCGATATTGTACGAGACGCTTGTAGACGTCCTCAGGCGTCTTGATGTTGACGCCGCGGTCGTACACGCGCAGCTTCTCAACGCTCGTCTCATCGAAGACGATCATCTTTTTATCGCCGCACAGCAGCACTTGGCGGATCTTCACCGGAGCGATCCAGTTGACGTGAACGTGCGCGATGAATCTGTTACGGTAGCTCAGCGAAACATATGCCTGATCGGCAAGGTCGCTAAAGTGGCTTGCGCCCCAGCACGAAACCGTCTCAGGCAGTTCGCCCTCGAGTAAAAAGTCCAGAATCGAGAGATCGTGCGGCAAGAGGTCCCATACCACGTCCACGTCGTGCTGGAAGAGACCCAGGTTTATGCGGGAGGAATCATAATAGAGCAGGTCACCGAGCTCGCCTTTTGCCACCAGGTCCTTCATCTTATTGACCTGGGGCGAGAAGACGAACGTGTGGTCAACGAAAACCCTCAGATTTTTCTTGCGTGCCAGGCTCAACAGGTCGCGGGCCTGCGCGGCGCTGGACGTCATCGGCTTTTCGATGAGCAGATGCTTGCCGGCGTGCAAGGCCTTGATACCGAGGGGAAAGTGGGTCGAGACCGGCGTCGCAAGGACGATCAAATCGACGTCGGGGTTTGCCAGGACCTGTTCGAAAGACGGGGTCACCGTAACCGCCGGGTAAAGGCCGGATGCCACGGCAAGGCGCTCGGGATTCGCATCGCAGATCATGCTGACCGCGGCTTTGGTCGAAAACACAAAATTGCGGGCAACGTTCGGTCCCCAGTAGCCGAAGCCCACGATGGCGACATTGACTTTCATACCGTTAGTGTTTTCGGCAGGCGCGCTGAGCGCCAATATAGGCCTTGCGGTAATCACGTAAAGGTTTTGTGAGCTCAATGAAAGCCGGTAAAGCTTTTGTACGCGCAGCGTGCGCGCGGAAGGGTCCCGGAGCAAGCCATGAGAATCGGAACGCCAAAAATGCAAGGGCAAGCCCTCGACGATCTCGACGAACTCGAAGCGCGCACGATATACATTCTGCGCGAGGCTTTCGCCTGCGTTGCGCCGCTCGCGATGCTTTGGTCTATCGGCAAGGACAGCACCGCCCTTTTATGGATGGTGCGCAAGGCGTTCCTGGGCGAGGTGCCGTTTCCGGTCGTTCTGCTCGACACCGGCATGGAGTTCGACGAAGTGTACGCATTTCGCGACCGGCTGGTGCGCGAATGGGACTTGCCGGTCGTGAACGAGCAGTGTCCGCCTGAATCGAGCGTCGATCAGACCCTGCCGCCGAATGCCCGGCACGCTGCCCGTAAGACTGCCGGACTACGCGCGCTTCTTGCGCGCGAGCATTATCGCGGAATCATTTTGGGAATTCGTCGCGACGAGCAAGCCATTCGCGCCAAAGAACGGATTTTCAGCCCGCGGCATGCCGACGGTTCATGGGATCCGCGATCGCAGCCGCCCGAACTGTGGGACTACTTCGCTCACGAGATCCCCGACGGCGAGCACGTGCGCATCCATCCGCTGCTCCAGTGGACGGAGATCGACATCTGGCGGTATACGCAGCGTGAAAACATCCCGTATGTACCTTTGTATTTGGCTCGCAACGGGCAGCGATTTCGTTCGCTTGGCGAGAGCAATATCACGTTTCCGATATCGAGCAACGCCGATACGCTCGATGCCGTCATCGAGGAACTCAGGCAGACGCGAGAACCCGAGCGCGCCGGCCGAAAGATGGACGCTGAGACCGAAGACGCGTTCGAGCGCCTGCGTACGTCGGGGTATATGTGAAACAAGCGCGCATCGTCATGGTCGGGGACGTGGATGCGGGAAAGTCCACGATCCTGGGCCGAATTCTGGTTGATGTCGGCCAGGTAACGCCCGAGAAACTCGTCGAGCTCGAATCTTCGAGCACAAAGCGCGGCGTGCCGATCGAGTACTCGTTCTTGCTCGATGCGTTTCAAGTCGAGCGCGACCAGGCCATCACGCTCGACATCACGCGCGTATGGGTGCGAACGCCCGAACGCGACTTCGTCTTCGTCGATGCACCCGGACATCGCGAACTCATTCGCAATCTGCTCAGCGGTGCGTCCGAAGTTGACGCCGCGGTCATCGTGATCGCCGCGGACGAGGGCATTACGCCGCAGACGCGGCGGCAGCTCCTGTTTCTGCGCTGGTTTGGATTCACGCAAGTTCTGGTTACGATCAACAAACTGGATCTCGCGGCGGATCCGCAGCGTGCTTTCGAAGAACGCAGCGAACAAGCGCGCGAATTCCTCAAGCAAATCGGGTTTGAACCGATCGCCGTGGTTCCCGTCTCGGCCCGCACCGGCCAAAACGTCGTGAGCCGGGACGGCGCGGTGTGGTGGCATGGACCCACGCTGCTGGGTGCACTGCGCGACCTGCAGGTCGGCGCCGCGGATTCAAGCGGTCCGCTGCGATTTATCGTCCAGGATGTCTATCGCCGCGGGCAATCACGGCTGATCGTCGGGCGGATCGATTCCGGGACGTTGCGCGTCGGCGAGCGCATCGCATTCTCTCCGCTGCAAACCAGTGCGACCGTGCAGCGGATTGTCGATTGGCCGCACGAGCTCGACGTGGCGGAAGCCGGGCGATGCGTCGCGCTCGAACTCGACGAACGCATCTTCGTCGATCGCGGTGCGACCGCAAGTCACGTCGATGACGCACCCGCGCTCGGCCATGCGTTGCACACGGAGATCGTGTGGCTGGGTTCGCAGCCGCTCAAGGCCGGCGAATCTCTGCGCCTGCGAATCGGAACGCGCGAGCTTCCCGTCTTGGTTGCGCATATCGACGAGGTCATCGATCCCGACACGATTGAGCCGGTAGAGCGGAGTACCGTGGCCAGCGGTGACGTGGCGGTCGTTACGCTGACGTCGCGCGAATTGATCGCCGCGGACGCGGAAGTACCTTCGAGCATCGGGCGCTTCGTGCTCTTGCGCGATGGGGCCGTCGTCGCCGGCGGACGCGTGCGCGCGGCGATCAGCCGCCCGCGTTCCGAGGGTGCCTCCGATGTCGTAGCGCAGAGACAGTCGGTAAGCTCCGGCTGAGCGCGCCGCGCGAAACGGCCATGGCGGGAGCGTGTTCTGGTTAACCGGCTTGCCGAGCTCGGGTAAATCGACGGTGGCAATGACGGTGCAACGCATGCTGTTCGACCGCGGACGCAGCGCCTACGTGCTTGACGGCGATACGCTGCGCACGACGCTCAACGCCGATCTTGGATTTTCGGACGAAGACCGCAGCGAAAACGTGCGCCGGACGGCCGCTGTGGCCGGTGTGCTCGCGGAAGCGGGATTCGTCGTCATCTGCGCGCTGATCTCGCCGATTGCGGCCGACCGCCGCCGCGCGCGTGATGTAAATCCGCAGCGCTTCTTCGAGGTTTATGTCTCTTGCGATCTCGGTACCGCCGAGAAGCGTGACGTCAAGGGTTTGTACCGGCGTGCGCGAGCGGGGGAGATCGCACATTTCACGGGTGTTTCTTCACCGTACGAGCCGCCCGACGATCCGGAGTTCGTTATCGACACGATGCGCGAGACCGTGCATGAATCGGCCGCGCGTCTCATGGAGTTCATCGAGGCCAACATCACGCGGTGACGATCGTCCTGGTCGGGTTCATCGTCGGCGTCAGCGTTGCGTACTCGGGCGTCGGGGCCGGCGCCTTGACCACGCCGATTCTGCTCTTCATGGGATTCGACGCCGGCACCGCAATCGGCTCGGATCTGCTGTTCAGCCTGGGCACGAAGGCCACCGCGCTCATCGCCCACTTTCAACGGCGCACGATCGACTATCGCGTCCTCGTGAGACTCTCGTCCGGCGGCGTTCCCGGCGCAGTCGTAGGCGTTTTGCTGAATTCATGGCTGCACGGGCGATATGACCCGCACCATCTCGATCGGATTCTGCAGACGCTGGTTGGATGCGCGCTGCTCGTGTCGGCCGGTGCGATCCTGTTTCGACGCAACCATCGTGCGCGCACCGATCCTCCCGAAAGCTTGCCGTCGGCGTGGCTCGCCGGTATCGGGTTTTTCATCGGCGCGATGGTCAGCCTTACATCGATAGGCAGCGGATCGCTGACGCTGCCGCTGCTGCTGCTGATCCTGCCCACGGTGAGCCTGCGTCCGCTCGTCGGAACCGATGTTGCCTTTGCCGTCGTGCTGCTCATCCCGGCGATCTTGGGCCACTTGCGCACGGGCGACGTAAATCCGCGGCTTTCCCTGCAACTGCTGGCCGGTTCGATACCGGGCACGTTTCTGGGCGCGGCACTGGCTGCGCGGCTTTCGGGCAAATGGTTTCGACTATTTCTCGCGCTCGTGCTTTGCGGCGTTGGAATCCGGCTTTTACTTTAAAGCGCTGGAAGTATCGTTTGCACAGTTGAAATGAACGTCAGTATCGCTACGAGGCTCACGGTACTCCATGCGATGACGTTGAAAAGCAGGGAGTTCGTCCAGGTACGCATGAGGCGTTTATTGTTGATGAGCAGGCAGCATCAGCACGAGAATGACCGGCAGCAGAACGCCGTTCAACACCTGGGAGTAGAGAATGATGGCCAGCAGAGGTGCTCCCGGTATTATTACCGCCCCGGCTCCGAGGACGATGAGTCGCTAGGAACAGGCCATAAAACGTGGGCGCCTCGTTGAAGCGGTGCTTGACGCCGCGCTCAAACCCGAAGGCCTCGCAGACGTAGTATGCGGTAGAGAGCGGAAGTATGGATGCGGTAAAGATCGCGGCATTGAGAAGCCCGAGCGCAAACAACAAAGAAGCAAACCTTCCCGCCAGCGGCTGCAGCGCGACCGCGACGTCGCTTGCGTCATTGACGAGGATTTGGTGAGCCGGCGGCACATGAAGATTGTGAAGGTAGATGGTCGCGGCGCTGGCGACGATGATAAAGTAGGCGATGAAATCTGTAAAAAGCGCACCGGAAACGACGTCTATCCGCGACATCGCGTACTGCTCCTCGCGAACGCCCTTGTCAACCACGGCAGTCTGGATGTAGAACTGCATCCAAGGTGAGATCGTCGTGCCGATAACGGCGATGATCATTAAGAAATACGCCTTCGACGCGGAGAAGTGCGGAAAAATCGTCTGCGCGAACCACATCGTTCCAATGAGGATGGACGATGATGCCGCTGATGACATACGAGATATAGACGAAGCAGAACGCAAAAAACACGCGCTCGATGACTTTGTAGCTTCCGCGCGTCACGATCAAGAATACGGAAATCGCCGATGCAACGACCATCAGAACCTTGAGCATGCCGGGCGAGGCGAGCCCCGAGTAGGCCGGAGAAGATCGGCGCAACCGAGGCGACGCCGGCGAATTCCGAAGCGGTATTGCCAAGATCGCCGATCACGAATATCAAGGAGCACCCAGAACGTCACCTTCACGCCGAAATTCTCTCGAATGAGATCGGCAAGGCCCTTTCCCGTTACCGCTCCCATGCGGGCACACATTTCCTGCGTTACGACAAGTGCAATGGTGACCGGAATCAGCAGCCAAAGCAACGAGTAGCCGAATTGTGCTCCGGCCTGAGAATATGTGAGAATGCCTCCGACGTCGTTGTCGGCGTTTGCAGTGATGATGCCCGGTCCGACGATCGAGAGCAAACAGAGCGAGTCTGACGCCAAATGGTCAGACGACCTGCTGCGGTCATGATACGAGCGCTTTCCACATCGGAAATGCCTGCTCGGGATATTCACCCGCACGCAGCGTTATCGTTATGGGGCTGTACTTTCACGCGTTGCGCTGAAGAGCAGCGCAAAGAATGCCAACAATTTCACGGCACGAACTCCTAAAGTTATGAGCGGCCTGCCGCGCTGAACAAACGGACACAGCAGGAATTGCGGCTCGCTGAGAGCCTGGGGAATATTCGACTGCGACTAGGCCGTCGTCCATGGTGAATCTCACCTCCCTTCGACAAAATAAAAAAAGCGCCACATGCTCCTCGCAGGTGACGGCTTGAGAAACTCAGGCTCGGACGTACGCGCCCTGTGAATCTCCCTCACTGTCGAGCTTTAGCACTGCACAACGTAGAGACTTCGCGATCTCAGCCGCATTAGGTGCCGCCTTGATTCGGCGGGACCTGGTCAACCCGTTGGGGTCTCTCGACCTTTCCGGGCAGCGGCGTATCTCTGTGCAGACGCCTCACCTAACGAGGAATCCGGCATCATGCATACACCCGGTGTCAATCCACTCATGAGTCACACCAAGGACAGAGAGATCACGAGTTCGCCGTATCCGCCGGGCAGATTGCACGCGCGTCACCTGAAATAGCGTTCGAGAACGCGCAGTATGCCGCGCGCTCATACGCGCGGCGCCGTCGGCCGATGACTACATAGTTATAGGTGCCCCGACCGTCCACGAGAGGATGTCCGCGATGAGCGAAGTTACCGAACCTTTACACGATGCTGCCAAAGCCGGCCCCGCGCTGAGTTTCGCAAGTCGCGTTCGGTATTATCACCCGTGGAACGGCCGTGAACAGGCGTATCACGCCATTCTTCGCTCGACCTCGCTGCACAACGTGCTTCCGTGGAACGATTGGTCGTTCGCGCTCGCATCGCTCGTTCGTTCGCTCTTTCCGTTTTCGTTGATTCGGCCGGGTGACACCGTCGTTCAGGTCGGCGCCAACCGTAATTCGCTGGTCGTGCCGGGCTCATCGCAGCCGATGCTGCTGGCGGCGTGCGTCGGGAACACCGGGCGGCTCATCTGCATCGACTCGGAGAAGGACAACGTGGCCACGCTGCAGCGCGCCATCGAACTCCTGAACTTGAATTTTATCGAGCCCCTGCAGTATGCTGTCTCCGACCGTGCCGGTTCGATCTCCGGTATCGACGTGAAGGGTCATTCGTATTTTTGGGATCCGCAGCTCGAGCAGCAGCGCGCTTCGAGCAACAGCGAGCGCGGCGAACTCAAAGATCTTTGGAAAGAGATTCGCGAGACCGGCACCACGGTAAGCTCGCAAGGCGAGCGGCTCGATGCGATTCTCGCTTCCGTCAGGGCCAAACCCTCATTCGTGAACCTGACGATCAACGGCTACGAACCGACGGCCATTCGCGGCATGGGCGACTTATTGAAAGAAGACGTCGTTATCTCATTTGTCGCGCGCATGCCCGAAGCGTTCTGGGACAACGGCTTCCTAGACGAACTCGAGAACATGGGATTCGTCCTGGTGCTGAGCAATCTGCCGCATTCGCACCATGCGCACGAGGCCTGGTTCCCGTACATCACCGCAATGCGTCCGCACCAGCTTGCCCGCTGCGGCGCGCTTGCCAAGGGCCGCTTCGACATCGATCCGTCATCGAAGGTTCTCGCCTTTTTCGACGATCAGGGAAACCGGCTGTACTAGCATCGCGCGCCGCGCACCGTTGCTCGCCGGCGCGATCGACTAATCGTCCTCGACGACGATGCCGATATCGTCCCGTATCTGGAGAAAACGTATGGGAAGCCGCCGAGCCACTAACGCCCCGCAGAGTTGCTGAAAGCGATGCCGGCTTTCTGCACCTCTTGATAAGGCAGCAGCCAGACCATCGATTCGTCATGGAGGTCTACAACCTGCACGCGATTTCCGAACGGATCGACAAAATCACACCGGAAGCCGGGAATTAGTCTGATTCCGTACTTGTGCGTGAGCTTGCTGCGCACTTCGGCTATCTGATCGTTGTCGCGAACCAGCAAACCGAAATGTCGCACGCGGCTGGGACTGACTTTTTCAACCTCGAACATCGCTAAGAATTGGTGCTCGCCCAGCTGGAAAAACGCATCGCCTTCACCCTCATCCAGCTTCTTAAGGTTGAACACGTCTTCGTAAAAGGCCACCGCTTTCTCGATATCGTCCACTTCGATCGCGATATGATTACAGCCGTACACTTTGACACTCATGACGCCTAAAACCGCGGGCGCAAAGCAGCGAGTTGCACGTCATGCGAGAAGGCCTTCGGTCTGGGCAACGTGCAGCATTTGCGAGGTAGGCTTGGCGCTCATTTCACTTTGGAGCCGGCGTTGATACGTCTGACACGTTAGCCTGGCTTGGCCGCGGCCGGCTATTTGCGAGTGTGCATCCTTGACTTCTTCAACGGGCGTTGCCGGATCGCTCCGAACCCGATGTGCGAGCAGGTCAAACCCCCAAAGATCGACTGAGACGTTTTGCGGCAAAACGATACGCACTGCCGAGGTACTCCACCAGTTCGAAGGTCTTGATGCGCTTGCGCAGGCGATACAGCAGGCTGTAGAGAGCGTCGCGCGCAGCCTCTTCATTCACGTCGGGCCAGAGTTCGTCTTGGAGCACTTCACGCGAAACACTCCTCCGATGGCGGCTAAGATATGCAAGCAGTCCCGCCTCTCGTGGGGTAAGACGGACGGGATGATCCTCAATGGTGATTTCTTCGCTTCCAGAATCGTAATCCGAACGGCACGCGAGCGCGCAGACGCTTTTGCCGCTTTCGCTACCGCAAAAATGCGCAAGGAACGGATCCGGAAAGGACGGCTGCCCATTTCGATAGGAGCAGACGGCAGCCAAGCGATCGGACGTAAGAGAGCGGCGCGAGCGTACTGGTCTGCGCGGCGGCGGCTGCGATACGCGCGACCTTGAATACGGGCGCTTTCAGGCCGCTTTATCTGAGTGACAACCGCCGGACCCCCATGCTATACTCCGTGGGTTGTCAACACTTCGCCCCTCATGGAGGAGGGGTGGTATGGCCTCACAAGCGACCGGCGCCAGGACGGCGGCCGGCCCGAGGTCCAGAAAGGTACTTGCAGATTGTCAGTCATTTCTATGCGCGCCCTGCTCGAAGCGGGCGTCCACTTCGGCCACCAGACCCGCCGGTGGAACCCGAAGATGAAGCCGTACATCTTTCAAGAGCGCAACGGCATCTACATCATCGACCTGGCGCTCACCGTCCAAAAGCTTGCGGGAAACCTACGAGGCGGTCAAGCAGCTCTCTCGCGAGGGCAAAGTCGTGCTCTTCGTGGGCACCAAGAAACAAGCGCAGGACGTGGTTAAGGAAGAGGCGGAACGCGCCGGAACCTACTTCGTGAACCAGCGCTGGCTGGGCGGCACCCTAACGAACTTCTCGACGATCCAAAAGCGCATCGCGCGCCTTCGCGAACTCGAGAACATGAAGCAGCAAGGCGACTTCGACCGGCTTCCCAAGAAAGAAGTCGCGAAGCTCCAGGACGAGATGACCAAGCTCGAACGCTTCCTGGGCGGCATCAAAGATATGCACCGCTTGCCTGATGCGGTCTTCATCGTCGATCCGAAGAAAGAGCGGATCGCCGTCATGGAAGCGCGCAAACTCAAGATCCCGATTATCGCGGTCATCGATACCAACTGCGACCCGGACGAGATCGACTATCCGATCCCCGGGCAACGACGACGCGATCCGCGCCGTCAAGCTGATGGTTTCCAAGATTGCCGATGCGATCATCGAGGGCAAGACCGAGACCGAGAGCGCCGGTGATGCGCAAGAAGCCTTCAGCGCCGAGGAGCCGGCGTACGAGGCCTATGCCGAGCCGGAAGAGACCGTGACCACGCTCGCGGATGCCGAAGCCGGAGTCTAATGTCGGTCACCCGGCGCCGCAAGGCTGCCGGAACGATATGGCAAAAGAGAGGCGAACAAGCCTCTCTTTTGTGAGTAACCAATCTATTCGAAAACTTGGAGTTGAGACGTGTCTACCGCTATGAGCTATACCCCGAAGGCGCACGAGGTCAAGAAACTGCGCGAGGATACCGGCGCGCCGATGATGGACTGCCGCAAAGCGCTGGTCGAAGCCGCAGGCGATTTACCTAAAGCAAAGGAGCTGCTGCTGCAGCGCGGCGCCGCCCAAGCGCAAAAAAAGGAAGAGCGGGTCGCGAATGAGGGGCTTGTGACCAGCTATATCCACGCCGGCGGCAAGATCGGCGTGCTCGTCGAGGTCAACAGCGAGACCGACTTTGTCGCACGCAATCCCAAGTTCAGCGAACTGACCCGCGATATCGCGATGCACATTGCCGCGATGTCCCCGCTCTACATCGATCGGGGCAGCGTTCCGGGCGAGGTCGTGGAACAAGCTCGCGAGGAGTTTGTGGCGAACGTGCCGGCCGGAAAGCCGCCGGAGGTCGCGCAGAAGATCGTCGAGGGCAAGCTCAATAAGTGGTACGAGGAACACTGCCTGCTCGACCAGCCGTTCGTTAAAGATGACTCGATGAGCGTCGCCGACCTCATCAATGGTGTCGTGGGCGTGCTCGGCGAGAAGATCAAAGTGCGTCGCTTCACGAAGTACGCACTGGGAGAATAAGGAACACTTGCAAGCCGCCGCACCGAAATACCGTCGCGTTCTCTTGAAGATTTCCGGAGAGGCTTTCTCCGGAACCGAGACCGGCGTTGACGTTCATACGACCGATGATATGGCGCGACAGATCGCCCAGGTTCATCGCGATGGAGTTTCGGTAGCGGTCGTCGTGGGCGGCGGAAACATCTGGCGCGGCAAGGTTCACGAAGAAGCCGGAATGGACCGCGCAACCGCCGATTACATGGGCATGCTGGCAACGGTCATCAATGCGCTCGCACTGCAAGACGCGCTCGAGCGCATGGGCGTTCCCTCACGCGTGCAAACGGCGATAGCGATGCATCAAATCGCCGAGCCGTACATCCGTCGCAGAGCGATCCGCCATTTGGAAAAAGGGCGGGTCGTTATTTTTGCTGCGGGTACCGGCAATCCATACTTCACGACCGACACGACCGCAGCGCTGCGCGCGGTGGAAGTGGGTGCGGAAGCAATTCTCAAGGCGACGAAGGTCGACGGAATCTATTCCGCGGATCCGAAGAAGTTTCCGGATGCGACGCGGTTCCAACAGCTGGCGTATCTCGAAGTCCTGCAGCGCGGCCTGGAAGTGATGGACAACACGGCGCTCACGCTGTGCATGGACAACAATTTGCCGATCGTGGTGTTCGATATGGCCACGGCGGGGAACATTCGGCGCGTCGTCTGGGGCGAATCGATCGGCACGCTCGTTGGAAAGATTAGTTCGCTCGACACCGCCTTGTCATCCTGACAAAGGTTGGAGTTACTGAATGTCCGAGAGTTTTAAAGACGCCGAGAACAAAATGTTAAAGTGCGTGGACTCGACACGGGGCGAGTTCGCGTCGATCCGTACCGGCCGCGCGACGCCCGCGCTGCTCGATCGCCTGCACGTCGAAGCATACGGCGCTGCGGTGCCGCTCAAGCAAGTTGCAACCGTTAGCGTGCCCGATTCCCGTTCGCTTGTCATTCAGGCCTTCGACCGCAATACGGTCGGCGATATTCGTAAGGCTATAGAAAAAAGCGATCTCGGCTTGACTCCCAATATCGATGGAAATCAGATCCGCTTAGCGATCCCGCCGCTCAATGAAGAGCGCCGGAAAGATCTCGTCAAGGTCGTCAAAAAGAAGGGCGAGGACGGCAAAATCGCCGTTCGCAACGTGCGTCACAGAGTGCACGACGATCTGAAGTCGCAGTTGAAGGATCACAAGATCACCGAGGACGATAGCAAGCGGATGCAGGACCAATTGCAAAAGCTGACCGACAAATACGTCAAGGAGATCGACCAGCTCGTTACGACCAAAGAAAAAGAGATCATGGAGGTCTAGCGTCCGCTGTGTCCGCCGACCTCTCGCTGGAGCATCTGATACTCATGCCGGAAACAGCGGCGCGCCGGGCCCTTGCCGGACAGCCGGTTGTGTTTCGGGTGCTCGCGCCCGTGGGCGCGTATGCGGGTCGCGGCGTGCTGCGGGTGCTGCGTGCTCGTCCCTCGACAACTACCCAAAGTACCGCGGATACGACGCGCATCGAGCTGGTTTGCGGGTACGAATCCTACGATCGTCTCGATACGGCGGACGGCTTTTCCAGGATGGTGAAGTGACGATAGCAGGCGTCGTCCCCGCGCTCGCGGGGCAATTGGATCCCAAGCGTCTCCCCAGGCACGTCGCCATGATCATGGACGGCAACCGGCGATGGGCCAAGCAGCGCGGCTTACCGGTCATCGAGGGACATCGGCGCGGTATGGTGGCTCTTCGGCACATCACGCGCGCGGCAAGCGATCTGGGGATTCCGACGCTTACCGTGTACGGTTTCTCGACCGAGAACTGGCGGCGTGACTCCTCGGAGATCTCCCTGCTGCTCGATCTCTGCGTCTATTTCGCGCAAAACGAGCTGGCCGAGCTGTGCGCCAACAACGTGCGCGTGAACGTCATCGGTGCCTATCGCGCGCTGCCCGGTGCCTCGCGGCGAGCGCTGGAAAGCCTTATGGAGCGCACCGTATCGAACACCGGTTTGCTTCTCAATTTGGCCGTCAACTATAGCGCGCGTGCGGAACTGCAGCGCGCTATCGGCGCGATTGCGCTCGACGTCTCGAACGGGCGCCTGCAGCCCCAGGACATCGACGAACGGCTGATCAGCTCGCATCTGTACACAGCGGATCTTCCCGACCCCGATATTCTGATCAGACCAGGCGGCGAGCATCGCCTGTCAAACTTCCTCTTATATCAAGTGGCCTACACCGAGCTGATCATGAGCGACGTGTACTGGCCGGACTTTGGTAAGGACGAGTTCGTACGAGCGCTGATCGAGTTTCAAAAACGCCAGCGACGCTTCGGAGGCGCATGACTGCAGCAGCGCGGAGTTCCGCATCCGCGCCCGCACGCCCCTTTTCCGCGCAGCGTGTGCTCGTTGGCTTCGCGCTGGCGATCTTAGGAATCGGCTGCGTGCTCTGGGCTCCGGCATTTTATGCCCTGCTCATCGTGTTCGGTACGATGATGCTCTACGAGCTCTCGCGGCTGTGCGACATCAAGGGGCAGCCGCTGGAGTTCCAGGTCGCCGTCGCCGGAATGCTTGCATACATCTTTCTGGCGATCTTCAGCCTGATGTCCAAGTGGGAAGGCGTCCTGCTGGCGTGCATCATTCTGGCAACCTTCTGGCTCGGTATGCTCGGCGATCGACGGCGGTATTTTGCGCGCACCGCGTACACGCTGCTCGCTGTACTGTACATCGGTAAGCTGCTCACGTATTTCGTCTTCATACGCGAGGTTCCGGGATTAGGTCTGTATTGGACGATCTTCGTTGTGGTGCTCATCGCGATGACGGATATCAGCGCGATGCTCATCGGTTCGGTGATCGGCCGGCATTCGCTCACGCGTATCTCGCCGAAGAAAACGGTCGAAGGTTCGCTTGGCGCGCTCGTGCTCGTTACCGGTATCGGAGCGCTTGCGGCGTACATACCGTACCTGCACATGCAATGGTGGCAGGGTGCGAGTCTGGCTGCCGCCGCATGTGTCGCGGCGCAGGCCGGCGATCTGGTCGAATCCGCGCTCAAGCGCGATGCCGGCGTAAAAGATACGGGAACGGTTATCCAAGGCCACGGCGGCGCACTCGACCGCTTCGATTCATACCTGTTCGGCGGCATGGCGTTTTTCGGTGCGCTTCACGTCGTCGGACTGCTCGGCATTCAATAGGAACAACATGCGTCGCGTAGCGATTCTCGGATCCACCGGCTCGATCGGTACGCAGGCACTCGACGTGCTGGCGCGTCATCGCGATCGCTTCGAAGTCGTCGCCCTTGCCGCCGGAAAGCAGCTCGAAAAACTGCGCGAACAGGCGGCAACGTTCAACGTACCGCTCGTTGCATGCGCAGCCGATGGGCGTGAAGGGCTGCTCCGCGTCGCCGTGGAGTCGAATCCCGACATCGTGCTGGCCGCGACCGATGGATTCGTTTCCTTCGAGGCGGTATTTGCGGCGGTCGAGCGCGGCATCGACATTGCGATAGCAAATAAGGAATTGATCGTTTCGGCCGGTGAATTGCTTTTGCGTTCGGCCGAGCGCAGCGGCTCGAAAATCTTGCCGGTCGATTCCGAGCACTCGGCGATCTTTCAATGCTTGGTCGGTGAGGATCGTAGCGCGCGTGCAATCGATCATCCTGACGGCATCCGGCGGTCCGTTCTGGCGCAAAACCAAAGCGGAAACGCAAAACGCCACGCTGGAAGCGGCGCTGGCGCACCCCACGTGGCGAATGGGAGTGAAAAACACGGTGGACTCGGCCACCATGATGAACAAGGGACTCGAGGTTATCGAGGCGAGCCGGCTCTTCGGCCTGCCCGGCGAGCAGGTGCAGATTCTGGTACATCCGCAGTCGATCGCGCACGGGATGGTCGTATTCACCGACGGCAGCGTAAAGATTCAGGCGGCTGCTCCCGATATGCGGCTGCCAATCGGCTATGCTTTGGCGTATCCCGACCGACTACAGAATGGTGAGGCACGCTTGGACCCCCTGGTAGCCGCCGGAGCGAATCCCGAGGCCCTCGAAGTGCGTTATGATTTTGAGCGTCCCGATGAGGAGCGTTTCCCCTGCGTACGCCTGGCTTATGAGGCGCTGGCGGCCGGTGCTACGATGCCCTCGGTGCTCTCGGCAGCAAACGAAATTGCCGTGGCTGCGTTTGTAGAGGGAGAGATCCGGTTCGGGCAGATTCCCGCGGTCATCGAGGAGACGATGGCGGCGGTACCCAGGCAGGCGCTCAGTTTAGACGGCGTTCGCCGTGCCGATACGCTTGCGCGAGAACGTGCGAGGGTCGCGGTCGCGGAGCTCGCCCAGCGTGTTGAGGTGTAAGTGACTATCGTTCTCGCGGCGATCACCCTGGCTAACGTGTACAAGATCGTGCTCTTCGTCGTCGTACTCTCGGTGCTGATCGTGCTGCACGAGTACGGTCACTTCATCGTTGCACGCCTGAACAAGGTGCGCGTTTTGGAGTTTTCCGTCGGCATGGGACCGCTGCTGTACAGCTGGCGCAGCAAACGCAGCGGCACGCAATACTCGCTGCGGGCGCTGCCCATCGGCGGTTACTGCGCGATGCACGGCGAGGACAACAAGACCTCCGAAGCCGATCAACAGCGCGAATTTCGCCAAACCGTTACCGTGAACGGACGCGAATACGATCACGATAACTTCCAGGCCAAGAGCGCCTGGCAGCGGCTGGCAATCGTCCTTGCGGGGCCCGTAGCCAACTTTGTACTGACGCTCGCGATACTCTTCGTCGCCGCGTTCGCCTTCGGCGTGCAAACCAACAACGTGCAGCCTCGTGTCGGACTGCTCATGCCGAACATGCCCGCCGCGCGTGCCGGACTGCGCGTGGGCGATCGCATCGTCAGTGTGGACGGGATTCAGATTCGCGGCGGCGATCAGCTCGTGGGGCTGATTCATCGCTCGCTGAAAAAACCGCTTCAGATCGTTTATTCGCGCGACGGAACCGTCTCGCGCGTCACGGTCGTCCCCTCAAGTTGTCCAAACAAACGGACTGACGGCTGCATTGGTTTCTCGCCGGTACCGACGTTCGAACGTGCCGGTTTTCGAGCGGCGCTCGGCGCGACGGGCGATCAGTTCGTCGGCATCGCTGAGCAGACGCTCGGAAGTTTGGCGCTGCTGGTGAGCCATCCGGCGCAATACGGCAGCCAGGTCTCAGGCGTCGTGGGTATGGGACAAGCGGCGATGACGATTCAAGATTTCGGCTGGGCACCGTACTGCGACTTTGCCGCACTGATCTCGTTCGCGCTCGGCATCTTTAACCTGCTGCCGCTGCCGGCGCTCGATGGCGGACGCGCGGCGTTCATTCTCGGCGAGCTCGTGCGCGGAAAACCGGTCGATCCGGAGAAGGAAGCCTGGGTACACATCACGGGATTCGCCGTGCTGATCGCACTGATGCTCGTCATCAACTTTTATAACGTCGTGCAAATCGTCCAAGGGAAAGGCCCATTCTAAATGATCCGTCTGCGCAGGCAAAGCAAACCCGTATTCTTGCAGAACAAGACGGGTAAGGCCGACGCCAAGAGCGTGTGGATCGGCGGCGATCATCCCATCGCCGTGCAGACGATGACCACGACGGATACGGCCGATGCCGATGCTACGCTGCAGCAGGTGTATGCGCTTGCCATGGAAGGCGCCGAGGTCGTTCGAGTCACGGTGAAAGATCCGCCTGATGCGGCCGCGATGCCCGCGATTGTGTATCGTTCGCCGGTACCGATCGTTGCGGACATTCATTTCGATCATAAAATGGCGCTTGCCGCAATCGAGGCCGGTGTTGCCAAGCTGCGGCTCAATCCGGGTAACATTCGCGATCCGAAGAAGACCGCCGAAGTCGTCGAGGCCGCCAAAGCCAAAGGCATTCCAATCCGCATCGGCGTGAACATGGGATCGCTCGCGCCGGACCTGGAGAAAACGCTCGGACATACGGCCGAAGCGATGGTCGAGTCCGCGATGCGTCACGTCGAAATTCTCGAAGGCCTCGATCACACGGACATCGTCATCTCGCTCAAAGCACACGACGTCATGACGACGGTGCACGCCTATCGCTTGATGGACAAACGGCTGCGCGATCGCAGCACGCCCTACGCTCTGCACTTAGGCATCACCGAGGCAGGCTTGCTTCGCGACGGTACCGTCAAGTCGTCGATTGGCCTGGGCATTCTGCTATTCGAAGGCATCGGCGATACGATCCGGGTCTCGCTCGCCGACGATCCGATCGAAGAAGTGCCGGTCTGCTGGAGCATGCTCAAAGCGCTCGGGCTGCGCGAGAAGGGCTTCGAAATTACCGCGTGTCCGTCGTGCGGACGTGCCGAGATCAGCGTGCTCGAACTGGGCCGCAGCGTTGAGGCGATCGCCAAAGAGTATACTGCGCCGGTGAAGGTCGCCGTAATGGGCTGCGTGGTCAATGGCCCCGGCGAGTCCAAGATGGCCGACGTCGGCGTGGCCGGCGGCAAAGGTAAGGGTGCAATCTACCGCGCAGGCGAGCTGGTCGGGACGTTTCCCGAAGAGCAACTCCTAGGGGCGCTCCGGCTCGAGATCGAGAAGGTTATCGCCGAGAAATATCCGGCTTACGCCCATGAGATATCAAGCACCGTCTAAGGTCACAATCGGGCTGACCGCCGCGCTCGCGCTGGCCGCCTCATTGAGCTTTGCGTTCTCCAATCAAATCGAGGTGCGCGTCGATGGGCAGCCGCTGATCAGTGACGTTCCGCCCGTCTCTTCGGCGAGGGACGGCGTGTTCGTCCCGCTGCGTCCGGTCGGCGATGCGCTAGGTGCCGAAACCAAATACGACCGCAAATCGGGCGAGGTCATCGTGACACGCGGCGATCAAGTTCTGCGACTCAAGGTGGGATCGACGCACGCCAAGCTCGACGGCATGCCGATGACGCTGCACCATGCACCGTTTCGCGTACGCGGCCGGATGATGGTCAGCCTGAAAGCCGTGCAACAAGCATTCGGCGTTCGTGTGAGATTCGACAAGGCAACCGCGCGGGTCGAAGTCGAGACGCCCGGCACATCGTCAAGCAGCTCGCAAGTCGAACCTCAATAGCTTCAGCAGCCGTGGAATATCCGCGCGAAGATCTCGATCGTATCGACCAAACGCGGACCCGGACGGTTCACGTACGCGTTACCGTCAACGCAGGCGACCGCGCCGGATACAACCGCGCGCAGCTCGTTCCATAGCGGCTGGTTGCGCAATTCGTGAGCGGCCTCGCGCGTCTTGTGAAGATCGAAGCCGCAAGGCGCAACGATGATGATGTCCGGATCCGAATCGTACACGGCGTGCATCTCTAAGCGCTCGGAATTCGTGCCCGCATTTGCGAGCACCGGTGCTCCGCCCGCAGCTTCGATCAATCCCGGCGTCCAGTGTCCGGCGCACATGAGCGGGTCGGTCCATTCGAGGAGCAGTACGCGCGGGCGCGGCCGGCCCGCCACGTGTTCTCGAACGCTGCGCTCGCGTTCGCGCAGCCGATCGACCAGCGCGTGCGCGCCCGCTTGCCGGCCCGTAAGCTCTCCGAGCGTTGCAATATTTGCGTAGACGTCCTCGAGCGAAGATGGTTCGAGCGAAACGATTCGAGGATCGGTGGTTAGGCGCTTTGCGGCTCGGTCGACGATCTGATACGAAACAGCGCACACCGCGCAGAGCTCCTGCGTAACGATCAAATCGGGCGCGAGTCTTTCGAGCATCTCGGCATCGAGGTTGTACAGACTCGAACCCGCATGCAAGCTGCGTCGCACATGACGGTCGATCTCGCCGGCGCTTCCCGCAGCGGGTAAAGCCGAAGACGTCAGGCGCGCAAGATGCTGCGCCTGCGCCGGGAAATCGCATTCGTGCGTGATACCGACGACGTCCGGCCCAGCGCCGATGTCGAACAGAATCTCCGTCGCGCTAGGAAGAAGACTAACGATTCGCACTGCTGTTTGTCATCAATGGTCAGGGTGCTGCTAGGTGCCCTTCGACATTTCCCGCATTCTTCGATGAGTTGAAATGAATATGTCCCGATAGCGCCCTGCCTTCCCGCTCATGGGCAGCTAACCCGATGAACCAACATTTCGAGCGCGACCAATCCTGGACCAGCCACTTGAGCGGAACCGGGAGGCCCAGGCTCCTGCGTGCGCAGGGCGGCGACCCACGTCTCAGCCGCCTCTTGCGGATGACCCGTAGCGTCCTCTAAGTCGCCAAGGATTCGTCACCGCCCACTGAAACGTGGGAAACTCGAGAAGCGCCTGATTTATTCGCGCCGTGGCTTGTGTGTATCTTCCTTGGGCGCCTAGCGCGAGCCCGCTCCGGACTTCATCGACAGAGCCGTTTTCAATGAAGATCGCATTTGCGGGAATAACTTGGCCGCTAAATAGTACGCCATAGCCGCGGAAAGCCGCTCGGTAGGCGCGGTGTATCGCAAGGTTATCCGCATCAAATAAAACCTGCTTTCGCGGCTTAAGTGCACTATGCCACAATTGCACGGCTCGGCAGTGGTTCCCGGAATCAAACTCGTCGGCGGCCGCGACCGCGATATTGTCGATCGCTACTCCATCGCCCGGACCGGCGGGTGCAACAGCAACTGAAAGCCTCAGACGTGCTGCGTCTTGGTATTGACCTTTTGCTTCAAGCCGATATGCTTGGCGTATCACGTCGAAGGTCTGTGCGTTTGCTGCCCGAGCGGGTACGATCAAGCCAAAAAGTGCGCAGATTATACCTAATCTGTAAATTCTCAATCTACGAACCCTTCTCAAAAATAAGAATACGACCCGGTCCAAGAAGCAGCCGTTTTCGTGGTTTGACTAAATTGGGAGCAACTTCTGAGAGGGCTGCTTGGGGGCGTTAGGCCACTGACAATGAATTTGTATGCGCCGCCCGCAGCGTGCGCGGAAAAGTATGTCAGAGTCGCTGTCTGATTCGGCGCAATTTCGGTTGTCGACAGTTCTGATCCCGATGGGCTGTACAGCGTTGCGACAGTAGTGCCTTGCGTGCTGCGTAGAGTCATTTGTAGTTCTTTGCTCGGTGTGGTCGGCGCCGTGGTATCCGAAGGAGTAAGATACGTTTGCGAGCTCGGCGTTTGGTTCTCGTCGACATAAGTCACTATTGGCAGCGCGAGCCGATAGCCTGTAGAAGGTACACTTATATCTAGAGTCAACGTACGATGAACTGCCGGAAGAAATTGGATCCGTAGAGTAAAACGAGTCGAGTTGGATACCGCCTGTTTCCGTGTAGTTTTCTGGACTGCTTGGATTAACCAGTGTTGTCTGAACCTGACGTGCGTCAGGGACGTTTTGAAAAATCGCAGGGTTAAGAGTTTGGTTTGGAACGTTACACATCACGTTGTCAGAGCAGTAGCCCCAGCTTACCTGATATAGTTGTATTGATGGCTGGCCGTTGCTCATTCCGAAACGGTAGCCGTCCTCAGCAACGTCTTGATTTCGGATTTTAGGAAGGCGTGATTTACATACGTCCTCTCATTTTGTGCGAAATAGATGACGTTTTGCCGAGCATCGGGTGGTAGCTTCAGCATTATGGCGCGAATAACTGTACGCTCTGGAGAAGTTAGCGAAGAATCGATGTTTCTGTCAATGTCTAAGTCGCTGACTACGGGCAATCCCACTTCCGGCAAAGAAACAAGTGTTTGAGCCCGTACATCCTTGCGCGGTAGTAACTGCGGAGGTCCTCCGCATGCCGAAAACAGCGCTGCGCCCATAAGCAGGAGCGCAACGACGCGGAATTTTATCCATAGCAAATCACACCGCCTTTTTTGTAGGTGGGGTGATCAGGGCTAGGTCAGCAGCGGAATTGTGACCTCACCGCCTAGCAACACCCCGCCGGTTGCAAAGTGGAGTGATCCTACCAAGCGACCCTGCCATGAATCTGATGTCGTGCGGATTCGTGGGTCGACCGGAATGTTTCCCGGTCTTCACTTCCGACTGTGAGTCGAAGGTCTTTATGCTCCATTCAAAATACAACGATTTGGGCTATGCGAATTCTTGGATGCCCTCGGGCTCGACGACGGGTTCGACTTCTTCCGGAATCGACTTACGGAAACCATAGAGGAAGAAGATGACCAGACCGACTGCGAGCGCGCTGAGAAACCAAATCCAAGTCTCGGTCGATAGGCCGAAGACGGCAAGAAATGCGGAGAGCAGGATTCCGAGGATGGGGAAATATGGTACGAACGGCGAGCGGAACGATCGCGGAATATCCGGCCGTTTGTAGCGCAAGAAAATCACACCGCCGCACACCACGATGAACGCAAGCAGCGTACCGATGTTGACCAGGTTGAGGAGCTGCGTGAGCGGGACGATCAGCGTTAGGATGGCAACCGCGACGCCGGTGATCATCGTCATCAACACCGGTGTCTGAAAGCGCGGATTCACCTTTGCAACGAACGGCGGCAGCATCTTGTCGCGTGCCATGACATAGAATATGCGCGTCTGCCCGAGAAGCGAGGCGAGCGCGACCGACGTCGTTCCGGCAAGAACGCCGACGGTGATTGCGACGTTTGCAAACCAATTATGCAGGGGCGCAAGCGCAGCTTGCAATGCGGCGGTCTGATCGACTTTGTGCCAGGGAACGGCTCCGACCAAGACAATCGCCGTCGCACAGTAGAGCACCGTGCCGATCGCAAGCGCGCCGATAACCCCAACCGGAACATCGCGCGCGGGGTTCTTGGTTTCTTCGGCGGTCGTCGTCGCCGTGTCGAAGCCGATGTAGCTGAAGAAGACCAATGCCGCGCCGGGGATGATGCCGAAACCGCCGCCTCCGGAGAACGGTGAGAGATGCCCCCACCCTCGCGGAGCAAAGTCGTGAAGGTACGACGGGTGAAAGAGCGTCGCACCGAAGATGATGAACACGATGAGCGCGCCGATCTTGAGGACGACGAAGATATTGTTCGTCGTCGCCGTTTCACGAATGCCCACCGAGAGCACCGCGGAGAGCAGCAGCACGAAGAGCGCACCGACGATGTCGTAGCTGCGAGTGCGCGAAGTCCCAATTCGAGGGAATCCACCACGAACCGTGAATGGTCAGCGCCGATGTGCGGGCCCACGCCGGCAGCGAGAGGCCGGCATTTTTGAGGACCACTTGAATCGCGCCGGAGAACTGCTGCGCAACCGGCGCGGCGCTGATACCGTATTCGAAGAGCAACGCAAATCCGATGATCCAGGCGATGAGCTTGCCCAGCGTCGCGTACGCGTAGGTATAGGCAGATCCGGCGATCGGCACCATCGAACCGAGCTCGGCATACGAGAGCGCTGCGAAGAGCGAGGCCAAGCCGGCGATGAGATACGAGATCATGATCGCAGGTCCGGCCATCAGAATCCCCGGACCGATGGTCGTGAAGATGCCGCCGCCGATCATCGTCCCCAGGCCTATCGCGATGAGGTCCTTGCCGGTCAGTGCCCTCCTGAGAATTTTCTGCCTGGACAGAGCGCGCAGCTTATCGACGTTGGTCGTGGCGAACAGGCGGGCGGCTAACGACATTTCGGCCGGGTTCGCAGAAGAGCGGGCCCCGCCCTACAAGAAGTCTGCGGGCAGCATGAAAACCTACCAGCGCCTCGACTCACGGGAAATCTATCGCAATCCGTTTCTGTCAGTGGAGGTCCACTCGATCATCCATCCGAGCGGTGTTCACGGCGAGCACGCCTTGATTGTGACCTCGCCTTGCTCCGCGGTGATCGTTTCCGACGGCGGCGACCTGCTTTTTACCAGACAGCCGAGGTTCGGAGCCCAAGCGGAAGTTTTGGAGATCGTAAAGGGCGGAGCGGAGGAAGGGGAGTCAGCGCTGGAGTGCGCGCAGCGTGAAACGCGCGAGGAACTCGGCGTGCTCGCTGCGCACTGGAAGCCGCTCGGCTTTCTTTACGAGATTCCGTCGCTCATGAACGTGCCGGTCGAGTTATTTCTTGCGCATGGCATCGAACACGTTGACAGCGCGCCGGAGCCGGTCGAGACCATCGAACTGGTACGCGTGCCCGAGCAGGTCGCCATCCAGGCCGCCGCCTCGGGCCAAATCAACGATGCGCTCACCGTTGCCGCGCTTCTGCGGTACGGCCTCACCGAGCAGATTCTAGAGATCCGGCCTCGACCCATCTCCAGACCGTCATCCTGAGCCCATCTCCATTGTCATCCTGAGCTTGTCGAAGGACGCCGAACATGTCGAGGCGCACGTCCCTTCGACTGCGCTCAGGGTGGTTCGACAAGCTCACCATGACAAAGATGCGCGGCCAGTTAGGTCGGGGCCGGCGACCGTCCATTCGTTTGAAGCACCTCGTCGATGAGGCCGTACGCTTTTGCTTCCTGCGCCGTCATGTGAAAATCGCGCTCGAGGTCGCGTAGGATCTTGTCCGCAGGCTGTCCGGTACGCTCGGCGTAGATCGCGGCGAGCGTGCTGCGCGTCGCGATGAGATCGCGCGCGTGAATTTCAATATCCGTCGCCTGTCCGCCGATCTCGCCGATCCACGGCTGGTGAATCAGGATCTTGCTGTAGGGCAAAGACATTCGTTTTCCGGGAGCTCCGCCCGTGAGCAGCACCGACGCCATTGAGGCCGCCAAGCCGGCGCAGATCGTGGCGACTTGCGGCTTGATGAATTGCATCGTGTCGTACACCGCGAGCGCGGCGGTCACGCTTCCGCCGGGACTATTGATATACATGTCGAGGTCTTTATCGGGGTCTTCTTTTTCGAGAAACAACAGCTGCGCGATGACGATGCTTGCGGAGGTGTCGTCGATCGGACCGCCGACGAAGATGATCCGATCCTTGAGCAAACGCGAATAAATATCGTACGCACGCTCGCCGCGTGCGGTGCTCTCGATGACGGTCGGAACCAGGCTCATGATTTGCTTATAACACGACTTGGAGCTGAAAAGAACATGCCGCCTACTGCTCTAAGGGCCGTGGGCGGCTGCGTCTGCGCATTCCAAAGGTGCTCTCCGTCGCCCAAATGGTGGTTTAGCCAGCGCGCCCAGACGAAGAGTGCATCGGAGAGCCGGTTGACGTAGCGTACGCAATCCGGTGAGATGTCCGGTTCGCCGGCTCGAAGGCAGACAAGCAAACGCTCTGCGCGACGGCATACCGTGCGAGCAACGTGCAAAAATGCAGCCGGCGTTTGACCGCCGGGATGGATGAAATTCGCGAGTATGGGCAGGCCGTGTCTGAGCCTCATCGATGGCGCGTTCGAGCGCCGCCGCATCCTCTTGTGAAACCAGCGGCATCCCTTCCCATCGCTTTTGCACGGGAGTGGCCAACTCGGCGCCCAGATTGAAGAGCACGTCCTGCGTCCATGCAAGCCACGCGTCCAGCCGCTGCACGCCGGCGTCGGCCTGCGCGAGCGAGGAAAGATAGCTTCGTGCGACGCCGATAAAGCTCGAAAGCTCGTCAACGGTACCGTACGCGTCGATCCGCGGATCGTTCTTGCTTACGCGAGATCCGCCGACCAAACCGGTCGTTCCATCATCTCCGGTGCGCGTATAGATGCGGGTAAGTTTCGGCATGCTCGGTGCCTTCGTTGCAGGCACGCCGCGTCATTTTTCCGAATCGGGCCCGGTCATGTCCGACGCTGTGCAACTGGAGCCCATCGTAAAAGAGGTTCCTCCCAAGGCAGCCGATCTCTCCGCTTGGTATACCGCAGTATGCCTCAAGGCGGAACTCGTTTCATATTCGCCGGTGCGTGGATGCGTCGTGCTGCGTCCCCACGGATACGGCATGTGGGAGAATCTCCAAAAGCACCTGGATGAGCGGTTTCGAGCGACCGGACACGAGAACGCGTACTTTCCGCTGCTGATACCCGAGAGTCTGCTCATGCGAGAGGCGGAGCACGTTGAGGGTTTTGCGCCCGAAGTCGCCTGGGTCACGCAGGGCGGCCAAGAGGTACTCGAAGAGCGTTTGGCGATCCGCCCGACCTCCGAGGTAATCATCGGCGTCATGTACGCGA
This sequence comes from Vulcanimicrobiota bacterium, assembly GCA_963777365.1. Taxonomy (GTDB): domain Bacteria; phylum Vulcanimicrobiota; class Vulcanimicrobiia; order Vulcanimicrobiales; family Vulcanimicrobiaceae; genus CAVZQG01. The sequence continues at coordinate 140,150 of CAVZQG010000018.1, forward strand.
AATGGATTCAATCGCACCGCGACTTGCCGATCCTCATCAATCAATGGGCTAACGTCGTACGCTGGGAGAAGGCAACGCGCCCGTTCCTGCGCACGATGGAATTCCTCTGGCAGGAAGGACACACGGCGCATGCGTCCGCTAAAGAGGCGCGCGAGGAGACCGAGCAGATGCTCGCGGTCTATAAAGACTTTGCGGAAAACGTCGCCGCCGTTCCCGTGTACGCCGGTGTGAAAAGCGCGAGCGAACGATTTCCGGGCGCGGTCGAGACGTATTCGATCGAGGCGCTGATGCCCGATGGAAAGGCGCTGCAGTCTGCGACCTCACACGACCTGGGTCAAAATTTCAGCAAAGCCTACGATATCAAATTCGTCGATACCGATCAGGCAATCAAACATGCGTACACGACCTCATGGGGGATGTCGTGGCGCATGCTGGGCGCAACGATTATGGTGCACGGCGACGATCGCGGCCTGCGCATCCCTCCGAAACTCGCGCCGATCGAGGCGGTCTTCGTGCCGATCGTGCGCGGTGAGAACACCGCGGCGATCGAGAAATCGCACGAGCTGGCCCGGCAGCTGCGCTCGCAGGGCTACCGCGTTCGCGTTGACGATCGTGACCAGACGCCGGGCTGGAAATACGCCGAATGGGAAATGCGCGGTGTTCCGCTGCGCATCGAGATCGGACCGCGCGATCTCGAGAACGCAAGTGCGACGATCGTGCGCCGCGACAAGCAAAAAGGCGAGGACGGTGCGAAAAGTACCGTGGCGTTCGATGCGCTCGCTCAGACGCTCGGCGATCTGCTAGCGCAGGTGCATATCCTCGCTTTACGAACAAGCAAAATCCTTTCTCGACTCACATACGTTCGCAGTACGCGATCGAAATGAGTTCTTCGAAAAGTGCCGCGATCGCGCCGGGATGATCGACATTCCGTGGTGCGGCCGCACGGAGTGCGAGGCGCAGGTAAAGGCGCAGACCGGCGCAACCACCCGCAATACACGCTCGCTGCAGGAAGCGGGCGCCGTTTGCGTCGCCTGCGGTGAGCCGGCGAAAGTCAACGCCTATTTTGCTCAGAGCTATTAGCGCGCTCGCGCTGCTGGGGCAGATTCTCTTTCCGAATGCGCCGCCCGGAGTGGGGCGCACCGATGCGTATGCGCGTGGCGCCGGAAACGAAAAGCCGCTGGCCGTTGCGATCGGACGCGCGCTCTTTTTGACGGAGTGGCCTGCCCAGGTGCTCAACGTCTATGCAGACGGCGTGCGCGGTCGCAGCGTTGCCGGACTGCGTGTCTCGGGCGTGCGTTTCCATCATCCGCTCACGCGCGAGGAATTCATATCCGAGATTGGCGACCTCGTACGGGAGACGTTCGCCGCCTCGAGCGTTGACGAGGTCGATGTATGGGCGACGGTCCCCTTGCGGGTAGGTAAAGATATTGTTGTCACCGGGGACCTGGCAAAACCCACGTCTCGCACCGTTTTTACGCTCAGCGTCCTCCGTGGCGAGAGCGCCGCATCCTTCTCGCGCCGCATGCGGCAAGGGGACGGCGTCTTCTGGGACCAGGAGTGGGCGCATACCGGTTTAAAATGAAGCGAGCAACTATGTATCGTAAAACCACGCTTCGCAACGGCGTCCGCGTCATCACCGAGTCGATGCCCGCGTTTCGATCGGCCTCGATCGGCATTTGGGCCGACGTGGGTTCCGCTGCCGAAGCCGCTGAGCGCCGGGGCATCTCGCACTTGGTCGAGCACATGCTGTTCAAGGGAACACAGCGCCGCACGGCGCGGCAGATCGCCGAAGAGATGGACGGAATCGGCGGCAACCTGAACGCATTCACGGATAAAGAGACGACCTGTTACTACGCGAAAGTCATGGACCAGCATCTGCCGCTGGCGGTCGACGTGCTCGCCGATATGTTCCTTAATTCGCGTTTCGATCAGGAAGAACTCGCCAAAGAACAAAACGTCGTACTCGAAGAGATAAAAATGTATGACGACTCGCCCGACGAGTTGATTCACGATCTCTTCATTCAGACGATGTGGGACGGCAGCAACCTGGGATCGCCGACGATCGGTTTTGCCGATACCGTCACAAAACTCTCACCGGACGACCTGCGTGCACACATGAAGCGCCACTACGCTCCGAATTCGGTCGTGGTTGCCGCGGCCGGCAACGTCGATCACGATGCGGTCGTGGATCTGTTCGAGCGCGCATTCGCCTCGTTTGACGGATCGTGCGAGTTGCCGCCGGTTGAAACGCCCCAGACCACGCCGAGCACCCTTTTTCGTCCAAAAGACAGCGAACAGGCCTACGTCGTTCTGGGCACGCGAGGTTTGTCGGTGCGCGACGATCGCCGGTATGCGCTCTCGGTGATGGACACGATACTGGGAGGCGGCATGTCCAGCCGCCTTTTCCAAGAGATTCGCGAAAAACGCGGATTAGTGTACACGGTGTATTCGTTTCAAGCCGCATATCGCGGCGCCGGGCTGTTCGCCGTCTACGCAGGCACCTCGCCGCAGCACGTCGGCGAATGTGTCTCGGTCATCGGTGAGCAATTTGCGAATCTGCGCGAGCAACCCGTCTCCGGGGGCGAGCTGCGACTTGCCAAGGAGCATATCAAGGGAAGTCTCACCCTCTCGCTCGAGAGCACGTCGAGCCGGATGATCCGTCTTGGCCGCGGCGAGTTCTCACTTGGCCGCGAATTAACGACCGAAGAAATCGAGGAGAAGGTCGAGGCAGTTACGGCGCAAGACGTGCAGGAACTCGCGCGTGAATTGCTCCACGAGGACAATCTCGGGCTGTGCGTCCTAGGCCCGGTCGACGAAGCTTCCGTTGAGTGGAACCGTAGCGCTGCATAACGCGTTTCCCCACGCCCAGGCATTTTGGTCCTGGCAACTGATCTTTGCAGCGGCGCTCAACTTCGTCGTTCAGGCAATTCAAATAGGTGCCTACGCCGCGCGTTTGGCGGGCGTACAGATGCATCGGATCGCAACCTCGATCTCGCTCTTTAACTTATTCGTGACGGCAAGCCGCCTAGCGAACATGTTTTATTCGCCCATGCTCGGCTCGATCAGCGATAAGGCAAGCGCTTTGGCGCGGTTTGGACCGGAGTGGACGAGCATCGCCGTCCATCAGTACGATCTACAGCTGCGCGTCATCATCTTTGCGGGCACGCTGGGCACTGCCGCAGGCGCGTTGATGCTGCCGACCTTCCTTCATTTGTACCGTCGCGGGATTGCCGCATTCGAACGGTCAGGGTCCGTCCCGCGCGCATTGCTGCGGCTGGGCAATCCAGGCGTGCTTTGGGGAATCGGCCAATCGCTGCAGCCGCCTCGCCCTGGTACGTGGGCCCGCTTCAGCCCCTCCCACGTGCCCGTAAAACTCATCATCGCCAATGTCGTCGTAACGGCAATTTACGCGGTCGGCGTCGTTGCGGCAGCATACGCCAGCATCATCGATCCTCGCTCGGCCAGAACCGCATTGCTGGCCTCGGGACTCGTCAACGGCATTGCGACGATCTCTTTTACGCTGATCGTCGATCCGACCTCGGCGTTCATCACCGACCAGGCGGTTCGAGGGGAGCGTCCCGTCGAGGAAGTGAAGTCGCTGGTATTCTATCTTGCGCTCAGTGCAGTCGTCGGAACGCTCGTCTCGCAAGCGATTCTTTACCCAGCTGCCGTATTCATCGGTTGGGGTGCGACGCTCGTCAACCGGTAGAAGGGCTTCTCACGTGTTTCGTTCGATCATTCTCGTCGCGATCGCGACGCTGCTCACGACATCCGGCTGCGCCGGAAGTCTCGAAAACTGGATCGTCAACACCCGCGTGAACCAGGGCGATGTTGCGCTTGGTCGCGGAAATCTGCACGAAGCGGAAACGGCATACCAACTTGCGCTGCGAGTCAATCCGCGCGATCCGCGCGCGCGCGCAGGCTTTTCCGACGTTTCCGCGAGCCTGGCCGAGATCGACTACCGCAAGGGCAATTTCGACGATGCCATGGCGGCGCTTAACGCCGCCCAAAAGTACGATCCTCAAAGTGTTCGCCTGCAGGCACTGCGCACGCAGATTGACGATGCGCGTCTCAACCGCGAAATCGTGAGCTCGAACTACCCTCTATACGAGCGCGCCGGTGCGCAGATGCAGGAAGCGTACGCGACGCTCAACGTGCAAACGAAGAGCATCGTGCGTTCGCTCAAACGGTTTTCATATACGTACGACACCGAAGACTTGACGAAAGCCATACAGGACTCGTACGAGCTGCAGACTGACGTGGCAAAGAACACGAACCGCCTCATCGCCTACCGTCAGCTCGTTTCCTCCGGCGTTCGCGCGAGTGCGTCGACCGCGACCTCGGGACCGTCGGGATCGCTCCTGCCCTTGCCGTAGAAGGCCACCCTTCTTTCGTTCTTCCGATTTCTGTCCGATGGTATAAGAGATGACCTGCCGCAAGACAGGGCGATTTCCTGTTGCTATCCTGAGCGCGATTTTTCTGTGCCTCTCGGGCTGGAGCGTCGCGTCCGCGAGTGCCGTGATTCTCAAACCCACCGAGAATTCGGCGCGGGTCCTCCCCGTTGCACAAGCATCGGACGGTGCGGCTTCGTATGCCGACGTGGCCTCCGGACGGGCCCGGTTCGTACCGCTCGCGCACTATCAAGCGCATGGCTGGCCGGTCTCGATCTGGCTCCGTTTTTCAGTCCGGCGGACTGCCGACGACGATCGAACGTGGCTCATCGTCATGCCGCAGCAGTACGAGTCCGCCGATCTCTACCGCCGCGGGGCCGCGCCGCTTCACTCGGGGATGTACCTGCCGTTCCGCGATCAGCCCACCGGCCTGTTCTTGCCGGCCTTCAAACTCGTGCCGGCCGATTTCACGGGGCCGCCCCTGCTGCTTCATCTGGTCTACTATCCCGACGTACCGCTCTATGTGCGGCTGACGACCGAGCATGCGTTCTTCATGTCGAACCAGCCGTTCTTGCTGATCGAAGGCTTGTTTATCGGCGTGATGATCGCGGTCGCGCTGTTTAACCTCTTCGTGTACGGCATTCTGCGCGACAAGACGGCTCTTTGGTACGTGGCGTACGCCTTGACGCTGGTCGCAAATGAGTTGTTCGCGACGGGCCTGGGCCAAGAGTATGTGTGGCCCGGTCTGGGTCTGAACGTACGCCTCGCCGGTTATGCGGCCAACGTGTTGGCGTTTGCCACCTTTTTATTCTTTGCTCGTTCATTCTTGCAGACCAGAGAACAGGCGCGCGGCTGGGATCGTGCGCTCATTACGGCATTTTTGGTGTATGCGTGTATGCAAGCCGCGCAAGTACTCGTGCCCGGCGGCCAAGCGCTGATCCCATTGCTGCTGCTCACGCAGCTGGGTGCTATGCTCGTGACCGTGCTGGCCGGCGTTTTCCGCCTGCGCTCCGGCTACGCGCCGGCTCGTTTCTTCGTGGTCGCCTTCGTTCCATCGATGATCGGTGTTTTTGCAAACTTATACTTCGACGCGTTCACGCCGTCCGGCAATTGGTTCTGGGCGCAGAACGGCGTCGAGATCGGAACGATTCTTCAAGCGACGATCCTCTCGTTCAGCATCATCGACCGCTTACGCATTCTTCAGCACGAGCAGCATCGGACCCGTTCGGAGCTGACGGCGGTGTCCGCGCACGCGCAGAAGATGCAGTCGCTCGCGCTATTCGATCCGTTGACCGGCCTCGCGAACCGAATACGGTTCACCGAAGAGCTTACAGGGGCCGTCGCCAGATGCACCGCCGGCGCGACGGAGTTTTCGGTCGTCTTCTGCGACCTCGACGGATTCAAAGGTATTAACGATCGGTTCGGGCACCGCTACGGTGACGAGGTGCTGCGCATCGTTGCAAAGCGTCTAGCGGCTTCGCTGCGGGAAGACGATCTCATCGCCCGGCTAGGCGGCGATGAATTTGCCGCGCTGCTCGAAACGGTATCGCGGCCCGCGCGGAGCAGCTTGCACAGATGCTCGGCAGTCTGCTCGATGAGCCGATCGTGATCGAGGGAAAAGTCATGCCGATTGGGATCAGCGCCGGTCGCGCGGTGTTTCCACATGACGGCCGGACGATCGACGAGCTGCTGCATGCCGCGGACCTGCGGATGTACGAGATGAAGCAGCAGCGTAAAACTACAGCGTCGTAACGGCCGAGGTGGCGCGGCGGTCTCCGTGCCGCGATAGGCATGCGACCTCTTCAGGCTCTCGAGCCTCGCCGGCCCAATCATCACAGCTGACCTGCGCTCTGCGATTGCGGCGTTATCCCGAACTGCTCGTAAAACGCATTCGGGTTCATCGGCCGGCCGAGAAAGTGCTCGACCTCGACGTCGGGGTCGAATGTGCGCGCCGGCGCAAGAATGTCCTCACGGTAACGCATGCCCACGCTCGGATTCTCCAGTCCTCCGTTTTGGAATGCTGTGAAGAGATCTTGAGCATACACCAGCGACCACAAGTATCCGTAGTATCCGGCGTCATATCCGCCCATGAGATGACCGAAGGACGCTTGGGGGTGGGTGTCCGGCAGGGGCGGCATCGGCGTGAGGCGCACGGTGAGCTGAGCCCAAATGGCCGTTGTATCGACGTGAGGTCCGCTCATGTGGTAGGTCATGTCCACCTCCGCAAACTTAATTTGCTGTGTCGTCAGGTACGCGTAGTCTACGTATTTCGCGCGTACCATTGCGGCGATGAGATCGCTTGGCAGCGGTTTGCCGGTCTGCCAGTCCGAGCTGATCTGGTCCAGAATGGACGGCTGCCAAACGAAGTTTTCCAGCATCTGCGAAGGCGCCTCGATGAAGTCCTCGACAAAACCGCTTGAAAGAGTTTCGTACGGCGCGGTCGAGAGCAGCGTCGCCATGTTATGTCCGAATTCGTGAAAGAACCGCACGACGTCATCGTGGCTGAGAAGCGCAGGATGACCGGGAGCTGGCCTTGGCCAGTTGCCGACGATCGCGGCGACCGGTGCGCGCATTTGTCCGTCCGCTTCGCGGCGCACCGGTAAGATTGCAAAATTCGCAAAATGCTCGTATTTACCGGGCCTTGGATAAAGGTCGAAGTAGGTTAGGCCGATAAAGCGCCCAGTCCGCGAATCACTCACCGAGTACTCTAGGACATCGGGATTCCATGCGTCCGCGGGCGTGACTCGTTTGAAATCCACGCCCAAAAGTGTGTGATAAATGTTCAAAACGGCGTCAACGGTATGCTGGACCGGAAAGTACTGCCGTATCTGATTTTGATCGACGGCGAATTGCCTTTTGCGAAGCATATTATCATAATATATGAAATCCCACGGCTGCAGCATGGCCTTCGCATTACCTGTGTCCTTTGCTTTCAGCGCCGTCAAGCCCGCGATGTCCTGGCGCGCCTTTGGGAGCATCTTGGCATCGAGAGAATTCAGAAAATCGAGCACGCGGCGGGGCGATTTGGCCATTCGATCCGAGAGCTGGTAGGCTGCCCAGGTTTGATAGCCCAGCAAGTGCGCCAGGTGATCACGAACGGCGATTGCCTGCTCGAGTAGATTTGTATTCGCGATCGCCTGACGATTGACATACGCTTTGTCATACGTAACTCGCGCGTTCTCGTCGCTTTCATTTTGCAAAAATTCATTATCGGTGCTTTCGTTCACGGGAATGACGTATTGCGATCCGTCCTTTTTCAGCCCCGCTACGAAATCGGCCGGCAGCGAAGCAGCCTGCCCGGAGCTAACCGTTATCGTCGTCTGATCGTTGCTCAAATTCTCTTGGAATTTGTTTTGCAGATCGGTCAGCTGGTTACTGAGTATGATAAACTCGGCGCGCTGCTGGTGTCCCAGCGCGGCTCCACTGCGTTTGAATGTGTCCAGCCACATCTGCGTGAGCTTCTGGTCATAGGGATTTCGAGCCGTTCCGCTGCGCTGCGCGGCAGCCACTTTCGCGTAGAGCGCGGGGCTAGCCGACAGGTCGCTGAAAAACGCGGATTCCTCGCTATTGCACTTGAGGGAAGCGTCGCGAACATCTTTGCTCGCGCCGACGGAAAACAGAAATGTTTGCGCGACGGTTTGATCGTTCAGATCGGAGCTGAGATTTTCGAGCGGCAACACGATCGAGGCAAATGTTTGGGGATGCGCGCTCATGAGCAAGCGCTCGCGGGCTTGCGCTTGCTGGATTGCGCTCCTGCAAGTCGCCCCGATTTGTTGCGCGCTCAAATTCCAGTTAACGCCGGGAAGCGCCGATTGCGCCGGAACGACGATCGGTTGAAGGACGAGCGAGCTTAGCAGAGTACCGCATGAAACGAGATAAACGATTTTCATAGGGGCCTCTCTTTGTGTTGGAAAACACACTAGAAGCATCCTTTGTTTCCAGGTATCATGCATCGGGCCAAGACTGGGGGCGGGCTGTCCCGGCGCACTCACGCGGACTGCGAACTGTCATCCACGCGTGGGAAACCATCGCGCACAATACCAACTAACAAATCGCGCCGCGGCGATAAATTTGCCGCGCTGCCCGACACGGGATCAGCGCGGGTCGCGCGGTGTTTCCACATGACGGCCGGACGATCGACGAGCTGCTGCATGCCGCGGACTTGCGGATGTACGAGATGAAGCAGCAGCGTAAAACTACAGCGTCGTAACGGCCGAGATGGCGCGGCGGTCTCCGTGCCGCAGTAGGCGTGCGACCTCTTCGCGGCTCTCGAGCCTCGCCGTACAACGCGCCTTGCCACGCGTCGCAATCCATGGATCGCAGGACGTCGAGCTGTCCGCTGCGTTCAATACCCTCGGCGGTCACGGACAAGCCGAGTTTGCGGCATAGCCGGACGATCGCATGCGCGGCTTCGGCGAGATAACTGTTGCGATCGATCCCCTCGACGAAACAGCGATCGATCTTCACGGTGTCAATCGCGAGCGTCTGCAGCCTGGTTAGCGCGCAGTGGCGCACGCCGAAATCGCCGAGCGCGAGCCCCACGCCCGCACTGCGCAGTTCGCGAAGCGCGTCTTCGGCCTCGCTCGGCCGCGCAATGAACGAATCCTCGGTTATTTCCAGACCGATCAAGTCGGCTCGCAGGTCGTGCGCCGCGCGAAGCTCCTCCAGCATGCGTACGAAATTCGGGTCGTGAAGCTGATGGGGGGAAATGTTGATCCACGTACGCAGCGCTAAGCCGGCTCGCGCCCACTGCGCGGTTTGCATGAACGCCTGATCCATTGCCCACCGCCCGATGGACGAGATGAGGCCGGTCTCATCAGCGAGCGCGATAAACTCCGATGGTTCGATCGGCCCGAGCTCCAGACTGTTCCAACGCAGGAGCGCTTCAACCGCTGCGATGGCGCCGCTGCGCGCATCGATTATCGGCTGGTACCGTAACGAGAGCTCGCTCCGTCCCAGAGCGTGGCGAAGCGCTCGTTCAAGCCGAAATCGCCTCGAGGCGGCATACTGTAAATCCGGCGTATAATAGCTGAACCCGACGCCGCCGCGCTTTTTTACCGCATACATGGCAACGTCGGCGTTGCGAAGCAGCGCATCCGGTTCCTTTCCGTCGAGCGGAAAGAGGCTGATTCCAATACTGGCGGAGAGGAAGTGCTCGTGCTCGCCCACGGTTATCGCGGGTGCGAGCGCGTCGATGATTCCTTGCGCGCGCTCCGAGATCGACATTTTATCCGGCATCCCGTCGAGCACGATGATGAATTCGTCTCCGCCCGTGCGCGATACGATGTCGTTCGCGCTAACGGCCGCACGCAGCCGCCGGCTCACCTCGGCAAGTACCGCATCGCCGACCCGGTGTCCGAGCGTGTCGTTGATAATCTTGAACCGATCCAAGTCGACGAAGAGCACGCCGACGAGCGAGTTTCCCTCGTAGTTGCTGACGATCCGGCGGATATCCTGACGCAGTCCCGTTCGGTTACGCAGGCCCGTCAACGCATCGTGGTAGGCCAAATCGACCAGCGAGCTTTCAGTTGTCTTGCGGTCGGTGATGTCGAGAACGGTACCGTACTGCGCTCGTACCGTGCCGGCGTCGTCGTACACCCAATGACCCTGTTCCTGCACGTGCGTGATCGTTCCGTCCGAGCAGATCAGACGATGCTCGATATCATAGGCCTTGCGATGAAGCTGTGCTTTCGAGAGTTCGCGGCGTACGCGCTGCGCGTCGTGCGGATAGTGAAACGGCCACAACCCGTCGGCGACATTGACGCCGCCCGGCGAAACGCGCAGTAATCGATACAGCTCATCGGACCAATAGGCAAAGCCGGTTTCGTGATTGTAGGCGTAGCTTCCGAGATGAGCTATTTGCTCGGCGCGAACCAGAGCTGCGTGTCTTTGGCTGATCTCTTGTTCAGCAGCGATCGCCGCCGTGACGTCCTCCGCGGCCATGAGGCGAGCGGCACGGCCGCCGTACGTGAGGTCGTGCGTCCTGACCTCAGCGAAGAAGACCTCGCCGTTTTTGCGCCGGTGCTTGAAGATGCGTCCTTGCCGCAACGACGTAATTCCGGAGAATGCCTCCACAACGTCCTGCAAGCCGTCTTGAGGCGCGCGCAGAAGATCGATGGTCTTTCCTTTCATCTCGTTGCGGCTGTAGCCGTACAGGTTCACGGCGGCCCGGTTCACGTCCAACACCGCGAGCGTGCGGCGTTCGTACAGGCACATCGGCGTTGGGTTCGCGGCAAACGCGGCGCCTTCTAAGTCGCTCGAAGCATCGCGCAGAGAGAACCAGGGCATCAGACGGCTTCCTTCATCGTTTTGACCAGTGCGCGCACCTCGTTCGCCGCCCGGGCCGTGCTGAAGAAGAAACCTTGCCAGCTATCGCATCCGAGCGATTGTATCGTTTCGAGCTCCGCCTGCGTCTCAATGCCTTCCGCGCTCACGTTCAAGTGCATTTCGTGTGCGATATTTACAACGGCTTGAATAATTGCGCGATTGACGCGATTGCCGCTTACGCCGCTGACGAAGACGCGGTCGATCTTGACGGTATCGATCGGCAGCCGCTGCAGATACTCCAGAGATGAATACTTTACGCCGAAGTCGTCCAATGCCAAACGGATGCCCAGTGACTTTATCTCCTGAATGATCGCGAGCGTTTGCGCGCCGGCGTTGATGAAGGAACTCTCCGTCAGCTCAAAGCCAATCCAGTCCGGATTCACGCTGTGTTTGGCCAGCAGCGCGCGAACCTTGTCCGGCAGACCCTCGTGCAGCTGCACGGCCGATACATTGACCCAGATGCGAAGCGGTACGGATTCGTCCGCCCAGCGCTTGGCCTGTGCGAACGTCGTATCCAAGACCCAGTCGCCGATCTCCTCGATGACGCCGGTCTCCTCGGCAAACTCGATGAAGTCACCCGGAGGGATCGCCTGCATCTCGCGGTTGTGCCATCGCAGGAGCGCTTCGACTGACCGCACGCCGCCGTCTTTGGCGCTGACGATCGGCTGATAATGCATACTGAATTCGTTCTGGTCGAGTCCTCGCCGCAGGCCGCGCTCGAGGTCGAAGCGTCGCGTCGCGGCGCTGTGCATCTGCTCGGTATAGTAATGAAAGCGGTTTCTGCCGTAGCTCTTGGATTGATACATCGCGACGTCCGCGCTGCGCAGCAGATCGTCGGCACCCGATGCATCCAGCGGTGCAACGCTGATTCCCACGCTGGCGGATATCGCGTACGGGAAGGTCCCGACAAGGAACGGCGTGCGGAAGGCCTGCAGCAGTTGCTCCGCGCGCAGCGAGATGTTCAATCGATCGGCGCAATCGGGAATGACGGTGACGAACTCGTCCCCGCCGGTTCTGGCAAGGAGTTCGTTTTCGAGCAGCCGCCCGCGCAGACGTTCGGCGATTGCAACCAGGACGTCGTCTCCGGCTTGATGACCGAGCGTGTCGTTGATCGTCTTGAAACGGTCGATGTCGAACAGAATGACGGCCGTGAGCTTTTCAGACGGGCCTCGATTCGAGTATGGATTGCATGCGTGCTTTGAGACCCGACCGGTTGAGCAAGTTCGTAAGCGTGTCGTGGTAAGCCAGATGCCGGATCTCGGTTTGCGCATGCTCGCGCTCGGTAATATCCTGAAACGTTCCCGAAAGGAAACACCACTCCGCGCGGTCGTCGTATTCCCATTGGCCCTGCTCGTTGACCACGCGAGTGCTTCCGTCGGGCCGAAGGATACGATAGTCGACGCTGTACGGGCGATGCTCGGATCGCGCCCGTAGTATTTCGGAGCGCACGTCGCCGGCGTCGCTCGGGTCGGCGAACGCCCAAAATCCCTCGAGCTGCGGCGCGGTGCCCGCCTCCAAACCCAAGATGCGATAGATTTCGTCGGACCATACTCGGGTGCCGGTAATCCGGTCGACGCTGAACGTGCCTACGTGCGCGAGACGCTGCACGAGTTCGAGCGATGATTCCATCTCGCAAAGCCGCTCGCGCGCGTCGAGCAGGTCCCCCAGTTCGTGGGCGATCGTCAGGGTTGCCTCGATACCGCGATACGTTGTGGCGCGATTCCAGACCGCTAGCCGCAAGCGTGTGCGCCGTCTTTGTGCGGTGGCGTACATAGCCCTCGGAAACGCCGGCCCCAAGATGTTCAAGCGAAGCAACGCGGTCGATCGTGCTCTGCAAAAACTCGGCTTTGGAATACCCGTAAAGCGCGAGTGCGGCGTCGTTTGCCTCCAGAATCCTCAGCGTGTGCCGATCCCAAATGAGCATCGCTAAAGGATGCTCCTGAAAAATCGCACGTTCGAAGCCGCTGCGCCCGGTGAATCGCGACATCATCATAGATCGTATCGGCAGTTCAATCACGCGCAGCGTATGCGGTGCGGCTCTCGCGGCCGAGTTGGTCCGAAAAGACCAATAGGCCGGATGGACTTATGTCAGCCTTTTGCCGATACCCTAACCAAATGAGCGCCTTCTCTGCCTCGGCGCCCGGAAGATTGCCTCGGCTGCCCGCCCTCCACCTGGACCGCCCGCGACTACTGGAACGTATTCGGCGAGAAGCCCGCGTTTGGGCTATTTGCGGCCCTGCCGGATTTGGAAAGACGACGCTGGCAGCACAGGGAGTTTTGGGCTCCGCGGGATCGTGGAGGTACCTGCGCCTGGGGCAAGGCGATGATGCCGCGGCCGTGTTCGGCCAGGTGATCGGCGCATCCGAGATACCCGGGCTTGCGTCCTCTTTGGAAAACGCACTCGACGCGGTCGAGCAGGCCGGCATCACGAATCTGATCATCGATGACGCGGATGCGGCCGCGGCATCGGGCCGGGCGGCGATCCGTTCCTTATGCGCGCTCATGGATCGCGCGATTAGCGTGACGGTCTGCGTACGATCGATCGAGTCCGTTATCGAACCGCGCTGGCTCTGCGACGGTTCGGCCGAGGCGATCGACTGGAACGAATTGGCGTTCGACGTGCACGATCTCGAAGCGCTTTGCACGTTGACGTCGGTACCATTCGATGCGCGCGAGGGCGCGCAACTGCTCGAACAAACGCTGGGCTGGCCGATGGTCGTAAGCGGTGCGCTGCACTGTGCGAGCCGTCGAGAAGCCCCCTTGGGCGATGCGCTTCGCGTATGGGAAGAAGAACGGCTTGCGGCGTTTCGTGATTTCGCGATTGCAGAGTGCAGCCGATCGCACAACGGATCCAAATTCATCGGCGCCATCGAAAATCGATGCGTCATCACGTCCGATGACCTGCACGGCTGGGAGCGGGAGGGCCTGTTCGTCGTCCGCAGGGACGGCGTTCCCGAATTGTTGCCGCCCGCGCGACGCGCGCTGGAGCTGACCGCGAAGAGCTCGCGAGCGGCCGCGCTCGAACCGATGGTTGCCAAATTGCTCGGCGAGCTGCGTGTCTCGATCGGCGGCGTTGCTCTCAAATGGGTCCGGCGCAAAGACGCCCAAGTGTTCAAGTATCTGCTGCTCAAGGAAAACGGAACGGCGACACGACGTGAAATCATGGAGGTCTTCTGGCCGGGCCGCGAAGCGGGTGTCGCCGCGCAAAACCTGCGCACGACGTGCAGCAACATTCGTCGTGCGATGCGCTCGGTCGTCGGCGAGGTGGGTACGGATGCGTACTTCCGTTCCGAGGACGACATTAGCGTCGTGCTGCAAAACGTCATGACGGACGTTGCCGAATTTCAAGGTCACGTCAATGCGGCACGCGCGGGATATTCGCAAGGCGCTCACCGATCCGTGCACTTTCACCTGGAACGCGCAAGAGAACTCTATCGCGGCGATCTGCTTGCGGGCATGCCGCACTGCGGGCAGGAGGAACTGGGCGCTCAGCTCCGTCGATCGCTCGGCGAGGTGCTGCATCTCTTGCGAACCCTCTCGTTCGAGCGCGGTCCGGTTGTTTCCAACCGCGAGGACATGTTCGAAGAGAGCGCATCGGCCTAGCCGCGAGGTTAGGCGTGAACCGTCAGTGCGATCGCGCTGACGACGGCGACCACGATATACGGAGCAAATGCTATCGGCTGCGTTCCGCGATTACGCACGACGGAAACGACGGTTGCCGCAAAACACGCCGCGCCCAGGACACCCATCGACCACGGCAATCCAAGAAGCGCACCCGCGACCGCGGCCAACTTGGCATCGCCCCATCCCATTCCTCGTCCGCGTGAGAGCAGCGCGGCGATTGCGAATGCGGCTCCGGTGACGATCGACGAAATTGCGACGAACCACGAGTGGTGGATGATAATCGTGATAAAGATGAGCGCCAGCGGCAGAAGCGTGAAGGCGTCCGGAACGATACCTTTCTTCGCGTCGGCGTACCAGCTTCCGGCCAGCGGCACGCTGATCAGTGCGACGGTACCCAGCTGCAGGGGACCCGCATGACGCAAGGCCATGACCAGACCCAGAACGGTGAATGTTCCGATGGGAACGAGCGGTGAGAGCCTGCTCGGCTGCGGAGCATCTTCAAGCGGCGTGACGTCCCCGCAAAGAATTTGCGCCAGGGCGACTCCGCATGCCGATGCGCACGCGAAGACGATCGCGCTGAGCAGGCCGGCGATCATCGATTGATGAGTTTCGCGACGACGGCTCCGAAGATCAGAATCAGCAGCGCCGGAAGCATACAGAGACCGACCGGAAAGACGAGTTTGGTCGGCAGCTGCGCCGCTATTTCTTCCGCGCGCAGCGTGCGACGTTCGCGCGTTTCGGCGGCCAATTGCTGCAGCACGTCGGTGATGCTCGCGCCCAGCCGCTCGGACTGAACGAGCGCAACCATCGTCGTCGTCAAGTCGCCCTCTCGAACTCGCTGCGAGAGCGCCATGAGCGCGTCCGCACGCGATCGGCCCAAGCGAATATCTTGCAGCGCCGCCCGCATCTCATCACCAAGCGGTCCGTGCAGGCCCTCCGCAGCCGCGGAGAGGGCGCCGTTTAGCGCGATGCCGGCGTCCACGGTTGTTGCAAGCACGTCCAAGAAGTCGGGCAGCTCTCGATGAATCGCGAGCTTGCGTTTCTCGATCGTGCGATGCATCGAGGCGAATGGCCAGTACCCTCCGTACGACGCGAGCGCGACGGTGAGGCCGATGAGAACGGGAGAGGTCTTGTGAAAATACAGCATCGCTAAAAGCCCGAACGCGGCCCCAGCCGCAATGCCCAGCGCCGAGCGATTGAAGAGTTTGAGCGGCGTGAGATCGTACCAGCCCGCTTCTTGAAGTTTGACCGAGAGCGCGTTAGCGCGGCGTTCGTCGAGCAAGCGGCGCAGCAGGGTAGAGTCCCCGTTGTCCTTGGTCAATCCCGCGGCGGCGTCGATGGCGGCCATGCGATCGCGCAATTCGCCGTTCGTCGATTGCATCGCGTAGTAGCCCACGCCCGCGGCTCCAAGCGTCAAAGCTCCGATGAAAAATGCGCCGGTCATCATATGTCGATCTTCGAAATGATGTTGAAGAGGTACCAGCCCAGTGCAAGCAGCCCCGCTACGATCAGCATGCAGACGCGCCCAACCATCGTGTCCAGCAAACCGGAACGCATCTCCGGTTCAACGGTCATAACGAACCCGGCCACGAAGACGGGGAGCCCGGTGATAATATACTTGGTCGCGCGCGCCTCCGCCGTCAGGGCTCGGATCTTGCGTGTGAGCCGCCGGCGTTCTTTAATCGTACCGGCCAGGTTCTCGAGCACGCGAGAAAGGTTTCCGCCCGTTTGACTCTGCAGGCGTACCGCGTTGGACATCATGAGCATTTCGCTGGACGGCATGCGTTCCGCGAGCTGATCCAACGCATCGTACAGACTGACGCCTATCTGCGTCTGACTGAGCACGCGAGTGAATTCCACGCGCGCCGGGTCGGGCATGTCGGCGACGACATTCAGCAAGGCTTGCCGCAACCCAAGACCAACGCGCATCGCTCCGGCTATCAGCCGCAGCGCCATTTCGAGCTGATTGCCGAACTCCGCCAGGCGTTTATAGACGCGCGTGTTGATCCAGGCGCGAACCGCGAAGAAGGACATGCTGAGCGTGATGACCAGGAAGGCGAGACTCAGCAGCGGAGCCGGGTGCCAAAAGACCGTAAGGACACCCCATGGAACCGTGCCCAGCGCCAATACGGCAAACGAGAGTTCCTCGGATTTTACCGGTATGGCGGCGCGCTCTAAGCCGCTTCGGTAGGGCTCCATCGAGCTGCGCAATGACGCGAACGACGCTTTGCCAAAAGGCGAGGAATGCGATTGCAACCGCTCCGCCAATGCCGAGAACGACGACGATCGGAAGCGCGATGTTCATGCTGAGTACGCCATCGCCAACTGCATTTCGTTCAGGCGTTCCAAATTGAACGTGACGCCGTACTCGGCAAAGCGGGTCATCGACTGCGGCTGAACGCCGGTGAAGACGAAGTTGCCCATGGCCATGCCTTCCTTGTCTACGCCGTGCTGTTGATAGCGGACCAGGTCGAGCATCGTTACAACGTCGCCCTCCATGCCGATCACCTCGCTGATGCTCGTTACCTTACGTGTGCCGTCGCGCGTGCGGGATACCTGGATGACCAAATCGACCGCGCTGACGATCTGTTCGCGGATTGCGCGCACCGGAATGTCATAGCCGGCCATCAGGACCATCGTCTCGATGCGCGAGAGGCAGTCGCGCGGAGTGTTGGCGTGGACCGTCGTAAGCGAGCCGTCATGGCCGGTATTCATCGCTTGAAGCATGTCCAGCGCTTCTCCGCCGCGGCACTCGCCGACGACGATCCGATCCGGTCGCATACGAAGCGAGTTGCGCACCAGATCGCGAATGCGAATCTCGCCGCGTCCTTCGACGTTCGGCGGCCGGGCTTCCATGCGAACGACGTGGTCTTGATCCAGGTAGAGCTCGGCCGCGTCTTCGATCGTCACGATACGCTCGTGCGTCGGAAGAAAGTGCGAGAGCACGTTGAGCAGCGTGGTTTTACCGGAACCGGTTCCACCGCTGATGACGATGTTTAGCCGGGCTTCAACGCAGGCGCGCAGGAAGTCGGCCATAGCCGGCATGAGCGAACCGCGTGAAATGAGATCTTCGACGTTGAGCCGGCGCTTGCCGAATCGACGTATCGTGAGCGTCGAGCCGTCGAGCGTAAGCGGCTCGATCGTTGCGTTCACACGCGAGCCGTCCGGCAAACGAGCATCGACCATCGGCATCGACTCATCGATGCGCCGCCCGAGCGGAGAGATGATGCGCTCGATGACCAGACGAAGCTGCCGCTCGTCCACGAACGTCTTGGTCGTCTTTTCTAATCGGCCGTCGCGCTCGATGTAGATTTTGTTTGGGCCGGAAACCATGATTTCGGTAATAGCGGAATCGCGCATGAGATCTTCGAGCGGCCCGTAGCCGAGCGACTCGTCGAGAATCTCTTGCCGAAGGCGTGCAATCTGTTCCGCGCTGCCGACGTCTTCGCTTTTTGCCACGAACTCGGCAACCGTCGCCTCGACCTCGTTGCGAACTTCGTCGACCTTCAATTGATCGGATCCGGAGATCGCGGCAAAGTCTATCCGCCGCGAGAGTTCGCGATGAATGAGCGCCTTGAGATCGTCACGCTGCCCGCGCTGCATTGCCGGCTCGGTCGTCGTGCGTTTATCCGAAAAACCGTCATCGGGTTTGGGTGCACGCGGACCTAGCCGTCGTTCACCCAGCGGCGTGCTGGCCGAGGGACGGAGCAGGAGCGTCTCCGAGGGCGGCAGCGCGCGGATAGCTTCTTGAAGTGATTGAATCGCACGCTCGTAGCGCTTGTCGGTGCTCGATGGAATCTCGGTAACGAGTTCGACGCCGAGCGCCCGCTGAATATCGGCATTCGATATCTCGGCTTTGGGGCCGATCGTCGAGGCGATAAAGATCATGCGCGCCGCCGGAACGCCGAATTTCTGCAGTTCGAGTTGCATCGAACGAGCGCCGGTTACGCCTAAGAGCGTCGGCTGTACGATCAAGATGAAGCCCGCGGAACGCACGGCAAAGGGCCGTACCGCGGCCGCAAATGGCTGCGGAGCATCGACGATCATCGTGTCCGACTGACCTGCCGCCGTCACGAAAAATTCATCGATACGCTCGGGCTTGATCGTGAATCCCTCATGGATGCTTGCGGCCAGTTCCAGCAGCGTGAGGTTCTGCGTGATCGCAGCCACGCCCACACCATCGACGGCGCGCCGCTCGTCGAGTGCCGCGAAACGATTATAAAGCGAGGCGATGCTGCGGCGCCCTGAAAGGTCGCCGTCCACGAGCAGCGTGCTGCCCTTCTCCGAGAAGCGCTTTGCCAAATCGACGGTAAGCGTCGTCGTACCGACGCCGCCTTTGGCCCCGATGACGAATAAAATAAGCGACATCTACTGCGTTCCGGAGCCTTCGATATGATCTCCCAAGATATACTGGACGCCGTCGTTCGGCACGCGTCGCGGCGGGTCGGCCTGCGCGCCGCCCTTTGCGGGCGCCGGCATAGAAGCGGCGACGGGCGCAGCGGCAGCGGGCGCGGGCGCGGAGGGAAGTGACGGGCCTGTTTGCATCGGCACGCTGAATGCATCGGTGCGTTCCGAGCGCGTGCTTTCTCCCGGCGGGCGCAACGCCAGACGGATCGTTGAATTGAGATCGGCAACGGCGAGCGTCTTTGCCTGCGTCGCGCTTACCTGCAGCGTTACCGAACGCCATTGCATTGTTTGCGGTCCCGGGGTGGCACCGGCAGCAACCTCTGTGACCTGGCCGCCCACGCCTAGGACAATGATGTTGCGCAGGATCGCGAAGGCCTGCGGCTGTTCGGTGGCCGACCGCGAGGTAATTGCGTACACGTCGACGTGATCGCCCGGCTGCAGCAGGCCGGAAACGTCTTTGACCTCGTCGACCGCGATACTCATCGCCCGCATGCCGTTCGAAAGATGCACGGCAGAGGGAAGATTTGCGGCGCGCGTGACGTTCGATGAGGTCAGTGCCGCACCGGCGGGAATGTCGGCGAGCGCGATATCACCCTCGAGCGCGGCGTCCGATGAATACGAACCCGGATCGACGGCATCAGCGGGGCGCATTGCCGTTTGAAGCATTGCGCCCGTGATTGTCTCGCGTGCGTTTATTGGCCGAGCCGCCACAATTACTGCCCTGGGCGGCGCGGACGGTTCATGCCGATTGTTCGAGGAGACGTAATCGAATGCGGTCAGAGCGGCACCGCCCGCCAGGACCGCAGCGATGATGATGAGCATGGGGCGTTTGTTACGCGTCACGGCATGAACCTCGAAGAACCGGAGGGTTTAGATTGCGCTGTTGACCGTCGAGAATGCGCCGCTCACTTTGGTTCCGAGCGTGCTGATCAGGACGATGCAGACCGCGGCAATGAGTGCAACCATGATTCCGTACTCCACCATCGTGGCGCCGGAATCGTCTTTGAGCATATTCAGGAATTTCATGAAAGTAAGTCCCCCTTAAAGGTGCGTACGGGTTAGTGATCAGGAACCTCGTCGCCGGCGGGAATCCACTGCGACGAGGGTCGATCGACGGTCCAAGAGGCAATCGCGTCGGCGCCGCTGGGCGCCTGCGCTCGGACTGTTACGATCGTTCCGCTGAAGGAGTCGCCGGCAATCGGTGCTCGAATCGCGAAGCGTCCATCAGAGCCGGATTGGATGCTCCACGTGTTGAGCAGTGCTGCGGGCAAGTCCCAAGAGAAGGCCGCAAACACGGTGATTGTCAGCGGAGTTCCGGAGGGCGCCGTGCCGTAAACTTCCAGCGCCTGCTGTCCGTCGATGTGACGCAGCTGTATGGTCAAAGGCGGCTGTGCAGCCGCGGCACGATCGAACGTACCGATGCTAATGAACAGTGCCGCCGTTAATACGGCGAGTAGTCGAAGCTTGGACACGCATTCCCTCCTTGGCTGCGACCATAATAGCCCGGCCGGCGCCATACGGGAATGGCGCTCTCAAGATTTTTACCAAGCGCTTAGAAAGCGTTTATGCGTAAACGCCCTTTTTTCGTGGCATAATCTCACCGCGCACTGGAGGCGCATTCGTCCTTCCGAGTACGGAGACATCGGTATGATAGGAAGGCCATTTGGCCTATTACAATGGACGCGGCTTATAAGCGCAGCAGTTTTTGCATGCGCGCTCATCGTGCCGCCGGCGTATTCACGCGCTGGTGAAGTCCATTACATCGCCCTGCAAACCGGGCATTCCATCGTCCTTCCCGTCAAAGACCTGCGACGCGTCGCGGTTGGGGATGCCGATTGTTTGGGTGTCATCGCGGTAGGACGCTCTCAGCTCATTCTCAACGGCAAGGCGGCCGGACATACGTCGGTCTTCGTATGGTCCGGCGACGATCGCTCGACATACGAGGTCGTCGTCAGCAGCCAGCTCGTCGATGGTTTGTCTGAAATGTTACGCTCGGCGATTTCTGAACCCGACGTGCAGGTCGTCAGCTTCGGCAAAGCCGTCATCGTTCGCGGAAACGTCGAGGACATGGCCGCCTACGTGGAACTGAGCGACGTGCTCTCGCATTTCAACGACTACGCACGCGAAAACAAATATTCGATCGTGAACGCCGTGCGGATTCAGCATTCGATTTCGTCGATTCAAAAAGACTTCGCGAACGTCCCCGGCGTCTCGGGCCTGCAAATCGAACCGGACGGCAAGGGCGACATTTTCGTAAGCGGTCACGTTCCGGACGATCAAGTGGCGCAGCGCGTGGTCACCCGCGCGCAAACGCTCGCCGGACCGTTCCTAGGCGTGGAGGGTAAAGTCCTCAACCGCCTGGAGGTCGAGCACTCAACGCAGATCGACATCAAGGTCTACGTCCTCGAGGTCGACCATACGGCGATGAAAAATTTGGGCATGCAACTGCAGTCGGCGACGTTTCACCCCGACGGCACGTACACGCTCGGACAACCGTCCTTTCCGGCTGTTGAGAGTCAACAACCGCCGGGCGGGGCGCTCAAGGTCGGTGCATTCTTCCGTACTATCACGCTCGCGCCGACCTTGAACTTGCTCATTCAAGAAGGTCACGCGCGCGTCTTATCTTCACCCGACATCCTCACCTCGCCGGGAGCGCAGGCCACATTCTTGGTCGGCGGCCAGGTTCCGATCCCATTTTCCACGGGCCTGGGTCAAGTGAGCATTATCTACAAGGATTTCGGCGTGCAACTGAACGTTACGCCGACGCTGCAAGCCAACGGAACGATCGCGGCGCAGATCAATCCGGATATTTCGGACCTGGACTTTCAAGACGGCGTGAATCAGAACGGGTTTCTGGTTCCGGCGCTCAAGGAAAGCCGGCTTTCGACGAGAGTCGTCACCAAACCGGGACAGTCGATCGTCATGGGCGGCATGCTTCGCCACCAGGAGTCACGCGTGATCCAAAAGGTTCCCGTTTTGGGTGACATCCCGGTTCTGGGGAAGTTGTTCTCCTCGACGAGCTATCAGGACAACCAGACCGACGTCGTATTCGTGATGACGCCGGAGATCATCAATCAGTGAACCTCGTTCGCCGGCTGCTGAACGAAGAAGGCGGAGCATCGATGACGGAATACGCCATCATCCTCTCGCTGCTCAGTGCCGGCGCAATGGCCATGCTCATCGCGATCGCGAAATCGTCGAGCCAGTCGCTTACGACGACGACGAGCAATATGCAGACCTACCAAATCGGTCCGCCCCCGTGAAATTCGCGCGTTCGAGCTGCCGGGCAACCGCGCTCACCGAAACGGCAATTACGTTGAGCTTCACGCTCTTGCTCGTCTTCGGCGCGCTGCAACTCGCGCTCATGGGCTACTTTCAGCTGCAGCTCGACGGTGCTGCATTTTTCTTTGCGCATGGATATGCGTCGGGATCCAGCAACGTCTCGGCCTTGAACACGGCTCTGGGACCATTGTTTCCGAACGTGCCGATGAACATCTCGCCGATCTTTCAGGATCCGCCGGACACGACGGTACCCGTGAATTTTACGCAGTGGGGCAATCTGAACAACCGCTACGGCGGCGCGTCGGTCTTGCGGCCGCAGCGGCTCCAAGCGCAAGCTTCGGTACAACTAAATGCCTCGGTCCTGGGAGGCAATGTCTCCTTGAACTCGGGCAGCGTCGACGGACGCCCCGTCATCGGCAATCACGACGACGACGCTCAAGGCGTCGACTATAATTCCACGACGGCGGACAACTCGGTGGTCGACCCGCTCACCACGGACGATCAAAACGTCCCGCCATACTACATTACGCTGGCATTCTTATGGTGCAACGATCCGATGCCCTGGGCACAGTGCGGCTCGCTGCAACTGCGATCCATCGGGTTGGCCGAATTCTTGCAGGATTCCAACTATAACACCGCTCTGGACGGAAGCGACGAGGGCGGCACGTTCGGGTACATGGTTTGCCATCAGCAATATTTCGCTGCAATTTCAGCGGATTTTCTCTTGACGCCCACGCGGCCGCAGAATGCGGCGGCGGTTACCGCGTACGAGTCGCTCATGCAAAGCCCGATGCAGAAAGTCTACAGCTGGGACGTGATGCCTATCCAGGGTGAAAGCGGAAGTGACTCGCAGCTCGGTCACAAGTTTCCGCTTCATCCGGAAAGCGGGTGTTGATGCGCTCCCGTCTGCACGCACAGCGCGGCCAAACACTGCCCGTTTGGGCGTTTGGTTCTCTCTCGGCGCTGGTCATGCTGGTCATGATTCTGGACTATGGAAGCGCGCTGCGCTGGCAGATCCGGGCACAGAACGCGGCCGACGCCGCCGCGCGCGGTTTACTTGCCGCCCAAACCGTCCAGTGGAACGAAACCAATTCACTGCTGCACGCGGCCGCGGTGGAGGAATACCGCATACGCTTCATCCTGCGGGACATCGACGAGGTCGTGGGCGGCTCGGGCGGATGCAATACGCATTCGGACCAAAGCGATGCGAAAAGCTGCGATGCGATGTACATCAACCTGCGCGGCCAGTATCTGGACGCCGTGCAGCGCTACACGAGCGACGTCCTGCTGCTCAACCGCGTGAGCAAGCCCACGCAGAGCGATGAGATAACGCAAATTCAAAATGCGCTCGCCCAGTACCAGGTCAACTGCGGTGCGGTCAACGGCGGAGATTGTGCGTTCAAGTACACGCTGATCTCCGCTACGCCGCGCAACAACAACTATTTGGAAGACGTCTATGCGGACTGCTGCGCTTTCGTTGTCGGGGGCAGCACCAGCGGCCACCCCAAGACCGACTTGCAGCCGCTGCAGATTGAGATCGCCGCGTGCGCCACGGTGCCCTCGATGATTCCCAGCTTCTTTACGTTCACCGCGCCGACGTTCAAAGCGATCGGGCGCGCGGCGGCGACCAGCATTCAAAGCACGCAAGAGTTCGAATATACCGGCTCGATCAACGACCCGTCGACCGGGAACGTCTTTCAGCCAAGCGAGTTTCCGGAAGCCACGAATGGAAGTGCCGCGCTTTCTAACAACGATCCGAACTATCGCATCGATTACGGCGGCAACCCGGATAATCCGTACAATCAGGGTAATCCGGCGCACTCGGACGGCAAGTACGGCTTTACATACGTGCCGAGCGATCAGGGATTGCTGGTCGCAACGGGGTGGTGGTCCGCGATGGCGATCAAACCATTTGCCGGAACGCTCAATATGGCGGCCGTCGCATGCAGCTAGCCCGCAGTCTGAGCGGGCAGCGCGGCCAAGCGCTCATCGAGTCGGTCGTGTTTCTGCCGCTCTTTCTGCTCGTCTTGTTCGGCATTATCTGGATCGTGCAGATCAGCGTGCTCAGCGAGCGCGCGCAAATCGCCGTGCGTTACAGCGGTCTCATCTCAAACGAGTCGAGCCCGTACACGGCATACAGCATCTATGCCGTCTACAACAACATCGGAACGCTCACGCAGGTCGAACCTGCGACCTGCGCAACGCCGAGCTCGGACGCGTTCCTGAACAATAACTCCACGGGCGCTTTTCCGGGCCCGCAGGCGGCGCCGTTTTGGTGGCCGGACAGCGGCACCTCGAGCGGCGCATGCACCTCGGGCACCGCTCCGATTACGGGCGGTTCGCTTGGAGCGCCGCTCTTACTCACGCACACGACCGCATCGGTTGCGGCGACAAAAGCGATCCCGCTGTTCATTCAGGGCGCAATCGGCCCGTTCAGCACCTTGAGCGCGGCGCAGAATTTCGTCAATACGCCCGACATCGCGACGACGTTCAAATGCTATCCCGACCTGCAGGCGGCGGTTTCGGCTTCACTCGTCGGAGAGAAAGCCGCGAGCGGAGGATCCATTACGCTGCCGCTGCCGGATTTCAACCCCTCGAATCCGCTGCCGCTCAGCGGTACCTGTTAGGGTGAATCGGCCGGATACACCGATATCGGCGTGACGACGAGCTGGCTGCTCTTCGCGCGCACGAGCGTCGCGACGATGTAGTAGCGCGTTAAGCGCTTTACGATCGGTGCGGTAAACGCCACCGACTGCGTCTGGTCGGCCGGCGCCGACGAGAAATCCGTACCGTTCTCGCCTTGCAGCGTCACCGTACCGCTAAGCACGCCGTCTTGCGCGGATTGGGCTTTGACGGTGAACTTCGCACC
Organism: Vulcanimicrobiota bacterium; assembly: GCA_963777365.1. GTDB lineage: Bacteria > Vulcanimicrobiota > Vulcanimicrobiia > Vulcanimicrobiales > Vulcanimicrobiaceae > CAVZQG01. The sequence goes on from CAVZQG010000018.1 coordinate 165,050, forward strand.
CGAGACCACGTGCTGCGGTATCGTAATGACCGACGCTTCGGGCGGTGCCGCGATTGAGGCGAGGTCTGCCGGCGAGGGCGAGGGGCTCGGTGTTGCGGGCATCACGACCAGCCCTGATTCGGCGCTTGCCAGCGAGCTTGCGCGCCGCACGGCCAGCCGCACCACGAAATGCGAAGGACTATCGACATGCGGAGCGATGAACGCCGTCGTGCCTTGCGCACGGTAGGGCTGCGCATCCCAGGTAATGCCCTTGTCGTCGATGAGCTTCAAGTCGCCGGCCACGGCATTGGAGGCATAGCGAGCGATGAACGGTTTTCCCGAGACGGCAACGCCGGGTGCGATCGTCAAACTTCCGATCGATGCCGGAATCTGGGCTTGCGGACGCATCTGCGTGTTCACGAGCTGATGCGCGCCCGCAGAACCCGTCGGGCCGCTGACGGAAAGCCAAACGTCATAGCGTTTCGGCGATTTGGATGTGTTGAATGCGAACGATCCCGAACGCGCCGAAAGCGCACCCTGTGCAATGACATTCGTGCCGTCGCTTACGCGGTAGCGCGCGCCGCCCACGCCGCGTACCGCATAAGCCGCACTGACCGTGCTGCCCGCGTACGCCTGCTGCGGGATCGAAAATGAAGCGATCCCGGGACGAAGCCACGCCGCGATCGCTACGGCGAGCGCCGCAAGGATCGGGAGTGCAGCCGCCAGCCAAAACACGCGAGCACGCGGTACGTCCGCGCGCGCGGCGTAATCCGTGCCGCTCCCGAGCAGACGCACGGCCAGCGTGCGAATCTTCCACGGAACGCGCAAAGCAACCGTTCCGGTCGTGTACGGATCGATCCACTCATACTGCGGCGCGAATGGGATCTCGCGTCCATTGTTCGTCGCGGTAAACGCGCACATCATCGAGCAGTCCGTATTATTTGCTACATCGACGTGCATCTCGGTCGCCAGCAGCCCGCTTCGGCCGGGGCGAACGGTCACCGACCCCGGGCTCGTGCCCGAGGAGATCGGCGTGAGAACCGAGGTTGACAGAGGAACGAGGGCGCGCGATGCCACGTATGAGTTCTCGGCGCCGGGGTCCCGCGATCTGAGCTTCATCTACATACCCCCGCAGCGTCGAGCCACTCCCGGCCCCGCCCTTGCTTTTCCGCCTGCCGAAAGGCGCGCCAGTGCTGCTCGGCGTCCGGCTTGACGCGGGAGGGGTCGGTCACGTAAACCGGCCATTGCCCGTTCGGGTTCATCACCGGAAAGCGCTGCATCCAGGCGCACAGTTCGAGATTGCGGTTGAACCGGTTCTTTTCGATATTGATAAAATACCGCGCACCTTTGCGGATCGCGCTCTGTTCGTCGAAGGGCGTCCAGAGGTAGGGGTCCTCTTCCCAACCGTAGCGTCCGATGTAGTAGAGCACGGACGGGTCGTAGTGACCCATGACGACGAGGGCTCCCGGCGCGAGGGTCGCATCGAGCGCAATTGCATTGCGGTACACCTGTTTGCTGTAGAGATAGTACGGCTCGACAATCTTCCGGTTTTGGTACACGACCGCCGCGAGTGCCAGCAGTCCCGCGGCGGCGGCCGCGTACGTGAGCGTTCTGCCGGCGGCGGCACGTTGCAACGCAATCGTCAAGCGCGTGAGAAATCCGGCACCGGTAAGCGCGGCGAGCGGCAGCAGCAGATACATATAATAATCGACGCGTTCGACGGTAACGACGACATAGACGTAGGCAAGGCCCCCGGCAAGCCAGCCCCACAGAAGCGTGCGCGTCCGCGTGTTGGGCGGCCAGAAGACGAACCCAAGTATGCCTAGCGCGCTGAGCGCCGGTCCGATCATCGTGTATGCGAGCATCCCCAGTACCTGCCGGAACTGCAGGATCTTCGCGCTGCAGTGCAGCCCCGCTGCGCAGCGAGTGCGCGAGCGCGGGCAGCACGTGCAGCGTGGTGATCCCAGAGGCCCAATGCCATTCGGCATGCGAGGCGACGGCGCGATCGTATCCGTAGAGAAGCGCAAGCGGAACGGCGAGGATCAACAGCGATTGGTCCCCAGCGCAGCGTGCGTCCCGAGAGCGCGCGTTCGATGATGAGCGCCCCAAGCGGCACCAGGGCGACGACGGAAACGGGTTTTGCCAGAAATGCGAGTGCGAGGAGTGCGGTTGCGGCGATTATCGTACGCGGAGCTCCACGTCTCTTCGTCGATCAACATGCGCGAGATGACGTACAGCGCGCACGTGAGGAAGAACACCATCGTCGTATCGGGCGTGAACGTGCGCCCGTAGAAAAGACTCCCCGGCATGATAGCCAATAAGAGCGCACCGAAAAGTCCGGCAATCTCGCTCGCGAACAGCCAGCGCGCAAAGAGTCCGAGGACCGCAACGGTACCCAGGCTAAACGCGATGCTCGTCAGGCGCCCGGCGATCTCGTGCACACCGGCGATTTTATAGATCGTTGCCGCGATGATTGGAACGATCTGCAACTCGAGCTCGACGTAGTTCGGCGGCGGCCCGTCGTAATTCGTCTGCGGATATAGAATGTTATACCGCAGCGTCGCGAAGTTCTTTGCGATCGATGCCGTGTCGCCTTGACGCCAGGCCGGATGATCGATCAGCGGATTATGAATGCCCTTGAGGCGCAAGACGAGCGCAAGCAGCAGAATAACGCCCAGGCAGATACGCCGGGCTACGGTACGCTTTTGAACGTCCAATACTTATTGATGAAGAAGTTGCTGAAGGTGCCGACCAGCGTTGCCATCAGCCAGGTCGTGGAGAAATGGTTGTGTCCGAACGGCCCGGCAATCCACCAGACAATTTCGCCCAAGCCCAGCGTTATGCCGGAGACCGCGAGAAACTGCACGCTCTCACGTACCGGATGCGCACTCGAGCGGAACGTCCAGACGCGGTTGAGGTACCAGTTCGAAATGCCGCCGGCCATGTATCCGATTGCGAAGTCAGCGGCGTGCGGCAGTGACGTCGATTTTTGTAAAGCGTGCGCGATCACGAAGTTGACGACGAGCCCCGTAAATCCAACCGTACCGAACTTGACGAATTGCCGGACGCCCCGGCGCTGCGTGAGATTAAGCAACCCAGTACCAATCGGCGAAGAGTACCGTAAATAGACCGAGCAAAGGAAGTGAAAGGGCGACAATCGCGTTATTGGCAGCCGGGCGGCGCCCCCACACCGCGAAGATCACGAACATCGGGAAGAGCACGAGAGCGAAGCGCGGCATGCTCATGAGGCTCGACGTCGACATCGGAAGCAGAATCGAGAGGCCCATATACGCGATGTACGAGGCCTTTACACGCTTCCAGCCCGCGATCAGGACCGAGATCATCAGAGCGGTAAAGCCGAGCTCCAGCACTTGGTTTGCGACGTTGCGCGGATCGTTCAAGTGCGCGATCTTGTGTACGGTATTGATAACCGCGGTCCAGGGTGCGGCAAGATGCCGGTTCCAATTCACCTGCACGTGCGAGAAGTACAGCGGATCGCCCTTGAGCACCCACAGATAGCCCATGTACAGGGCTATTCCAATCGGGATTAGTACGATGGGCGCCAAGTCACGCAGCCCTTCGCGCAGGTTGGTCTTGTGCGCTGAGTACCATTCAAAAGCGAACGGAACGATCAGTAAAACGCCTTCAACGCGCGTAAGCGCGGCGAAGAAACCGATCGAGCCCGCCAGCCACCAGCGGCGCTCGCGCATATAGTAGAACGAGGCGACCGTGAGCATGAAGAACAGCGACTCAGGATAAACGGCCGAGAAGTAGAGCGCCGTCGGAAAGATCGAAATATAGAAGATGGCTCTGCGCGCGACAGCGCGGTCGAACTCGTGCTCGACGAGCTTATAGAGGAAGAGCAGCCCGAAGAAGAAGGCGATGTTCGAAATGAGCAATCCGGCGACCAAATGGTAGCCGATTGCCGACCCCAGCGCCTTGATGAGCAGCGGATACAACGGGAAGAACGCCATGTCCGTGCCGTGATATCCGTACGTCGCAATGTCGAGATAGTGAACTGCGTCCCAGCGTCCCCAAACCGCCAGCAACAAATTGCGGGATTCCTGCACGTGCGTTCCCGCGCGCTGGCCGATGATGACTGCGGCGAGTTCCGCGATGACGATGATCGCAAAGCGAGAGACCACGAAATCTATCGTCACGTCGCGCACGGTCATATTGAACCGCACGGCTACGGCCATCTTTCCGATGCAGAAAAGCGCAAAGCAGTATAAAAAGAGCCTCGTGCCGCCGCCCGTGATCGAGATCGGCAGAGCGAACGTGAGCCAGAGCAAGATGAACGGCAGCCAACTGATCGCATCGTATTGCAGCGTGCGCTCGTACAGCACGCCCGTTCTTCTGGAAAAATAACGGCTATACGCCAGCCATAGCCCGATGGCCACGGCAGCACCGGCAAGAAGTGCCAGGAAGAGTCCGGCCTGCACGAAGAGCGGGTGATGCGTTGGAACGATGAAGCCGAACCACGTGAAAAAACCGAGCGTCAATCCGGCGGCAGCGACGGCCGATAGAGATGCCCAACCCGCTCGCAGTAAAAGGGCGGGCGTCGCGTCTGCAGCGCGCGCAATGCGGGAACGTTCGACGTGGGCTGACACGAGGACACAAGGTACAACGAACGTCCGCAGGAATCATGCCGCCTCCCTGGTAGCCTCCAGGGGCATGGCAACCCTGATCGCGCGGACGGCAACCAGCCTGGTTAACACGCGGCCGTCGATATCGCGGTCGACCCCGTCCGGGACGGGTAATGGAACGTAAGCGCCACCATCTGGTGGTCGTCGGCGCGGGATCCGGCGGCTTCGCCGCCGCGCGCACGGCACGCGATTTGAGAGCCGACGTCGCGCTGGTCGATCACGGCCCGCTCGGCGGATTGTGCATTTTACGCGGCTGCATGCCCAGCAAGACGCTCATCGCATCGAGCGACGCCGCACAGGATATGCGCGAGGCGGGCGAGCTCGGCGTCCATGCGCGCCATATCTCGATTGATTTTCCGCATATCATGCGTCGTAAGCGCGAGCTCGTCAAAGGTTTCGCGGATTACCGCATCGAGGGAATCGACACGTTCCCGCTCTATATGGGCCAGGCGCGGTTTCTCTCGCCGCACGAGCTCCAAGTCGGCGACGAGTTGATTCTCGAGGCCGATAAATTCATCATCGCAACCGGCAGCGTCGTGGCGCCCGCCACGGCGGTTCATGGTTTGCAAGAGGCCGGCTACATTGACAGCGACGCAGCACTGGAGCTTTCCGAGCTGCCGAAATCACTCATCGTCCTGGGCGGCGGCTACATCGGATGTGAGCTGGGCCAGTTCTTCTCGCGTATGGGCGTGAAAACGTCGATGGTCCTGCGAAGCCGGCATCTGCTCTCGGGAGAAGATCACGACATCGGTGAGGCGCTGACCGAGTATTTTCGCGAGGAAGGCATCGAGGTTCATACGCAAACGCAGATTATGCGCGTGAGCGTTCAACAATGGTAAAAAAATCGTCCACGTCTCGAGAAATGGGGTCGAGGGCGATCTGCAGGCCGACGAGCTGCTGTACTGCCTAGGCCGCATACCAAACCTCGAGGGTTTGGATATCGAGAAGGCCGAGGTGGAGTGTCACGTCATCACCGGCATCGAGATCGATGGTACGATGCAAACCTGTAACCCCAATATTTACGCCATCGGCGATGTCGCGGGCAGACACATGCTCGTGCACGTTGCGATCTACGAGGGCGAGATTGCTGCCAGGAACGCCGTTACCGGCAGTAAAGAGAAGGCCGACTACACGCTGCAAAAGACGCACACGGTCTTTAGCGATCCGCAGGTTGCCGTTGCCGGCCGCACCGAGCGCGAGCTGCAAGCGCAAGGTGTGGCATACGTCAAGGGCACCTACGAGTTTGCCGAGCATGGTAAGGCCCAGTGCATCAATAAAACAAAGGGCTTCGTCAAGATCATGGCGGACGCCGGGTCGGGCGAGATTCTGGGCGCGGCGATCCTGGGCGCGTACGGCTCCGATCTGATCCACGAGATGATCGTGGCGATGCGATATAAGGCGACCGTCAAGGAATTCATGGCGATCCCGCACCTGCACCCGACGATGGCGGAGATCTGGACCTACCCGGCAGAGGAATGCGCCGCCAAGATTCACGTGGCGGGCCCAGGAGAGATAGAACCCGAAATCGTCAGCAGTGGAACCGCCGGTTAGCCTGAACAGCAGCCCCTCGCAGTTGCAGCTCGCAATCGTCCAAAGCAAGCCGCGCAAGGGAGATTACGCCGGGAACCTCGCCGACCTGCGCGAGGTTTTTGCACAGCTGGGCTCGTTCGAACCGATGCCGGACCTTGTCATACTTCCGGAGGCAGCACTCACCGGGTACTTCTTGGAGGGCGCGGTCCACGAGCTCTCGCTCGATGCAAATAGGTTTGTCGCGGACGTTGAAAAAGCTTGGCGCGACGCCAACGGGACGCGGCCCGTCGACGTCGTGTGCGGCTTTTATGAGAATGCGGCCGGCACGTACTACAATAGCGCCGTCTACATCGAGATCGGCGAACGGACCGCGCGCATTCGTCACGTGCATCGTAAAATGTTCCTGGCAACCTACGGCGTCTTCGATGAAGAGCGCTTTCTCTCGCGCGGGCGGCGATTGCAAGTATTCGAAACGCGATTCGGACCGGCGGCCATGCTCGTCTGCGAGGATGTTTGGCATGCCATCATGCCGACGATTGCCGCTATCAAGGGCGCTCGTCATACTGATCGTTCCGAGCGCCGCACCAGGCCGCGGCATCGAAGAGGATGATGAATTGGGAAGCATCGCGCGCTGGCGAGAGATTTTGGAGGCCGCCGCCGCCGAACACGGCGTGTACGTGCTGTATGCCGGGCTTGCGGGATTCGAGGGCGGTAAAGGAATGACGGGCTCGTCACGCGTGGTCAGCCCGCGCGGACGGACACTCGTGCACGCGCCCGCGCTCGGAGCGCATATCTTGCGCGCTTCATTGGATCTTGCGCGAGATCGATCTCGCACGCGCGACGCTGCCGTTGCTCGGCGATCTGAGCGCGGTGCTCCCGGACCTGTTGCTCGACGACGAACTGCCGCTTCCGCGTGCGCGCTCAGAGGAATGGAAGAGGCTAGAGGTGTTGCCCGTCATCGAAGCAACGAGCGATACGTTTACGCGCTCTCCGGGTATCAATCCGCGCGTTACGACCGATTGGCTCGTCGCATTCTTGCAAGATGAGCTTCTGGTGCGGCGCCGCATCCAGGCCGCGGTCGTCGGGCTCTCGGGCGGGGTCGATTCAGCGGTCACGGCTTTCTTATGTGCGCGTGCATTGGGTCCGCAGAACGTTCACGCGATTCGGATGCCGTACAAAACCTCGAGCGCGGCAAGTTTAACCGACGCGCAGCTGGTTATCGACGCGCTGCACATTCACGAGCGAACGATCGATATTAGCCCCGCGGTCGACGGCTACGTGCAGTTCGAACCGCAAGCCGATGCGCGGCGGCGCGGGAATATCATGGCCCGGATGCGCATGGTCGTGCTCTTCGATCAATCTGCGAAACTCGAAGCGCTGCCGGTGGGTACCGGAAATAAAACGGAACGCTTGCTGGGATACTTCACATGGCACGCGGACGACACGCCGCCGGTCAATCCGATCGGCGATCTGTATAAATCGCAGGTGTGGGCGCTGGCGCGCTATCTCGGCGTGCCGGAGGCGCTGATCGAAAAGGCACCCAGCGCGGATCTCGAGGCAGACCAAACCGACGAAGGCGATCTTGGAATCACGTATGCAAAAGCCGACGCCATTCTCTCGCGAATGCTCGAAGGATATTCGAACGAGCAGCTTGTCGAGCACGGGTTCGTGCAGCGCGACGTGGATCTCGTGAGGCGCCGCGCTGGACGGAACGCATTGGAAACGGCATTTGCCCACGACGGCGATGCTCACGAACACGGCGATCAACGAATTCTACCTGCGCCCGGTCGACTTTTGATGAGGAAGTCCATTTGCCTAGCGTCGAGATACTGGCGGTCGGTACGGAACTGTTGCTTGGGCAATTGCTCGATACCAACACAAAGCACATCGCAAGCTCGCTCGCGGATGCCGGTCTGGACGTATATGCAACGCATGCGGTGGGCGATAACCTGGAGCGCATCTCCGGTGCGATGCGAGCCGCGCTGCAGCGTGCCGACGGCGTGGTCACCTCGGGCGGCCTCGGACCGACGATCGACGATCTCACCAAAGAAGCGGTATGCGATGCCCTCGGATTGGATACGGAGTTCGATCAAGAGGCGTATCGCAACATCGAAGAGATCTTTGCGCGATCCGGACGAGAGCTGCGAGAGAACAATCGCAAGCAGGCGCAGGTGCCCCGCGGCTCCTTGGTTTTGCACAACGAGAACGGTTCGGCGCCCGGATTTATCGCGTTTGGATCTGACGGCAAGTTCGTCGCTTCCATGCCCGGCGTGCCGGATGAAATGCGGCCGATGCTTCGTGACCGTGTCGTTCCATGGCTTCGCGATCGATTTGCGCTGCGAACGTCCATTCACACGCGCGTTATCCATACGGTGAACATCGCCGAGTCCGAGATAGACTACCGGATCGATCAGCTGTTTCGCACGCTAAAGAATCCGAAGATTGCGGTGCTGGCGCACAATTTTCGCTGCGACGTCAAGATCATGGCTAAGGCGCACACGCGCGAAGAGGCGATGGATCTGATCGTCCCGGTGGAGCACGAGATCGTCAAACGCCTTGCGGGCCACGTCTTCGGCGTGGACGATCAAACGCTGCCCGGCGCGATCCATGTCATTTTGCAGCAGACGGAACGGACGCTGGTTGTCGCGGAGTCGCTCACGGGCGGATCGATCGGCGCGGCGCTCACCACGACGTCCGGCTCATCAAAAAGTTTTTTGGGCGGCGTCATCGCGTACGATAACTCGGTGAAACGCGAGGTGCTCGGCGTACCGGCCGCAACGCTGCGAAGCGCGGGCGCCGTCAGCGAAGAGACGGCGATTGCAATGGCGCACGGCGTGCGAGAAAGGCTCAGTGCGGACGTGGGGCTTTCGGCGACCGGAATCGCGGGTCCGACCGGCGGATCGCCGGAGAAGCCGGTTGGTCTGGTGTGGATCGGGATAGCAACCGCTCAGTCGTCTCATGCGCACAAACTGCAGCTTCACGGCGAGCGCACGTTTATTCAAGCGCGAGCGACGACGGCCGCACTGAGTTTTCTCTGGAGAGCGCTCGCCCGGCCGGAACAGATTTGACCGGCGGCTAGTCCGAAAATACCGCGCGTTTTTACATAACTTGCGGGTATAAGGGACGACCGTGAAGCGAACAAGCTTGCCTGAAGCGATCGCTCTTCTGCTCGTATTTTCCTTATCCGCCTGCGGCGGCGGAGGAGGCGGGTCATCCTCGGGCGGCGCGCCGGTCGTTCCGGCCGCTCCGGGCACTACGCAGGCCGCTCCCACGCCCGTGCCACAATCGCAGGCGTGTCCGTCGAGCGGTCGGGCATCGATGAGTACGGCGGGCGGTACCTCGCAGAGCATCGCGCGTGCGCCGGCGCCCATCGACCGCGGAGCGAATCAGTTCGTCCCCGGCCTCGTCAACGTTACGTATGCGTCGGAGCAGGCTGGACGCGCCCTCGATGCTGCAGCGTCGGCAGTACAAGCCCATGCGGCAAGCCGTCTGCGTTTTGATTCACTCGGTTTGCGCACGCACACGTTCAGCGTCGATCCTTCGCGCGTGAGCGAGCTTATCGCTCGCATGCGCGGTATGCCCGGCGTGTTAAGTGCGCGAGCGCGCACAATACCGTCATCTCGCAGCGGCGGTGACCGTGAACGATCCGTACTATCGCGGCTTCGGGCCCGGAGCGCCTTTCTTTGAAAGTGCATCGAAGCCGGGACAATGGGACATGCACGCTATCAATGTTGCCGGAGCCTGGGGACATTTCGCCTCGCTTCCCGCGCGCGGTGCCGCGATTGCGGTCATCGACACGGGCGTTGACGTAACGCATCCGGGAGCTCAGCGGCGGAAAAGTCGTGCGTCAAGCGTGTTTCGTGACATTCCCGACGAACGCCGCGCAAACGACCGGATCGTTCGCGACCGACACGGATGGACACGGCACCAACGTTGCCGGTATCGCCGACGCCGATACCAACAACAACTTCGGATATGCGGGCGTGGCATTCGATGCTCCGCTGCTGGCGTACCGTATTTTTCCGACCGATCCGAAAGGCGGCTGCGTAGGTTCGACGAGCGCGCAGTGTTCCACAACGGATGCTGATGAAGTCAGTGCGATGAGCGATGCCGTCGCGCACGGGGCCAAAGTGATCAATCTGAGCTTGGGAGCAAAGGGGCCGCTTTCGAATTGCCGCGATGCGATCGAACAGAACGCCGTCGAATCGGCGATCGCGCACGGCGTCGTCATTGTCGCCGCCGCGGGCAATGAGTCGCAGAACGGCTTGGACTGCCCGGCGGCCTATCCGGGCGTGATTGCCGTCGGAGCGGACGGCTTGGTTGGTACCGGCGATTCGACCGAAGCCGTCGCCGGATACTCGAACTGGACAGCCGCGACCGGCGGCGGGGGCGGCGGCGCGTATCTCGTCGCGCCGGGAGGCACCGCCAGCGGAGGCAATGACGGCGACGATCTGCATTGGATCGAAAATATTACGTCAAGCGAATCGTCCGATGCGGCGCAGTTCTGCACGACCGATTTTGCCGGCGAAGCCGGAGACTGCCGGGCGGAATACTCGGGAACTTCGCAGGCCACACCGCACGTTACTGGAGTCGTATCACTGATGCTCGGCCTGCGTCCGGGCCTCACTCCCGCGGACGTGGCCAAGGCCCTGTGCTCGAGCGCACGGAACATCGGCGACGCGAAGCAAGGATGCGGCCGGGTAGACGCGGCGGCGGCCGTCGCAAAAGCGCCGGCTCAGTAGCCGGGCAGGTAAGGCGTGTTACGATGAAGGCCGATATTTCAAGGCGGTCTCGTAGTTTTTTAAAAGGAAGAGGGTATCGAATGCGATCGGGCTTGCGAAGCGGAGCGGCACTTTCAATAGCGGCGCTGGTGCTTAGCGCATGCGGCGGGGCGGCGGCGGAGGCGGCGTAACACCTCTACCCAACGGCCACGCCTACGGTTGGCCCAACCGCGACTCCGACCCCGAGCCGGCACGGGGGTGCCCATCGTCAAGGGTCCGGATGCCGCCGATTGTCCGAGCACCGGTTCGCTGCCCACGAGCGTTGCACGCGCGGCTCATCCGCGGCGGTGACGAGCACAGGCCACGAATCCGTCCGCCGGCGCATCGAGACGCGCGCAAGCGGCGGCCAGCGCTACATACCCGGTTTGATCAACATCACGTATACGGCTTCGGCACATCCGGCCGTTCTCGATCGAATTACTTCGCAGGGTGCGGCACGGGCGGTGCGTGATCTGCAATTTTCACACGTCGGCCTGCGATCGCGCGTTATCGCCGTGGATCCCTCGCGCGTTAGCACCGTGATGGCGCAGCTTCGCGGCCAGCCCGGCATTCGCAGCGTCGAACAGGCCCAGTATCGCCACAGGATGGCGATAACCGCCAACGACCCGTATTTTGTCGGCATATCCGGCACGGTCGCTCCCTATTTCGAAACGGATATGGATCCGGGGCAGTGGGACATGCACGTCATCAATCTGGCCGCGGGCTGGAGCTTGTTCTCCAGCGCACCGGTCGTCGGCAAAGGGATCGCCGTTATCGACACCGGCGTCGACGTGACGCATCCCGAACTGGCCGGCGGTAAAATCGTGCGCACCGGCTGCTTCGTGACGTATCCGACCACGCAAAACGTTCAATCCTCGGGTCCGTACGTCACCGATACGGACGGCCATGGAACCAACGTCGCCGGCATTGCCGATGAGAATACGAACAACACGTTTGCATTCGCGGGTGTCGGCTATGCATCGCCGCTTTACGCCTACCGAATCTTTCCGTCCGATCCCGCGGGCGGCTGCGAAGGCAGCAGCAGCGCGCAGTGTTCGACCACGGACGTCGACGAAGTCAGCGCCATCGAAGATGCCGTCAGTAACGGCGCGAAGGTCATCAATCTGAGCCTGGGCGCCGCCGGTCCGCTGAGCAGCTGCGTTGATTCGATCGAAGAAAACGCGATCGAGAATGCGATCAGCGCCGGAGTTACGGTCGTCGCCGCAGCCGGCAACGAACAGGCGACCAGCTTGGATTGCCCCGGGGCGTATCCGGGCGTTATTGCCGTCGGTGCAACCGGCCTCGAAGGAACCGGAACGGCGGTTACCGAGGGACTCGCAGAGCTATTCGAATTCGGTTTCAACGGGTCCGCAAAGCGGCGGAGGCGCGTTCCTGCTCGCACCGGGCGGCGATCCGGACAGCGATTCCGACACCAACTTCCTGCACTGGATCGAAAACATCTATTCGAGCACGGCCTTTGATGCGAGCAGCTTCAGCAATTGCTCGGGAGGCAGCGACGTGTTCAATGAAACCGGCGACTGCAATATTCTCATCGCGGGCACCTCGCAGGCGACGCCGCACGTAGCGGGCGCTGCTGCGCTGATCCTCGGGATGAAACCGAACTATACGCCGGCCCAAGTCGCGACCGCGCTCTGCAGCGGAGCCGATAATCTTCACATCTCCGGTCAAGGCTGCGGCCGCCTCGACGTCGCAGGCGCCCTAAACTACGCGATGAGTCACTAGCCGGCGCATTCCTATTTGCGATCGTCAGTTCTTTTTCTGCGCGCGGCCTGCGATTTTGAATGACTTTTAGGCCGCGTGTGGTCCCGCACCCACGCGACAAAAGCCTTCTCCGACATTTCACCCGCCGCACTAGCCAGAACGGCGGAGACAAGGTGTTCATCGGTTGCGGTGAGCTCGTGGTTGTTCTCTTCTAAAAAAACTTCGAGCAGAATCGCTCCGACCCGTTTGTTTCCATCGATGAATGGATGACTCTTGATGATTCCGAGCGCGTACAGGGCGGCTAGTTCCGGAATAGGTGGTGATGCATATACAGCCGCATTTCGGGGTCGAGCAATTGCCGACGCAAGGAGACCGAGATCGCGAACGCCTGCTCCTCCGCCATGTTCAGAGAGTCTGAGCCTCATGAATCGCTAAGACGACCTCTTGGCTAAGCCACTTAATTTTACTTTGCGAGTTCACGCAGTGCCGCGCGACGCTTTTTCATGACTTTTTCAGCCGTTGTCATTTGTCTTGCGAAGTCCGGGTCATACGGCGTCACGCGAATTCCATCCGGTGCGACCGTAAGATAAACAACGTCGCCCGCATCGACATTCATCAGAGCGAGAACATCTTTGGGAAAGATTGCCCCTACGGAATTACCAATCTTCGTAAGTTTGAGGGTTGTCATTGCTTCCTGCCGTTATAACATTTGTTAATACACGCTACCATACCCTGGAGTTGCTGTCCAGCGCTCGACCCGAACCGTTTTACTTCGAAGCGCCGTAGCCGATTGATTCGAGGACGCGCTGGGTGGCGAGGGCTTCGGTGAAGGTTGGGACGGCGCTGCGGCCGGTTTCGATTTGTTTTACGAATTCGTCGAGCAGCTGCATGACAAGCGGTACGTGCGGGTCGATGGACCGGTATTGGTCGTAGGCGGATTTGCATTCGAGTTCGGCCGTCTCGTCGGCATCGACGCTGAATAGCCGCATGTCGAAAAGATCGGAGCCGCTCGCGACGGCCGTACGGTTTTCGGCGTGAACGGCGAGCGTGAACGAATCGACTGCGGCCGTGCCGTCGACCGTTAGCCGCGCGATGAGCCCGTCGCCGTAATCGAGCAGTGCAAAGCAGCCGTCGTCGACGGTGCTCGTGAACGTTTTACCGCTCGGGTCCGTGCGCTCCGGGTTCGCCGTGCGCAGATAGCCCGTGCTGCGTACCGGAGCGCGTCCGGCAATCCAGTTCGCATTGTCGATCATGTGCGAGAGCAGGGCGCCGGCCATTCCGCCGCCGCGCGCTTTGTCGAACCACCAGGTTTTCGCTCTGTCGACATCGGCGCGCAGGCGGCCCGAGAGCTGCGTTATCTCGATCTCGCGCAGAGGCGTCAGATGTCCGTTCTCGACCAGCTCTTTGATTGCAAACCGCTGCGGCACCCAGCGAAACTCGTGCATGACGGCGGTCGCGACGCTTTGCGCGCGCAGCGGCCGCGAGCATGTCCTGCGCTTGCTGCACGTTCAGCGCAAAAGGCTTCTCGCAGATCACATGTTTCCCCGCGGCAAGCGCGGCGAGGACGTCGTCGTGATGCGTGAAGGGCGGCGCGGCTACGGAAACAACGTCAACGTCGGTGCCGGCGAGCAGCTCCGCGCAGGTGGAGAACGCGTGCGGGACCTTTCGCTCGGAGGCAATCGTTTGCGCGTGATTGGGCGAGGCGAGCGCGACGACCTCGAATTCCGGATGAGCGGAGAACGCGGGCAGATGCGCGCGAACGCCGAAACCTGAGCCGACGATACCGACTTTATATGTCACAAGCACTCCGTTAAAATGTCGATTGCGTGAAGGAGCTGGCGCTCCGAAATGATGAGCGGCGGCGCGATCGAGATGATATCTCCGTTCGGGCCGGCTTGCAGAAGGATGACGCCGCGCCGGAGCGCCTCGATAACGACCGCCTGCGCTTTCTTCGGCATCCGAAACCTGTATGCCCCATAGGAGCCCGCGTCCGCGTACGTCGCTCACTTTGCCTGACGTTTGCAGTACGGCAAGGCGCTGCGCGAGCATCGCTCCGAGCTCGCGCGCTCGCCCGGGCAGATTCAGGCGCTCGATCTCCGCGATGGTTGCAAGCGCCGCCGCGCAGCCCATCGGATTGCCCAAATACGTCGACGTGTGCAGCGCCTCGCCCGCTGAGACCGGCCACGCGTCCATGATGTCCGGGCGAGCGATCGTCGCGGAGATCGGAAATCCATTTGCGAGTGCTTTGCCTAAACAGAGGATGTCGGGCACGACGCTCTCGTGCTCGCACGCGAACATCGTACCCGTGCGGCCGAATCCCGTGTAGATTTCATCGAAGATCAGCAGTACACCGCGCGCGGCGCAAATCTCGCGCAGTCCGCTCAAATAGCCGTCCGGCGGAATCAAGCAGCCGCCGCGACCTTGAATCGGTTCGACGATCACCGCGGCGATGTCGTCACGAGCGGCGAGCGCATCGCGAACCAGTGCGAGCTCATCGAGACCTCGAGGATACTCAAAGAAGATCGAACGCTGCGGCAGTACAGCTCGCGAACGGCGTGCGGAATTTCTCGATGCCCGAGACCTCAAGCGTGCCGATGGAGAGCCCGTGGTATGCGCCGCGATATGCCGCAAACGCCGATTTGCCGGTTTTGAGTATCGCGGTTTTGAGCGCAGCCTCAACCGCTTCGGCGCCGGTTGAGGTAAGGAACGTTTTGCTCAGCTCGCCGGGAGTAATGGCTGCAAGTTTTTCGAGCAGCTGCACTTTCACGTGCGTCGGATGGACGTCGCCCATGGCGTGCATCAGGCGAATCGCTTGATCGTGAATCGCGGCAGCAACGTTCGGATTACTGTGACCGGCATTCGCAACCCCGAATGCGGCGGTCAGGTCGATATAGCGGTTGCCGTCGACGTCGGTCACGGTCGCGCCGCGCGTGGACTGCCAAAACACGGGAAAGCGCTCGTCGACGAACGTCACGTTATGCGACTCGTATGCTTGCAAACCCTGAGTGAGCACGCGCGTGCGCGGACCTGGTATCGGTGTTCGCAGGTCTTCGAACTCGTCGTTCAAAGTGCTGTATCGATCCATTTGACGAACTCGGCGATGCGCGGGCGGCCGCCGTGGTCGCCGCCAAGCGGTGGATGCTGCAGTTCTCCGAACCGTGCCAGCCGTACTGCTCCGGCATCAACGGCAAGTGCGATCACGTCGCCGCGGTTACTCGAGAGCGCGAATCCTTCGATCGGCAGATGGTGGTCGCGAAGGTACGCGAGCGCTTGCGAGGGCTCATCGACCGTGAAAATGCCGAGCGTTCTCGGCAGAAAATCAGGCGGCTGCGCGAGCGGCGGATCGAGCAGAAGCGCATACTCGGCACGATCGTTTGAAAAGACGGCTCCGCTGCCGGTACGCGGCGCGAAATGCCGCCAGGTCACGATGGTGCGCGATCCGCGCCGTGGTCGCCGCGTCGCGGCGCGCAATCGGGAACTCGATGTTCGATTTCTTCGACGGCGCGCGCCAGCTGCTCGCAAAACTGAGGCACCGAGAACGCAGCGCCGCGCTCAACGAAAAGCACGTGGAGCGACAAGCAGCCTTCGGTCTCGTATAGCACGAGATCGCGAGCGGCTCCGAGCGCAATGAGCCTTAACGCCGGCCTGCGTGCTCAGCGATTCGCGCGCTATGTATCCTGCGCTGGCGCGCGAGCCGTATCCGATGAACCGGGCTCCGGGACGTACGTCGCGCGATATGGCCGCCAATGTCTGGTCGCTGCCGAAAGCGACCACCGCATCGAACGACCCGATATCCGGTGCGTGCGTCGAGTTCGAATCCCATTTGGCGCTGCGTGCGGCAAGCGCGAGCTCGTCGAGTTCTTCCGCGAGTGTTTCAAAAAAAGCCGTGATGAGCGAATCCTCGCGATCCTTTACCAGCACGTCGCACTTCGCGCAAAGCGCGAAGATCGCCGGTATGAGCGCGACGCCGATTGTCGTGCGGCTCGAGATGATGCAGACCTGACCGGCAGGAGACGCCCATGCGTCGGGGCGGTCGCTCGCGCGCCGCGAAGCCGTCGAGTGATTCGAGGGAGCCGAGCTCGCTGCGGATGACCGCGAGCAGCTCGTTTTCGCTAATGAGAGAAGAGCCGGTCGAGTGCATACTCGACGACGGGCACCGAATAGCCGGTGCGTTCGGCGATCCGATCGAGCACGCGAACGCGCGGCGGAAAATCGCCGTCGCTCCAGCGCTGCGCCGCGCTTGCGATCGCGCGAACGATGTTCTTTACGGGGACGGTTTGCAGGTGCGTCACGTATGTTGCAGCGCGCGCAGTTGTTCCGCATCGAGCGAACAACCTCGAAGCTGTGCGCCGTCTTCCCTGCCGAGCAACACGATACCGCGCTCGCCGGTCGCGACGCCGAGATCCTCGGTCTGAATCGCAACGCAGGAGGAGCGATTTCCGAGGTCAACATGCACGAGCGCGCCGACGATTCCGTCGGCCAGCGTTTCGCCATCCGGCCCCACGACGCGAGGCCGCAGCCAAGCGGGTCCGCGCTTCACGCGCTGGGGATCGTCATAGTACTGGCTCGTGAGTTCGGTCATGCCGTATTCGGCGATGATTCGCTCGTTCGGTACCGCAAACGTCTCCGAAAGCTGCTGCGTACAGATCTTCACGTTTGACGACTCGCGTCCGGCCTTTGAATCCGCCCGTTTCCATGATGCGCGAATGCTGCGGAAGCGCAAGCGATTGCGCGATCGCGTTCGCGCAGCATATCGAGAAGCTGAACGAATGCAAACGCCGTTCCCGCCAGGCATACCGGCGCACCCTCCGCGGTGGCTGCTTGGACGTCGGCGATGAAGCGATCGACGTCGATCGTGTCGTTCTGCAGATACCAGGCTTCGAAACCGTCTCCGTAACGTTCGGCAACGCGCAGCATCATGAAGCCGAGACTCGACTGCGGACGCTCGGCCGGATTTGGCAACGAAAAGCAAATACCGAAGGCGCGGCGGCGCATCGGAAAGCATCGCGTCGTGAAAACCGGCAAGCAGCGATGCATCGTAGAGGATGCTGTTTTCCATGTAGTGCTTGCCGCCCTTGCCGCCGGTTGTGCCGCTCGTCTCGAATGCGAGTCTGCGCTTTTGAGGGATCGAACGTGCAGAGCGCGGCTTCCTTGAATGCTGCTGCCGGTACCGGCGGAATGGCTTCCCAATTCTTCGGCATGCGGTCCAGCGAGATGCCGCGCGATGCACAGTACTGCGCGTACGGCCGGTTGTACCGCAGTTGATGCGCGAAAATTCGCAGCGCGAGGTCGCTGAAGTCGGGGACGCGCCGCCGATCGATGCAGTCGAGTATCTCCGAATCCAGTTCGTCCGCTTCGGCTAGGTAGGCCGTCGTCATGAACGGCGGCGGCTCGTGATGAGGCCGCTATTCAGACCGCTCGTTGAAAGGCCGCCGTTGAAGCGCGCGGACTCCACTTTTAAGCAGCGGTCGAAAACGACGTCGAGACCGGCACGGTCGGCAAGTGCGATGGCCTCTTCATTGACGATGCCGTATTGAAACCAAATGGCCTTGGCACCGACGTCGATCGCTTCTTGTGTGAGTGGAACGACCTCGCCCGGCTTGCGAAAGACGTTGACGATGTCGGGTGGGCCGTGCTCGGCGGCGTATGCGGTGAGCGAGGGGTATGCCTGAACTCCGTCGATGTGCGTGATGCTCGGATTGATCGGCGTGACGGTCAGCGGACTGCGCGTGCGAAGATAGCTGAACACGGTGTAGCTTGGACGCAGCGGATTGGAGGATGCGCCGACCATGGCGACGGTTTTACTGCGCGCGATGAGATCGTAGCGTGCTGCCACCGTGCGCAGAATCATGCGTTCACCGCGGCAGGGCATGCGATCTTCAGCGCGTTGTCGAGATCCCAAATCAGGTCCTCCACGTCTTCTAGCCCAACTGAGAGGCGTACGCTTTCAGGTGCGACGCCCGCTTTGCGCATTTCTTCGTCGCTCAGCTGCGAGTGCGTGGTCGATGCCGGATGAATCACCAGGCTCTTTGTATCGCCCACGTTGGCCAGATGGCTCCACAACTCCAGCGCATCGATGAATCGTCGCCCGGCCTCGCGGCCGCCGCGAATACCAAAGATGAAGATCGATCCCATTGCGGGGGTATTGACCCATTCGACCTCCGGCCGTGCGCGCAAGAACTCGGCAATCCGGCGCGCATTCTCGACGTGCGCCTTCATGCGAATCGGCAGCGTTTCGAGGCCGAGCAGCAGCAGCCAGGAGTCCATCGGCGACATCTGCGATCCGACGTCACGCAGCACTTCGGCGCGAGCGCGCATGAGGAATGCATACTCGCCGAACGTTTCGGTAAACACCTTGTCGTGATAACCGGGGCTCGGCTGCGAGAGCAGCGGAAATTTGCCGTTGTCCCAAGGAAACGTGCCGGACTCTATCAGCACGCCGCCGATCACGGCGCCGTGGCCCGAGATGAATTTGGTGGCCGAATGTACGACGATGTCGGCACCATGTTCGATAGGGCGGAAGAGCGCGGGTGAGGCGAACGTATTATCGACGATCAGCGGAATGCCGGCGCGGTGTGCGATCTGCGCGAGTGTATCGACGTCGGCAAGTGCGCCCGACGGGTTGCCGATCGTCTCCGCGAACAGCATTTTGGTATTGGGCTTGATCGCCGCCGTGATGCCGTCATAATCGTCGACGGGCGCGAATGAGGTTTCAATCCCCATGCGTTTGAGCGTGATGCTGAACTGCGTGACCGTCCCGCCGTACACGTTTTGCGAGCTGACGATGTGGTCGCCGGCCTGTGCGAGCGTGAGCACGACTGCGAGCTGCGCCGCAAGGCCGCTCGAAAAGGCGATTGCCCCCAGGCCGCCCTCCAGACTCGCCATCCGTTCTTCGAACGCCGCGACGGTCGGATTGCTGATACGGCTGTAGATGTGCCCATAGCTGCGCAGTTGAAAGAGCTCTGCCGCCTGCTCGGTCGAACCGAAGACAAAAGCTGCCGTCTGATAGATGGGCATAACCCGCGATCCCGTGACGGGGTCGGGCGGCGTACCGGCGTGAATCGCACGCGTCGAGAATCCGAATTGGCGGTCTTGCATGGTCGGGCGTTCTTCGACTCGAAAGCGTGCGTACCCCAGGTTTCAAGTAGGAGAATTACAGTATGGGCATGACCCTGACCGAGAAAATCCTCGCGCGGCACGCGGGAGTCGCCTCGGTCGAGCCGGGCCAGATCATCAACGCGAAGGTCGATTTGGTGCTCGCCAACGAGCTCTCGGCCGCGGTGGCGATCGGCGTGATGCGCAATATCAAGGGTGCCGACCGCGTGTTCGACAACGAGCGAATAGCGCTGGTCGAGGACCATTTCGTGCCGGCCAAAGACGCGCAGTCGGCAAAGATCGCGAAGCTGATGAAAGATTTTGCGGTCGAGCAGAAGATCAAACATTTCTTCGACGTCGGCCGCGGCGGCATCGAGCACGTGGTCCTGCCGGAAGAAGGCCTGGTCGCACCGGGCGAGCTGATCGTCGGCGGCGACTCGCATACGTGCACCTATGGTGCGTTCGGCGCCTTTGCAACGGGAATGGGATCGACCGACATCGCCGCGGCGTTCGTGCTGGGCGAGGTCTGGCTCAAGGTTCCGCCCACGATCAAGATTATCTATAACGGAAACTTGGGCGAGCTGGTGTTCGCGAAGGACATCATGCTCAAGACCGTCGGCACGCTCGGTATCGACGGCGCCACATACCGCGCAATCGAGTACCACGGTACGACCGTCGACAATCTGTCGATTACCGGACGTATCACAATGGCGAACATGGCGATCGAAGCCGGAGCGAAGAACGGCATCTTCCACGCGGACGCCAAAACCATCGCGTACGTCAAGGAGCGCACGGATCGCGACTTCACGGTTGAACGAGCCGATGCGGACGCTCACTACGAGCGCGTTATCGAGATCGACGTCTCCGAACTGGAGCCGCAAGTCGCATGTCCGCATACGCCCGACAACGTGCATCCGATCTCCGAGGTGACGAACGAAACGATTCCGGTCGATCAAGTCTTCATCGGTTCGTGCACGAACGGCTACATCGAAGACTTGCGGGTCGTTGCGAGCATTCTCGAAGGAAAGCGCATCGCACCGACGCTGCGCGTCATCGTCAATCCCGGCTCGCAGAAAGTCTGGATGCAGGCGGCGACAGGAAGGCATTCTCACGACGCTTGCGGCCGCCGGCTGCGTGGTCAATACCCCCGGCTGCGGCGCGTGCTTCGGCGGACACATGGGAACGCTGGGCGACGGAGAGCGCTGCATCTCCACGACGAACCGCAATTACGTGGGCCGCATGGGTTCGCCCAAAGCCGAAGTCTTTCTGGCATCGCCCGCGACGTGCGCCGCATCGGCGCTTACCGGACGTATCACCGATCCGCGCACGCTCTCACCCGTCCTGTCATCTTGAGGTCGAGAAGAACGAATGAATAAATCGATGCGCGGTAAAGCGCACAAATACGGAAAAAACGTCGACACCGACGTCATCATTCCAGGCAAATACTGTAATATCGTCGATCCGGCGGAGCTCGGAAAGCACGCGCTCGAAGGGCTCGATCCGGAGTACACGTCGAAGATGAAGGCGGGCGATATCATCGTCGCCGATACGAATTTCGGCTGCGGATCGAGCCGGGAAGTTGCGCCCATCGCGATCAAGGGTTCGGGAACGTCAGCGGTGATCGCCAAGAGTTTCGCGCAGGATCTTCTATCGCAACTCGCTCAACATCGGATTGCCGATCTTCGAATCGCCCGAAGCGGTGGACGGCATTGAGAGCGGAGACGAGATCGAGGTCGAGCCGGCAACCGGCGTGATTCGCAACATCACAAAAGGCACGAGCTATCAAGCAGCGGCGTTTCCACCGTTCATGCAGTCGCTCATCGAAGCCGGCGGCTTGCAGCCGTACGTGGAGAAACGATTGGCGGAAATGAAGGCACCCGCGTAACGCGGGTGCCTTTGATTCGCTACGGGTATCCCGTCCCGGAGCCCGTTCCGGGCGTGAGATTGTCAATCCACTTATACTTCGGCCGATAGGCTGCCGTAAATCCGACGAGGTCCGTCGTGGATTCGAGCGTGCCGACCATGTCGGTGCCGCCGTCCTGCGCACCCGAGAATACGAGCGAGGTTCCGTTGGCCAAGCGTAACGACGACGCGCACGTTCTTGCCGTCGACCGATCCTGCAAGCGGAAATTTCTTGCCGTTTGCATCGAGGTATTGACCGACGAGCGCGCTGCCCTTTTGCGTCAATTTGAAATGGGTGTACACGACGCCGTTCGTTTGTTGGATCGCGACCTCCCACACGCCCGAAATGCCGATGCGATTTTCATCGACGTCTTTCGGCGGCGATGGTGTGCCTTTTTCGGCTTGGGCGTGGGCAGCGTGATGTTGATGGTGCCGGCGGATGCCGTCGGCATCGGTGCAGGCATCGGAGGCGGCGTCGGTTCTTGGGCGTAGGCCGGAACCGCTATTGCCGCACCCGCAATGAGTGTGAGCCAGAGGCGCTTCAAGGTAAACGATACTCCTTTGTGACCCGCTATTTTACGGCACGCGAGGCGTGGATTCCGGCATAGGGCTTGCTTGACCAGATCCACTTTGGGGCGCTCGCCTGGGCTCGCCCGGCATCAGCAACGATCGGCTTCGCGGCATGCGCGTCAGCACGTTCTTCATCTGAAGCGCTTGCGCGATTTGGTTGGCGTCGGCAGCCAGCGCAGCCGAGGGGCCCGATCCGGGGCACTCTAGGTCGGCAGACGTCCAACCGTGATACCGCACGACCGTGCTCGAACCGAACGACGCGCTTTTCATGCACGAGGGACCTGAAGAATGACCGCTTTGCCGTGCCGATCTCGCGTCTGCGAAGAATCTTTGCACGAGATCGATCGAAACCGCACTGCTTCGCGACCCGCCGGTTTGAGCGGCGGCACCTCTGCCGGAGCCGGTCGCGTGCACGGTTCCGTCCGACCACACCTTAATCGTGTAGCCGGCGAAATTTGTTGAACCGCGAGTTCTGAATGACGGCGCCGTCGCGCGCTTGCCCGGCCGCAATCGCAAGCGCCGCGCAAGCGCAGGCCGCGATGGTCAGCAATCCGAGGACGGCGGTTCTCTTCACGCCCAAGTCAACGCGCGCGGCTTATGGATGGTTTCATAGAAACTTTATATATCTGCGAGATACTATGAGGGCTGCGTTCGTATTAGGAGCACCAGGACTCCTAGAGCAGGACAGCATCCGTGCATGACTTTTGTCGCGAATCTGCGAAATGAGCCTCGAACCTTATAATTTCATTCGTTCGTTGTTATTCCAGTGCCGGAGGAGTGTGCGTTGAAGACCCGTCTTTTTGCGATGGGCGCGGCCCTATTTGTCTCGGCCGGCCTTGTTGCGTGCGGTGGCGGCGGTGGCGGGGGCGGGGGCGTAACGCCGCCGGGTCCCTCACACCCGCCGGCAACGCCGACCCCGACTCCGGTTCCAACGCAAACGCCGAATGCGTTCGGCTGCGTTGGATCGACGCCGTTCGCGGCGTCAATCGCGCGCAGGCCGATGGCGGCGCCGCCGCATCCGATTGCTTCCGGAGATACGTTCACGTATGCCGGAACGTACAGCAAAACGTACGCGCAAAGCGCGCCGTGTCCGCAACCGACCTCGACAACGTCCGCAGTCGTCGGCATAACGGTAACCGACTCCGCGACGACCGCTCCGGGCGGCGGAGCGGCGACGGATCAGCTCAGCGCGGAAACGGACGCGTCGCCGACCCAGACGACGACAACGAATACGCATCAGATCCTGCAGAATACCGCCTCGCAATTCTTGCTGTTCTCAACGACGTCGTCGGATTCCATCAGTAATACGATTGCGACAACCTATACGAACCCGCAAGTGCTCGACCAGCTTCCCGAACAATCCGGTGCGAAGTGGGGACCGAATAATCCGGCCGCCGCGATCGTCGAAACGCTCGCCGACGGAACGCGCATTTCGCGCACGGTAGCGAGCGATGGTTCGTACACGGATACGGAAACGTTCGTCGACGGTTCAACCTCGTCGATCTCGATTGACGGCAAGGCCAACGGCAAGGCGATCGACGGCGCGGGCCTCTACACGGTCGAGGGCATCAAATTCAGCTATGCCGCACCGTCCGCCGGGAATATCACGCTTACGATTACGGACACCGGCAGCTCGAAGTCCCGCACGTTCCCGGCTTGGTTCACGGTGCCGGCGTCGTTCATCAGCGACACGTTCGTCGACAACGGCGCCAAGCCGTTCGATGCCGGCTGTACCGGCATAAACGCCGGCATCAGCAGCTCGGGCGATCATCAGATCGTGGAAACGTATACCGTTCTCGACCCGATCCTGGGCTACACGGAGACGCGCACGACGACCTCGTACGTGGTCGACGGGTTCGGCGCCGCCTGCGTGAAGATCGACGATACGTTAAACTCGTTCTACGACTATCAGAACGACACGACCCGGATCGACTACCAGTCGGAAAACGGTAAGCCGAACTCGGTCAATCACATCGTCGAATTCCTGGCAATGAGCCAGCCGTCAACGGCATCCCCGGCACTTCGAACGCAAAGCGAACGCGCGGTCTCACCGCTGCGAGTAGCGGGCCGGATTGCCGCAATCGATCATATTCGCGCCGTTGATATCGCGAATCGACTTGAAACACTGCACCGTTTCGCTTTGCAATTCGTGAAGAAGGGAGCCGTGCGATGAAGCAACGTTTGACGGCCGCCGTGGTTGCCATCGGCCTTATCGCACTTGCCGCCTGCGGCGGGCACGGTAACGGCAGTTCGACGCTTCCCTCGATATCGGCAACGCCCTACAACGGATCGGCGGCATTGGCCAGCTTCGACTGGGGCAAAGACCAACTTGCGGGAGCGATGTACCTGGGACCGGTGAACGCGAGCCATATGCAAGTTTCGGCTGTTGTGAAACAGCGAAACGCGATCGGCCTTGTCCAGTACGCCCAGCAGGTCAGCGACCCGTCTTCAGCCTTGTATCGCCATTTCCTGACCCCGCAGCAAATCGGCGCACAGTTCGGAGCAACGCAGCAAGACTATCAGAAAGCGGCAAACTACTTTGTCTCGCAAGGATTGACCGTCGCGGGATGGCCGCAGCACCTCGCGCTCTCGGTTGCGGGCACGCAAGCGGCGATGGAACGAGCATTCGGAACCAAGTTCGGGCTCTACGAAAAGGACGGGTTCGAGTTCGTTGCGCCGGTCGGTACGCCGCACTTCTGCGAGCGTCGTTCCCGTCGCGGCGGTAGCGCAGCTGGTCGGTCTGCACGCGCTGCGCAGAAATTTCATCCAGGTTCCGCCGCGCGCAAACTCCGACGACGCACTCGGGTACTCGCCGCAGCAGATTCGCAATGCGTTCGACTACACGAATGCCTACAACAAAGAGCTTCGATGGAACGGGCATAACCGTCGGCATCATCGGAACCGGCCCAATCAACGTGAATCGCAGCGCATCGCTGTGTCCCGCTACCGAGAAAGACGTGGCCGCATTCAGTGCGATGTACCACGCAAGAGTGGCGCGCGTCTGTGAAGTCGACGTAGTACCTAGTGCGGTCGCGGCCGGTTTGGTCGTCTCCGGTATTCCAACGGCTGCGCCTGCACCGCCGAATCCGCAGCGGCAATCCCTCGCCGAATCCCGGGCAGTCTCCAACGTCGATGTTTCCGTTTTCGGGAGATTTCCGGACGCCGCCGCCGGTGACGGATCCGAATTGCTCCGGTTCGCTTCCCTCATGCAATCCCGAAGACACGGAAGCGCAGCTCGACGATCAGCAGGCCGCATCGCTCGCGCCGGGAGCAACGGTGAATTTCTACCTCGCATACAACGCGAACGACTGCTTCGTGTACTTTCCGAATTCGTGTGCAACGCCGCCGCCGGCTCCGGCCGCCACGCCCGCGAACAGCAACTACGGCCAGCCGCAAATCGGGATCATCGAAGCGGATCCGGAGATCCAACAAGCGATTGCCGACAACACGGCCGACGTTATCTCGATCAGTTACGGCGGCGGCGAGTCGCAAACCGTAGGCAACGGTTTCAACGCGAACGGCGTCGGCTATCAGCCTGAGGAATTTGCCGCGCTTGCGAGCGAGGGTATCGCGGTCTTCGTCGCATCCGGCGACAACGGAACGGCGGAATGCTTGGGCGGAAGCCGCCGGATACCTTGCCGAGGTGTGCGTGAACTGGCCGTCCGGCGATCCGTTACGTAACCTCGGTCGGCGGCGTGAATGCGCCGATCAACGAGTTCGGGCAACTCATCGCCAACATGACCGCCTGGGGAAATACGAACGGCGGATTCGCGCAGCCCGGAACGACGCAGCCCGGATCGGGATCGGGCGGCGGTACCTCGACGATCTTTGCCGCACCGAGCTGGCAGAAAACGGCAATCGGCGCCACGATGCGCGAACAGCCCGACGTCTCGCTCATCGGCGATCCGAATACGGGCGTGACGGTCTACGGGAACGCCGGTTTCTCGGGCGCGGGACCCGGCGTCATCGGTGGCACGAGCGTTTCCACGCCGGAAATGGCGGCGATGTGGGCGCTGGTGTTGCAAGCGTGCAAGGCGACACCCGCGTGCGAGAACGGTCCGTCGTCGCATCCGTACCGCCTGGGCAACGCCGCGCCGTATTTCTATAGCATCTACAAGCACAGCGCGCTTGGTTCCGGCATCCTCGTTCACGCCGGCGCTTGCCGTACGCGCAAGTGTTCTATGACGTCGTCTACGGCGAGAATGCGGTGAACAATCCGGCGGGCGGAAAAGCGACCCCGGTTCCGGGGCAAGTCGCAGGCCCCGGATACGACGAAGTTACCGGCGTCGGCGTCCCGTTCGCAGGTCACCTGATTCAGGCCGTCACCGGGCAAACGGTTCCCTAGAAGCACAACCGCAGAGCAGGCAAGCGGGGCGACCGGGCCCTCTTGCCAGCGCTGCTATAATGGAACGGCTGTGAAAGAGAAGATTCATCCCAAATGGTACCCCGAGGCGAAGGTGCACTGCGCCTGCGGAGCGAGCTTTACGACCGGGTCGACGATGCCGGAGATTGCCGTTGAAATTTGCTCGGCGTGTCATCCGCTGTTCACCGGTCAGCAGAAGTTCGTCGATACGGCAGGCCGCGTCGACAAGTTCCGCCAGCGTGAAGAGATCGCGAAGAAGAAGCAGGAAGAGGCTGCCGTCCGCAAAGCCAAGCGCGAGGCCTCCAAAGCGGAAGCGTAGCGACGCCGATTTTTGCAAAGCGAGCCTCGCATTGGGGCTCGTTTTCTTTTTTCCGATACCTGATGTGATACCGTAATGGCTACTTTTTACGACCGGCTTGATACAATCGCCAAACGCTTCGATGAGATCGAGGCTGAGCTCGCGCATCCCTCGGGCGAGTTCGATCAGGCGCGCTTCACGGCGCTCGTCAAAGAGCGGGCCGCGATCGAAGAGACGGTAAGCGTCTACCGCCAGTTCAAAAAGACGCTCGACGAGATCGCCGCAAACGAAGAGTTGCTCAAGGACCGCAGCGACGCGGAACTCCACGAACTCGCGCAGGAAGAAGCCAAAACGCTTCGAGAGCGGCGCACCCAGCTCGAAGAGCAGCTGCAGATGCTGATGATTCCCAAGGATCCCGACGACGACAAAGACATATTCATTGAAATTCGCGCGGGTGCCGGCGGCGATGAAGCGGCAATTTTCGCGGGCGATCTCGCGCGCATGTACATGCGCTTTGCCGAAGCGCAGCGCATGCGCATCGAACTCGTCTCCGAGAGTGAGAGCGACGCGGGCGGATATAAAGAAATCGTCTTCGCGGTCACCTCTAACGCCGCCGTATAAACATTTCAAGCACGAGTCGGGCGTGCATCGCGTGCAGCGCGTGCCGGTTACCGAATCGCAGGGACGCGTCCACACAAGCACCGCCACCGTCGCCGTGCTGCCGCAAGTGGACGAAGACATCGACATCGACATCAATCCGAGCGACTTGCAGATCGACACGTATAAATCGAGCGGTGCCGGCGGCCAGTACGTGAACAAGACGGAGTCCGCGATCCGGATCACGCACGTTCCCACGGGCATCGTCGTGGCCTCGCAGCAGGAGCGCTCGCAGATACAAAACCGCGCGAAGGCGATGGATATGCTGCGCGCGATGCTCTACGACCGCAAGCGGCGGGAGGCCGAAGAGGCGATGGGAAGCATGCGCCGCAGTCAAGTGGGGACAGGCGACCGCTCGGAGAAGATACGTACCTACAACTTTCCCCAGGACCGCATCACCGACCATCGCATCAACCAGAACTTCGGCAACATACGCGGGATCATGGACGGTGATATGGGGCATATCGTCGAGGAGCTGCTCAAGGATGAACGCGCCCGTCTGCTGGCCGGAGAAACCTCTGCCGCCTAAGCCCCAGACCGTAACCGAGTCGCTGGCACGAGGCACCGTGCTGCTGGCGAAAGGAAGCCCCACGCCCGCGCGGACGCGCAAATTCTGCTCGCCCACACGCTCAGGCGTGAGCGCGAATGGCTGCATACCCACGGCGAGAGCTTTCTCTCGACCGCGCAGTTCCAGAAGTACGCCGCGCTGTGCGAGAAACGCGCGGGCGGTATGCCGGTGGCGTATATCACGGGCTTCGCGGGTTTTTACAAGCGCGAGTTTGCCGTAAACGAACACGTGCTGATCCCCCGCCCCGAGACCGAGCACCTGATCGAGGACGGTATCGCGCATCTTCAAGCGAAAATCGCCGCGAACGGCTCGCTCAAGCAAATCATTACCGTATTCGAGCCGGGCGTCGGAAGCGGCGCGATTGCCTGCACGATCGCGGCCGAGGTTCCCGGCGCCGTCGTAGAAGGTACCGATATTAGCGCGGCCGCGCTCAAGGTCGCGGCCTATAATGCGCAGCGCCTGGGCGTGCACGCGCGATGTACGTTTCACTGTGCCGACGTGGTAAAACCGAACGCCCCGCGGACGTACGATCTCATCATCTCCAATCTGCCGTACATTCCGAGCGGGCGAACTGCCCGAAAAGCCCGACCCGGCGGGTTTCGAGCCGCGCCTAGCGCTCGACGGCGGCCCGGATGGCCTGCGCCTGTATCGCCGGCTGCTGGAGGTCGCGCCCGCGATGCTGCGTGCCGGAGCGCTGCTTCTCATGGAAGCGGCGCCGCCGACGGTCTCGGCGCTCGCCGAGCTGGCGCAAACGGCGTTTCCGGAAGCGAACGTGGAGGTTCGCCGCGACTACGCCGGGCTGGAACGCTATGTTTATGTTAAGAAGGTCGGAGGATGACATACGTGCCTGCTAAGCGAACGACGTAATCCCGAGATGGCGAAGTATATTTTCTTTACCGGCGGTGTGGTGAGTTCACTCGGTAAAGGGATCACGGCGGCGTCGCTCGGGCGACTGCTCAAGGCGCGCGGAATCAGCGTATCCATTCAAAAACTGGATCCGTATATCAACGTCGACGCCGGCACGATGAACCCGTACCAGCATGGTGAAGTCTTTGTCACCGAAGACGGTGCCGAAACCGACCTCGATCTGGGACACTACGAGCGTTTCATCGATGAGAATCTCTCGCGCGTGAACAACGTAACGACCGGTCAGGTGTACAACTCCGTTATCGATAAGGAACGCCGCGGCGATTATTTAGGCGCGACCGTTCAAGTCATTCCGCACATCACCAACGAGATCAAATCGCATATCAAACGCGTTGCGGAAGAGAGTCACGCGGAGGTTTGCATCGTCGAGGTCGGCGGTACGGTCGGCGACATCGAGTCGCTCCCGTTCCTGGAAGCGATCCGGCAGATTCGGTACGATGTCGGCGATGAGAACGTGATGTTCTGTCATCTGACGCTGATGCCGCATTTAGGGGCCGCCGACGAGCTTAAAACCAAGCCCACGCAGCACTCGGTGCGTGAACTGCGCGGTATCGGCATCACGCCGGACGCAATTATCTGCCGAACGGGAACCTCGTCGCCGATGCCGGTGGAGTTGAAAGAGAAGATCGCGCTGTTCTGCGACGTTCCGGCGAACGCCGTCGTTCAGAACGCCGACGCCACGACAATCTATCAGGTGCCGCTCAACCTTGAAGCCGAGGGTCTCGCGGACGCCACGGTGCGCAAACTTCGCTTGGCCACACATGCCCCGCAGCTCGAAGACTGGGCCAACATCGTCGAGCGGATCATGCACCCCGAGCGGCGCGTCACGATCGCCCTCGTCGGCAAGTACGTCGAGCTCAAGGATGCGTATATCTCAATCAACGAAGCGCTCTACCACGCCGGGATCCACCATTCGTCGGCCGTCGATATTCAGCGCATCGATTCCGAATCGGTTGAAAACGTAGGGATCAGCGTTCTTCGCGGCGCGCACGGAATCGTCGTTGCACCGGGCTTTGGCGCGCGCGGGATCAAGGGCAAGCTCAAAGCGATCAGGTACGCGCGAGAAAACAAGGTGCCGTTCTTGGGCATCTGCTACGGAATGCAGCTGGCCTGCGTCGAATTTGCGCGCAACGTGTGCGGACTGCCCGAGTCGATGACGCGCGAGGTCGACGAGACCACGATCGATCCCATCATCGATTTCATGCCCGATCAGCGTAATCTCGAAGTGTACGGCGGAACGATGCGTCTGGGCACGTATAGCTGCAATCTGGAGCCCGATACGCTTGCAGCCAAAGCGTACGGCGAACTGACGGTCAGCGAACGGCATCGTCATCGTTACGAATTCAATAACCGCTACCGCCCGCTCTTCGAGGAGCATGGAATGCGCTTTTCCGGCCATCACGTCGTCGACAAGACGACGCTGGTGGAGATGGTCGAGCTTCCCACGGACTTGCACCCGTGGTTCCTGGGCACGCAGGCGCATCCCGAGTTCAAATCGCGCCCCAACCGTCCCTCGCCGCTCTACCGCGACTTCGTCGGTGCGGCGCTCGCACGCGAAGAAAGAATGCGCGAAGAGATTCAGTATGCGCCCTCTCCGGCGCGATGAATCACGCTCGCTGCGGACGTAGCGATTAATCCGTACGACGTAACCGCGGTCATTCTCGCACGCAACGAAGAGCGCAACCTGGGTCGCGCGCTTGAATCGCTGCCGGCGGACATGCCCGTCATCGTCATCGATCACGAGTCGCAGGACCGGACCGCGGAGATTGCGCGAACATACGGCGCTTCCGTCTTTGTTCGCAAATTCGAGGGATTCATAAACGCGCGCCGTTTTGGGCTCGAAAACGTGCACACACCTTGGGCGCTGATGATCGATGCGGACGAGGTGCTCGATCGCCGCTTGCACGACGCAATTCTGGCCGCACCCGACAACCTCGACGGTTACGATGTCATGCGTTCGACCTACTATTGCGGCCGTCCGATGCGGCTATGGCGGGGCGAACGTCTCTTGCGGCTCTTTCGCACCGATCGCGTCCGGCTCCAGGCGATGCCGGCCGCGGGCGGAGACGCGCAATTACACGAGCGCTGGGTATGCGATGGCCGCACGGACGTTCTGCCGCGGCGTGCTGCTGCATTATTCGTACCCCACGCACCAGGCTTACCGGGAGAAGTTCGATCGCTATACCGCGATTGAGGCATCGGGGCTGCGAGCAACGGGAATCGACGTGCTCGTGCAGAGTTTGCGCACGCCGCTGCGTTTTCTCTGGTATTCGATCGTGCGCCGCTCGGCGCTCGACGGAATCCGTGGCCTGCGCGTGGCTTGGTGGTCGGCGCTCTATCCGGCGGTCGTTACCCGCAAAGCCGTTCGCACGCTCGGCCGCGCTGCGATACGTCAAGACGACGATGGCTAGAGTCGCGCTCGACGCGCGGCTCACGCGGCAGATGTCGGTCGGCATGCAGGCGTACGCGCGCGAACTGGCCGCGCGCTTACCGCGGATAGCCGCAGATTTTGAGTTCATCACGTTCGACCGCGGTTCGAACTTCGGCTTTGACGAACAAGTACGGTTACCGCTTGCGATGCGCCGGGCGCGACCCGCACTCTCGCACTTTCTTTCGTTATACACGCCGGCGTTGCCGCCGCGCCCCTACATCGTTACGATTCACGATCTCATTCA
Organism: Vulcanimicrobiota bacterium; assembly: GCA_963777365.1. Classification (GTDB taxonomy): domain Bacteria; phylum Vulcanimicrobiota; class Vulcanimicrobiia; order Vulcanimicrobiales; family Vulcanimicrobiaceae; genus CAVZQG01. The sequence goes on from CAVZQG010000018.1 coordinate 196,742, forward strand.
TTTGAAATTTCCGCAGTATTTCAAATCGAAGGTCGGGCCGTATTATAAAACGATCGTTCGGTTTACGTGCAGGCGCGCGGCGGCGGTCGTAACCGACGACGAGCGCACCGTGCGCGATCTGCGCGATCTGCTCGGTGTCGATCCCGCGCGGGTTCGCGTCGTCGCACTCGGCGCGGACGACGTCTATTTCGAACCGATCGAGCCCGTCCGCCCAGCGCGGCCGTACGTCATCTATGCGGGTAATCATCGCGAACACAAAGACTTGCCGACGCTTTTTGAAGCGTGGGCGCGTCTTCCAAGCGATATCGCGCTCGATCTCTATGTCACGGGTGTGGACGATTTTGGCAGCGAGCGACTATGCTACACGCGGCCGCAAGGGCGCATCATCGCCTTGGGCAACGTCGCGCAGAAGCAGCTCGCCGCGTATTACGCGGGCGCGCGCGCGCTGGTGCATCCCGCGCTCTGCGAGGGCTTCGGATTGCCGATGCTGGAAGCGATGGCGGCAGGCTGTCCGGTCATCGCGTGCGAGGACGCAATTCCGTCGGTGCTGCGCGACGCCGCGCTTACGTTTCCGGCGCGCGGCGTGGACGCGGCACGTGCGGCGCTCGAGCGCGTGCTGCGGGACGAGGGACTTGCGCGACGCCTTGTCATAGAAGGGCAGGTGCGGGCGAGGAGTTTTACGTGGGATCGATGTGCCGCGCAAACAGCCCAGGTATATCGAGACGTGTTAAAGGAACAGGCACGGACATGAAGCGGTTGATCAGCAGCCTGCTCGGTGCGGCCTTGATGATGGGCGCTGCGCATGCGCCGCCGGCCAAGCATGTGGGCAAACCGGTTCTGCCGATTGCCGTCGTTCTCAACGGAACGCGGCTTGCCGTCAATCCGCCGCCGGTTTTTTACAAGGATCATCTGCTCGTCCCGGTACGGCTTATCTTGAATACGCTAGGCCTTTCATTTGACAAGGAGGGCCGGCGCGTCCGCACGTACGCGGGATCAAAAACAATTACGCTGGTTGTCGGCAGCACCAGCGCTTTGGTCGACGATCAGGTCGTTGAACTCGACGCGCCGCCGCTCGAGATAAAAAACGTCCTGTATGCACCGCTGCGGTTCTTCACCGAGGCACTCGGAGCGCAAGCCGTCTTCAATCGACAAACGAACAGCGTCGAAATCATCTCGACGCTCATGGGCCGCACGGGAAACGGTATCGTGCAGGCGGGCGGCGGCGTCGCAGGAGATGGGAACGGTCACGGCAATCGATCTGGATTCGAGTCCGCCGACGCTCACGCTGACGTTTAACGCCAGCGTTCGGACGCTGCAGATTCGTCCGGACGTCGCGGTGATCGTCCAAGACGTGAATACGGGCACCAGTAACCCGGGTGTTTTGGAACAGGTTCACGAGGGCGATTATGCGCAGCTTCGGCTCGACAAGAGCGGACAGATCAAGCAGATCGTGGACGCGTACGGATCGCGCACGGGCGAAGTTGCCGCAGTTGCGGCCGGGCAGCTCGTCCTGGCTGACGGTCATGTGATCGTTCCGGCGCGCTCGACCACGATCTCACTCAACGGATCGAGCGCCGCGATCGAGCAGATAGCCGTCGGCGATCGCGTCATGGTGCGCTACAATATCGACAGCTCCGCTGCCCCGTGAGATTATCGCGACGCGCAAATCATCGGGCTCTCCCCCGCCGAGCACGGGCGTCGCGATTACCGGAATCGACGTTTCGCCGACGCAGCCGCTGCGTCAAGGCGGCACGCTGTACGTGACGCTGCACGGAACGCGCGGCGGCATCGCCTCGTACGATATCGGGCCGTATATTCGCAACCTCTCGCTCACGGAGAGCTCGCCAGGTCTCTACATGGGAACGTACGTGATTCCGCGCGGCGTGAATTTTGCCGACGCTCCCGTATTCGGTCGATTGAACGCCGGCGGCGCGGATGCGCCGCAGGCCGAATCGCAAACAACGGTTTCCGTTTCGACCGAACCGCCCGGAATCAGCGATTTCGCACCGGACAACGGCTCCACGGTCAACAACCCGCGCCCAAGCATCTATGCGACGTTTTCGAGCGGCACGGTTCCGATCAATCCGTCCTCCGAGCGGGTCATCGTCAACGGTCACGATATTACGTCGAGCTCCGTGCGGACCGCGCGATTCATTCACTTTACGCCGGGTGTCGACTATCCCGACGGCACAATGCACGTGACGGTCGACGTGTCCGACACCGCCGGGAACACGTACTCGAAATCCTGGACGTTCTACATTAAAAAATGAGCAATCAGTGTATTTTCTGCAAGATTATCGCGGGTGAGATTCCGGGTGCATTCGTACATCGCGACGATGACGTCGTCGTCATCGAAGACGTGAATCCACAGGCACCGCGGCATCTGCTCGTCATGCCGGTCAAACACATCGCAAACTTGGCAGAGTCTTGCCGCTCAAGCGCCGGAACTGATGCAGAAGCTGTTTGCGAGCGCCGCAAAAATCGGAAGCGCACAGGGAGACGGCGGTTTTCGAGCCGTGATAAACACGGGAGTTGACGGCGGGCAGACCGTGGATCACCTGCACGTTCACGTTCTGGCGGGCAGGCAAATGCACTGGCCGCCGGGCTAGCCGGAACATCGACCCGCCGTGACGTAGTACACCGGAGTTTAGTCGCAGCTCATGCCCGAAGGGGGCGCCTTGTGGAGGGGCGCTCCCTCATCATTTCGCCAAACTTGCACGGCTGCGTGCGCGTGTGGTACAGTCAGCAATCGGGGTTCTAAGACCCTAGATTTTTGGTGCGCCCACGGGCGCCTTACAGAAGGGAGGGTTGAAACGAATGGAAGTACGCGTAGCTCCGGGTGAGTCTATCGAGAATGCGCTCAAGCGTTTCAAGAAAGCCACCCAGAAGTCGGGCGTTCTCGCAGAGGCGCGCAAGCACGAGCATTACGAGAAGCCCAGCGTCCGCCGCAAGAAAAAGTCTGCGGCTGCCCGCAAACGCCGCGCCTAGTGGCCGCTCTCAAGGAACGGATTGCCGGCGACCTCAAGGAGGCGATGAAGGCTCGCGACCAGCTTCGGGTCGACACGTTACGGTCGGCCCTCTCGGGCTTTACCTATAAGCGAACCGAGGCGGGCGTGGAGCTGACCGACGCCGACGAGCTCGACGTCGTCCGTAGGCAAGTCAAGCAGCGCAACGACTCACACGCGGAATTCGAAAAAGCCGGCCGGGCCGATTTGGCTGATAAGGAAGCGCGCGAGCGCGACATCCTCTTGGCGTACCTGCCGGCTCAGAAGTCGCCGGACGAGGTGCGCCGGGCGGTCAAGGCCATCATCCAAGAGCTTCCCGGCCATACCCGCAGTCAAGGGGCGGTTATGAAACTGGCGATGGCGCAGCTCAAGGGTCTTGCCGACGGAAACCTGGTTCGCAAGACGGTCGAAGAAGAACTCAAGGACTCGAACCCCGAAGCCTAGCGCTGCGGGGTTTTTTGTAACCCCGGCTGCTCTGTGCAGGTAGTGCTCACCATGATTAACCTTCGCGTGCGGTTCTTGCTCCCCGCTGCGCTTTTGCTGTGCGGTTTGGCTGGGGTCGCGATTGCCCGTCCCGCAGCGGGCCCGGTCGTCGTCGTGCCCATCGCCGGCACGGTTGACGATGGTATGGCGCATCTGGTTCAGCGGTCGGTAGCCGCCGCGCAAAGCGAGGGTGCCTCGGCGCTGGTTCTCGACGTAAATTCCACGGGAGGGGTGCTCGAGGCCGCATTCGACGCGCGCGATGCAATCTTGAATAGCCACGTACCGACGTACGCGTTCGTCTCCGAACGCGCGTACTCGTCGGCAGCGCTCATTACCCTTGCCGCACAAAAGATCTACATGGCGCCGGGTGCCTCGATCGGCGAGGCCGAGCCCGTGCCGAAAACGCCCAAACTCGTTTCCGCCGTCAAAGCGGAATTCGAATCGACCGCGCTGCGCAACCATCGCGACCCGAAGATCGTCGCCGCGATGGTCGATTCGAGCATTCAATTGCCGCAATACAAACAGTCCGGTCAGAACCTCACACTCAACACTCGGGATGCGATCCGCACGGACATCGCCGACGGCGAGCAGCCCACGCTGGACGCCATGCTCAGTGCGAACGGCTTGGACGGCTCGGTTCAGACGGCGCAGTACACCTTCGCCGAGCAAGTAGCGCGCTTCGCTACGAATCCCGCAGTGAGCGGGTTGCTCCTGACGCTCGGTATGCTGGGACTGCTCATCGAGATGCAGACGCTGCATGGAATCGCCGGAGTCATCGGCGTTGGCGCGCTGGCGCTGTTTTTCGGATCGCATGTGTACGCCGGCTTCAGCAATGGCTTCGTTATCGTGCTCGCCGTATTGGGCATGCTCGGAATCCTGTACGAGCTGCACATCGTTCCGGGACATGGTGCTCCGGGTATACTCGGCGGAATAATGCTGCTGGCAGCCGTGCTGCTGGCGTTCGGCATTCCATTTTTCATCATCGCGCTGCAGACGGTCGCGACCGCGATCGTCCTTACCGTCATCGTCTTTTATTTCGTCTCGCGTGCGTTGCCGGAGAACGCCTGGATGGCTAGGCTCACGTTCGTAGGCGCGCAAGGGGCCGACTACGTCGCCAGCTCCGATCATACGCGGCTGCGCGGCCAGAGCGGTTTCGCCGCCTCGTACTTACGTCCGGCAGGCGTCGCGCTGATCGACGGTCAGCGTGTCGACGTCCTCACACAAGGTGAATTTATTCCGGAAGGAACGCCAATCAAGGTGACGCGTGTCGAAGGCGCGCGGATCTTTGTCGAGCCCATTACGCTTCCGAGCTACAAGGAGTAACAACTTGGCTACTGTCGGCGCGGCGATTATCTTCCTCATCATCGTCATCGTCTTTTTTACGTTCCTGTATTATTTCCCGATCGGACTGTGGCTGCGAACCGTAGCGGCGGGCGTTCCGCTTTCCATCGGTTCGCTTATTCGCATGCGGATCATCGGCATTCCGCCCAGCGTGATCGTCAGCAATCTGGTTCGTGCACGCAAGGCAGGTCTGAACCTTACCGTCGATCAGATGCAGTCGCACTATTTGGCGGGCGGCAATGTCGACAACGTCACGCTGGCGATGATCGCCGCGCAGCGCGCACAAATTCCGCTGGAGTGGCAGCGCGCTGCCGCGATTGATTTGGCGGGGCGTAACGTGCTTGAAGCGCTGCAGACCTCGGTCGATCCCCAAGGTTATCGAGACGCCCATTTTCCAAGGCGTCGCGCAGAACGGCATTCAGCTGAACGTGAAGGCGCGAATCACGGTGCGCAGCAATCTCGATCGCTATGTGGGCGGCGCCGGCGAACCCACGATCGTCGCGCGCGTCGGTGAAGGCGTCGTTTCAGCGGTCGGCGCGGCGATCGACCACAAGGAAGTCTTGGAGTATCCGGATCGCATCAGCAAAGCGGTGCTCGCCAAAGGGCTCGATGCCGGAACCGCGTTTGAGATTGTGTCGATCGATATCGCGGACGTCGATGTCGGCAAGAACATCGGGGCCGAACTGCAGATGTCGCAGGCGGAAGCCGACCGTCGCATCGCGCAGGCAAAGGCCTCGGAGCGGCAGTACGCGCGCAATGGCTGCCGAACAGGAGATGAAAGCCGAAACGCAGCGCATGCGCGCCAAAGTCGTTGAGGCCGAAGCCTCGGTGCCCCAAGCGATTTCCGAAGCGTTTCGCAGCGGCCACCTGGGCGTGATGGATTACTATCGCATGAAGAACATCCAGGCCGACTCCGACATGCGCGGATCCATTTCGAGCAGCGTAACCACCGCAAGCGAGGGGAGCGCGCTCGCAGCTCTCGCCGCCGCCCCCGCCGCCCAAACAGTAAGCCGTGGACGCAATTCTTGCGGCGATCGAAGCGATAAGCGAGCAGCGGAATACGCGTGGTGCTGCCGCGGGCGCTCGCCCAGCCGGCACCGGTGCGCCTGCGGCCGCGCCGCCTCCGCGAGCACCGGCACGCCCGGCGCGCGCTTCGTCGGTGCAGTCCGACGCGCCGCCCCATGCCGAGCAGCCGGGGCACGGGCATCCGGCTTCGGTGCAGGGGATGTTCGAGGACGGGAATAGTCTGCTGCGAGCGATAATCGCCGCAGAAGTCTTGGGACCGCCCGTCGCGCTGAAGGAGCACCACCTCTGGACTCAACAACCGAACGAACCGTCGACCTAAGCCGGCTTAACGATCATTTTCGCCTCTTTGGAAAGTTCGATCAGAATCTCTCGGCGCTGGAAGACGCTCTTTCGGTTTCGCTTCGCGTAGAAGGCGATCGTTTGGTCGTTCACGGCGCGTCTGCGTCCGTCGAGTATGCGTATGACGTCGTTCGCCGCATGCTCGATGCGGCGGTCGGCGGCGCGCAAGTCACGCCGGACGACGTCGCGCTGGCAGCATCGGACGTCGTACGCGGGCGTAAGGAGAGCGCGCTCCCCGAAACGTTGTATCGCGCGCACCGCGGGCATGAGATCCGCCCAAAAACCTCCGGACAGCGCGCGTTCGTCGAATCGATCGAACACAACACGCTGACTTTTGGAATCGGTCCCGCCGGAACGGGAAAGACGTTTCTCGCCGTCGTGATGGCTGTACGGGCGCTTCGCGCACGCCAAGTTGCACGCGTGATCTTGGCAAGACCCGCAGTGGAAGCCGGAGAGAAGCTCGGCTTTCTTCCGGGCGATTTGAAAGAAAAAGTCGATCCGTATATGCGTCCGCTCTACGATTCGCTGGGCGAGTTGCTCGACGATACGGTGGTGGAACGCTATTTGGAACGCGGCATCATCGAGGTTGCGCCGCTTGCGTATATGCGCGGACGAACGCTTTCCGAGGCATTCGTCATTCTCGATGAAGCGCAGAATGCGACCCGAGAGCAGCTCAAGATGTTTCTCACGCGCCTGGGCAGCGGATCGAAGATGATCGTCAACGGAGACGTTACGCAGATCGATCTTCCCGGCGGCGCAACGAGCGGGCTCCTCGAAGCGCCGAGGCGCTTCGGCGCGATTCCCGATATCGGCATCGTCGAGCTGAACGAGACCGACGTCGTTCGTCATCCACTTGTCACGAAGATCATTCGCGCGTACGCGGGCGGCGCAGCGTCGCCGTGATCCATTTCCGCAGCGAGGTCAAGCGCAGCGGCGTCAATGCGCGCAGGCTCAAGGGCGATGCGCGCAAACTGCTGTCCGCGGTCGGGCGAGGACTCGTCCGCGCTCTCGATCTCTCTGGTCGACGATCGCGAGATTGCCGTGCTCAATCGCGAGCATCGCGGGAAAGATACGCCCACCGACGTGCTCAGTTTCCCGCTTTACGAGCCTGGCGCCGTTCGAGAAACTCAGGCTGACGACTCCGATCCGGAGCGATTGCTGGGGGACGTCGTTATCAGCGTGGACACCGCGCGGCGGCAGGCCGCGGAATATGACGCGCCGTTGCAGAACGAGATCAATCGCTTGCTGATTCACGGTATTTTGCACGTGCTTGGACACGATCACGAGGAACCCGCCCAGCGCGCCGCGATGGAAGCCGAAGAACGGCGCCTGGCCGGTGTCATCGGCATGCCCTGGCCGTACGATCATGCATGAACCAAAACCGCGCGAGCCTCGCGAGCACCATCACGCCCCTCCCGGTTTCGTTCGCATCACCGAGACGAAATTTTGGAGTTCGTTTCACTACGCATTCCAAGGCCTGATGTATGCGGTTCACACGCAGCCGAATATGCGCATTCACCTGGTTATCGCCGCGCTGGTGCTGGTTGCAACGCTCGTGCTGCGGCTCGATCGCCTGTACATCATCGCGGTCGTCATCACGATCGTGATCGTACTCGCGCTCGAACTGATGAACACGGCGGTCGAGGCGATCGTCGATCTGCTGACCGTGGCGCATCATCCGCTTGCCAAGACGGCCAAGGATGCGGCCGCGGGCGCCGTGCTCGTCGCCTCGGTGGGCGCGTGCATCGTCGGGTATCTCGCGTTCTATCAAGGTATCCAGCAGGGCGGGACCCGAGTCTACGAAGCCGTCGCGCAGGTGCCGGCCAATACCGTCCTCATTATCCTTGCGCTCACGCTGATCGCGACGATTTTCGCCAAAGCGTGGGTGGGGCGCGGCTCACCCCTTCAAGGGGGCGCGGTTTCCGCGCACTCGGCCGTGGCTTTCGCGACCGCCACCTTCCTCGCGCTCTTCTATCAGAGACCCCTGGTCGCGGTACTGGCGTACTTCGTGGCCTTCTTGGTCGCGCAGAGCCGGGTGGAGGCGCGTATCCACTCGATATTCGAAGTGCTCTGGGGCGGCATTTTAGGTACCTTGATGGCGCTCGCCGTCTTCGTGCTGATGCGCCCACACCTTATGCTATAATGTCACGTCATTGGAACCGCTAAGTAGCCAACCAGCCGCTCTCCCGTGGTACGAAATCGCCGCCCTCGTGGTGCTCGTGCTGCTGGCCGCATTTTTTGCAGCTTCCGAAGCCGCGCTCGTCGGGGTCTCCCGGCTGCGCGCCCGCGCCATGGTGGAAAAGGGCATGAAGCGCGCGCGCCCGGTTCTGCGGCTGACCGAGGATCGTAACCGCTTTCTGACCTCGATCCTGATCGGCAACACGATCGTGCTGCTGGTCGCGGATTCACTTGCGACCTACCTCTTTATCCGCGCGGGCATTCCGAACGGCGCCATTATTTCCACGCTCGTGATGACGTTCGTGCTCTTGCTGTTCGGCGAGATCATACCGAAGACAATTGCGGTTAACGACACCGAACGATGGGCGCTCCGCCTTGCGCCCTCGATGCGCCGCGTCGCGTGGCTGCTCACACCGCTGGTCGTGTTCTTTCAAAGCCTGACCAATCTCGTCGTGCGCCCCTTCGGTATCAAGAACGCGCATCAGATCTTCGTAACGGAAGAGGATATCCGTACGCTGGTCAACGTGGGAGCCGAGCAAAAAGTGCTCGAGGAACAAGAGCGCCAGATGATCCACTCGGTCATCGAGTTTGGGGATACGATCGTCCGCGAGGTGATGACGCCGCGGCCGAACGTGATCGCGGTTTCCGTCGACGACTCGCCGCGACGCGCGCTCGATATGGTGATCGCCGAAGGCTATTCCAAACTTCCCGTGTACCAGGAGTCCAAGGACGATATCGTCGGCGTCGTTCACGATCGTGAACTGCTTATCGCGCTCGCGAACGGGTCGCTCAGTTCGACCCCGCTTCGCTCGCTGATGCGCCCGGTCGAGCACGTTCCGGAAAACAAGAAGATCGCCGAAATGCTTCGCGAGATGCAGCGCGACAAATTTACGCTGGCGATCGTCGTCGACGAATACGGCGGGACGGCGGGTCTTGTGACGATGGAGGATCTGCTCGAAGAGATCGTCGGCGAGATTCGGGACGAACACGACGAGGGCGAAGAGGAACCGGTGCGCATCATCGACGATCACGAAGCGGTCGTCGATGCCGGCGTGAATATCGAAGACGTCAACGCGCGGCTCGGCACGCATTTGCCGCACGAAGAGTTCGAAACGATCGGCGGATATACGGTCGGTCTGTTCGGACGTCTTCCAAGCGAGGGCGAAGAAGTGGAAGCGACGGGTCATACCAAGCTGACGGTGGAGCGCATGCGCGGCCGCCGGATCATGACGGTTCGCATATTCACCAACGGTAAAATCGGCGAGGAACCCGAGCCGCAAAGCGAAGATGCCGTCTAGCGAGATCGATCGCGCGCTCGAACTTGCAAAGCAGTTTCGGCAGCGCGCGTATGCACCGTACTCCAATTTCGCAGTCGGGGCCGTCCTACTGACCGAGGGCGGCGAGATGTTCGGCGGAGCGAATGTTGAGAATGCCAGCTACGGCTTGGCTATTTGCGCCGAGCGCACAGCCGCCGTGAGCGCCGTCGTCCGCGGGGCAGAAGGCCTTTCGGGCTATCGTCATTGCCGGACCGCCGTCAACGACGACCGCTCCTTGCGGGGCGTGCCGTCAGTTCTTGAACGAATTCAATCCGAACCTGACCGTTGCGTACACGCACGGCGAGCGGCGTTGAGGTGACGACGCTGGATCGATTGCTTCCACATTCATTCGGTCCGCAGAATTTGACATGAGCGCGCCGGCCCGCGCCTATAAAACGATGGCTGTGGTGTTGCGCGGAAGAGCGTACGGCGAAGCGGACCGCATTCTCACGTTGTTTACGACCGAGCGCGGAAAGATCGACGCCATTGCAAAGGGCGTTCGCCGGACCAAAGGGCACCTTACGGGGCGTTTAGAGTTCGCGAACGAAGTCCGCCTGGGCATGCACCGGGGCCGCAATATGGACGTCGTCGTCTCAGCGGAGATCGAGTGCGCGCACTGGCAAACGGTCGTGCAGCCTGCGCGCTTTGCCGCGGCAAACTTGGTCGTCGAACTCGTCGATGCGTTCTGTGAACCCGACCTTCCGATGCCCGACGTATACGCGCTGCTCACCGGCGCGCTGCGCGCGATTGGACAAAGCAGCGAGCCGCTTACGCTGATGCCGCGGTTTTGTTTACGGCTGCTCGAAGCGCTTGGCCTTGCGCCGCCCACCGACATTTGCGTACGGTGCGGCGCATCGATCCTGGAGGCTCGGGCGTGGCTCGATTTGGAACAAGGGGGCTTTTCGGGAGAAGAGTGCCGCGTCGTCTGGCGCGAGGTTCTCGTGCTTGAACCGAGCGATGTTGCGAATCTGCGTGCAATCGCGGCGCCGGCCGGGGGCAGCGTGCGACCGGCTATGCAGGCGACGCTCCGCGTCGCTCAAGCGATTGAGGCGTTGGTGAATCATCACCTAGGCCGGCGCCTGCGAGCGGGAGCGCACGCGCTGGAATTCGTGCAAGGCTCCCCATAATGGCGGTTATGGCGCTGGACGTGGGTTCCAAACGTATCGGCATCGCCGTCGCGGACCCCGGCGGTACGTTCGCTCTGCCGGTAACGGTAATCGAGCGCACGAACGTGCGGGCGGACCTCGAGCGAATCGCGCGGCTGGCCGGCGAGTATAGCATAGATGAGATGGTTGTCGGGGATCCGCTTACGCTCTCAGGCGGGCGAGGCGAAGCTGCGCGAGAAAATCGATCGGTTCGTCGAGCAGCTGCGGCGCGTATTCAACGGCGCGATCCATCGCATCGACGAACGTATGACGACCGCGCAGGCGACGAAGAGCCTCATTGCGGCCGACGTGAGCCGTGCGAAGCGTAAAACCGTCGTCGATAAAATGGCGGCTGCGTTGATTCTGGAGACGTATCTTGCGCGCCGCTAAACGTGTAGCCGCGCTCGTTGCCGTACTGCTCGTTGCTTGCGCGCGCCTGGTTCTTTTATGAAATATTCGGCGATCGGTCGCGCCCCGTCGCTACGAGCCGGCTCGTGGTGCCGCGCGGCTCGACGTTTCGCGACATCGCCGATCAGCTCGCCGATGCGGGAATCCTCAAGAATGCGGCGATGTTTCGGATCTATGCCAGAATGAAGAACGCCGATACCGACGTACACGCCGGAGAGTTTCGCTTTGAGCCGCATCAAACCGCGGCGGACATTTTACAGCAGCTCCAGAGCGGCGGTGCGCAGATAGCCAAATGGGTGACGATACCCGAGGGTTTCACCGCCAAACAGATCGCGCAGCGTTTGCAGGATGAGGGTTTCGGAAGCGCTCAAGGATTCTACGATGCGTTCATGCGCGATTCGATCGTCGCAGCGGGTACGCGATCGAAAAATTTGGAAGGCTACCTGTTTCCGAGCACCTATTTGATTCCGACCGATGCCTCACCGGACGTCGTCGAGCACATCATGACCACGCAATTTCTCAAAGAACTGCCGCCGGACGCTGCGAAAAAGGCGCGCGCGCACGGCTTAACGGTTTCACAAGTCGTGACGCTGGCCTCACTCATCGAGCGTGAAGCAAAATCAGACGATGAGCGCGCGTTGATGGCCGGCGTGTACTATAATCGCCTGCGAATCGGGATGCCGCTCGAGGTGGATGCGTCGATCGAATACGCGCTTCCCACGCATCACGACGTTATCACCTACGACGACCTGAAGCTGGATTCGCCGTATAACACCTATCGGCACCAGGGGCTTCCGCCCACGCCCATCGCCAATCCCGGGGAGCCCTCCTTGCTTGCCGCCTTCAACCCGAAGGCTTCCGACTATCTTTATTACGTCTACAAGGGGAATGGGCACCACGCGTTCGCAAAGACCCTTGCACAGCAAAATGCCAACATCGCAAAGTATCTGAAGTAGGAGATCCCTCATGTCGACGAGCGGCGAATCGGGACAGCAGCAAGCACTTGAGCTCCGCGACGTTTTGGTCATCCAAACGACCGATGAAAAGCAGCTCGAATTCGAAGTCGTGGGCCTGGTAGAGGACGAGGAAAACCACCAGTACGCGGTACTCTATTGCGAAACGGAAGACGAGTTCGTCGTAAGCGATGCGAAGGGCACGTTGCTGGAGGACGATACGCTCGCGCAAGAGATTCTCGACGACTTCTTCGTGCTCGCGGAAGAGTCCGGCGAGGGGACCGAGTAATTCGCGCACTGTTTCTTTCGGCGAACGTCGGCGTAGGACACACGTCGGCGGCGAACGCGCTGCGAGCCGCGCTTTCGGCCCAGGATGCACAATTTGACGCGCGCGTCGTGGATTCGTATAAGTATGCCGCTTCGGTCGTCTCGCGCGTCGTCTCCAACGGCTATCTGGGCATGGTTAAAACCATCCCGCAAATGTACCGGTTTTTGTATAACCGTGCGGAGCGCGCCACGGAAGTCGGTCCGTTCCGGACGTGGGTTCACCAGTTCACGGCCGGCAATTTGCGCTCGCTGCTCACGGAATTGCGGCCGGACGTCGTCATTTGTACGCATGCCTTTCCATGCGGTGTGATGGCGGAATATAAGAAGCAGTTCGCCGATGCCCCACCCGTGGTCGGCGTCGTTACCGACTTCGTCGTCCACGCGTTTTGGATTCACCCCAACATCGAGTGTTACGCCGTCGCAACGCAGGAAATGCGCAGCACGCTCGTAGCGCGCGGCGTGCAGTACGATCGCATCGTCGTCTCGGGCATACCGGTGAACCCCGCGTTCGGCCATCCGCATCCCGACCGCGACGCTCTGCGGGAGCAGCTGGGGCTGCCGCGCGACCGCGATATCGTCTTGCTGATGGGCGGGGGCCTGGGTATCGGTCCGCTTACCACGATGATGCAAGCGCTCGATCGAGTAAAGGTGCCGCTGTGCGCCGTCGCAATTGTCGGGCGAAGCGCGCGATCGGAGCAGCGCGTCTTGGATCGCGCGCATCGGGTTCGTTATCCGGTTCGCGTGGTGCGATTCGTCGACAACGTTCACGACTACATGCACGCGAGCGACGTGCTCATCACCAAGCCCGGCGGTCTGACCTCTTCAGAAGCACTGGCGTGCCGTTTGCCGATGGTGCTGTTCAAGCCGCTGCCCGGTCAAGAAGAACGCAACACGCGCTACTTGGTTGCGCGGCGTGCGGCGCTGCGTGCAAAGAATGCCCGCGATCTGACGCGCAACGTGCAGGCGCTCCTTGCTTCGCAGGAAAAACGCGATCAGATGCGCGCAGCCATACTCTCGCTCAGCAAGCCTGACGCCGCCGCCGAGATTGCCGCGGCAATCCGCGCCGTTTGCACGGACGGCGCACGAGGAGAAGCCATCGCGTGAGACTCGCATCGCATTGGACATATGCAAGTTGGTTTACCGCGCTACGGATCTATGCGGGCCTGTTTTGGCTGGCTCATGGCGTTCCGAAGTTCTTGAATGCCGCAATGTTCATGCCGCCCAGCGGATTCATGCCGATGGCGGTCAGCAAAGCCGCGCAGTCGCAGACCGGGTTCTATCACAACTTTCTTACCGGCGTCGTCATTCCGAACATCAACGTCTTCGCCGAACTTGTCCGGTTGGGAGAGGTTCTGGTCGGTTGCAGTTTGCTGCTCGGCGTCTTCACGCGCTTCGGGGGACTCGTCGGCTGCGTTTTAGCGTTGAACTACATGGCGCTGAACGGTGAGTTCAGCTCGTGGACGACGATCGGTACGCTGGATGCCGCGGCTTTTGTCCTCTCGTTCCTGATGCTCGCCGTTCCCGCGGGCCGCGTGGCCGGCGTCGACGGCCTGCTGTATCGCAGACCGGTGAGCAAGAGGACCGGTGGTCGTTCCGGAAATCGTGGACGAGCCTCCCAGACCGCCTGTAAGTTAACCGGGCGGACTAGGTGCGCGCCAAGCCCGTGTGGTATAGTGGTCGGCGGTCGCGGAGAGGTGGGTGAGTGGCTGAAACCAGTCGTTTGCTAAATGACCGACGGTCAAAAACCGTCCGAGGGTTCGAATCCCTCCCTCTCCGTGTCGTTCAAACTACCGTTTGAACGACACGGACCTTTGACAGGCGATCGGCGCTACGCGGCCTTTTCGCCCCCCACACGCGGAGCGCGTGGGGTCCCCCACGGTTCTGCTGTGCGTTGCTTGGCGGCGGTCGAGATGTAGCGTGTGGAGGTCGGAAACGTTTAGCGGGTGAGAGGGGAAAAAGAAAACCGCGACGTACCAATCGCGGCTGTGCGGTCGTAGCTCAATTGGATAGAGCAACAGGCTACGAACTTGTAGGTTGGGGGTTCGAGTCCCTCCGACCGCGCCATGTAAAGCAAAAAGGCCCGGCCCTTCGCCGGGCTTTTTGTTATTACTGACCGTTTGGCGTGACGCTGAATCGAGCGTGCGGATAATCTATCGTCCAATTGAAATGACGCAGAAAATCGATGCCGACCGCACCGCCGTCATTTCCAAATACCGACGAGCCGCCGAAGCAAACGGGCGGGTTCTCATATTTGTATGGACCCACGAATATCTGCGCAGCGCTGATGCAAGTGCCGCTCGTACTCGCACCGTTCCATGCCGTGTAGGTAATGTTTAAGCCCTGCGTGGCGATCGGATCGCCGGTGGCACCTTGTCCGCCGAAACCGACGGCGGCTTCGCTCGTGATGTCGTGCCCGGATATATCTCCGTTGTCGCGCAGCGCTTGAGCGAGGATCATGAATCCGCCAAGTCCGGTGTCCAGCGCCGGGCGCGCGCTGCCGTGCTCGAGCGTTAACGTGATGACCGGCGTCCGATCGGTGAGATCGATTGGAAATGCATAGCCGCCGGCGGGGAGCGCGGGCGGCGAGTCGTGAGGATCGAGGATTTCCATCGATTGCTTATCGAGCTGAACGTTCACGATCGCATCGGCGAAGAAGTCGTATCCGAGCACGCCGGCCAAGCGATTTCCGGGTGATTCAATACGTTGGACGATGGCGTTGTGCAGGCTCGCAGCGCCGATTTTAATCGTCGCCGTTCGCGCATATCCGGTGAACTGCACGTTTCCGACATATGGCGAGAAATCGCTGGTCCCGAGCGGCTCAACCCCGGCTTGGCGTGCAAAATCATCGTACAAAATGATCGACGGCGTCGCCGTGCTGATCAGAAAGATTCCGCTATGACCGTTGACGGAGGCGATGACGCGCAGGAGGTGCTCGTTGTCATTCTGGGTTGCGAGCGCGAATCCGGACGGCTGCGTTGAGTACGTCCAGGAGGCTTGACTCGGCGCGGGCTGCAAATCGGCGTCGGCTACTGCGGCGGGTTCGATCGTATCGAATTGATAGCGCACATCACCCTCGCTCCAAGCCGCGATGACGCTGCGCCCGTTTGCAAGCCGGCGATAGCCGATCGCGTCGAACGTTTTCTCGCCGGGCATTTCCGGCGCAACGACGACGCGTAGAAAAGCGCCCGTTGACGGATCTTCGCACGCATCGATTGCGAGGAAGCCCGGCGGGTTGAACGCGCAAGGTCGTGCAGGCGGTACCGTTTACTCTGGATTGACCCGCGACGATCGGATGGAATTGTGCCAGCGCTTCATCGCGCACGATATCGAAGGCGATAGCGTCCTGCGCGGTTCTGCCGAGCTGCATCGACCAGAAATGGTTTTCATCGGCGTGCCACACGTACCGGCCGCTAAAGCCGGTCTCGTCGGTAATCGCGCCGCCGTTTGTAAGCGTGTCTCGGAAGAGCAAGCCGCGGCGCGTTTCGCGCAAGGGGTCTTGCGCACCGCCGTGCCTGCGGGTGCCCGAAGCTTTCCATGCATTCATCGCTGCGTCGCCGGACGACCATCCGGTAAAGGTCTGATGCTTTGCCAGAAGCGCGGCGGCGTCGTCTGCGCGTGCCGAAGAGGCCGCAACAAGGAACAGACCCGCGAGAAGTACTCCGACAAAACGCATTCCACACCCCGCAGTGAAGAAGGAAGAGGTCCGGCTGACGTTCGCCTGATTCGACATCGAGGCTTGAAACCCGGCGGCCGGGTTTGGTAGAGTAGAGCGTCGAACCTGAGGTGGACGTTTGGCTCGGTAGACTCAGTGGTAGAGCGGGGGACTCATAAGCCCTAGGTCGTAGGTTCAAATCCTACCCGAGTCATTACATCTTTTCGGCCCTGGGTGTTTTTGCATCCGGACCGGGTCCGATAGGTTTCCAGGCGCTCCCGGAAAGTAACCACCATGTCAACCATCCCGTGCGATTTCTGTCCGCATCCCGTCGACCGCAATCAGATGGAGGAGATCGAGATCTCGCACTACGTTCCCGACAGCTCGGGCGACGATCTCGCCTACGCGCGCACCTATTTTTTCGGTCATCCCGATTGCGTGCGGAAGTTTTACAGAGGACTGGTTGATCACAAGCTCGACCTTTTCAAACACATACCCAGCCCTGGCAACTCGCCCGAAAGCCAGCGCTGATCCGCGTGCGCTCGTAGCTCAGCTGGATAGAGCACTACCCTCCGAAGGTAGGGGTCGGGGGTTCGAATCCCTTCGAGCGCGCCATTTCTTTCCTTGACGTGCAGCACGATGAAAACGACGAGCGGTTCATTCGCCGGGCAATGGAACTTGCCGGTGAAGCCGAAGCTGCCGGCGACGTGCCGATCGGTGCGGTTCTCGTTTGCGGCGATCTCATTCTCGATGCGAAGAATGAGAAAGAGAGCCGGCCAGACGCAACCGCGCACGCCGAGATGCTCGTATTGCAACACGCCGCGAAAACATTACAGGCGTGGCGTCTGGCTGACGCGACGGTGTACGTCACCAAAGAGCCGTGCGTGATGTGTGCGGGTGCGATGGTGGCGGCCCGAATCAAGCGCCTGGTCTACGGTTGCCCGGACCCGAAAGGGGGCGCGGCGGGCAGCGTGATCGACGTGGTGCGGCATCCGGTACTCAACCACCGCATTGACGTGACCGCGGGCGTGCTCGAAGCGGAGACTGCCGCGCAGCTCCAGTCCTTCTTTCGCAAGCGTCGGTAAAGGCGGCAAGGATTTCACCCGCGGCCGCGAATCAGCGGTCCTTTGTCAACCGTATCCACGGAGAGGTGGTCGAGTGGTTGAAGGCACCCGCCTCGAAAGCGGGCAGACGTGATGAGCGTCTCGAGAGTTCGAATCTCTCCCTCTCCGAAGTCCCTTCGCTATGATACAAAGCAGTCTCCCGCGCCATCTGGTACGTCGGTACTGTTCGGGACGAGATAAAGCAACTGCACCACGCCCATGGCTGGAGTGTTGCAGGTTCCGGTCGTTCGGGGATCCGCTCCGCCACATGCAGCGATCGCAGACGACCTCCATGAACGGAAATGTCGGTCTCGTGCCCGGAAGGAACTTAGTCTTGGCGCAAGCGGACTCGCTTGAAGAATCTGGGTGGTCCGACGCCTATCGCGTCGGAAGATAGGCCCGTGGATCGACATCGATTAAGAACGGCGCGCGGTCGATCATCGGTCGCAGCATTGCGGCGTGGCCTTGCCCGATGAATACAACTACCCGGTCTCCCGGCTTAACCTGGTGCACGATATTGGCAAAGATATGCAGATTTCGAGCGAACCACGAACTCGTGAGCGTCGCTCCCGCATAATCCGTTGAGGCATTTCCAATCGCGTCGATGTACATATACCATGCGGCGTTGGCTTCCAGAGGTGGCCGCGCTATTTAGATAGCGCATCAATACGATGAGATCACTTGAGCGTTCGAGTTGATTAGACTTTCTAACGAGCGGGTCGATTTCGGAATTCGCTTCGGCAAGCACCGCTGTTTGACGATATTTTGCAGCCGCAGCGCGCACGCTATCGTAATCAAACGGAAATTCCCCCAGCGAGTCGATCGGGTATATCGTCCGCAGGCCAAGACGTCCAGCGAGGCGATACCCAAACTGGTCGTTTTCATTAGGTCCCAGACGATAGGTGCGGTGCAAATACTGCTTGTAGCGCTCAACGTAGGCCGGGTTATCGGCGCGAGCCTCGATCATCACTTTGTTTGGCTTGAAAGCGGCGATGCCGGCGACCAGTCGAGAAATTTGCGACTGCATCCGCGGGTCGAAGACCGAGCGAGCCCACGTCGCGTTGTGCAAGTCTGCCTTCGCAACCAGATGTGCGACGCCCACCACCATAATCCGGGGACGTGCGGTCGAGCCCGCTTTTGCAGCCAGCGGGCTGGCACAAAACGCAGCCAGCAGGGCCAGCGCTAGCGATCTTCGCATGATTTAAATACGGTAGAACCGCTCTCCAAGTTTCGAGTGTGGGCTGCAGCGAGGCTCGCAGGTCGATTGCGGAACTTCGAGAGACCCTCGAAGGCAGTACGGTCAAGTCGGACTTACCAGTAGGACGAACCGAACCTTCCCGGCGTCCCGGTTGAAGGTCGAACGCAGCGGTTCGCCGTTCGCCGGCAAGTACTGATAATGTCCGGTGTCCGCTGACCTAGCACAGCTTCCCACTAAAAAGGCCGTGGAGGTTAGCAAAAAACTTCTACGGCGCATGTATTTTCATTCGTGGAGGAATCCGTATATGGAGTCGGCGACGGAAGCCGCCCATAGAACGGCAGCAATCCATGTAACGATTTGCGCGATTCGTAATCCGCGCGAGTGGGAGCAGGTAGATTCGCGCCGGTAAATCTGTCGAAAACTGAACGCGAGCAATAGCGCAGGCCCCCAACCAGAAGCAGCGGCGTATACGGGCGCAGCGCGGAAACCGCGATGAGCCCACCCGCTCCGAGGACCGAAATCGCAATTGGCGCGAGCGAAGGCCCGACGCAACACGCGCTCGCAAGACGCCCCGCAAGAGCGGCACCGGCTCCGACACCAGCTGCCCTAAAGCGGAAACCGTTCTTGCGCGCGTTCATTGATCGCCGATGCGAATGCAGGCGGCTATGTGTTCCGCGTTATCGGCGACGATCTCGCGGGTCAGATCAAGCACCTTTCGCACGCGCTCGTCCGCGATGTCGCCATTGGCGTCGACCGGCTGCCTGCTAGCCGGAACCAAGAGAGCGCGAGCAGGCCAGGGAGGATCGAGAAGCAGCTCGCGTTCGCGGATTTTTTCAGTAAGGGCTGCCGCGCGTTCGAATTCGATTCGCGCGGTGGAAACGCTGCAGTTTGAAAAGCAGATCGCCGCGCACGCCGGGCAGCAGATGATACGGCTCGAGCAGCGTCCGCGATCTTGATCCATTAGCAAGATCGGATCACCGGATGGACCGACTCGCGCGCGTAAGCGTGATGCCTGCAGTTCCATCAGTGCGACCAAAACGTGAACTTCCGACTCGCTCGGAGCAAGTGCGCAAGTACCCTGCCCAGGGGCATCGCGTCCTCGCACAGCGAGGGCCGCACCCAATCATTCCGGAACTCGCGCCGTAACCCTCGTTAAATATGAGGTAGAGAACCTCGAGCACGGACGAAAGCCCGGCTGGACCTCCGTGTGGGTTGCAACATATAGAAAGCAGTGGAAATGAAATGCATTTTAAGTTTAGCGTTGATTTTCGAATAGGTGGTCGACCACCGTCGGGGCTAAGCGGCAGGCTGAACTTTGGACAATATTGGCCATTTTCGCGCTGGATGAAGGGCTCGGGCGCGTTGGAATCTGTAACCTTAAGCGTTTTCTGAGATCGTACTACGCGACGGGGCGCGGTATCGCCAATGCAGCTACCGGTTCCGCGAGCCAAGAAGCAGTATCGGGGCTCCGGGACTACTTTAGTGGAATGAAGATCACGGACTAGAGCCCCTAGTTAAAATCAATTCAAACAATGTATGAGATTTTGAAACTTACTCAAGGAGATATTAATTGGCAGATTCACCTATCCTAATGCCCCCGCGCCGACGAGGTGTATCGTCGCGCGATCGTTTGCGAGCGGCGGAGACCGATTTACGCGATCGCGTCGAGGAAGCGGCCGCCATGCCTTGCGGCCCGGTCCGGGTCCAGTGGTACCCGACTATGAGTTCATCGAAAAACAGCAATCACGTTCATTTGTCGGGCTTGTTCGCGTCCGACAACGGCTCGACGGACTGAAGCGCTATGAACCTGGAAAACAGCGAAGTGGCAATTCGGACAATAATCGAGGCACGTTCGTGCGCTCTGCGTGCGCGTGATGTCGACGGGATGATGGCTGACGTGGCTGACGATGTCGTTAACTACGACGTCGTCGATCCGCTGCGCCGCCAGGGATTTTCGTCGTCGCGTGAGCGCGCTGCGGCGTGGGTGTCTACGTTCGACGGCGAGGTCAGCCTAGAGATCCGCGACCTGCGCCTAGAGGTGGATGGCGACGTGGCGTTCAGCTCAGGCCTCAGCCACGTGACGGGCAAACAGAAGACCGGGACGGAGCTCGACATGTGGTTTCGCACGACACTTGGCTTCCGCCGGAATGCGGGCCGCTGGTTGATCGTGCACGAGCACGACTCGGTCCCGTTCAATCCCGAGACTGGGCAGCCGTCAATTGGTCTGAAGCCCTGATGAGGATTTGTTCATGACAGATGAAACGGTCGCTGTTGGCCGCGCGTCGTACGAGGCCTATCTCAAGAAAGACCGAGCCGCGATTGAGGCTCTGATAGCTGAAGATTTTTCACTTTAGGAGCCCTCTCGACAACCGAATAGACCGCGCAACGTACTTCACACGCTGCTGGCCGAATAGCGCGGCGATTGAGGGTTTCGACGTCATTCACCTGGTTCCCGACAATGAACGACTGTTTGTCACGTATGAGGGGCGCGGCGGCGGCCGCCGCTTCCGCAACACCGAATTGTTAACGATCAAGAGCGGTCAGGTAGTCGACGTCCAGGTGTATTTCGGCTGGTCGCTCCCGCACCCGGCCCCGCCCGGTGGGTTCGTTGAGGACAGGGATGCCGAGACGCAGCATCCGTCATAGAAGCGGTTGTAGCAATTGTGCGAAAGGCGGTATGCGAGGGCGATGGTGCTGTGAATGCGGGCGCCGGCGACCGAAGTCGACCAACGAAACGGCAATTCTAATGATCCTGCCGATCTGCGAGCCGTCCTTGCTTTGGTAGTCCTGCGGCGACGAATCGTAACGTACGCGTTATCTCGGCAATCGGCGACCGTAACTTGTCCACCGTACGTTCACCTCAATTCGACCAGAGCAGGAAAAGGCTAGGAGTTCCCTGCCGGTGCGATCGTGGGCGGTGCGCTACCCCCAGGGAATTTTCTTCAAACCCTGCACCTTCGCCCATAAAGAGGCAGGTTCAGGATGACGATGAGGTGCGCGTGCATGCGGCAGCACGATCGAGAAGCAGCCCGCGTTCGCGGATGTTTTCGGTGAGGGCTGCCGCGCGTTCGAATTCGATGCGTGCGTCGTGGAAACGCTGCAGCTTGAAAAGCAGATCGCCGCGCACGCTCGGCAAGAGATGATATGACGCGAGCAACGGATCGCCGACGAGCGAATCCGCGATTTCGAGTCCTGCCTGTGGTCCGAACGCCATACCAACTGCGATCGCGCGATTCAATTCGACAACAGGTGAGCGTGAGCTGCGCAAGCGCATCATAGAGAGCGACGATACGAACCCATGGAGTTTCTTGTGGTGTGCGCGCGCTTGCGTGGCAGGCAGCGATAGCGGCTTGAAGAGCATAAGGTCCGAGTGCGCCGCCGAGCTTTTGCGCGCGTTCGAGCGCCGCAAGGCCGCGACCGATAAGCAAGTGGTCCCACCGTCCGCGATCTTGATCGAGCAGCAAGATCGGCTCGCCGGATGGACGACTCTCGCGCGTAAGCGTGATGCCTGCAGTTCCATCAGCGCGACCAAACCGTGAACTTCCGACTCGCTCGGAGCAAGCTGTGCAAGTACCCTGCCCAGGCGCAGCGCGTCCTCGCATAGCGAGGGCCGCACCCAATCATCACCCGAACTGGCGGCATAGCCCTCGTTAAATATCAGGTAAAGAACTTCGAGCACGGACGAAAGCCTGGCAGCACGTTCACGTTCGTCGGAATGTCAAACGGAACGCGTGCCTCCGCAAGCGTCCGCTTCGCGCGCACGATGCGCTGTGCGATCGTCGCTTCCGAAACCAGGAATGCGCGTGCAATCTCCTCCGTCGTCAAGCCGCCGAGCAGTCGCAGCGTGAGCGCGACGCGAGACTCTTTTGAGAGAATAGGATGACACGCGATAAAAACGAGCCTCAGCAAGTCGTCACCATAATCTTCTTCGATCGCGACATAAAAGTCCGAGTCGCCGTTTTGCTCGCGCGCTTCGATCTCGCGTCCGAACTCGTCTTGTTTGCGCTCAAGGATCGTGTTGCGCCGTACGCGATCGATTGCACGGCGTTTAGCGACGGTCATGAGCCATGCGCCGGGATTTCTCGGACTTCCCGACTGGGGCCATTGCTCGAGTGCGGATACGAATGCATCTTGCGCGAGCTCCTCGGCTAGGCCGAGATCGCGCACCATGCGAGCGAGCGCGGCGATAATCTTCGCAGATTCAATTCGCCAAACCGCATCGATAGCACGGTGCGCGTCGGAACTATCGGTCAAGAAATCGAACTGCGCAGCCGCGCTTCCTGTTCGCGCAGCTCAGGCGTCAGCCGCCGGACCGAAATCTTCCACTTCGTATACTTGGCGAATCTCGATTTCCTCGTCGGCGCTGAACGGCGCACGGGACATCCACTCGATGGCCTCTTCCTTAGATTTCGCCTGGATCATCCAGAAGCCGGCGATGAGTCCCTTGGATTCCGTGAACGGTCCGTCGGTCACCGTCGGGACGCGAACCTGAAAACTTGATGCGCGCACCCTTTGAATCTGGCTGCAGCCCCTCTCCCGCCAGCATCATGCCCGCCTTGACCAGCTCCTGGTTGAATGCTCCCATCTCCGTGAATTGTTCGGTTGTCGGAAGCACGCCGGATTCGCTTTTTTCGGTGGCCTTGACCAGAACCATAAATCGCATCATTATTTCTCCTTTTACCTGGACGTCGACCGGGGTCGGCCGGGATCGACATCCCGGCGCAAAAATTTTTACAGCAATGGTATCTGCGGAGCGGCGTTGCGCGGCAAGAGGCCCGTCAGCCGTGGATCGTCCGAATACTCGATCTGCCGTTTGTATGGACGAAACCCCGATCGGATGTAGAACTGCAGTGCGCCGGGGTGATCGAACGTGCAGGTGTGCAGCCAGAAGCGCTCGATCGGACGTGACCATGCCATCTCGATTGCGCGGTTCATGAGCCAGCGCCCCATGCCCTTACCCAAGAGTGCATCCGTGATGCCGAAAAAGAGCAGCTCGCATTCGCCCGGCTCGCGGAAGTCCAGTTCGAGCAAGCCTTCGTCGCGGCCGGCTAGCCGAACGGCGTGGATCTCCGCGCGTGGGTCACGGATCGTTTGTGCCAACTGTTCATCGGACAGTGCGAGACGCGAAAACCACAAATACTGCTCGCCGACACGACGGAATAGCGTACGGTAACGTGCGGTTTCCCGTTCGGTGATTCGTTCTAGCGTGCACTCCGGGCGCGGCGGATCCGGCGAAGGCTCCGGATGCGTGCGCATCTCCAGACACGTGACGACGTTCGCGACCTTGCCGCCGGGAAGGTCGGTATACCCGTCACGCAGCGGCATACCGGTACTGACCCGGCTGCCACGCGCAGATGCTGGCGTCGCGCATGACGAACGACTCGCAGCCGTCGACCTCAGGATTGAAATCGGCGTTGAGGCGCTTTGTGGCATCCCAGTCGACGGCAGGTTCCTGGCGCGCGGCAGCTCGCGCTTTCGTATAGGAAAACTGTGGATTCTTCGTGAGCGCATTGAGCGCTTTGGCAAGGCGTTGCGCGTCGGTCATGCGCTACGTTTCCGTAGAACCGAGGGGCTTCCCCGCGGCCGTGGAAGCGAATAAGCATGGCGCTCTCCCATATCGTAATGCATATCGGCCTGTGCAACTCAGCCCTTCGCCTCAAGCCCCAGACCGAGCTGCCGGTGCACGTTGTCGTGACCGATCGCATCAACCGCGACGTCCTGGATCAGAATTTCAAGGTCGTCCGTGAAAACGGCAACGATGCCGACATCGAGTTCGACATCCCATGGGGCTCTATCGCGCAACGCTCCAGATGAAGCTGCAGCGAACCGGCTGCAGCGGAATCGAATACTTCATGGTGCTCGCCGATCACAACCGAACGCTGAACACCTCGATGCAGGAAGGCCCGACCAAGGCCATCGTCCCCGTGCTCGTGATGGGAAGCGCGCCGTTCTCGTTTTCATACGTGCAACCCACGGTCGTGGCATTCGATAAGTCGGCTGCGTGCAACGCATCGGTTCCCGATCCACTTGACGCGGGTATCGTCACGCAAAACAACGGCGACGGCTATTACGCTTCGGTCTTTCCAAATCCCGCGCTCGTGCAACATGCGCCGCCCGTCGTTGCCGTTCGCTTGACGGATTCGCACGCTGGATATCACTACGTGCGGGTGCCGACGAAATTCATGGCGTACGTCGGCGCCGGTAGCTGGCCATCTGCCGTACAGTTGAACGTCAGCGAAGATCTCATCGATTACGTCGCAGACAAGCCGGAAGACACGCTGCTTTGTCCGAAGATGTATCAGACGATCACGGGGTAGGGCCTGACGGCGTTAGCACGATGCGCGCCTTGGCATAGGCGCCGCCGTTTAGCGCGTCACCCATAAAGATGCCGTCCCAAAATTGGATCTTTGCATCGCGCGCAGCGCGGGGCAGATCGAAAGTGACGTCGGCGATCCGAGATTGCCCCGGACCCAGAACGAATTGCCCGCAACTTGTAGGGCGGTAGCGAACTCCGGCTCGATCGGTAACACCGGCGATGTCGTCACGCCAGCGGTAATCGACGCGTAGAGCCTGATTTTGCACGAGAATCGCCACATGGTAACGCACCCCGTCGACTCCGGACTGCCGAGTCACGCGCTCGACCGTGAACAGGAAGTCGTCGTGTCTGATAGGCTGACCGATCGCGACGTTCTCCGTGGGGCCGCTCAGATGCAGAATCAGACCGGCTGCAACGGACGATACCGAGCATCGCGCACGCTATCGAGAACCAGGATTTCACATTAACTTGTATCACAAAGTTAATTGATTGACAACTAGGATGAAGGCGTTGGGGCCGGCGTCGGCGTTGGGGCCGGCGTACCGGCAATGCGCGGATCCGGCGGCGTAGCGGGGAAGGTGATGTCTTCGTAGATTGTCTCGGAAGTGACGCTGAAATTCATCAGTCCGAAGTGCTGCGGGGCGTTATAGACGGCGCGCGTGATAACCCAATGTCCTTCGATGGTTTGATAGTCGAGTGCAATCGAGGTCGTATCGCCGACGAATCGCGGCTCAATATGCGAGGGCAAACCGGTCTGCGGATCGACCACGAGATCGTACGGATAGAGATAGCCTTGTTTCAGATGGGCGTCGGAAGAAAGCGTAGATGCACGTGCTGTTCGGTTGAGTCGGGCGCGTACGCGGGAGCCCAAAAACTGATGTAGGGTACGAAGACGTTGACGTTTGGCGGCGTCGCGGGTATCGGCCACAGGCCCGGATCGATTCGGGTGATCGTAATGTCGATACGCTTGAGATTCGCAAACCAACTGTCGCTGAAGCCGGCGAGCGGATCGAAGTATGGAATGATCGGGAAGGCTTGCCCCATCCGCTGCGCGCCCTGCGGCAGGTCCTCCATGACCGCGTAGTTATCGGCTTGGCGCACCTGAACGAAACGGTTGATATCCTCCGTTCGTCCAATGTTCGAGCTCACGTGCGTACGCTCGCGATAGGTAATATATGCGGGCGCGTTTTGAACGTACGCGGTAGCCGTTCGGTTGATCAGTTGAACAAGCGCGATGTCGGGCGGAATCATCCTGCCATCTCTTTCGCACGCGGGGCCGGATTACCGCCGAGCCAAGTGCGAAAATGACCGTCATTATCCCGAAAGACGACGTGCGCACGCGCGTCGTCGAATTTCGTCGCGAGATTCACCGGAATCCCGAATTGGGCTTTGAAGAAGTCCGCACGCAGGCGCTCGTCGAGCGCGAGCTGAAAGCCTTGGTATCGAGCACCGGCAGATTGCACAAACCGGCGTCGTGGGCGTGATTCGCGGTGCCAAGCCCGGCCGCACCGTTGCGCTGCGCGCCGACATGGACGCGCTGCCGATCACCGAGAAGTCCGGCGAGCCGTTTTCCTCGGAAGTGCCGGGAAAGATGCACGCCTGCGGACACGATGCTCACACCGCGATGCTCCTGGGTGCCGCGCGCGTGCTGCAGGATATGCGCGAGGAGCTGCACGGTAACGTCGTGCTACTGTTTCAACCGGCCGAAGAAGGGCCGGGTGGCGCCGAGCCGATGATCGCCCAAGGTGCGCTGGACGATCCGAAAGTCGAAGCCGCGGCGATGCTGCACGTCGATCCGCGCCTGGAGCCCGGGCAAATCGGCATCACGCCCGGTCCCGTAAATGCGTCGGCCGACGAATTCTACATCACGGTCGAAGGGCGCGGCGGACATGGCGCATATCCGCACACTGCGGCAGATGCGATTCCCGCGACGGCCGCAATGATGCTCGCGTTGCAGAACATCGCCTCTCGAGAAATCGATCCGCTCAAGAGCGTGGTCGTAACGGTCGGAACGATCAGCGGCGGATATCGCAACAACGTGATCGCGGATGAAGTCAAACTCAGCGGTACGTTTCGCGCGCACGATCCCGAAATACGAAATGGACTGGAAGCTCGTGCGCGCACGAATTCTGGAAGGCGTTGCAGCGCGTACGGCGTGACGGTGAAACTCGAAGTGAACTACGGCTATCCGCCGGTTGTCAATCACGTAGCATTGGCGCAAAATTTCAAGGACTACATGATCGAACACTCGGATCTGCGCGTCGAGAGTCCGCCGCCGACGATGGGCGCCGAAGATTTCGCATATTTCGCGCAGCGCATTCCGGGCGTACACGTTCGTTTGGGCGTTCGCAGCGAGAAAGCGGGCTCGGTGCACTCCGGCCACAGCCCGCAGTTTCGCTTGGACGAAGACGCGTTGCCCGTCGGGCGTTCAAACGCTGGTCGCATTTGCGAGAGCGGCCGGGAGCGGGAGCATCGAATTCTAAACGTGTCTTAGGGGCCGGGCGCTTTGTGAATAAGGGTACTACGGCTTGTGTATATCCGGCGAAAAGGCCCCATATATAGTGGTGGCGAACACTAACGATGGCTATTTTGCGCGAAGCGGTTCCTCGCTGCGGGAACTCGTTCGTTCAGCGCCGCGGTCGACGTTCCGACCGCAGCCGAAGCGGCGTTTTCGCTGCTCTGCGCGTGGAGAAGTGGCCGGTATGGCTCTCTTTCTTGCGAAGCGCGGAACTGGTCGAGTCCGACACGCCGCTTGGCCCGGGAAGCGAAGTCGGCCTGCGTTCGGCGATGCCGGGCGACCCGGATCAACTCTTCGAGGTCGACCACTTCGTCACCAACCATCGGATTTCGCTGGTAGGCGCGTATTCCGTGCGCAGGCGTCTGGATTTTCGTCTCGAGCGCAAAACCTCGCGGTGCAAACTGCACGGCCGCGCTCGAATATCCGGCATACGGCGGCAAACTCGCCATGCTCTACGATGGAGTCAAGGCCGGACGCAAGCTGGCAACGCAGCTCGAAGAATCGGTCATGCATTTCAAGCATCTAGCCGAGTACAATTCGAACGCGAAGGACGAGCTGTTGGCGGATTTTCAGCAGTTATTGACGTGACTGCTAAAGGTCGGGTATTCTTACTTGCAATATGCCGTTATACGATTACCAATGCGCCGGCGTGCCAGAAGATCGTTGAGGTGCGCCACGGATTCGACGACGTTTACGCTGAGCCGTGCCGGCATGCGGCGGCGAGCTCAAGCGCATGATCAATCCCGCGCCGATCATCTTCAAGGGCTCGGGCTTTTACGTCACCGATTCGCGGAAGAAGGAAGGGTCTTCGGGCGCGAGAAGCCCCGGCTCGGCAAGCGGCGAACCGACGACGGCCGACAAGCCGAAAGCGCCGCGACAACACCGTCCCGCCCAAGCCCGTCCACCGAATCCGCGGCCTAGACCCATGAACCCCTGGACCTGGGTGCTGGTCGGGCTGTGCGCGGCCGGGGCGGGCTTGCGCTCTCTATCCGGTCGTGTCTGCTATCAGGCGGCGTACTGCGTCGTGCGCGGATGCGGAGACGATCTGAAGCGAACGCGTCTTGTCAATCTTGAAGTCGATGGAAATGCAGGTAAACAAGCTCTTCACGCATCGCGAAGCGCGTTCCCCTGCTAACGCTGCGCGCACAAACCGCGATAGCCTCGACCCCGAAAGCGTCGATCAAGCTGCGCACCCCACGGCTCGAGCGGTCTGCAGGCCCTCGTCGCTGCGAGACACGGCCTCGTCCAAGATCTGCGCTAAGGCTTGGGCTTCTTCGGGCGGCTCCAGTGCCATCCGGGGGGGCGCCGCCGGGCACAGGCGGCCCGGGCACCGGCGGAAAGCCGGGCGGCGGAAGCGGCGGTCCGAACGGCAGGCCCTCGGCGGCGCGGCGCGGCGCCGGGAACGGCGACGTCTCGGGGGGTGCGAATTGCGGCTCGCGGCGGGGCGCAACGGCGGCGGTGAAATCTCATGCGCGGGCTGCCGGCGGGACCGGCAGCATCCTATGCGCGGCATTTGCAACGGTGGGGTCGGCGTAGGTTCTTCGCGCGGGGTAAAGATCGGCTGCGGCAAATCGCCAATCGCGGCGCCGACGATCACGAAGCGAGGCGGAGGAAGAAGCATCGTGTCGGAACGGCGCGCACTCACGCAGTTCGTCGAGTCGACAAGACGGCGCATCTTCGACCGCCATCGTGTCGAGCAGCAACGCGATCGTGTCGCGAAGATATTCGTGCGGAGGGACCTTCGCGAAGGCGAAGATGTGCTGCGGAAATGTCCGCTTTGACCGATTGCAACAGTTTGCGCCAATACTCCAGCGGCTGGTAGTACTCGAACTGTCCGAGCTCGCGCTTTGCCTGCGAGTAGAGCCGCGCAATCTTCTTACCGAGCGCATCGGCGGGCGGTCCCGGTTCGACGAACGCGACGCGCTTTGCAACACGCGCGAGTTCCGAGACGATCTGCGCGTGAAAGAACGGGTCGGTTTCGTGAAGGTAATGAAAGGCGATGGCGAGATCGAATGAGTCGGACTTCGCGGGAATCACGGACGTGCTGCCGCGCAGCAGCGTCGCTCCACTTCTCGAATTTCGAATGATCTCTTCCCGATGTTCGATGACCGTGACGTCCGCACCAGCCTCCAGGGCGCGGCTTACCCCCTTCGCCGTCTTCGCCGAAGCCGCAAAAGAGCACGCGCTCGCCGGCTCGATCACCAGCGCGTCCCAGACCAGATTGTCGATGTACGGGACTCGCGCTCGAACTCGGGAGCGGAGTACCGGGGCTCTTGACTCACGATTCCTGTGCCTTCCGAAACGTTTGAGAAAGGACGGAAAACTCACGTCGATGCTCGATTCGTCATCGATGCTCAGCGCTCCGGCGCCGGCGGCGAGGGCTGCCGCCGCCATTGCGGTGCGGTGGTCGCCGTGCGTCTCGAAACGAGCGCGCCGTCCGCGCGCGGCGAACCGCCGGCGATGGCAATACCGTTGGGCAACGATTCGACGGCAATGCCCGCTGCGTAAAGAAGCCGTTCGATGGCCGCGACGCGATCCGATTCTTTGTACGGAGTCTCGCGCACGCCGGTGATCCGGGTCTCGCCATGAGCGAACGCCGCTGCCACGGCGAGCACCAGAATTTCGTCGATGGCGCGCAGCGCAACGTCTGCGCTCACAGCGATGCCGTGCAACGCGCGTATTCCACGGCAATGTCGGCGACCGGCTCGCCGCATTGCTCGCGCTCGTTCTCGAGACGAATCGCGCTCCCATCTGCTCGAGCGCCTCAAGAAGGCCCGTGCGACGCCGGATTGACGCCGACATTTTCAATAAGGATCGAACTTCCCGGCGTGACGGTCGCGGCGACGATAAAGAAGGCGGCCGCCGAAAAATCGCCCGCGACCTCGATGTCGCGAAATTCGCCGGCACTGAACGCAGTTCGACGGTCGCCCGATCGAACGAAATATCCGCGCCGAGAAAACGCAGCAGTCGTTCGGTATGGTCGCGCGATCCCTTGTCGCGCACGTCGACACCGCACGCTCCGAAAACTCCCGCAAGCAAGAGCGCGGTCTTGATCTGCGCCGACGCGGAAACGAGGATGAAACGCCGGGTCTGCGGGGCGTTGGTGCCGCTAACGGTCGCGGGCAGCGTCCCGTGCGATGGTCTCGATCTGCGCGCCGAACGCGCGCAGTTGCGCGGCGACCGGCTCCATCGGGCGGCGGCTGAGCGACTCGTCTCCTTCCAACCGCGCGCGCAGACCCGCGCCTGCGCAAATGCCCATCAGCATCCGTGCGGTCGAACCGGAATTCATACAGTCGATGCTGCCCGCGGATCGTATAGCGAACCGCCGCAAACACGCACGTTGTTCCCGCTTCGCTCTATATCCACGCCAGCGACGCGAGCGATGTCTGCGTTGCATAGAAGTCCCGTCCCGGATTTATATTGTGTACTATGTGCTTTGCCGCGCTATTCGCTAGTAGCATTAGCGCGCGGTGGGAAATGGATTTATCGCCAGGCACGGCCAAGCGCCCGCGCAAAGCACCGGGTGAGAAGGAAAGCGGGGTCATTTTCATATGAGTATTTCGGACCAATAACCCTGTACACGGCAGTTATGGCCGACCCCCTTTTAGCGAACGAGGACTCGGTACAAGGGGGCATCTTTGTAAACGAACGTGTCAGCGCCGCAGGATCAGGTTGAAGCGGCAGTCCTGCGTTGGCGCTCCGGGGAAGGCACGATACTGCTCATCCTCTACGGCAGTTTGATAGCAGTTCTTTGCCCTGCGTTTTTCTATGTGACGCGGTTCTTGCCGGGCAGCAGCATTCACGACTCGCTGCCTCTGCGTATCGCGCGGTGGCGTTTTCTTTGGCGCTGGTCGCTCTGGTAATGGGCATCCCCGCCGTTCGTCCGGTGGCGCACCGTCTGCAGCTCGCCAATATCGGCGTGTTTTTCATGACGCTGATGATCGTGCTTATTCAAAGCGGAAACAACAATTCGTACGTCCCGGCGGTCATCATTGCACTCTTTGGAGCGCAGTATGCGTTCTTACGCTGGCAAGACCTGGTCGCGGCGTATCTTATCTGCCTGGGTTTCGAAGCGGTGTACTCCGCCTATAACGGCATGCTTACGGAACCGTCGAACTTATATGCAATGGGCGTCGTTTTGGCCGGCTCGATCGTGTGCATCGCAGTCGGCACACTGCGACTGCGTACACTGTACGCCCAGGTCAACGATCGCATTCGTCTGGAATTGCAGGCTCACGACCTCAGCAGGCAGACCGAGCAAATCACGCATCTCGCATACTCGGACGGGCTAACAGGTCTACTCAACCGAACCGGTTTGAACGACCGGATCGAGCGGACCCTTGCAATTGGGCGCCGGCATCGACTGCGATCGGCGCTGCTCTACCTAGACTTGGACGGCTTCAAGAGGGTGAACGACGCCACGGTCACGATAACGGCGATGCGGTACTCATCGAAACGGCGCTCCGCATTCAGTACCTGCTGCGAAACGGGGAGACGTTTGCGCGAATCGGCGGCGACGAATTCATCGTCCTGATGCCGGTTGTTACCTCGCGAGATGCTCCGCGCTACTTGGCAGCCCGCATTGAGGAATCGTTCGTCGATCCGTTCTATATTCACGAGAGCGGCGAATCGGTGACCATCGGCGTAAGCATCGGTTACGCAGTATATCCCGAAGACGGCGTTTCTCGTCTCGAGTTGCTCGCGCGGGCCGATCAGCGAATGTACGAAGTCAAACGTCGCCGCAGCGAAATTCGACGCGCGTCCGTTTAGATTACGTGTTCAGCGGCCGCGTTGCGCCGACGTAACGCGACGCGTAGTACGGATCGCTGAGCCTGCTCACGTGAACGAACGGGCGCGATGCGTGCACAAAACGGCCGCCGCCCAAATAAATGCCGACGTGCGAGGCGCCGGGAGCGTACGTTTGAAAGAAGACGAGATCGCCCGGTCGCAGCGTCCCGTACACGCGAGGGCCTTGCGCATATTGATAGTCCGCGGTGCGCGGCAAGGCCAGATTCATCATGGCGAACACATGCTGAACAAATCCTGAGCAATCAAATCCGGCCGGTGAACTGCCACCCCAAACAAACGGCGTGCCCAGAAAGCGAAGGGCGTCGCGTGCCAGGGCAAAACGCGGGCCCGTTCCATGCATAATCCGTGCGTCGTCATATTGCGCGGAGAAGGAATGCTCGACGGTTCGCGCGTCTATCGACCCGTCGATGGAGGACCACATGACGAATCCCTTGCCGCCGGTAAGGTGGCCGTCGATCACCGGTACTTCATGGGCGCCTGCCGCCAGCGGCAAGAATAGCAAGGCACCCGCGAGCAGTAAGCGCTTCACGGCACATTCATTGTGCCGCCGTCCGCTCGCAGGGGCCAGTGTCAAAGGTCCCACGCGGTATCGAAAACCTCTCTGGTATGATAGGTCACGCCGAACCGGGATCGCTGATACGATTGCCTTCGAAACGGGCCGCAGGGGCAGACCTCGGCTCCTTTTCTTTTTCCGGGGCGGCCATTCGACCCAAAACGGGGAAGGTACGAATGATGCGCTCCCCGCGAGTTGGTGCGATTTGGGTTTTCCGAGCAGCGGCGGCCGTGACTGCAGCCGCGCTTGTGGACCCGATCGTCGAGCAAATCTCCAATACCGGCGTCTTCGGCCCTGGACCCTTTACCGATCGCAGCAACCTTGACGTGGCCCCGGCGCTGCTGGTCGCCATTGCGCTGTGCTGCGCTTTTTTGTTCGTGTGGCTGCGCCGCTGCGGGTGCGAGGTGCCCGCGCGGCCGCTTTGGACGATGCTGCCCTCGATCTTCGCACTGCAGCTCGGCGTGCTCTTCGTGATGGAAACGCTCGAACAGATTGCGCTGTTCGGACACGCGCTGGGAGGGAGCCTGTGGCTGGGCGGACCGCTCGCGCTCAGTATGACGCTGCATCTGATCGGCTGCGGGACCGTCACGTGCGTTCTTTCGTGGGCACTCCGACGCTCGGCACAAAAGATCGTACATATCGTTCGTTGCGCGCTCGAATTTCTGCTCAGGCTCGGCGACTCTATCGCGCCGCGCCTTTGCGCGCAGACCTCACTGCTGCACAAATGTATCGAACCGTACCTGCGCGCACTGCAAGGGCGCGCGCCGCCTTACCTGCCGGCGGTCAGTCCTTAATATTTCTCCGGCGCTCCATGCGCCTTTTCAGGCAGGTCATTTTATGAATATATTTCAGCGCGACGTTAATGCGCCGCTCGAATCAAAAACAGGTGCACGTTTACCACGCGCCTTCATTGCGGTCGTCGCGGTCGTCGTCTTTGCCGTGCTTGTGGCAGATGTGTTTTGGTTGTTCTCCTACGCGCTTCCCAGAAACCCCGTCATAGCGGCGCCGGCTGCTCCGCCCCGCTCGGCAAGCGCTGAGCAGCGTGAGCGCTATCAAATTGAATCAGACCGGATAGCGGTTGCGCGATGGGAGCGAGCGCGTGTCGTGAACACGGCACTCGGCGTGCCCGTCGTGATTGTCGTGTTGGTTGGTATCGGACTCATCGTCGCCAACGCGCACACGTTCGAACATTCGCACTAGTGGCGCGGCCCGAAAAAATTTCGTCGGTTTGTCCGCAAAAGCGGCGGAATGTTCACGACGCCGCGAGCTCCGATCTGATACCTTGGCTTACGGCGCATATTGGCATGGCGCCATAGTGGCAAAAGGGACGGTCGCACCGTCCCTCTTGTTTGGCCTCCTCGCTACGCGCTAGCTGCAGCGCAGGTAGCCGTTGTCGTTGCGGACCGACTGGCAGCGGTTTGCGTTTATCGATGAATAGACGCGCTGTCCCGAGCCGGACGTGCACGAAGCCGAAAGCGTCGAGCCGTTCATTCTAATGTTCGTGCAGCTGTTCTGATACAAGCCGGCCGGCAGGGAACCGTTGCCGTACCCATACCCGTACCCATTTCCGTTCGCTTGGTCGTTATCATCGCTGTTGTAATGGTGGTGGTGATGGTGGCCGTTGTTATAGTTGTCGTTTCCGTTGCCGTAGCCGTTGTAGCCGCCGTTATTGTACCCGTTGTTAGAGCCGTAGCCGCTGCATTGCAGGTACCCGTTTGAATTGATGACGTTCCCTCCGCCGCAACCGTTCACGTTGAGCGAGGAGTAAACGCGCCCACCGGACGCCGCGGTGCAATTTGCGGAAAGGGTTGAACCGTTCATCCGTTCGTTCGTACAGCTGTTTTGGTACGAGCCCGGCGGTAACGCCCCGTATCCATACCCGTAGCCATTTTGGCCGTTTCCATAGCCGCCGCCGTTATAGCGGTGGCCGCCGTTATAGGAACCGTTGCCGTTGTAGGAGCCGCTGCCGTTGTAGTAGCCGCCGCCGCTGCACTGCAGATAGCCGTTCGAGTTTATGACGTTCGCGCCACCGCAGCGATTCACGTTGAGCGATGAATTAACGCGGCCACCCGACGCGGCCGTGCAAGATGCGGAGAGCGTGGAACCGTGCATCGATATGTTGCTGCAGCTCTGCTGGTACGACCCCGGCGGCAATTGGTTGTACCCGTAGCTCTGCGCATTAATGGGAACGACGGACGAGGCGATGAAGGCGCCGGCGAGCGCTACGCCCATGATGAGTCGCTGCATTGTTACCTCACAGAGTAAAGTGTTCTTCGGTCAACGCTCCTAGGAACGCGGCGGCGCGCGAAAATGTTCCCTCCGGCTTGAATCGGCGCCCAGGGACCGTGGGTATGAGAAGACTTCAGAAAGGACCGTATCATGCCCAAGGGTCACCGTTACACGGAAAAAGAGCACCGCCAAGTCGAGCACATCAAGGAGAGCGAAGAGGATCGCGGTCATTCACCCGAGGAGGCCGAAGGCATCGGGTATGCTACCGTAAATAAGCAAAACCCGGATGAGCACCGTTACACGGCCAAAGAGAAGCGAACGGCCGAGCACATTATGGAGTCTGAAGAGAAGAGCGGAAAGTCAGCAGAGCAAGCCAAGCGTATCGCCTATGCGACGGTGAACAAACGTTCGCACTAGCGGTTCGGCGGCGTTTGATTACCGGGTTACAACTACGAAAGGGACGGTCGAGCCGTCCCTTTCGTTTTGTGGCTGGTTCCGCGCTGAGCTGCAGCGCAGATATCCGTTATCGTTGCGAATGTTCGAACCTCTGGACTGACAGCGGCTTGCATTTATCGATGAATAGACGCGTTGTCCCGAGCCGGCCGTGCACGAAGCCGACAGTGTCGAACCGTTCATGCGGATGTTCGTGCAGCTGCTCTGGTAGGATCCGGGCGGGAGCCAGCCGTTTCCGTAGCCGTTATTGTAACCGTTGTGGTAGTGATGGCCGTTATTATAGTTGCTTCCGTTGTTATTGTAGTTGCTTCCGTTGTTGTATCCGTTCCCGCTGCACCGCAGGTAACCGTTTGAATTGATAACGTTTGATCCGCCGCAGCGGTTCACATCGAGTGAAGAATAGACGCGCCCTCCCGACCCAGCGGTGCAGGACGCGGAAAGCGTCGAGCCGTGCATCGAAATGTTGACGCAGCTTTGCTGGTATGAACCGGACGGCGTATGGTAGTGCCCATAATTCTGCGCGCTTACAGGAACTATGGATGACGCGATTAAGACGCCGGCGAGCGCTGCGCCGGTGATGAGTCGCTGCATTAATACCTCGCTAAAGTAAAACAATCTCCCATATCCATACCCAAGTAAGGTGCGCTAGCACGCTTGCTTTGCCGTCGCGACCCGGCGGTACGACAGATTACATTGCTGTGGGATCGCGGATTCGGGGTAAAACGTCGTCCTTGCTTGCGGAATTGAAGTGAGGACGAACATGCAGACTGGATCACCGTTACTCTACATCATCGGGGCCGTGGTCGTCGTGGCGATTATCGTCCTTGCGATCATTGCCTCGAAACGTGCGCGATCAACTGGTCTTCAACATCGCTTTGGCCCTGAATACGAACGCGCGCTCGATCGCACGGGCGATCGTTCCGCGGCCGAACGCGATCTTGCAGCGCGGGAAGCGCGAGTTCGCAAGTTTCACATTGAGGAGCTTCCGGCGGGTGCGCGAGACCGCTATGCCGAGGAATGGCGAAGCGTTCAATCGCGCTTCGTCGACGAGCCGCGTTCCGCTTTGGACCAGGCGGATAAACTTGTAAGCAGCGTGATGCGCGATCGTGGATATCCGGTGGAGAGCTTCGAGCAGCGCGCCGCGGACATTTCACCGGATCACCCGGCTGTCGTGGAAAACTATCGAATCGCGCACGACATCGCCGGGCGCTCCGATCGCGGAGACACATCAACGGAAGAAGTGCGACAAGCAATGGTGCATTATCGAACGCTTTTTAACGACCTGCTGGGAACCGACGACGAAAGGAACGCATCATGAATGAACGACAGGCC
The DNA here is from genome assembly GCA_963777365.1 of Vulcanimicrobiota bacterium. Classification (GTDB taxonomy): domain Bacteria; phylum Vulcanimicrobiota; class Vulcanimicrobiia; order Vulcanimicrobiales; family Vulcanimicrobiaceae; genus CAVZQG01. The sequence goes on from CAVZQG010000018.1 coordinate 233,426, forward strand.
CCCGCGCGGGAAACGACGCGGGCCGCGACAGACGATGCCGACACGAATGAACAACAGGCTCCCGCACGGGAAACGACGCGTGCTACGACCGGCAATGTCGATACGACGGATGTTCAGAAGACGGGTGCGCAGGTGGAAGACACCGGTTTCCTGCCGGATGACCGCATGGATGGCCTGCGGGATCGGTGGGACGATATACAAACCGAATTCGTCGACGATCCAAAAGCGGCGGTCCATGATGCGCATAAACTCGTGACGGAGTTGGTCGACGAATTGACCGACACATTTGCTCGCGAACGCAGCACCCTTGAGGGACAATGGAGCGGCGGCGGTGATGCCGACACAGAGGCGCTGCGCATCGCATTGCAGCGTTACCGTTCGTTTTTCAATCGGCTACTCGCTTCGTAGGGATCGAGAAACTAGGAAGAGGCGTCGTCTGAGGACATGATTTCATCGTGAGGTGCCCTCAGGCGATGCTTAATTTTCTTGGTTTACCGCAAGGCGCGGAGCGCTACGGGATTGTTATCTTACCGAGTTTGTCGCCGCCCTGCTCAACAAACCAGATGACTTTGGGTTTTCCGGCACCGGAAGGCCCAGCGGCAATCCCGGTGGGGTTAGCGTTTGGAGTAGGTATGGGGTATTCCGTTATGGTGCCGTTCGTGGTGATTCGGCCGATCTTGTTCGCGTTGCTTTCGGTAAACCACAACGCGCCGTCCCCTCCCAGTACGATACGATCCACGCCACTTGTCGGCGTTGGAATTGGATAGCGGGAAAACGTACTCGTACCATAGGCGAGCTTCCCAATCGCATTGCGACCGTAATCGGTAAACCAGAGATTTCCATCCACCGCCATGCCGCCGATATTCGCTCCCAGGGGCGTGTTATAGGTATGAACGATCGTCCCCGCGGGGCTTATGCGGTCAATTTTGCGGCCGTATGGGCTGCCGATAACTGACAACGCAGCCCAGCAGTAGCCCTCCGGACCCACCGTGATCGTGTTCACCACCAGGTAAAAATCGTTAGGGTTGCCCACTGCACCTGCGTTTGGCCGTTCACGAAGATCGTCGACGCTACCCCACCGACCGGATTTTCGGCGATCCAGAGATTCCCTTTGGAATCACTGGCCATGTCCGCGATCACAGTACCTATTAAAGGCAGAGGCTGGAAAGCGTTCGGGCCATTGCATCCGGGTCCGTAGGTGGTGATCGCGGGCGTCTCATCTGGGCCCGAGTAGCCGAGCGGCGCAACGTCAGGATCACTCAGTTGGGTTGCGAAGTGCGCTATCCCGTCCGGTGTAACCGCTACCGGTCCAATGGGCGGACCCTGCCCAGGCGGAGCAAATGGGCTCCACGAGATCATTTGCTGAAAACTGCCGTTATAGCATGCTCCAATATCGATTGGGCTATTGAGAAAACAAGTTTGCCCACACAAAGAGACCCAAACGGAGGAATCCGGGCCGACTGCAATTCCGCCCAGTGGCCCGCCCCAAGCCGCGGGAATGGGAAACTCTTGGATCGTCACTTGAGACGCTCGGGTCACTGATTGGGAGGTTCCAGGATTCATCGCCGGCTGAAGCGCCTGTGCCGGTGTCACCGGTACTCCGTTTGAACCAACTCCGCCGCCACAGGCAGATAAAAAAGACGCCAGTAAAAGCACGGGCGCAACACGTATGCTGCTCATAGTTCACCCTTTTCCTACGCGCCAAGTAGGAACAGGGTATCACTAAAGAGCGGGTAACGCGACAAGCAATCGTTGCCGTTGCTGCGCGCCGACGAAGACCTCGTGTTTCCGGAGTTTTCCCTGAGGAACGCGCCGTATTCTAAACCGTAAAGGCGGCACATAAGAGTGACGAGGAAGAACTCGAGCCCAGGCATTCCCGCTATCGCAAGGACCGGGACGCATAATTGCGCCCCAGTTTCCCGCGAGCACATCGACTCGATGCGTCAGCGGTTCAATAACGGAAGTCATGCTCTGTGACGGGCGCGATCTGCAACTAGAAACGGAAATGGCGCGGAGCCGCCAAGCTCTGATGTCGTTCGATTCGTAAGCATTTTGTCGAAGGCCGGAGCCATTCAAACTCCCCTCCCGGTCACGTTTCCAACAGGGAAAATGGCTCGTACGAATCATCGCCTCGAAAGACCGATGCGTCTTCGGAATGTACCGCCCCCACATGAAGGCGATTTCTTACCTTGGCAAGGTCGACTCGCTCTTCGGTGCGCCGGTAACGACACGCAATTGGAAGACGATCATGGCCGTCGTGCGAATCCTGAAAGACCAGGAGAAACCTGCGAATAAATTAGACCTGGCAACAGCAATAAACACAGAACGCCTGTGAATTCATTAGAACAAATCGCGGGTGATGCCGCGTTCCTCATTGCGCCTGCTTATTAAATGCGATACTGCTAAACGATTTTATCTATTGCTTCTCCCCGGTCAGCCATCGATCTATGGCAGTCGTGGCAGACCCGATTCCGCCTTTCTTTTCGGCAAGCACACGGTCCGTGTCTGCGGGCCATGTAACCTGCGCGGCGGTGCTCGCTTCCCCATTTCTCGCAAGCAACAGCACGACGCGATAGGATAGCACCCGCCCCGAGGCGACCAGCGGGGCGGGGCCACGGCCGAAGGGTTCGAAGATCACGATTTCCTGCACTTCACCGTTCCCGGGCACGATGAACGGCATCCAAAGCATCGCGTTAGTAGGAGTTATGTCGCCGGTCACCGCGGAAATCCCGTGGCTGGCGTCAGCCGCGAACAGTGCGCCCCAAACCACTTGAGCTCCACCGGCTGACTCGAGCAGCTTCGCACCCACTACGGTTTCCGGTCGCGCTCCGGTATTTACGATGCTCAGCGGAACACTAATGTGCATACCGCTTTGGCGTGAAACGTAGACTGCGTTCATGGCCGGTTCGATGCGGGCCGGACGCACGCCCCAAAACAGCGTGAAGAGCGCAATCGTAAGTGACAGCACTGATAAAAGTACCGCGACATCGAGGCCCTTGACTATCTTTCGCATCGCTTACGCTCCTTATTCAATTTGTCGAAAGTATCGTACGCAGGGCTGTCCGGTGTGCTTGTCCGTGTACCGCCGCCACATGAAGACGATTTCTTACCTTGGTAAGGTAGACTCTCTCTCAGTGCGCCTGCAACGACACGCAATTGGAACACGATCATGGCGGTCGTACGGATCCTGAAAGACCAGGAGAAATCAGCGAAGATTCCCTTAGTGGCGAAAGCTAATGCTCCGCGAGTCGGCGAATAAATCAGATCTGGTACAGCATTAAACAGAGTGCGAGCGAACTCATTAGAAAAAAATGATCTATGAGTGCTATGCATTCTCAATCCGAAACGGTATAATAATACATGTGTTGCGTATAGACAACGCGCTGATTCAGATTGAAAAATGACGGCTCCCAGTGACGCAAGTTCGCGACCGAGGACGGCCGGTTAAAGCCCGTTAATAGATGCGCCCCGCGGTGCTAGAAACACCCGAGGCGCTGGCCATCCGAGGAGAATCTCAGATGACGCATTCCATAATACCACAGGTCCCGCCAGACCTACAGGCTGTGAAAGCCCTGGCCACGCACTGGCTCGATCGCTTGATGAACCGTGAGCAAAGCGACGCCATGTTGTGCAACGGAGACCGAGTCCTTGAATTGGCAGGACTGAACCATTATATTGAGGCCGAAACGGACGCTGAGGCAGCCCGCGACGAATTCTCGTTTATTCTCGGATTCAATGAGGGTGTCGAAGCGGGATTCGCACTAGCGATTGCCGTGACGGCGGACCCTGTAGGCGATCCAAGCGCCGGCATTCGCGCAGCGATTGTCGCGGGAACCGCATCGGTCACGCTTGCACGTGAAATCGTAGCCGCCGAACGAACGACAGCGCCACGCATTTAACGCGGCTCCCAAGGAGCAGCAGGCCCCGGCATTTAAAGTGGGGCCTCTCCTCAGGTTCGGTCGCGTACGACTGCGGTTGATTGACTATTATAATAATGACAAAGCATACGAAAACGCAAAGTTAAGGATCAAATCACGCAGTAAGAGATAGCCACAATCCGGCCATACCGTCGGTCGATGTTCTGATCTGAGCCTATATTTTCCTGATACCGCTCGGCCTGGCTGCAACGTGTAGCGAATGCGCCGCGCCTAACGCGCGCCGCGCAAGCAGGTATCGACGGAGGTGATCGTTTTACCACCCGAGCGCACCGTCGCGTGCAGCGTATACTCCGTCGCCGAGATGCGGTCGAACGTTACGGCGATGCTTGCGTCGGGGTAGACGCTGCGGTAGGCGATGTGGTTTGGATCGCTGCCGGTCGCGCGCATGATCGTGGCAGTTCCTGGTCGTCGAGTACGACCGCCGTCCAGCCGCCGCGCTGCGCGTCATACGCGAGCAACTCTTCGTCGCTGCCGCCCGCCCAGGAAGCGACTTGCCGCAACGCGTGGCCGTCGCGATCGTAAGCGTACGTGGCGTCGTAGGCCAGGCGTACCGCTCCCGCGCGGTACGTGCAGTTCCACGTGCCGACGAGATAGTGCAGCCCGGCGAGCGGCGCCGCCATTGCCGGCAACGCCGCAGCAAGCACGAGGGAAGCGAGCATCACGACCAATACGCATTATTGCATGCGCCTTCGTTAGCAATCCGGCTAGGGCAGGGCTGTTTTTCGGATTTTTGAGATGGGGAAGGTGGGATTTGAACCCACACGAGTTGTGCCCGGCCGCTTTTGAGGCGGCTGCGTCTACCGTTCCGCCACTCCCCCGAGGGCCGAATCGACGGCGTTATCGCGTCGAAGGGGGCCGATTCGCGAAGGTTCGCAGCGTCGCCTGCGCTTGGGCCGGCGATCGTGCATCCGCAAAGCCGTAACGGGTGTGGCGGTTAGCCGACGGCGCGTATGTGAGCGTAAGCAGGGCGTCGGCAGCGTGCCGATCGAGGCTGAAATGCTCCACGTCTGATGTCGGCCACGCTACGAGCACAACGCGGTGTCGCGAGGGTTCGTAGAAACCGATAGCGTTTGCACTCTTGTAGATGATCGCGTCTTTGGTGAGCGCAAAGGATGTGAGCTGTTGGGCGCGTTCGTTCGCTCCGCCCGGAAACGTTGCTTGAAGCGAAACTTCGAAGGTGCGTGGGTCCTCGATTGAGACCGTCTTGCGAAACGATGCGCCATGAGGCGGCGCATCGGGCGCCGTGTATGTCAGCGTCGCGCTTGAACGCGTGATTTTGCTCGTGTAGCAGCGATTAAACGTTCCGGTCGCAATGGGATGCGTATATGCCGCGATATAATCGCGTGACGAGGGAGGTAGTGCGGGCGTCCATGCGTCGCGAAGGCCGCCGACGGTGGTGAAGAGATTCTCTCCGCTCTGCTTATCCTCGAAAATGAAGGCACGGCCTCCGGCGCACGGCGAGACGATGAGCCGAAAGCGCGGAGTTTCAAAGACCTGCGCAGGATACCCGTCTTTGTACACGTCTGCAGAATAGACGTGCGGCCCGGAGCAAGTTTTGCTTGGATCGTGCTCCCGCTTCTGAGCGGCAATGTCTTCTCGTCATCCTGAGGTATCGAAGGACCCCGAGCCTGTCGAGGGGTTTCAATCGCCGAAACAGACGCAGCGATGCCAAGCGGAAGAAGCAGCGCATCGCGAGCAGGTACGGTCAGTGCCGGAACGTTCGCGGAGAATTTGCCGAATTGGACTCGCGCCGCCGGCGTGCGCAATATCGTTCGACCGTAGTTGACGACGTCCAGAAATCCGCCGCGGTCGTCCGCGGAGACCAGCAGCACGGCATTCGGAATGCCGCCTGCCGCGGGCCGGGAAATCCGTGCGGATCGAGGCGCTGGATACGATGCGTCCGCCGCCTGCCCGAAATGCGGCCATTTTTTTCGTGACGGCGGCGATATACGGCTGATGTATTCCGGTCGGCGGAACGATGAGCACGCGCGAGCGAAGTAGATCGGCAATCGAGTCGTATCGCAAGTCGACAAGGCGGCACGTAATGCGAACGATCCGGCAGCCTTGCTGCGCGGCCATCGTAGCGGCGGCAATTTGCGCAATATCGGCATTGCTGATTTTCGAATCGCCGTATGCGCTGGTGAGGTAGGCGATGGCGGCGTCTGAAGCCGGGTGCGTCCTTGCAAGTGCGTCGCCGTAGCGTGCGATGAGGCTGCCGAATCGCGCGGTGGGAACCCAGCGCGCCTGCGGCGTGAGTTGGACGGCCAGTGCGGCATCCCAAGAATAAAACGCGTTTGTCCAGGGTGCTTCCCAGCCCGCCGGATTGAGCGTGTCCTGCACCGGAAAGTTAACGATTCCGTGCGCGCCCATTTGTAAGAGCGTGTGCAATGCAAGCGTCGTGTTCGTGGGATCGGCCGGACGAGGAGCGGGCTGGTCCGCATCTTGCAGCCAGCCCGCTTGAAATTCGCTGATCATCACCGGGCCTCGCAGCTGCGTCTGCAGCAAGCCCGTCGAGAACTCCAACTGCGATCGGTCGTGCTCGCCGATACTATACGCGTCGCTTTGGTACCAGTTTCCCCAGGCCCACACGGGTGCTGAGGCGGTTACCTTCATTTGGTAGGTGTTGATGAACACCGGCATCGCCCGGCCGAGAGATTCACGTGCTACGGACGCCAGATACGCGATGTACCGGTGAAAATTGGGTCCGGGCCACGTGTCGTTATCGATATACGCGCCTTGGTCGTCGTCGAGTGCGACCGCGACGATGTCGTTGCGCCACGGTGCGACCACGCTAAACACGCGTTTGAGCCAGCGCGTAGCGTATCGCATGTGCAGCGCGTTGTGCATCCACTGCGCGGCGGCTGCATCCGAATGTGCATTTTGCAGTGTTGCGGTTGCAGGATAACGGCCTTCGAGTACATCGCGCTGCGGCATGCGGTAGGGCGGCTGGAGCAGCAGCCAGGCCGGATAGCCGCCGTTGCGCCATTCGTTGCGAATGACGGGACCGGGGCGCAAGACGATGCGAAAGCCGTCCTGATGGATCAGCTTGAGGAGTCCGAGCAGATCGCGGCGTGGGTTTGTGCGGCCGTTGAAATCGAAATTGCCGTCCGAGAGTTCGTGCCAATTCCACATGACGTACAGATCGATCGTGTTGATGCCGAGCCTTCGATATTGTGCAAGCGCCGGAGCCCACTCCGATCGCGGCACACGTTCGTAGAAAAACGTGGCTCCGTAAAGAAAGTATGAATTGCCGGCGGCGCGCGCCGGCGCCGGATTACACGAACAGCAGGAGTGCCGCTGCGGCGGCAGCCGCGAACGGCCAAACGCGCTGCGTCCAGGCCGTGAACAAGTAGACGATGATTCCGGCACAGAGCCAGCCCACGCCGAGCGCGATTGCCATCGTTCCGGTGTTGGCAAATGCAAGGATCCAGCCCGCAAGCGCAACGATCGCGGGCAGCGGATAGAGCCACATGCGAAATGGCGATCGTTCGCCGCGAGAGCGCATGACAAAGAGCGCGACGATCTGCGCGATGCTTCCGATGAGAATGCTCGACGTGCTCACCACGGCGATAACGAAACTCAAGTCGAAGAAGCAGGCCGCCAGTGAGATGAGTCCCAGCCCCAGCAACGATACGTGCGGAAAGTGTTTGGTTCGGTGCAGTTTAGCGAAGAACGGTAAGAACGCTCCGTCGCGCGCGGCGGCGAACGGAACGCGAGAAGCGCCCAGCAGGCCGCCATACACCGACGCGAACGCGGTAATCAGGATCAGCACGGTAACGACGCGTGCCGTACCAGTTCCCCAGGCGTTGGCGACGACGGTCGATGCAACGTATTGCGCTTGCGGGGGCGCGGGCGATCCGTTATGCCCGACCAGCGTTTGCCAAGGAATCGCGCTCAGCACGCCGACCTGTAAAAATACGTAGAGCACGAGCACGATCAAGATCGATGCGACGATCGCGAGCGGCAGCGTGCGCCGCGGTTCCTGAACCTCTTCGCCGACCAGGGCGATCTGGCTATATCCGAGATAGTCATACAGCGTGATGTACAGCGCGCCGCCCAAGCCCGCGAGAAATCCCAACCCGAACGTGCTCGACGGCGCAAGCGTGAATGCGCGATGAAAGTCTGCGTGCCAGTAACCGGCAATCGCAACGACGATCAGCGTACCGACGGCCAGCGTCGCCAGGAGAATGCCGAACGAGGCAATCGTGGTGATTCGCCGGTACAGCAGCGCAATGGTCAGCACGCCGACGCCCAGCGCGGCCAGGTGATTGAACAATACATGCGAGCCGAGCACCGGAAAGATGTATCCGGCGTAATTCGCAAAGCCGATGTAGCCGGTTGAAATGACGAGGGATGAGCTCAAAAAGAACTGCCAATTGAATAAAAACGCGAGGAGCCTGCCCCAGCGCTCGCGTCCGAAAATCTCGCGCAGATATACATATGTTCCGCCCGAACCCGGATAGCGCGATCCGAGTTCCGCCCAGACGAGGCCGTCGCAGAGCGCGACCAGCGCACCCGCCACCCAACCGACGAGCGCCAGCGGCCCCGCGAGCTGCGCGAGCACCAGCGGAATCGTGATCAGCGGCCCGATGCCGATCATCGTGATGATATTGAGAGAAACGGCGCCGCGCAGCGTGATCCCGCGTATCATTAGCGCGGCGTTTCGGTGTAGTATCCGGATGCCGGGGGGAGAGGGGTGGGTGTGGAGGTTACTATGTCGGGTGTTAGTGCACTGATTTGGAGTGAAGCAAGCACGCCTACACTTGTTCTGCTGTAATTGAGGGTGTGTACGATATACGAGTAATATCGGGTGAGCTGCTTTGCTGCGGAGGGGGCCTGAGACCTCACTGCCACAAAGGCAGAAAGCCTGTCGTAGATCGGATCATTTCGCGCGTGGGTACTCGCGTGCACAGGTATGAATCATTGCGCGGCGGCTACGGAAAAACCACAGTGGCCGGCGAGCTTGCGGAAGTTAGATCGGTCAGCGTTTGCGACTGTTCTCTGCGCAAGACGTCGACGTTCTTGCGACGATGGTCGATGGCTGCAAAGAAGATAGGCCGCGAAGCAGCTTTAGCGACGTGCACTGTTACCAAAATAGGGGATGCGTTCGCGCGCGTCAATGCGCTCAGCGACGAATGGGAAAAGCGGGGTCTCCGTCGCTCTTCATTTTTGAAAATTCGGAAAGCATCGTGTCGTCGGAGCTTGCGCAGTGCTCACCGCTTACTCAACACCGCGCCGCTTCACGGCGTGTTGCGTTTGCACGGTCGTGCCTACGCGTGCAGCCGCTATCTTCCGCCACATCGTCTCTAGCGTAACGGTGGCCGACTTGCCTGACGAGAAGAAGCGTTACTCTCTGCATCGCATAAGGTCGATCCGCTATGGATGGCTCATTCGCTTGCCGCGGCTGGCCGGTGGCGTTGCTGTTGATGGCGCGACTTTCAACGAAGGCATTTTGAGGAATTTTCCAATCTGTCGGCTTGCGTTGAGGATCTCTTTGCATATTTCTTGGATGAGGTTTGCGCCGATGGAGGTCTCGGAGAAGCGTGCCTCGCGGCGTGGAGGCCGTCCCCGAGATTACGGAGGGTGAGCTGCCGCCGCGCTCGGCGTGCCAAAGCGGATGCTGCAATTGCTGCGCAGCGGCTGATTTATCATCACGACCATGCCTACACGCCCATTCTGCTAAGCGAGGTCGTGCGCCGAAATGAAAGCGAGTTTCGCGATTGCAAGTGCGAGCGGCGACTACACGAGGAACGGCTGATACATCGCGCAGCAAACTTTACCGTTTGCAGCAGACAGACGCCGCGCGCGGTTTGGCGAGCTGTCTTTTCAAAACTTCAGTCGGCAGCGGTGAACTACTGCTATCTCGCAAGCGCGATTCGCGCGCATCCAAGTTGGTCGTATCGTTTTCAAGACGGTGACGCGAATCCTCGCTTCATCCAGGATATCTTCGATTCGCTTGCGAGATGAAAGCCGATATGTGCGCGGTTGCTTGCCTGATTGAGCGAGATTTGCCGCTGGGACTTGAGAGATCGTGACGATCGCGAGTCAACGTGCCGCGAATTACGGAGTACGGCTATGTTTTATTTATGTAATGAGAGCAAACATTTAGGGAGCGTTCAGATCACTGCTTCGACGTTGCGGATTTTATAATCAAGTTGCAGGCGATCACTGCTATCTGTGCGTCGGTGGCAATGCTGGCCACATCCCTTTGGTTAGGCGATGCGATCATCGATGAGATGGGCTCAGACTACGTGCAGATGCAAGAAAGTAGCGCCGCTGGTTATGCGCTGGCTTTTTGCGCTTGTATGAGCTGGTTTGGGGCGAGGAGAAGCGCTGATGGGTATCGACGAGAACTCGAGCAGGCGGCGCGACGGGGCGGGAGACGTTTTCACCGCGCTGCGCGCCGACCTGATCGGTGCTGATGCGCTGCCGCTTCCGTCACTGCTGTGAGTACGCGCCGCAGATGGCGCTTCGTTCAGTCGATCCGCACAGCGCGAGCGCCTCTTCAAGAACTGGAAGCACTGGTAACGGCTAGTTGCCTATTGCGGAAATGATCGCGAAACTGATTCGTGCTGCGATGGAACCGGTATCTGGTGAGCGTGGCTTGCGAAGGCGTCTCGATGCTGGGCAAGGCGAATGACCGGAATTACGCGCTGCATCAGCGCCTACCAAAAAGAACAGCCATCCTTTCTTGATCCGTTCCTTGCGCATTTCGCGGTAACGAAAGCGGCAAAGTGTCTGCGCTCTCGCTGCGATTCACGTTCAGATTCTGAGCGAAGGTATTATCATCGGATCGACCGTCCGTCGTACCCCGCGAGAGGCGGCACTGCTTGCGTATCTGAGTCGCCACCGGATGGGGGTATCGCGTGATGAGATCCAAGATGCACTCTGGCCCGACTTGGACGAAGTCGCAGCGCGAGACGCCTCTATACTTCTGTATCGTCTGCGCAAGCGCATCAAGACGTTCGAACTGGTGGAGAACCTGGGCAACGCGTACCGTTTTGCGTCGAACGTTCGTCGATCTTTGGGAATCGACTGCTCGCACAGCGAGTTCTGCGGGACGCCGCGACGCCGTTGACGCGCTCAAGCAGCGTATTCGCAGATAACCCAGCGCTCGTACCCGCATTTGCTGGCCTACGACTGGTTTTCGGCAATGGATTTTCAATCCACGAGCACGCTCGGTTCTGCTCGCTGTCTCATCGATGACGCCTCCACCCGCGAGGACTTCGATGCGGTTCTGTCATGCCGCCAACTGCTTGAGGAAGATTCCTGCGAGGAATTTGCCTATGAGGCCACGATTCGCGCATACTTGGCGAAAGGTGATCGCCACGAAGCGCCTGGAAGTATCGGACGTATCAGCAGCAGCTAACAGCGAGAAATGGGAAACAAACCTTCAGCGAATGCAGCGTTGCTGGGAGGCCTGGTGGCGAAGGCAGCGTCATGACCGAAGTAAACTCACCCCTCGCGCGACTTATGGGGCTGCGCGGCGACGTGCGCATCGATTTCATCACGAGCCCGGCACTCCAGGGGAATGCGCTCGGCGATCCGGCGCAGCGCCCGGTCATCGTCTACACGCCTCCTGAATACGATCCGCAAGGTTCGGCGCGCTATCCGGTGCTGTATTGTTTGCACGGTTATACCGGCGACGCGGCCGCGCTCGTTGCGACGCGTCCGTGGGAGACCAACGTCGTGCAATGGATGGATCGGCTCGTTTCCTCCGAGCGAATGCCGCCCGCTATTCTGGTTCTCGTGGACGGCTTTACGCGACTGGGCGGCTCGCAGTACGTCAATTCGATCCACAATGGTGACTACGCGACCTATGTGATTCGAGATGTGATCGGGCATGTCGATACGACATATCGTACGCTTGCGCGCGAAGAAGGCCGCGCGGTCTTGGGCAAATCGTCGGGCGGATTCGGATCGCTCTACTTGTGTATGCAATACCCCGGGACGTTCGCGGCGTTCGCGTCGCACAGCGGTGATGCATATTTCGAATACGCGCAGCCCAGAGGTTTTACCGATACGCAGCGCACGCTGGAGAAGTACGATTTCGATATTGCGGAGTTCGTCGGCGATTTCGAGGGGAAACGCAAGCGCTCGCCCGCCGAATACACGACTATGGAGATGCTTGGGTACACGGCGGCATATACTCCTAAGGAGCGCAGCGGCGTTCGACCTCGACCTGCCCTTCGATCGGCAGACCGGCGCGCTACGGGAGGACGTCTTTGCCCGCTGGCTCGAGTTCGACCCTGTGCAAATGTGCTTGCACAAGAAAGCGGAACTGGCGCGTTTACGCTTGCGTTACATTGATTGCGGGCGGCGCGACGAGTACGCGCTCGACGTTGGTTCTCGTATGCTTGCCGCGCGGATGCGCGAAATGGGGCTGCAGGTGCGCCACGAAGAATTCGACGACGACCATCGAAATATCGGGTACCGCTACGAAGAGTCGCTGCCGGCCCTTGCCGGTGTTCTGGAGAGGGAATGAATCGAATCGCCGTTTGCGTCTTGAGCATGTTCGCGCTGCTGGTACCGGCAGCCGTACTTGCCGACACAGGTCAATATAATGACCCGGCGATGTCGTTCACGCCCCCGGAGGGTTACCGCGCGATAACGGTGCCCCCGCACGATCCCGCGCAATTCGACGATCCGGCCGTCATGGCCGCCTACATCAGGGATCCGGGAAAGCCGGACTTCACGCAGATCACGCTGCGTATGCAGAACTTCGACGGAAGCGTCGACGGCTTCGAGATGACGAGCGAGAACGATTTGCGCAGCCAAAGCGATGACGTGTTCATCAAGAAAACCGCGGCGAAGCTCTCAAACGGCATGCCGGCTTATTGGCAAGAGATTACGCTCGGAAGCGGGTTTGACCAGCTGAAGGTCTTTCAGTACATTTGGTCCGACGGCGTGCGCGGCGTGGAGTTATCGATTACGGGTAAGAGCGGCGCTATCGATGAGCCCGCGGCAAAGCGCGCGCTCGCGAACGTCAGCGCCGTAGCATATCCAAAGAATCGCTACTAACGCTTTCTAGCGCGCTGCGCAGGTCTTCGATTAAGTCTTCGATATCCTCGATTCCGACCGATAGGCGCAACAAACCATCTGTAACGCCGCGTTTCTCACGCTCTTCTTTGGGAATCGATCCGTGCGTCATACGCGCGGGGTGGCAGATCAACGACTCGACGCCGCCCAAACTCTCTGCCAAACTGAAGTACTTCATACGGTGCGCGAAATCGATCGCGCGCTGCTCGGGACCCTTGAGCGTGAAAGAGACCATCCCGCCAAAACCGCTCATCTGACGCTTGGCCAGCGCATGCTGCGGATGCGAGGCAAGGCCCGGATAGTACACGCGGTCGATCTCGTCGTGCGATTCTAAAAATTCCGCGACGGCCATGGCGTTTGCGGCGTGCTCGCGCATCCGCAGTGCCAGCGTCTTCGCGCCGCGCATCGTCAGCCAAGCGTCGTGCGGACCCGGCACGCCGCCGACCGCGTTCTGGTGAAACTTCACGACGTCGTACAAGTCTTTGTCGTTCATGACCGCCACGCCGCCGACCACGTCGCTGTGCCCGCCGATGTACTTGGTCGTGGAATGCACGACGACGTCGGCGCCCAGCGCCAGCGGCTGCTGGAAATATGGCGAAGCGAACGTATTGTCGACAACGACGACCGCGTCTGCGGCCAAGTCCGCCATCGCGCGGATGTCGATGAGTTTGAGCAGCGGATTGGTCGGTGTTTCCACCCAGAACATTTTCGTGTTTGGTTTGATCGCCGCACGTACCGCATCGAGGTTCGCCATGTCGACATACGTGAACTCGAGCCCGTATCGGGCGAGCACGCGTGAGAAGAGGCGGTAGGTTCCCCCGTACAAATCGTCCGTGACGATGACGTGATCGCCGGCGGAAAGAATGTTGAGTACCGCGGCGGTCGCAGCCATCCCGCTTGCAAACGCGCACCCGTACTGAGCGTTTTCCAGAGATGCCAGCTGCGCTTCCAGTGCGACTCGCGTCGGATTGACCGTGCGGCTGTAGTCGAAGCCCTTGTGCTCACCGACCGCATCTTGCGTGTACGTCGACGTTTGATAGATGGGAACGATCGTGGCGCCCGTGGTTGGGTCCGCTCCCTGGCCCACGTGAATCGCTTTCGTGCTGAATTTCATGGATGTCCTTATGGGCGCACTTTGGGGGTTTCACTCGCAGCGGAAAGATAACTGATGATATCCTGCCGTGTGAGCACGCCGATCGGCTCGTCTTCGTCCGTCACGACAACCGCGGGATTTGCCAGCGTTAAAAACTTGTAGGCGCGGTCGATCTCTTCGCTCTGATCGAGCACGGGAAACGGGCGTCCCATGACTTCGCTGACCGGCTTGTGAATGATGTCGGCCTGATCGAACACGGCCTGCATGACCGTAACGTCGTTGATGCTGCCGATCTGCTCGTTGTTGCGCATGACGGGGATCTGCGAGATCTCGTACTGACGCAAAAGGTCCAGCGCGTTTTTGACCACGTCGGTATCCTTGACCGTGATGAGTTGCGGCAGCGGACGCTTGCTGCGCAGCACGTCGCCCACGGTTGCGCGGCGCTTGCCCTCGGAAAGAAATCCGTTGGCGATCATCCACTCATCGTTGAAAATCTTCGACATGTAGCCGCGCCCCGAATCGGGGAAGAGCACGACGAGCACCGCGTCGGCGGGCAATGTTTTCGCGAGCTTCATCGCGGCAACGGCTGCCGTTCCCGATGAGCCTCCGACCAAGAGCCCTTCCTCACGCGTAATCCGTCGCGCCATCAAGAACGAGTCGCGGTCCGAAACGCGCACCATTTCATCGATGACCTTCATGTCGACCGTTTCGGGCAGATAGGACATTCCGATGCCTTCGACCGCGTATGATTTGGGCGTATCGCCCGAATAAATCGAGCCTTCGGGATCGGCGCCGATGACATGAATCTTCGGGTTTTGCTCTTTCAGAAACCGCGCAGTGCCCGAGATCGTTCCGCCCGTTCCGATGCCGGCGACGAAGTGCGTGATGCGACCCCCGGTTTGCCGCCAAATTTCAGGTCCGGTCGAGTGGTAGTGGGCTTCGGGATTGTGATGATTATGAAACTGATTCGGCTGAAATGCGCCGGCTATCTCGGACGCCAGGCGATTGGCGACGCCGTAATACGATTCGGGCGAATCGTTCGGGACGTTGGTCGGCGTGACGACGACCTCGGCGCCGTATGCGCGGAGCAGGTCGACCTTTTCCTTGGCCATCTTGTCGGGCATGACCAGGATGCAGCGATACCCGCGGATCGCTGCGGCCATCGCTAGGCCGGAGCCCGTGTTTCCGCTCGTCGGCTCGACGATGGTACCGCCGGGTTTGAGCAGCCCGGCTTTCTCGGCCGCGTCGAGCATCGCCACGGCCGGACGGTCTTTCACGCTTCCGCCCGGATTGGTGTACTCGACTTTGGCTAGGACCAGGCACTGCGCGCCGTCGGCAATCTTGTTAAGCTTGATGAGCGGCGTATCGCCTATCGCCGCGAGGGCGTCGTCAAAGTAGTGCATGCCGGTCTGCGGGTCCGACGCCTTCGTGGAAATCATGCTCACGCGGTTCCGCGCGCGCCGCTCACGGCCCTTTGCTTGGTCACATTGCCTGGTTCGGGTACTATTAATGAAGAAGTATCGGAGCAAGGAGGACGGTATGAAACGCGCACAACTCGTTGGAGCGCTCATTGCCTGCATAGCGCTCGCAGCATGTAACGACGACTCCCTGCCGCCGGGCGGGACCTACCAGACCATGCAGGGCGTGGTCGTGGATGCCGCTACGAATCAGCCGATCGCCGGCGCAACCGTCACGGTCGATACAGTTCTGACCACGACGACCGACTCCGCCGGTAAATTCTCGTTCGCGCACGTTCCCGTCGGTACCGTAGACTACGTTGTCTCAGCGAGCGGCTACAAGTCGACGCAGAGCGTACCCGATGCAGCTGGCTCCCGACAAACCACTCTCGCTAACGGTCACAATGTCGCACTGAAATCTAGAGGCTGCCGACTGAGCGTTGCTCGTACACTTGGGCCGGGCGCATGTAGGATGCACGTTGCGCTATCGAGCGATCGATGACGCTGAAGACGACCTGCGCAAGCTTTTCGGGATCGTGACGAACGGTTGCGGTTTCGCTTATGACTTGTGCTCGCAGCGGCGTTAGCCCCATCGCCGTGATGCGCTCGATGTCGGGCTTGACCGGAATCTGTCCTTCGACGGCGTAGGCCTCGAGCAGTTTTGAGGGCGGCTCGTCATTGACGATCACGCAGTCACATACGCGCTCGCCTGCGTTTTCCAGCAGCGCCTCCAGATGATCGGCAGCCGTCATGTTGTCCGTTTCGCCCGGCTGCGTCATGACGTTACAAACGTACATCTTTACCGCTTGTGATGCCGCGACTTCGCGCGCGATGCGATCGACCAGGAAGTTCGGAAGAATCGAGGTGTACAAGCTGCCCGGTCCGAGAACGATTGCGTCGGCCTCGCGTATCGCCGTTATGACCTCGCCGAGCGGAGCGGCAAACGGCGGATCGAAGAAGACGTGCTTGATCGGCTGTTTCGAACTGGAGATCGTCGACTCACCTTCGACGGTCGTTCCGTCCTCCAGGCGCGCACATAACCGGACGACTCCGAGCGTTGAAGGCAGCACGCGGCCTTTGATATTGAGCACGCGGCTCGACTCTTTGATCGCGCGATCGAAATTTCCGGTAATGCCGGTCATCGCCGCGAGAAAAAGATTCCCGAACGAATGTCCGGACAGTCCTTCGCCCTCGTTGAAACGATAGCGGAAGAGATCGGTTACCATCGCTTCGTCGTCCGCGAGTGCTACAAGGCAGTTGCGCACGTCGCCCGGCGGCAAGACGCCGAGCTCTCGCTGCAAGCGTCCCGAACTTCCTCCGTCGTCACTTACCGTGACAACCGCAGTCAGATTCGTCGTCTTGCGCTTGAGGCCGCGCAGCAGCGTGGAGAGCCCCGTTCCTCCGCCGATTGCTACGATCTTGTAGCCGCTGCGAAGACGCATCTCATAGAGCGTGTCGATGATGCGATCGCTTCCGCCCATCGCGCTCGCACGCAAGATCGCCAGCAGCCACTGCCGGATGCCGATAAAGATCAGTGCGATACCAATCGCCATGAAGATCCACTTGAGCCACGCCGGAGAGAAGTAGTCATCGATGAACCCGTCGAGGATCTCGTTCGCGTGCACGTTGTAGCCGACGGCGACCAAGTAGCGGTCGATACCGTTGACCAAGAGTAAGATGCCGGCGATGGAAACCAGCAGCCAGCGCTTGATTCCAAGTCCCGGGATAGCCCAACGCAAGAACGGCGGCACGCGCTGCATCATCGGACGACGTCCCGCATGTCGAGATAGAGATCCAGATCGGTTTGCGGCTCGAGGTGATCGTACAGGCGGCGGCCGACGTAGACGGAGCGATGGCGGCCGCCCGTGCATCCTACGCCGATGGTCAGCTGCGATTTACCCTCTGCAAAAAAGCGGGGCATCAGAAAGTCGATCATGTCGAAGAGCCGATCCATGAACGGAGCCGTTGCGGGATCGGCTTCGATATATTGGGCGACGGCCGGGTCGGCCCCCGTGAGCGAGCGCAGTTTTTCCACGTAGTTGGGATTCTGCAGAAAGCGGACGTCGAACAG
Source organism: Vulcanimicrobiota bacterium (assembly GCA_963777365.1). Lineage (GTDB taxonomy): Bacteria > Vulcanimicrobiota > Vulcanimicrobiia > Vulcanimicrobiales > Vulcanimicrobiaceae > CAVZQG01. Next base: position 251,024 of record CAVZQG010000018.1, read on the forward strand.
CAGATCCAGATCGAGCGGTATGCCGTACTTGAAACCAAACGCCACAACGGTGACGGCTACGCGGCGCTCCGGATGCTCGGGTGCAAACGATGCGAGGATGCGCTCCTTGAGCGCCGAGTGTGTAAGCGTCGTCGTGTCGATGACATGCGAGGCAAGCGCTCGCAGCGGCGCGAGGGTCGAGCGTTCAACGGCGATCGCCTCGCGCAAGGAACCGACCGAGGCAAACGGATGCCGGCGGCGTGTCTCGCTGTACCGGCGTACGAGTACGTCGTCGCGCGCATCCAGAAATAGTAACAACGGTCCGGCGCCGTCCGATGAAAGTTCCGTAAGCAGGGGGAGCGCTTCACCCAGTGTACCGCCGCTGCGCACGTCCAGCGCGATGGCAATCTCCCGGACCTGCGCATCTTTTAGCAGCGAGAGCGTTTGCGATGTGAGTTTCGGCGGAAGGTTATCTACACAGTAAAAGCCCAAATCTTCAAGCGTCTTCATCGCCTGGCTCTTCCCCGCGCCGGAGAGCCCGGTGACGAAGACCAACCTACCCGTGGTGGACATCCCGTGCTTGCCGTAGGGCGATGTGCCCGGAGCGTTCGAACCTCATGAAACTGTTTTCGCCCGAAAAGGCAAACGCCCTCATTCCCAAAGTGGCTCCGCTGGTCGAGGAGCTCTGGCGCAAGCGCCGCGACTTGGCGATCAAACTGCTGGAGACCGACCCCGTTATGCGCGGCATCGAACGGGCCCCCCACGCGCGCATGGCCACGCCCCGCTCGCCATTTACGCCGGGGCGGTTCAGCGAACAGAAAGCCGAGATCGTGCGGATCATGAATCGCATCGAAGCATTCGGGTGCATCGTCAAGGACATCGACCTCGGGCTACTCGACTTTCCCTCAATGCGAGATGGGCGTCCGGTGTATCTTTGCTGGAAGGCGGGCGAAGAGCGCATCACGCACTGGCACGGCATGGACGAGGGGTATGCCGACCGCCAGCCGCTCGAATAAAAACGCCCCGGAACGGGGCGTTTTACTTTTTAAGGCGTCGTAACGGTCGCCTGCACCGCGATAAAGTCTTCCGCCAGACCCTGCAGGCGCACCTCACCGAATTCGGCCGTATAGGCGCCTGCCTCCACGCTCTTAATCTCGCCGATCTCCGGCACGTTCGCCAGCTGCGGGACTTTGGCGCGAATCTCATCGGGAATGCGGACCTTGTCGCCGACGGACAGGGTTCCCTGATCCCAAAGGGCGTTCAAACTTTCGAGCAACATCGGCAGCGGGATACCGTAATCTTCGCTGATCGCGCCGATCGTGTGCGACTCGCTGATGGCGCAGTTCGAGCAGCCTCCCAGGTGGAATCGCGCAAAAACGCGCCGAGCTCCGGCATGCGTCTTGAAGGCTTGGTCGACGGTCATCTCGGGTGTAAAACGTTGCTCGCTCATATTCATATCTTTCGGTTAGAAGGCTTCTGAGCCCTCATCGGTTGCATCAAACGCGGGTCGAGGGCTTGTCGAGTTCCTCGAGGCGGCGGCGCAGTTCGCGCACCTGGATGCCGTCAAGCGCGTGCCCGACACTGACGGCGAGGGAAGCGAGCGCGTCCCGCTCATCAGGCGCGTAGACCTCGTCGTCGGTCTTCGGACCGCACACGAGTACGCCCAGCAATTCGCCCCGTACAATCATCGGAAACCCGACGGCGCCGGGCAGCCCGGACTGCGCTTCACGCAGGTCCACGTTCACGCGGCGCGCACGCATCGCGACCAGAGCCGGGTCGTTCTCGTCCACGACCGCAGGCTCGGGAAATGTGGCCGCCGCAGCCCGGTAGGTCGGCGACTGCGCCGTCCACACGCCGGCTCCGCGAGCGTGCGTATAGCGCTCGACGGTTTTGACGCAGCGCGAAAGCAAGACGCCGGCGTCCGTGATATACGGCGCGTCGTGCGCAAAGTACCGGATCGCCGCCTCGGCGAGGTGCCGTTCACGAAAGAGTACGGAATCAACGAAGCGATCGACGCGCGAGTGAATGGCGCGTACGGAAAATCCAAGCACGAGTGCGACGGCCAGCTGCACGCTCACGCTCTCGACGTGACTGCTCTGCTCGACGTATTTGCTCAGCAGCGTTTCGACGATCACGAAGACCGCGACGATAACTGCGGAAACGCCCGCATACACGATCGCGCGATTGAGAACAAACCCGACGTCGATCACGCGGTGGCGCAAAATAACATAAGCCAGACCGATTGGAATCAGCCCGAGCGGAAGCAGCGAGAGCGTATCGACCAGGACGTTAAAGCCGAAGATGGACTGCACGATCACGTCCAGCAACGGTCCGGACAGGCCGATTCCGAGAATCAGAAAGACCCAGCGTCTGCGCTGGCGTTCCGAGGGCGCACCTTGCACGTACGCGACGACCAGCGTTGCGACGACGAGAAACCCGATGACGACGAACGTGAGAATGAAGACGGCATTGAATACCGAGATCGTCCGCGCCGATCGCGGTACCCATTCACTGACGGCAATACCGAATGAGGCGAGAAGAGCCAAGCCTATCGAAGTACGGCTGAGTGCACGGGGCAGCGGCCGCGCCGTGCCGGATGGGAACGTCGCCGCAAAGACCGCCGCCGCAGCGGTACCACTGATGAAGAGAATCAGGTACAGAAACTGCAGCACCAACAACGAGAGCAGCGGCGTCGGAAGCACGCCGTTCGGCATCGCGATGGCAAGTCCGTAGCAGCCCAGAAATACGACGAGCGCGCGCGTAGCCGGATCATCCGGCCGTCGCCATGCAAGCAGTGCGGCAACAAGCAGAAATGCCAGTCGAATTGCGAGCGCTGCCCACGGTAGCTGCTTCTGCGGAATGTACCGCGCCGTTAACACGACGCGCCGCGTGCCGTTGACCGTTACGGGAACGTGCGATCCGGCGGTAGCATAGAGCGCATTCGCGCGTGCCGTCACCGTGCTGCCGTACTCGATGAGATCGCCTTTTCGTATGTCGGCAGCAGCCGCGGGCGAGTTCGGTTCGACGGATTGCACGCGGACTTTGCCGGGAGCGCTAAACGGCACCGTGAAGGTCAGCCCAAAATCTTCGCGGTCCGGCAGCGTCATTTGATACAGCACGAACGCGAGCGCAACCGAAAGGCACGCGAGGGCGAGGGTCCGCCAAAGCGCGGGTTTCATGCAAACCTAATTGGCGGTTAGCAGCGGAGTACGCCTGTAAGCCGGATTCTGTACCCGCTGGGCGGGTGACGGCCATCTCTCTGGGGCGCTCGTTACCGGGCGCCTCGATGCGACTTGGCTCGTGCGGACGGGCAGTCCGTGCCCCTTTCGGGGCCAATCGAGCGGTCTTGCTTCAGGTGGGGTTTACCCGAGCGCACGTCACCGTGCGGCTCCGTGAGCTCTTACCTCACGATTTCACCGTTGCCGCCGCCAGGCACGGGCACGAAGCCCGCGAGTCTGCCGACGGCTGTTTGTTTCTGTGGCACTTTCCTTCGAGTCGCCCCGACAGGACGTTATCCTGCACCCAGCCCTATGAAGCCCGGACTTTCCTCCCCTCCGCTTCCGGGCTGCCCGAAGGCAGTCCTGAGCTTGTCGAAGGGCGACCGTCCGGCGTACTCCGCGACGAGCAGTATAGCACAGGTGACGGCCCCAGGACGCGCGAGCGACGGCGCTCGGACGCGCGACCCGTACTCTGAGCACATAAAGCCACTCTGCCCACGACACCATAAAAACGAGGAGACGATAATGGAAGGCAAGATAACACCGAAAGTTCTCAAAAACACGGACGACGAACCGCGCCACACCCGGCTCGCCGACGTCTACGAGCGCAATCGCAGCGCGCTCTTTCAAGGATGGGGCCCAAAGCTGTACTAAAGCCAATGGTCCTAGCCGTACAAGGGAGCTTCTATGTGTACACCACACCCCCGGCACCCACATATGTTGAAGATCACAAAAGAAGAAGTGAAGGCGTGCGTAAATCACGTACAAAACGATCTTCTAAATGGAAACTCCGCGGAAGGAACGGAGGAGTGCTTCACCTACTTGCGGACGGTTGCGGAAACGTTTCCGTCACGCGACGAGGATGAAACACGATCGTAGTTGAGTTTAGCGGCCGGCGAGCGAAAACCGTACGCTCTCATCGAGCGTCATCGCTTCACCGGCCCGCATGTCCTCGCGCAGTTTCTCGCTGCCCATCGCGCGATCCAACTGCGCGAGCACGTCATCGTGCTGCTCCCGCTCGTAAACGGGCAACGCTTTTGAGGTAGTCGTGCGCAGCCGCTGCGCGGCGCCCAGCAGCACCGCCGCTCGATGTTTGTCACCGCTCGCGGCTTCGGCATACCCATAATTTTCAAATGCTTCCGTAAGCCAAATCGTAGAGCGCAGATCGTGCCACAGGCTAATACTCCGGCGGCGCGCGGCAAGTGCGGAATCATGCTGTCCAAGCGCATCCAAACACCTGGCAATGGCAAGCGATGAAGACGCGATGCCGTGACGATCGTCGAGCTGTTCGCGAATTTGCAGGCCTTCGGCATGAAGTCTGAGCGAGGCGTCGTAGTCGCGCCTGCGCTCGGCGAGCCATCCTAAGTGACCCAGCACCCAGGCCGTGCCGTACGCGTCGTCTTTCGATCGATATAAGCGCCAAGCTTTCTTCGAGCGCAGCCTGCGCACGATCAAGGTTACCCAAAGCAACGGCGCAGAGGCCGAGGTTGTCGAGCGCTTTGGCGACGAGCGGCTCGTCTTGGATCCTTCGCGCTCGCTCAAGAGCGTCGTTGAAGAAATCCTGAGCGTTTGCGTAATCACCGACGCTGAACGCATAAAAGCCCAGCGAGTGGACGGAGCGCGCGATCCCCGCTTCGTCGCCGGCCTCTCTTCGAAGTGCGAGCGCCTGCTGTTCGAATTGCAGCGCCGCGTTTCTGTCGTCGCTGAACGAGGCGAGAATCGCCGCGGCGCTCAGCGCCTTTGCCCGCAGCGGCGATTGCACCGATGGACCGGCCGCTTCCAATGCATCCTGAATCCATCGGCGGCCTTCGCCGAAGTATCCGCGTACGAGCCAAAATTGCTGCAGTTCGCACGCTATCTCGAGCGCAATGACGGCTTGTGAGGTATCCAGCTTTCCGATCTGCATGGCGCCGCGCAGATTGTCGAGCTCGTCTTGCAATAGACGCAAGAACGACTGCTGCGCCGAGCCGCTCAGCTCTTTCGCGCCCTGCGTTGCCAGCGAGGAATAATATGCCAGGTACCGGTCGCGCAGCGATGCGGCATCCTCTGACTGCGCAAGCTTCGCCAGCGCGTATTCGCGAATCGAATCGAGAAAGCGATAACGCCGCGTCTGCGCACTCGAGCCCGCGGTGACGAGCGATTTGTCGATCAGGCGCGAGAGGATGTCCAGCATCGATTCGGCGCGCAGTGAATCGTCGGCGCACACCGCTTCGACGGCACTGAGCGTGAACGATCCGGTGAAGATGGCCAAGCGCGCGAAAAGCGTTTTCTCCTCGGCCGAAAGCAGGTCGTGGCTCCAGTCGATGGTCGCGCGCATCGTTTGATGGTGGTGTACAGCCGGTGCGCGTGCTCCTTTCAGGAGGGCAAACCGGTCGTCCAGCCGTTCGAGAATCTCCGCGGGCGCGAGCGTGGCGACGCGCGCGGCGGCAAGTTCCGTTGCCAGCGGCAACCTGTCAAGCCGCGTACAGATCTCCGAGATGACCGCGGTATTCTGCGCGGTTTGTTCGAACGACGCGTCCGCAGCTTTGGCCCTGTCGCAGAAAAGCTCGACCGCTTCGGCATTATCATCGAACGGTGCGAGCCGTAAGATCGTTTCACCCGCGATTGCGAGCGGCTCGCGCGAGGTGGCGAGCAACTTCACGTCCTTGCACGAATTTAGAATGGCCGTACATACGCGAGCGCATGAATCCAAGAGCGCTTCGGCGTTGTCCAGCAGCAGAAGTGCCTGCCGGTCGCGCAGTCGCGTTGTCAGCGATCGTAAATCCGCCGGCTGCGGCAAATCGTCTAAGTTCATCGTCGCCGCAATCGCGTGCAGTAAGCCCGCTTCATCCGTTTGCGCACCCATCTCGATGAGCCAGGTGCCGTCGGGATGAGAAGCGTGCAGTTCGCGCGCGCAGTGGACGGCGGTCCTTGATTTTCCGACGCCGCCCGGCCCGGTGAGGGTTAACAACCGCGCGGTGCGCATCTGTTCGGTTAGCGCAGCGAGCTGAACTTTGCGACCGACGAAACTCGTCGTCTCCAGCGGCAGATTCGTCTTCGCGGGTTCGGTAACTTTAGCGGCCTCGAATGCTTGCCGCGTTTGCGCAAGCGGCTCCGCACCGAATTCCTCGCGTAGCCGATCGGCGAACTGCGCATACTCTTGCATCGCTCCCGAACGGTCACCCAGCTGCGTGCGGGTTAAGACGACGCTTCGAATAGCATCTTCACGCCACGGATCGATCCGCAAGGCATGGCGCGCAAATTCCAGCGCCTTCGCGGGCTCGCCGTTTCGAACCGAGCGCTCCGCAAGGGCCAGCAGGTTTGACAGTTGCTGCTCGCGCAGCCTGCCGCCGCGGCGCTTCGAGCCAATCCTCGTAAAAGTTCGGGAGCAGATCGCCGGAGTACGCGGCCACGGCGCCTTCAAGATCCTCGGGCGACTGGCTCAGCCGTTCGAACTCGACGACGTCGACGCGGCATGAGCCGTACGGGTTCCACGTAAGCGTTGTATTGGTTGCGGTAATTTGCGGCTCGTCGTCGCCGGCTGCAATTGCGCGGCCGAGCAGATGCAGATGGCGCCGGAGTTTGCCCTTGGCTTCGTCCTCGGCGTCGTCAGGCCAGAGCGTGAAGGCAAGCTTCGTGCGATCGACCGGTTGCCCGGTTTTCAGCACAAGAACGCAGAGAAGCAGCAATGCTTTGGGCGGTATACCGATCGGCTGGAGCGCGCCGTCGACGTAAAAACGAGGTTCGCCGAACAGGCGAATATCGAGTAGTCGGCTCCTTTGGCGAGCCAATGCCATTTGACCCGATTATAGCAAAGAAACGGCGATGGCCCGGCGTGCACGAGCGGCGGCCGGGCCATTTTAACGTTGGTGGAGGCAAGGAGACTCGAACTCCTGACCCTTACGCTGCCAGCGTAATGCTCTACCAGCTGAGCTATGCCCCCGAAGCGTGGAGATGAGGAGACTCGAACTCCTGACATCCTGCTTGCAAAGCAGGCGCTCTACCAACTGAGCTACATCCCCGCGAAATTAGGACCGCCGCTCGTTCGGCGGGGGCCGTTTTTCACCTTGTTTATGAAGGGCCGCGTGACACATAATAAACATGGGAGGCGAAGCCGATGTTCTCCTTACTTATGTTGGCGGCGTCAATGGGAATCCCGCCGTGCTGGGACATCTTCGACACGGCTTTGAGGCGCAGCGCGATGTCCGCGCATCCTGCGTACGTGACATACGACGAGAGAATTCTGGTCACCGAAGACGACCAGCGATTGGTGCAGACCACCGCGCACGTGGACTATCGCGACGACGGACTGGCGCTCGTGCGCGATGAGCGGTTCAACTTTCAGCCTATTCTGACGCGCCACACCGAGCCCGGACCGCCGGAACTCGGGCCGTACGGCCTTAACCGAGACACGTGGCTTCCGCAAGCCGACATGCTGCCCACCATTGCGAGAGTGCGTACACAAGGAAGCGTGAAGTGTCAGGTCGGTGATGTCGAAAGCTACAAAGGGCACAACAGTTACCATCTGGTGTTCACGGGCACCGACCCGAGGCGCCCGGCTCTTAAGGCCCTGTGGATCGACACAGGCTCTTACGAGATATGGAAAGTTATCGTGAGCGGCTTCGTGCGTTTTGCGGACGACCAGGGCGGTCCCTTACCGCTTGCCGACTTTGAGGTCGAGCTTGGATACACCGGGCCGTATCTGGTCGTCGACCATGTGGTATGGTCGTACCGGCGCCACGAATATTCGCAAGAATCGACGTACTTCGGCGAATATACACTCACCGGATACCAATTCCCCGGGAGCGTTACCGGCTGCCGAGTTTACCGGCGACACCGCCATCGTTTCGCCGTAAGCCGCGCCGGCAATACACAATCGCCATATGAAGAAGAGTCCCGCGAAAGCCGCAGGACTCTTTAACATGGTGGGCCATCGGTGACTCGAACACCGGACCTCGCGCTTATCAAGCGCGCGCTCTAACCAACTGAGCTAATGGCCCGCACAAGATAGGATTGTAACATAGGGGGCAAGTCCCCCTGCTTGTCCTAATCCACGAGCGGGCCGCTCGCGAAATTCCCCTCCGCCTGCCCTGCGTGTCGGCGCGGTTAAGATATCCACTTGTCAGATCAATTGATCTACACATGCGCACATACTTGTGCCCACGCACTTGAAGCGTGACACGCCAAAGGGTGGGGGCAAGGTTGGTCTTGTCGATGGAGGTCTTATGAAATATGTCGCTGCGGTCGCGATTGCACTGCTCTTATCTGGGTGTGGCGGCTCAGCATCCCATGGCGGAATACCGTCGCTCGGCGGTCAAAACGAACTGAATCGTTCGACTCAAAGACTCGGATGTAATCGGTCAAATACATTCATTCCTGCTGCCTGTTGCCTACGGTACAGCATGGATGGTGCAAAAACCCGGCGGCGCGATTTGGTACACACAGTACTACGGAAACGACGTCGCAAAAATAACAAACACCGGTCAAGTTACGACGTTTCCACTTCCGAGCGCCAATTCGGAGCCGGACGGATTGACGGTAGGCTCGGATGGCGCGTTATGGTTTACCGAAGCGGGTGCGAGTCAAATTGGAAGAATTACGACCTCGGGTGCGATTAGCGAATATCCGACGCTGCCAACTTTTGGAAACCAACCAACCTCGATAACCACCGGCAGCGACGGAAATCTCTGGTACAGTGATGACTCGGGCATTAATGTCATGTCACCGAAAGGGACGATCCTGGCGACCTATCCGGTGACACCTGCGCAGATCACTTTTGGGTTAATGCAAGGCCCTGATGGAGCAGTATGGTTCATTGCTCGTTACGCAGGACCGAACGGCAGCATCGGCCGCATCACTCCGCAGGGCGCGATAACCTACTTTCCGATGCCCGCAAGCAAGTATCCGGCATATCCGAGCAATCTGGTCGTTGGGGCAGACGGCAACATTTGGTTCTGTGAAACCAAGCTGGAGGGAACGCCGGGCGCGCCCGCGGTTGTGCGCGTGTCCGTGCCGAGCGGTACGATGACCTCATTCGCAGATTCCGGAGTGGTAAGCCCTTCGCCGTTCGGCGGCTTCATTGCCGTCGGGAAGACCGTCAACGGCGTCGGCACGTTTTATGCGCTCGGTGGGCAGGTCGATCCTTCACAACATGCGGCGATTACCGAATTCAACACGAACGGGCAGTTTATCGCATCCTATCCAGGCAGCTTCGTCGACGACACCGGTAACATTCTCGTCGGTACCGCCGGCAATGTTTGGTTTAGCAGTTCAGCTAACACCCTAGATCCTCAATCCATGCCGACGTATATCGACCAGTTGATATTGCAGTAAAACCGAGTTTGTGCAAGGGGGCGTTCGTTATTCACGAACGCCCTTGGCGATGCTAGATCATCGCGATATATTTCTTCAGCGCTTCGTCGTCCGATTTGAGCTGCGCCAGCATCATGTCCCGCAGCGTATTTGCTTCACGTTCGAGCTCGGCGCGCTCTTCCATGGTTTGATCGAATTGCGCCTGTTGTGCGGCAACGGCATCGTCGGCAGCCGGCTTGGCGGCGCGGGACTGTGTCCGTGCCGTCATGCGCGTTCGATCTATCACTCGCTGATACTCTCAATGAATTTCTTTGTGATGCCGTTGTCAGACTTTGCGCTGCGCCATTTGAACGTCGCGCAGCGTATTGACCTCGCGCATCTGCTCCGACTTCTCGTCCATCATTTCATCGAACGCTTGCGACTGCGTCTGCAATTGCTCTTGATGACGGATTTGCTCGCCGTACATCGAGATCTGGAACGCCTCATCTTGCGCGTCCAGCGCACCCATAGCCGCGTTTCCGGCATCGCCCGCAAGGTTTCCGGCCGTACCGGTGCCGCCGGCCAGACTGCCTGCGATGCCCATTGCAGCCCCAGCTATTGGATTTCCGGTTTCGAGGAATCCCGTAATTCCCGACAATATTCCGCTACCGATATTGAAGCCCATCATTCATCCTCACAGCGAAGTTCACGATACTATCACGCGATGCAACCGGCAAATCAAGGCGCACCCTCGGATCACAGCGGCGTCGCGTCATCATCAGCCGAGCTATCGTCGTCCGGGTCGACGATCGATCCGAGTCCGTCGCTTTGTTTACTGTGTCCGTTATCGTCCAGGCCGGCGAGTTGGCGATAGGAGTACGAAGGTTGCTGTGGGGGCGCCGGAGGTTGTAACAATGCAAACGAGGAGAGCGCGTTCACGTTTGCCTGTTCGTTGGAGCTTTCAGCGCTGAGCGTTTCGAGCATTGAGTTGGAGGCCGTAGATCCGCTGGAGGGCGTCGATCCGCCTAAGTCCGCATAGTGGCGGAGAACTGAATCGGCATATCCCAGCCGCGAGCCGTCCTGCCATTGCGTAACCGTTCCGCGCGCATTCGGATCGCCCGAGTTGTAGGCCGAGAGTGCCTTGTGTACATCGCCGCCATAGCGGCCAAGCAGGCCCCGGATCATCCCCGCGGCGCAGTCCGCATTTGCTTGGGGGTTCATCGCAGAGGCGGAACGGGCGAAGTCATGGTAGCGGTCGTCGATCTGAAATAGCCCGCGGCCGTGGCCGCCGTCGCCGACGATGTTTCTGCCCGAGTTGCTTCCCGGACCGCCGGTTTCTTGAGCGGCCACGGCCGCCAGGAGCCGGGGATCGAGCCCGTTCCGGTCGGCGGCGCTTTCGATTTGGCCGGAATACGCGACGCCGCGGGCGGCCAGGGTGCTTGCGGCGGCGGAGACGCTTGCTATGCTGCTCATCGTGGGGTTCCAATCCCGCCGACATCGCCGTTTGACAAGCGGTCCTCGTGGGCTCTACAATGTCCGAGTTTAGAAGGCCCCCATCGCCGGGCGGCCTTCCTCTATGTTATGGCTTCTTCGCACAAGGTAGATATCGGCGGCCTGCTCGCCGGAGGGCGGCAGCGCCTGCGTATTGGATCAGCAGGTTGAAATCGAGCCGTTTGAGGGAGTACGCTTCCCTGAGCCGGCCCGGGTGCATCTCGAAATGCATTCTACCGGTGATATGCTCGAAATCGACGGGACGATCGACGCGAAGTTCCATGGCGAATGCGACAGATGTTTAGGAGAGGTCGATCGGGCTTTGCGGATCGACGTCGACGAACACCTCGATGCCGGACCGGAGGCTCAAAAGGATCCGTTCGGGACGAGCAACGTTCTCTCGGGCGATCGTTTGGACGTGAAAGATTTGGCAACACAACTCGTATGTGGTGCCGTTCCGCTCAATTTGTTGTGCGGACCGGAATGCAAGGGCATTTGCCCGAGCTGCGGCGAGAACAAGAACACGGGCGCGTGCACGTGCCCGGCGACGGAGACTTGACAAGTGGCGAACCTCAAATGGAAAACCCCGCGCAGTAAGACGCGCAGCCGTCGTGCGGCAAACTGGAAACTGAACGCGGTGACGACCGTGGAATGTCCGCAGTGTCACGCGCCAAAGCGCCCGCACTTCGTGTGCGAGCAGTGCGGTACGTACGCCGGCCGCCAGGTCATCGAGGTAAAGGATGATCACGCCGGCCATTCACACGGCTAGAAATTGGAACTGACCGGGGTCAAGATCGCGGCCGTCGGGCATTATGCGCCCGCCGGACTTTTGACGAACGAGGATCTCGAAAAAACGCTCGACACCTCGGACGAGTGGATTACGACGCGCACGGGGATGAAGCGCCGGCATGTGGCCAGGCCCGAAGAAGCGACGAGCGATCTCTCGCTGGCCGCCGCGCGCAAAGCGCTTGCCAAGATCAATCTCTCGCCGGCGGATATCGATTGCTACATCGTAGCGACGGTAACGCCGGATTTCGTTTTTCCGGCCACCGCCTGCATCGTGGCTTCCAAGCTTGGTGCATCCGACAAGGCGGCGTTCGATATCGAGATCGCGTGCAGCGGTTTTATTTACGGGCTTACCGTTGCCTCGAGTCTGGTTCGCTCGGGCGTGTATAAGCGCATTATGCTGATCGGCGCCGAGACCCTTACGAAGATCGTGGACCGCAACGATCGCGCGACGGCCGTGTTGTTCGGCGACGGTGCGGGCGCGGTGATTTTGGAATCGTCCGCAGCGGACTCGTTTCTCTCCAGCGAACTTGGCTCGGACGGAAGCCGTCCCGAACTGCTGCGTGTGGCCGCCGGCGGTTCGCGCCATCCATTGACGGCCGCCTCATTAGAGGCGGGCCAACACTACATTCAAATGGAAGGGCGCGAAGTCTTCAAATTCGCAGTCACCAAGATGATCGACGCCACCGATGCGGCTCTTCGCAAGGCGCACTTGCAAAAATCGGATCTCAACTGGCTCATTCCGCATCAGGCCAACAAACGCATCATCGATGCTGCTGCCAAATATCTGGACATGCCGGCGGAGAAAGTCATCATCAACATCCAGGAATACGGAAACACCTCCGCCGCATCGATCCCGATCGCGCTCTCAGAGGCCGTCGAGAACGGCAAGATCAAGGATGGCGACATCATCGTATTCGTCGGATTCGGCGGCGGACTCTCATGGGGCGCGGTCACGTGGAGATGGGCGGCATGAGCCAAGCGCGGTCAACCAAACGAGTCGCGGTGATGTTCCCCGGACAAGGTTCGCAGGTCGTGGGCATGGGTCACGACGTCGCGGTGCAATCGCCGCCGGCCCGTGAATACTTCGATCGTGCCGCCAAGGTGCTGGGCTACGATTTGCTTGAACTGCAGCAGACCGGACCGGAAGAGAAGCTGCGAGAGACGCAGTTTAGCCAGCCCGCGATCTTCACGACGAACGTTGCGCTCTATTACGCTGTCGGCGATGTTCTCGCACCGGTCGTGAGTGCCGGACACTCGTTCGGCGAATTCTGCAGTTTGACGATCTCCGGATCGCTCACGTTTGAGGAAGCGCTGCGGATCGTAGACGAGCGCGGAAAAGCGATGCAATACGCCGCCGAACAGGCGCGGGCGGTATGTCGGCGGTGCTCGGCATGGATGCCGCGCAGATCCGCTCCATTGTGGAACGGGTGCGCGCGCAAACCGGCGGACGCGTGCAACTCGCCAATTTCAATTCGCCCTCGCAGATCGTTATTAGCGGCGATTTGTCCGCGGTGCAAACCGCGGGTGATGCGTTGCTCGAGGCCGGCGCGAAGCGTGTCGTTCCGCTTAACGTTTCGGGTGCGTGGCACAGCGAGCTGATGCAGCCGGCGCTCGACCATTTCGCGGGCGCGGTGAATGCCGGTCATTTTCGCTTGCCGCAGTTCGACGTCGTCTCGAACGTCGATGCGCAACCCTATCGCGAGGTAGAGACGATCAAGCGCAATCTGGTGCGATCGATTACCGACGAAGTGCGCTGGCACGACACGGCTGAACGGCTGCTCTCGTACAACGTGGATTTGGTCGTTGAATTCGGTGCATCGCCGGTGCTGGGTCCGCTCATGAAGCGCCTTGCCGGCGGCTTGACGGTGATGAACGTTTCCGACTATGCGGGCGTCGAGAAACTGCGCGTATCGCTTGATGCTTCGAGCGTTGCGGGCGATGCCGCGGGAGTAAACGCGTGATGTTTGAAGGCAAGGCCGCGCTGGTGACGGGCGCGAGCCGCGGAATCGGCCGCGCGATCGCCGTCGATCTGGCCAAACACGGTGCCGATGTGGCGCTTGCCGGACGGGATCGCGATGCGCTCGAGGAGACCGTTGCCGCGTGCAAAGCTGCGCGTGAAGGGACAAAGGCGATCGTGCTCATCGGAGACGTCGCCGACCACAAGACGGTCGAAGGTTTTGTCGCTGAAACGGTTTCGGCGTTCGATCGGGTGGACTTCGCCATCGCGAATGCCGGGCAATCGGTCGATTCTCTGCTTTTGCGGCTCAAGCCCGAGGTGATCGAGCATGTCCTCTCGGTCAATCTAAAATCGGCATTTCACTTGTGCTCGGCCGTCGCTCGGCCGATGATGAAGCAGCGCTCGGGGTCGATCGTGCTCATGTCGAGCATCGTGGGCGTCATGGGAAATGCCGGGCAAGCCGCTTATGCCGCCGCCAAGGCGGGGCTGCTTGGCTTGACCAAGTCCCTAGCGAAGGAATTGGGTTCAAGGAACATAAGAGTCAACGCCGTCGCGCCGGGTCTTATCGAGACGGCGATGACCGAGAAAATGCCGGACGAGGCGCGCGAGTATCTGCTCAAACAGGCAGCGCTCGGACGCGCCGGCAGACCGGAAGACGTCAGCGGGGTAGTCACTTTTCTTTGTTCGGAAGCTGCTGGGTACATCACGGGCCAAACCCTGGTGGTCGACGGCGGCATTTTAATGTAAGCAGATAGGAGACCTATGTCCACCACGTTCGATAAAGTCAAGAAGATCATCGTCGAACAACTCGGCGTTGACGAGTCCGAGGTGACGCCGGAAGCATCGATCACCGACGACCTCGGCGCAGACTCACTCGACCAGGTCGAGCTCGTGATGGCCTTCGAGACGGAGTTCAACATCGATATTCCGGACGAAGAGGCTGAAAAAATCAAAACGGTCGGCGATGCGGTAAAACGTGTCGAGGACGCAACAGCTAAGGAATAAATTTGTTCGATCAACTCAGCGATCGGTTAAACGCGATATTCACGCGGTTGACCGGCCGGGGCCGTTTAAGCGAGAGTGACGTCAACGAAGTGATGCGCGAAGTACGCATCGCTTTGCTTGAGGCCGACGTTTCGCTTTCGGCGGCCAAGGAGTTCGTGGCATCGATTAAAGAGAAGGCCGTCGGCGCGGACGTGATGGCCTCTCTTTCGCCTGCGCAAACGATCGTGAAGATCGTTCACGACGAACTCGTGGAATTGCTGGGCGGCGCGCAGAGCTCGCCTGGTGTTCTCCGACGCTCCGCCTTCGGTGATCATGCTGGTCGGACTGCAGGGTTCCGGTAAGACCACGCACGCGGGCAAACTCGCTCTTCGTTTGAAAGAGCAAGGGCGCCGATCGATGCTCGTGGCAGCCGACGTGTATCGCCCGGCCGCCATCGACCAGTTGCAGACGCTCGGAAAACAGATCGAACTGCCGGTCTACGAGCAAGGGCAGGCGGATCCGGTCAAGATCGCGCGCGCGGGTGTGGCTGAAGCGCGACGCCTGGGGCTCTCGACGGTCATCATCGATACCGCGGGCCGTTTGCAGATCGACGAAGAGCTGATGGCCGAGCTCGAACGCATCAAAGCCGCGGTCGATCCGAAAGAGATTTTACTCGTCGCCGACGCGATGACGGGGCAAGAAGCCACCAACATTGCCAAGACCTTTAACGAGCGCCTGGGCATCACGGGCGTCATTCTCACGAAGCTCGACGGCGACACGCGCGGTGGTGCGGCGCTCTCGATTCACAAGGTCACGGGCGCGCCGATCAAATTCATCGGTGTCGGCGAGAAGCTTTCGGCGATCGAGCCGTTTTATCCCGACCGTCTTGCATCGCGTATTCTGGGCATGGGTGACGTGCTCACGCTCATCGAGCGCACGCAGAGTGTCTACAGCGCCGATCAGGCCAAAGAGCTCGAGCAGAAGCTGCTCAAACAGCGATTTACGCTCGACGACTTCCTGGATCAAATGCGTCAAGTCCGCAAGATGGGCTCGATGACCGACATTCTGAAAATGATTCCGGGACTCTCGCGCGCGCTTCCAAAAGATTTCGAGATTCCCGAAGCGGACATCCGGCGTATCGAGGCGATCATTTGCTCGATGACCAAACGCGAGCGGCAGAATCCCGACCTTTTAAACGGTTCGCGCCGCAAGCGGATCGCGCAAGGCAGCGGAACGCAAGTGTCCGACGTGAACCGTTTGGTCAAGCGTTTCGAAGAAGCGCGCAAGATGATGAAGCAAATGGGCTTCGGCGGCGGCAAGAAACGCTTAAAAATTCCCTCAAGCAGGGGAGCTCTCTAGCACTCGCGTGCTTTACGCGAAGACAGTTACGGATAAGGGACCATGGTAAAAATCAGACTCCGGCGCATGGGCGCCAAAAAACAACCGACATATCGTTTCGTGGTGGCGGATGCGCGCTCACCGCGCGACGGCCGTTTCATCGAGATCCTCGGACACTACAATCCGCGCACGCAGCCGCGCACGATCGTCGTGAACGAAGAGAAAGCCAAATCGTGGCTGGCCAAGGGTGCACAGCCTTCGGATACGGTACGCCGCCTATTCGCCGAGAAGGGCATTATGGAGCGCGGACCCGTGCCTACGAGCAAGCCGAAGGCAAAGCCGGAAGGCGCTGAGTAATGAGCTCCTTCGATGACGAATTCGGACTCTTCGGCGAAGAAGGCGAAGAGGCCGAGCGTCGCTCTACGCTCGGCGCGCGCAACATCGCGACGGGCGAGACGATCATCGACGACATCGAACCCGAAGACGAAGCGCCGCGGCGTCGTACGGCCGCGCGTCCTCCGGGCGGCGGCGGTCGAAAAGCCCCGATGGGCAAGGGCAGACGATTCGAGCATAAGCATCGCGAGCCGGCCGACCCCGAGGCTTCGCGTGCGCGCGCGGCTGCGCTGATCGAGTTTCTCACCAAGAAGCTGGTCGACAAGCCGGACGCGGTTCTCGTCGACAACTTCCCGGCGGAGAACGGCGAACAAGCATCGATCGAAGTGATCGTCGATCCCGAAGACATCGGCAAAGTGATCGGCCGTAACGGCCGCGTCGCGCAGGCACTGCGCACCATCGTTCGAGCCGCCGCTGAAGGGAGAGTCGGTGTCGAGATCTTCGACACGAACGACTTGAACGAAGCGATGCAGAAGGCGCGAGCGAGGATGAAGTCGACGCCGACTGACGTGCTGCCCGTCGGGCACATCGCCGGCATCTTCGGACTACAAGGTGAGCTCAAGTGCGACCCCAGCAGCGCGGGTCGCACGCTGTTTTCTGCGGGTGAACGCTTCGGCATTACCTTCGATGACGGCACGAGCAGCGAAACCGAACTCGAATCGGTGCGCGAACACAAGGGGCGCCTGCTGATTCGCGTGACCGGCGTCGACCGATGCGAACGGCGCGCAGCGCTACGTCGGCGCGACGCTGTATGCGGATCGCAGCCGCATCACGCTCGAACCGGGCGAGTATTTGGATCGCGATCTCGAAGGCTGCGAGCTTTACGACGACGCGGGTCGCGCATTAGGCCGCGTCGGGCGAGTCGAACACTATCCCAGTTCGGACATGCTCGTCGTAAACGGCAAACTCGTTCCCATGGTCGCCGCGTTCATTCGATCGATCGACACCACCGCCAAACGCATCGTCGTTGAGTTGCCTGCCGGTCTGCTAAACGACGCCGAGTCCGAACAAGCCTAGTCCGCTCTTTCTTAGCGGGCGGCGAGGACGCGGCGCGGTATTTCGGGGAGTGCGACCCAGCGCGAGACGCCCTCGGGAAGGAAACCCCCCTCAACCTCCAC
The DNA here is from genome assembly GCA_963777365.1 of Vulcanimicrobiota bacterium. Lineage (GTDB taxonomy): Bacteria > Vulcanimicrobiota > Vulcanimicrobiia > Vulcanimicrobiales > Vulcanimicrobiaceae > CAVZQG01. The sequence continues at coordinate 268,561 of CAVZQG010000018.1, forward strand.
GTACGCATCACGCTTTGTTGCGTAGAATTGCGTCACTGGTCCTTCAGTTGCGACGTATTGGTCGTCGCCGATTTTGGCGACGTCCGGAGGTGGTGTACCCGACGTCAGTCCCATCGCCGCCGATCGTCCGAGTTGCATTTCCGGCCTTACGCGCCGTATCGAGTACGTCACGTCCGCCTTGCGGAGCGTACGTCACGACGAGATCGCCGTGATAACCACCGAAATGAAACGTGCATTTGTTGTCCGTTGTTTCGACGCTTTGCACAGCAAGGTGAATCACGTGTTTGACCTGATCGCTTGCGATGAGGACGCAGCTGCCGGATGCCGATGCGCTCGGCGAGTCCATCGGTTCGGCGGACGCCTGCGCGTTGGTTCTGCTGCCGTTCGAGCAGCCGGTGGCGAGCGCTACCACACATACCAACGTTGCCGCTGCGGGGATTGCTGGCGGGAGCCGAGATTTCATCATGGTCCGAACATACCGCGCGCCCGTACCGTGTGCGTGCGCGGCACGGCCGGCGCACGGCATGCACGTACACTGGGCACATGCTTCTCGGCGCGCGCTCGTCACATTGTGCGTTATAACCCTCGTCGCATGCGGCTCCAACTCGTCGTCGAGGAATACGACGCAATCCGCCGGCGAGGGAATGGCTACTGCAGCGCCATCGAGTCTTGCCGCAAGGGCGCAAACCGCAGACGCGAGCAAGTCCGCAAATCTACCAATCTATTCGGGTGCGACGAAACAGGCAATGCCGGCCGGCTTCAATACGGCGATGTCGAGCTGCGGCCGTAAGATCGCCGTCGTTTCCACGTACAAAGTCGACGCGGACGCTCAAACCGTGGCGAATTGGTACAAGAGCCGCCTTCCGGGTGGCTCCGTTATCAACATGATGCACGACTCGGAAAGTAGCGCGGCGGACGACACAAACATCCGCCGAGAAAAGCATCGGCGCCGACAAGACCGGAATTGGTTTCGAAACGTACGATCCACCGCTGACTCCGGAGTACATTGCTTTGGTACGACGGGCGACCGGCACCGATGCCGCCGCGAAACGGGCTGCGGAGGATAAACTCAAGAACATGTGCGGCTCCACTCCAGCAATTAGATGACACTGGGCGCGCTAATGCACCGGCGTGGATCCATACACTTGGAGTCTCGGAACGGTTGCGCATGCTGCTCTTCGTGGCTTCAGTCGTGACCCATCCAAACGCTGCCTGCGTCTATCCCTAGTTTGAAGTGCGAAACGATTCCCGACTATTTGTCATCTAAAGGACGGAAAGAGGCGAGAGCGTCGCGAGCGCTTCGGCGCTCGGTCGTTGCGCATTCAGAGGCACGCGTCGTAAAATCTCCTGGTCGTTGGTTTGGCCGTGAAATCTCCGGCTGGATAATTCGGTCGTGCTTTCAGGGATTTGGAAGCCAACGCAAGGAGATCCGAAAATGGCTTTGTTCGTCGGAGGCTGCGTTTGCGGCGCAATCCGGTACGAGTGCACATCGGAAGCGCTGGCAATGTTTAACTGTCATTGCCGCGACTGTCAACACGTCACGGGCGGCGCTTTTGCACCGGTCATCTATGTTGCAGCCGATTCATTTAGACTGACCAAAGGAACGCTGCGCCATCACCTCACCGAGAGTTACCGCGGAGGAAATCACAAACGCGGCTTCTGCGCCGAGTGCGGTTCCCGCATTTCCGGCGGCGAAAGCGCGCGAGGGATTGGTTTTCTGGCCGGCAGCCTGGACGATCCGAGCCAATTCGTTCCCGCTATGCACATTCACGTAGCGGACGCGCAGCCATGGGACCAATTCGACCCCTCGCTGGAGAAGTTTGAGGGATATCCCCCGATGTAAGCGCGGGCGCTACTGCGAGGTGATCGAAAGCGTGGATGTGTCCAGATTGTAATTGCCTACCGCAACGACGTCATTCGGAACTGCGCAGATTATGCTATTGTTCGGACCGTAGATGACCACGAGATTCGGCGGCCCGCACTGCGTTTGTTGAAGATGATAGTTTGAGAGCAGCGTGTATCCCGGGCTGCTCGTCTGCACCTGGTACGCGTGTATGTGCGGTTCGCGTTTACGATCGACCCATAAATGGCCGTGGACGTGGCGCCTAATCGCTAGCGCTCCCCATATTATGGACGCTGAGGCAAGGCGCGTGGCGCCAAATATTCCTGAAAACGCAAAGCCCTCCGCGCGTTGACTCTGACCTATACTGTGTGGTATATAGTGTATGCCACCTTATAAGGCGATGCCAGGTATCGCCCGGCCGGGTGGCGCGAGGTTAAACGTCATGGTAACCAAGCGGACGGCATTTGAACCCGAATATCGGACCTGCATCGTGAGAACGACGCGCGAGTCGGAGAATCTGTTCAGCGGCTGGGGAGTACGCATCTGAACCCGGAGCTTTTCGAAAATCTCCGTCTGGAACTGCGCCGGGGCTGCCTGCCGTTGGCGGTCTTGGCGCACCTACGGGAAGAGCTGTACGGCTACACGTTACGGAAGGCGCTTTCCGATCACGGCCTGGAGATTGACGAAGGCACGCTATATCCGTTGTTGCGCCGGCTGGAGAGCCACGGGCTCTTGATCAGCCAGTGGCGCGAAGAAAACAAGCGCAAGAAGCGCTTTTATCGTCTCTCGCCGGACGGCGAACAGATTCTCAGACAACTCCTGGACGAGTGGCGGCTAATGAATGCGTCGCTCGATCGAATTCTCGCGGAGGCTTAAGCGATGGAACTCGTAGATCGCTATCTCGATGCCGTGAAGCGGCACCTACCCGCAGCGCTGCAAGACGATATCGTCACGGAATTGCGCGATGACATCGAATCGCAGATTGAGGCGAAAGAGTCGCAGCTCGACCGTCCGCTGAGCATTGACGAGCAAAGCGAGATTCTCAAGGCGTACGGGCCGCCGCTCGTTGCAGCGAGTCGGTTCGGCAAACACCAATACCTCATCGGACCCACGTTATATCCGTACTACATCAATACGCTGAAGATCGTGCTGTGCGTCGTTTTAGGCCTGATGTTTGCGGGCGCTGCAATCGAAGCCGTCGTCACGCCGGGCGACCATGTCGAACCGTTTTTCATGGCGTGGGGATCGATGTGGGGTTCGCTGTTTTGGGTCGTAGGCGTGATCACGGTCATCTTTGTGATACAGGATCGTGTTTCGGCCAACTGGCCGCTGAAGAATTTCGATCCGCGAAAACTGCCGCGTATCCAAACAGGCCGGCCCATAAGCAGAGTACAGACGATCTTCGAGCTGGTGTTTCAGACCGTAGCCTTGTTCTGGCTCATCGACGTCCCGGGCGTGCGCAGCGCCGTTTGGCGCATGATGACGGGTCCCGGCTCGGCTATCGCGATCCCGCTTTCGATGACGCAGGTTTGGCAACAGCTCTTCGCCGCGCTCATCATCGTCTCGCTGATCATCATCGCGGCCGATTGCATCAATCTCATTCGCCCTGAATGGACACGCCTGCGTGCCGCGGTGATGGTGCTGACGAATACCTTCCTGGTCGTCGTGCTGTGTTTGATCCTCCAATCCCATACGCTGGTCGTTCCCGCCGCTAGCGTGAGGAATCTCGCGCAATATCAAGACGCCGCCACGGCCCTGAACGCGGTCGTATTTTACAGTTTCGCTATTTGGGCGGTCATAGCCGCGGTCATTGCGATAGTCAACGTGCGCGTGCTGGTGCGGCGCGCGAAGCCTCCGCTGTTAGCCGTTGGAGGGATGGGCTGAGGCGTAACCATCGACGGCTGTGCGAACCGCGCTCGCCAGCGAGTCGGCGGTGCCGGAGCTCTGCGCTAGCCTGGCTCCAAAGCACGTGTAGACGGCAAGCGTAAATGTGTATTGCGCGCGGCTGCCCAGTCCGTGGTGCGACACGGTTGCCGAGGCAGTACCCGAAGCGATCGTGTTATTACGATCGGTGCCGCAGATACCGTCGGCCTCCTTCGAAAGATTTTGCGGCGACGCGTTCGTAAGGTGAACGTTGTAATGATACGCGAGCGCGCTGTAGAGCTCGTTGGTAGCCTTTGACAAATCGCCCGATGGAAGCGAGCCGCCCACGTGGACCACAAACACGCCTTTGGAGGGTTTGCTCGTAGCGGGCGCCGGCGTTTCTTTGCCTTTTTTCTTGAATAAGTTGCTCAAACCCGAAAGGCCTTGACTCAGGTTCGCCTGATTGTTGGCCATCGGCGTAGCGGTCGATTGCGCCTGTGCGCTCGTGTATGCATCGGATATCTGTTTCTCGAGCTGCATGATGCCATCGTGAATCTGCGTTGCTTGCGCGCTCGCATCCTGAAAGGACTCGATCTGTGCCGTCTGTCCGTAGACGATCGTTCCGCTGCGCGTCGAGACGACTTGCTCAACCAGCGATACACCGTTACCGAGCGGCGTCATGTACCCTGAGACATAATAGTCGGCATCGATGCCGTGCGCGTATGTCAAAAAGTCAGAGCGCTTGGTCGTCGGCGGCCCCTCGGTGGTATCTAGTCCGCCGTCGGCATTCATTTGCTGCACGAATAAATGCGCGGCGGCTTCGCCCGTACCGCCCTTTATTTCGCTGCTCGTATCGAACGGATAGACGACCACGAGCGGCATCGCCTTGCGCGGCGCCGGAGTCGGCGAAGGAGAAGCCGAGGGAGTCGGTGTGGGCTTTGCGGGCTTAACGGCCCCGACGAGTGCGACGCTCAAGCAAAGCAGAACAACGGCGGAAATTCGACGCACGGACATCCTTTCGACCAGCTATGCGCTTCCCGAGATAAACGCGCGGACCGCGTCGTTTGTTTCTTCGGGCTTTTCGACCATGACGAAATGGCCGGCGCCGGAAACCATTCGCGCCTGAGCGCCGGGAACCCGGTCGGCGAGCGCTTGGGCGTATTTAGGCGGCGTCATTTTATCGGCCTCGCCGGTGAGAGCAAGGAGGGGTACGCTTAGTTCAGGCAGGCGGTCGAGGACGTCGAAGGCATCGCATGCGCGAAAGTCTCGAATCGTCTGATCGCTCCCGACGCGGCGCATGCTGTTCACCGCCCATTCGGTGCGCGCGTCCGAGCCGTCCGCGAAAAAGAATCCGGCGACATACCGGGCTCCCTCTTCAAAATCGTCCTCCAGACGCTGCAATATCGCCGGTGCCACGCGCATTTTTGCGCCCCCGCCTAAAAGGACCGCGCCGCGAAGCCAATCCGGCCCGCGAAGCGCTGCATCGAGCGCGACCGCGGCGCCCATCGAATGCCCGCACAAAACGACGTCGCTCAGCCGATTTTCCGAGACGAACTGCTCGATCCAATCCGCGAACTCGCGAATCGATTGCGGAGTCTCCGGGCGTGAGATGCCCGGGTAAGTTCGGCGCAAAGCAATCGTCGAATGCGCGCAGTCTGATGCTCAAAGACGCGTCCGGTAAAACCGGCTCCGTGAATGAACACGACCGTCACGAACTGCGGGCCGCCTCCGTTTCAGCGATAGCCTGAGCACCCGGTTTGAGCGGGTCGACCGGGTCTACCAATGGTGCAACCTGGTCGCTGCCTTTGTGATGCGCCCATCCTGCGCTCAGTTCCGCGCCGAAGAAAAAGATCAGACCCATCAGATAAAACCAGAGCAATAGCACCAGGGGCGCTGAAAGCGCGCCGTAGACGCGCGTGAAATCCACGTGGACGGTGTAGAACGCGAAGAGAAATTGAACGGCCGGCCACATGAGTGCAACGAACGAAGCGCCGGGAACGGCGAACTGCCAGCGTACGTTTCGGTTCGGCAGAAACGTGTATAAGAAGATGACGACCACGAATACCAGTGCCATCGAGAGCAGGTAGGCAAGTATCTGAGAGAAGTTGCGCGGGTCATGGATGTGCGCTTTTGCGAAAACGATCGAGACGGCTACCGGCATACCAATTGCGAACATGATCACAAGGCCGGTGATCGGCAGCATGACGATTGAGATTGCGAGATCGTGATACAGTGGGCGGCTCTTGGGTACTCCGAGCGCGCGGTTGAGCGCATAGGCTAGGCCCATGAACAGATTCTTCGCCGCCCATACCACGACGCCCAGGGCGATGATGCTCGAGACCCCGCGGCCGTATACGTAGGTGCGAAGATTCTCGGCAACCGTATCGTGCAGAGCGGGAGCGAATGTATCGAAGAAACTCAAAAGCTGCTTGTCGGCGTTCGGAATGACGAACGAAGCCGCCGTAAGGACTAGCACCAGCAGCGGGAAGATCGCAAACAGGGCGTTGAATGCGATTGCCTGTGATAAGAATGCGCATCCATCGCGCGAGAACCGCATCAAGGCCTCGCGGAACGCTAAGATGAGCCGCATCATTCCTTCCGGTAGTATCGTGGTTTGGGCATGATATTCCCACTTGCCGTGACGACGCTCAGCGTCGTTCTCGATGGAACCGTCATTCGCTCGTATAATGCCCCATATGTGCGGGACGGTCACGTTATGGCGCCGCTCGAACCCTTTGTGACCAGCGTCGTGGCCAGCATCGAGTATAGCGGCGGCATGCTCGTGGTTCGCCGCTGCGACCGCTTCGCGCAGGTTCCGATGCCTGCCGCGCCGCGTCCCGAGCATTTTGCGAGCACGTTCGTCCAAATCGCTCCGGTGCTTCGCACGCTGGGCATCAGCGTCTGGTACGATGCGGCGCACCGCTCGCTGTTCGTGCACGTTCCTTCGGTTCCGCTCGCCACGCCGACGCCGTTCAACCCCGCCGTTCCGTGGGTCGCACCGCGCGTCATCTTCACGCCCACTCCAATTCAGACTGCACGCCCAACCGTCACCGGTATCCCAACGCCGCGCCGAACACCCGTATCTTTGGATGTTCGCGCAACGCCCTGATTAGAAAAAGACGACCTTATGACTTCGTGCAGGTCTCCTTGACGTTGACGACGCGGCCGCCCGTTTCAGTGAATGACGACGTCATCGTTTTCTTCGTGTCGCTCACTTTGTTGTACACTTCCGGTGTGTACGAAGCGATATCCGGCGTCTTCGATTGAATCACGTAGGTATAGACCTTCTTACTGCCCACGGGCATCGGAGCGGTCGCTACGAGGAAATTGCCGTTGGCACCGATCGATATCCGAACCCAGCGTTTTGCCAGTGCGTCGTACGTGTATCGTGTTTGACTGTGAGTTTCGCGTAGGATCCACGATGCCGTGTGCGTCGTGTCATCGCGGATAACCCAATAGCCGGTCGGATCCATCGAATATACTTCGGTGACCGTGAAGGGGCCTGGACGCCGCGAACTCAGTTCGGAGCACGTCCACGTTCCGATCAGGAATTTCATCGAGGAAAGATCGGGTTTGGGGCGCGTCGGCGGCGGTGTTCCTTCAACGTTTACACCGGCAGCGAACGCGGTTACGCCGGTTAGTACGAGCAACGGAACCAGCGCACCAAAGAAACGATGAGGTAATTTCATACTTGAAAAGCCCTCCTATACAAAGGGCGCGTTCGGATGCAAGCAGTGGCCTCCTTTACCGCACGGCACTTCATTCGTACATGTAGTTCCTTTGGCCCACGAACTTTACAACGTTCACAGAAAGGAGCACCGTTCGAATAGGAGGGCTTGTCACGTTTACATCGGCTCAAACGACGTTTGGTTCGGTCGTTTAGAGTTGAACGCGAGCGGCGATTCGCGCTGTGTCATGACGACGCTGTCGCAAGGCGACCTTCCGAAAGATCCCGGTATCCTGCGCGCAGCGGCAACGTTCGCCGCGGCGATGAAGTCCGACTGGAATAACCAAAGGCAAAGATTGTAACTAGTACCGTTACATGGTATAAATCATCCGGTGAGGGAGCGTTTTCAAGCGTGGAGACGTGGTTGATCTGAAATGGAGAAACTGCGAAGGCCATGCGCCGCGTCCTTCCGCAAACGTTGCACCGAAAAGCGCGAATGGCGTTAGAGCGGCTTGTACTCGGCTGCTCAGCCTAGCGACTTGGCGCACAAGGGCGACTTCAAGATGCTGCATGGCCGCTCTTGGCATCACTCGCCGTCGCCTTAACGAGATTCTCAACGATAGACGCGGGATCACACCGGACACCGCCTTGCGGCTTGGTCGCGTACTCAACACCAGTGCTGAATGTGGCTTCGCTTGCAGAACCAGCTCGAATTGTGGGACGCGATCAATAGTCCAAAGGCGAAGGGTATTGCCAAACTCAAGCCTCTGAAGAGGTTAATGCGCACGCATCCTCCGGATTTCATGGAGTGAGTGCGCGCTAGGACCCTCGACGCAGCGCCTCTCGCATCGGGGCCTAACGGTACGCGGTGGAGCAGGTTTTAGTGTGTGACTGCCTCGCGCGGAAGGCTGGTCAGCGGCGCTTTCTCGTCTACGGCATAATACGTGTTCTTCAGGATGCCGTTTGTTTGTGAATCGAGAGCCGTCGATAATGCATCAACCGACTCGACTTCCCAAAGACAAAAGGCTTTAGAGTGATCCTGCGTTGTGAGGCTGGTGTGGAGTTTAGAACCCGGAGGGGGGCCTTCCCACTGTGAAGCCAGCTTGTTCCATGCGTCCTGATCCAAGATTTCGTGGACGACCTGTACGAACATAAGAATCCCCGATCTTTATGACTCGAGAGTTTTTTTACGCCCGGCACGTGAGTATAGCATAGGCAGGGAGCAATCTCCGAGTGCCGATTCTTTAAGGCGAGTTGCACGATCCTGACGCCGAGTTGCCGCGTCAGCTCTCGCTTTTCAAACCCGGGAAGATAGAGGGAAGAAATGTACGTGCGTTAGCGTTCTGCTACGGCTGCTACGTCTTTTTCTGAGAAGCCGCGTTCCATCGAATCGTGCAGGGCGCGTTCGATTGCGGATATGACCGGAAGCGGAAGCTCGTTTGCGCTTGCGAGCATTAAATTGGCGTCTTTATGCGCCATCGCGAGCGTCCATGTGGGTTCGTAGTCGCTGCTTGCCATGCGTTTGCCGCGGCCGCCGATCTGTGCGGAGGGGTCGAAGTGCTCGAAGAGCGTGTAGGCTTCTTTGCGGCTCAGTCCGTTGGTCGTGGCGATCGCGAACATGTCGCCTAAGCCCGCGACAATGGCGAGGATCATCGCGTTGCCCATGAGTTTGAAGACGGCCGCCTTGTCGACGCGGTCGCCGACATACCAAAGGCTTACCGGTCATCGATTGTAGCGCATCTCGAACGCGGTTATATAGGGCGCTATCGCCTGAAATCAGCATGAGGCCGGTCGCCGCCGCTGCATTCGGAGGTCCCATGAAAACGGGAGCGTGAATGTACGGAATGTCGTGTTCGCGCAGCATTTCGATGCGCTGCGGGATGTTGCTCGGCAGCACCGTCGTGTGGTCGATGACCGGCGTATTCGCCGCCAGCCCGGGAAGCATGTTCTGCAGCGTCTCGTCGACCGAATCGTCGCCGTGCAGGCATAGGTGCACACGCGTTGCGCCGCGTGCTGTTTCCGCCGCATCGCGTACCGCTACGGCGCCATACTGTTCGAGCGCCTGGGCACGTTCGAACGTGCGGTTCCATACGCGTACGGCGACGCCGCGGCGGCAAAACGCTTGCACGAAAGCGGAGCCGAGCATGCCGGCACCAAAGAATGCGACCGTTTCAGGCATCGAATCTGTTCCTAAACTGCAACCACCTGCGCAGCACGCTGCGCGACATTGTGGAGTGCCGTTTCATCGAATGGTGACTGCAATCCCGCACTGCGAACCAGCGACTGGAACGGCATCGCGCCTCCGCGTTTGCACAGCTCCGTATAGTCGGAGAGCGCCCCGGCATAATCGTCGAGCGATCTCGCCCAGAACTGCAGCGCGCAGCAAAGCGCAAGCGTGTAGTCGATATAGTAGAAGGGCATGCAGTAAATGTGCCGCTGCAGCTGCCAGTAGCCGCCGCGCTCCAAGTGTTCGATTCCGCCGTAACGGCGCCACGGCAGGTATTTCTTTTCAATCTGCTTCCAGAACGCATTGCGTTCATCGGGAGTAGCGTTGGGATTTTCGTAGACGAAGTGCTGAAAGTGATCGACGGCCGCCCCGTACGGGAGAAACAACAGCGAGGATTTGAGATGCTGAAGGCGATAGCGCTGCGCGTCCTCGCCGAAGAAACGTTCGAGGTGCGGCCAGGTCAGAAATTCCATCGACATAGAGTGCACTTCGCAGGCTTCCAGGGTTGGAAAAAGGTATTCGGAGACCGCCATCGAGCGGCTGGAATACGCTTGAAACGCGTGACCCATTTCGTGCACCAGCACATTGACGTCGTGCGTGGTTCCGTTGAAGTTTGCAAAGATGTACGGAAGCCCGTACGTGGGGAATGTGGTGCAGAAACCGCCGCCCGCTTTTCCGTCGCGTGATTGCAGATCGAGCAAGTCGCGCCCGATCATCATTTCGGCGAAGCCGCCGACCTCGCTGCCCAGACGCCCGAACACGTCGCGGGCGGCTCCGAGCATTTCATCGTACGAATGCGGCGGTTTGGGCGGTTGCGCTTTGCTGAACACCTGCTCGTCCCAAACCATCAGCTCGTCCACGCCTAGGTCGCGTGCCTGCGCCCGCACGATGCGCTCGGCGAGCGGGACGATTTCGCGAACGATCGCCTCGCGATAGCGAGCGACATCCTGCGCGCCGTAATCGGTTCGAATCATTCGCCGGTATCCGAGCTCGACGAAGTTCGGAAATTCGAGTTCCTTGGCCATCCGGTCGCGCACGTGCACGAGTTCGTCGTAGATGCGGTCCAAATCGTCGCGCCGCTGCGAGAAGAATTCCCACTTGGCAAGCGCGGCTTCACGCCGGACCTGCGCGTCCGGATGTTCGGAGTATTTCCCGATCGTTGAAAGGTTCAGACGTTCGCCGCGGAAATCGAACTGCGCGCCCGCGAGCAACTCGGTGTACTCGTCTTCCAGCGTGGATTCGGCCACCGTGTGCGGTTCGATGACGGGATCGAACGCCGTGACGTCGAGTTCCCAGCGCGCAAATAGATAGGAACCGAACTCGGCCTCGAGCTGCTCACGCAGGGGGCTTGCGAGGAACTTGCGTTTTATTTCCACGTCGATGCCGACGATTTTGGGACGCAGCTCGTTGAGCTTTTCGAGGGCGGCCTTGTATTCGGGGTTTTTCGTGTCTTGCTGAAAACGGAGCTCCGCCATTGCCGACCAGGTCGCGCTTTCACGGCGAAGGGCGTCCCAGCGGCGAAACGCCTGCACGGCATCGTTCACCGCGGCCGCATCTTCGATCGCAGCGCCGATTTGATCGTATTCTGCCCGAAGCGCCTGGAAGTCGGGAACGCAGGCGCGAATATCCGAGAAGCGGTCCGCTGAATCGAGCGGCTGCGACGATGACGCAAGCATTGCGCTACGCTACACCGCAGCGTCAGGAGACCCTTTCCGCCTGCTTGTAGCCGGCACTTACTTATGGTAGCCTATCAAAAGCAGTTCAAGAGAGGCAGGCAATGTAATGTCGGCAAGCCGCCCAACGACTGAATCGCACGTGCATACCACTGAATTGTGTCCGCGTTATCATCACGCCGTCGAGCTGATCGGCCGCCGATGGACGGGTGCCATTGTGCGTACGCTGATGGACGGTCCGCGCCGTTTCAACGAGTTGCTCACTGCAATTCCCGGCATTTCTGATAGGCTGCTGACCGAACGTCTGCGCGAGCTTGAATCGGAGAACGTCGTGCGCCGCGAGGTGCGGCCGGAGTCCCCGGTACGCGTGATCTACGAATTAACGCCCCGAGGCGCCGAACTCGGCCCGGCACTCGATGAGATCGCGCGTTGGGCCGAACGCTGGATCGACGCACCGAAGGCTACCGAAGGTTAGCGGCGTAGAGCCGCTTTGATGAAGGCCTTCCATGTTATCGTTCTCACGCTCTTAACCACGGCCGTCGCTGCCGCATCCGCGAATCCGCTTGGCGATCTGCAATATCGCTGGGTTGGACCCGCGGTCATGGGCGGTCGCCTCGATGCGGTCGCGGGCATCCCGGGCGATCCGAAAACGATTTACCTGGGGCACTCCTCGGGCGGTCTTTGGAAATCGACGGACGGCGGGCTTTCATTTCACTCCGCATTCGAGTCGGGGCTGAGCAGCGCGGTCGGCGCAATCGCGATCGACCCGCGCGACAAACAGCATCTGTACATCGGAACCGGCGAGGCGTTTCCACGTAATACCGCCGATTACGGCGACGGTTTGTGGATGACCACCGACGGGGCGCAGCACTGGCGGAATTTGGGATTTAAAGCAGGCGGAAGCATCGCGAAGATCGCCATCGACCCGGCGAACTCGCGCGTGCTGCTCGTTGCCGTGATGGGCGAGGAGTTCGGCCCGAGTACGCAGCGCGGAATCTATCGCAGCGTCGACGGCGGCGCCCATTTCACGCGCGTCCTGTTCGTGAACGATACGACGGGCGGAAGCGATCTCGAATTCGATCCGAAGCGGCCGAACATCGTGTACGCGGGCACGTTCGATTTTCTGCGACGTCCCTGGGTGATGCGCAGCGGTGGTCCGGGAAGCGGTTTATACAAATCAGTCGATGCGGGGAAGACGTGGACGCTGCTGACGGATCCCTCGCTGCACAACGGACTGCCCGAAGGTCCGATCAATCGCGTCGGCGTGAGCATTTGCCGCAGCAACCCCGACGTCGTGTACGCTTTCGTACCGGTTAAAAACGGTTTGCTGTACCGTACGACGGACGGCGGCAAACACTGGCAGATGCGCAATGCCGATCAGGACATCAACTTCCGCCCATTCTATTTCTCGCAGGTGCGGTGCGATCCGAGCGACCCGCAGCGCGTCTATGCGATCGCCGGGCCGCTCTTGGTATCGATAAACGGCGGTAAGACGTTCAAAGACGCCGGCGGCGGCGGCGACAACCACGATCTCTGGATCGATCCGACCGATCCGGACCGTATGCTCAACGGCAGCGACATGGGCTTCCACTTCACGGTGAACCGGGGCAAGACGTGGAGTGATGACGATGTCGTACCGTTTGCGCAGGTCTACCGCGTCGGGTTCGACATGGACGTCCCATATCACATCATGGGCGGTCTGCAGGACCACGAAGTGTGGTGGGGCCCGAGCGAGCTTTTCAGCACGATCGACGGCCCCAGCGACGGCGATTGGCTGAATATTTCCGACTGGGGTGACGGGCAATATGCGATGGCGGATCCGCGCAATTCGTCAATCGTCTACGAGAATACGCACTTCGGCGATCTGGTCCGCGCGAATCTGAAGACCGGCGAGCGGCGGTACATTTCGCCGCAGCCAATCGTCTCGTTCGGCACGGGCGCATCGACCTACAAGTACCGCTTCAACTGGAGCGCTCCGCTGCTGCTCTCCCGGTTCAACCCCGATACGATCTATTTTGGCGGCAACGTCTTATTCCGTTCGCAGGACGACGGGAGCACGTGGACCGAGTTCAGTCCGGATCTCACGCAGTGCGATCCCTCGCAGTTGGGAAAGAGCGGCGGCCCCATCAGCTTCGATAACACGAACGCGGAGAGCTACTGCACGATAACCGGGATAGGTGAAGATGCCAAAGATCCGCGCAGCGTTTGGTATGGAACCGACAACGGCCATTTGGAGCTGACGCAAAACGCGGGCGCAACCTGGAACGATGTGATCCACAACATTACCGGACTGCCGTTGCCCGCGCGCGTCTCGTCGATATCGCCCTCAGCGGTGCAGGCGCAGACGGCCTACGCGGCTTTCGACCGGCACGAGTGGAACGACTACCGCCCATACGTGTTCGTTACGCACGACTTCGGAAAGACATGGCGCAGCATCGGCGCCGGACTGGATTCGTACGTTCATGTCGTTCGCGAGGATCCGCGCAACGCGTCGGTGCTGTACGCGGGAACCGAGCGCGGCATTTTCGTTTCGTTCGACGGCGGCGGCTCATGGACGGATCTTCGGCTGGGGCTGCCGCATTTGCCGATCTACGACCTCCAGATTCATCCGCGAGACAACGATCTGATCGTCGCCTCGCACGCGCGCGGCTTCTATATTCTGGACGACCTCACGCCGCTGCAGCATTGGAATCCGGCCTCGGACGCGGCGAGCGCGCATCTCTTCGATCCAATGCCCGCGTACCGGTACAACGGCGGCATGTACCACGAGCATGGGCGCGGTGCGTTCGTTTCGGACAACAAACCGTATGGAGCGCTCATCACGCTGTATCTGCCCGCAGCGCCCGCGCCCGCCAAACCGGGCGCAAAACCGTCCGTTCGCGTGCACGTTCTCGATATGGCCGGAAAGGAGATCGACGCCTTCGATGCGCCGGTGCACGCCGGCATGAACCGATTCGCCTGGGACTTAGGCACGCTGCCGCCCGGCGGTAGCGCCGCCGTGCAGGACGCTCGCGCATTTTATATTTTCTACCCGATGTCGATCGAAGGTCCCCAAGTCTTGCCGGGAACGTACTCGCTGGAAATCGACACGTCCGGACAGAAATTACGAGCTCCGGTGACCGTCATGATGGATCCGCGAAATACGGTCACCCGCGCCGACCTGCAGGCACAATACGATGCGCTCGTGCAGCTCGCGAACATTCAGGAACAGGCCGAGCGCGCAATCGCACAGCTCGATGCGCTTCGGGCCAAGATTCGCACGTCGCATGCACGCGGACTGGCGCAACTCGACGCGGCGGCCGCAGCGCAGCTCGATCGGCTGCGCAACGCCGAACCCAGCGGGTATCGCGAGCCTGCGATGCTCAGCGAACAAGTTGCGTACTTGCGTAACACAATCGAGCAATACTCCGGGCCGCCCACGCAGGCGCAGCGAGGCTTCATCGTACAGTATTCGCAGCAAATGGACGAAGTAACGAAAGACATCGACGCGATGCTGCGCGTCCACGCGCGGGAGTTGCAGTCGCTTAGCGCACCATGAAGAACCGCACTGCCCTGAAGCTCGTCGCTTCAAAATGCCTTTTGGCTTCCGCTATTTTTTCAAGACACGGCGCTTCCGGCAATAGCCATTCCGGCGTCGGTCGCCCTGCTGGCTCCGAGCGACCACGTGCGCGTACTGGCAGTCGTCATCGCTTTGATGTCGCTCGTGGCGATGGTGGTGCCGCCGATAGCCGGAGCAATCTCGGACTCGCTCACGAACCGCGGCATACCGAGGCGAATTCTAATCTGGATCGGTGCCGGCGTCGACGTCGCGTGCCTGGTCATGGTCGCGCAGGTCCATAGCCTGGGCCTCTTCATAACCTTCGTGCTGCTGGCAACGATGGGTGCAAACATCAGTCTTGCGGCGTATCAAGCGCTCATTCCCGACGTCGTCCCCAAAGACGCGTGGGGAATGGCGTCGGGCATTCGCAGCGTGGCGATGCTCGTCGGCACTATTCTAGGCTTTGGCGTCGCAGCCGGCACGCCCGCGCCGACGACGTTCATCGGCGTCGCCGTCGCGATCGGTGTTGGTGCGCTGCTGCTGCTCGCGGAGCCCGAGCGCCGCGCGCCCGAAGCTGAAGAGCACGCTCACGTCAGCGACTGGCACGATTTCACCGTCGTTTTTATCGCGCGCGCATTCTTGGCGTTCGGACTCGCGCTGCTGATGACGTTCGTCCTGTATTACTTCCGCGATATCTTGCACGTCGGCAATCCGTCGGTCGGCACCGCCCTGGTGGGTGTCGCTTCGCTCGCCGGAGCGATCGTGTCGAGCATTTATCTCGGCTGGCTCTCGGATCGCGTTCCGCGCAAGATTTTGGTGGCGCTTTGCGGCGTGCCGATGACGCTGGCGGCGGCGGGCTTTGCGATCACGCCCGAACAGCATCTGATGTATGCGTATGCGCTGCTCTTCGGCATCGGATTCGGTGGAATCATGTCGACGGGCTGGGCGCTGGCGATCGACAGCGTGCCGAAACTGCGCGACGTTGCGCGCGATCTGGGCATCTGGGGAATCGCGCAAAACTTCCCGCAAGTCATCGCACCGCTCGCGGGCGGCGCGGTCCTGGCAGCGTATGCGGAATCGCTAACGGGATACCGCGTGCTGTTTTTTATGGCCGCGGCCAGCTTCGCGGTCGGATCCGTTTCGGTTCTGGCGGTCGGAATGCGGCCGATTATCCCGTGGTGGGGTGTGCCGTTTCGGATTAGCCGCCGCGCTGTTCGTCAAAGCGTATTTGCGCTGCATGTATCGCATTCGTTTTTGGGGATCCTTGCCGTCCAATCGCGGACCGGCGCTGATGATCTCCAATCACCAAGCCGAGATCGACATGATGGATGCGATGGCGACCTTCATTTTGCGCGGAGGTTACCGAACGCCGGTGCTGACCGCCTCGGCCAAAGTCATGTACGAACCGGGTTTTCTCGCACAGCGCGCGCAGTGGATGTGGCGCCTGCTGTACAACGTGAACTTGGGATGGATGTTTTTCAGCATGGGTCTGCTGCCGCTCGAAAACGAGCTGCAATCGCGCTCGATCGCGCGCTGGGCGTGGGGCGTGCAGCGCCGTCACGGAGATCTCCCGCTCGATCAGGTATTCAAGCCGGCGGTTATCGCACGGTACGGCTGGGACGGTATGACGACGCGCGATCTGTTCAAGATGGAGCACTTCAAGAGCGCGCGAGACTCGTACGTTCGACTTTCGGAACTGTTGCCGCTGTATCGCAGAGAGGAATTTGACGACATGCGCGCGGGCGTCGACGCCGATCTCGCGCGAATCGAGCAGGCGATGCTTCGCGGCGCGACGTTTTACGTTACTCCCGAGGGCGAATACTCGCCCGACGGCGTCATGCTGCCGTTTCGCGGCATTTGGGAGCGGCTTTCGCCCAACGCGCAGAACATTTACCTGACTGCGATTAGTTACGATCCGCTCGCCGGAAAACGGCTCTCGCAGCTGTACCGGATCGTGCCGCTCGTGAATCGCGAGAACGTCGTTGCGGAATTAAAGGCGGCGCGCCCGGTTACGACGAGCGCACTGCTGAGCGAATGGCTCGCACAGCGCGATGATACGCCGTTTACCGATGAAGAAGCCGTAGCCGCGGTCGAGGAGCGTCTGAGAACGCTGCCCGCCGGGTTGTTCGTCGATCCCGAATTGAAGCGCAGCCCGCGCACGCTCGTCCTCAATGCTGTGCGAAACCTGCGCGCACGCGGCCGTAGACACCCGCAATTTCCGAAAACCGACGACATCGTCGCCTTCCAAGCCCGGTTTTTCGCCGAGACGCTGCAGGGCTTGGAGCAGGTTCACCTGGCTGAGCTTCCTGTTTGTCCTAACGGGGCGGGTCTTCCGGCTTAAACGCTGCCGCGCGCCCGGGGGTATGCTTGGGTTTCAAGGTTTCCGGGAGGCTCCGCCATGCTTGCGTCGCTCGTACTTTGGACCGGCATCGGGATATGCATCGGCGTCCTGCTCTCGTACGCGGGGGCACGCCTTCGCATGCGCTCGATAAAAACCGGTGCGCATCCCAAACCGGTGGCCGTGCCGCTGATACCGGTGACGACCGGCAGCGTGAACGTCGTACGCCCGAATACGCAAACGGTCGAGGGGCTCGAAATTCAATACGGGCCCGAGGGCCTCGTGCGTTCGGTTCGCGTCGGCGCGATGAACGCCGAGCATAAGGAACTACTGCTGATGATGGATGCCGTGGTTTGGCGCACGCTGCCGAACGCGCACAAGCAAGAAGTCTTGGCAGCCGCGCGCAGCACCTGGGCCTCCAGAATGTGTCCCGACGGTCCGGATATTGCGTACGTCGTTCTAAAAACCGAAGCCGGCGAGATCGTCGGCCGCGCCGATCCGCACTCCGTTACAATCGTTTAGACCAGCACCGCCCGAGCGTGCCCTAATATTCTACGCGCGCCCGTCGCTCCGCAGTCGAAGGCGATCGGCAATTTCGCTGACTGATGTCTCCAGACGCTCCAGCGTGCGAAGCACAGATTCGGATGACGTCTCCTGCGTGAGCATCAGTACGTCGAGCGCGTTGCCGAGATTATAGGCAAGGCCCTCGATTGCATTCGATTCATCCGGCGCATACGATTCACCGGATCGTTTCGGGCCCAGGACGAGCGTACCCACGAGACGGCCGCGAGCAACCATCGGGTACGCAAACTCTCCGCTGAGCCGGGTTCCGTGCATGCCGTGGAGGTCGATTACGCGATGCGATGCGCGCAGCGACACAATCGCCTCATCGTTTTCGTCGACGTCGCCATAGTGTCCGCGACCGTCATCGATCTCAACCGTAACAAACGATGCATCCGCGTGTTCCCCCAAGACGACGGATGTGCGTTCTAGGAGCGTCCCTGCATTCGTGATGTACGGCGCCTCGCGCGCGAAGGCACGTATTGCTTCTTCGTCCTCATGGCGTTTGCGGAAGAACACGCGGTCCAGGACTTGGTCGACTCGATGATGTATTGCGCGCACCGAAAGGCCGAGGAGCAGCGCCAATCCTGCGCTCAACACGAGATTTTCCGTATGCGTTGCGCTGGCAAACCACTCTCCAAAGGCCCACTCGACGAGAACGAAGATTCCAACGATAACGATCGAAACGCCCGCATAGACGGCGGCCCGGTTCAGAGCGAAGCCGATGTCTAAGAGGCGCCGGTTCAGCATTGCGTACGTCACGCCGAGCGGCGCCAACAACTGCAAAACGAGAGCGAGCGTTAATATGCCGCCGTTCTGTAAAGCGGGATAGACGCTGGAAAGTTGGAAAACCAGCGTAATACCGGCGAGAACACCGATCGGCGCGACGACCCACGCTAAGCGTTCGCGAGCGGAGCCGCGGATTCTTGACAATACCGCGAGCGCGCATAGCAGTGGAAGAATAAAATATGCGACTGCGGTAATAACGAACCAGCGGCCGGTACTCGGCGGCCCCGCAGGGTCGACGAGGCCATACCATGCCCCCGCGATGGGGAGGATGTACAGCGCCGTCGCGTAGCATCCGATGCCGTACGACAACGCCTTCAGCACCGCGATCGCGCGGTCCATCGAGGGTACCAAGAGCGTCGCGTACGTCGCAAGCAGCGGCCAGCCCAGCGTCGTGAACCCCGCGACTACAAAGTTGATCGCATCCGCAGAGGCGGAAGGTGTAACCCAATTCCCCGGGTTCATCTGGATGTTGAGTCTGACCAACAGCAGACAAGAAACAATGATTCGAACTTCGCGGCTTTCCGGTTTTCGTAACACGAGGATCAGCGCGCAGATACCCGTCCAAAATCCGGCGGCAATCGCGAGCCAAAGTGCCCAGTCGATCACTTCGTGCTCGGGTCTCACCGCGACGTTCTGAATATGGCCGCCCCGGATCACGGGATAGCGCAGCGGTTCGCCCGCTCGAGGCGCAGACCATATGCGAAACCGCGCCGCGGGTGCGAGTACCGATGCATCAATGAGGTCGCCGGTTCGTAGACCGGCTTTATACGCGGGCGACGGCTCCGAGACCACCAACCCCCATTTGAACGGCGCCACGCTTTCGGTCACTGTTGCACCCGAAACGCCGACGTACGTCGACGTAAGCCAAATGGTCGCGGCCTCCTGTGCGATAAACAGGACGCAGAAGGTGACCATGAACGCACGCCAACCGGACGTGTTCATGGCGAGGTAGATACAGGTCCCGGCAAACGCGCCATCTGCATTTTTTCGAGTTCTAGCGAGGAAGCCCCGTCACGGCAGGCTAGTCCATCGGTCCCGGCTTGCAGCGGTTCTCGGGCGAGCCCGATGCTATGGCATGCGCGTAACATCCATTGTCGCCGCGTACCTGTTCGAAGCGGGAGCGGTGAGGCCGATCGTCAGGGCCAACTGCATCGTACCGCTTTTAGCATTAACGCGGCTAAAGGATTGCGCTGCGAGGGTTGCGTTCGTAGTTCGGCTTACCACGGACCAGCCTTGCGCGATGATCTGCGCGGCAATTGCGTCGAGGATTTGCGCGGGACGTTGCGTTGTTTGGAATGTTGCCGTGGCTCCGTCGCCATTCGTTGACCAATGCTGTATCGCCGGCGAAGGCGCCGCAACCCGCGGAAGTTCTGAGGTCGGAGGTCCGAATGGCGCGGGGAACGTGCATTCGCTTGGCTCGCGCCCGCGGTCGACCGTGATCGTCACCGCGGATTTATGCGCAGCCGACACAAGCGTGATACCGGGTGCGCCGCTCTTGCAAAACGTCACCAGGCTCGGATCGGCATCGCTCACGAAGCCGTTGTCCCGGGGCGGAAACGCGGCTTGCTCGCGCCAACCGGCAGCAATCATGTTCGCACTGTAGCGTTCCAGCTCCATTTGCGTGAGATCGTAGTATAGCGTATCGGTCGTCGCGAATCCCAGATTCGGATCGCGGGAGGTTACACTCGTGCTGCCGATGAGATTGCCGAGCGGAAGCGGCACGTCCGCGGGAAACCGTTGCGGCGGTTTGCGCAACGTGATGGCGGCGCCTGTATGGCCGTAACTTTCGAGCGTTCGCTGCATAAGCTGCAGCACGAGCGGTTCCTGAGATTTCGCAATACGCGTGGGAAGCGTCGGTAGCGTAGGTTGCGGTGATGATGACGGATGGATGAACGTGGGGTTTCCCGAGGCGGCCAGAGCCACATGAAATGCCTGCGGCAGCTGCCCGCGGTAAACGGTAAGCACCCCGTTCCACGTTTGACCGTCGAATGCATGGGTGAAAGAGGCTACCCCTGCGCGCGCGGTGATTGCCAGCTCCCCATGATCCATCCGGCCTGCCTCATCTGCGCGCCGAAACTTGCCATGAGCTGTTGCACGCCGGTATTTCCGGAAAGCAACGCCGCTGCTTCAGTGTGAGCGCTTGCGCCTTCGGCGCTCACACTCATGGATGTGCCGCCGCCCTGCTCGGGGCTCACGGTTACGCCCGCAGGTACACGAATTTGCGGAAGTCGGGAAGCTTGCGCTAATGAATCACGTTCAGGAACGCCGGCGCACGCGTTGAACGGTCCAGTTGCAGACTCGACGCTCACGCGTAAGTCGTCGCGGCTGTTTGGGGGTACGAGCACCCGTACGGGCTGCGCGCCATGGCAGAAGAGTGAGAGTATCGGTACCGCGGTCGATTGCACGAATCCGCCGTTCGCGAACGGGCCGCTCAGCGGCTCTGCAATAAATCCGGCAGCACCCAACTCATGCTCGTATTCCCTATATGCCGCAGCCACGTCTGCCGGCTGGTAATACACATCCACAGCGCCGCCCGCGCTGCGCACGCTGCCGAGAATGGGTGTGCCGGCCGGCATCGGCGCAGGCGCGCTCCAGCCTGGCGGGAGCGAGCCTATTGTAGCGCTCGCCGATGCTCCGGCTACCTGAGGAACAAGGCGTGAGATGAACGTTTCTACCGGCGTCACCGGTACGGAACTCGTCACTGCCAGAAACAAAGCAAGGCTCAACATCGGCACACCCTCCCGCCACCGCTTCTCGCGCTATGGCACAAATCAGGTATTTGGCAAGCATCCGCAAAAACCCTGGCCTGCCCACTGATTGTTTTGAAATCCCCTAGCGTGAATGTCGGACTGACGGGTGACCGGTGGCGCGAATGAGCAGCACCACCTTCTGACGTCAGCACCACATCAGAACAGGTTGCTAAGATAACCACACACAGAACTTACCGTGTGATATCTAGGGGGGTCTTCGTCATTCCCGTTCGGTAACATCGCCCGGTCCTTAATAAGGTGTGCCATTTTGAGCGGAAGTGCATTCCGTACTCTCACGCTGACGCTAATCGGCGCGATCTTGAGTGGTTGTGCTGGCACTTCATCGAGTGATCTGGTACCGCAGACTGCGCATGTCG
>CAVZQG010000019.1:0-311029 GCA_963777365.1 Vulcanimicrobiota bacterium
GTTATTCGCCTGACTGGGAGCCTGGTTCTACGACGACCGCGCCGGCATCGGCTTTTATGTCGCTGGCGATATCCGGCGCTTTGCCGCCGTGCTCTTCGACCCAGTGACACGCTGCGAAATGCCCGGGAGCATACTCATTGAACGCGGGGACTTCGACTTTGCACCGATCGAAGGCGATGGGGCAGCGCGTATGAAAGCGGCAGCCCGAGGGCGGATTTACGGGTGAGGGAATGTCGCCGGTGAGAACGATACGTTTACGCCGTCGTTCAACGTGCGGATCCGGAATCGGGATCGCCGAGAGTAACGACTGCGTGTATGGATGAAGCGGATTCTCGTACAAATTGTCGCGGTTAGCCAGCTCCATGATCTTGCCGACGTACATGACGGCCACGCGCGTGGAAATGTGGCGTACGACCGAGAGATCGTGCGCGATGAACAAGTACGTGAGGCCGAGCTGATGTTGCAGGTCCTCGAGCAGGTTAATGACCTGCGCCTGAATCGAAACGTCGAGCGCCGAGACGGGCTCGTCACAGACGATGAACTTCGGATTTACTGCCAGCGCGCGGGCGATGCCGACGCGTTGGCGCTGGCCGCCGGAGAATTCATGCGGGTACCGGTTCGCATGATACGGCTGCAACCCGACCAGGCGCAAAAGTTCCTGTACGCGATCTTCGACGCCCTTGCCGCTTGCGAGATGATGAATCTTGAGCGGCTCTCCCACGATCTCGCCGACCGTCATGCGAGGATTGAGCGATGCGAACGGATCCTGAAAGATGATCTGCATCTCTTTGCGCAGGCGGCGGATCTCGTCGCGTGAGGATTTCAAAACGTTTTGGCCGTTGAACCAAACCTCACCCTTGCTCGCAGGCAACAAGCGAAGAATGACGCGCCCGATCGTCGTCTTCCCCGAACCGGACTCACCGACCAAGCCGAGCGTTTCGCCGGGCGCGATCGTGAAATCGACGCCGTCGACGGCTTTGACGTCCCCGATGTGGCGCGAAAACAGCCCCGCGTGGATTGGAAAATACTTGTAGAGGTCCTTGACCTCGACCAGATTGCTCTTCACGGTCGGCGATTGCGGCGCAATGTCAGCCTGACTGCTAAGGCTCACGCTTGATCACTCTCGACCATTATGCCGGCGCCGCCGCCTGCGGTCGCGGGAGCGATGTTACTAACGGGCGCCGTTTCCACTTCGGTTGGACGCTGATCTTTCGCGCGCTCGTCGTACAAAAAGCACCTTGCAACGTGACCGTGTCCGAAGTCGTACACCGGAACGGGCTCGTCACAGATAGGCATTCGAAAACGACAGCGCGGCGCAAACGCGCACCCCGGCGGCAAACGCAGCAGATTCGGCGGCTGCCCCGGAATCGGCTCGAGACGTTGGCGCTCGCGAATATCCAAACGCGGCAGCGAGGAGAGCAGCCCTTGCGTGTAGGGCATCTTCGGATCGTCGAAGATCTGCTCGGCGGTTCCGTACTCAACCATATTTCCGCCGTACATCACGAGCACGTTCTCGCAAACCTCGGCAACAACGCCGAGATCGTGCGTGATCATGATGATCGCCGCGCCCGTGTCGGCCTGCATCTCGTTCATCAATTCGAGAATCTGCGCCTGAATCGTCACGTCCAGCGCGGTCGTAGGTTCGTCGGCGATGAGCAGCTGCGGGTCGCACGAGAGCGCCATGGCAATCATCACGCGCTGACGCATACCGCCGGAGAACTGATGCGGATATTCCTTGATGCGCTTTTCGGGCGCGGATATGCGCACCTTTTTGAACATCTCGATCGTCTTCTCGATCGCGTCCTTCCTGTTATACGCCAGGTGGAGCTGAATCGCTTCGGCGATCTGTTCGCCGACGGTGAGCACCGGATTGAGCGAAGTCATCGGATCCTGAAAGATCATCGCGATGCGATGGCCGCGGATCTTACGCATGTCGGCCTCGCTCTTTTTGAGCAAGTCCTCACCGTTGAAAAAGATCTTGCTCGCCGGATCGATGTAGCCCGGCCGTTGGATAAGGCGCATGATCGAGAGCGCATTGACCGATTTGCCCGAACCCGATTCGCCGACGATTCCCAGCGTTGAGCCGGCTTCGAGCGAATACGACAAACCGTTCACCGCGGTGACCGGTCCATCTTCAGTCTTGAAGGTCGTGCGCAGGTTTTTGACTTCGAGCAGGGGCATGCGGCTGCGCTGCTAGATGCCGGTTAGTGAGAGAATCGTGCCGACGATGACGAAGCCCACCGCGGCAAAGCCGGTCCAGCGCTTGAGCAACTCCTCGCCTCCCGGACGGCCGTAGGCCGACTCGACGCGGCCGCCGATGGTTCCTGAAAGACCCTCCTGCTTGGTGGTCTGCACTGCCAGCAGCGCGATGAGCATGCAGTGCGAAGATCAAAAACAATCCGGCCAGGCCGTGCGTGAGAAATCCCAGATGGTGCTGGTCCGCCCACGAGACGTGGGGGGCAACCTGCGGGGCCACCGGGATCTGGAGAGGCGGCGCAGTAGCGGAATTTATCGGGGCCTTAACCGGCACGGCCGCCGCTGCAGCAAGCAGCAGAGAAATCAACCTGTACTCCTTACCCTTTTGGGCTCAAAGGGTGCTTCGATGTCCCCGGCCTGAAAGACTGGGGCAAACACGTTTAGGGGGCCTGCGGCCCCCAAAGTTTCGCCCGGGATTGTATCACGGACGAACCGGCGCGACAAGAATCCGTGCCACCCGCGCGGCCACATGCTCGCCCGTGAGCCCGAAAAGGGCTCGCTGCTTGGGTTGGGTGTCGTGCTGGACGAGGGCGTTGTTCGGGACTCCTAGCCGCTCGACGGCCAATCCCAGGTCGTGGTCGGTCACAAACTCTACGACCGCGGAGCCAAAGCCGCCTGCGAGCGAGTGTTCTTCTAAGGTAAGAACGTGCGTGTGGTCGTCCGCGAGTTCCATCAGCAGCGCCTCGTCGAGCGGTTTGGCAAAGCGCATGTTGACGACGGTGGGACGCTCGACCTCGAAGGCTCGGCCGTCCTTCGACGGGCTCAGGATGACAAAGAGCGTCGTACGCGTCGAGGGCGGCGTCCACGGTGTTGCCGTACGCCAAGAGCGCGACGCCCGAGCCGCGCCGCAGTACCTCCGCGCGCCCTTGCACGATCGGCGCGATCGGATCGCGATGCACGCCGCTGGTCGAACCGCGCGGATACCGAATGCCGACCGGACCTCCCAGGCTCAGCGCGTGCTCGAGCATCGGCAAGAGTTCGTCCTCGTTGCGAGGCGCCATCAGCGTCATGTTCGGCAGCGTTCGCATGTAGGCGATGTCGTACAAGCCCATGTGCGTGGGACCGTCGTCACCGACAAAGCCCGCCCGATCCATGCAAAACACGACCGGTAAGTTCTGCACGCAAACGTCGTGCACGATTTGATCGTACGCGCGCTGCAGAAACGTTGAGTAGATCGCGCAGACCGGCTTGAAACCATTTGTCGCAGCGCCGGCCGCGAAACACACCGCGTGCGCTTCGGCAATGCCGACGTCGAAATACCGGTCCGGAAACGCTTTGCCGAACTTCGCAAGTCCCGTCCCGTCGGGCATGGCCGCGGTGATGCCGATGATGCGGGAGTCGCGCTGCGCGACCGCGATCATCGCTTCACCGAAGGTCTGCGAGAATGTCAGCGGCGCGCCGTTCTTTTTGATGATCTGCCCGTTGGACTTGTCGAACGCGCCCAAACCGTGGAACGTGCGCGCATCTCTTTCCGCGGGCTCGTAGCCTTTGCCCTTGACCGTTCGCACGTGCAAGAGCACGGGCCGGGGAATCGCCTTTGCCGTATTGAGCGCGTCAACAACGGCATCATAGTTGTGTCCGTCAATCGGCCCCATGTACCGGAAGCCGAGCTCCTCGAAGATCACGGCGGCCTTCTCCGAGGGCGCGATAAAGCGCATCGCTCCCATCTCCGCGGATTCGAACGCTTTTTTCGCCACCCCGCCCAGCGGAATACGATCCAACACCTGTTTGCCCGTGGCGCGCGCAAGATTCGCGAGCGGCTTGCTGCGCAACACGGAAAGGTACGACGCGATCGAGCCGACGTTCGGCGCGATCGACATTTCGTTATCGTTTAAGATAACGATGAAATTGCTTCGCAACTGGCCGGCGTTGTTGAGTGCCTCATAGGCCAGACCGCCGGTAAGCGCTCCGTCGCCAAGCACCGCCACGATCGTTTCGGTGTGCCGTGCAAGGTCCCGCGCTTTCGCCATGCCGAGCGCCGCCGAAACGCTTGTGCTCGCATGGCCCGCACCGAATACATCGAACACGGATTCGCTGCGCATCGCAAAACCCGAAAGACCGCCGCCTTTGCGGATCGTCGCGAACCGGTCGCGCCGTCCGGTCAGCAGCTTGTGCACGTATGCTTGGTGGCTGACATCCCACACGATCCGGTCGGCGGGAAGATCGAGCACTCGATGCAAGGCGAGCGTCAGCTCGACAACGCCCAGGTTGGGAGCCAAGTGGCCGCCGTTCTGGGCGCAAACCGCGATGAGTGCTTCTCGGATCTCTTGTGCCAGCTTGTCAATTTCCGGCCGCGAGAGTTTCTTGAGGTCGGCCGGTGAGTCGATGCGCTCCAACACCATATTGCTACCTACGCTTCGCAGAAGGCGCGTGCAGGTCCCGCAGGGCATTCGGGCCGCAAAGCGGCGCGGCTCGCCGGCTCCGGTTCGGAAGGATAGTTGACCGCATCTGAAGGCTCGCTCATTTCAGGAGGGGATAATGCTCTTACATTGTGCCCTTCCGCTCGGGTTCATACTGACGAACCTGTAAATAAACTGCCTAGCCGCTCGATCACTCGTAACGAATAGCGGAAGCAGGTTGCACGCGGGCCGCGCGGAGTGCGGGAATGGTCGCAGCGCCTGCCACGGCAATGACCATCAGCGCGACGACGCCGCCGAACGTCAGCGGATCGAGCGGTGAAACTTCAAACAACAAGTCGGCAAGCAGCCGGGTGAACAACGCCGCCAGGAGAATTCCGCCCGCGATACCGGCGGCCGTTTGCAGCAGCGCGTTGCGCAGCACATCGCGCATAAGGTCCGTTGCGCGCGCACCCACTGCCTGGCGAATACCGAATTCGCGCGTGCGCTGCTCTACGCTGTACGCGGTAACTGCGTAGATACCGGCCAGCGATAGAATAAGCGCGAGCCCCGCCAGCACACCGAAGAGCAGCATCGCGGCCTCTGAACGGATCGCATCGCCCGCTAAGAGGGCATCGTACGATTGGATTCCCGGCGGCGCGAGGAGCGGATCGATCCGTCGCAAATGCCGCATCGACGGGGCTGCGCAGCGAAACACCGGGCGAACTGGTTCGCACGACGTAGAATAAAGCGACGGGCAGCTGATCGAATGGGACGTACAGCTCTCCTTCGGGCACACGCGAGAGTGAAGAACGTGTATCCTTTACGACGCCGACGATCGTCATCGGTACGGCACGTACGCGCGTGAACGGCGTAAGGGTGACCTGTTTGCCGATAGCGTCGAGCCCTCCGAAATACCGTCGCGCAAATGCAGCATTGACGATAGCGACCGGCGCCGAATGCGCCGAGTCCGCGTTTCGGAAATCGCGACCGCGCAACAACTGGATTCGCATCGTTGCGAAGTATCCGGTACTGATGGGATTGGTCATGACCGTGTCATGCGGATCGGGGCGCCCCGGAAACGTGAACGCACGTGGATATGTGTTGAAGCCAAACGGAACGACTGCCGCCGCGGCGGCTCCGGATACACCCGGAATTGCACGCAGCGCCGACAGGCTGCGATGGGAGAATGCGATGACGGATCGCGGATCGTCATAGTGCTGTCCGTACGGAAGCGAGACGGCAAGCAGCGAAAGATTGCGCGGCTCGAACCCTACTTCGACGTGCGTTAGCGTGACGAAACTGCGCAATACCAAACCGGCGCTGACGACGACCGCGACCGAAAGCGCGACCTCCGCTATGACGAGCGCCCTTCGCAGCAGTCCGCCGCCGGCGCGATCGCCCGATCGGCCTGCGCCTTTGAGCGCGACCGTCATGTCATCCCGGCTCGCAAACGCCGGGAGCAGCCCGGTTATTGCGGCGGTTACCGCGACCAGCAGCAAGGCGTAGAGGAGCACGTGTCCGTTCAGAGCGACGTTCTCCCAACGCGGCAAGACTTGCGCGAACACGGTACGCAGTGCGCCGAGTAAACCATATGCCACGCCCAGACCGACGATGCCGCCCGCGACCGCAAGAACCGCGAGTTCCGTAACGAGCTGCGCAATGATTCGGCCTCGGCGCTGCGCCCAAGGCGGACCTCACGACCAATTCACCTTCGCGCGCTGCAATTCGCGCCATCGTGAGATTTGCAATGTTGACGCACGCGATCAGCAGCACCATCCCGACGGCTGCGTACAGAAGCCATAACAGCGTCTGCGTCGATCCCACGACCGCTTGAAGCACCGGAATCACCGTCACGCCCTGCGCGCCGACAAAATCCGCCGGATACTTGCTCGAAAGTCCTTGTAAAATTCGCGCGGCGTCCGCCTGCGCCGCTGCGACCGTTACGCCCGGCATCAGGCGCGCGACGCCGTGAAAGCCTGTCCAAACTCGGCTTCCGGCCAGAATCGAGTGCGGATCCACTGCGGACCAATATGCGCGCTGCGCAAGCTCGCCGGGCGCCGGATCCCGAAAATCCGCCGGCGCAACACCGACGATCGTGAGGTCTTTCCCGTCGAGTCGCAATACGTTGCCGAGCACGTGCGCATCAGCATTGAAATAGCGCCGCCACGTGATATCGGAAATGACGATGTGCGAGGTTCCTGAGTCTTTCGCACTCAGCAGCCGTCCAAGTTGGGCGTGCGCGCCGAGCACTGCGAAATACTCTGCGCTGACGATCCAGCCGTGCATAATCCGCGGCCTCCCGCGGCCGGTCAGCGTCGCTGCCGTTTCACGAAGGACGGCAACTCCGGCAAGTGTTTTACTCCTGCGCATCAGATCCGCCGCGTTTGCGTACGAGATCTGCGTCTCCAAATTCGTTCCTTGCGAGATGAGGACGAGTCTGTCCGCGTTCGCAAACGGAAGCGGTCGCAGCAGGACCGCGTCCAGGACGCTCGCGACGGCTAGATTGGCGCCAATCGCCAGCGCAAATGCCAGAATCGCAACGATTGCGTATGCGGGCGATTTTGCCAAACTGCGCACGGCAAAGCCGAGATCTCGCGCAAGGTTCTCAAACCGCATGGATAACCCCGCGATCAAGACGTTGACGCAAGCCCAGAGAACCTGGCCGCCGCGATACTCCGTGCCGTCGGCGGCGATCTGTGCGCCGAAGCGCCGCCGGAACTCCGGCGGGCACGCCAGCAGCGAAATATTCAGCAGCGGATGCACGGCCTTAGGCCCCTGCCGGAATGAGCCTGCGCGTGCGAGCCAGCCGCACTAAATTGGCAAGGCGCGCCGCTTCGGCTTGCGCGATCCGGCGCCCGCGCGGCGTCAGGCGATAATATCTGCGGCGCGGATCGGATTCATCGGCTCGCTCGACCTCGACGATCCATTCATCGTCGAGCAACTGTTTGAGCATGCGATACAGCGTGCCGGGGCCAAGCCGCACGGCGCCGTCCGTCTCTTCTTCGATCTCTTTGGTTATGCTGTATCCGTGGCGTTCGCCGTCTGCCAGCGCAAGCAAGATGTGGAACGCGCTCATGCTTATCACTCTATCGCACCTCGCTATATCTCATATCGATATACAGCGCCCGCGAGAACCTGTCAAGGCCTGCGATTGACTACTATATTCCTTTGGAATATACTCTAAGGGAATATAGGGCTTTAAAAGGAGCAACGGAGATGCCGCGCGCCGCTCGAGTCGATCCCAAATCGAAGATTCCGCTCTCTCCGCTCACGTTGTATGTGCTGCTCGCGCTCGCCCAAGGCGAGCGGCATGGTTACGCGATCATCAAAGAGATCGAGACGGCGACGGGAGGCGACGTGCGGCTGCTGCCGGGCACGCTCTATCGTCTCATCAAACAACTCGTGGACGACTCGTGGATCATCGAGGTGGAAGCACCCGCGGATAACTCCGAGGACGATCAGCGCCGCCGGTATTACCGCTTGACGCCTTGGGGCCGGCAAATCGCGCAGGCAGAAGTCGATCGTCTCAGCGGCGTGATGCGCATGGCGCGCCGCAGTCAGCTCATGCCCACGGCCGCCCTCTAACGATGACCGGCGTGTTACGCGCCCTTCTGCTATTGGCGCCGCCCGAATTTCGCGAACGGTACGGCCGAGACTTGATCGCGGATTTTCGCTCCTCGCTCGAAGACGAAAAAAGCACCGGCCACGCAGTTATCGTCGTACGCGCTGCGCGCGTACGCGGATCTATTTGCAACGATTGTTCGCGAAAGGATTACGAATATGATACGTACGCTTTCGTACACAGTACGCGGTATGATCCGTACTCCGGGCGTCACCCTGGCGATGATTCTCACACTGGCGCTTGGAATTGGGACGAATCTGGCTGCGTTCGGCGTCATCAACGGCGTACTGCTGCACCCTCTGCCTTTTCCGCAATCCAATCGGATTATGGCCGTGTGGAGGACGACTTGGATCAACGGGGTGTTTTATAATACCGATCCGGTCTCGCTTTACGACGCATTTGTGATGCGTTCGCGCAGCACGACGTTCGCGTCACTCGCCCCATATCAGACCTGGGACGGAATCGTTGCTCCGGATCGGCGGCCGCAACACCTGGATGGCGCCCGCGTAGGTGCACAGTTCCTCGACGTGCTTGGAATTCGCCCGGCACTGGGGCGCGGATTCACGCCGGCAGACGAGCGCAACGGCGCGCCTCCCGTCGCAATGGTCTCATACGCGTTTTGGGCCGGGAGCCTTCATAAGGACGTGTCCGCGGTCGGACGAACGGTCTTGGTAAATGGACGCCCTGTTCAGATCGCCGGCGTCTTGCCGCCTGATTTTTTCTTCCCCAACTTTACACGCCTGGTTGACGAACATCCCTCGATACTCTTCGTTCTGCAGCACACGCCCGGGCTTTCGCCGGGAAACAACGGTATGGGAATGATCGGCCGCCTAAAAGACGGCGTTAGCGTCGATCGCGGCAGCGCCGATTTGAACCGCATCATGGAAAGCTTGAACAAACAAATGGCGGTTGCGATGCACGTGCCCTACAAACCCGGCGGCCGCAATGATGCGATGCGCATTCTTCCCCTTGCGGACGATATGTTCGGACCAACTCGATTACTGCTCTTTCCCGTTCTCGGTTCGGTCTTTATCGTCTTGCTTCATCGCTTGTTTGAATGTCGCGAATCTGCTCATTGCGCGTGCCATCGGCCGGCAGCGCGAACTTGCCATGCGGCTAGCCGTCGGCGCGACACGACGCCACGTGTTTGGCCAAATTGCTGCGGAAAGCTTCGTTCTGGCGACCGCTGCGGCCGATTATTGGAGTGGCCCTCGCGCGATACGCGATCGACGCATATGTCGCTTTGGGACCGCCGGGACTGCATCGCGCCGATCAAATCACGATCGATTGGAATGTTCTCGCTTATGCCGTAGGCATCGTCTTGCTGACCGCATTCTTGACCAGTATCTTACCGGTTTTTGTCTGCCTGCGAGCCGACATCTTCTCTTCACTCAAAGATGGACGCTCGCGAATCGGCGGTCGCGGACGGGCGGCCCGTGCAACGCTCGTGGTTATTCAGATTGCATGCGCCTTCGCTCTCGTCGTGGGCTGCGGCTTGCTGATGCACACCTTAGTCGCATACGCGGATACCGATTTTGGCTATCCCACGAGCAACCTCGTCGACGTCTACGGAGCGCCGATCCCTGCCGGTTTGTATCCGACACTGGGCGATCAGAAGCAGTACATACAACGCTTGTACCGAAATTTCAGCGCGATTCCCGGCGTGCGCGGCGTGGCGTTCGGCTCGGCCGTACCATTAGTCGGAGGCGGCAGTGACGGCGGCATCGATATCCCTCATGGATCAAACGACGCCGATGCGACGTACGAATTCATCTCCCCGCAATACTTCCACGTCCTAGGCGTACCGATTCTTTCGGGACGCGACGTGACCGAAGCG
The DNA here is from genome assembly GCA_963777365.1 of Vulcanimicrobiota bacterium. GTDB lineage: Bacteria > Vulcanimicrobiota > Vulcanimicrobiia > Vulcanimicrobiales > Vulcanimicrobiaceae > CAVZQG01. The sequence continues at coordinate 10,055 of CAVZQG010000019.1, forward strand.
GATCGCGCGGGATCCCAACCCGTCGCAGTCGTAAACCAGGAGTTCGTCCGGCACTTCCTACCGGACGGACACGCGATCGGTAAGCATTTTCGCTGGGATCAAATACCCTTTCGGATCGTTGGTGTCGTGCCGACCATCAAACTACACGATATCGCCGAGCCGCCCGAGCCCGCAATGTACTTTTCGCTATTGCAAACCGCCACCATCGGTCAAGACTTAAGCGGAGACTTCGTTCCCTACATGCTCAGCACGAGCGTGCCGCCGGCCAAGCTCAGAGCGCAGATACTGCGGGCGTGGACCGCCGCCGATCCACGTCAGCCGCTTCCAACATTCTCGACTGTCCCCGACTCATTTCGGCGCAGGGCGCTCCGACCCGGGCAAGCGTCGTTGTGCTCGGCGCGCTTGCACTCATCGCATTGCTGCTCGCAATCTTTGGAACTGCGAGCGTTGTCGCGTACTCTGTGGCACGACAAACGAACGAGATTGGCGTTCGCATGGCGCTCGGAGCGCCGCGCTGGCAAATCGTACGCAGTTTACTCGCAGGAGCCGCAACAATGGTAGCTGTTGGGCTCGTCATCGGGCTCGCACTGGCGACGCTAACAGGAAACGGTCTTCAGCCGCAGCTTTACAAGACGGCGGTGTTCGAGCCGTTTACGTATGTATCCGTTGCGGCCGTTTTGATCCTCGCGACGATGCTCGCATCGTTCGTTCCTGCCTATCGCGCTGCCACGGTTGACCCCTCCACCGCACTGCGATACGAATAACCTCTCGTCTCCGCAGCGGGGTGCAGCGCGAAGGGCGCGAAAAGATGCACCGTCAGGAAATGAGGTGACGCAGCGTGCCTCTTCATCGCAAAAAGCGCCTTGCACCAACCGTCGACGGGGATCTCTACGCCTCGCACGCCATGCAGGTGAGGGTTCCGAAATATAAGATCCCGGCCAGACGGGCTGCGCCCGGACGTGGCGTTTCACATCGTCAACGACGAGCTCATGCTCGACGGGAACGCGCGGCAAAACCTTGCGACGTTTTGTCAGACCTGGTTCGACGATGAAATCCACAAACTCATGGATGTGAGCATCGATAAGAACATGATCGACAAAGACGAGTACCCGGCGACCGCGGAAATCGAAGATCGCTGCGTGCACGCGATTGCCGATCTCTGGAACTCGCCGTCATCCGCCGAAACGATTGGCTGCTCCACGACCGGTTCCAGCGAGGCCGCAATGCTCGGCGGCCTCGCGCTCAAATGGAAGTGGCGGCAGCGTCGCGAGCAACTTGGCAAACCTTCGGATCGGCCGAACATCGTGACCGGACCCGTGCAGGTGTGCTGGCACAAGTTTGCGCGCTACTTCGACGTTGAGATTCGAGAGGTTCCACTGGAGCGCGATCGGCTCGGTTTGACGCCCGAGCAAGTCGTCGCACACGTCGATGAGAATACAATCGGCGTCGTATGCACGCTCGGCGTCACGTTTACGTGCCAATATGAACCGGTTGCGGATATAGCGGCGGCGCTGGACGCGTTGCAGGCAAAAAGCGGACTGGATATTCCGATTCACGTCGATGCGGCTTCGGGCGGCCTGGTTGCGCCGTTCGTGAGCCCGGAGCTCGCTTTGGGACTTTCGAATCGAACGCGTCCGATCGATCAATACGTCGGGACACAAGTACGGGCTTGCACCGCTGGGCGTCGGCTGGGTTGTTTGGCGCGAGAAGAGCGACCTGCCGGACGAACTGATCTTTCGCGTCAACTATTTGGGCGGCGAAATGCCGACATTCGCGCTCAACTTCTCACGGCCGGGTGGCCAAGTCGTCGCTCAGTATTATCTCATGCTGCGCTTGGGTAAGGCGGGATATCGAGACGTGCATCGCAGCTGCTATACCGTCGCACAATATATCGCACGGCATCTACGCGAGATCGGCCCGTTCGAATTGCTGTTTGACGGCGACCCGAACCTGGGCATACCCGCCGTTTCGTGGACGTTGCGGAATGCTTCGGCGACGCCATATTCGCTTTTCGATCTCTCGGATCGCCTTACGCTCGCGCGGCTGGCAAGTTGCCGCGTACACGATGGTACCGAACATTCAAGACCTGGTCGTCATGCGAATTCTCGTCAGGCACGGGTTCAGCCGCGACATGGCCGATCTTTTACTCGCCGACATGCGTCGAGCCGTTGAACACTTCGCCGCATATCCTCCCCCGCATAAGATGGAAGCAGCAGGGGCGCCGGCGTTTACGCACTAGCGGAATAGGCACGCACGATCCCGGCGAGCGATGCTATCGCCTTTCTTGCCTGTGGAATCGTCACGCCCGCATAGCCGATGAGCAGCCCATTCAGCGTGGGCTTCCCGTGAAAGTAACTCGAAAGTGCGGGCGCGATGATGCCCGCGGCGTTGGCTCGTTCGCTGATCTCCGCGTCCCGGATTTGAGCGGGCAATTCGATCATGACATTCAATCCGGCGCCTGAATCACGCACGCGCGCACGCCTTGCCCAATCGCGGCAAGCTCGGCGCTCACAAATCGACGGCGCTCATCGTAGATCTTCCGCATCTTGGCAATGTGCCGCGCCAAATGGCCGCCCTCGATAAACCGCGCAAGAGCCGCTTGCACGATAAAATCCGGTGCGCCTCCCAAAACCTGTTGCGCCGCTTCGAAAGCGGCACGAAGAATGGGCGGAACGACGATGTAGCCGATACGCAGACCCGGTGAAAGCGTTTTGCTGAACGTACCAACGTAGATGACGCGAGATCCCTCGGAAAGACCCTGCAATGCCGGCTGCGGGCGATGCGTGTAGTTGAACTCGCTGTCATAATCGTCTTCCACGATCCAAGCCTCGCACTTGGCGGCCCAATCGAGCAGCGCGAAGCGCCGATCGAGCGAGAGTACGACTCCGGTCGGATATTGATGCGACGGACTGACGTACGCCAGCTTCGCGCGGCGTCGCGCAAAGGACCTCACTTCAATCCCCGCGTTATCGACCGGAGCCGCAAACAGGTTCGCTCCGTGCGCAAGGATCGTTGCGCGCACGCTCGGATAACCGGGATCTTCGACGATGACTCGGTCGTTTCGATTCAAAAGGATGCGCACGATCATCGAAAACGCCGCTTGCGCTCCGCTCGTAATCATGATGTCCTCGGGCGAACACACGATCCCGCGCGTTTGCCGCAACCGGCCCGCAATCGCCGCGCGAAGCGGCGCGTGGCCGAACGGGCCGCCGTAGTCGACGATTTCAGGTGTCCACTCGGCTGCGACCATGCTCCGGCGAAATTGCGCGGACGGAAATAGATCGAGCGCGGGTATTCCAGGCCGCAGCGGCGCAGTGGTTTGGAGATTCGCGGCAAGCTCGCGTGCGGAAAGTGCGCGCCGCGCAAACTCCGAGGGTACGACCGCACGTTCCCCACTATTTCGCGCCGGCTGCGAACGTTGTCCGATGCGCGATGCGACAAATGTTCCGACACCACGCACCGTGACCAGGTATCCTTCCGCGTGCAGTTGTTCGAGTGCGTCAAGTACCGTATTACGCGAAACGCCAAGATGCGTCTGCAACTCGCGGCTGGAGAGAATGCGCTCGCCGGCTGCAAGCGAACCCGCAAGAATCGCAGCGCGCAGCGAAGACTCGAGCTGCCGATGAAGGGGGATCTTCGATTTACGGTTGACCAGGATTGCGCGCCGGTTCACAGTGGCCCTAGAAATTTATCAAAACCTGGCTCTTTCCTGGTACCACCAGGTGCGCTATCGTGATGTCATGGAAACACAAGCACGTCCACGCGAGGGCCAACATGACTTCGACTTTCAAACCGGATCATGGAAAGCACACTGCCGCCGCCTCACCTCGCCGCTAAGCGGCTCGACCGAATGGTACGAGTTTGACGGCACGTGCACGGCTCGGCCGGTTTGGAACGGTCTGGGCAATTTCGACGAAGTCGATTTCGACAGCCCGCTTGGCCGTATCCATGGCTGCACGCTGCGCCTCTACAATCCGCAGACGCGCGAGTGGAGCATCTACTGGGCAACGCACGAAAAGGGACTCGTGACCATACCGACCGTCGGTTCTTTCAACGACGCGGGCGTCGGCGAGTTTTTCGATCGCGAAACGTACGAGGGCAAAGAGATCATCTGCCGCTATCGCTGGACGGTCGAGCTCGCACGACTCGTGCCGCTGGGAACAAGCCTTCTCGACCGACGACGGAAACACGTGGGAGACGAATTGGACAATGGACTTTACACGGACGTAGGAATCGTCGAACTCCGGCGCTACGTTACCCGTCCGGATCAACGCGACACGCTCATCGATCTCTTCGAACGCGAATTCATCGAGAGCCAGGAAGCCTGCGGCATGCTTCCCGCCGGCCAATACCGCGACCTCGACGACCCCAACGCTTTCGTCTGGCTGCGTACTTTCTCAAACATGAAGCACCGGCGCGCCGCGCTAGAGGCATTCTACCTGCATTCACAAGCGTGGGCGGACCATCGCGATGCTGCAAACGCGACGATGATCGACTCCGACAACGTCCTTCTGCTACGCAACGCCCGCAATGATAGCGGACTCGATCTGCACGGCCTAACCCGCCCAACCCTTACGGACTCGCGCAACGGCACTTCACTGGTAGCCGCTTCAATCATCATGCTCGACACACCGGCAAACGACGCATACATCTCCACATTTGAGGAGAAAACACTGCCACGGCTACAAAAGCATGCTCGACGCGTATCGTACTTGGTTACCGAAGAACGGCCGAACGACTTTCCGCGCCTGCCGGTTCGCGAAGGCGAATACGCTTTCGTCGTGCTCGGAATCTGCTCGAATGCCGACGCGATGCATTCGTGGACACGGGTCTTTGAAAAACAAAACGCGCAGACGCTCCGCTTGCAACCCACAGCGCGATCGCTGTTTGCCTAGATGCGCCCCTCGACGTGCTCGGGGTCCTTCGAGAAGGCTCAGGATGACAACGCCTTACCCTGCGCAGGCGCTCCTAAGCGAGCGCACGGTCAAAGGATCAGGGTGATGATGCGAGGCGTTGTTAGAACGGGCTGGGCGTGCGCGTGGATGCGGCGTTGGTGCGGCGCGTGTGAATTGCGCGCGGAGCCAGGATGGCGGGAGCGCGCAAGAGGCGAGTGAGTCTTTTTCGCACGATGCGAAAAAGCGAACGGCGCCGCAGCAACACCGCATCCACGCGCACGCCCAGCCCGTTCTCTCGCCACAAAACTACAGAGCGCTGGCGGCGATGCGTTCGTCCACGAGTTGGCCGTCGAGTAGGCCGATCGTGCGTCTTGCCTGTTTGGCAAACCGGAAGTCGTGCGTGACCATGATGATCGTCGAGCCGTACTCGTGCAGCTCGCCGAGCAATTCCATCACCGCCTCGCCGTTATGCGTGTCCAGATTGCCGGTCGGTTCGTCCGCCAGCAAGATCGACGGATCGCCGGCGAGGGCACGCGCGACCGCGACGCGCTGTTGTTCGCCGCCTGAGAGTTGCATCGGATAGTGCTTTGCGCGGTGCGACATATGCACGCGATCGAGAACCTCCTCCACGCGCGAGCGGCGCTCTCCGCGCGTCATGCCCCGATAAACCAGCGGCAGTTCCACATTCTCGTAGATCGAAAGATCGCCGATGAGGTTGAAATTCTGAAAGATAAATCCGATCTCACGATTGCGAATCGTCGCGCGTTCGCTCGAGTTGAGTTTTTCCACGGCGCGGCCGTTAAGCCGGTAACGTCCCGCGGTGGGTGTGTCGAGCAGCCCGAGAATAGAGAGCAGCGTCGATTTGCCGCATCCCGACGGTCCTTCGATCGCAACATACTCGCCGCGTTCTATCTGCAGCGTTATACCGCGCAGCGCTCGCGTTTCAACTTCTTCCGTAAAGTACGATTTCCCCAGGTCTTCCAAATCTACGAGCATGAAGCCCTCCTATCGTAACCGAATTTCGGGTTGGTCGGGATAACTGGACATGTCCGATACGATGACGGTGTCGCCCGGCGCAATGCCCGAGAGCACTTGCACGCGGTCGTTCGATCCTTGTCCCAAACGCACGCGCACACGTACGGCTCTGGTGCCTCCATCCACGACTTTGAAGAGATCGATGGTGCTCTCATCTGATGCACCTGCCGGCCGGGCAATCGAAATGGTGTCCGGAATCTTGGCGATGATAATGGTACCGTCTACGTTTGCGTCGGGGCGCGCGCCTGGCGGAAGCGAGCGCGAGAACGTGACGTCAACGGCGACGGTACCATTTTGCGCGGCCGGCGCAATGCGCGCCACCCGGCCTGCGATGACGCCGTTTCCGGTGTCGATGCGGGCGGGCATGCCGGTGGAGACGGCATGCACGTCCGCTTCGGCAACTTGCAAGACGGCCTTTAAGTCATGCATGTCCGCGATGCGCGCAATCTCTGTATTCTGCGCGAGGCTCATCCCCGGATCGACATCGACGCTTTGCACGATGCCCGAGGTTGCGGCGCTCACGCTTAGCGCTTCGACCTGCGCTTGCGCGGCGGCAAGCTGCGCGGCTGCCTGATCGACTTGCGCTTGAGCTGCGGCGACTTTGGCTTGAGCGTCCGATGCTGCAACGTTTACCTGCGCCTGACCGCTGCGCACATCGTTCGCGCTCTTCTTCGCCTGGATCAGTGCCTGCTGGTAGGTTAAATTTGCGACCAGACCCCGGCGCTGCAATTCCGCGTAGGAGCGCGCTTGCAGATTGTTCGTCTGCATTTGCGCCTGCGCGTCGGAAAGATTACTCTGCTGTGAGATGATGGCGGCTTGCGCTTGTTGCCGCGCGTCCGCAAGATTTGCGCGCGCGACGGCCAGCGCTGAGCGCGCGTTCGTCGCGGACGCCTCCAGCGCGGGATTCTGCATCTGAGCGATAACCGTTCCCGGCTGCACGACGCTTCCCGCCTTGACGAAGATTTCGTTTACCACGCCTTCCTGCGTCGCAGATGAAACGCGCACACGTTCGGGCGCAAAGGAACCCTGTGCGCTAACTGCTCGCAGGAGCGTTCCTCGCTGCGGCAACGTCGGTGACCAGCGTCGATTTGTCGACGACCGTTCCTGCCGCCTGATGCGTGAGCGAGATGAGCGCCCACGCGACCAGCCCAATAAGCGCGGCAATGCCGAGAGCGATATATGCGCCCTTGGATATTCCGCGCTTGCGCTCACGCACGACGTCCATCGTGGCCGGGCGTTCGAGAGACTTGGGACGAGTACGCAATTTATTCATGCGATTACGGGAAGTAAGCGGCGCGAACGCGCCAATTGAACGAGCTCTTCGAGGCGCCCCGCTTCGGCTTGTGCGATGCGACGGCCCCACGGCGTGAGCTTGTAATAGCGGCGGCCCATCGCGTCGTCATCATCGCGTTCGGTTTCGCTGATCCATCCGTCGGTGCACATCTGGCGCAGTTGACGATAGAGCGTTCCCGAGCCCAGACGGATCTTTCCGCCGGTCGACTCGGTAACTTCCTTGGTGATGCTGTACCCATGACGCTCGCCGTCGGCCAGCGCCAGCAGAATATGAAAGGCGCTCTGCGGGAGCGGCAGCAATCCGGAAGGATCTTGACGACGATTCAACATGTTCAGCGGCCTTTAGTTACGAGCAGCATGATGGTGTGCGTGAACGACGACGCTCGCGATAGTTTTTAGAGCGGGCTGCGCCGGCGTCCAATGCCCCTTGAGCACGACCAGCATGGCAATCAGCAAGACGAGGAAGAGTCCCAAAGCACGTAGGGCTGCATGTTCGGTGTGTTCCATAACGGGACCTCGCAATCTGCGATATGTCCACTTGCGACATATCCATAACTACTATATCGCAAACGGTTAGGTTGTCAAGGGGAATTCATTCGTATCGAAGCGCCTGAGCCGGTTGAACGCGGGTTGCCCGCAGAGCCGGCAAGAGCGCGGCCAGGATCGTGCACGCGACGATTAGCGCGGCGACTCCCGCGAATGTGAGCGGGTCCAGCGGCGAGGTCTGAAACAGAATCGATGCCAAGAGCCGCGCGAACGCTGCGGCAAGAACGAGTCCGATCACGATGCCGGCCGCGCTGTATTGCAGGGCCGCGGAAATAACGTTGCGCAGAACCACGCCCGTCCGTCGCGCCGATCGCCTTGCGCACGCCGAACTCGGGCGTTCGCTGCTCGACCGAATATGCGGTCACCCCATAGATGCCGGCGAGTGCAAGCACGAGCGCGATCAATCCGAGCGCGCTAAACAGCATCGCGGCGGCTTGCGCGTGCCCGGCATCCCTGGCAAGGATCGTGCTATACGGTTCGATCAGCGGCGGCGCAAAACCCGGATCCACCGTCGTAAAAGCGCGACTGACGGCGCCGGCAAAACCCGCATCGTGTCCGGTTGTGCGCACGACGATTCGTGTGAACCCGTGAATTTGCGTTTGCGGTTCGTACTGCGCAGGAAGCACCGGTTGGCCGTCAGCTCTCCCGCATATCGCCCACGACTCCCACAACCGTACGTATCTGTTTCTTCTCGCCGCTGTCCATCTGTGGATGGATCGCGCGACCCACGACGTTCAACGTGTGGAAGTATCGCTTCGCAAACGCGGCGCTAACGATGGCGACCTGCTGCGAATCAAAGCGGTCGCCGCTATCGAAATCGCGACCGCGTAAGAGTGGAATTCCAAGCGCATGAAAATATCCGGGCGAGACGGCGTTGGTATCGACGTCCTCCGCGGGTTTATAGCCCGGAACGATCGTCGTGACCGTGAAACCCCCTTCAAACGGGACGACGGTCGCGAGCGCGACCTCGCGCACACCGGGAATCTTTTCGATTTCGCCGGCAAGCCTGCGGCCTGCCGCGAGATTGTCCATAAACTTGGGGTATCGCGCTTTGGGCATATCGGGCGCCTGGACGACGTACACGTTCTTTGAATCGAAGCCCAGACTCACGTGCGTGAGCGTGATGAAACTGCGAACGATGAGACCCGCACAAATGACGACCGCGATTGCCAAGGCAATCTCCGCCACAACCAGGCCCGCGCGCAGCCGTTTGGCACCGCTCAAATCACCCGAACGTCCGGCCGCTTTCAGACCTGCAACCAGATCGCGCCTGCCGGCGATAGCCGGCACAAGGCCGCTCGCGAGCGTCGTGAGCACGATGAGGCCCGCAACATAGAGCAGCACCACGCCGTCGATGTGGACGCTTTCCCAGCGCGGCAGCATCTGCGCGCCGACCGTTGCAAAAACGCTAAGCCCCACTTGTCCCAGAACCACGCCGCAGCACGCCGCCCGCCAACGCCAGTAAACTCATCTCCGTACAGAGCTGAACCGCCAAACGCGCCCGCGAGGCGCCTAGTGCGCTGCGAACGGTCAGCTCGCGCTCGCGAGCGGCTGCACGCACCAGCGTAAGATTTGCCACGTTCGCACAAGCAATGATCAGGAGTACTCCAACCGCCAGATACAGCAGCCACAACATCGTGCGAACAGGCCCCACGATCAAATCCAAAATCGGCCGAACCTGCGACCCGGACCACACGGTGTCGTGCTCACTGGGATATCGGCGATTCAGAGCGCCGACAATGCGATGCAGGTCGGCGCTCGCCGCGGATATGCTCACGCCGCGGCGCAGCAACGCCCACCCTTGGTACGTGCCATAGCCGCGCTGGATGTCGATGTTGGAGCGCGGATCCGCCGGCAGCCAGTAGTCCTGTTTCGTAAGCTCCGTCTGCTTCGGATCGCGAAATTCCGGCGTGAGCACGCCGACGATCGTGTATGGTATATCGTCTAGCCGTGCAATGCGTCCAACGACGTGCGGGTCAGCTCCGAAATCCGCGCGCCAGGTCTGATCCGAGATGAGGACGTTATGCGTTCCAAAATCGGCTGAGTTGAAAAGCCTGCCGAGCTGCGCGTGCGCACCGAATACGGCAAAGTAGTCGCCGGTTACGATTCGTCCCGTCAAGAGGGCCGGGGTTGCCGCGCCGGTCAGCGTTTCCGAATCGCTGCGCGACATTCCGACATGTTCGAAGACGCGGTTTTGTGCCGCTACGTCGCGACCGTCCAGAAATGAGAAATCGTCCAGATCTGTCTTTGCTTTCCGCAATGCTGACGATGCGATCGGCGTTTGCATAGGGCAGCGGCTTCATCAGCACGCCTTGCAACACGCTGGCGACGGCAACATTCGCGCCTATTGCGAGCGCGATTGCCGCGATCGCAACGATGCTGTACATCGGTACTCTCCACAGCGTGCGCGCCGCGAGAACGAGATCGCGAATACAACTCTCAATGCGCATCGCAATTCCTTGAAACAGCAGGTCCAAGGCGACTCGGACTCACGCTTTCATGCCGCGTGCGCACGTCGCGCGCGATCGATTCCTCATACTCGCGGCGATAATCCCGCGGACACGTCGCCAGGGCCAAACGCAGCAGCGGGTGCATCGCGGTCATCCTTACGCTCCGGCCGGCAACAGGCGGCGCGCGCGAGCCAGGCGGACAACAGCCTCCAGCCGCTGCGCCTCGGCCTGCGCGATCCGGCGGCCCCACGAGGTGAGCCGGTAGTATTTGCGCCGGCCGTCGTCGTCCTCGGCTTCGTGCTCGACGATCCATCCGTCGACGGTCATCTGCTTGAGATAGCGATAGAGCGCGCCGGGCAGCAAACGCGTCGTGCCGCCGGTCGCCGCCTCGACTTCGGCGGCGATTGCCGCTCCGTGGCGCTCGCCCTCGGCCAGAGCCAGCAAAACATAAAACGCGCTGGCGCCCAGCGGCAGCAACGTTGCGGTATCGCGACGGTCACGGAGCATGGCGCGTCCTCATAAGTATCACAAATGCGTTATATCGTCAGAATATATCGCATTTGTGATATTGTCAATGCGGTGCCGCCCGGCAGGCGGGCATGACAACGGCGGGCTCGAGCGAAAGGCGCGTTCCAGTGATGGACCTGCATTCGCCGCACCTGGCGCCCGTGCCGATCAAGAATCGGCGAGTGTGGCGCGATCTCGCGCGAATTCTCTCGACGATCTTCAACCCGTTCCTGACTGCGCTCGCGCTGTTCATGATACTCTCGCACATTCTGGCGCGCACGACGCAAGAGTTTTGGTGGATGCTCTTCCTGAGCACGGCGTTTACATCGATCGTACCGATGCTCTTTATCTTTTGGCTCTATGCGACCGATCGGATCTCCGATTTGGACATGTCGGTGCGTGAAGAGCGCGAGAAGGTCTTCGGCATTTTTGTCATTTGCTATCTGCTCGGCACCATCACCCTGTGGCTCACGCATTCGCCGCGCCTGCTGATCGCGACGATGGCCGGATATCACGGTATCGACGATCATCGTGCAATACATCACGCGCTATTGGAAAATCAGCACGCACGCGCTCGGGATAACGGCTCCGCTCGTCGCGCTGTGTTTACTCTACGGAGAGCAGCCTCTTCCGTTCTTGCCGCTGATTCCGGCCGTCTGCTGGGCACGCGTATATCTGAAAGCCCATACGATCGGACAGGTGATCGCCGGAGCAGCCCTCGCCGCGGTGAACGTCACGCTCTTTTTGTATCTCTTCCACGTCAAAACGATGACATGGTAAAGTACACTACGTTAAAAGGATCGGCGCGTTGCCGCCGCTCACGACGACGCATACGCGCTCACCCGGCGCGGGAACGTAGCGTCCGGATAGCAGCGCGGCAAATGCGGCCGCACCGCCCGGCTCGGCAACAATCGTCAAGTCCTGCCAGAGCGCCGCTGCGCGGCCAAAATCTCATCATCGCTCACCAGCACAACGCGCTCGACGAACCGCTGCGCGATGGGGAACATCAGCTCACCGACACGCCGGGGCGCAAGCGAATCGCTTGCGACGCTTCCCGCTTCCGCATCGACCGGGTGCTCCGGCTTCCAACGCGCGCGTGAGCGTCGGCGCGCCCTCGGGTTCGACGCCGATCACCCGCACATCGCCGGCAAACCACGCTGCGACGCCGCCGATGAGCCCTCCGCCTCCGACCGCGACCAAAACCGTATCGACATCCGGAATCTGCTCGTGAACTTCCGCGGCAAGCGTGCCTTGGCCGAGCAGCGTATGCGGCTGATCGAATGCATGCACCGCAGCGCGCCGGACTGCACGATCCATTCTTCACTTGCGGCAAGCGCATCGGCATACCGATCGCCGCCGACGACGAGCTGCGCGCCGTACCGGCGAATGCGCTCGATCTTCGCCGGCGAGGAAATGCTGGGCACGAATATTTTCGCTGGAATGCCGAGCGTCATCGCCGCATACGCAACCGCCGCGCCATGATTGCCTCCCGAGGCTGCAACGACGCCGGCCTGCGGCACCTCGCGGCTGAGCAAATTCGCAAAAGCGCCGCGCGTCTTGAACGATCCGGCGTACTGCAATTGCTCGAGTTTGAAATGCAGGTCGCCCGCATCGAGACCGAAATCGGCGCCCCGAACGTCAACGACCGGCGTACGCCGAATATGGGGATGAATGAGTGATGCGGTTAGCGCGATGTGTTCGCGATCGATAGCCGTCGCGGTCGGATGCATACCGGGCTAGACGCGAAGGCGCTCCATCGCGGCCGGCATCGGAACCTTCACGCGCTGAGCCAGACGCAGCCATTCCAGAACTTTGATGCTCCACCACGTCGGATCGATTTCGAACCAGCGCAATCCGTGACGGGCTGAAAACGGAAACGCGTGATGGTTGTTGTGCCAGCCCTCACCCCATGACACCAGCGCGACCCACCAACAGTTCGTCGAGCGATCCGTCGTGCGATACGTGCGATAGCCAAGTGAGTGCGCGGCGCTGTTGACAAACCACGTGGCATGGTAGCTGAAAACCAGCCGCACGAAGATTCCCCAGATAACGAACGGCCATCCGCCCATGAGGAAAAGCACACCGGCCAGCACCAGCTGCAACGGAGCATGGACGTACGCAAGTGCACGGTAAAACGGGTCTGCGTATAGGTCCGGCGCGAAGCGTCTGATCTCTTCGTCGGTGGGCATCGCATCGTTGTGCTTGTACAGCCAGCGTATGTGCGCCCAGCGAAAACCTCGATCGATGCCGTGCGGATCGCCGTCGGCGTCCGCATGCGCGTGATGCTTGCGATGCGTCGCGACCCAACGGATCGGATCGCCCTGCAGCGCCAGCGTACCGAGCGCGGCAAGCGTATATTCAAGCGGTTTGATAAGACGCAGGCTTCGATGCGTGAGCGTGCGATGGTAACAAAGCGTCACGCCCAGGCCGCCCGACAAGTATAAAACGAGCGGCCGCAACGATCAAAACCGGCCAGTGAAACATGCCCGGTAAGAACGCCGCAAACGCGCCGAGGTGAATGCCCGCGAGGGCGAACCGGTTGATCCGGCGGCGGACTCGCGGGCTCATAGGTGTGTCTTGCTCAGCGGTAGCTGGGTCGCGACGAGAAGCAATCGCGGCAATAGACCGGCTTGTCGCCGCGCGGTTGGAACGGAACTTCCGCTACGCCGCCGCATTGGCTGCAGGTCGCCTTGAACATTTCACGCCGGCTGCGCCGCCGCCGCCGCCGCCGCCGCCGCCCTGGCCGCGCGAGCTTTTGCGCGCCGCACGGCATTCCGAACACCGGCTCGGCTTATTGGTAAAGCCTTTGCTGGCAAAAAACTGCTGTTCGCTTGCGGTAAAGGGGAACGAGGTTCCGCAGTCCACGCAAGTAAGCATTTCATCCGAGTACATAAACGAGTCTCCTAACTCTTAATTGTGGTTGTCTTTGGATCCGACTCGCTAGTACTTGGAACGTAAACCGCAAACGAAACCGATAACGGAACGCTAGACACCAGAGAGCACGAAAAGGTTGCACCAATGGTGCTTTAAACGCGTCGGGCCTCGCCCGCGCGATAACGGTAAACGATCCGGCCCTTGGTCAGATCGTACGGCGAGAGTTCAACGTCAACGCGGTCGCCGGGCAGAATCTTAATACGATGACGGCGCAGTCTCCCGGCTATATGAGCCAGGATGACGTGTCCGTTGTCGAGTTCGACGGAGAACGTCGTACTCGGAAACACCTGCTTGATGCTGCCGTGTACCTCGAGCGGGGCTTCTTTCGTATTTTCAACGTTGCGTGACGGAATGATGGTCCTCTTTAATCAGGTAGTGCCGCCGGAGTGTCTCATATTTTCGCCTTCAGCGCAACCCGGCCGGGCCTTACTCGCCTGCCCTTCAAGCAAGGTGAGGCTCGAGGTAGCGAACGAGCGGTTTGAGGTCGCGAACCAGCGCTTGTAGATTCGCCTCAAAACGAGCTAAATCCCCATTCGTAACGCATTCCAAGCCCGCGTTCTCCGCTTTGAGCTCAAGGCGTGCCGCCAGGTCGAATACGCGCTCGGCCTGCACGATCGCCGGGTCGATGACTTGAACGTACGGGCCGAAATACGCTTCGAAATGCGCGCCCAGCAGCGGATAATGCGTGCAGCCCAGGACCAGCGCATCGATCTCGCCGAGCGGGGCGCACGCGTCCGCGACGGCCTTTGCGGGTTCCTCGCCGTGCAGCTTTCCGGCCTCGACCAGCGGCGCCAGCGCCGGAGCCGCGACTTCGATGACTTCCGCCTGTGCAACACGCGTCAAGATGTGCCTTTTATAAGCATTCGACTTTGCCGTAGCTGCCGTAGCGAGCACGCCGATCCGGCGCAGACCCGTGCGTTCAACCGCGATTGCGGCCGACTCTATCAAATCGACGATGGGCGCACGCGTCGCCGGCCAACCGAACTCGAGTGCCATCGCACACGACGTATTACAGGCGGGAACGATAATATCGACACCTTCCTCGTCGATCCAGCGAACGTTGTGCTGCATGAGGCGCAGCAAGTCGGCCGGGTCGCGATCACCGTACGGAACGTGTGCCTGATCCGCAAAATAGATAACATCGTGGTGCGGCAGCGCTTCGTGCACGCGGCGCAGCACCGAGAGGCCTCCAAGCCCCGAATCAAACAGTCCGAGCACTATTGGCCGCTTACCGTCCCGGCCGGCGGCGGCGGCCCGGCGTAATCGGCAATCCCGTCGGCGATTGCCTGCGCCATCTTCTGGCGCCATTGCGGCGACTGCAGGAGAGCCCGATCGTCGGGGTTGGAGATGAACGCGGTCTCGACCAGAGAGGCCGGCATGTTCGCGTGATGTACGACGTAAAGTTTGTCTTTGACCGTTCCGTCATCTTTAATTCTCGCCTTCGGAAGCGATACGGCGATCAACCGCTTGCGCGAGCGCGAGATCGCTTTGCTTATAGTAATACACCGTCGCTCCATGCGGGCCTGAGTTGATGAACGCGTTCACATGAACGCTCACGAACAAACGCGCTCCGTTGTTGTTCGCAATGTCGTCGCGCGCTTGCAATTCGTCACTCGCCGAATCATTGGGCGCGAAGACGTCCTTATCGGCATCGCGCGTCATGATGACTTGCCAGCCTCGAGCCACCAGAATATCGCGCAGCCGCTTGGACATGTCGAGCGCGAGCGTTTTCTCGACAAAATTACCGCGGATCGAGCCCCAATCGCTTCCGCCGTGACCGGGATCGATGACGATGAGCCGCGGATTCGGGGCCACGTACGTGTTCTGCGCCGGACGCGGCGCGAACTTCCATTGATTGCCCGAGGGCGCGGGAGATGCGTTTGCCAGAGCAGCCGCACCGATGCTGCCGGATCCGCTGCGTGCCGCAGTGGTTTCGTCCGCAACCGCGCTGCGGACGCTGATCGTCACGCCGCCCGCGTCGGGCGTCACGTCGACCGCATCGAAATCCGCAAGGGAAAGCGCGACCCGCACGGTGTCGCCGTCCTGCTGGTGCGCGCGCACGCCGGTGACGAGGTCGTTTCCGGATTGATCCACCGGCGGAATGCCGAGCTGCGCCCCGTGAATGTCGATCCAAAATCGATTGTCGGGCGGCCGCAACCGGTGCCATTCGTAGGCGGCATTTCCGTTTACGGAGACACGCACCACGTAGCCGTCGGTTTGCGCCTGCGCTTGCACCGCCGTCACCGACGTTGGTCCAGGAGCGCCGGTCTGCGGCTGTGGTGACGCCGGCGGCGTGCCTTCCGCGGCCGGTTCCGCCGCGGGCTCGAGCTGCAGCGATCGGCTGCGCCGCGGCCGCGCCGTTGAACCCGATGGTGAAATCACGTTGATCGTCGGTACCCGGCGCGCTGTGCGTGGTTCCGGGTACCAGATACATGGTGACGATCGTGTGCGGATGCGTGACCGTGCCCTCGCTGCGAACCTCGATACGCCGAACGGGACCACCCGCGAGATCGCGCGAGGCAGGCAGCGTACTCCCTACGCCGTCGAATTCGACAACGATCTTTCCGCCGGCGTCCGAGACGAGCTTGGCGGTTAGCGGCATGCCGGCGCGCGCGATCGAGCTTCGAACCGCCGGAACCAGCCTGGAGATCGATGGACGTGAGCTGCGGCTGCAACACGATGTTGCGCGAGGACGCGTCGGGCTTGGGCGCCAGGTTCAGCGCGCGGATCAGTTCATCGAACGGAACGTATGCGTGCCCATCCAGCACGAATGGCGCGAACGCCGCGGTTTGACTGATCGGGCCGACGTCGTAGCGCCGGTCCCCGACGGCGAAGCTGATAACGACCGGCTCAGCCGTGGTTATCAGGATGTAGTTTGAGCCGGTTTGCCACGTTACCGTGGCCCCAATCGACTCGAAAAGCGCGCGCAGACCGGCGTCGTCTATCGAAACGGCCCGGCCTCCCGACTGCGCCAGCAGGTGTACGAAGGTTATTTGCTTGCCTTCGAACGTATAGTCGGCTCGGTCGCCGGCTGCGAACGCCGGGCGCCAACGCAGTGAGAATCAGCAGCGCAAGCGCGCTACCAATCCGAACGGCGTAACGGTTCATCGAGTTCAAGATGTCCCCCCGGCAGCGTATCGAGCGTTTGACCCTGGACGCGAATGGCGACGCGCTCGATTCCCGGTAGCGCCGTGAGCGTCCAGACCAGCCCTTTGAACTGGCCGCTCTCGCCAAGCACTCCGGCGCTCTGATTTGCCACCTCTTTTGAAAGATCGACAGTTGCCGTCGAATCGTTAACGTCGGCGGAGAGCACATGCGTTCCGGGTGGAAACCGTATGGCTTGAATATCGCTCTGCGGCCCGCTCACCGCCTGAACCGCCGCGTACAGGACGGCATCGCGCATATGCTGCGAGGCGCTCTCACCGGCCGTTTGCGGGCGCATCGAAACGCGCCAGGGTACTTCGGTCCTGCCGTCGGGCTTCGTATAATACATGGTGATGTGATCGCCGATGGGACTTCGCGTTCGCGAGACCCAGTACCACAAGCCCCCCGCGATGATCGCGATGATGACGATCCAGAAAAAAACCCGCGACGCTCTCACGGGCTCACATCTTCGGCGCACATGCCGCGCGTTCCGCCCGGACTACGACGAGAGCGCGGACAGAACCTGGGCGGTCGAACGTAGTATACCGATGCGCGGAAAAATCGTTCGGCAGCTGTGCTCGTGCTCTTCTTTGCTCGTAGATGCCATCGCGTCCTCGACGAAGAGCAACTTGTAATTGCGCTCGAATGCATCTCGCGCGGTCGACTCCACGCCGATGTTCGTTGAAATACCGCAAATGGCGATCCGTGTGACCTCACGCCGGCGCAGTTGCAAATCGAGATCGGTGCCGTAGAACGCCCCGAAGTTCCGTTTGGTGACGATAACGTCTGCCTCGCGCACACCCAATTCGGGAACGAGCTCGTCCCATCCGTCCGGGAACGGACCCCTGGGCGCCTGCGAGTCGAGCAAGGGCTTGAGTGCGTCCGCATAGCCTAAGTCGAAGGAGACGCGCACCCACACGACCGGCAACTCCGCCTTGCGAAAGGCGTCTGCCATTTGGGCAGCATTTGAAACGACGTGCGCGGCCGAATGCGGTTCAACCTCACGCCCGGCAATACCGCGCTGCAAATCGATCACGATCAGCGCCGTGCGGGCTTCCTTTAAAAAGGCTTTCGTATCTATCATGCTTCTATATTCCGTATACGCGATAAAGCGACACACCGTACCAAGCCGTGAGTACGATGAGCGCAAAGCCGGCCAAACTGATACACCAGCCCACGAGACGATAGCGCCGCTCGTCACGATCCACGACTCGCAATGCAACGGCGTATGCACCCATCGCAAGCAAGCCTCCGAGTATATGTATCCAGAGAGTTCCCGGCAGCGGCGTATGCGAGACCCCCGCCCAAGCGGCTACAAGAGCACCGATTAGCACCTGAATACCAATCACAGCCAGCAGGACGACGCGACCCAACTGGACCCAGCCGATGAACAACCCGAGAACGAACACGAAGAACGCGAAACCTAAATGGATCTCAAGAACCGTTCCCATACAGACCCATTTTTTTGATTGATACGAAATGCCCTACCCGAGTCGCTTGCGTGCAACCGTATGATGTCCGCGTGTGCTGTGCAATCACGGAAATGAATTCGCGCAATGGTCACCTATGACATCATAATCGTCGGCGGGAGTTTGGGAGGATGCGCGGCGGCACTTGCAGCAGGCGCCGGCAGTTATTCCGTTTGCTTGTTGGAAGCCTCGGGATGGCTTGGCGGGCAGTATTCTGCTCAAGGCGTTACCAAACCGGATGAGAGCCGCTATACGCCGACGATCGGAAGCACCGCTTCATATCGCGCATTCCAGCACAACGTTCGCGCATTCTATCGCGGCAACTACAAGCTTTCGCTCGGCAGGCCAAAGCCAGCCCTCCCTCAATCCCGGCGGCAGCTATCCCGGTTTTGCAACGCAGCCGCACGTCGCTCACGCCATTCTCCTTCAAGAACTGCAGGCGATGTCAAACGTACACGTACGTTTGAACGTGCGCGTAACGGGTGCGACCGTACAAGGCGACACCGTGACAAGTCTCACGACGGTGGACTCGAACGGCTGGCCGGCGACGTATCAGGCGCGGTACTTCCTGGATGCGACCGATTTGGGCGATCTGCTGCCGATGGCAAATGTCGAGTACACGCTCGGTGCGGAGAGCAAAGAGCAGACGAGCGAACCAAACGCACCGCAGCAGCCGCAGCCGAGCTGGATACAGCCCATAACGGTGGTCGCCGCACTCGAACGCCGGCCCGCAGGTGAGAATCACACGATCGTCAAGCCTGCAAATTACGATCAACTCAAAGCCCAGCAGAATTACACGATCGTGGATGGATACATCAGCAAGGTCTTCCGGGTTCCGGTTGATCTATGGACGTACCGGCGCTACATCGACGCCGGCAATTTCGACGATCCGGCGTTCGCGAATGACTTGAGCATGCTGAACATGGGATCGAACGATTGCCAAGCCGCGACGATTCCCACGGGCGATTCCGCGCGCGACGCCGCGATCATCGAATCCGCGCGCGCAGCCACGCTGGGATTCATCTATTGGCTTCAAACGGAATGTCCCCGTGACGACGGCAGCGGGTACGGATATCCAAACCTGCGCGTTCGCCCCGACGAGTTCGGCACGTCCGACGGAACGGCGGCTCAGCCCTACATCCGGGAATCCCGGCGAATCAAGGCGCGATATACGATCATTCAGCAGGACCTCGATAGCGAATTCAACGGCGGCGCGCGCGCCAAAAACTACTTCGACTCGTGCGGCATCGGTTTTTACGGAGGTTTGGACATCCACGGGCTCAGCTGCGTAGGCATGGGCCAGCAGTTCATCTCGATTAAACCTTTTGAGATTCCGATGCGCGCGCTCATCCCCGAGCGTGTTAAAAACGTGCTTGCCGCTTGCAAGAATCTGGGCGTGACGCATATCACGAACGGCGCCTACCGGCTGCACCCGGTAGAATGGAACGTCGGCGAGTCGGCGGGTGCCCTGGCATGCTTCGCGCTGGACAAAAACGTCGCGCCCGCGAACGTCCCGGCTGATGCCGGGCTGCTGCGAGCATTCCAGGAGCGTTTGCTCGCGCGGGGCGTACCGCTGTTTTGGTGGACCGACGTTGCATTCGGCGACGCAGCGTATGCTGCGGCGCACATGCTCGGGCGCGGCAGGAGTCATGAGCGGCGAGAGTACCTCGATGGACTTTCAGCCCAGCGATCCGTTCGGTGACGCCGCGAAGGGGGCAGTCGAGAGCAACTTGGGTCGCTCGCTCAATTGGCCGGCGAGCGAAATGACGCGCGGCCAAGCAGCCCAATGGATCGTGACGCAGCTCTAAAATACTCGCACGATGAACGAGCACTTGGAGGGTCGCCACATGCAGATCAGCGCTAGAAATCAGATTCAAGGCCGCGTCACCACGGTGAGAACCGGAACGATTATGGGCGAGGTCGAGGTTGAAATCGCTCCCGCTACAATTACCGCGGCGATTACGAAGGCCTCGATCGAGCGGCTTGGTTTGAAGGCCGGCGATCAGGTCAGCGTCATCGTCAAAGCCACCGAAGTGCTGATTGGAAAGTAGAACCGGAGGAAACCGACGTGAATAGTGGTTCAACATTGTCGTCAGGGTCGACCGGCGCGGACGTCAAGCGACTACAGCGAATTCTTGTGATGATCAAGCTCTTGGACTATACGGGAATCGACGGCGCATATGGGCCGCACACGCAGACGGCGGTTGAAGCTTTCCAGCAGAGCCAGGGTCTGACGGTAGATGGAATTACCGGCCCGCTCACCTGGCAGGCGCTGCCGGCCGATCCGGACACGCCGGAGCTTTCTTTCGGTTCCACCGGTCCCGAGGTTTCTGCGATGCAGCAAGTTCTGCAGAACGCGGGACTCTATGCCGGGCCCTATCGACGGCGACTTCGGTCCCAACACGCAGGCTGCGGTGCAATCGTATCAAACGCAGCGCGCGATAACGGCGGACGGCATCGTCGGCGATCAAACCTGGTGGGTTCCGGCGGGCGGCGCAGGCGCGACGTTGGCTTCGCTCGCCGGTTTGACCACCGCCTAGAGCTCCGCGTCGCCGCGTATGGATAAGCGTTTCGCAGCTGCGCTATCGGCCTTTGCCCTCATGGGTCAGACGCCGCCGACGTTGAGCGTGCCTCCCGTGAGCGCGGTCGTCTCCTACTCTGCGCCGGTTATCGCCATCGAGCACGTGCGTCTTATCGACGGTACGCTTGCGGCGCCGCGTGAAGATCAAACGGTGGTCATCGCACACGGCCGAATCGCATCGGTCGGGTCCGCGTCGAGCGCCACGATACCCGGCGGCGCAAAGGTCATCGATGCGCGCGGGTATTCACTCACGCCGGGCTTCGTGGGCACCCATAACCATTTATATTACGTGAGCGACGACGGACCGATGTTCATTATGCGCGAGCAACCGTACAGCGCTCCGAGGCTCTACTTGGCCGGCGGCGTGACGACGATACGAACAACCGGCAGCGTGGAACCGTACACCGACCTTCGCATCAAGGCAGAAGTCGATGCCGGGCATCTCGCCGGACCGCATATCGACGTTACAAGCGTGTACATGACGGGTTACGAACCGTTCTTCCTCCAGATGGGAACGCTGCGCAGTCCCGCCGACGCGCGCGAAACAGTCGATTTTTGGGCGCGGCGCGGTGTCACGTCATTCAAGCTGTACACGAACATTCCGCCGGATATCGCGCAGGCGGTCGTCGATGCAGCGCACGCCCGCCACCTCAAAGTACTGGCCCATCTCTGCTCGATCGGCTTTACGCAAGCGGCGCAAATGGGCGTCGACAGTCTGGAACACGGCATTCTGGTCGATACGGAATTCACCCCGGGCAAGAACGACGATCACTGCCCACGGTTGCCGCTCCGGTGCGTCAATCGATCGCGAACTTGGACATCAACGGGCGCAAAGCTCGCGCGCTCATTCGCACGCTGGTCGCACACCACGTCGCGGTCAGTTCGACGCTGGCGAATTTCGAGGGATCGATTCCACCGCCGATGCGCGTTGAGCAGCGTATGTTCGACGTGCTCGATCGCGAGAGCGTGAACGACGTGATGACGGTGCGGCGCCGCATCGAGCGCTCCCCCACGCGCCGCGCACTCTCGAAAAAACTTTTCGATAAGGAAGTGGCATTTGAGATCGCGTTCTACCGGGCAGGCGGACTGCTCACGCAAGGGCCGGACCCGACCGGATACGGCGCGACTATTGCCGGCCTGGGCGATCAGCGCGATATCGAATTGCTCGTGCAAGGCGGCCTTACGCCGGTGCAAGCGATACACGTCGCCACCGAAAATGGAGCGATATCGCTCGGGCGGCAGGCGACCATCGGTACAATTGCCGTGGGCAAGAATGCCGACCTGGTTTTGATCAAAGGGAACCCCGTTTCAAACATTACCGACATCGAGAAGGTCGTTACGGTTTTCAAAGACGGGGTCGGGTATGATTCGAAAAAACTGCTCGATTCGGTTCGCGGTATCGCCGGGCGGCAATAGGCACTTACGAAAGGCGCGCTACCGCGGGTACCGAGATAAAGAACGACGCGCGTTCACTGTCCTCGGCGACCATGCGCGCGTGGCCGCCTATCGTCTCGAGCATCTTGTCAAGCACGGAAAGCCCGAAGCTTGCCGAACGCGCACTCACGTCGGTGTTGCGAACCGAGAGCATCAACTCCTCACTCGGGTGTACGCACGCCATCCGTATGTCGCCCCCAGGCGGCGTGAAGCGCACGGCGCTGAGCAAGACGTGGCGAATCGCGTGCCCGATGCTTTGCGGATCCCCGCTCATCGTGCACGATCCGTCGTTCACGGAGCACAGTTTGCTGCTGACCTGCACGTTCTTAGACTGAGCAATCGTCGAGACCAATTGGGTCTGCGTATCGATCAGCTCGCAAATGTTGAATGCTTCCGATTGCGCCAGGCAATCGGAACTGGGCGGACTTTGCCGCTTGAGGTCCACCAGCCGCGAACCACACGTCTGCAGCGCGTCCCGAATACCGAGCAGACGTTGCGCGGTGGGTTCGAGCACGCCGTCGACCATAGCCTCGATATTTGCCTGTGCGATCGAGAGCGCATTCCCCAGTTCATGGCGAACGACGGCCAGACTTTGCGAGCGTTCTCCCTCACGGCGCTGCTGTTCGGTCATGAGCGCGAGCAAGCGCGAAACGACCGGATCGTCGAGCTGGTCCAAGCTGCGCTTGGCGCTCTCCCAGTCTCCGAGTATCGCGAGGTCGAGCGCGTGTAAGACACGCTGCTGCATGGTTTTTATTCCTTACGGAGTTTGTAGCCGACTCCGTAAACGGTCACGATATAGGAGGGATCGTCGGGACGCGGTTCGATCTTGCGGCGTAGATTGTTGATATGACGATCGAGCGTGCGCTCGAAGATACTGCCGTCATCGTGCACGAGGTCGAGAAGTTGCGATCGAGTAAGCACTTGGCCCGCATTCTGAATGAGCACGCTCAGGATGCGAAATTCCGCCGGGGTTACGGCTACCGGCAAGCCGCCCATGCGAACCTCGTGCGCGCCCTCGTCGATTTCCAGATCCCGGATGCGCACGACGTTTTGATCTTCTTGCTCTTCACCACCGTTGCCGTCGATTCGTCGAAGCACGGCTCGAACGCGAGCGACGACCTCACGCGGCGAGAATGGTTTGACCACATAGTCGTCCGCTCCGAGCTCTAGTCCGACGATGCGGTCTATCTCCTCGCTGCGAGCCGTGAGCATGATCGTCGGAATGCGACGGCCTTCGCTGCCCCGGCGCAGGACGTCGAGACCGCTTCCATCGGGCAGCGTGATATCCAGCAGCATTAAGTCGGGTCGCTGCTGTTCAATTTCGGCCATTGCGGAGGCGACGGTACCCTTTACGACGGTATCGAATGATTCCTGACGCAGGTAAGCGCTGACGACCTCACCGATTTGGGGCTCGTCGTCCACAATGAGAATGCGTTTGCTCATTCCGCCGATGTTTCCGAGTTCAGACATAGCGTTCATCCTTTCAGTAACACCCGCCTGCGAACCGGCTGTGAATCGACTCCTTCCCGGGTTCTTCTCAATCGCGCCGCTCGGCGTTCACCGGGGCTTCATCCCGCGCCTCCAAGATGAAAGCGATGACGCACGTTTACGAGCGCGTTTTTCTAAAATGCCCGTACGCCCGGGCCCGAGCCTATCTACGGGATTCACTCGAGCCTGCCGTTCGAGACCGGCGTACGCAACGTGTCGCGCTGCACGCGCCGATGCATAAAGCCGCCTTGCATAAAAAGGTCCTCGTGCGTTACGAACACGGCCGCGATCCGATGCATTTCGACGAGCCATGGCGCATTTTTTGGACGCCGGAGGGGGGCGGCCCGTATCCGGATTTTGGGGGCGAGATCATCGTGCGGGCCGACGAAACCTATCGCGGCGCGGTTCTGGAACTGCGCGGAGATTATGCTCCCCCGCAAGGCGAGATCGGCAAGGCGTTCGATATGCTTCTGGGTGCGCAAATCGCTTCGGCAACGGCGCGCACGCTGCTCGAAGAGATCGGCTCGCAAATGGAAGCGCGCTTCGAGCAAGAGCGAGGCACGCGGCTCGGCTAAGCGTTTCCGCGCGAAAATTTTGAGGGCGTTTTGCGGGCACGCATCATATAGATCGCGTGCGTACGATACCCTTGCGGGATCAGATATAGCAGCAAATGCAGTTCGCCCATGCCGCTATCGGAAAAGAGCTTCGAGCACTTCACGAGCAGCTGTGCGAGCGTGGCATCCCACGTCTCGCCGGCGCGGCAGCGCATTCGATTCATGAAAATCCGTAACAAGCCCTTGAGCATCGGCCTCTGAAAGCGGACAGCTTCGCCAGCCGCGTTGCTTCCCGATTTTCAAGCGAATGATCTGCCCGTGTTCGGGCTCGCTGACACCGTCTATGGTCACGGCGATTCCGGCGTCGAACCCGTGGTCGAGTTCGAGTCGATCGTCCATGACCGGAGGGTTTATCCCATAGATGCGCAGCAGCCGTAGAGCAGTCTGACTGTCGACCGCAATGAGCATCCGTTCACGATACGTATGCGCCGGGAAAGGGCCGTGAAGAACCTTCGCCGCTACTGCGAAACGCGGCGCCGCATCGGCAGAACCGCGCGCACCATGAATCCGCCGTTGAACCGGCCGTAGGAAAACGCTTCGCTTACCGCACGCACGATGAAAAGACCCCGCCCGGTTTCCTTGTGGTCGTCGGGCTGCAGTTTTATCTGACGCTCGCTGAATCCGTGCCCCGAATCATTCATGCACAGCGCAAAACGCTCGCCGTCGGGCTCGAGCCACACGCGAACGCCGCCGGAGGGCGCGTGCTTTATAACGTTAGAAAGCAGTTCACCGAAGATCAATGAAGCGGCGAAAATATCGGTGTCTTCGCAATGATCGGCTAGATATCGCTCCAGCAGGCGACGCCCCTCGAGCGCGTCGCGCGGCGTATCCGTTTCGAAGTACCAGGGATGCTGCACCGCCATGACAACAAATTTTTCCCAGGTTCGTTAGCATTAAGCCGATTCGTCATACGTAAGACAGAGAGCAACCTCATGGCTCGTTTGGTTGCAGGGCAAGCGACTGAGCATAAAAACATGTGCCGCACATCGGCTCGTACCGCACGTCGCCTTCGATGGCAATCTGCTCGCCGCTCATAATCCGAAACCCGCGTTCGTCGACGCGGGGATTCATCGTCGCCTTTCGGCCGCAGTTGCAGACGTTCTTAACTTCTTCGATACTGTCGGAAAGCGTTAGCAAATATGCCGCGCCCGGAAACGGCTCGCCCAGAAAGTCGCTGCGAATGCCGTAGCAGATGACCGGAATATCTAAAACGTGCGCCACACGATGCAGCTGCCGAACTTGCGAAGGCGTCAGAAACTGCGCTTCGTCCACAAGGACGCACGAAAGGTCGCGGTCTCGAACGAAGTGGCTGTAAAAATCGGTGTCCTCATCGAAGGTTTGAACGGACCGCTGCGGACCTAGACGCGAGGTGATGACGCCGGCGCCAAAACGCGTATCTATCGCGGCGGTGTATATACTTACACGCCGTCCGTGCTCTTCATAGTTATGTGCGACCTGCAGGAGCGCAGTCGATTTCCCGGCGTTCATGGCCGAGTACCGGAAGTAGAGTTTTGCCACGAGCGTAGGATACGGCTAGGCGGGCAACTCGCCTCTTTCCTGCGCCCGGCGTACGGAAAGTTCGCATGGAAGCTCGGCGCAAACAGTCTTCGCGTCGGAGCTACGCTCCACCCAAACGCGCCGCGCGAGCGCGTGAACGATGAGCAGTCCGCGACCGGTCTCACTGTCGGGACCGCGGTGGGCGATCTCCAGCCGGGAACCAGCCTCGCGATCCGTCACGCAAAGCACGGGTCGCCTTCCTTGGAGTCTTGAGATGCGCGCGCACTTGGCCGCCGACGTGACGTACCGCATTTCCGATGAGTTCGCCGAAAATGAGCTCCGATTCATTCACCGCGTCGTCTGACGTCTTACATTCGCTGATATACGTCCTGAATTCCAAACGCGCGCGATGGGCGCTTTCAGAATCGTCCGCGGTAAACGTCCACGTAACCTGCGAGCGCTCGCCTCCCTTCATTAGCGGGCTCATATCTACCGTATCCTACCTGAATCACGCATGCCTCAAACCTTAGAGCATGTACGAGATGTCCGACGCGCCGGTCGGATAGCCGAACAGTGCGTCTTTGAGAACCTGAACCGGGACGTTCGCACGGATCGAAAGGCAAAAGATATTTGCGAGTTCCTCTGCTTGCGGACCCAGAATATGAGCACCCAAAATTTGCCCGGTATCGCGGTGTGTCAGCACCTTATAGGCTCCCGTCTTTGCTGCAAGCCGTCGTAACGAATACCACTGCGACATGTCGCCGGTATGCACATCGTATTGGATATTCCGATCGCGCGCGTCTTGTTCACCCAATCCCACGTGCGCAAGCGCCGGGATCGTGTACACAATGCTGACCAATCCGCTGTAGTCCATGCGGTTGGCATTGTCATGCAGCATGTTGCGCGCGACCAATTCTCCTTGCGCTGCGGCGACCGGCGTGAGCGGTGCGCCGCCCGCGTCCGCGGCGTCGCCTGCGGCATAGATCCTCGGATTGCTTGTGCTTTGCAGATACTCATTTACCTTGACGCCCTTCTTCGTCCGCTCGACTCCGCCGGCTTCCAAATTCAGTGCGTCGAGATCGGCCGCACGTCCGCCCCCATGAATTGCAGCATCGCATGCAAAGGCGTGTGATAGATCTTTGCTTTGAGCGCGCACAACGATCTCGCCGCCGGCTTCTTCGAATTCCGTGACTTTCGTATCGAGCAAAATCTCGATGCCGAGTTCTCGCGACGCCGCGACCAGACGTGCAACGAGGTCGGGATCGAATCCGCGCAGCGGGACCGGCTCAGATTCCAGAATGCGTACGCTCGCTCCGCATCGAGCGGCAACGTGCGCGAATTCAAAAGCGATAAAGCCGCCGCCGACCAGCACGATGCGCTTGGGCAGCGTTTCCATCGAAAGAAAGTCTTCGCTGGTCTTGAGCAGATGCTCGCCGGGCAGGCCGAGCGAAATGGGTTTCGCGCCTGAGGCAACTCACGATGTGGCGCGGAGCCGTTTCAACCTTGCCGATGCGCACGTTTCGCGGCGAGATAAATTGCGCCGTGCCATGGAGGCTTGTTATTCCTGCTTCCTTATACTCGTGTTCGCGCTGCGCCGGGGCCGGATCCGTGAAGGTGCGTTTGAATCGCATCAGCCCGGGCCAGTCGACGTGCAGCGCGCCGGTCACGACGCCGGAGTCGCGCATACGACGCGCCCAGTCCTCGAGCTCGGCCGCGCCGACTAACACCTTCTTCGGATCGCACCCGCGAAGCAAACATGTGCCGCCAAAGGGACGCTCATCGGCGATCGCCACGCGCCACCCCGCGTTCGCGCATTCCATCGCAGCCGAGGTGCCGGCGCTGCCGGTACCGATGACCAGGAGATCGTATTCGTTTTCCATCGATCACTTCTACCCATGGAGTACAATGGGCGAGCATGGCTACGCTAGCACGGCGGCTCGGCGTCTTTGATGCGGTGCTTATTGTCATGGGCAGCGTTATCGGGTCGGGCATCTTTCGCACGCCCTCCGTGGTCGCCCAGCGCGCACACGAACCGTGGCTCATTCTAGCCGCGTGGGTCGCCGGCGGAGTCATCACGCTCTTTAGCGCGTTTGTGTTCGGCGAACTGGCTTCGCGGCAACCCGACGGAGCCGGCGCGTACGCGTACCTCTACGAAGCATTTCATCCGCTGGTGGGCTTTGCGTATGGCTGGACCTCGCTGCTGGTTGGGCTCAGCGGCGGTATCGCCGCCGCCGCGGTGTTGTTTGCCGGATACTTCCAACCGCTCACGGGTATCAACGCGTTTCCGCCGCTTCTCGCCGTAGCGGCGATCGGCATCCTTACCCTTATTAATTGTTTGGGTGTACGGCAGGGCGGCACTGCGCAGAATATCTTTATGCTGCTCAAGATCATGGCAATTGGGGCGATCGTCGCAGCGGGTTTTTTTGTACATGCCCCGAGTACCGCGCACATTGCGACCGCGTCTCATTCGCGGTTCGACATTCTCGCGGGACTCGGAATTGCAATGGTGCCCGTGCTGTTCGCGTACAACGGCGCGACTGGTGCCAATCTGGTCGCAGCGGAAACGAGGCATGCTGCACGCACGATACCTCTTGGCCTGATGCTGGGCACCTGCGGCATCATCATTCTCTACGTTCTCGTCAATGCAATTTGCGTTCGCGCCCTGGGGGCGATAGGACTCGCAAACACGGCAACACCCGCGTCCGACGTGCTGCGCGCGGCGTGGGGACCGGTGGGAGAACGCCTCATCGCGGCGGCCATCGTCCTCTCCACCCTTGGCTTCATAAGTAATCGGCTACTGACGGCTCCCCGGCTATATATGGCGATGGCGCAGGACGGCCTGTTCTTCCGGCAAGTCGCGTGGATCCATCCGCGCACGCGCGTACCGATCGTCGCGATCTCCCTGCAGGCCGCCGTCGTCATAGCGCTCGCGCTTTCCGGAAGCTACGAGCGGATCCTCAATTACGTCGTATCGACCACCTATGTTTTCACCGGTCTGCTTGCGCTCGCAATTTTTGTGCTTCGCGCACGCGAACGGCGCGCGGGTGCAAAAGCAACGCCGGTATTTCGCGTGCCGTGGCATCCCTTCTCAACGATTCTCGTACTTGTTGCGTCGTGGGGCGTTGCACTTGACACCTACATCAGCTTTCCGAGGGACGGCCTCATCGGTCTGGCCATTATCCTCAGCTCGATACCAGCGTATTTCCTTATGAAGCGCTCGTCTGTGAAACCTACTGCTGCATGACCTCCTGAACTTCCGGTAGGCGGATGTGCGCCGAGGAGGCTGTGCGCAGCATCTGCGCGTTCGGCCTTCAATGGACGGTTCAGTTGCGGCCGTGCTAAACGCCGTGGCTTCACCGCTCGCAAAAGCTTGAGCGTCACCTTAAGAGAGGCTATTCGATGCGCAAGCCGAGTTCATCGAGATGATCGAGCAATTGTGCGGGATCGTTGTAGACCCGATATGCACCGCCTTCGACCAATTCGCTGCGGCCATATCCGCCCGAAAGCAAGCCCACGCCGAGCGCACCGGCGCGCTGCGCTCCGAGCATGTCCCACAGGGAATCTCCGACGACAAACGTTTGCGTCGGCGCGCTGCCCAGCGCATCGGCGGCCGCTAAGAAAAGATCCGGATTTGGTTTTGCACGTTCCACTTCACCGCGTGTAATGATAGGCACGCCGGCAGGAATTTCGAGCGCGCGCATCACTCGCTCGGCAGGGCCGCGCGCACCGCTCGTCGCGATGGCCCAAGGCACCTTCGCGCCGGTCAGCGTTGCGAGAAGCTCGCGCGCCCCCGGAAGCGGTTTGACCGTGTCGACCATTTGCAGATACGCCTTTTCGTGGCCCCGCTTGAGCGCTTCAATTGTTTCTTCGCTCAGTTCATGCCCGAGCTCGCGCGCGAGCGCCTTGACCAGCAGGCCGCCGCTCATGCCGATGCGACGGTGGATTCTCCAAATCGATAGGTCGATGTTTGCCGCTTGCAGCGATGCGGTCCATGCCATGACGTGTTGATAGACACTATCGACGAGCGTTCCATCGAGATCGAACACCAACGCCGCATCCTGTTTTTGCATACGTCCTCCGAACGCCTCGGATGCGCGATCGGCTGACGAGTACCCTTGTTCGTGAAGTTTACGCGGGATGCAACAGCTGCGTGAGTTCCTCGGAGCAGCGCGTATAGCGCGAGCGGCCGGTCGGACTTCGCTGCCGTTCGATAGGCGTACAGGAGCCCGAGCGGATGACCGTAATGCTCGAGCCGAACGATCGACGCCTCGATCGCGTCGATCGCCGCGCATTGCGAGTTCATGCCCGCATAACACTCGGCAAGTACTCGAAGCGCGTTGCCCTCGACCGCCAGGTTTTGCTCCGCGAGTGCCGCCGACGCCGCGTTCTCGGCGTGAATTTTCGCGGCGGTGTAATCTTTGATTCTCACGTACGCTTCGGCGCTCAGGAGCTCCGCGAGCGTCCACTCACACGTGCGATATGCAATAAAACGACGAACTTCATCGATGGCGGTGAGGGCCATACGCGGCCGTACGAACGTTTCCAGTTCGGCGACTCGCAAGCAAACATGAACATATCCCCGTGGAGAGGCGATACGACGCGCCAGCGGCAAGCACGGAGCGCACCTGTTTGAGAGCGCGATCCGGATTTCCGCGCCATTTGCTCTTCGATTGAGCGCCCAATCACCGTAAGGATCGCGAGCTCGCCTAGTCCGTATCGTTCGCAAAGCACCGATGCATCGGACAGCAAGCGAAGACGCGGTGCCGCGATCGTTTCCGATCACGCAGAGCAGCGTGCCGTACAGCACCAGAAAGTTGATGTGAACGTCCGGAGCAAACTCGTCGATGCTGCAAATCTCGCACACTGTCTCGAGCCGGCTTCTCGCTTCCCTGGCATCGCCGCAGATGAAGTCTCGCCGAGCCGTTGCCGTGAGCGCCCTGACGGCTAGGCCGCGGCACGCGCGATCGTTGCCCTTCCATGAATCCCATGATGCGCCCGATTCCCCGGCGATCCCACGCGCGAGCCTCGGCAATTGCACCCGAACACTCGAGTAAATTGCGGCGCTCCAAGGCTATGCGTTCTCCGCAAAAATCGAGATCCGACCCATCCAAGCGGCACTGCGCTAAGTACGAACGCATCGCGTGCAACTCGACCCGGCATTGCGAGAAGTCGCCTTGATGAACGAGCAGGCTTGCGAGCTGCGCCCACGCTTCGATGGCCGTGCGGGGATGCTGCGAGCTCTGGGCAATCGAACGCAGCAGCGCCTGCGCCGGCTTGAAGTCTCCGCCATACTGCAACGATCGGGCGCGCGCAAGATCGAGCGCGGCTACATCGACGACGGCAGCGTTCACGGCGAGCGGATGCGCATGCGCTCGGGTAAGACCTCCGAAAGCATCGCGATGATGATCTGGCGCTCTCGATAAAACTGGCGCATCGATAAGCCGAGTTCGAGCTGCAACTTCTTTATGCGATCTTGCCCGCAAGATCGCATCGCAGCAGAATGTCGCGCCGCCGCCGGCCGGACGTATCGTCGCTCCCCTCGAACAGATCGCTCGCCGCCAATCGCAGAACGCCGCGAATATACATCAGCGCGCGTCTTTTTCCGCCGCTCACCTTATCATGGCAAAATTCCGCCAACACAGGCGCAGTTAAATCATTGGTTGCGAGCGCACGTGGATCGTCAATGTGACGCAAAAGGTGCCGGCACGCGCGAAGCATCTGGGCGGACTCGCTACGGTGCGTCATGGATGTTGTTACCTTGTTTAACCTAAGATTTCAGCGAATGTACCGAGCGAGTTGTGACGGGTGTTTCATGTTGGCATAACTTTGGCAGTAATTGCATGGAAACGGGGTTGTGCTGCCGCGACAAACGGCACGGTGTCACGTGTACAGTTGAGCGTAGCCTGGCATTTGCCAGGCCATCGTAACTCAACTCATCTCGAGAGGGAATGAAAAATGCTCAAAGCATCTTCCCTCCGTCGTGCGGCTCTGGCCGCGGCGGCTCTCGCGGCAATCGTGTTCCAGGAAACTTGGGCACTGGCCGGTACCACGGGAAGCCTCAGCGGAATCGGTAGCCGATTCTACCGGTAGTCCCGTCGCGGGTGCGCATGTCACAGCGAGCGCACCTTCCGAGACCACCACCACAACGACGGATGGGGCAGGTCACTTCATCTTTATCTCTCTGAGCCCGGACACGTATACCGTGTCCGCCGCGAAAGACGGATATGACACCGTTTCGCAAGCGGGTGTCAGTGTTTTTGCAGACAACACCGTTTCGACATCCTTGACGATGCCAAAAACCTTACGCACGATCGCAAACGTGACGTCACGCGCCGCTAACGCGCTGGTCAAACCAAGCACGACGGCGGACGTTTATTCCGTCAATGCGGCAACGGCCGCAGCGGCTGCGCCGCTGGGCGGCGGCGGAGCGCTCAACCAAGCATACTCGGCGGTCGCTTCCGTTCCGGGCGTGTACGTGCCGACCGGCGCGAACGGTTGGGATCAAACCGTCCTGATTCGCGGCGGCGGCTACGATCAAGTCGGTTTCGAATATGACGGCGTTCCCGTAAACCGGTCGTTCGATAACTACCCGGCGCACACCGCATCGGCTTTGGGACAGCAAGAGCTCGAAATCTATACGGGTTCGGCTCCGGCTAATGCCGAGTCGACCGGCCTTGCCGGCTTCGTCAACCAAGTGATTCGCACGGGAACGTTTCCCGGCTACGGCCAGGCCGATGTCGGCTTCGGCTCGCCGAGCTTCTACCACAAGTTCGCCGTGCAAGCCGGAGGAGCAACGCCCAACCGGCTCTTCTCTTGGTATGTCGGACTCGGCGCCTATAACCAAGGCTTCCGCTACGCCGATCAGCAGAACGGTTCAACTTCTCATCTCGATTTCGGTACGGTGTTCGGAACGCAGCCATGCCCGAACGCGGGTCTAGCCGTCGATCAAAACTTCGTATCGTGCTACGCCGCATCCGGCGCATTCGGTGATTTCGGATCCGTCGGGCCCGGCAATTACGTGCAGGGTGCGTACAACACGCTCTTGCCCGCGACGCATATCCGATCGCGAGAACGTCCTGAACTTGCACTTCGGCATTCCGCACAAGAATGACGGCGGGCGCGACGACGTTCAGATCCTATACGACACCGAGCTCGCTTCTGACGAACATCTATGACTCAGCCAATGACTGGGCGATTCCGGGCACGACGTCGTTCCTGAATCCACCCAGCAGTTGGCAATTCATGGGCACGCCCGGACAAGCGCTCGGCACGGCTACGACTGTTGCCGGACAAATACAACCGTATAACTTTCCCACGCTTACGGACAACTCGACGATTCCTTCAGGCCGCCGCGGCGGTTTCTGGAACGACGATTCGATCATCAAGGTTCAGTATCAAAAGAACTTCGGATCGAACGCGTATGCGCGCTTGTACG
Source organism: Vulcanimicrobiota bacterium (assembly GCA_963777365.1). Classification (GTDB taxonomy): domain Bacteria; phylum Vulcanimicrobiota; class Vulcanimicrobiia; order Vulcanimicrobiales; family Vulcanimicrobiaceae; genus CAVZQG01. The sequence continues at coordinate 43,377 of CAVZQG010000019.1, forward strand.
GGTATTCGTTCTACTCCGATTGGCTCAACACCGACCCGAATTCGGTCTCGCAGAGTAATCCCATCGGGCAGGGACTGGTTCCCGAGTACGAGTTAATCACTCATACGCGCGGCGCGAGCCTGCAACTGGCGGATCAGATCAATCCGCTTCACTTGCTCAATTTGCAGGCGTCGACGGTAAAATCGGGTGTTTCCCGGTACAACAACTCATCGTACTTCAATGCCGGTGCACGGTTCGGCATCGTCGTCGGATCGGGAAATCCGATCAAACGGCGTTTGCTATACGGCTCCGGGACCGGGTGCGGCAACTCCGGTCGACTGCTTCAACTCAGCCGCCACGCAAGTTGATCTTCCCGGCGGTGCAACGAGCGGAACCAGCCCGCAGGATCCGGCGTTCCTGGCGCAGTTCCCGAACCTTGCCGGCGCTACGTGCGGCGGCACCGCCTGCGAACTGCTCGGCGTCGAGACCGGATTGAGCGGAACGCTCAACCAAGTCTCACCGACGTTCAATTCGTACGCGCTTACCGATCAGTTCCGGCCGAACGACCGCTTGCTGATCAACGGCGGACTGCGTTACGAAACGTATCAATTCGATGGGGCCAACACGAATACGGGCGCGCGGCCGTTCTGGTTTGCCGCATACAACTGCCTCGCATTGCGTCAACCCGGCACCAGGCAGCACACCCTTCTACGTGGGCTTTACCGGAACGACATCGCAAACGTGTCCGGCCGGAACCTCGTCGACCAATCTGGTGAACGAACCGGCCAACTACTTCTATCACGAACTGCTGCCCAGACTCAGCGGTACGTTCACGATGAACCCGAACAACGTGTTCCGGTTCAGCTATGGCCGTTACGCGCAACCGGCGGATACCGCCGCCGAGCAGTACAACGTTGCGCAGCAGAATCTTCCCTCGTTCCTGGCCGGAAACTTCTACACGTACGGCTACTTGCAGCCCGGCCACAACATCCCGCCGGAGGTTTCCAATAACTACGATCTCTCGTGGGAGCACCAGATCAAAGGGACGAGCATCAGCTGGAAGATCACGCCTTTCTGGCGCCAGACCAACGGCGAACAGAGCGCGTTCTTCATCAATCCGCTTCAGGCGTTCGTATCCAACATTCCGGTTGGAAATCTTACGAGCAAAGGCGTGGAGTCTCGCGTTAACGGACGGCGACTTCAACCGCAACGGTTTTGCGGGACAGCTCGCCTTTACGTACGACTACTCCACGATGAAATACACCGCATTGCCCAACGGCGGAACGCCGCTGAGCGTCATCAACAACGACATCGCAACGTATAATGCGTTTACCTCCGCTTGTGCCGCAAGCCCCTCGGATGCACGCTGCCGCTTGCCGAACGGCACGGCTCCGACCGATCCGAACACGGGCAACGCAATTGTCGCTTCACCGTGCTACACCACGGCGGGCGCGGCTTCTGCGTGCGGCGCCGGCACCGTTGCCAATCCGTACTGGAATGCGCCCGATTCAAGGGTTGTTCAACCTGAACGGTCCGTATCTGCCTACGAATACGGTCGTATCGACAACCGGGTTGAACGCAAACTCGTACGCCGTCCCATACGTAGCGACACTGCTGCTCAACTACAAACACGATAAGTGGAGCATCACACCCTCGCTGCAGTTTGAAGGCGGGCAACGCTACGGCGTGCCCGAATCCACCGAAGGTATCGACCCGGCCGCCGGATGCGGCATTCTCGGACCGCTTTCCCCCGGCGATCCGCGATACACCGGCGGGACCGCCGGTCTTTCCGGCAACTCGTTCGACGCCACGACGTGCGCCGCCGGGCTGCGGGCAATTCCGGATCAGTTCACGGGTAAATTCGATGGAATCGGCGCGTTCGTTGCTCCCAATCAGTTGCTCGGCAACTTGCAACTGAGCTACGCGGTTTCACCGAGGATTTCGGTGAACCTGACGATGGCCAATCTGTTCGTGAGTCTGCTTCGGCGGTTCTAAGACACCATGGACATCGGGCGCTGGGAACAAACCACACCTGCGCGTACGTCAGTACGGCAGGCGCGTTCGTCGCCAATCCGGTCGGCAACTTCTACAATCCGGGAGCGACAATCCAGCCGCAGTTCGCGTATCCCTACACACCGTTCTTTGGGCCTTACAACCCCAACGGCGGCCTTCCCAATCAGCCGTTCTCGGCATTCCTGGACGTACAGTTCAAAGTGTAATTGCCCGCTCCAGCGTAATAAGAAAAGAGGCCCGCGGATAAAACCGCGGGTCTCTTTATACAGTTTGCACCTCGAGCTCGTCATAGCGCTTGAGTTTGTAGACCAGCGCGGACACGGCCCAGGCAACGATGAAAATGCCGGCGATGATGAAGCCCAGGGTTCCGAACTGCCCGCTTATCGAGGCGCTCGCGTCCCATACGCCGCCGTGAAGCTTCAGCTGTCCGGATACGATGCCGAGCACTTCGATGCCGCCGATAACCAGCGCTACCAGTACGGAAATAAGCGTGACGATCATATTGTAGTAGAGTTTGCGCATCGGCTTGACAAAGGCCCACCCGTACGCCTGCAGCATCAAGACGCCGTCGGTCGTATCGAGCAGCGACATCCCTGCCGTAAATAAGAGCGGAAAAATCAATATGTCGATCACCGGCAGGCCTTTTCCGGCTTCGATCGCGGCGATCCCCAAGAGTCCCACCTCCGTTGCCGTGTCGAAGCCAAGCCCGAACAGCACGCCGATCGGATACATTTTCCAGCTGCTGTTGACGAGCCTGAGCAGCGGACGGAACAAGCGGCCCATCAGCCCCCTGCCGTCCAGCATCTCGCCCAAACTGCGTTCGCTAAACTGTTTACCACGGCGCGCTTCGCGAAAAGTCCGTAGAATTTCGAGCAGCACGACGATATTGATCGCCGCAATGATGAGCAGAAACGCCGCCGAGACGGACGTACCGACCAAGCCGCCCAGGCTTTCGAGGCTCGGAATCCTGGAGCGAATCAGACCCGCGGAAATCGCTATGGCGACCGAAAGCGCGACGACGATGGTGGAGTGTCCCAGCGAGAAGAACAAACCAACCGCAATCGGCCGTCCGCGCTCTTGCATCAGCTTGCGCGTAACGTTGTCGATAGCCGAAATGTGGTCGGCGTCTACCGCGTGGCGCAACCCGAAGGTATATGCCAGCGCCGCGGTTCCAAGTAAAAGCGGATGTTTGGCAAATGCGAGCACCGCCAGCGCCCAAGCGCCCGCATTCAGTGCAATCAGAACGGCATATAGCCGCGCGATCTTGGGCGCCTGGCTTGCCATAATGCGAGTTCATTACCCGCCGCAAGGCAGCCGTTATCCGCTAGGGCCGTTTCTGTAAACAATAACCGCGAGCGCTCGCGCGGCTCGCGGCGGAATTGCAAGCAAAGAGACCCAAGCTGGAACCACCCGGGTCCCTTTGCTTCCTTTTTTGGAGGAACCATGCCAATAAGCTTCTCCGCCTTTAGTATGCTGTCGCGCGATCCGGGCGTCCATCAAAATGCACACTTATGGCATAAATATCGAGGAACGAAGCGCGAGCATGCCACCGGCGCGGCATTACACGTATCGCGAGCCGGATGTCACGCTTCCAAGGAACGCACCGTCTTAGGCGTGGAGGAAATAAACATCGTGACTCGTTTTTTGGATTATTCATCGATTGCTCCGGAGGCTGTTCGCCCGCTCTTCGAGGCCGGCAAGGCGCTCGCGAATTCGGGACTTGAACCAGCGCTCCTCATTTTGGTGGAACTGCGTGCTTCACAAATCAATGGGTGCGCTTTCTGCCTGGCACTGCACACCCGCGAAGCGCAAGCGATCGGGGAGAGCTCAGACCGTCTCGCCGGTCTTCCGGCATGGCGCGAAGCTTCGTGGTACAGCCGAGCGCGAGCGCGCCGCGCTCGAGTGGACTGAAGCACTAACCGAACTCGCATGAAAAACACGACGCGGAGCTCTTGGGTCGAATGCAGCAACTCTTCAGTGAACGCGAACTGGTTCACTTGACGCTGGCGATCACGACGATCAATTCCTGGAACCGCCTCAATATTGCGTTCCACACGCCGCCGGAACGGGCTGAAGACGTGTTCCGGCAGCTTCATACCGCACGGGAGAAAGTAGCGCGCGGCTAGGTCATCCGCCACTGCCGGCAGCAACGGAAAGTGCTTGCAGCAGCTGCGCTCCGTTTGGGCTTCCTAATCCGGTGCACGGATCCCAGCCCTTGCGCGCGCTGTAAGCACCGTTGCTGCCGCTCGTGATGTCATGCAGCGGCGCAGGGCTGGTGGTTGGGAGCCCATACAAATTCGGATTCACGAAGCCGACCGGCTTCCCCAAATGTTGGTTCATCAACGCGAGCAGGCCGGCCCACAGAGGAGCTACCGCGCTTGTGCCGCCGACGACGATGTCTTGGCCGTCGACTCGAACGTTATAGCCGGTATTCGGATCGGCATCGCCGCTCACGTCCGGCACGCCGCGCCCGCCGCCTGCACCCGCGCTGACCGGCGGTACACCCGCAGCCGACTGCCAAGACGGCAATGCAAACACCGAACTCACGCCGCCGCCGCTGTCCGGCCATGCAGTTTCGGATCCGATCGTGCTGCCGGATCCCTGCAGTGTCGTTCCGCCGCAACCCAGCGCAAACGCGCTCGACGCCGGGAAGTCCGCATGCGGTTTTCCGTCGCTGACGCCGTCGCTCGAACCACCGTCCCCCGACGCGCAGCAAACGGAAACGCCCATTGCTGCGCCGCTTTGAAATGCGTCGTTGAAGCTCGTCATCGCCTGCTGTGTCCATGAGGATTCCGGGCCGCCCCAGCTGATCGAGATCACCGACGGCCGGTTCGTCGTGTCGTTGACCGCCGTCGTTACCGCATCCAGAAACCCTTGATCGGTATTCGGCGCGAAATAGACGACGATCTTCGCGCCCGGTGCCAGCGCTCCGGCGACTTCGATGTCGAGCATCACTTCCGTGTCGGAGTTGGAATCCTGGCCGGGCGCATTCGTCGCGCCGTCCACGCCGACCGCGCTAACCGACGGAGTTTTCAAGCTCAAGGCTCTGAAAATATGTGCTCAAATCGCTTTGATCGAAGCCGCCTCCGAGCTCGATGATACCGATGCACTCGCCGGTTCCGTCCACGCCCGTCGGAAAGTCGTACAGCTTCGCGACTTGAATCGGGCTAAACGATGTGTCTGCCGCGGACGCTGCGCTGTTTGAATTCTCGCGGATACGAAATCGCGTGCTGGCCTGCGGCCGGTTATCAAGCCCCAGGACCGCAACAACGACGTTCTGCAGAACGCCGGGAACGCTTAGACGGCCGGTCCGTCCGCGATACGTCGTATCGCCGGACTGATACATCTTGAGCGTTACATCGAACGCCTTGCAAAACTGGGCAGCTGTGCCGCGAAGAATAACGCTCCGCCGGGCGGCGCTGCTTTCGACAACGCTAAGACCGCTCTGGCGCGCGAACCCTTCGACCGCTGCCAGGTCTTGCGCGCTCGCTCCATACGCGCGGGCGTATGCTTCGCGCGAGAGTGCTCCGGAGGCGGAAGGCGGGCCCAAACCCTTTTGCGCCCGCACGACGACCGTGACCAGAAATTCTTCACCCGGATCGCAGTCGCCGAGTATTTTTGCGTTCGGAAGCGGTGTGCGCTCGCTTCCTGGAACCTCATAACGATCTGCCATCGTGAACAACCCCTCGCTGCGGCATTTCTCTCACTGTACCATGTTAGTATCCAATAGTGCCGCTGCAGAATCGCGTAACACCATTCGGCGAGATCGCCGCACTCGAGGGACGCGGCCTATTCATAGGTAACCGCGGCATACTGCACGACGAGAACCGCCGCATACTTCGCGCGTGGCAAGGCAAGCGGTGGATCGCGTGCCGTCTGGAATACCGCGGCATTCGCCGTAAGATCATGCAGCCGCACACCTGGACGGAGCTCTTTTTCTGGATGAGGCAACCGCGTTTTCAGCAGGCCATCGGCCATGCGCGGAGTGCCGTCGCGAAGACTACAATCGATTCCGTTCGCTGTGGATCGCGTGTTACGGCGAGCCTGCCGGTGCCGATGCCATGGACGAACGAATGCACGCCGATCGTCTCGAACGGCGTGCAAAACGGACGTACCGGGACAGTATCGCGAATCTTCCGGACGGTACGTTTGCGGCAATTGATAACCGCGCGTGGCTCGTGTGGAGAGCTCACCTTTTTGCTTGGTCGAATTCGGGCTATACGCAGCGCCGCTCCCGGCCCGCTCAGCTCGACGTCGACGTGCTTACGCCGCAATCGATCGTATCCGTTCTGCGTGCGGGATATACACCCAGGCTGCACCCGAGCGCAGACATCTAGCATTCGCCTGTATGCCACAAAAACGGCGCCCGGGGATGGAGCCGCTCAAAAGCGTATAATCACCTCTTTTACACTTCGGGAGATCGCGACTCTGTGAGAACGTATTTGTTGCTACTTGCCGCGGTACTGGTGCTGCCTTCATGTGCAAAGCAACCGGCGGCGCCCGAATCGCGCGCGGTTCCTGACGTCGCGATTACACAGGTTGCCGTGCGTGATTTCTCGCAGACCATTTCTGCGACCGGACGCGTCGGCGGCGTGAACGGAAGCCAGACCAAAGTGTCGTTCGTCGTGCCCGGCGTCATTCGCGACATCGACGTGCGCATCGGCGATCGCGTCTCCGGCGGACAAGCGCTGGCAACACTCGATGGCCGCAGTTACGATCTCGCGGCAACCCAAGCGCAAGACGAGGTTTCAGCAGCGGCTGCGAATGCGCACCAAGCCGCCGTCGATCGCTTCAGTACGCGAATCGCCGTCGATGAATCCGCGCTTCGGCGCGCTCAGTCGCTCTATTCGGCCGGCGTAGCGCCCCACAAGGATGTGGACGCAGCGCAGGCGCAGCTCGCCCAGGACCGCGCGGACGCTACGGCCGCGCGCGACCAAATCGCCTCAAGCAATGCGCAGTTGCAAAGCTCGCAGACGCGTGCATCGATGGCGCAGCGCGACGTTCAAAATACCGTTCTTCGGGCTCCGGTGGACGGTATCGTGAGCGCCATCTATCACCGGCCCGGTGAAAGCGTCACGCAAACGGATCCCGTCATGGCGCTCTCGGCTACGGCGGAGAACGAGATCACGCTCAGCGTTTCCGGAAACGATGCGGCCAGCGTCCATGCGGGCGATCCCGTGACATTCAGCATCGTGGGAAGTCGACCTCCGCTCGAGCGGACGCGTCCGGGGAGTCGCCAGCACGATCGATCCGGCGACGCAAATGGCAACGGTTACAGCGCGTGGATTACCCAGCGGCGCACCGATCGGATCGGTCGTGCAAGCCACGATCATCGTTGGAACACACCGCGGAATCGTCGTGCCGCAGTCGGCGCTGGTTCAGGATCCGCAAACGGGCAACGCCGTAGCGTTTGTAGCAACGCGCCAGCCGGACGGCACGCTGAAATTCCAACAGCGAATCGTCCACATCGAAATGCGCGACGCGGACAATGTCTTGGTCAGCTCGGGGCTTCGTCCCGGCGAACGCATCGCATCGCAGGGCGGCTTCGCACTCCTGGCTCCAGCAGGTTCCGGCGGCGACTAAAGCGCGCGTGTACACTACGTGCGCAGCTCGCGCACGATAGTGTCTGCAAGGCGTTCGGCAGAGAGCGGATAGACCGATAGAAACAGGGTCGGCTCGATGAGTTCGAGCTCCAGGACGCAGCTTTGGCCTGCCGTATCCCGCACCAGGTCTACACGGGCAAACAACGTTCCCGGCACCGAGCTTACCGCTTTTGCCGCCACCTGCAATTCATCCGCGGTTGCCTGGACGAGCGGCGCGTCGCCGGCCTCGCCGCTCTCGAGCGCCTTTTGATAGGGCGTCTTGGTTACGGCGTGCGAGTAGATACCGTCGATAAAGATGAGCGCGCGCTCCGGGTAGTCGGCGAGCGTATGCAGGAACGGTTGCACGAGAACGTCCTGGGCGCTTAGCAGCTGTTCGAGATGCTCCTGGCCCTGACGTCTTTCGAGATCCCCCGAGCGCACATGCAGCACATCGGCTGATGAGGCACCGTGAGCGGGCTTGATGATCGTCTCGCTCCATCCTTGCGCCAAACTCAAGTCCTCCAGATTGCACTGTTCGCCGCAATTCAACCACACCGTGGGGACGATCGGTATTCCGGATTGCTCCAGATCGCGAAGATAGAATTTGTGCGAATTCCATCGGACGAGGTCCGGATCGTTTCGCACCAGCGTCTTGGCGGCAATCTCATCCAGCCAATCCATGAACGCCGCATGAGATCGGTGGTAATCCCAAGTAGAGCGCAGCACGCACATCCGCGCCGATCCCCAGTCTACCATCGGGTCGTTCCAGACGCCCGGTTCAACCGACACCCCGCGCTCACGAAGATGATCTGCGAGCAGCCGATCGTGCGGATCGAGATTCGGCAGCCCATCATACGTCGCAAAGATACAGTCAGTCACCATCCGGCTAATTAGAAGCCGCGTTCTCGAAGGCCTGGAACAATTGAGCGAGAGTTCACGGGACAGCCTCGTTTAGGTCTTCCCTAAGTTGCGAATAGAACGACGCCTCCGCATCGAAGGCGCTCCTGACTTTCTCTGCGGCGAAATCATCGTCAAGAAACGCCTCTGAATCCCCCTCGAGGCGTGCGAGCTTGAACTTCAATCGCCGCGCGCTATAAATGGCCGCATTCTTGTTGCTCAATTCGATTACTCAGGGTCTCAATACACATGGACGTGGCCGCAGCCCTAGATTTCTAGCGGCATCTTACGGTCGTTTTTCGGGATTCGTTTGCTTAAATCTCGGTTATTGGCAATCGCATGCTAGCGCCTTTTCCTGGATCGATTGCCTGTACGGCAGTAACGAATGCTCTTTGGCTGCCGGAACATGGTCTCTCACATTCGTTACGCTGGCGGCATTTGTCGCCGCGGTCGTGGCCGCAATCTATGCAGCGCACACGTATGCTCTAGAAACAAGCAGATCGCTGGGCCACACGCTATGTGCTGACACAGAACACAAGAATACGCCCGATGTTACGCTCTATATTTCGTCTGCACGCGGTAGGCCGCTGAATCACGAGCCACTCCATTTTAAAGTGCAGGACTTCGAGCCTCAGCACCATGCGTTCTTAAACCTTGGCAGAGCTCCCCTTACCGACGTTGCAGTCAACTATAAGATCAAGGTTTCAGGACAGCAGAAACTCGTTACCGGCCGTTTGGAGTTGGACTGCGTTCAAGTTGATGGCGAGATTCACGCAACAATATTCGTTCGGAAGTCGATTGGAACCGTACGTATTACCTGGAACAACGCCTCAGCGAATTCTCGATCGGGCTGAGGAATTGCAGCGGCTGAAGCGGCGCTGACTACGTGGGGCAATTCAGGCGATTTCGCGTACGTGCATTTCGTTGGTGGGGATGAAGCCGAGTTTTTCGTAGATCGGGCGGCCCATGTAGGATGCGTGGAGCTGAATCGTTTTTGCGCCGCATTCGCGCAGGAAGGCGATCGCGAGCGTGGTGAGTTTGGTCGCCATTCCGCGGCCGCGGTACTCGGGAAGCACGTAGACGCCGAGGACGTATCCGTTTTTTATGCCATGGATGATTGACGGGTAACCGTCGCGCAGAATCGCCCCGGCACAGCCGACGATGCGTCCCGATGCAACGGCAACAAAGTAGGCAGCATCGCCTACGTCGCTCCGATTGGAGAAATATTCAGCGAATCGTTCGCGCCAGCCGGGCTGAAATTCCGACTCACGATGTTTGCCGACCTCTTCGAACATCGCAAGCCAGAAATCGGCGATTGCGGCGAGATCTGCTGCGTGCGCCTTACGAAATCGTATACCGTCCTTCATAGCCTTGGCGTAGCACATGAGGACAATAGGAACGCCGCCTAGGGGTTTGCCCACCACTCGACGTTCGGCAGCGAGGCCCCCGTCGGGTTGCCGGTACCCACGACGATCCAGACGACCGTGTGCGAGTACAAGGGAATCTGTGTCGGATCGCCCGTGTACAACGAATACGTATTCGAAGGCGTATAGCACTGACCCGGATTTTGGTTTACGCATTGAAGTGATTTATTCAGCGGCGCGGTGTAGATACTCACGAGGCCGTTGAACGGACCAAAATTCATCGAGCTTATCGAGATGCCCCAAACATCGAAGAAGTTCCCTAGGGTGTAGAGCGACATCGTGCAGGACGGATTGTAATTTACCGGTTCACCGCACGTGGGGCTCGCAGCTTCGATATGGATCATACCGCTCGCCGTCGTGCGTGTGCAGGAAGTAATAGCAGTCCGCGTAGACCGTGATGCCCGAATAGCCGTCGGTGCCGGCCGTGGTCGGGGGCGAGGGGCCATTTGGATTGACCATTCCGACATCCGTGGGGACCGCAATCTCCTGACCGTTGACAAAGAGCCCGAGGAACGCGTGCACGTGGTAATTGCCGGGCATCGTCGTCTGACATGGAATGTTGTCGACGTCCGCGCCTTGACCGCCGCCCTGGGATTGCGCGCCGGCATCGCCGGGCATGAGATTTCCTCTTCCGTTTTGGTTGTGGGTATTGGGCGCGCTGCTCACGATCATCCCGTCCGTTCCATTGACGCTGCCGTCACCCGCGTGTTCGCTGGTCGTCGGGTTCGACGTTGGCGTCGGAGTCGGAGTCGGGACGGGTGTCGGCGTCGGAGTGGGTACCGGCGTAGCGGTTGGCACCGGAGTCGGGCTCGGCTAGACGTCGGCGGTGTCGGTACCGCGGTCGCCGTTGCGACTGCCGTCGGTGAGGGCGTGGGTTGCTTCGGCGAGGTCGTCGGGGTCGGGCTCGACGTGCTCTTTGGTGTCGAAGTTGCCGGCGGCGGGCCCGCCGGAGTGCTGCCCGCCGAAGGGATGTTCGGAGTCGACCCGCCGCCGCCGCCGCAGGCTACTAAAATCGATGCTGCAATCAATGCGGCAGCCAGCCGACGTACGTGCATTTCAAAATTGCCCTTCAAAGTCTGCTACACGCTATCGTACCGGCCGGGTACTTGGAAACCGAGGGCACGCCGGACCGCCCTACGGGTGCAAAAGCCTTAGGTTGCTATAGACTCTTTAGCGCCCTCGATCAGCGCTGGTCTGGCGCAGCCGGTCAAGAGTCGCAGTGCTCTGATATATTAAGAAATTAGTTGACAAGCGAGATCATTCGCGCTAGGATGAACTAAACAATTAGTTTCCGGCGTCTGCGCCTTCCTGGAACAAGGGGCTCGCTTTCATGTTGTCTGCAATGCTTCTGGGTGCGGTTAGTGCGGTCGGTTCACCGCTGGTCGTGCCGATGGCAACTCCCCCGGTTTCCCCGTCGGCAACGGTTGCCGCATTTACTCCGGCCGCAAGCGCCAATTTGGGCTGGGACGTCGTGCATCGGGAGCGGGCAAGCGAAACGACCGTCGCACACATAGCAACCGACGGACACTACTTGTACGTCCGATTCGATGCCCGGCAGAACGAGCCGGTCGCGGCCGCGCAGCACAGCAACGACGTCGGCCAAGGCAACGACGATTCCGTCTGGATCGATCTTTGGCCGAACGGACTGCACGGATACTATTACCAGTTTCAAGTCACGCCCAACGGAACGCATTACGAATACTCCTCTGAAAACACGTCGTACTCGCCAAATTGGGATTCCTACGGGGCGGTGAAGCCGGGCAGCTATACCGTAACGATGAAGATTCCACTGGATGTCATGCGCGGCGTGCATCCGGGATCGTGGCTCGTCCAGTTCGTCCGCTACGTTCACGCAACCGGCGCGCAGATCGTGTGGACGTACGATCCCGTCCAAAATTCCCCCGACGACGTGGCGCGCGCCGGGCATATGATGATGCCGAACGGGATACTCGCAAACGCAACGCGTCCAAAACCCAGAGTTGCCATTTATGGCTTGGGGCTGGCCGCTCCATCCGCGTACGGCGGGAACACGTCGCGAACGGGCGCGGATATCTCCATCCCGATAACCCAGACGGCTTCCTTTTACAGCACGTTTCATCCGGACTACTCGAACGTCGAACTGGACCAGCAGTCCATCTCGCCGACCGTCTATCAGCGTTACTATAGTGAAGTTCGGCCGTTCTTTACGCAGGCCGCGAATTTTTACAACAATTTCAACTGCGACGCCTGTCCGAATATCACCAGTTTGTACACGCCGGCGATTCCGACACCGCGCGAAGGGTACGCCGTCGAAGGTAAACAAGGCGAGTTCGGCTTTGCCGCATTTGACGCAGTCGGTGACTCGCGTACTGATGTGGCAAGCGTTCTGGATTATACGTCTCCCGATACAAAGTGGGCAGGCACCATTCAGCGCATAAGCGTGAATACGCCCGATCTGCAAGACGACTCGACCGCCGCGGGCCTGGACTATTCCGATCTCAAGCATATGTCGTTCTACGTCAACGCCGGTCACGACTCGGGAACGAACGTCCTTGACGGAAGTCAAGCACAATGGCTCGATGCGGGCGGAGGCTGGGCGAACAAGACGTTCGGCTTCTTTGGCTCGACACGCGAAATCGGACAGTACTATAACCCGGTTGATGGATTCATCTCACATCCCGGAATCGCCGGCTATGCGCTCTACATGGCGAAAATCTTCGACTTCAGCCAGAACTCGATCATGGAATCGGCGGGTGTGGGCGCTTTCCTCGACCGCTATCAAGGCCCAACGCAAGGCATCGCCCAGAGCGACAATTCGCTGACGTTCGACTTTTTGACAAAGAGCGCACTCGATCTGCAGATTTTCAGCGGCTCGGACTACTGGCGATTTGGAGAGACGCTCTCCCCGATCTCGCAAAACTCCGGATTTGCGTTCACCTACCATAGCGGTTTACAGACGAATAACCCGGGACAATTTCCCAGCCACGGCTCCTCCGCCACGCCTACGCAGGTGCAGTACTTTACGGGTCATTACGGCGACGGCCGTCTTGACACGTGGTTTCGCACCTCGACAATCCGTGCCGGCGCACGAGGATTACTGACACTAGCCGTGGACGATACCGCGCAATGGCTGCCGCACGCCTCGAGCAATATACAGTGGTTCGACAGTTTGAGCTACACGTATCAGATCAGCCAGACGTCATCGCTTGCTATCGGCCTGCGACGCGTCATCGGCTACCCGCCGGTCCCCAACGGCGGCGGCAATTGCATGGGATCGTGCTCGAACGTTTCGGTTGCCTATCATCTGCGGCTGAGCAAGAGCGAAATCTATTTCGCCTACGGCGATCCCAACACGCTTACGACGATCCCGCAGGTCATCTTAAAAATAATCTTCTACGAAGGTGCCCAGAAGGGTACGTAGGCCTACCGAACGCGTACCATACTTTTGTTAGTGAGCGTCGGATGCGTGTCAGTGTCATGTGCCCTACTGACTCCGGAAAGAGGTAGGGCTCTCTCCGAGCAAGCGCCGGCTAAAGAGCCCATCTGAGCGCTCTTCTTCATGCGTATGTTAAAATAGCGTCGTGTCCGAGCCAAGCTCGGCTACGCTTTTTTAGGAGATTTTCCATGAATAAACTTCCTGCTATTTTTCTGGGTCTCGTTCTATCTGCGGCGGCGGCGGCGCCAAGCCTGGCGACTGGCGTCGGGATGATGCAGAAGCCGACATGCGCGGCGGGTGACCCTGTCGTCGGCGTCAATATGAGTACGAAGATGTACATGACGCACGCTCAGATGAAAGCCAAAATGGCGAACATGACTCAAGCCCAAATTCACGCCGCGATGCAAAAGAACAACGTGAAGCTCATGTGTCAGTCACAAGCGGTAAAAATGGGCGCAAAACCGACGACCAGCACGATGTAGCAACTATCGAACGTTGCGATTCACGTTCACACGTTGCGTTCTAACCACTGGGCCCAGCGTTTATACGTGTCTATCCGGCGTACGGGATCGCTTGGAAAATGCCCGTACGCCGGTATCGCAACGAATTCCACGGTTTTACCGAGGTCGCGCAACGCCTTGAAGAACTCGTAGGCTTCGGGTTCGGGAACGCGATAATCGCCGGTGTCGCTCAGAATGAGCGTGGGCGCTGTGACGCTGCTGACAAATGTGATCGGCGAATTTGCTCGATACGCCGCCATGCCGGTGGGCGTCCACGGCGTCAACCCGCCAAAGAGCGCCGGCAGATAATCGGTAACGTCCTCCAGGGAATACTGCGTAACGCAGTCGTTCACGGCGGCGCCGCTTACCGCCGCTTTCCATAAATGGTAGTGCGTGATCAGCCACGATGTCATCCATCCGCCGCCCGACCATCCGGAAACGCCAATCCGGCCGGGATCGATCATCCCTGTCGCGATGAGGGCTTTGACGCCCGCAACAACGTCGGTTCCGGCTCCTACGTATACCTGCGGACCGATCATTGCGTGGGCATATGCGAAGCCAAGATTATCGCTGCCGCGATAGTTGGGCTGCAGAACGAAATATCCATGCCCGGCCAGATCTTGCACGAGCGCCGAAAATGCGGTCGAAGAAGCGGACTGTGTTGGGCCGCCGTGAATGACGAGTGCGAGCGGATAGGTCTTGCCCTTCACGTACCCGAGCGGATACGTTAGCACGCCGTCTTCCTCGAAACCGTCATTGTGCCACGTGAATTCTCGCGAATTTGCAAGATCGCTTTGCGCGAGCCACGTATTGTACGTCGTTAACCGCTTGAGCGCGTGTGTCTGGGGCGCGAGGTAATAGAGCTCGCTCGGATCGTTAGGGTCTGCGGCCACAAATGCGATCGCTCCGTTGCGCGCGACGGAACCCTCTTCGAAGTCGACATCGCCCAGATCGACGCGTTGCGCGACTCCGTCCAGCGGCGAAATCCATAGATCGCGGCTCACATGGTCGGCGGCCGAAAACGCAATACTTCTGCCATTCGGCATCCAGGCGAACCATTGCACGTCGCGATCGACCTGCGGCGCAAGCGTTCGCTGCGCCGACGCGGATCGCACGGCGAGATCGCTTTGCACGGCGAGCGAGTTATCTTTTGCCGCTTGATACGCAACGTCGCTTCCCGTCGGTGCAAACACCGGACTGCCGGTCCACGTAGAACCGCCGAGCAGCTGTACCTCGCCCGTCTGCACGTCGAGCAACGCGGCGCGACCATGCAGGAAATGGCCGAGATACGCATCCGGTATCCGATCAAAGGCCAAATATCGCCCGTCATTCGACCACGAGAGCGAACCGGTATCCCGCGCGGAACCGCTCGTCAGACGTTTCGCATTTCCGCCCTCGAGCGGCGCTACCCACACGTGCGATGCCACGGGCGCTTTCTGCGTGAGAAAATCGTTATCGCCGACGACGAAGAGGTCGTGGTGATCTTTGATGTCTTGCTTTCGAGGAGAATCATCCGAGGTTATATATGCAACGGCTTTGCCGTCGGGCCGAAGCGCGAACGCGTCGACGCCATTGTCGGCTTTTGTGACCATGCGCGCTTCGCCGCCGGACATCGGCAGCACCCATACCTGCGGCTTTGCATCTTTATCATCGCCGCTCGGCGCGATAAACGCGAGCTGCGAACCGTCGGCCGACCACTGTGGAGACGAAACTTCATCGCGCGAGGGCGTGAGGGATCGCGCGGCGCCGCTCGCAACGTTCACCAGCACCAGTTCGGCCGGCGATTTATCTTTCTTCAAGTCGACGCGCGAGACGACGATCGCGATGTTCTTGCCGTCAGGAGAAACCTGGGCATCGCTCACGGTCACAATCCGCGCAATATCATCCAGCGTGAACCGACTGCTTTGCGCCGGGGCCGGAGCAGCGAGCATAGCAAAAATAAGCATGACCAAAGAGCAGCGAGTGAGCATCTCTAGAGCCTCCACAAGAAAGCGGAAGCATTCCCTTTGCGGGCGCATCGTCCCTAGATGACATGGAGGCAGCTCGGCGTATTACAAGAGCCACGACATATGAATGAGCACTGGTTTTTCGAATTGGGGGCCTGGCGAGATTTCTACGTCTTCTCCGGCACGGCTGCGGCGACGCTCATGGGCCTCATGTTCGTCGTCGTCTCGCTCGGTCAGCGTTCACTCGCCTCAGAGCAAGGAACGCACGCCGTACGGGCCTTCTTCACACCTATCGTCGCATTTTTCACGACCGAAATCGTCATATCGATGTTCATGCTGCTTCCGCGCCCTGCGCCCGGCGCACTTGCCGTCCTGCTGGCCGGCGCCGGAATAACGGGACTGGTCTATATGTTCGTCAGCGGCGCGTACCGGCAGTGGCGCAGCAGTAATCTTGGTTTGGATGATTGGCTTTTCTATTTTGCGCTGCCCTGTTTGAGCTACCTCATCATTGGAGCGGCGGCACTGGGCGTGTGGAAAACGGCCGGATTCGGGCTGTACGGCGTGGCGGCCGCCATGATTTTGCTGCTGCTTATCGGCATCCGCAACGCCTGGGATCTAGTCGTCTACATCACACTGCAAAATCGGGACGAGCAGCCTTAGCGCCGAATTGCAACGCTGTCTCTGCCGAGACTTCGCTGCCATAAACCTGGCCTGAAGGTTCGCTGTTTGGATCGCTCAATAACGAGGGAATGCGGATGCTTCGAGTGCTCCTTGCCGCCCTGCTGGCGGCCGTTTTCATGCCGTCTGCTTTAGCGGCAAACCAATCGATACGCGGCTTCGGACCGGCGCAGCTCCCGGATGAGTTGCGCTATGAAAGCATCGTCGAAGCATCGCCTACGGAAGCGCAAGCAACGCGCGACGAGCTTGGTCTGGCCTCATACGTCCATCGTATGGGACTGCCCGGCGATCTTCGCTCGGCAACGTACGTTCGTGACCAGCTCGCGAAGGCCGGATGGAATGCCTCGCTCGTGGAGTATGTCGTTCCTATCGCCTATCCGACGACGCAGAGCTTGACGCTGCTAAGCCCGCAGCGCCGCGCGATCGATCTCTACGAGCCCGCCGTGCCCGGTGACCCGTATTCCCGCAATCATCAGGCGATCGGGATGCCATACTCCGGGTACAGCGTTGACGGCAACGTAAGCGGTCCGATCGTGTATGCAAATCGCGCACTGCCGGAGGACTTCCGCATGCTGGAAAGCATGCACGTCGACGTGCGCGGCGCCATTGTCGTTGCGCGGCTCGGCGGCGGAGCGCTAACGGCTAAGGCGTTCGAGGCCGCAAAGCACGGAGCGAAAGCGGTCCTAATTTTTCCGGATCCGATGATGGGCGGATATTGGAACGGCGATACGTATCCGAAAGGTCCGTGGCGTCCGCTCGGCGGTGCGCTTCGCAACACGATGACCTTTACCAACGATCCGGGCGATCCGACAGCCATCGGCATACCGCTGCCGGGTGCGCCGCACAAGCCGTTTTCCGCAATCAAACTGCCGTCGATCCCGGAGATGCCGATTACCGGCAACGTGGCTCGCGTTCTGCTCTCGGCGATGAGCGGGCCGAGCGTTCCCGCCGACTGGCATCCCGGTTTTGCATTTGCGGTCCACACAGGCGGCTCGGCGCGCGCGCACTTCGTCATTACGTCGCGTCGTTTCTTCGGACCGATCTGGGACGTCATCGCGTACATGCCTGGACGCGATCCGAACAAGATCGTGGTTGTCGGAGGTCATCGCGACGCCTGGACCTACGGCGCGGTCGATCCAATTAGCGGAACGGTCGACATGTTGCAACTCGGCCGCGCATTTGGAAAGTTAAAGGCGCTCGGCTGGAAACCCGAACGCACGATCGTCATCGGCTCCTGGGACGGTGAGGAACTCAACCTCTTCGGCAGCGACGAATGGGTCGAGCAACACGCCGCGCAGTTGCGAGCCGGATGCGTCGCGTACATCAACACGGACGAGGTTGCATTCGGACCGCGATTCAACGCCTACGCGACGCCCGATCTTTGGGGCGCGCTGCGAGACGCAGCGAGCGCGGTGCGCGCACCGGACGGTAGGATGCTCGACGCGTACTGGAAATCGCAGGATGCCGCAATGGTCGTCGATATGATCGGCGGCGGAAGCGATCACGAACCGTTCGTCTACCATGAAGGGCTCCCCGGCGCAGGGGCCGGTTTCGGCGGCCCGTTCGGAACCTATCACTCGGCGTATGACGATCCCGCCTCGCTGCGTGTTCTCGATCCGGGAATGCATTTCGCGGCCGCGGCAGCGCGATATACTTCACTGGTCGTTTTGCGTCTTGCCGATGCACAATATCCGGATTTGCGATTGGCCGACGTCGCGCAAGCCCTCGTCAAGACGGTTGGTCAATTCGCGAAAGCGCAAGGCAATGCGCAGCGGCGCGCGCAAGTTGCGGCCGTGCTCCAGCCCGATGCAGCGGCTTTTCTTGCCGCTGCGAACGCGCTCGATTCGCAAGCCTCGGCGGCGGCGGAGAAAGGCGATACGGCAGCTGCCGCAGCCGTCTATGCGAAATTCCGCGCAGCCGAGAGCGCATTCTTCGACGCCGCCTCGCCGAAGTGGCAGCGTTCGCTACTCTACGATGTATCCGGTTTCGGCTCGACGACGCTTCCGTCGCTCGAGCAGACACTCGACCCGCACTCCGGTGACGACGCGCTGCATCAACTCGATGCAGCGTTCAAGGCCGCTACGAGCGCGTCGACCTCGTCTTTAGGGAGTGGCTGATGTATAAGGGCGTCGCTTTATCGCCGGCGCCGGCGAAAGGTTCTGCGATTGGGCTGCGGCGCTTTCGCAAGCGTAGTTCCTACCGATGCATCTGAGAACGCGTGCTCGGCGCGGTCGAGGCGCTGGCCGATGGTACGTTCAATCTGCGCGAATAAATCGGTTTCGTCTTGCGAAACAAAGGTTATGGCATCGCCGGCCTTTTGCGCGCGAGCGGTGCGGCCGATTCGATGGATGTAGTCCGCGGGCTCCAGCGGCACATCGTAGTTAATCACATGCCCCAGGTCGAGAATATCGATCCCGCGAGCCGCGATGTCGGTTGCAACAAGAACACGATGGCCGCCTTTTTTGAATGCTTCGAGCGCGCGCGTACGCTGCGCTTGCGATCGGTCGCCGTGAATGCGGTCCGCGCCGACATTATGGCGGGAGAGCGCACCGACGAGCCGCTCGGCGCGTGCTTTCGTTCTAGTAAAAACGAGCGCACTAAAAATCGTGTTGTCTTTGAGGAGATCGACCAGCAGGTCGGTCTTCCGATGCTGCTCGACGGCGTATACCGATTGCGTGACCGTTTCGACGGGTGCCGCGGTCGGTGCCAAATTGACGCGAACCGGATTGCGCAGCAACTCGTTTGCAAGCGTTTTTACCGTGGTGCCGAGTGTTGCAGAAAAGAACAGCGTCTGGCGCCGGTTGCGAAGCTTCCCGAGGATCTGCCGAACTGCCGGTAGGAAGCCCATGTCCAGCATACGATCCGCCTCGTCGAGCACGAGAATGCCGACGCGATCGAGCCTGGCTTCGCCCTGCGCAGCGAGATCCATGAGCCGCCCGGGCGTCGCAACAATGACTTCACTGCCGCGGCGAAATGCTTGGATTTGCTGACCCATGCCGACGCCGCCGTACACAGGAGCAATGCGGATTTTCGTATGTTTGGCAAGATGCCGCAGATGCTCGGTGATTTGCTGAGCCAATTCGCGTGTAGGCGCTAAGATCAGCGCTCCGGTTTCACGCGCGGGCGCTTTGAGCATCGCTTGGAGGACCGGTAAGCCGAAGGCGGCGGATTTGCCGCTGCCGGTCGGCGCGCTCGCAAGGACGTCGTGGCCGGCAAGCGCGGGCGGAATGGCCATGCGCTGAATAGGTGTGGCGAGCGTATATTGAAGGTCTTCGACGCCGCGAAGCAATGCGGCATCAAGAGCTAACTCTGAAAATGTAGAAATACGAACCAATCTTTCGGTGGCGCAACTTATCGACCACTCGAAAGATCGCGCTTTTAGTAATATGGATAGCCCGGCGGTCTATGCCTGGGACGAGCCTGGTAACCCACCAGGGGTCCAAATGGTTGCCGGAAGCCCGGCCCAGGCACAAAAGTACTTATCCGAGGGTGCGCTGGCCGACGACTCGACCTAAAGGCTGGGTTGTATCCGGTCCGACGCCCCACTGAGCCGTTGAAGACTGTTATTATCGTCGTTAAACCAGAATGAGAACCAGCCGGACTTGCTCCCATTATTCCAAGTCGCTCTCACCTTGTCTTTCGTTCGAAACTTTCCGTTGATGATCACGTTGCCGACGTGGCAAAGGGCGGAAGGTCCGGACTGCTTGCAAGACATCGTTCCGACGAAAGCAGCAGGGCCGCCCGCGCCTATCACGTGCCACCTTCCGGCAGCGGTAACCGGTGACGGCGGCAGGATCTTGTTGGCAACGAACGTCCCGTTTTCCTTACGCCCGTTGTAACCCCACGAGCCGTTCATGCTATGACCGTTGGGGCTAACGTAGACGGTTAGCCAACCCGCGCCGCCCGGACCGTGCCATTTTCCGTTGATTTGCCCGTCTGTGACAAACGTGCCGGTGAACCCGTTCCCGTTCTTCGCGTTATTACCGACCAGCCCGGTGCCCGACTGCGTGAGGGTCACGGTGCTTGTTGTGCTTCCATTCTCGCCGGTCTGTTGAACCGTCCACGTGCCGGTGAGATTCGGCGGACTCGAGAGTGCCGGAACGCATGACAGCGCCGTGATCGCAACGCCAAGAAATAGTGAAAGCGTGAAGCGTTTCACGCTGATTGCCCGATGCGGCATATATTCGGCTCCTTTAGACGTTGTAACCATAATTTAAACTCTTTCTCGAAAGACGACCAAGCGCAGCTCGGGTTTCTCGAACTGGCAGTCGATCATGTGCGATTGTAATAAATGCGGAAGAAAAACTCGTGAAATGCTCCATTGTCGATATTACAAGCCGGCAAGATAGGACACGTAGATGATTGCAAAAATGCCGTCCGCAATTCCAGCGACTTTCATGAGCGTCGTTGCCTTCATCGGTCCAAAGAAGATCAGCAACGCAACAGCAATTTTTTCGCCGGCCGCGCCTATCAAGATTGGCGCACGAGCCTGGGTGTAGTTCGCGCTATAGACGAGAAGCGCTCCTACCACGAAAATGAGCACACCCCAATGCCTCACGAAAAACATCATCGGTTCATCGATGCGTTCAACGTTGAACACTGCCGACAGAACTCGTCGCGGAAAAAGTGCCGTCGCCAGACCTCCCGCGGCCGTGATCACTCCGGTAACCAGAAGTATCCAACCAATTGAAGCAGCCAACGATTCAAGTGTAACGTCGGCATTGCGGCAGCACTATCCCGAACGCGCACATTGTTGCAAATTGGAGCGCAACAGCTTACATCCGCCCGCTTGGCCTTTGCAGCTTCGCGTCAAATGCTGCGCTGCACCGCCGGTTCAAAAGGCGGTGGATCGGCTTTAAAACGACGGAGGGAAGGCAGCCCTGCCCAAGGGGATCTCGTGAGGACGCAGAGAGACGACCGGAGTCGTCGTCCCGGCGAACTCCAGCTACTGGAAGCGCAGGCTACTGCGAGCGAGGCCAGAGCGCTGAGTCAGCGATGCCAGTCGCGAGCGAGGACACGCCGTCGCCGGGGCCATGCTCATTAGGAGCGGATCTACATCGGTGGTACGGTGCCGTGCTCACCAACCAAAAGAAAACCGGCAACCAGCCCGTGACTCCCGTTCATGACGCCGGCGCGAATGTGAGCTCCGGGTACGAGCATCGCGCGCGATCCCTTGTCAATGGACACGACGGGAACACTCGCCGGTATCACGATCGTCTTCGTGCCGCTCGGAAACGTCATCGTAATCGTCTTACCGGCTGCGCTTGAGCCCACGGTTCGTACGGTCGAGTTTGCCATCATGTGTGGTTGCTCAACGCTCTTCACGGTGCTGTTGGCCATCATGTGATGCCCCTGGCTGTCCATCTTGCTAAAACCTTCGCCCGTTCCACGCAGTGATGGAGCGAAGATGTGGACTTCCGTAGATGTATACGTTCCGTTTGGCTGCGGCACGACGGTCGTACCAATAAATGATCCTTGCTCCACATTCGCGAGCGAGGATTTATCGATCGCGAAGAATCGCATCTTGGGACCGAACGCGATGCTCTGGTTCCCGGCGGATGTCTTGACGACCAAGGCGTTCGCGCTCACCGATACCACGGTACCGGAGAGCGGTGTAAGCTGTTGCATCGGGGCGGCCGCTGCCGCAGCGGCCGAAGCGGCCACGACCATTAAAAAGGCAGATATTGCACGCATGAAAGACCTCCATCGAATTGAACGGAACGAAAAACACCAGCGTACCCTTAAATCGTGAAATAACTCTAAAAGCCGCCGATTCTCACGCGAGATGCGGAACCCTGGAACGAAAACCCAGCGGCTGCGTATCGGATCACAATAGGACGATTGGCTCTCGTGATTCGCTGGGTTGCCGGGTAGTATTTGCGTTACGCAGGCGCTACCGAGCCGGCGTGTGGAGGCAATTGCCATGCGCGTTGCGGCGATAACTCGGACGTCCATCAGCACCAGGGTTGCCCTCGCGAGCCTGATCGGCACGTCGATCGAATGGTACGACTTCTTCATCTACGGTTTTGCGGCTGCACTGGTGTTCCCGACGCTATTTTTTCCCAGGTCCGACGCGTTCGTCGGCCTTCTCGCATCGTACGCGATATTCTGGATCGGCTTTCTCGGAAGGCCGCTGGGTGGAATCATTTTCGGGCATTTCGGCGATCGAATTGGTCGCAAAGGAATGCTCGTAGCGACCTTGAGCATCATGGGAACGGCAACGTTCGCCATCGGTCTGCTGCCGACATACAGACAGATCGGTCTGTGGGCCGCCGTCCTGCTCGTGCTGCTGCGCCTTACGCAAGGAATCGCCGTCGGCGGAGAATGGGGCGGCGCTGTTTTGATGGCTGCCGAACATGCTCCTTCGAACTTGAAAGGCTTCTTCGGCAGCTTGCCGCAGATGGGCGTTCCAATCGGTCTCATCCTTTCAAACATCATCTTTCGAGGCGTCGTCGCACGCTACTCATCCGAGGCACGCTCGGGCCGGATCTGCTCAGCGTCGGGTGGCGCATTCCATTTCTGTTGAGCATCTTCTTGGTCGGTGTCGGTCTCATCGTCCGGCTGAGCGTTACGGAGACGCCGGCGTTCGGTCGCCTCAAGAAGTTATCGGCGATCGTGAAAATGCCGCTTCTCACGTTGCTGGCAAAGGATTGGAAGACCGTGCTGCTCGCCGGCGGTGCGTTCTTTGTGAGTAACGGCGGATTTTATCTGCGCGTTGTGCAGATCGTCAGTGATGGAGCGGGTCCGCATTCGGTTCTCAAGTTGGACCCGAACGTCTTTTTCAATGCGCTGCTCGTTGCCGGGTCCGCGGGGCTCGTCACACTGCCGATAGCAGGCTGGATTTCCGATCGCATCGGCAGGAAGCCGACCTACATCGCCGGAGCCGTATTGACCCTGGCACTTTCTTTTCCAATTTACGCACTCATCGACACGAAAGACCCGCATCTCATCACGCTGGCGCTCTGCCTTTGGGAAGTATCGTCCGCGCTGATGTACGGACCGCTAGCCGCACTCTTTTGCGAGCTGTTTCCCGGGAACGTGCGGTATAGCGGCGCATCGATAGGCTATCAATTCGTGACGATTTTCGCAGGTGGGCTCGCGCCGTTTGTCGCGACCTCCTTGCTCGCATTCTCCAAAGGCGGTTCGTGGGTGCTCTCCGTCTACTTGATGGCGATGGCGATAATCTCTCTTACCTCGATTTTGCTCATTAAGGAGACAAGGCACGTTGAGCTAGGCGCGGTCGGGTGAGCCGCCCCGGGCTTAGCGAGCGCAAGCGCTGCCCTTGAGATTGCGGCTCAAAAAATCGACCGTCGCCTGATCGGCTTCCAGGAAAGAAGCATGCCGTAAGAAGCCGTGGATTTCGTTGGGCAAAATCAGACTCGCTGAAAGATACATGCTCGAGCTGCAGGCGGCGTGCCAGATCGACCGTTTGGTGAAAGCGGACATTGTGATCGTCGTCGCCTTGAATCAACAGGACGGGCGAACGCCATTTGGAAACGGATGCGTCCGGCGAGGATTCCCAGGCGATGCGCCGTTCCTTCTTGATGTCGATCGTTTCATAGCGTGCCGGCGGATCGGGCAGGTCCTCCGAGGTCGACCAATCGTGAACGCCGTGCCAGTCGGCGCCCGTGCAGAACAGGTTGGAATTGCGCGCCAGTGCCAGCGCGGTCAAATAGCCGCCGTAAGAGCCGCCCCAAATGCCGATGCGTTTCCCGTCAACCGACGGTAGGCTGCGCAGGAACGCATTTCCGCCGAGCACGTCATCGTATTCGGACGCCCCGGTCGGACCCCAACGCGCCGGATGCGCGTAATCGTAACCGTATCCGATGCCCAAACGGTAGTTCACCGAGAGCACGACAAAGCCGTGATTGGCCAGGTATTGATTCACCGCGTAACCGTTCGTGTAGTAATCCATGTAATGCCACGTCGTCAGCATTTGACGCGGTGGTCCGCCATGCACGAAGATCACCGCAGGTTTCTTTGCATCGCCGCCGGGGCGCTCGAAGAGCTGTCCGTGCGCGATGTGCCCGTCGGATGCGCGGAACGTTACGCTCTTGGGCACGACGAGCTGCGACTCGGGAAACTCCGCCGGCAATCGATCGCGGTCCAACTGCTTTGGCGTACCGCCGCGTCATTGAAACGACCGCGACCAGGGGCGGTTGTTTGGCGCCGGCCTGAATGAAAGCCACCCCGTCAACGGTCGCCGCGGGTCCCCATTCGCTGGTCACTCCGCGCGTGATTTCGTGAATGCCGCCGGTGGTAACATCGACGCTGAATAAATGCCGTCGATCGAAATCGCCCGGCGCGCTGCCGGTATTCGCCGAATAGATAAGATTGCGTCCGGTGCTCGACGGCGCGGTATCTTCCACCATGAACGCGCCGGGCGTCAAGAGCCGCGCCGTTCCACCGCTCGGCGAGACCGCGTAGAGGTGCGGCCATCCATCCGCGGATGACGTAAACGTCAAACGATCCGCCGTACTCCAACGGAGCGCCGGATCGAAATCGTCGGGAAACGATGCTCGCAGCGAATTCGCGCTGCTCCACACGCGGGATGCGTTTCCGGTCTGAACATCGGCAACCCAGATGGCCCACGGCGTAATCGTAAATTGAAAATCGGGCACCGGAGGGCCGCCGTTACCCGGCAAACGCAGGTATGCGATGCGCGAGCCGTCCGGCGACCAGCGCGGTTCGACGTCTTGCGAGGTTGACGGCGAAAGAAAACGCAACGGCGTGCTCTGATCGCGATAGATGCCGATGAAACTGTGATCGGTGCGCGTCGATACAAAGGCCAGCGCCGAACCGTCCGGCGACCATTGCAAATCCGAATCTTGTCCGGCGTCGAAAAAGAGCCGATCCGCTTTGCCGGATCCGTCCAGAGGCGCCCACAAGACCGAACCATCCCCGGCAAGAAATGCAACTCGCTTATTGTCCGGAGATATCGCAGGCGTATCGCCGGTACCGAGCGCGATGGGTTTCCCGGGTCCTTGCAGCGGAACCGACCAAACTTCCATCTGCGGCGCAACCGGACTAAGCGCGGGATCGGGCGGAAAACTCGCCGGCCAATTCGAGTCGTGATCCCCGCCCTTTACATAAACGAGGTATTTTCCGTCGCGCGAGATCCTTAGGTTGGTGATCTCTTGTCCGTCGTCGGCCGTGTTATCCGTCACCTTGCGTGGCGCGTAGTCGGGAGCAGTCGCCACAAACACGTTGCGTACGCCGCGCTCGTTCAGAACCCACGCTACCGTGTGTCCGTCGGCACCCGATACAAGGTTCAGCGGATACGGATAACTCAGGACTGCTTCAATACTGAAATTTCCAGAAGGCGCTTGCGCTTGGCACAGCGTGGCGGTGCAGAAGAAAAGCGCAACCGCAAGGATTAGGCGACGAATCATCGTTAACCAGGCCCCTCGTTTCGGAACACGTTATAAACAAAGCCTATGCGGGCGATAATTTTCCGCCCCCAGGGCCGATCCTGCAAAAAATCGTCTCCGGCGCCGAAATTTTGTCGCGAAGATCAACAAAATACACGCGCAGTTAAAGTTCGGTAGATTCTGCACACGATACGATTCGTTCAAGCGACCGCTTTTTTAGAAGCGGCGCATTTGCGGCATCTTTGGGGGACTTTGAAGGTGGCGGTTTTTCCATATTCTCCGAAACCGGGTTACAACACGAAACGAGTGCTCATCGCACTCATGGCGCTCGCCTTCATTGGCGCGCAATCTCCGGCGGGAGCCACCACGATCGTGCCGAAACTCGGCGTCGCGCCGGTGGTCGGGCCGATCGACTCGACGTCGACGCTGCTTGCGCACCGCGCCAGATTGATGGCAGCCGCAACGCAAACTCAACCTGTCCGAAGGGGAGCGCAGCGCTCTGGCCGGCGCGTTCGACATTCCGCGCCAATTTGCGTATGGTGCGATACCGCAGCATTTAGACGCGATGACCGGCGAGGGCCCCGGGCACGACGTCCATGTAATGCACAACGTCATCCTCTTGCAGCATGTATATGGATGGCATCTGGCCTTTACGCACAACGACATCAGAACGGACTTCTACATTCCGAATCGTTGCGGAAATGTCTCGATCGTACGCACGCACATCGTTGCCTCTGCGCCTGTGAAAAAGCATTCCGCTGCCGATCGACGCGCCGGGACGCTCGGCGCGATGTTCGGGACTGCGAACGCGGCTCCGTCGCCAACGCCGCCGCCCCCGCCGCCATCGGCCGCGCCCTCACCCGCGCCGGGGTACGGACCCAACCGCAGCTTCTGCTATCGTTACCGTCCCGCGTGCGAGATTGCCGGTGCGGTAGCGCTTGGATTCATCGTCGATGCATTGACGAATCATTCACATGGCGACACACCGCACAAGGCGGCGCCTTCTCCAAAGCCGACATCGACGCCGGGAGGAGTTTCCGCGCCAAAACCTCCGCCAAAAACGGCCGGCCCCACTCCCAAGCCAAGTGCGGCGCCGACGGTCGCCCCAACGACTCCGCCGGTAACGGTGATCCCCACTCCGGCGCCTCCGGTCCCGACGCCGTCTCCTGTTGCCGGCTGCCCAACGCCGCCTCCGAAACCGTAATTCCGCAGACTAAGCCGCTAGGTCGTTTTGGACCGATAGAACCTTAGCCGCAGACACCATTTCGATCGGTTTGAACGGACCATTCGCACTTGCGTTCGATGCAAGCGGAAATCTGTGGGCGGCCAACAGCGGAGACAACAACATCCTGGTCTACGCCCCCGGAACGAATACACCGATCGTTTCCGACACCATCAGTAACGGAATTAGCGATCCGATAGCCGTCGCGTTCGAAAAGAACGGGAACCTTTGGGTTGCAAATTACAACATCAATAGCGTGACTGCGTACGCCGCGGGGACGAACACTCCAATCGCCGCAGATACCATTCGGACCGGCATGAACAATCCAATGGGACTCGCCTTCGACGCGAGCGGAAATCTGTGGGTTTCGAACGCCGGCACCAATTTCGTAAATGCGTTTGTTCCCGCAACGAATGCGCCAATCGCAGCAGACATGATCGTCGGGTTGAGCGGCCCCGACGGGCTACTTTTTGCTCCGTAACTTCACTGCGTCCGTGAGAACCGCGCATCGCTCGCGATGTACGGTACGTACCGGAAATCGCGAATAAGAGAGATTCGGCCGCCCGTCCATTCCAGCAGTACGAAATACGCCGGCACGGTGCTCGATGCCGGACGATACATCGCAATTGCGGGAACGCCGTCGACCCACCCCGCTTCGGCGCGAATGTCTTCGCTCTTGATAATTTCCGCGTAGCGATCGAAGTACCGCGCATCCGTTATGCGCCGTTGCACAAGCGATACTTGATCGAGTCGCGATTCTTCACCGACGAGCGCGCGAAGCCCGTCCCAGTCGCGACCGTTGAAGAGATCCACGTAGCGGCGCAGGTTCATTTGGTCTTCCGCGGATTCCAGCCGTGCGGACGGCGCAAGCGCGGCGCTCGATTTGCGAGCGACGTTGGCACGCGCTCTGGACAACGCTGACTTGACGGCGCCGACGGAAGTTCCAAGAGTGGTCGAAACTTCCTCGAGAGAATGTCCGAGAACGTCCTTGAGGATGAGAGCGCCGCGTTGCACCGGCGGAAGTTCGACAAAAACAGTCAGGGCAGCTTCGACCAGCGTCGGATCGACCTCGTCGTCCTCGGGCTCGGCGCGTTCCGGAAGTTCAGGAACGACATCGACATTTTTTCGCTCGTAGCGCCTGAGAAAATCCATAGCGGTGTTGTGCGCGATGCGGAAGAGCCAGGGTTTTAAGTTCGGCGGCTCCTTCATCTGGCCGAGGGCGTAATAGGCTTTCGCCAGCGTATCTTGGACTACGTCCTCGGCATCGAAGACGGAACCGGTCATGCGAGCACAATAACGATGGAGTTCGGGACGTAGCTCGGCGACGAGATCCATGAAGCGTTCGCGCGCCTGCGCCATTGCGGGCAACAAGGCGCGCGTTTCGTCCTGCATTGTGAATCGGTTATGCTCCGTCAGTGTCGCATGTGCGACATCACCCAAATGCGCGCCAGCAGCAGAACTCCGGCTCCGGTCGCGCTCGCAAACGGCACCAGCAGCTCCTCGACCGGCACACCTGCGATGTGAGCGATCACGAACACGTTAGGTCGCCTGCGCGTTTTCAACTACCGCGGTCCATTTTGGGTCCGGCGAAGCCTCCGCAGCGTAATTGTCGTGCCAGTTCCACCATTCGTATGGCGGCGTTTGCGGATAGCCCTCCGGCGAGTCTTCCCACTCTTCCTGGCGCCCGAGTGGGGTCGCGTCGAGGTAGCTCCAGGTGCTCCCCATCGCCTCGTCGCCGCGGCTGTTAATAAAGTAGGTGCGGAAAACGTTGTCGCCGTCGCGGAAGAATACATTGTTGCCATGCCACTCATCCACGCCGAAGTCTTTGTCGAAGCTGTCGGTTATGGTGTACCACGGCATCTCCCAGCCCATCCGCGCCTTCACGCGCGCAATGTCCGCCTGCGACGCGCGCGAGGCGTACGCCAGAGTAGTGTCCCGCGCGTTCAGATGGGCAAGGTGGGCGACCTGATCGGCACCGAACGAGCAGCCCCGACAAGCATGATCGGGCCAGCCGAACACGCCGGGTTCGAAGAACGCGCGGTAGACGATAAGTTGACGGCGTCCCTCGAACAAGTCGCGCAGTTTTACCTTGCCGCTGGGGCCCTCGAAAACGTACTCTTTATCGACGCGCATCCACGGCATTCGCCGGCGCTCCGCGGCCAGCGCATCACGGGCGCGGGTAAAGGCCTTCTCCTTGGTCAGCATCTGTTCACGCGCAGCTTCCCATTCCTGCGCCGAAACGATTGGGGGTGTCTTCATTGTCATCGCGATCTGCCTCCGCAATTAAGACGATTGAGGGCAGTCAAAAGATACGGGGTTGCCCTCGGCGTTATAGATGTTCGTCCGCATCCGCGTGGTGCGCATCAAACTGATCGTCGCGGTTTTCGTCGAGGCTGCTTTCAGCGTACTTTTCCTCTTCGAGCCGGACGGCTTCGGACGGAGGCAGCGGTTGTTGCTCGCGCGGCGCTACGTCCGGAGCGATGGCATCATCGTCAGTATCGGGATAAGGGAACTGATCCGAATTTATGCTCTTATTGATATCCATCTTCCCACCTCGACTGTATGCTGTACAAGTCAGTTACGCTCGCGCGCGTTGTGGAAGCGCTCCAATTCGGCCGGATGAAGTGGCACGTGTAGCCGTTTGGATACTTCTGCAGATAATCTTGATGCTCGGGTTCAGCTTCCCAGAACGGACCCGCCGGCGCGATCTCCGTTACGACTTTGCCCGGCCAAATTCCGGATGCCTCGACATCCGCGATAGTTTCTTGCGCTACGCGGCGTTGTTCGTCCGTCGTGTAGAAGATCGCCGAGCGATAGCTCATGCCGCGATCGTTGCTTTGGCGATTGAGCGTCGTTGGATCGTGTATTTGAAAAAAGAATTCGAGCAGCTGACGGTAGCTCACGCGACTGGGATCAAAAACAATTTCGAGAGATTCAGCGTGAGTGCCGTGATTACGGTATGTCGCGTTCGGTACGTCACCGCCGCTGTATCCCACGCGCGTAGAGATGACGCCGGGCAAGCTTCGCAGCTCTTGCATGCCCCAGAAGCAACCTCCCGCGAAAATCGCGCGCTCGCTTTGTGTGGTCATAGCAGGAATTCAAAACCCGCTTCGTCCGTATTGGTTGCGCTCATCTTGCCACCATCCAGGCGGCGCCCGTAATCAGATAATTTGCGGCGATTTCGTTCCAATTGGAAAGCGTTTCGGGATGAGTGATGATGCGCGGAACCCAAACGAGGACTCCGAATAGTGCCAGCATCAACGTCATCAAGCGTATCGCGAGCGGCGCCTGACGGTTGATCAACATAGCGAGGCCCGCGAGTGCGAACGCAATCGTGGTAAGGTTCGTCCAAAACACCTGATTGGGTGGGATCCACTTCGGAACCAAACTGGCGGTATATTGGAGATAGACTATCTGAGCCCACGCGAATGAGATTGTACAAACTCCGAGCCCTATGCGCGCCGCGCGGCTCAGCGCTTCGGACCGAGCGGCATCCTTTTCAGTTGCCCCATACACGGCAAGCGCGCCGCACACGACGGAGAACTTTTCGAAGAAGATTACATAGAGCACGGGGTTGGCCGGTGCGACGATCATGCTTGGAATGGATGCCAGCGAGAAAATCAGATAGATTGCTCCCAGGAGGATCGACGCCCAGCGACCGGTTCGCGCGTACATCATCGCGATTCCACCCGCGATTAACGCAATCGCCAGACACCAGGCGACGATCGTGCCGAAGGGCATCCACAATTCGATGCACGAGTTGCCACACTTCAGAGTCGTGCGACAGGAGTTGGAGGATGCCGATCAGCACTGCCGACCCGCCAAAGACGATCCGCGCGTACAAGCGCCGTTTTCATGCAAAACGCAACGACCGCACGTCGGTGCCCGTGACGTGACGGAAATCGGCAAAAACGATCAAGCGCAAAGCTGGTCATCGACACTGGAGGTGAAAACTCGAGAATCGCCGCATGGCTCACGCGGCGCTCATGTGTAATCAAGAAGTCCCTGCGAAAGCCGGTCAACTCCAGAGTGTCGCAATTGCTACGGAGGACGACTTGGACTTTATAGAGCGGTTTTTCCATTTCTCACCCGACGGCGGCAATGGTTTCATCGAGCTTTTGATTCTGGCTTGCGTGGCGTTGGCGGCAATCGCCGCTGTATGGCAAACTCGTCGCGTACCAGAGCAAAGCAATAGTCGACGGCGGTGATCTGTGGCTCCAATCATTGATGTGGGTCCGGTCGCATCGCAGGTACAAGATCCTGGTCATTCCCCGATTGGACGGATGCTATCGATTGCGTGTTCACCGGACGGGCAAGTGTTGTTTGCCGGGTCCTATTCGAACTTGTGGGCGTCCTATGACAGCGGCCAGACGTGGAACCAAGTGGCTTGGCCGCAGCCGAATTCGCCCGACTTCGATGTACCCGGTTCCATAGGCGGATGGTGCGTTGTCGATATCGCCGTTGCGCTGGGATGGAGCGTGGATAAGCACCCGAGATATCTGGCCAAGCTTACGCATAGCGGATTCATGGATATCGTCGGCTTTGGAGATTGCGGCGTATGGACCGCGCTCGGTAATGGCGACGGCACATTCCAACCGCCGAACGTTGTCATTAACAACCTGGGCTATCAGGCTGGAGGGTGGAGGGTCGACGAGCATCCCAGGTTCGTTGTCGATCTCAACGGCGACGGCTGCGCGGACATTGTCGGATTCGGTTACGACGGTGTTTGGACGGCGATAGGAAATGGCGACGGCACGTTTCAAGAGCCCGCGACTCGTCCTTGAAAACTACGGGTACGCTCAGGACTGGCGCGTCGACAAGCACCCGCGATTTCTGGCCCACGTAACGAATAGCGGATTCGCCGATATCGTCGGCTTCGGTGAAGACGGCGTGTGGGTTGCGCTCGGAAACGGAGACGGCACGTTTTCAGAACCAAACACTAATCCGGTGCTCCACCAGTTCGGCCATCACCAAGGATGGGAAGTGGACAAGCATCCACGGCTTCTAGGAAGTCTGACGAACAGCGGATTTGAGGACATCGTCGGCTTCGGAGATGACGGCGTGTGGGTTGCGCTCAGTAATGGAGATGGAACGTTTCGAACGCCGCACAGCAACCCCGTTCTCAACCGTTTTGGCTACAACCAGGGATGGCGTGTGGACAAGCACCCGTTGCCTTGGCAAGCTCACGAGTAGCGGGTTCGCGGATATCGTCGGTTTCGGAGATGCTGGGGTGTTCACTGCGATCAGCACGGGCGATGGCGGATTCGTTCAATCACCCCCTCAACCAGTGCTGGATAACTTCGGCTATGACCAGTCATGGCGCGTCGACGAGCATCCGAGGTTCGTTGCCGATCTGAATGGCGACGGCATTTCAGACATCGTCGGGTTCGGAGACGCCGGCGTGTGGACCGCGCTCGGAACCGGAGACGGTAAGTTTGCGCAGGCAAATTACGTCCTGGCGAACCTCGGCATGGACCAAGGATGGCGCGTGGACAAACACCCGAGATTAGTCGGCGATCTTGCGGGCACAGGTCGTAATGCAATCGTCGGTTTTGGAGATGCGGGTGTTTGGACCGGCATCGGGGACGGCCACGGCGGATTTCCTACATGCGAACTTTGTTCTTGGAAATTTTGGATATCTGAACACTGTTCTTGCACTGCTCAGGAACGATCGCGTCGTCAACGGGCGCGGTATCTGGCGATCGACCGACGGCGGCTCAAACTGGAGCAAGGTCTATGCTTTTCCACCCGGCGAGGCGGTCGGACAGATCGTATGGGCGCTCGGCAGCGATCACCTAGTATATGCGGCAGGCGGGAATGCGCTGGCGATCAGCAAGAGACGCAGGCACGACGTTCGAAACCGTTTTTCCTTGGGGACGGGGCGCGCCACAGGCAGTCAATCATGTTGCCGTGTGGCAGAGCGAGCCCGCCGATCCGTGGCCCTTTGTGATCTATGCGCTCGGCGAGAGCGCGATGTTTCTTTCGCTAGACGGCGGCGTGACGTGGCTTGCCGACCAAGGAATTCCGCCGGATATCGGCGGCCCGGTCAGCTCCACCGCAAATTTCAACGCACCCAGCGTGATGGTGATCTCGCCGGAATCGAGCCGCTTGCGGTCTACGTCGTGCAAAACGGCAGCACGCCGGCCACCCTCCATGTTGGCAACTACGTGACATTCCTCGCCGGAGAACCTTCCTATTGGAGCGAGCTTGTACTTCCAAGTCTGAGCAGTCAGGATAGCGGAAACGTGTTTCTCGCCACGACGCAAAAGGGAGGCGCCTTATTGTTCTATGGAGCGCAGCGTTCCGTTGCGTACATGGGACCGCTGTATCCGAGCGCGTCGACCGATTGGCGGGCTTTGGGTCCCGTCCACGTCGATCTGCACGGCATCCTTCTTTCTCCTGACTTCCGCGCGACGTTAATTGGTGGTGTTTACACGCCCGAATCCGGAACGGTTTGGTTACTTTCCGACGGCGGGATTTACTGGAGCACGGACGGCGGCCAGACCTTTGTGCCGGCCAAAAATGCAATGACGCTGTCGTGCGTAAACGTTGCCGGCGTTTCTTACCAAGGGCTCGGCCCGGCACTATCGCTGAACACGGGTGACAACGACGGCTTTTATTCGATGGACGGCGGTCAGACTTGGTCGAATCAGGAATATGGCGGCGGCGATAACGACTGTTCCTTCGCCGATCCGCTCCGGCCGTATTCCATGATGGTGTTCACACCGCGTTGGGGACATACCGTCAGCGTGTACGAGACCGTTCCCGGCAGTCTGCCCGATGCAAGAACCTCCCAGCAACGTCGCGCCTCCACCGGCCCTCCGCTGATGCCGGACTCCGGAGACATCTGGAATGCGAACAGCTACTACGGCAACCGCGGTTCACGACCGATCGTTCTTGGCTTGCCGAATGAAAATGCCCCCGCCCAGGGCGACTACGTCTTTATACTTTTCAAGGCCGCTGCTCAGCGCGTTGTCGTACGCACCCAAAATATCTTTGACATCGCCAGCAGCAACGAATGGATCACATCCGCGACCGGTCCCGGGCAGGGTTCGAACGTGTATCTGCAAGGTCCGCCGCTTCCTGGTCCTTTGACCAGCGTGCTGCAAGCCGCAGGCGGACATGCGAACACCGTTTTCTATGCAGGGCGACTATCCC
Source organism: Vulcanimicrobiota bacterium (assembly GCA_963777365.1). GTDB lineage: Bacteria > Vulcanimicrobiota > Vulcanimicrobiia > Vulcanimicrobiales > Vulcanimicrobiaceae > CAVZQG01. Next base: position 77,562 of record CAVZQG010000019.1, read on the forward strand.
GATGGTAGCGGCAGCCTTTGGACCTGGAGCGCAGGAGCGACGAGCTGGACGCAAATCGTGCCTGCACCGGCGACAAACGGTTCAGTGGGCGCAACTGTTGCCGTGCGGTTCTTTGTCAGCCCCTATCAGCCGAACCTTATCTACATCCTCGATGTCGACGGCGTCAAACGCTCGGACGATGGAGGTCAGACGTGGGTCTTCGACTCAAATCTGCAGGCCCAGACTCACGTGGAATAACCAGATTCCGATATCGTCGAACGATAACACCAGCGGCCTGAGGGACTGGTTCGATCTGGTACTGACCGACATGCAGTTTTATCCGTACAATCCACTCGTACGCTTTGCGGTCGGTGAGGGCGGCGTTTGCTACACGATCGATGGCGTGACCTGGACGCAGCTCTTGCACGCGGGCGCGTTGACGGGGAGACCGGCGAATTGCTATTTCGATTGGATTACCGATCCTTACTCGCGAACACTATACATAGCGTTTGCGGGACGAAGTCTGGTGAAAATCACGGACATACTTCTCAGCCCGATCTTCTAACTGCGCCGATGTGCAGCCTGCAGGTCGACCGCTACTGCGGCGCGTTAGAATCTAGGTTTATTCCAGTTCGGCCATTCTGCCGGCGATGTATCGGCGTTCTGCCTCTTGCTGCGTAAGCGCAAGGGCCCGCGCATATGCAGACCTGGCTTCCTCGATTCGTCCGCAGCGCGGTACATGTCCGCACGTGCCGCGTGAGCAAACCGATAGTCGCTGAGCGCGCCGCGGCTAATGAGGTCATCCATGATCGCAAGGCCTTCGGCCGGACCATCACGCATCGCGATCGCCGCCGCGCGGTTGAGCTCGATAATCGGCGAAGGATCGATTTCGAGCAGAGCATCGTACAGCCGAACGATCTTGGCCCAGTCGGTTTCTTCGGGCCGCCGAGTTACGGCATGGACTTGCGCGATGGATGCCTCACACGCGTAGCGGCCCATGCGTTGCGGCACAAGCGCCCGCTTGAGGAAATCCTCTGCCTGCGAAATCTCCGATCGATCCCATTTCGAACGGTCTTGATCGTCGAGGAGAATCAACTCACCGGATGGGCCGGTACGCGCTTTGCGGCGGGCGTGATGGAACATCATCAGTGCGAGCAGCCCATAGATCTCGGCTTCGGGAAGAATCTCCACGATCAGCCGCGCCAACCGAATGGATTCGCCACAGAGATCGACGCGGACCAGTGCGGGACCGAACGAGGCTTCGTACCCTTCGTTGAAAAGCAGATAGATGACGTGCAGCATGGCGCGCACGCGCTGCGGCAATTCTGCAGGGGACGGCAGACTCGTATGCAATACCGGCATCTCGAATTTTCGCCTTTGGCGCGGACGATGCGCTGCGCGATCGCCGACGGCTTGGCAACGAACGCTTGCGCGATCTCTTCTGTTGTCAACCCGCACGCTTCGCGCAGCGTCAGCGCGACCTGTGCGTCGAGCGACAACGCCGGATGGCAACAAAGAAAGATCAGCCGCAAATCGTCGTCCGCAATGTTATCGAGATCCACGCTGAAATCTTCACTCCACTTCGACTGTTGCGCGAGGCGCTTCAACGAGGCGTCGTAGCGGGCGCGCCGGCGAACCGCATCGATTGCCTGAAATCTGCCCGTCGAAATCAGCCACGATCGCGGATTGCGCGGCATCCCCTCAATCGGCCATTGCTCGGCCGCCGCAAGGAACGCTTCGTGCAGCGCGTCTTCCGCGAGATCGAAGTCACCGAGCAGCCGAATCAACGTTGCCAGGACGTGACGCGACTGCATCTGGTAGATCGACCCGAGGTTCGCCGTCGTCATGACGGTTTGGGTATATCTCGCACCGGCCGTATTTCGATTGAGTCCCAGCCCGCTGCCGGATGGCCTCCGGCGATGCGTATGGCCTCGTTCAGATCGCGCGCTTCGATTATGAAAAAGCCGCCCAGGTGTTCTTTGATCTCAGCGAACGGGCCGTCAGTCATCGAGAGCTGCCGTCTCGCCTGCGTACCGTTGTTGCCGTGTCCGCATCCTCGAGCGCCTCCAGGGCGACAAGGTGGCCCTTTCGCGCGAGCTCCTGGTGGTAGGCGATGCTGTCGTCGCGCAGCCTTGCCTGCTCGCTCTCCGGCAGCGGCTCGTCGTCACCGTAAATGAAACATGCGTATTTCATAAGCCCTCCTTGCTCTATTGTCGATTCTTGCTTCCCGAAATCGACCAGGGGTATGTGTCTGGAATGCTTCCCCGCAGTCGCACCGCTCGTTGCGGAGGCCGTCTCGGCGCCGCAGCCGATGCTGCTGCTCGTTAAACAGTATTTCGGCAGCCTCTTTTCACCCTATATGAAAGGAACGGAACATGGTGACCGACCACAAGACCGCGACGCGCGAAGAATGGCTCGCCGCTCGACTGGACCTGCTGAAGGCGGAGAAAGAGCTGACGCGGCGCAGCGACGAGGTGGCGCGACGGCGAGCGGAGTTGCCCTGGGTTAAAATCGACAAGGAGTACCGGTTCGAGACCGACCAGGGCACGGCATCTCTTGCCGACCTCTTTAAAGGACGCTCGCAGCTGCTGATCTACCACTTCATGTTCGGACCGGACTATACCGCGGGATGCCCGTCGTGCTCGTCGATCGCGGACGGCTTCAACGGCATCGTCGTTCACCTGGAGAATCACGACGTCGCGTTCACAGCCGTGTCGCGCGCTCCGCTCGCAAAGCTGCAAGCATACAAGAAACGGATGGGCTGGAGCTTTCCGTGGGCATCGTCGTCCGACACCGACTTCAACTTCGAATTCAACGTCTCGTATACGCAGGAGCAAGAACGCGAAGGAGACGTCGTGTACAACTTCCGGCGCGAAGTCGCCCCGGAGGCAGCGGACGATGAAGAGAGCGAACATCGGTGGTCGTCAAGGTTCGCGTCGATGGCCGGGACCGACCGTGCAACGTATGGCCGCGAACAGCCGGGCGTGAGCGCGTTCGTGCTGGAGAACGGCGTCGTCTATCACACGTACTCGGCGTACGCGCGCGGCCTCGACGGCTTATGGAACATGTACCAATGGCTTGACCGCGCACCACGCGGCCGCAATGAGAACTTCGATGCCGAGCCTTGGTTACGCCATCACGACAAGTACGACAAGCCGTAACGCGAACATGTAAAGCACATCAGCTGACGCCCGCTAGCATCTCGCCGCGAGTCCTGATAGAGGTCCCAAAACGTATTTGCGCTCCTCGAAGGGTCGATGGAATTGCCGTTACCCGTCGGTGTGCCCTTGATCGTGCCGTGAATCATAACCTCGCCGACAAAAACCGCCATTGCCTTTTAGCCGCTGCGAAAGCAAACCGGCCAGTTTGCTTTTTGCAGCATTCCCGAGAGCGATGCCCATCGCTTTAATAGACGTGACATACGCGTCTGTCTCGGGCGACAGCTCGCCGAACGCGCCGTTCGTTATCAGAATGGCGCCGTCGCCTGCACTCCTGAGATCGGGAGCCCGATTTCGCAGGTACGTACATGGCCGTAGCGCCCGCGCGCCTCAAATTCAGACGAAACGTTTAAGTTCCGGACTCATTCGTAGGCGCAGATTTGTGCCGCCGCGAGGGCCGTAAATATTTTCATGCGGGCTTTCGGGCCAACGCTCAGAGATCTCCGGTATCGAGTACGAGGTAGCGTTGGCTGAATCTCGCTGGCTGGGACTTTCTTCGAATTCGAAGCAAATTTTTGCAACGAGCAGACTCCGAATACGTTCAATTTGACGAGCCGGACACCGTAGTTGAGGCCATCCGCAAAGCGTATGAGTCGAGTATGGTCTGGGGGCCCGACTCCATGGAAACAACGGGGTAAGCGCGGCGCCCCGTCGTAATGACGCATATGGCACATGTTAGCCTCAAGATAACGCCGCTCACTCCGGCGATTGGTGCCGTCATCGAAGGCATCGATCTGCGCGGACCCTCTCCGAGAGCGATATCGCGGAGATCGGCGCGGCGCTCGACGATCGTCTCGTTATTTTCTTTGAAGACCAGCCGCTCACGCCCGTACAGCAGCGTGACTTTGCGGGGCGCTTCGGACCGCTCTACCTGCATCCGTTCTATTCGGGTCACAAAGATGCTCCGGAGGTCATGGTCCTGGAACACGACTCGACGCGGCGCGCTAACGCCGACCGCTGGCATAACGACGTCACGTATCTAGCAAGGCCGCCGAAGGCCGCGATACTTTGCACGGAAGACATACCGCCACTCGGAGGCGACACGCTGTGGGCGAACATGTATCTGGCGTACGAAGCACTTTCCGATCCGATAAAGGAACTCTTCGGCCGGCTGCGCGCCGTTCACTCGTTTGCCAAGAACTTCACCCCCGAGCGCTTTGCAGCGCTTGGCATGGAAGATCGTCGCGACGCGATCTATGTGCAGCATCCGCCCGTTTCGCATCCCGTCGCCCGGACGAACCCGGCGACCGGCCGAAAAGCGCTATTTGTCAATCAAGACTTCACTTCGCACATTGAGGGCGTATCGCATCGCGAAAGCGACGTTTTGCTGCGCTTTCTCTTCGAGCACATGACCGCGCCGGAATTTCAAGTTCGCTGGCGATGGAGCGCGGGAACCGTAGCGATGTGGGACAATCGCTGGACGCAGCACTGCGCGCTCGCCGATTACTTTCCCGCACACCGGTTCGTTCGTCGCGCAACGATAATCGGCGAAGTACCGGTCGATCGCCCGCTGCGCGATCAGTACGTTACGGTGTCGATAACGTCGGCTCCGGCAACGAGTCCATTGTCGTCACGGCTGTACGCATAAAGCAGGGTTTTCTTCGGCGTTTTTACCGTGAATAGGTACGCCGTAGTAGGGGGCCGGCGATCCGTCGAAATCAACGTGTACGTGCGTTTTCCGAGTCCCGCGAGCGCCTGCAAGTCCGCGCGGTGTGCCGGAATCATGTGGGCGCGAAAGTCGGGCCGCAGCTGCGCCATGTCGACGCGCCCCGCAATCGCATCCTCGAGCCAGCGCTGAGCCGCGGCGACCATCGCCGGATTTGCTTGCGGTCGCGCTCGTTTGCCGGGCGTCGACCCGGGGTGCGGCGACGGCTTCACGGCCGCCGAAGGTACCAGAACGCGATACAGCGCCGAAACAGCGGTGTCGTAGCTGAATGTTCCACTGTTTGCTAAGACGACGATGCCGAGATGGTCATCCGGAAAACGCGCATCCTGCGTTGCCGCACCGTACGTGTTGCCGCCGTGCGAGACCATCAGGTGCCCGTTCGGCAAACGCGACACCATGATCCCGAATCCGTAATCCGGGAAGGGATCATTTTTCCCGATGCGGTGCGGCGTCATCATCTCGGTCAAGGAACGCTTGGAGAGCAATTTTCCGCCGGATAGCGCGGCGTTCCACTTTGCAAGGTCGGCTGCGTTGCTGATGATCGAACCGGCGCCGCCAAACCAGGTATAGTCGAGGTGCGTCGCGTGCTCCCACGGGCCGAGCGCGTAGGAATCGTACTCGGTCGCAACATTGCGACGCGTATCGTCCCAGCTGCGCACGAAGGTCGACGTCATCCCGAGCGGCCTAAAGATCCGTTGCTCGAGGAAATCGCCGTAACTCATCCCGGACACCCGCTCGATTACCATCGTCAGTAGATTGTATCCGGTGTTCGAGTACTCACGAGCCGTTCCGGGGGTAAATGCAAGGGGCCGGTGATCGACCGTGTTCACCATCGCTGCCGGCGTCGTGGGGCGATTGCCGATCTCATCGAACGTGCCAATCTCAGTATATTCCGCATAGCCGCCGGAATGGGTGAGTAAATTGCGCAGCGTGACCTCGTTGGCGTGCGGAATTTCCGGCAGGTATTTGGAGAGGCGATCGTCGACGCTCAGTTTGCCTTCGTCCTGTAGCATCAAAATCGCCGTCGCGGTGAATTGTTTGGTATTCGAACCGATGGGATAGCTCGTATCTCCGCGCGCCGGCACCGCGTCCTCGACGTTCATATATCCAAAGCCCTTTGCGTAGACGACCGAGCCGCCGCGCAGGATCGCGATCGTAACACCGGGCGTCGCTCGTCCGGCCACGGAACGGTTTCCGATGGCATCGATCGCGGCCAGTTGTTTCGGCGTCAGCGAAAGAGGCGCAGCGCCAAGAAGGCAAAGCAGTGCCGCTGCAGCGGCGATCTTTCGAATCATGCGGCCTTCTTACGCGGCAGCGCGATATTTTCCCGCAGGCGGCAGTATTTCGGCGCCGGTTGTTTAAAACGGCGGTACATGAACAAAACGGTCTACGCGGGCGCAACGGTCGTCGACGGCACCGGCGGGCCGGCGGCCGCGTACGATGTGTTCGTTTCCGGCGAGCGGATTGAAGATCTCCGCCCGCATGCGGATACGCACGCGGGTTGGAACACCGTCGACGCCACAGGTCTGGTAATCGCACCCGGCTTCATCGACGTCCACTCGCATGGCGACAACGCCCCGCTGCTTCCCGACGACGACACGATGAAGATTCTGCAGGGGGTAACGACCGAAGTCGTCGGCAACTGCGGCATAAGCCTTGCGCCGACGTCATCGCGGCACCGTGCGGCCCTGCTGGCGTCGCTCGAAGCAGTGATGCCGGTGCACGAAAGCATCGGTGCCGATTTCGCCGATTTACTGCGCGCCACGGATGCGCACGGGTACGTCACCAACTACGTGCCGCTCGTCGGCCACGGCACGCTGCGTTTAGCGGCGATGGGGATGGAGCGCCGCGCCGCAACGTCGCCGGAACGGGCATTCATGCGCGCGTCGCTCGAAGAAGCGATCGAGGCAGGAGCGTTCGGTCTGTCCACGGGACTCATTTATCCGCCCGGCGTGTTTTCCGATTTGGACGAGCTCGTCGATTTGGCGAAATGCCTGCCCTCCGGAACGATATATACCTCGCACATCCGCGGTGAAGGCGATACCCTGCTCGATGCAGTCGCCGAGGCTTTAGCGATTGGGGAAAAGGCGCACGTTCCGGTACAAATATCGCACCACAAAGCCTGCGGCAAGAAAAACTGGGGGAGAACGCGCGATTCACTCGAGTTGATTCGGCAAGCACGTGCGCGCGGTGTCATCGTGCATCAAGACGTCTATCCTTACACCGCCGGCAGCACGTATTTGAAAGCGGTCTTACCTCCCGAATTTCATGAAGGCGGAAATGAAGCGACGCTCGAGCGCCTGCGCGATCCGGAACGACTGCGTGCACTCCGAAAGACACTCGAGAGCGATACGTCGGACTTTCAAAACTTCGTTGCGGAAGCGGGATACGACGGAATTCTGATCGCGTTTACGCCAAGCCATCGATTCGAAGGGCGCACGATCGCGGAAATAGCCACGGAACTCGGGTGCCCGCCGTTCGACGCGCTGATTCGCGTTCTGGTGAACGAGCAGCTCGCCGCGATGATGACGATATTCTTGATGAACGAAGAAGACATCGCGCGCGTCCTGCGTGACGAACACACCGTCATCGGTTCCGACGGGGCCGCGCCCGGCGTGCAAGGGCGCCATCATCCGCGATCGTACGGTACGTTCCCGCGCGTCATCGCTCAGCACGTTCGCGAACTGGGGACGCTTACACTGGAATCGGCCGTTCACAAGATGACCGGGCTTCCCGCCCGCATCTTCAACATCCCCGACCGCGGCACGATCGCTCCGGGGAAATTCGCCGATCTCGTTGCATTCGATTCGCAAACCTTTTCCGACGACCTGGACTACCGCGATCCGGTGCGTAATCCGAAAGGCTTGGCGTGGGTGACGCTGCGCGGCACCCAAGTCGTTCGGGGCACGGCGTACCTTGGCCGCCGCTGCGGGGCAAGATTGCAGCGCAACGAAATCCACGCTGCGTGATCGTTCATCTGGTCGACGGGACCTACGAACTCTTCCGCCATTTCTACGGGCTGCGTCGCGCCACGGGTGATAAGGATCGGCGATTCGGGGCGGTTATCGGCGTGCTCAATACCGTGCTGCAGATGATCAACGAGGGAGCGAGGTATCTAGGCGTCGCCACCGATCACGTTATCGAATCTTTCCGCAACGAGCTTTGGAATGGGTACAAAACGGGGCAGGGAATCGAACCTGCGCTGCGTGCACAGTTCGTGCCGCTCGAGGACGCACTGCGGGCGATGGGGATTCCAGTATGGGCGATGATCGAGCTGAGGCCGATGATGCGCTCGCATCGGCGGCCGCTATTGCGTCAAAGGATTCCCGTATGCAGAAAATTTGCATTTGGACGCCCGATAAAGATCTCTCGCAATGCGTGCGCGAGGATCGCATCGTGCAAGTTGACCGAAGGAGCAAGGCCATCCGGGACGCTGCCGGCGTGCGAGCGAAGTTTGGCGTAAATCCCGAACTGATTCCCGACTATCTTGCGCTCGTCGGTGACGCCGCGGATGGTTATCCCGGCATCGCGGGCATTGGACCGAAGAACGCCGCAGCTCTGCTCACGCGCTATGGCGGGATCGAGGTATTCCCGCCGGAAGTGCTCGGCGAGCGTCAGCGACTTGCACTGTTATTTAAGGAATTGGCAACCCTTCGAACCGATGCTGTGCTTTTCGCCGATGTCGACGAGTTGGAGTGGCGCGGACCCACTACCAAATTCTCCGCCGTATGTGCGCAGCTCGGCGCGCCCGATCTCTTTGCGCGCGTCGCGCGCGCAGCGCGAACCCAGACGACCTGACGCAAATTTAAGAATGCTTTTTGCGGGCCGAGCGTCAACCTTGCGTGAGGTCGGTGCTCTGTCCGACCTCGATGATATATCCGTCAGGATCGCGGATGTAGCAGCGAATCTCGCCGTACTTAGGGATCGGCTCTGTGATGAACTCCACACCTCGACTTTTCCATAACTTATAGCACGCTTGAATATCCGCAACGCGAATATTCATAAAGCTGCCGATTTTATCCGGGTCGGCGAGGACGCTCAGCGTTACCGTCGGCTTGTCCGTGGTTGGCCCGCCACCGACGTTCACAATGAGCCACGTATTCGCGATCTGAATGTGCCCGGACGCACCCTTGCTGTCGCCTCTGCTCAGAATGCGGCCGCCGAAGACTTTTTCATAGAAATCAGCCGATCGATTGATGTCGGCAACGGTGATAAAAAGTGTGATGGTGAACCCGTCGCGGGGGGCATCTCATCAGCTCTTTTGTTCGATTTGAACGCTCATTGAAAACCGCAATTCCGATAAGCAGTGCTCACCATGCGCGAGGAGACATGCGCATCAGCCGTTAATGTGAGTTATACCCACGGGACCAAACCGGCCTGCTCAAAATTGTCCAACGAAAAAAGTAGTATCGCCCAATGAAGATCGATTCATTGGACGATAGCATAAGTTTGGTGGAGTCTGTCGGGGTACTGCCCCCCGAGTCCGAAAAGGCGGACCAATGCTTTCTCCAGGCTCAGCTTCGAATTTAGCTTACTCGAACGGACGTCCCGAAGCCGGACTTACCGCTCGCAGCAGATTCTTTATCTTGCGCGCAGGTAGAATCGATCGTGCGCGCCAGCCCGAGTTTATGACCGGAATGCGAGGCGGTTCGGGCACCCCTCACGACCGGTGGCTAGCTTAGATTAAGCAGCCAGTGCGTAGTTGTTGTTCGCGTGTATAACGCTTGCGATCGTTTTAGGAGGGCTCGCAACTCCGCCTGCTTACATTGACCGCGGACCTTCCCGTCGAACCTATTTCAGCCCCGCGTTCACGCCGATTCGATACGCTCGAACGGCGACGAACAGTATAACACGCGTGGCGAGGGCTCGGATGCGCCAAAGCCGGTGGGCAGCCCCTTCGGCAGGCTGAGGGTCGTTCGACGGGCTCACGATGACACGGGGCGGCTGACGATGACAGCGTGGGTGCGGTTACGGTGAGCGGTTGGGGACTGAGATGACGGGCTGCGGCGGTTCTTTGGGTTGGGGCGGGGTATACTCGTAACCCACAAATAAATTCGGGAGAGTAACCATGCGTAGGGTCCTCGCACTGACCACCGCCCTAGCTTTTTGCGGGCCGATGGCGGCTCAAGCCGCCGGTTCGGGCACATCGAGCGATGTCACTCAACTCGTCGGCGCATACCAGCACATTCAAAGCGTGCGCGTCGTCGAGAACTTTGAAAACGGCGCGGTCGCGACGGTCGACGTCATCCCGTCGGGACAATACCGCGATTGCTTCGAGCGGCGGGCAAGACCCCTCGCTGATCATCAAGATTGCAACGCAGCCGGTCGGCGATGCGTATAACACCGGCAACTATAACGTCAATACCGTCGGTAAAAAAACGATCGATGGTGCTAAAACCACCGGCGTGCACGTCGTCGCACCCGATGGATCATACGATGCAACGGTCTGGGTGAACGACTATCATCTACCGGTTGAAGCGCAAGTGAGCACGCAAGGTCATCGCATTAGCGTCACGTACGGCGACTACAACGACTCAGCGCTGGTCGCCAAACCCTAGCGAGTATTCCAACAAAAAGATAACGGCGGCGCTTTCTGCGCCGCCGTTTTTGTTGGCTATGATATCTATGTCGCCGTCGTAACCGTTCGCTCCGAACGTGGAGACCACATCTGCTGCAGCGCCGTTGCAACGAGCATCATGATTGCGGCGCCGACAAGATTGGCCAGCCAGGCGGGCCATCCGACGCCGGTGTTTTCAAAGTGCGGCGCGATCCAAACGGTGATCCAAAATAGCAGATAGTTGATAACCAGAGAAAAAAGCCCGTGCGTCAACCAGTTAATCGGCGCCGAGAGTAACCTTAGGATCGGGCCGATGATTGCGTTGACCAGGCCGAACACGATCGCCGCTACGACTGCCGTCCATACTCCGACGTCATGATTGAATCCCGGCACGAATTTGGCGATGCAATACAAGACGATGGCATTGACGATGAAGCGAATGATGATGTGCATTTCATTCCCCTAACGCGGCCTTGACTTGGGCTGCCAAGGCGGGTGTCATCCCTTTGACCGCCGCGATTTCGTCGACGCTCGCCCGTTTCATCGCTGCAAGCGACCCAAACGCGGTAAGCAGCCGCTTCTTGCGCACCGGCCCGACCCCTGCAAGGGTGTCGATAGCCGAGCGGGTCATGGCCCGTCCGCGCCGCTGCCGGTGGTAGGTGACCGCGAAGCGGTGCGCCTCGTCGCGCACGCGCATGACGAGGTGAAGCGCGGCCGAGTTGGGGGGCAGCACGATGGGTTCCGACTGGCCGGGCACATACAGCCATTCGTGCTCCTTTGCAAGGCCCGCGACGGACAGACCGGTCATATCCAGTTCTTCGAGTACCTCGACCACGGCGTTCAGCTGCCCTTTACCGCCGTCGATAAGCAGCAAATCGGGCTTTTTGTTGAATTTTTCTTTTTTCGCAAGCTCTTGCTGCTGCGGTGTGACCTCGCCGTCGGTGCGATCGCGCAGATACCGCAAGCGCCGTCGCAGCGTTTCCTGCATCATTGCGAAGTCGTTTGGTCCGCGGTCGTATTGTATTTTAAATTTTCGGTACTCGCTCTTCTTTGCGCGCCCTTCAACGAAGACGACCATCGAGCTGACCGGATTGGTTCCCTGAATATTCGAGATGTCGTAGCACTCGATGCGGTGCGGCGGCTCGGGCAGTTCGAGCGCATCCGCCAGTTCGGTGAGCGAACGCGCCTGCGCGGTTTCCTGCACTTCCTGATGCGCGAGGAATGCTTTGAGATTTTGCTCGGCGTTCTTTTGCACAAGACGCATGAAATCCGCGCGATCGCCGCGCTGCGGTACGAGCACACGAACGCGAACACCTTTGATCTCCGTGAGCCAGCTTTCGATGACGCTAGCATCTCCCGGCAACGCCTGCACGAGCACTTCTTTCGGGATAGCGCTTGCACTGCCGCGCGAACGGCGCTTGCTAAGCGCGACCGGAGCCTGATTGTCGCGCGCAATACGCAGGGTTGCTAGCGGGGAACTTCCGGGCACCTCCGGTGCGCCGGCCGTTCGGGCGGTGTAGAACTGTTTGAGAAACTCGCTGAAGAGGACCGCGTCGCTTTGCTCGTGCGCGCCGTCCAAAATGAAGTGCTCCTGACCGATGAGCTTACCGCCGCGCACCATGAACACTTGCATGCACGCCTGACCTTGCGCGCGAGCGACGGCAATGAGGTCCATGTCGAGCCGGGATCGCCAAACGACCTTTTGCTCCTCGGTGACGCGCCGCACGGCAACGATGCGATCGCGAATGCGCGCCGCGGTCTCGAAGTTGTAGCCTTGCGCGGCATGCACCATCTCGCCCTGTAAACGCGTCAGCAGCGATTCTTGCTTGCCCTCCAGGAACAACACGACTTCCTCGATCATCTTATCGTAGTCTTCTTCGCTCTGATAACCGACGCACGGAGCCAGGCAGCGTTTGATATGAAACTGCAGGCAGGGCCGGCGCCGCCGCCCGTCGATCGGCTCGGGGCAGGTTCGAAGCGGGAAGACCAAACGGACCAAGTCGATGAGCTCGCGCAGCCCGTGAGCATTTGTATACGGCCCGAAGTAGCGGGCGCCGTCGTCCTTGACCACCCGCGTGAAAACCACGCGAGGAAATGCCTCACTCGTGACTTTGAGATACGGATAGCGCTTGTCGTCACGCAGGCGCACATTGTACGGCGGCTGGTAACGCTTGATGAGGTTGGCCTCCAGAATGAGCGCCTCGACCTCGTTCGTGACCACGATCGTACGCACGTCGGTCACGCGCTCGACCATTGCCTGCGTGCGTATGTGATGCGCCGCGCTGTCCTGGAAATACGAGCGCACGCGGTTGCGAAGCGAAACCGCCTTTCCGATGTAGAGTACGTCGTCGCGCTTATCCATCATCATATAGACGCCCGGCGCGTCCGGAACTTGGCTCAGGGTCTGTGTAAGCGTCTTCGAATTGGCCGTGGTCATGTGGATTGAAGTTTCCTTCGAGGCGAACGCGCCGAACTCTGCGAAAGCACCGCCCAGAAATCTATGATGGCATGGAGACTCCACGCTGCGCCGTTGGCAGCGCGAGGCATTTGAGGCGTGGTCCGCAGCGCGTCCGAGCGACGCGCTTATTGTTGCAACCCCCGGCGCCGGTAAAACGCGCTTCGCCGCGCGTTTGGCTCACGCGCTCCTATCGGAGGATCGCGTTCGCCGGGTTCTCGTCGTCGTGCCGCGCGAACACCTCAAGCAGCAAGTGGCCTCCGCGATGGCCGGCGCGGGTATCGCTCTGGATGCTCGCTTCGAGAACGGAGCAGGCGCGCTTGCGCCGGACATGCACGGGCGGTCGTCACCTATCAGCAGCTCGCCTTCGCGCCGCAGGCCTTTCGTGCGCTCGCCGGAGTGCCGTCACTCGTCATTTTAGACGAGATCCATCACGCGGGCGATCAGGCAACATGGGGAAATGCGCTGCGTGAGGCCTTCGAGCACGCCCGCTTTCGGGTGGGCATGTCCGGAACGCCCTTTCGCAGTGACGGCACGCCGATTCCATTCGTGCACTATGACCGCGGGGAATCGCAAGCGGACTATGCCTACGATTACACGCAAGCGCTGCACGACGGCGTTTGCCGTCCGATGGTTTTCCCGCTCCAAGGCGGATACGCGGAGTGGATTAGCGCGGACGGCGAGATCCGCTCGGCCTCATTTGAAAACGCCCTGCGCTCACGACTGCATCAGGCGGAACGTCTGCGAACGGTGCTCACGCAAGAGCTGGCTGGGTGATGTCATCGTGAAGGCGCACGGAAAACTGCTTGAATTGCGATCCGGTCCCCATCCCGATGCCGCCGGCCTAGCGGTTGCGATGAACCAGCAGCATGCCAGATTCATCGCCGATCTGATGCGATCGCGCATCGGCGTCGAGCCGGCAATCGTCGTCTCCGACGAGGGCGCCGCATCCAAACGCATCGGCGCGTTCGCACGATCGCACGCCCCGTGGATCGTCGCGGTACACATGATCTCCGAGGGCGTGGATATTCCACGTTTGCGCGTGGGCATTTTTGCGAGCAACGTTAATACGGAGATGTATTTCCGTCAGTTCTGCGGACGATTCGTGCGCACGCAGCGTACTGGCGCGAATCAACATGCCTTCGTCTATCTGCCCGACGATCCCAGGCTTCGTGCGCTGGCTTCCCGTGTAACGCACGACGTACGCATTCATTTGAAAGCAAAAGGCGAATTCGATGAGCTCGCCGCGGCCCTGCGCACCCAGACGGAGCGAGGCGAAATCGAAAGCCGTTTCGCGGAATCACCGCGTATGTCGAGGGTGAACGGACGCTCGATTACGGCCCGCTGTTCAATCCGCTCGCGCTCCACGTCGAGGAAACGCCTGCGCCGCAGATGCCCTTTGAAGAAGCTGCGGCGGTGCCGAGCAGAAGTGAGGAAAAAGCGTCTCTTCGCAAAACACTGCAAGGACTGGTTTCGCAGGCAAGCGCGCGTTTCGGCGTAGAGCACCGGAAGATTCACGCAACGCTCAATCAGCGCTTCGGCGGCCCAATCGCCGCCGCGAGCGCGAGAGCATACGCCGCCGCCGGGCTGCGGTACTGCAGTGGCTCGAACGCGGCCGCTATGACAGCATGACATAACGGAGAATAGATGACTGCAATCGATCGTCGTACATTCATCGCTTCCGCAGCGGGTGCTGCTGCCGTTGGCGCCGCTGCGGTTGCGCCGGCTCAAAGCGCACAGGGCCCGGTATTCATCGGCACGTGGGAGTGGGGAAAGCCCGCGAGTGAGCGCGCGGCACAGGTTTTACAAGACGGCGGTTCACTGATGGATTCGATCGAAAAGGGCATCAATCTCATCGAAGACGATCCCAACGTAACGACCGTCGGCTACGGCGGTTACCCAAACGCCGAAGGCGAGGTCGAGCTCGACGCGGGCATCATGGACGGCACGACCCGCCGTGCGGGCGCCGTCTTCAATCTGCACAAGATCAAAAACCCGATCTCCGTCGCTCGATTGGTCATGGAAAAAACGACGCATACGCAACTGGCCGGAGAAGGCGCGTTTCGCTTTGCGGTTGCGATGGGGTTCGAGCCGATGCAACTGCTCACGGCGGAGAGTTTGGCGGCGTGGCTCAAATGGAAGAACACGCCGAACCATCCTACCTTTTGGATAGATAAGAACAATCACGATACCGTCGGCTTGGCCGGCGTTCACAACGGCAAAGTCGTCGCAGGATGTTCGACGAGCGGCCTTGCGTGGAAGATTCCGGGACGCGTTGCCGATTCACCGATCGTGGGATGCGGGTACTATGCCGACGATGACGCGGGCGGCGCGTGCGCGACGGGCAACGGCGACGTGATGACAAACTATCTTACCAGCTTCTACATCGTGCAGAAGATGCGCGAAGGTTTGCATCCGCAAGCGGCGTGCGAAGACCTCATGCGCTTTATGGCGCGAACGGCTCCTCGCGTGCACGAAGAAGAATATTGCGTCATCGCAGTCAATCCGCAGGGCGAGACGGGCGCAGCTTCGATGAACGTCAAGGAGCCGCTGGATTATGCGGTCTGGCGCAACGGCAGCGCGAAATTGGTGCGTGCTGCCGCCGTCTACGCCTGAGACGCGCGCCGGTTTCGAACGAAAAGAAAACCAAGCGCTCCCAGAATAATCACCGCGAGAACAAGCAAACCATATTTGCGAACCGCTTCCACGGTCTGTTGCGAGTGGGCTCCCAGCGCATGGCCCAGCAGAATCAAGCCGCCGCAGAAGATTATGGACCCCAGAGCGGTCCAAAGGTAGAATGCCCCCAGCGGCATCTCCGCGATTCCGGCGGGAATGCCGACGATCCCGCGGATGACCGGAACGAACCGGCAAATGAAGATTGAGAACTTCCCGTACCGTTTAAAGAAGTACTCGACGCGCTCCATCTCTTTGTGATGAAAGCGAACGTACTTTCCGTACCGATCGAGAAACGGACGTCCGCCAAAGCGCCCGATGGCATAGCCGATGCTTTGTCCGGTGAGCTCGGCTGCGACCGCCAGTGCAATCGTAACCCATAGGTTGGACAAATGTCCGGTAGCAACGAGCGCCCCTGCGGCGGGCAACACAATTTCGGCGCCGATCGGCGCGCCGATGTTTCCCAGCGTCATGGCCACAAATAAGCCGGCATAGCCGGCGTGATCGATCAGGTTTAGAACGAAAGCCGTTAAGGCGTGCATTTTGCTCTCCGCACGATTTCAGCGGCAAGGCTGCCGCCTTCGACCAAGATCGATTCGAGCAGATCGAGCGGCTCTATCGCGCGATCGCCCGCTTGCTCGCCGGCAAGTGCAATGATTTTACGCACGCGCGGAGTGACAAGGATGCCCTCCCACAAGCGATCTTCGCCGGTTCCAAGAGTACGCCGCAATTCCGCATGCACTTCGCCCGCATCGATACTCTGCGCGCGGAGCCAGTCCGTGATCGAGCCATCCTGCTCTTCCAATAAGGCTACGAGCAGATGTTCGACGCCGACGTAATAGTGGTTGTGATTGCGGCACTCTTGCTCGGCGGCGCGTAGTACGCGCCCCGACGCGGGGCTGAACTTCGAAAACAATTCGGTTTGCGCCGAGTGCCTCTTGAGCAGTAGAGAAGTGAAATGGGGTTAGACATGGTCGGGGCGACTGGATTTGAACCAGCGACCTCTTCGTCCCGAACGAAGCGCTCTACCAGACTGAGCCACGC
Source organism: Vulcanimicrobiota bacterium (assembly GCA_963777365.1). Taxonomy (GTDB): domain Bacteria; phylum Vulcanimicrobiota; class Vulcanimicrobiia; order Vulcanimicrobiales; family Vulcanimicrobiaceae; genus CAVZQG01. The sequence continues at coordinate 94,154 of CAVZQG010000019.1, forward strand.
CCCGAGAAATCGCCCCGCGCGCTAGCGCGCGTGGAGCCCCCATTGGTTCGGGCGGCCCTTCCGTGCTCCTGCCCGGACGGGAAACTTTACGGGTTATCAGAAGAGGAACAGACTGCATGCGTTATCTCATCGTTGGGTGCGGCCGAGTCGGTTCCACCCTTGCAAAGTTGCTCGACGCGGACAGTCATGAGGTTATCGTCGTCGACGAGAATCCGGCGGCGTTCAAGCGTTTGGACCAGAAGTTCAAAGGTCACGTCGTGGTGGGCACCGGCATCGATTACGACGTGCTCAAACGCGCCGGCGCGCAGACGGCTCACGGGTTCATCGCGGTAACACAGGGCGACAACCGCAACATCATGGCGGCGCTCATTGCGCAGCGCATGTTCCATATCAAGAAGATCGTCGCGCGCATCTACGATCCGACGCGCGGACTCATGTATCGCGACCTCGGAATCGAGACGGTTTGCCCGACGACCGTGGGCGCGAAGATGATCCGCGACGTGCTCATCGAGGCCCCGTGGGACACGCTGCAGTCCTTTGACTTTGGGAAAGTCACCTCGCTCACGGCCGTCGTTCGTGCGAGCGACTCGGGCAAGCATGTATCCGAGTTTGAGCGTCCGGGTCGCATTCGCGTGGCCGCTATTCGCACCGGCAAAACCGTGCGGGTCGCCGCCGACGATACGATCCTGGCTGAGGGCGATGAGATCAACGCGATCGTGGCACCCGATGCCGTGACCGAATTTGCCCAAATGTTCCAGATGGACAAGATTCCGCCGATCTCGGCGCAGAACGTGAGCTAGCGATGTTTATCCTCATCGTCGGCGGCGGTAAAGTCGGATCCTATCTGACGCGTGCGCTCTTGGCACAGAATCACGAAGTCGTCATCGTGGAGAAAGAGCAGCGCAAGGCCATGATGCTCGAGCATCTCATCGAACAAAAGGTCACGCTGGTTGGCGACGGGTGCGATCCGCTCGTGCTCGAACAGGCCGGGGTCAAACGCGCCGACGTGGTGGTCGCCGACACGGGCGATGACGAGGATAATCTTGTCGTCTGCCTGATCGCGAAAAAGAACTCGAAAGCGCGCTGCATCGCGCGCGTCAACAATCCGGCAAACAAAACGATCTTCGAGTCATTGGACCCCGAGAATCCGATCACGGTGATCTCCAGCACGGAGATCATTCTCGACGTCATCAGTAAGTCGATAACCGCACCGCTCTAGGCGCGCTCCAGCGGTAGCCGCCGCAAGCGCCAGGGCAGCGTCATCGAACCCGCCAGAATCGTTACGCACGACGACCGCGAACGTCGCGTCGATAATCGTACCCGCGTGCGGGCATCGCGGCGGGGGTTGCCAATGCAAGTGCAAGCGCCAGTGCGCCGCGTATACCTGCCATCCGCACGACGGCCATCCAAAACGGTTGCAAATGAACCTGCGCCAGCCGAAGCAGCCCGTACGCTAAAACAACCCGCGCGAGCGTCACCGCGGCAATCGTAATCGCGGCCGCGGGCAGACTGTGCGCGAGGCGCGTAAAGTCCAAGGCGGCGCCGACGAGGAAGAACAGCACGAGATTCGCGACGAGCGCGATGCGATCCCAAAATGTTTCCACGCCTGCGGCCGACTGCGACGCTTATGCGGTTTCGCTCTAGTTCGCGAAGCACGATTCCGAACGTGAGAACGGCGAAAATTCCCGACCAGCCGAACCTCTCGGCCAAACCATATGCCGCATACGCGCCAACGAGCGTCGCGGCGCTCTGCAAGGGGGCCGAGACCGCGTTGCGCAGCGCAAGCGCACCGAGAAAACCCAGCGCGATACCGATGGCGATCCCGATAAGAATACCGGCGACAGCCTCTCCGGCGGCCATTTCTATCTGCGCAACTCCCGCAGTCGCGATCGTTGCCGTAATGACGGCTCGATACAGGACGACCGCAATCGCGTCGTTGAGCAGCGATTCGCTTTCGACGATCGTTGCAAGCGGGTCTGGGGACTCGCAGCCGGCGAAAGATCGCAACGACTGCGACCGGGTCGGTTGCGCTGAGGATGGCGCCGAGCAGCAGCGCGGACATCCATGCCAGCGCGCCGAAATAGTGCATGCATGCCGCGACAATGCCCGCGGTGATTGCAACGCCGGGTATAGCGAGCAGTGCGATCGGCTTCCAGTTCGCGCGCATGACGTGCAGATCCAAATGCCACGCCGCCTCGAAAATGAGCGCGGGCAAGAACACGTACAGCGTCGCCGCACCGAAGATCGCCGTGAATCGGCCCGGAAATGCAACGCCCGCAGCGATGCCGGCGACGCAGGAGCGCGGCAATGTGCCAGAGTTTCAATGCGTGTGCGTAAAGTTTCCGACGCGCACACCGGCCTGCGCGATCTTCTCGATTGCGCGGCGCATCCCAACCGGATTGGCCGGGCGGCCTACCGCTGCGAAATACCACTCAGGGTCGATGTTCAGCGTTCGCGTCTGGATCATGTTCACGTGTACGTCCGACAGAAACGCGTCCATCGCGCGCACTTCTTCTTCTTCGTCCGTGACACCGGGATGCGTGAGCAGGTTGAGTGAAACGCGCAGACCGGCTCGCGCGGCAAGCCGAACGGATTCAAAGACATCATCGAGCGTATATCCGGCCGGCCGATAGTACGCCGCATAGACGCCGCGGGCGAAACGAGTTCAAACTGATTCGCACCGCCTGCAATCCGGCATCGATGCAGCGCTGCAGAGCAGACGGCATGCTGCCGTTCGTGTTGAGATTGATCGTGCCGTTCGGACGGCTTTGCCGGATGCCTTCGATCGCTTTTGCTATCGCGATCGATCGAAGCAGCGGCTCGCCTTCACAGCCCTGCCCAAAAGAGACGATTCCGTCCTCGACGCGTTCCAAATGATGGATCGCCACACGCGCGAGCTCTTCCGGTGAGGTCTCGAACGAGATGCGCAGCTTGCGGTGAGGGCAAGCGCGTCTCGGGCTCTTGCTCGGAGATGCACCCGACGCAGCGGGCATTACATTTCGGAGAAACCGGCAACGCCGCTTCGCCGCGCTCCAGGAACACATTTTGCGCGGTAAAGCAGCCGTATTCGCGCGAGCACAGACCGACTTGCCGCAGAACGCGATTGAGCGGATCGCTTTTGAGGCGCAGATCGATGATCTCTTCGAGCTCACCCTGCGGCGAAACGGCGGGGCTGCCAGTCCTCGCCCTCATCGGTTCGCATCGCTGCGACATGCAGCTCGTCATCAAGCACGCACGCGAACGTATAACCGAAGAGCGGAAGCGTCGGGGCGTCCGCCTCGCGTTCGTAGGCGGGAAGTAAAAGCCGCGTATAGCCGGCAGGCAGCATCGCGGAGAGGGCGGTTCGGCGCCGGGCGACACCATCGCGCACGAGCGGCCGCCGGCCCGGAAGAATCATCGGCATCGTGCCGGCCGGTGCCGGAATTAATTCCTCGTCGTCGAACCTCACGGATGATCCCGCCGTCGGCGAGCGGTTCGCGCGATTCGTCGAAATAGATGCGTCCCGCTTTGTCGCAATAGGCCAGGCCAATCATAGGGATTTTTCAAAAACGTACTCGGTCTTGAGAACGTCATACCCCAATCGGCGGTAAAACGCATGCGCGCGCTCGCGCACGGCGTTCGAGAGCACGCGCAGTTTGGTGCAGCCGCGCGCCCGCGCCCAGGCTTGCGCGGCGACGACGAGCGTCTCTCCGATACCGTTGCTGCGGTATTCGTCCTCGACGACCAACCCCTCGACGTCTGCGCGCGCGCTCGCGGTTAGGGAATGATGCTCGGCGATTCCGACCCATCCAACAACGCCCGCCCGCGGTACGACTGCAACCAGCACGGTTTGAGCGGCGCTCAAGCGAACGCAAATGATGCTCGACATGCGCGAGCGGAACATCGTAGCCGAGTTGCACGCACAATGCGGCGATCCGCGGAGCGTCGCTGGGGAAGTGCCTCGCGCACCGAGGTGCCGAGTTCAGAGCCGCGCATCGACACACGCGCACGGCCGGGCCCGGTCAAAAATGCCTCTCCGTCACCGTCCCATTCAACGTGTCAGCAGCCCGCCGGGCACGTGCACGTCCACGGGTGAATCGCAGCGGCCGCAGTTTGATCGCCGCCGCGGCGCACGCGACGGAACCGGTTCCGCACGCGTTGGTAAGTCCGACACCGCGTTCGTGATGGCGCACGTCCAAACGATGCCGGTCGCGAACGACGGCTACGTGAACGTTTACCTCGCTCAGCTCGCGGCCGGCTGCAATCAGATCGAGTGCGTCCGAGCGATTGCTCGAAAACGACGACGTGCGGATTGCCGACCCACACGAACGCCGCATCCGAGAACGGCAGCGCGCGTTGCTCAAAACGCGGCGCGCCCACGTTCAGGCGAACGCGGTAGACCTCGCCTTTTTCGAGAACCTGCGAGCCGATGAGGCCGCCGAGCGTCTCGATCGTGAAGCGATCGCCCTCGCCGCGCTTCGGACAGATAGCGCACGGCGCAGCGCATGCCGTTGCCGCACATTTCGGCTTCGCTTCCATCGGCGTTGATGATACGCATGCGCGCATCCGCGCGTTCGGAAGGCAGCAGCACGATGAGCCCGTCGGCACCGATTCCGCCGCGGCGATCGCAAATGCGCCGTGCGAAAGCAACCAGATCGCCGACGTCTCTGCGCTCGCTGGTCGAGTACGACGAAGTCATTCAACGTGCCGTGCATTTTACTCACGGCGACGGCGGACATCAGCCCGTGGTCACCTCGGCTTGAGCCGGCGTCTGCGGCGGCGTCGCCTCAGGCGGCGTTACGAACGGGCCTTGCGGCGAAATGGTCGACACGGCGTGTTTATAGATGAGGTGCGTCTTGCGCTCGTACTCGATCAGGATCGTGAACGGATCGAAACCTTTGACGAGCCCCCGCAATTGAAATCCGTTTACCAAGTAAACGGTCACGGGCACCCCTTGCCGCTTTATTTCGGCCAGATATGAATCTTGCAGGCTTCCCGGCATAGTGCTGGCCTTCAAACCCATCGAAGTTTTTCCCTTGCCGCTTGCTCTACTTCCGTGGGCAAGAGCGCGAGCGTGTCGGGCTCAGTGCGAAACCACGTCATCTGCCGTTTTGCGTAACGGCGCGTGGCACGCACGAGCAGCACGCGCAGTTCCTCAAACGTGCACCATCCGTGCAAATACGCCAAGCGCTTGCGGATAGCCGACAGCGCTGGCGGCAACGGCGCCTGCGCCGATCCGCTGCGCTTCTTCCAGCAGGCCTTGTTCGATCATCGCGTCGGTCCGGCGCTCGATACGGCGATCGAGTTGCTCGGTATCAACGTCGAGAAACACCTTGAAAAATGGAATGCCTTCGCTTACCAGCGAGGTGTGGCGCATTTCGCGCAGCGCAGACTCCGCGCGGGGCGAGCGCGATTTCGAGCGCACGCAGGACGCGATATGCATCGCCCGGATGGAGCGTTGCGGCGCGGCTCGGGATCGCGAAGCGTGAGCCACTCGTACATGAACCCGGAGTCGTGCAGTCGCGCCTCGCGCGCAAGCCGCTCACGCAGGCGCTCGTCGAACTGCGGAGCCAGATCGACTCCGCCGGTGAGCGCTCGAATGTAAAAACCGGTTCCGCCGGCAACGATCGCACGCTTTCCACGCGCATGAATCGCATTGATGCAAGCAACGGCCTCGGAGGAAAAGCGAGCCGCCGAATAGCGCTGCGCCGGATCCAAGAATCCGATGAGATGGTGCGGCACACTCGCAAGCTGCGCCGCCGTAGGCGCTGCCGTCCCAACCGGCATGCCGCGATAGATTTGCCGGGAATCGGCGCCGACGATCTCCGCGTCAAACTTGCGAGCAGACTCGATCGCGAGATCGGTTTTGCCGGATGCCGTGGCTCCGGTGATTAGGAGGACGCCGGTTCGCAACGGACGGGAAGTTGACCGAGCGCGCGATAAAGCACAGCGCGTGCGCTCGTTCGTGGAGCGCTTGCAGTTCCGGCCCCCGCGCAGGCATCCGGCAATGCAACCACGGGCCGCAGAACGACTTCCGAGAATTGACCCGAGCCGTCCGGCGTTCAGATCCATCGTGCCTTCGCTTCATCCGTCGTATTCGTTCACAACGATCCCGGCGTCGGCGCAGAGATGCAAAAACCAGAGCATGTGACATGCGGAAAGCGAGGCGATGAGCAGCTCTTCGGGATTATATCGAGCCGCATCGCCGCGAAAACGCGGCGTGGAGGAGCCCGGGAATGCTCGACAGCTTTCCCGCGCCGACGTAATGTCATGTTCGCGCCCGTAGGCGCGATACGCGCTGGTGCCGGTTCCGCGATTACCGGTCCACGGCGTGCGTCACCGAATAGTGATGCTCTGTATCGGCAGCATGTTCAGATCCGTTTGAAAAGGCGTGTGAATGGCCTGGCTGTCCAACCGCACGATCGTCGGGCGGCCGTGCGGGCAGTGCATCGGATTCTCACACTGCTGCCAGGCGTTCCACCAGCCGAGTGCATCTCGGAGAAATCCAGCCGTTCTCCTGCGCGCGTCACGGAATGGCATGCAAGCGATGCCCAAATGCGTTCGCGCACGTCGCGTTGCTTTGGCTCGTCGGTCAGATCTTCGAGAAACGCCGGCGATGTCGAACGCTCGCGCGCCATATCCCGCAGGCGTCGCAACGATCCGGTACGTGCGTTCGCCGAAATGTTCGATGTCCAGACCACCTTCGCGCAAGTATTTCGAGCGTTCGGTCGAGCGCCGCGCTTTCGCCGCATTCGAGTTCAAATAACAGCGGCACCAGCATCGCTTCGCACGGCGCGTGCTGTTGCGCCGCCGCGACGATCCGCTCGTAGGCAATCCGCTCGTGCGCTGCATGCTGATCGACCAGAACGAGCGCGCGTCCGTCGCGTGGCGAGAATAAACGTGTTGTCGAGTTGTGCGAGCACGCGCAGGCCGCTTCGCGCATCAGCGCCACCGCGCAATCTTCCGGCGGCGCATTGTTCGAACAGCGACTGCAGTGTTGCCAGGCTCGCGTCCATCGATTGCGGTGCCGGCCGAAACGGTAACCGCGTCGCGAAAGCGCGCGGTCGCATGATCGCGCAGCGTCGCCGCTATCGCGCGTTTCACCGCATCAAATACCTGATGGCCGAAGCGAAGACGCACGTCGCTTTTGGTCGGATGTACATTCGGATCAACGTGTTCGGGCGGCAGCGTAAGAAACAGCACGCCGTACGGCTGGCGTCCGATCATCGCGAACGTCGAATATCCCGCGGTCCAAGCCCCCGCGAGGAGCGTGCTGCGAAGCAGCCGGCCGTTGACGAACAGCAGTTGCATGCGCCGATCCGGCCGGTCGTTGCCCGGCGCGCTGATATATCCGCGTGAGCGTACCTTGCAATCCGCGCGCCGCCGGCGGATCGAGCGGCGATCAGCGTATCCGCGCCGCCTTTGCCGAACACCATGCCGCAAGACGCGCGCGCATGTCGCCGTCGCCGGCATCACCCAAACTTCTTTGCCGTCGTGGTGCAGCGAAAACGTGATGCCCGGATACGCCAGCGCAAACGTCGAGAGCCAGTCCGAGATCCGGTTGAACTCGGCGCTTGGCGAACGCAGGTATTCGCGGCGCACCGGGACATTGGCGAAAAGATCGACGGGCGCGAACGATCGTTCCGACCGGAGAGGCCGCCGCCTGCGCGGGCCTGCGACTGCTCGGCATGTGCAACGATGCGCGCGCCAATCTGCGGCATGCGGCTCGCGCGAGACGATCTCCACGTGCGCAACCGCGGCAATGCTCGCCAAGGCCTTCACCGCGAAATCCCAGCGTATCGATCGATTCCAGATCGTCGCGATCGGGCAAGTTTGCTCGTGGCATGACGACGAACGGCAAGCGGCAGATCGTCTCGGGCGCAATGCCCGTCCCGTCGTCGACGACCTCGACGAGCGCACACCGCCGTCTTCAAGCGAGACCGAGACGCGAGTGGCTCCGGCATCGACCGCATTTTCGACAAGTTCTTTCACGACCGAGAGCGGACGCTCGACGACCTCGCCCGCGGCAATCTGCCCGATCGTTTGGGGATCGAGAACGTGGATCAAGGCTCGCGTATCAAGAATGAGAGTCTGCGCAGCGGGAGCCACTTTCGCGAGCCTGCGCTTGAGCGGAACTTGTTCTTCCAGGTCGGCTTTGCCGGAGAGCGCATCGGCAATCTCCTGCGCGCGATCGACGACCGCGTCCGGCAATCCTGCCATGCGCGCAACCTCGATGCCGAACGAACGCGAGGAGCTCCCGGGCAGAACGCGATGCGAAAAGACCGGGCCGCCGTCGGCGCCGGTGTTTTCAACGGCGGTAATGTGATAGTTCGCAACGAGCTTCCAATGATCGGCCAGAGAGACCAATTCGTGAAATGCGTTGCAAACAGCGCCATGGGCGCATGCTCGTCCAGGCCCAGCAGAAACTCGCAGATCGCCTGCGCAATCGAAAGACCGTCGATCGTTCCGGTTCCGCGGCCGACTTCATCGATGAGCAGCAGACTGCGCTGCGTGCAGCGCCGCAGGATATTCGCCGCTTCGGCCATCTCAAGATAAAATGTCGATTGACCCGATGCCAGATCGTCGCCGGCGCCGATACGCGTGAAGATCCGATCGACGATGCCGAGTTTGGCGGACTTGGCCGGGACGAACGAGCCAATCTGCGCCATGATCGTCAGCAGCGCGGTTTGGCGCAGATACGTGGACTTGCCGCCCATATTCGGGCCGGTAAGCAGAATGAAGCGATGCTCGCCCGTGCGCAAATGCAGAGTCGTTCGGGACGAAGTTCGCACGCAGAATCGTCTCCATGACCGGATGACGCCCGTCGACGATTTCGATCTGGCTGTCTTGAAATGAACGTCGGGCAGACGTAGCCGCGTTCTGCGGCGCACTGCGCGAATGCGCACAGCACGTCGATTTCGGCGATCGCTTCCGCGGCGCAGAGCAGATCTTCGACGCGCGCGGCGATACGGTCGAGCAGCTCGCCAAAGAGCCGCTCTTCCAGGCGCTGCTGGCGCGACTGCGCCGTGGAGATCGCGATCTCCAGTTCTTTGAGTTCCGGCGTGATGAATCGCTCACCGCTGGTCAACGTTTGCTTGCGCACGTAGTCGGACGGAACTTGCGCGACGTAACCCTTGCTAATTTCGATCGCATAGCCGAACGCGCTGGCATATTTGATCTTCAGCGACTTGATTCCGGTACGTTCTCGTTCGCGCTCCTCCAGATTCGGAGAGTTTAGAGCGCGCGTCGGTTCGCAGCGCACGCATTCGGCGAGTTCCGCGTCGGCTTCTGCGGCCGGATGACGCCGCCGTCGACGAGCTGCGGCGGGCGGCTCGTCCACGAGCGTGCGCTGCAGGTCGGCCAGCATCTCCTCAAACTCGCCGATGCGCTCGACCTGCGCGCTCAGCGTCTTGGGCGCCACCGCTCGAGGGGACGCACGATCTCGAGCGTGCGGCGCAGCGAGGCAAGGTCGCGCGGAAGCGCGCGCTTGAAGCGGACTTTTTGCGTGATACGTTCCAAATCGAAGCAGCCGCGAAGCAGCTCCTGCATCGAGTCGCGCCGCACGTGTTCGTCGATCAGCGTTTGCACGCTGTCTCTGCCGCTCGATCACGCGTTCGCGATTGACGAGCGGAGCGAGGATCCAGCGTGCGAGCATGCGCGAACCCATCGAAGTCGCGCATTTATCGAGCGTCGCGAGCAGCGTCGCTTTCGCAGTTTGCGCCGAGCGCTTTGGTGAGTTCCAGATTCTTGCGTGTATTCGGATCGAGCGCAAGAAACGTTGCGGTGCCGATAGAACTGCGGCGCATTCAGATATGCCGTCGTCCTGTCCTTGCCGGATGGCTACGCCCGTTCGCTTGACAAAACCGACAAGTCCATCGACCGCTCGGTGAATCGCAAGCGATTCGTCAAGCGAAAACCCTTCGACCGGGCCGCGCGCCCGGCCGTCAACCGCGGACAGGCTCGGAACCGCCACGCGCGCGCCGATGTTCTCCAGCGCATCCCGCAGAGCTCCGCGCGCAGATCGCGAGGCACGTCCGCGACGACTTCGGCCGGACCGATTCGCCCCAGTTCGGTCAAGCAGCTCGTCGTATGCCGACTCGCCGGTAAGCGCCGTTGCGGCGCAAAGCCCGGTCGAAACGTCCGCATACGCGAGCGCGAACGTTTCTTCGACCGCCGTTACGGCGGCCAGATAGTTGTTTTGCTTGCCGTCGAGCAGTTGATCTTCGACGAGCGTTCCGGGAGTGACCAAACGCACGACGTCACGGCGCACGAGTTTATTGGGCTGCGGCACTTCGAGCTGCTCGGCCAGCGCGACGATAAACCGCTGCTGCACGAGCCGCGCGAGATATTGCGAGAGCGCATGGTGCGGCACGCCCGCCATCGCGACGCGCTTTCCGCCGCCGGCCTCTTTGGAGGTAAGCGCAATTGAAAGCGCGCGCGCGATCGTTTCGGCGTCCTCGCCATAGGCTTCATAAAAATCGCCGACACGAGAGAGCAACACCGCTTCGGGATGACGAGCCTTCATCCCAAAGTATTGCTGGAGCATCGGCGAGTAGTGTTGCGCGTTCACGCTCAGCTGCCTGATTCGGCGGTTCACCCTGTGGATAACTTGTAGAAAGCTTGTGAACGAAAAGCCGAACTATGCGGAGATCAAATCGATGACCGGCCGCTGCACCGACAGTCCCGCATCGGTGAAGCGCGGCGCGCGACGCACGATCGTGCCCATGCAGCCCCAAATGAACCCTTCGTGAATCTCGACGTCGAGCCAAGGTTCACGCGCATAGAGCGCTTCATCATAGTCCGGCGGCATCGGTGCGATGATCGTAGCGTTCTCCGGCGTTTTTGCCGCGAGTTTGTCGCGTCTTTTTTCGAAGGCCCCTGGATGAGCGCGCGAACGGTCGTACCGATCTTGCGCTCGTGGTACGCGCGTGATTCGGCGTTTTGAGCCTGCGCCAACCGTTCGAATCGCTCGCTTGCGATCTCGGCCGGCACCTGTTCCCAGCGCGCAGCGGGCGTCCCGCGCCGCGGCGAATAGATGAACATATACGCATTCGCGAAGATGCCGGTCTTGATGTAATCCAGGGTCGCGCGGAAATCCGTCTTCACGCTCACCCGGGAATCCGACGATGATATCGGTCGTAATCGCCCACTGCGGCAAATAGCGGTGAATCAGATCGACTTTTTCGTTGAACTGCTCCATGGTGTACTTGCGATTCATACGGCGCAGTATCGGATCGCTCCCGGATTGCAGCGGCAAATGCACGCGCGCGTTGATCTGCGGCACCTGTGATAGGTCGCGTATGATCTTTTCGGTAAAGTCTTTGGGGTGCGGTGAGATGAAGGTCAGCCGCTCCAAGCCGGGCAGCGTCCGCGACCCGTTTGCAGAGATCGCCGAAATCGGTGCCGTTCGCCGGATCTTTGTACGCGTTGACGGTTTGTCCGACGAGCATCACCTCCCGCGCGCCCGCCGCGATACGTTCCCGCACTTCGGTGAGAATATCGGCGGCCGGACGGTGGTCAAACCGGCCGCGCACATGCGGCACGATACAAAACGTGCAGTAGTACGAGCAGCCGCGCTGCACGGTTACAAAACCGCGCAGATGCGAGAACGCATCGGTCACGCAATCCGCCGCACCGCCCAGCGGGTCCAGCAGCGCACGGTCCTCGCGTGAGATCCGTATCCTCGAAATCAGGGCGCCACTGCGCGATCGCGTCGGCCATGCGCGCGAGTTCCGACGTACCGAAAACAGCGTCGACGTGCGGGACCTTTTTCTGCATCAGATCGCGATCTTGCTCGGCCAAACATCCCATCACGACGAGTTTGAGCGCGGGGTCTGCCTGCTTGAGCACCTTGAAGTGATTCATGCGTCCGTACGCACGCCGTTCGGCGTTGTCGCGCACCGTGCACGTATTGAGCACAAGCACGTTGGCTTCTTCGGGACGTGCGCAATGAAGTATCCGGCCGACGCCGCGCGGTCCGCGATGAATTGTGAGTCGGCCTCATTCATTTGACAGCCGAAGGTCTCGATATAGATGCTCGCCATTCTACCTTACGTGTTCCGCTTGCCGGGGCGCCCTTCCGGTGAGCCGGGCAATTACCGCTTTTCTGAAAGAGTGTCCTCGCGGGAATACCTCAGAGCGCCCGGAATCTCCCATCCCGTGCATCCCGTGCAAGAACACGACGGCGCGATGTTGCGGCCCGCGACCGTCGCGATCGTCGGGCGGCCAAACGTCGGCAAGAGCGCCCTTTTCAACCGCCTGATCGGTCAGCGCCTGGCCATCGTCGAGGATACCCCCGGCGTCACCCGCGATCGCCTCTACGGCCTGTGCGAGTGGCGCGGACTCACGTTCAGTTTGGTGGATACGGCCGGAATCGATCCGGACCAGGACAAGGACGGCGACCACATCGCCGTCTCGACGCGGCGCCAGGCGGAAGCCGCGGCGCACGAAGCGGACGCGATCCTCTTTGTGGTCGACGCAGCCGCGGGGCGCAATCCGCTCGACGACGATGTCGCTCGCATACTTCGCAGCACGCGCCGGCCCGTCGTTCTGGTCGCGAATAAAGCGGAGTCTCCAAGCGCGGCCGCAGCGGTCTATGGTGAGTTCGCGGCGCTGGGTTTCGGCGAACCGATTGCCGTCTCGGCTATTCACGGCGAGGGTACGGGCGATCTGCTCGACCGCGTTATCGAGCATCTGCCGCCGGAAGCACCGTCCGCCGAATATCAAGGCGAACTTTCGCTCGCACTTGTCGGGCGGCCCAACGTCGGCAAGAGTTCACTGCTCAACAGCATGCTCGGCGAAGAGCGAGCGGTCGTCTCGGACGTTCCCGGAACGACGCGCGATGCCATCGATACAATCTTTGCGTTTCACGAACATCGCATTCGTCTCATCGACACGGCCGGCGTGCGCAAGAAACCACAACAGCACGGTGCGATCGAATATTATTCTGCCTTGCGATCGCTGCACGCGATCGCGCGCTGCGACATCGCGATTTTACTGTTCGACGCGATGCACGGCATTCTGAACCAGGAGCGGCGTCTAGCCGGAATGATCCTCGAAGAGCGTAAGGGCCTGGTGATCGTCGGAAACAAATGGGATCTCGCCCGGGAACAAGGCGAGTATAGCCAAGGCGAACTCATCAACGTCATCTACGAACAGATGCCGTTCGCGCGGTTTGCCCCGGTCACGTTTCTTTCAGCCAAGACGCACCGGCGCCTGGGCAGTTTGATGCCGCTGGTGATGAAGGTCGCGACCAATCTCGATCGCCACGTGCCCACCGCAGCGCTCAACAACGTGATTCGCGACGCGGCGATGGCGCATCCGGCGCCCGCCATCGGCGGCAAACCGTTCAAGATCTACTACTGCTCGCAGCCGGCCTCGCATCCGCCCCTGTTCGTCTTTCACTGTAACGATCCCGAACTCGTGCAAACTTCGTACCGGCGGTTTTTGGAGAACGTGATCCGTCAGAACTTCGATTTCGAAGGCGTACCGCTCACGCTCGAATTTCGCGAACGCTCGCGTCCCGAGAACGCACCATGAGCATCGCGGGAAGCGCCGCAATTGCGATCGGCGCCTTTTTGCTCGGTTCGATTCCGTTCGGGCTGATTATCAGTACGATTTTTTACAGAACGGATATTCGAAAATCGGGGAGCGGCAACATCGGCGCGATGAACGCGCTGCGCACGCTTGGGAAAAGCGGCGCAATTGCCGTGCTCTTGTTGGATGCCGCGAAAGGCGTCGTGCCCGCGCTGCTCGTGATGCGATTCATGCACGACACGCGCCTGGCCGCAATCGTGGCGGCGTGTTCCGTGCTCGGCCACTGCTTTTCACCCTGGCTTGCATTCAAAGGCGGTAAAGGCGTCGCGACATCATTCGGCGCGATCTTCGCACTGTCGTGGCCCGCCGGCATCGCAAGCCTCATCGGCTGGCTCGCCGGCGCGCTCTCCACCTCGTATTCGTCGGTCGGATCGATGCTTGCGCACATCGTTGCGCCGTTTGCGATCTGGTACTTCACCCGCGATCCGTGGCTGACGGCCTACGGCGTGTTCGCCGCGATCCTGGTCGTCTACACGCATCGCGAGAACATCGCTCGTATCCGGCGAAAAGAAGAAAAAGGCATATCCTTCCGCAGGAAGGGCCCGGCGCGTTCAGGGAGCGAGGGCCTCCTATAAACCAGGGCTCCCCCTCCCGCGGTGCGTATTGGGGCAGGTCATGATTTCATCGAACGATTTGCGCAACGGCGTCACCATTCTCGAGAACGGCCAGCTGTGGACCGTTATCGAGTTCCTGCACGTCAAACCGGGCAAGGGTTCGGCATTCGTGCGGACACGTTTGAAAAACGTGAAGTCCGGCGCAACGGTCGAGAAAACGTTCCGCGCGGGCGAGAAGCTCGAACGCGCGACCGTCGACAACCGCCAAATGCAGATGCTCTATAACGACTCCGACGGCTACCATTTCATGGATCAGGAGACGTTCGAGAATGTAACGCTGCAGCGCGAAGTCATCGGCGATCCGGCCGATTTTCTCAAGGACGGCATGGTCGTCGACATCCAGTTCCACGACGGAAATCCCATCGGCACCGATCTTCCCGCGCACGTGGAACTGCGCGTCGAACAGACCGATCCCGGGTTCAAAGGTGATACGGCAACAGGCACGACCAAGCCGGCCACGCTCGAAACCGGCGCGGTCGTGAACGTTCCGCTCTTCGTCAATCCGGGCGATGTCATACGCATCGACACGCGCGATCGCCGCTATATCGGGCGCGTCGGCACATAACGCTGATCTATTTTTGGCTGTTCGTGACGGGTCTGGGCGCGAGCGTCTTCGGATCGATGGTCGGACTCGGGGGCGGCTTTATTGCGGTCCCCGTTTTACTATTGTTCTTTGGTTTGACGCCGGCGCAGGCGTCCGGTACGGCGCTCGCCCTGGTCGTTGCGAATAGCGGCTCCGGCGCGTTCACGTACTTTCTTCAAAAGCGCGTTCACGTTCGCATCGGCCTGCTCGTTGCGGCAGCGGGATTTCCGGGCAGCATTTTGGGCGCAATACTTTCAGCACGAATCTCTGCGCAACTCTTCGACTGGCTTTTTGCAGCATTGTTGATCGGCGTTGCGATCGACATGGCGTTCAATCGCAAGAGACGTCTGGCGGGCCGGAGCGAGCAACCCTCGATGATCCTGGGCATGCCGTGGTACGCAAGCCTTGTGCTGGGATTTGCCTTGGGTTTGGTTTCGAGCTTGTTTGGGGTGGGCGGCGGCGTGCTGCTCGTGCCCTCATTGCTGTACTTTTCAGATCTCCCCGCTCACATGATCAGCGCGACCTCGCATTTTGGAATCGTGTTGACCTCGCCGGTCGGTTTCGCGACCCACTGGTGGCAGCACGACATCCACTGGGCGTACGTCGCGCCGCTCGTCGTGGGCGGCCTCTTGGGCGGCCCCATCGGCGCGAGGCTCTCCCTGCGCCTCGAGCAGACCCGCCTGATGATCTACGTCGCGGCGGCGCTCACGATCGCCGCACTGGCCCTGGTGGCCCGCCACTTTGTAAGCTAAACGGCAAAAGCTCTTAGCGAAGGCTTGACATGACTGCCAGGGATGAGGCCCACATCCCCGTCAATTAAGAGGAACGTCATGTATCCCGTCGGATCGCTCTCGAGCGGGGCGGGTTCGGTTACCGAACTCGAACGGCTCTTTGAGATCACGCGAGACGTCCTTGGAGCGCCATCGCTTGATGCCGCGCTTACTTCGCTTGCGCGCGGCGTGCAAGAGATCTTCGGCTGGCGCTATGTCACGATGGTTGCGGCGGAGGAACCGAACGGCGAGCTGCGCCGCCGTGTGCTGCTGGGATATAGCGACGACATCGTAAGCCAGCGCTTATACGAGAGCATCGACCGCGATGCGTTCAACGGCATGCTCGCGGAAGCCGTGCGGTTCTTTGAGGATTGCTATTTCTTTCCGGCCGAACGTGAAGCGCATTGGGAGCGATCGATCTACACCGGCGCTAATCCCAACGGCGCGCTGCGCAAATACCCCAGTCAATGGAGCGAACGCGATGCGCTCGTACTGACCCTGCACGATCGCGACGGTCTGATGATCGGCTATATGTCGCCGGATGCGCCGATAAACGGCGAGATTCCCAGCGCTCAGACGCTGCGCGCGATGCAGGTCTTCGTCAATCTCATGGGCCTCGCGCTGGCCAACGCGCGCTCGCAAAGCCGATTGCAATACGAAGCGACGCACGATTCGCTCACGGGACTTCCGAACCGCACGGTCTTCTCGCTCGAACTCGCTCGCGCGCTCGAGGCCGTTCAGCGGGGCGATGCGCCCGAACGCGCCGTCGTGTATCTCGATCTCGACGAATTTAAATCGATCAATGACACGCTGGGGCATCTGGCCGGCGACGACGTCCTGCGAGAGGCGGCGACGCGTCTGCGATCGGTCATCGACGAGCGTTTCATCGTCGCCCGCATGGCCGGGGACGAATTCGCCGTTCTGCTCGCCGACACGAATTCTCCGAGCACCAGCAGCGTGCTCGATATCGTGCACCGGGCGCTGCGCCATCCGTACCATATCGCCGGCAGAGAAATCGCGATGACCGCAAGCATCGGCGTCGCGCCCATCGATCGCGAATACACCTCCATCGCCGAGGTCCTGCGCGATGCCGACACGGCGATGTACCACGCAAAAAGCGAAGGCCGTAACCGCAGCGCGCTCTTCACCGCGAGCATGCACGAGGAAGCACTGCGGCGTCTGTCCCTGCGCATGCACCTGCGTTCTGCGATCGAGCACAATCAATTCGTCTTGCTCTATCAGCCCATCGTGACGCTCGCTGACGGCAACATCTGCGGAGTCGAAGCGCTGCTGCGCTGGCATCACCCCGAACAAGGATACTTGGCGCCCGCGGCATTTTTGCCGCTAGCCGAGGAAATGGGCCTCATGGTCCCGGTTGGGCGTTTCGTGCTCACAAGCGCGTGCAGTCAGCTGCAGGCTTGGCAACAACTGTATCCCGGCCGCGAGCTGAACATGAACGTCAATCTCTCGGTTCAGGAAGTGCTGCAGCCGGATCTTCCCGAGTTCATCGTCGACTTGACTGAAAAGCACGGCATTAAAGCGGGACAGCTCACACTGGAAATCACGGAAACATCGATTCTTCAAAGCGAGCAGCGCGCCACGGGCGTGCTGGCGCAGCTCAAAGCCGCGGGTGTACGTATCTGCATCGACGACTTCGGCACCGGATATTCATCGCTTCGCTACATCAAATCGCTGCCGGTCGATGCATTCAAAATCGACCAAACCTTCATCGCCGATGTACGCGACGCCAAGAGCGAGCAGATTATCGAACTGCTCGTCCGGCTGGGTGAGGCGTGCAAGTTCAGAGTAACGGCTGAGGGGATCGAAACCGCAGCACAGGCGGAACGCTTGCTCGCCCTCGGCTGCAGGTATGCGCAGGGCGTATTCTTCCACGCCGCTATGCCCGCCGAGCTGATCGGCAGCCTCCTGCGATAGAATGAACGTCTGCGTGGGTATCATCCCCACGATGGTCGTTCATACAGACCTAGCCACGTCGCGTTTAGGCGATCCGTGCAGCACGGTTGAGCGCGGCACGATCGAAGAGGAATCCTTCTTCTATACCTGCCGCTGGAACTGGCCGTGCGGCTGCAACGGTGAAATCATCGCCGGTTCTCTCATCGAGACTTCACTGCTGCGATCGTCACCGGATTTAACGTAGGCCTCCACCACGCTCGCCGCGAGCGCCGCGCACCGCGGCCCCTCACGCGAAAGAAACGGCAAATCGAGCCATGCACGCGGTTGAAATAGAACGCTCGCGGGCTTTTCCCAAGCCGGCGAGAGTTCCCGGCTCGGCGTATCTAAGATAACGCGCACGCATGCGATGCGATCCGCCGCAATGAGCCCGCTCTCCATGTCGGCGCCCGCGTATCCCTGAGCCGCCCACACTTCGCGCTGCGAACCGAAAATCAGATTCGCGCTTCCAAGCAGCGGCGCATCGACCGGTTCACATCCTACCGCACGGCTCGCGTGCATCAGCGCATCGACAACCTGCGGATCGCACGAGATCGTGGTTCCGCCGGGCCGGCGGACGGTGCGCGGAATAAGGACGGTTCCTGTGGGAAGATCCGGGCGCAGACCGCCTGCCAGACCACAGCTGATCGCGATTCCATCGATACGTGCAGTCGAGCGATTCATGGCGATTCCGGCTTGTACCACGCGTACGGTCGGCGGCAGCACCTTGCGAGCTGCTGCGTATTCGAGACCGGTCGCGGTTACGACCGTGATCACACGTAGTTCTGTTCGCGGTACCAGCGCACGGCGCGTTCGATCGCATCGCGAACCGGACCTGGACGGAAATCGAGTTCGCGCCCGGCTTTCGAGCTGTCCGCAAACATACGTTCCCGGGACATACGCACGCCCTCGAGCGGTACGAACGGCTTCGCTCGCGGGTTTAGCCTGCAGCGAGCTTCATCTACGTATGCGATACCAAGTGCGAGAGCGCTGGGAACACGCCATGACGGCAAAGGCTTTCCGGTTACATCGGCGAGCATCTGCCATACGTCGTCAAGCGGCAAATTCTCACCGCCCAAAATGTAGCGCTCGCCGGTCCGTGCGCGATCGATCGCGGTAACATGCGCGCGCGCCACGTCCTCGACCGGGACCAAATTGAGCCCGCCGCGCGGCGGCTTTGCAAAAATTTTCCCGCGAGCAAAGTCGAGAATCATCTTGCCGGTGGGCGTGGGTTTCCAGTCTCCCGGACCGACCGGTGCGGTCGGCAGAAGCGCAACGACCGCGACGCGGCCCGCGAAGGCCGCGCGTTCCTGTTCCAGTTTCGAGTGATGGTACGTCGAAGCTCGTCCTTCACTGGCCCAGTCGTTCTCATTGCGCGGGCGGCCATTCTCGCACGGTCCGAGCGTTGCCGAACTCGACGTCAAAATGACGCGCTCGATCCCGGCCACGCGCGCCGCTTCCATCAGGCCGGTCGTACCTGCTACATTCACGCGGTGCGTGAGCGCGCGGTCCGATGGTGCAAACGAGTAGAGCGCGGCGCAGTGCACGAGATAGCGGCAGCCGTCCAACGCGCGAGCGAAATCACCAACCCGCTGCAGATCGCCCCGTATGACTTGCACGCCCTCGATGTCGCCGGTACGCGCCAAAGCGCGCACGTTATAACCGGCAGCGAGCAGCTCACGCAGCACGTGCGAACCGACAAAACCGCTTCCGCCGGTCAGAAATACCGTGTCGGCCACGCTGTCATCCTTGAACTAATGCGCAAGAGCCGCCCGGATGCTCTCCTTGATCGAACCGGTCGTTTTAGCGACGGCGGTGGGCTCGTAACCGCAGTGCGCCATGCAGTTCGAGCATTTCGGATGTTTGCCGCGCCCGTACTTCGACCAATCCGTCTCGTCGATGAGCTCCTTGTACGTCTTCGCGTACGGTTCGTCGGACATCAGATAGCATGGTCGCTGCCAGCCCAGAAGCGAGTACGACGGAATACCCCAAGGGGTGCACTCCATATCGAGCTTGCCTTCTAGAAAATCCAGGTAGACCGGGCTGTGGTTCAGGCGCCACTTCTTGCGCTTACCGCCCGAGAACGCTTCCTTAAAGATCGCGCGCGTGCGTTCGACGCCCAGGAAGTGCTCTTGGTCGGGCGCTTTCTCGTACGCGTATCCGGGCGATATCTGCATCGAGTCGACTTTGATCTCGTCGTTCAAATAGTCGAGAACGCCGCGGATCGCAGTCGCGTCGTCGGGATCGAAAAACGTCGTGTTCGTGGCAACGCGAAAACCTTTCGCCTGCGCTACTTTGATCGCGGCAATGGCCTTGTCAAACGTACCGTCCCGGCACACGACTTGGTCGTGGCGTTCGCGCAGTCCGTCGAGGTGAATCATCCACGTGAAGAGCGCGTGCGGTTTGAACTTCTCGATTTTCTTTTCGAGCAGCAGCGCGTTCGTGCAGACGATAATCACCTTCTTGCGCTGTATCAGCTCGTCGATCAGGCGCGGCAGATCCTCGTATACCAGCGGCTCACCTCCGGCTATCGAGATGACCGGCGCTCCGCATTCCTCAACGGCCGCAATGCAGTCTTCTACGGAGAGCCGCCGGCGAAGCGTTTCGGTCGGATGCTGAATCTTGCCGCAGCCCGCACACGCGAGATTACATTGAAACAGCGGCTCCAGCTCCATGACCAGCGGATACTTTGTCTCTCCTTTGAGCTTCTTGCCGAAGATGTATTTGGCGATTTGCATTTTTTGGGCAAACGGGGTACTCATGAAACGGTGACCTGCTCTCTTACGGTTGTTTGACCGGTAAGCACATTCGCGTGCGCACGGTAGCGCGCATCCATTGCAAGCGCCATCGTGGGAAATAGATGCCGGTACATATGGTAGTTCAAATAGAAGTCGCGGGGAAACCCCGTGCCGGTGAAATGCGGCTTCATCCCAGGTGCCGTCCGCTCGCTGGCGCTCGCGCAGGAAGGCTATACCCCGCCGTGCGGCAGGATGTTCTCCCATACCCGCCCACTGCAGGGTCATCACGGCCCATGCGGTTTGTGAGGGCGTACTCGTGCCGATACCGGCGAACGACTCGTCCGCGTAGGAATGGCAAGCTCTCGCCCCATCCGCCGTCGGAATTTTGCTTGGAAATCATCCACGTCGTCGCGCGGGCGATCATGTCGCGCCCGGTGTGCAGTTGGGCAAGCGCCGAAACGACGCACCAGGTTCCGTACACGTGATTGACTCCCCAGCGCCCAAACCACGATCCCCACGGTTTCTGCGTCGCTCGCAAATACTTCAGTCCGCTCGCAACGTACTCGTTGCTCTCGTCGTGTCCGAGCATCGCCATCATCTCGAGAACGTGCGCCGTTACGTCTTCGGTCGGCGGATCGATCATCGCGCCGAAATCGGAGAACGGCATCCGATACAAGATCTCGCTCGTGTTATCGCGATCGAATGCCGCCCATGCCCCGTTACCGGAGCGCATCGCCAGCGTCCACGTGACCGCGCGATCGATTGCGGCTCGCACGTCCGCAGACCGGCCGCCTTCGAGCAGCGAGCAAACGATGACGGCCGTGTCGTCGATGTCCGGATAGATGTCGTTGTCGAATTCGAATGCCCAGCCGCCGTTCGGAACGTTCGGACAACGGATCTGCCAGTCGCCCCACATCCCGGCGGGAATCTGCTCTTGGATCATCCAGGCGACGGCTTTGCGCATTGCGGGATGATCGGCGCGCAGACCGGCTTGGTACAGCACGCGAATCGCCCACGCCGTATCCCATACCGGAGACATGCACGCTTGAAACCGCCATCCCGTTTGATCGGCAAACGCGAAACGTTCCATGCCCTGCAGGCCTTTGCGCATGACCGGATGCTGCACGTCGTAGCCTTCGAGATTGAGCGCGATCAGCGAATACACCCACGGCGGCTGAATGCCGCCCCAACTTCCATCGGCTTCCTGGCGATCGACGACCCAGCGGATCATCTTACGCGCACGCTGCGGAGCGCCCCGGCTTGATGGGGGATCGTTCGTAGAGTTTTAACGCTTTATCGATCCACCACAACCAACCGCTGCCGGGTACGTGATGCATGCGCGCGTGCGTTCCCGGATTCACGATCTCGCCGACGTCCACGCCGAGTTCGCGCACGGGCCGGCGGGCGATGACGACGCATAGCGGAGCGACGGTCCCGCGCGCCCAGCAGGAGAAGTCGTAGAGATTGAACGGCATCGACGGCGGAATATGGACGATCTCCGGCGGCATCGTCGGAATGCCGTCCCACGGATACGCACCGAACAGCGCCAGCCAGATCTTGGTGAACACACGCGCATCGGCAAGACCGCCAAGCCGCCGGATCACGCCGAGCGCGCGCTGCATCTTATCGGTCGAGCAATCGACGCCCAGAACTTTGAGCGCCACGTACGCTTCGATCGTCGTGCTCAGATCGGCCGGCCCATCGTAGTACAGCGCCCACGAACCATCTTCTCGCTGATGATGCAGGATATGCGCTACCGCGCCCTCGCGAATCGGATCGACCGGGATGCCCAAAAAGCGCAGGAGCAGCACGTGCTCCGCGGTCATCGTCACGTTCGTCTCGAGTTCGTCCGTCCACCACCCGTCCGGGTGCTGGTGGTCGAGAAGCCATTGCACGGCCCGTCCCAAATGATCAGGCATGCGCAAACGAGGCTCGCGAGCGAGGCATACGTTTCGTTATTTTCTCCTAGTAGAACGCGGGCGGCGCTGTAGCCGCTGCGTACGGCCGATTCCATCGTGTCGGGCCAGCCCGTAGCGGTCCAGGCTCCGGCAATTGCCAGATTCGGCAAGCTGGTGCTCGGACCCGGGCGACGGACGCCGGGCGCTGCTAAGTAGGTACCTTCGGGATTTCGCGTGGCGGCTCCGCGCACAAGGGTTGCGTTCCTCAATTTTGGCACGGCACCTCGAACCTCATTCCACGCGAGCGTAACCATCTCCGCGCTCGGCCGTGCGACCAAATCGTCAGCTGCGCTCATGCTGCAGCACAGATATCCGGGTGCTTTCTCAAAGATCCACTGCACCGGCGAGTCCAGCAGTGCGGCGAACTGCGCATCGAGCCGTTCCCCGTCGTACCACACATGCACGTCCATGATTCCGAACGGTTCGTACCCATCGAGCGAAGGCAATCCAAAACGTTCGGGTTCGCCGAGCAATCGCGAGAGCGCGCGCGGCGAAATCGCGAGCACGGCGGCATCGAATCGCTGCTCTTCGCCCGCGGTTCGAAGAAGTATACCGTCCGCATCGGCCTCGAGTGCGAGAACCGACGACGAGCGGTGAACACGGTCCAGACCCATTGCCGCCCGATCCATGATCCGTGCAAGCGGTACCCGCGAGTATCCGAAGCGCGCAGCCTCGTTGCTCGACAGAAAAGCCTTGGAAATTACGAACGCCGCTTCGGCGGCGTTCATGCGTTCCAGCGGCGCATTGAGCGCCGGAACCATGAACGGCTCCCAAAAACTGCGGATCGTATCGGGGCTTTGCCCCTGCATCTTCAGCCAGTCGGCGAAGCTCGCGTCCTCGCGTGCGCTCTGCGGCCTGATCATGAGCGCGATCAGGGCCCGTGCAATCCCGAACTTTCCACGCATGGAGAGATGCCGGTAACCGGCAAAAGACGCCAGCAGATGCAGCGGCGGCGGCAAGTTTGCCGCGCGAAGCCGGCCGCGCACGCCGTTCTTGCCGTACGCAACGACGTCGAAGCGATCTTGGAGGTACAGTGCGTCGCTCATGCCTACGCGTTGCACGAAGTGTATGAACCGATCGCAGCATGCTAAAAACACGTGCTGGCCGTTGTCCACAACGTGTCCGTCGAGTTCGAAGGAGGTCGCGCGTCCACCCAGGAGGCGGCTTCGCTCGAAGAGCTCGACGTGCAGACCGGCATCTTTGAGTTCAACCGCGGCCGCAAGCCCGGCCAGCCCTGCCCCGACAACCGCTACGCGGGTTTTAGCCACGACTCCAGCACCACGCGAATCTTCTCGCTCTTTGAGAGCGATGCACGCCGGTGTAACGGCAGTCTGCGGATCGCGTTCGATCTTTTGCAATATGCCTTCGTAGATCCCACCCATCGTTTGCACGCACGCACCCGCACGCCGCGGGATATACCGAAGAACTTGATAGCCGCTTTCAAACAGCTCGCGTGCGCGCCGGGTCTCGAATTCGACGAGCGCGTTCCATCCCTCACCCGGCTTGCCGCGGAGCATCGCTTCATCGCTGATGTCAAAGCGGCGCAGGTCTTCCGCAGGCAAATAAATGCGGCCCATTTCGGCGTCTTCGCGCACGTCGCGAAGAATGTTCGTCAGCTGCAGCGCCAGCCCCAGATCGTCGGCTCGCTCGAGTGCGGCCGGATCGGAAAACCCGAAGATCCGAACGCACATACGCCCCACGATCGAGGCGACCAGATAGCAATATTCGCGCAGCGAATCCCAGGACTGGTAGCGCATGCATGTGCAGTCACGCTCGACGCCGTCGATGAGCGATTGCAGCTCGTTTTGCGGAATCGCGTAGCGCTGCACGGCCCTTGCAAGCACGCGCATAACCGGGTCGCTTCCGTCTTCATCGCCGAGCACCGCGGGCAGATAACACGCGCGCACGCGCTCTCGCTGCATTGCCAATCGCGCGGGAATTTGATGCGCCGAAGGAGCGCCGTCAACATCGTCGTCGACCTGACGGGCAAAATCGTAGAGCGAATAAATGGCAACTCGCTGATCGTGCGGCAGCGAAATGAAGCCCCAGTAGAAATTCTTGGCCTCACGGCGCGCCATCTGTCCGCAGAACCGTTCCGCTTCCTCTTCTACGGTTTTCGGACGGCGCACGTAGCGAACCGCATCAAGCGGTTTCAACATTCCGCACCTGCGCCCCGCGGCCGGCCGCTTCCACAGCAGCCCGCACAAGTAACCCCATTTTCGTCCGCTTCGATACTGATGGCCGGCTCACTTCCGTTCGATACCCGATTCGCTCGATTGCATCGCAAATCGCCAGGCCTCCCAGGCGATAGAGAGCGAGCTGCAGGCGAAGCGCCCCCGGAGCCATCGCTTCCAGCGCCCTGCCCGAAGCAAGCAGCGCTCGAGCCCGAACGACCAGAGCTTTCACGCCGCCCGCCACTCCTTCGCGCTCGACGTCCTCTTCCAACAAATAGCAGCGTCCGATGCGAGTGTCTCGCTTTACGTCCTGCGCGTGGTTGGCAAGCTGCAGTCCGATGCAGACATCGTCGGACAGCTTTTCGGTTACGGCGTTCGCAATTCCAAAAAAGCGCAGCACGACCCGGCCGACGGGAGCGGCGGAAAGCATGCAGTATGCCTGCAGCTGCGGCCAGTTGCGATAGGTGAAGACGCTCTGATCCTGCTCGTTGGCGGCGATGAGATCGATGAACGGCTGCTTGTCCAAGCCGTAGTGATCGACCGTCTCGCGCAGCGCAATGAGCACGGGGTGAACGGGCGGCCGTCCTTCGAAAAAATCCTCGGTTTGCCTGCGCCATGATGCGAGACGCTCGAGTGCGGCGTGCGCGGACCCGCTTTCATCCCCAAAATCGTCCGTCGTGCGGCAGAAACCGTAAAACCGCATGAGGTCCATGCGCGCCCGTCCCGGAACCAGGCGCGATGCCACGGCGAAATTCTCATAGTGCCTGGTCGCCAGCAACGTGCAGTAGGAATCGGCCGAGTCTTGTTCGGTCACAGTTCTTCCGTGTAATGCCGGATACGTTTGGTTGCGCGAAGGGTCGTGATGGTGCGCTCACCAAGGCCGAACATCGCCACACGCAGCACCTCGCGAAGCTCGCGCGCCAGATCCGAAGCACACTCGAAACTTTCGTCCGCGGCGCGTAAGAACGGTCCGGCAATGCCGACACAGTCCGCTCCCAGCGCAAGCGCCTTTACGACGTCCAAACCGGAGCGGATGCCGCCGCTGGCGATGAGCACTCCGCTGGGCTCTTCCCTTCGAGCCGCAGTCAAACACTCCGCAGTGGCGATACCCCAGCCGGCAAATGCCGCGGCCGTATTCGCCCGCCACCGCTCCGCGATGCGATGACGCTCGACCTCGCTCCAAGACGTGCCGCCCGCGCCTGCAAGATCGACTGCCGCAACGCCCGCATCGAAAAGTGCTCGCACGGCGTCCGGCGCTATGCCCCAACCGACTTCTTTTACGACGATCGGAATCTCGAGCTCGGCGCAAAGGCGCCCGATCTTCTCCAGCAAACCGGCAAAGCACGTATCGCCTTCAGGCTGAAGCGCTTCTTGAATCGCATTCAAATGCAAGACCAGGGCGTCGGCGCGCAGCGCACGCACCAGCTTGCGACATTCGAGCGCGCCGTACCCCTTATTGAGCTGCACCGCTCCCAGGTTTGCAAAAAGCAGCACGTCGGGTGCGATCGATCTCACATCGAACGTGTCGATGAGGTCCGGATGTTCGACCAGCGCACGCGCCGACCCCAGGCCCATGGCGAGCTGCTGCTCTTGCGCAACCCGCGCGAGCACGCGATTTATGCGGGCCGCCTCGATCGTTCCGCCCGTCATGCACGAGATGAGAATCGGAGCTGCAAGCGTATGGCCGAACAGAGAAGTCGACGTGTCGACATCCGCGAGATCGATCTCCGGCAGTGCACAGTTGATCAGGCGGTAGCCGTCAAACCCGCTGGCAATGCCCTTCGCGGTAACGTCACGCTCCAAGTTGATGCGGACGTGATCCGCTTTACGGGAGGGCGTACCGTCGGTGAACTCAGCGAGATCGCGTCGCAACGTAATACGCCACTTCTTCGAACTGATCGATCGCGTCTTGCGCAATACCGCTTCGCGCAATCACGTCGACCGATTTTTCAGCGTAGCGCTCGGCGGCACTGCGCGTCATCGTCTCCGCGTTCACCTCTTCGAGCAGCGATCGCACTTTTGCTTCGGAATCGCCGCGCTGCGCGCGGAAAACGTCGCTCAAGCGACGCCGCTGCAGCGCCGTCATCACCTGCAGAGCAGCCACGATGGGGAACGTCATCTTATACCGGTTAACATCGCCTGCGATCGATTTACCCGTTACCGCGGGGTCACCGTACATTCCAAGCCAGTCGTCACGAATCTGAAATGCGGTGCCCAGAAAGCGCCCGGCCCGGCGGAAGTGCAGTGCCCGAGCCGTTTGCGCGCCCGCCATTAACGCGCCGGCTTGCAGGCTTGCGCCAAGCAGCGCTCCGGTCTTCGCGCCGACCATCCGCAGATACGTACGCATCGTGGCGTCGACGCGACCTTCGAGTTCGAGGTCCATGCACTGGCCCTCGATGACGGCTAGCCCGGCTTCGCCGATAGCCGCAATCGCCCGGAGTGCGCCTTCGGGGTGCACGGCGTCTTTGGCTATGGAGAAAAACGCGAGCGCCTGCAGCGCATCGCCGGCATTGATCGCTTGCGGGACTCCCCAACGCGACCACACCGTCTCGCGATTATGCCGCTTGCGATCTCCGTCCTGAATATCGTCGTGCACCAGCGTAAAGTTGTGAAACCATTCGATCGCGGCGGCCGCGGGCAAACCGGCCGCGGGCTGCCCTCCGCATGCACAGCAAGCCCAAAGGCATAAGCTGGGACGAACGAGTTTCCCGGTCTTGATTCGCTGCTCGCGTCCCGCTTCGTCGATCCATCCCATGTGGTATGAAACCATCTTGCCGGAAAGCCACGAGGACGGCAGCGCATGTTCGCGCATGAAGTTGCCGATCAGCGCGCGGTGGCGGCTAAGGAGTAACGGCTCAATATCGGCGCCGCGTGCCGGTCGCTGCGCCACTGGCCGCGAGCGGGTCGAATACGAGTCTATGTTCAGCTCCTGCTGGACGCGTCGGCGGATCGCATGCTCCTGGAATCCTGCGCTTGGCCGCATCGCTTGCCGAAGCCTCCCCGAGGTCGGGACGCAGGCATGGGGAATGAACGCGCCGTGCGGCAGCTCATCGTAACTGCAGATGATTTCGGGCTTGCACCCGAGGTTAATGAAGCAATCGAACGCGGTCATCGCGAGGGTATTCTTTCCACGACCAGCCTGATGGTCGCCGCTCCGGCGGCGCCCGATGCGGTCGAACGGGCAAAACGACTGCCTTCGCTGCGCGTCGGTTTGCACGTCGTTCTCGTGAACGGTCGCTCCATTCTGACGCCCGCACAGATACCGCTTCTCGTGAACGCCGAAGGCGAGTTTGCGAACGACTTATTTGCCGCGGGCGTGCGATACTTTTTCACTCCGGGCGTCCGGCGCGAGCTCGAAGCGGAGATCCGGGCGCAATTCGCCGCATTCGCCGCAACGGGCCTACCGCTCGATCACGTGAATGCTCAGAATCATATGCACGTTCACCCGACCGTCCTCTCACTGATCGTCAAGGTCGGGCGCGAATACGGTGCGCGCGCGGTCCGCATTCCGTACGAGCCGTTTTGGCAGTCCTGGCGCGCCATGCGCACCGGCGGCGCCGCGCGGCTGGCAAACGCAGCGTTCCTTGCACCCTGGCTCACGATCATGCGCCTGCGCTTAAAAAGCGCCGGGATGGTTACCAACGACTACGTCTTTGGAATGCACGAAACCGGCCACATGACCGCGTCGCGCGTTCGATCGTTCGTCCGCAACCTTCCCGAGGGCACGTCCGAAGTCTACGTCCATCCTGCCACGCATACGTGGCCGCAGGCGTTTCCGCCCGACTACGATTTCGCCGGTGAGTTCGCAGCTCTGATCGACCCGGACGTCATTCGTGCGGTACGTGATTCGAACGTCAAGCCGGTCACATTCAGCGAGCTGGCGGCTCGCGCCCACTGATGGTGCAAAAAATCATCGCCGCGGCTGCGCTTGCCGGTACGCTCGGCGGAGTCTTGTATACCGCGTTCGCGCATCGTTCGCGTACGCCGGTTCCGAGAGCGTCTTTCCCGCAAGCGGCCGCCGGTCAATATCGCCGCCAGCGTTCTCAAACCGCTCCATGGCGCGGAGGCCGGGCTCTACGAGAACCTCAAGTCTTTTTGCGAACAAGAGTTTGGCACGCATCAGATCATTTTCGGCGCAGCCGATCCGCACGACCCCGCACTGGAGGTAGCGCGCCGCTTGCAGCGCGAGCATCCGCACCTCGATATCGAAATCGTCGCCGGTCGCGCGCAGCCGGCGCGCAATCCCAAAGTTGGAAATCTGCTCGGAATGATCGGCTCGGCGAAGCACCCGCTCATCGTGATCGCCGATAGCGACATTCGCGTGGGTCGCGATCATTTGAGGACCGTGGCTTCCTGTTTCGCCGAATCGGACGTAGGAGCGGCCACCTGCATCTACGGCGCTATACACGATGGAACGCTTGCCTCTGCGCTCGGAGCCCTGTTCGTAAACGATCAGTTCGCTCCGTCGGTGCTGGTCGCTCAGGCGCTCGAACCGCTCACCTATTGCTTTGGCGCGACGATGGCCGTACGTGCCGATGTTCTCGCGCAAATCGGCGGACTGCAGGCGCTCGCCGACCACTTGGGCGACGACTACCTGCTCGGAAATCTCGTAACGCGGGCCGGGATATCGCGTGGAGCTCTGCCCGTACGTCGTTCATACATTCGTTGCCGAACGGAATCTTCGTTCGCTTTGGATGCGTGAGCTGCGCTGGGCGCGCACGATACGTACCGTCCGGCCCGCCGGTTTTGCGGGATCGATAGTGACGTACGTCATTCCTTTTTCAGTGTTGTTCGCGTTCGTCTGCGGCTCGCCGGTTGCCGGCTGCGGCGGCCGTCGCCCTTGCGGCGGTGCTTCGCATGCTTTTACACGAAGAAGCTCGCAAGACTTTCGCACCTGGGAGCAGGGACAACGTGTGGCATGTTCCCCTGCGGGATTGCCTAAGCGTTGGGGTCTGGTGTTCCAGCTATTTGGGACAAAACGTGGGCTGGCGCGGCAGCCGCTACCGGGTTCACGGGGACGGCCGCATGGTTGGCGGTACCGATAAGTGTAACGATTGCGTTTAGCGTTAGGGCGGAGGACCTAACCCGGATGCAAGTTGCGCGGCATCGCGCCGATATTCTACGTTGAATGGACGAGAATAGAGGCACTGATATGAACGACCGTACACTCGTTGCGCTTGACGCCGACGACTCATACTTCAACGACTGGATGATCGATCTGTTCAGCCTTGAACGCCGCGCGTCCGAGCGATGCAACGAGAACATGTGGGTGGCCGTCAAAGCGACGTACTCGAGCATTTTGGTTCGCGGAAACTAGTCCCCTGGAGTCCAAAGATAAAAAGGAGCCCGCTGCACGCAGCGGGCTCTTTCGTTTTTCGTACTCTTGACAGGGTTATTTGGGGCGCGTCATGTCCGCGGGGACGACGTAGGTATCGAACTCCTCGGGGGTCACGTGCCCAAGATTGACCGCGGCTTCCTTGAGCGTCGTTTTATGATGATGCGCGTGCTTGGCAATCTCGGCCGCTTTGTCGTAGCCGATCTTCGGTGAGAGCGCCGTGACGGTCATCAGCGATTCACCCAAGTACTTGGCGATGATCTCTTCGTTGGCGTCGAGTCCCTCGACCGCGTGCTCGCGGAACATCGTGCACGTATCGCGCAGCAGGTTGCACGAGTGCAGGAAGTTGTAGATCATCACGGGGTTGAAGACGTTGAGTTCGAAGTTGCCCTGCGATGCGCCAAAACTGATGGCCAGATCGTTGCCGTACACTTGCGCGACAACCATCGTCATCGCTTCCGATTGCGTCGGATTGACCTTGCCCGGCATAATCGACGAACCCGGCTCGTTCTCGGGGAGCGTGAGCTCGCCGATCCCCGCGCGCGGACCCGAAGCCAGCCAGCGGATGTCGTTCGCAATCTTCATGAGGGCCGCGCCCAGCGTCTTGAGCGCGCCGGAAGCGAACACGAAGTCGTCGTGAGAGGCAAGGGCCGTGAACTTATTGGGATGCGAGCGGAAAGGCAGCCCCGTAAGTTCGGCAATCTTCTTCGCTGCGCGCTCGGCAAACTCGGGATGGGCGTTCAAACCGGTACCGACCGCCGTGCCGCCGATTGCGAGATCGTAAAGCGGATCGAGCGCGAGTTTGCACGCTTTTATCGCGCGGTCGAGCTGAGTGACGTACCCGGAAAATTCTTGACCCAGCGTGAGCGGCGTCGCATCCTGCAGATGCGTGCGGCCGACTTTGACGATATGATTCCACGCTTTGGCCTTCGCACCAAGCGCATCGCGCAGTTTCTCGACCGCCGGAAGCATATCGACCATCGCCTCTGCCGCCGCCATGTGCATGGCGGTGGGAAAGGTGTCGTTCGAGGACTGCGACATGTTTACGTGGTCGTTGGGATGCACGGGCTTCTTGCTGCCCATCTCGCCGCCCGCGATCTCGATTGCGCGGTTCGAGATCACCTCATTGACGTTCATGTTCGTCTGTGTCCCGGAACCGGTCTGCCAAACGCGCAGCGGAAAATGCGCATCCAGCTTGCCGGCGATCACTTCGTCGGCGGCTGCAACGATGAGCTTGGCCTTCTCTTCGTCCAGCTTGCCCAGGTCTTTGTTGACCAGCGCAGCGGCCTTTTTGAGGGTGGCCATCGCTTTGATGACCTGGCGCGGCATGACGTCGCGAGGCGTCGCACCGTCACCTATATCGAAATGGATCAGCGAGCGCGCTGATTGCGCTCCGTAGTACTTCTCGGCGGGGACTTGAATCGGCCCCATCGAGTCGGATTCGGTACGGGTCTTGACCCCGTTGGTCGGAAGATTTGTCGTCGTCATGGCACTTGGTATCTTCGCTCGGACCGCCGATTTGCGCCTGGATAAAGGTCGGAGCTCGCACCCGGGCGAGCAAGCGCTCCGTGCGCAAAGGCCGGCGCTTCTCAGCGCCCTTTGAACGCCGCCCGCCCTACCGTCTGCCCGAGTTCCCTGGTCTGGACGACCTCGAACACCGTCAACGGGAATCGCGGGTCATACCCCCGCTTACTGCACCGCCCGCAGCTCATCGCCGAGGACGGTAAGCGCTTGCGCAACAGCTCGAGCGTGCACTTCTCGCACCGCAGAATGTAGCGCCTGCACGCTCTCGTTGAACGGTTTGACGTTGCCGAGGTCATGATAAATCGAGGTCATTCCGCATTCGCGCATCTTCTTGCGAAAAGCCGACCCGTGCCCCGTATCGCCGCAGCGATCGTAGAGCCAAGCATGGATCATTTCGTGAAGCAGCGTCTCGCGCAGCGCTTCGAAATTGTTGTGGAAATGTTTGGGCGAGAGCTCGATGAGCAGCGGGCGTTCACTATAGGTAATACGCCCCGCGGAATTGGAAAACCGCGCGTTGTAGCGGATGCGGCAAACCGGAACCTCGCCGTTGAAGAAATAGTTGTTGAGTTCGGCAAAGAGCAGCTGGAGATCGGTTTCCGAGGGCATCACGAAGAGATCGTTCGTCGCCCGTCCAATCGACTCTTGTGAAGCAGGCGCCGCAGCGCGGCCTTCCGCCGCGCCTTTATCTTCCCATCGTCGCCATCGCGGGCATCGCATTCCTCGCCGCAATGGGGTGGCTCATCCATACCGGCTTTGCCACGGGCGGTTCGGTCTTCGGAAGCGGTACGGGGGCAAGCGGCCGCGCAGCGGCCCCGACCGCCGGGCCGCCGCAGGTGAACGTCCAAGGGGGCCTCCGGCCGGCGTTATGATGCAGCTGCAAGAACTGCGAGACCGCATTGCACGCAATCCGAAAGACGACGTCGCGCTCACGCAACTCGGTGACATGTATCTGGCCGTGGGGAAATACGCACAGGCGATTCCGTACTACCGGCGCGCGCTCGTCGGTGAATCCAAGCAATGTCGCGGCCAAGGAAGGCCTGAGCGAAGCGCAAAGCGGACTTAAAACAGCTCAATGAATCTGTACGTCTCCTGCGATATGGAAGGCACGGCCGGCGTTTGCAGCTGGATGCAGTGCGATCCGTCAAACACACGCGAGTATCCGGTCTACCGCCGGTACATGTCACAAGAAGTGCGGGCCGCGATCGACGGCGCGCGAAGCGCCGGTGCGCGGAGCGTGCTCGTCAACGACTCGCACTGGGACATGCGCAATCTGTTATGGGACGAACTGCCCGATGACGTGCGCGTCATCAACGGTTCGCGAAAGCCGTTTTCGATGACGCAAGGCTTGGGACGCGAATATGGCGGCGCGTTCTTCACCGGATACCACGCAAAGGTCGGCGATGCGGACGGCGTGCTCGCGCATACGTACACGGCGGACACGCTCTACAACGTGCGCATCAACGGCGTGGCGTGCAGCGAGGCGCTCCTCAACGCCGCCATGGCGGGATATTACGGAATTCCGCTGCTGCTGGTAAGCGGCGACCGCGTCGTCGTCGAGCACGTCACCGAATACATGCCTTGGGTCAAAGGCGTGATCGTCAAGGAAGGCATCGGACACTACAGCACAAACTCGCTCACCCCCAAAGCCGCGCAAGCACTCACTCGCGCAGTCTGCCGCAGAGGCGATACGGAACGCTGCGAACGCCAAGCCGTTCACGTTCGACGCCGCCCATCACGATGGAATTGGATACGGCGCGCGTCGAGCAAGCGGATTTTATCGAGCTCATGCCCGGCTTCGATCGCATCGGCGGACGAACGCTGCGCTTCGTGCACGACGACTACAACATGATTTTTCGTGCGTTCGTCGCCGCCTTTCGTCTGGGCGGCGCCGCTTCGGTGGTCGCGTGAACATCTATATTTCGTGCGACATGGAGGGCACGGCCGGCGTTTGCAGCTGGCAGCAGGTCGATGCGCGTAACAACACGCCCGAGTATTCCATCTACCAAAACTACATGACGGCCGAGGTCTGCGCCGCGATTCAGGGCGCTCGAGAGCGCCGGCGCCCGCGACGTGCTGATCAACGATTCGCACGGCCCGATGCGCAACCTTATCTTGGATGACGTGCCGCAGGACGTTCGGATTCTCTTCGGCAACCGCAAGCCGCTTTCCATGACGCAGGGGCTGGGCCGCGATTTTGGCGGCGTCTTTTTTACCGGCTATCACGGCGCGATCGGCGATGCGGATGCGACGCTGTGCCACACGTATACTCCCTCGGTGGTTTACAATGTGCGCGTCAACGGCATTCGCTGCAGCGAGGCCACGCTCAACGCGGGTATCGCCGGTCACTACGGCGTCCCCGTCTTGCTGATAACCGGCGATCGCGTAACGGTCGAAGGTGCACAGGCGCAGATGCCGTGGGTAACCGGCGTCATCGTTAAAGAAAGCATCGGCAACTTTAGCGTGAATTCGATCTCGCCGCGCGCCGCTCAAGAAGCGATTCGCGCCGGTGCGGCTCGCGCCGTCGAAAACGCCGCAGCCGCCAAGCCGTTCGTCTTCGAAGCACCGATAACGCTGGAGATCGACCTGGGCCGCGTAGAACACGCCGACCTTATCGAGACTCATTCCGCAGTTTGAACGCACCGGATCCCGCCAGGTGCGTTTCGTGCACGATGACTACCCGACGGTGTTCAGGGCGTTCGTCGCCGCGTTCCGTATGGGCGCGCTGGCGGACAATCCCAGCTGAGAAAAGGAGCGCTATGCGATCGATTGCTGCTACCGCCGCGATGCTTGGTGTCGCCTTTGGAGCACTCTCGCTTCCGGTCCGAGCCGCTCCGAAAACACTGACCTTCGAAGATTTGCGCCGCATCGTATCGGTGCGGGAACCCCAAATCTCGCCCGACGGGAAGCGCGTCGTCTATGTCCGCTCGCGTATCAACTGGCAAGCGAACCGCAACGATTCCGAGCTCGTTATCGTGGATCTCGCCTCGGGAGCATCACACGTACTAACGCAGGATCGCATCGGCGCCGGTAATCCGCGCTGGTCGCCGGACGGTTCGCGGATCGCCTATCTTGCCGCACCGCAGGCCAAGAAGCCGCCGCAGATCTATATTCTGCGCATGGACGGCGGCGATTCAACGAGCATTACCAACAGTAAAAGCGGCGTTCAGACATTCGCATGGCGCCCCGACAGCGCGGCGATAGCGTACGTCACCGACGACGAGGCGCCGAACCAAAAGGCGATCGATCATCATTTGGACGCCGTCACCATAACGGACAACGACTATCTTACGCGCGAGGCACCGCAGCCGGCACATGTATGGCTGGTGAACGCCGACGGGACGGGGAACACGCGGCTGAATTCCGGAGCATGGAGCGTGGTGAAAGGTTCGGATCCGATCTGGTCGCCGGATGGACGCCGCATCTACTACCAGCGTCAGCCCGATCCGGTCTTCGCTCACTTCATCTCGCAAACGACCTACGCGTACGATTTCGGCTCGAAAACCGATGTCGCGCTTGGCCTGGGGACGGACGGCAGCCCGCTTCTCTCGCCGGACGGCAAACTGATCGCCATTACGGTTCCGCGCCATCAAACGATCTATCTGCAAAACGATCTCTCGGTACGCTCGCTGGCGGACGGCAAAGAAGTCTTCTCTTCGAGAACGCTCGACCGCAACGTTCATTGGGACGCGTGGCTTCCGGGCGGTAAGGGCATCGCGGTTGCGGGTGCGGACGGCGTGCGAAATGTGCTTTGGCTGCTCAGCTCGCAGGGCTCCGCGACGCGTGTCGATCTGGGCGAACTCGACGTCGCACCGGACTTTACCGTTGCGAGCGACGGATCTATCGCGTTCGTTGGGTTGCGCGCCGATCATACCGCGGACATCTATTACTTGCCGGCCGGATCGCGAACGCCGAAACGTCTTTCCGATGAAAATCCGTGGCTTTCTGCGTACGATCTGCCGCGCGTCGAAGAACTTCGCTGGCAAACGGACAACGGAATGACGGCGGACGGCGTTCTCTACTATCCGAACGGCTACGTGGCCGGCCGCAAGTATCCGCTGGTTCTCGATATTCATGGAGGTCCCGTCTCGACGTCCACACGTGACTTCACGGGTTTGGAAGGCGGCGGACTTGCGCAAATCCTGGCCGCGCACGGCTATCTGGTGTTGCGGCCGAATTACCGCGGCAGCGACAACGCCGGCGACGCGTTTTTGCAAGCCATCGTCGGCGATATGGCAAGCGGCCCGGGCAAAGACAATCTCGCCGGAGTCGACGCGGTACGCAAACTCGGCATCGTCGATGAAAGCCGAATCGGGGTATCCGGCTGGTCGGGCGGCGGTCTGCAGACCTCGTGGCTCATCGGACACGCGAATTTCTGGCGTGCGGCCGTCAGCGGCGCCGCGGTAAACGATCAGTACGAACAGTCGATGCTCTCGGATATCAACGAGCCGTTCAATCAAGCATTTTTTCCCGGCATTTCGCCGTTCACCAAAGACGGCCGGGCAAAGTACATGGCGGAATCACCGATCGCATACGTTGATAACGTGCGTACGCCCACGCTCATCCTGAGCGACACGCGCGACCAGCGCGTTCCCGTTCCGCAAGCATATGAGTTCTATCACGCACTGCGCGTACGCAACGTCCCGGTCGAATTCATTGCGTTCCCGCGCTACGGGCATTTTCCGACCGATCCGGTCGGACGGGAGCAGGTGCTTCGCGCGTGGGTCGGCTGGTTCGAGAAGTGGATGAAGTAAGATGATTGCAGCAATCAGCACACCGCCCGCGCACGTGCGCACCCTCACGCTTGCCGATCTGCGGCAAACCGTCGGCGTCTCGTCGCCGCAAATTTCGCCCGACGGGCGGCGCGTACTCATCTACGTACGCCGCAACGACTATGACAAAGACCGCGGCGTGGTCGATCTGGTGCTCGTCAACGTGCGAACGCGCGCGGCACGCACGCTCTTGCACGATGCACGGGATTTGAGCGGCGTCGCATGGTCGCCTGACGGCTCGAAGATCGCGTATGCCGCTCGTGCCGGCGATCAGCCGCAGGTCTTCATTCTGCCGATGGACGGCGGCGAGCCGGTTCAGCTGACGCACGAAAAAGACGGCGTCGGCGACCTGGAATGGCGTCCGGACGGCCGTGCGATCGCATACGTCAAACACACCGAACCGCCCAACGAGAAAGCGATCGAGGCGCACGCCGATCAGTTCACGGTTACCGATGAGCCGTGGACCGCGCAAGAGGCGCCCGACGAACGATCAGATCTACGAGGTGAGCGTGTCCGGCGGCACGCCTCGACGCATCGGAACCGGCGACTGGAGTGTCGGCGGCGGCTTCACCTATTCGGCCGACGGCCGCTCGATGTTCGTCACCAGAATAACCGGGAACGTCCTACCGACGCGCTATCTCGCGCGCGAGATCATTCGTCTCGATGCCGCGACGGGCGCCGCAACCATGCTGCCCAAACTCTCCCAAACGCAGACCGATCCCATTCGCTCGTCCGACGGCCGCATCGCATTCGGTTTTGCAAATCCGAAGGGCACGATGCAAAGCGAAGCGGCGATTGCAAAAGCCGACGGATCGAATCCGCGCAGCGTTACGGCGCAGACTGGATCGCGACGTGAGCGACGTATCGTTCCTCCCGGGCGATGCATTGCTCATCGCCGCGAACGACGGCACGCAGCGCCGGCTCTTTCGCGTGACCGCGAGCGGAGCCGTATCGAAATTGCCCCTGGGTTCCTTGAACGCGAGCGCCGGGCAAAGCGTGTCGCGGAACGGGACGATCGCCTTTGTCGCAACCGCGCCCGACCACCCCTCGGAATTGTTTCTACTAGCACCGGGATCGAAGAAGCCGGTGCGCCTGACCGACTACAACCGATGGATCGAGCAGTACCGGCTCGGCAAAACCACTCCGATCACGTGGCGCACGTTCGACGGGCTCCTGGCGGACGGCGTCGTTACCGCGCCGCCCGGATGGCGCAAAGGGACACGCGCTCCGCTCGTCGTCTACATTCACGGCGGACCGACCGCAGCATCGACGACCGGCTATAGCAGCTT
This sequence comes from Vulcanimicrobiota bacterium, assembly GCA_963777365.1. Lineage (GTDB taxonomy): Bacteria > Vulcanimicrobiota > Vulcanimicrobiia > Vulcanimicrobiales > Vulcanimicrobiaceae > CAVZQG01. Next base: position 131,433 of record CAVZQG010000019.1, read on the forward strand.
CGTGCAAGTTCTTGCCGCGCACGGCTGGTTTGTTTTTCAGCCGAACTATCGCGGAAGCGACAACCTGGGGATCGTCTACGCACGCACCACCGTTCCCCACATTACAAGCGTTCCGGGCAAAGACATCGAGGCGGGCTTGCGTCAAGTCTTGAGCTCGTTCCCAATCGATCAAAAGCGCATCGGCGTGTCGGGGTGGAGCGAAGGCGGTCTGATGACCTCCTGGCTGATCACGCACGATACCCGCTGGCGCGCGGCGGTTTCCGGCGCGGCCGTAAACGACTGGGTTCAATACGGCGACATGACGGACGCCAAAGACTTCACGCCGCAGTTCATCGGTCGCTCGCCATGGAGCAGTTCGGCTCAATTCCAACTGTACGAAGACGAGTCGCCGCTGCAGTACGCCTCGAACGTCCGCACGCCGACGCTTATTTTGAGCGACGCGGGCGACTACCGCGTACCCACCCCGCTGGCGTACGAATTCTATCACGAGATCCGCGCAACCGGAACGCCCGTTCAGTTTGTTATATATCCCGTGATAGGACATTTTCCAACCGATCCCGTCCGTGTCGAAGACGTCAACCGCCGCTGGGAAGCATGGCTCGTTCAGTACTTGAAATAAGGAGCGAACCGCTTCGCGCGGTTATCGAAACGCCTATCGGCCCGCTCGTCGCCGGCTTTTCGCAGAGCGGTGCGTTGACCGAGCTTACATTCACGCGCAAACGATCCGCGGCCGAACTCATGGCCGGCGCGAAGTCCGCACCCGCGGCCGAGTTCAACGAGTTAGCGCGACAGCTGCGTGCGTATTTCGATGGAACACTTCGAGACTTCGAGTTGGAACTGGCCCCACGCGGCTCGCAATTTCAACTCGCGGTGTGGGAGCAATTGAAGCGCATCCCTTACGGCACGACGACGAGCTATGGAAAGATCGCGCAGGATCTCGGTTTAACCGGATACGAGCACGCGCGCGCCGTCGGATCGGCAAACGGCTCAAATCCAATTCCGATCATCATTCCATGCCACCGCGTCATCGGTGCGAACGGGACGCTCGTCGGCTACGGCGGCGGCCTCGACGTCAAACGCGCGCTCCTCGATCTTGAAAGCGGTATTCGTCCGTTCACGCTTTAGCGAACGACAATCGGCACCGCTAACACGTGACCGTCCTGGTCTTGAATGTTCGCGGCGCACGAACCGCGTGCGACGGGCTTGACGCTGTAACTCGCGGACGACTTGCCGGCGGCGACGAGCGTAACCTCGGCGATGCCTTGGCATGAATCGCGCTCGGAGAAGCCGGCAACCTTCTCCTGGGTTGAGATCATGAAGTACTGCATCGCGCCGTTCGACGGCACCTCGATCCGTGAGGGCGCCGCACTGAGCAGCCCGCTTGGGCCGAGCGCAGGTTCGGGCGTTTCCGCTACCGCCGCCGCTTCTCCGGCGCGCCAGAGTGTGCCGTCCGCGAAATGCACCGATTCCACGCTGCACTTTATCTGCGGCGCAATGAACGCCGGCAACACGAACGCCTGACCCGAGCCGTTGGTGTAGCGATGCGTAATCTCGACTCCGGGCGAAAACGTACCGACGTCACGAATCACAAACGACGTTCCGTTCGAATCGACGGAAAAATTTATCAGATTCGCGGGTTTGTTCGATTCATTCGTGAATTGGATCTTGATCCCGGAGCTTGTACTCGCAATCTGTATCCCGCCGATGCTTGGGCCGTTGTTGTTGTTGAACCATCGTCGTGCAGCTGTTGACCGACACCGGAGGCGACCCGGCCGGAGCGCCGGTGGAGGGCGTCCCCTGCGCACTTGCGGCGTTCGCGGCAAGTAGCCAAAAGGCCGGCGCTAGTAGCAGAAACCTGATCACGATCGTTTCCTCGCATTCTTTTAAGATGATCGTTAGCCGTCCGCGCGCTCCTGGGCGAATGTGCTTACGAGTGCACCGCCGGTAAATGCGCCCACGCCGCTGAACAGCGCAAGTGCAAACGGGTACCACGACGGAAATGGTCCGTGCGCCGGAGGCCGTGCGATAACCGTTGCCAGCGCGGTTGCGGACACAATCGTTAAAGCCAGAGCGGTCGCGTGGCTCAATCTGCGCGAGGGCGCCATGCGTGCGGTGATCGCACCCGCGATGATGCCGGACACGAAAGCCACGACCTCATGGCCGATCATGACCGAACTGCCGGCGGTCTGCCCGCGTATGACGCTCGCGAGCATCAATTCGCCCAAGACTCCGAGAATAAGAAGCGCAAGGTATCCGACGAATACGGCAAGGACCGTTCGGCCGGGGTTCAAACCGCAGGCTGTCCGATCGCAAGGGCGATGTCGGCGACCTCGTCCTCGCTAATCGAGAGCGCTCGCATAGCCTGCTCGTAGACCGCGATCGTCTGCTCGCTCTTGCTGCCGGCCGCGCGTTCCTCGCGCAAACGCTTTATCTCCTCGGTAACCCGGTGCGCCAGTTCGGGTGTGGGCTCGACTCCGCGCGCCGCGAGTCTGCCGCTCGTGTTTGCGTAGTGTGTCCTCGACGAGCGCAACGCCCGAATGTTTGCCGAATATCCACGACGTCTCGCCGCCGACCAAACCCGCCGGCACCGCTTCATACATGCGGTGATCGATCAGCATCGCATGCGTGTGAATGCCCGACTCGTGCGCAAACACTTTGGAGCCGATGATCGGCTCGTGCTGTTGCATCGGGATCCCGCTCATACGTTCCATGAACCGCGCAAGTTCGCGCAACTTCCCATATTTGAAATTCGGGATCTCCACGCCGTACAGCACGTTGAGCGCCGTGACAAACTCATGCAGCTTCACGTTGCCGGCGCGTTCGCCATAGCCGTTCGCGGTTACCGAGACCACCTTGAACCCGCAGGAAACGGCGGTGATTGCATTGATCGTGCCCAAACCGTAATCGTTGTGGAAATGGCATACCATCGGCAAGCCTTTAGGCATGGCGTTCACGATACGCGAGCAATACCACTTGGCCGCCTCGGGCGTCAAACATCCGACCGTATCCGGCCATGCCGGACGGTCGCCGCCTGCCGCCAGGCACTCTTTGAAGTATTGAACGAAATAGTCGACGTCGCCCCGGCTTCCGTCTTCGGCGCCGAATTCGATATGCGTCACGCCCTTGCTGCGCGCGTACCGAATCGCGTCGCACTGCAGCTTGATATTCGCATTCCGGTAGAATTCGAGTGGAAGATCGAGCCATTCGCTCTCGCTTTTTCCCTCGAGTTTGAGCAGTGTCTTTCCGATCTTGTACTTCAGATGCAGATCGCTGCCGCTCGTGAAAATGAAAAACGTCACCTCGGACGGCGAAACGTGTATCTCTTCGAGCGTTTGAACCGTGACGTCGATGTCTTTGGGGTTGCTGCGGCACATCACCACGATCTCGACCTCACCGAGCTGGCCGCGACGCTTGCCTTCCATCACGAGTTGCAGCGTTTTGCGGTCGCCGGCGGAGGCCGCCGGGAAACCGACGCTCATGATATGTACGCCGATTCCTGCCAGCTGCTCGGCAATCTGATACTTCTGGTCCGGCGTGAAACAGACGCCGGGCATCTGCTCGCCGTCGCGCAAGGTTTCATCGTAGATTCGGATCTGCGAGGGGTCGGGGAAGTTCAAATGTCGCGTAAACTCACGCGGATCGCGGATCAGTCGTTCGATTGGCTCGCGGAATTCCATATGCCTACTTTAGCACGACCTCGTCCCGCGGCACGAGCCCCGCATCGGCAGCCGCGCTGGATTGCGCGCGACGCGTGTAGACACGCAGTTCGGAAATATCGCGCGGAAAGAGCAGTTCGAGCGTCCAGTCGAAGGCGACACGCAGTTTGCGATCCAGCCCGGGCAGTCGCGAGAGATAGTATGTTCGCCACAAAAACCACGCGAGAAAGCCGGTGAGCACGCGGTTTCCGGGCAGCTCGGCAACGGCCTTTCGCGCACCCAGGGACGCCATCATCCCAAGTGTCGTGTAGCGGAAGGGCTTTGTGGGTCGTCCTCGCAGCGTTGCAATGATATTGTCTGCAAGCACCGGGCCTTCCCGAATTGCATGCTGCGCGGTTGGCGGATAGAAGCCGCCGTTGCCGTTCGGAATTGCGGCACAATCGCCAATCGCCCAAACGCCGGGGAACCCCGGCACGCTCATATCCGGCGCGACCAAGATCGTGCCGTTCTTGCCGCGCGGCAGCGCCTGGCTTCCCTCGAGCGCGCGCGGGCGTACGCCCGCGCTCCAAATGATCGTACGCGTCTCGATCCGCTTACCGCTTTGAAGCACCAATCCATCGTCGTCCGCAAGGCGCACGCCGTCGCCCGTGATCACGGTGACACCGCGACGCCGCAGGTCGCGCTCCGAATACGCTCCCATGCGCGGCGGCAATCCGGGCAGCAGCGTTTTTCCGCCCTCGACCAGAACGATGTTCACATCCTGTTTGCGCACGTTGGGATAAAACCGCCCAACGCTGCGAAACAACTCGACCATCTCACCGGCGGCTTCGACGCCCGTGAATCCACCGCCGACGACGACCAGCGTGAGCAGTCGCCTGCGCTCTTCATCGTCGGGCGTTGCGTCCGCCAGCTCGAGCAGCCAGATAAAGCGGTTGCGTAATATTCCGGCGTCCTCGAGCGTCTTGAGCGCGAACACCCGCTCCGCGACGCCCGGCAGGCCGAACGTCGAGGTCGCCGCGCCGATCGCGATGACCAATTGGTCGTACGAAATCGTGTCGTCATCACCGGTCAGCGTATGCGTGAATGAGACCGTACGCGCCGCGATATCGATGGCGCTCACGTCGGCAAGGATAAAACGCGTGTGCCGCAATTGCGAGCGAATCGGCGTCACGATGTGCCGCGTGTCGAGCGCCCCCGAGCTCACCTCCGGCAGCATCGGTGTGAACAGGGAGAAGTTCTCGCGGCTTATCAAAACGAGCTCCGCTTCGCCGGGACGCAGTTTCTTTTCGAGCCGCTGCGCGGTCGCGATAGCGGCGAAGCCTCCCCCGAGTATGACGATACGCTTCACGATGACGCGCTTCGCTGCCGCACTTCATGCGTCCCGGCAACAGGGCACGACGGCGGCGTAACCGTTGGATGAGAGCGCCGGTATGAGGTTTTGTATCAAAGTGAGAACGGAGCAAGCGTGAACTATCCGGATAAGCCCGAGAATCCGAGCGGATGGGCGGAGCGCCCCGAGAACAAGCAGTACGACGTAGCGCAAGGCGAGTATCTCCCACCCGACCCCAGCGAACAGCGTAAACAAAACCGGGCCAAAGGGCTGGGCGCGGGCGCCGTCGGCTTTGGGCTGCTGCTCGCCAAGTTCAAAGGGCTGCTTCTGCTGCTCCTCAACTTCAAATGGATTTTCATCCTCCTCAAGGTCTTTACGTACGGCGGCTCGTTCTTTCTCTCACTGGTCCTCTACGCGATGTTTTGGGGCTGGAAGTTCGCGCTTGTCTTCGTGCTGATGATTCTCGCGCACGAGATGGGCCATTACGTCACGATTCGAAACTACGGATTACCGGCGCGCTTGCCGATGTTCGTGCCGTTCATCGGCGCCTATACCGTCGGCGGCGTTCCCGAATCGCTCGAGCACGACGCGTATATCGCGCTCGCCGGTCCGCTGACGGGTCTGGGAGTGTCGGCCGTCTGTTTCGTCTATGGCTTGCAGACGCACGAACCGTTCTGGTACATGGCCGCGAATGTCGGCGCGTTCATCAATCTCTTCAATATGATTCCGGCAATGCCGTTCGACGGCGGCCGGGTTGCCGGGGCGCTTTCACCCACGCTGTGGATCTTCGGGTTCGTTGCGTTCATCGCATTCTCAATCGCGCTGCACGTGCCGCTCTTCTTCATCGTAATCTTCGGCTTGCTCGCGCTCCCAAGCGCGATTGCCGGTTGGCGTGGATATGTCGACCCGCGCTACGCGTCGATGTCGCGGGCCGGGCGAGCACGAGTTGCGATTTGGTACCTGCTCACGCTGTTTGCGCTGTTCTACCTCATGACGATTTCGCACGTGCAGATTCCAAGTAACGGCGGCGTGCGCATATGAGCGAGAAGCCGCCGCCGGATTTTGCAATGCTGCGTGCCGCCGAAATCCTCGCGAACATGCACGACCGCCTGTACCGCAGCGCGAACGTACCGCCTCCGGCCCTCGATCGAAGTGTCGTCCTGCGAAGCGAGCGCATCGTATTCGAAATCGGGAAGACGCAGCGACCCGAGGTTGAGCGTGAGCTGGGTATTGCGTTCAGCTATCCGGCGCGCGGCTGGCATACGTATGCGAGCAAGGAATCAGGAAAGGCGTGTTTACTCAGCGCGTTCTACAAAGACGAAATCCTCGTGGCGGCCGAGCTGTATGTTCCGCGAGGCGCGAATACGCCGCCGCTCGCACCGCGCGATCTTGGCGGATTCCATTTTGAACCCGGAGGCATTTCCATCGGATCGCGCGCCGATACGGCGGCACAGACGTTCTCGCCCGCGGCCGGAGGACCGGCGAACGTGGTGTATGACCAATGCTTTGAAGCGCGCTTTCCGGGCGGCCTTGCCTACGCGATGACCAAAAGCGGCCTGGTCGAACGGCTGGCGCTTTATACGGATAGCTCGACGACGCCGGCATGATCCGTAGCGTTCTTCTTGCGGTCGCCCTCGTTTGCGGCGGTGGCCGCGCTCGTTTTTGCGCGTCCGCACGCAACGGCCGGGACCTCCGATGCGGGACTTCGAGGCCTATTATGCCGCGGCTCAAGCCTGGCAACACGGTACCGATCCATATGGAAGCGCAATCTGGCAATACGAGAAACCCCTGAGCGGCGTCCAGGCCGAGCGGTACGAGCTCCTGCCGTTCGTGGGTCCGCCGGCCACACTTCCGGTCTGGAGCGCATTCGCGCGATTACCGTTTGCAACCGCGAACGCCGTGTGGCGATCGCTTCTGTTTGTCTCCGCCGCCGTTCTCGTGCTGGTGACGATACGTTTGTGCGGCCTTACAATGCGTCCATTCACGTTTCTTACCGTCGCGGTATTTGCGGTCGGATTCGGTCCGCTCACCAGCGCCCTGGCACTCGGACAGGTCGCTCTTCCCGCATACATGTTCGCAGCACTTTCGCTGATATGGCTGCCCGCCGGCCTTTTCGCATGGGCTCAGCCAAACGTTGCGCTTGCGCTGCTATCCCAAGCGCGAAGAGTACCGGGTGCCGTTGCCTTTGCCGGCGGTGTTGCGATATTTGCCGCTGGCATGCATCGCCATCGTTGGTACGGACGGTATCGCGCGGTACGCTGCCGTGATTCATTCCCATGCACTCGCGGAGCGCTTTTCCGCAATACAACTAACCCCCGCCGCGATTGCCTACGGCTTTGGTGCACCGCCGGAGCTCGCCGCGCGGATCGGAACCGCGGTCGCAATCGCCGCGCTCGCCGTATGGCTGCTCTTGATGCGCGGCTCACAGCGGCAATGCCGTACGATTCTGCGGAACGTGCGCGCTGCTTCCGCTCGCCATGCCGTTCTTTCACGAGCACGATCTGCTGGTCACGTTTGTCCCGGCGGCGTACTATGCGAGCCGCTGCAGCATCAAACTTTGGCCGCTCGCGGCAACGGGTGCGTTACTCTGCGCAACCGACTGGCTTGGCCTGGCACAACGACCCGACGGTGCGATACAGACGCTGCTGCTGATTGGCGCCGCAGCAGTCGCGCTCTACCTCATGCGCAGCGATTTGCCCCCGCGTCTGCTTGCCGTGCCCGCATGCATGCTGGTTGCTATCGCAGTGACCGCCGCATTTGCGCAATTTCATCCGGCGCCCGTATGGCCCGACGCTATGGGCCCCTTGCGCATTTCGCCGGCGGGTGCGGGTGCCGCGAGCGTTTGGCAGGCCGAACAAAACGCAACCGGCCTCCTGATTCCAAATGCCTTTTGGGCGATGCTGCGAGTTTTCTCGCTCACCGGTTCGATCGTGCTGGTCTGCGCGAGTATGCTCAGTTCGAAATCTGCTGCGGGTTCCAGAAGTCCATTGCCGGCCCCGGCATGATGCCGCGGAAATCGTCGTTATACGTCATGTGCTCGGTACGCTGGCTGAGGACGATGAATGGAACGTCACGCGCCAGGTGCTCTTGCATGGAGATATAGTCGGCTCTGCGCGCCGCGCGGTCGTAGTTCGTCAGGGCATCCGAAAGCGCCGCGTCGACGGAGTGATTGCAATAGCCCATATAATTTTGCCCGTTCGGCGAAATTGCCGAACACGCAACGAAGTTGGTCATGTCGGGATCGGGAGGAAGACTCCAGGCGTACGATGCCAGGTCGTAATGACGCGTCGCCACAACGCCGCCTGCGGCATATGAGGCAAACAGCTTGTCGGTCGAGTACCGGACGTATTCCAATCCCACGCCGATCTGTTTGAACCACTGCTGAATCAGCAGCACGCGCGAGTCCAAACCCGGATTGCCCGTATTTCCGGCGAATGTAAAACGCAGCGTTCGCCCATCTTTGTGGCGAAGGCCGTCGCCACCCAGGATCCAGCCGGCATTTTGAAGCTGCTCCGCGGCTGCTTTGAGATCGAACGGGAAGCACGTCGCATGTGCGTCGTAGGCCCAGCTCAAATGTGAAATCGGCGTGCAAGCCAAGAACCCGGAGCGATGATCGACCTTCTGCCACATCAAGCGAACGTCGACGGCGCGCGCAAGCGCCTGACGCACGCGAACGTCGGAGAGAATGGGGCTCGTGACGTTGAAGTCGATATGACCGTACGATATCGTGTCGAACGAGATCGACCGCGTGCCCGGGAATTGCCGAACCTGTAAGATACTGATTGTTGGGCACACGGACGTACGCGTCGATCTCGTGCGTCTGCAGGGCCGTCATCATCGTGTTGGCATCGGGAATCACCTTGAAGATCACGCGTTTGAGCTTCGGCGGACCGCCCCACCAGCGCCCGAACGCTTCCATGACGACATCGTTTCCGCGAGACCACCGGACGTACTTGAACGGCCCGAGCCCAACCGGCAACGCGTTATACGCCGCATGATTGACGTCTTTGCCCTGCAGCAGATGTTCCGGAAGAATCGCCGGATTGTCGATCGGGGTGAAAAACCGGTTGAGAAACGCGGCGAACGGCTTGCGCAGATGGAAGACGGCCGTGTAGCGATCGGGCGTATCGACGCGGGTGATCAGATCCCATCCCTCGCGCGAGAGCACGTTCGTCTTTGGATCGAGGATCGTCCTTACCGTGAACGCGACGTCAGCCGACGTGAACGGGGCGCCGTCGTGCCAGAGTACGCCGCGCCGCAGTTTGAATGTAAGCGATTTACCATCGGGCGAAATAAGATGGTTCGCTTTGGTCGGCACTTCCAGGCACAGCGAGGGAATCGCATTGCCGCGCTCGTCGAAGACGAAGAAATAGCCCATCGTAAAGGACGAGAGGTCATTCACGAGCGTTTCGGTTGAGAGCAGCGGGCTCCAGATTGTCGATATCTTCGCCGTCGGCCCATCGGAACGTCCCTGGAACAGTCCAGGGATGACGGCCCCCGGTATGTCCGGCACCCCCGCTGCACGCAGCGAGCACACATGCGAGCGCTGCAGCGAGGGCGCGGAGCCTCATCTAGATATCGACGTCCATGAAGTTATCGAACTGCGTGCCGGCGTTTGGTTTGAAATTGCGCAAATCGCGGTTGACCGCGTAGATGTTCTCACGGCCGGTCATCACGACGAAGGGCACGTCCTTGAACATCTCCTCCTGCACGATCGCATCGTCCTTATTGCGCTGCGATTGATCGTAATGCCCGTACAGTGCATTCATGGCATCGGTCGCGCGGCGGTTACACCAGTGCGTGTCGTTTTGCCCCTTGGGGGCAAATGACTCGCAGCTATAAATTGTTGAGAAGTCACCGAGAGGATCGAGATTCCATGCGAAATAGACGACGTCGAACTTGCCGCTGAAGACGATACCGCCCGCCTGCTGCGGAGCGAGCAGCAGATCCAGCGGATAGTGCTTGACCGTGAGGCCCACTCCAATTTGCTGCCAGTCCGAACGGATCAGTTCGATTTGCGAGTCGACATCGGGCGATCCCGTCGTCGAAGCGACTTCAAGCACCAGCCTCAGACCGTTTTTCGTTCGGATCCCGTCCGGCCCGCGCTTCCATCCGGCCTGATCCAAAATCTTGTTTGCCTGAGCAACATCGAACGCTACGAACTTGATGCTGGGATCCCAGTAGGGCGCCGTACGCGGGGCGGGCTCATCTTGAAGAAATCCGACGCCGTGGCCGATCTTGTCGCGAATCGTACGCCGATCCAGCGCTAAACGCAGCGCCTGCCGGACTGCGAGGTCCTTCAGTATCGGACTATCCAGATTGAAATCGATGTGATTGAAGATAAAACCGGGCGTTCGAATCGTTGTGTACGCCGGAATCGCCTGGACGCGTGAGAGGTATGCCCCGGGAACATAAAACCACATGTCGAGCTGATGGGATTGGAGCTGCGTGAGCGCCGTGTTCCGGTCCGGAATGACGATCCAGTCGATCTCTTTCAGCTTCGGCAGCCCGCGCCAGTAGAGCGGGTTTGCCACCATCACCACTTTACTCGACCGCACCCACTCCTTGTATTTGAACGGGCCAATCCCGATAGGCAGCGAGTTGTACGGAATGTTGTTGATGTTGGGGTACTTGGCCAGCAGGTGTTTCGGCAAAATGCACGGATTCGCGCCGGAAGTCGAAAAGAACGTACCGACAAACGGCGAGTATGGTTTGCTCAGGTGGTAGACAACGGTATACTTGTCCGGTTCGTCGATCTTGACGATTCTGTCCCATCCGGTCCGGCTGATCTCGTTGTTTGCCGGATTGAGCACCACCTTGGTCGAGAACACGACGTCGTCGGCGGTAAACGGCGCACCATCCGACCATTTCACGCCTTTGCGCAGATGATAGGTAATCGTCAGTCCATCTTTGCTCACGCCGCCGTTCTCCTGTGTAGGGTACTTGCGTCGCGAGCTCGGGATAGGGGCGATTCTGCTCGTCCCACTTGATGAGCCATGCCATGGTAAGCGAGGATAGATAAAACAGATCCTGCACTTGCGACAAGTGCGGATTGAGCGTGTTCACATCGCCCGGCGAGCTGCGTGAATCGAAATACGTGCGGGATGGTGAACGAGTTCACGCGGTCCGCCGGCCGGTGCCGATTGCGTGGTGGACGTCTTAGAGCACGCCGCTACCGCGAAGCATAGTAAGAGCGCTGCGAGTCGAGCGGTCATGCTTCATTTCTAGATGTCCACGTCCATGAATTCGTCGAACTGCGTCACCGCGCCCGGATGAAAATTCTTCAGGTCTTTGTTGAAGAAGAAAATATCCTGGACGCCGTCCAGGACGACTCCGGAGTGTCTTTGTAGATTTGCTCTTCGACTACCGCCATATCCTGATTGCGCTGCGGCTGATCGTAATGCCCATAAAGGTCGTGCAGCGCCTTGTTTGCAACCGGGTTGCACCATCGCACGTCGTTCTGACCATTCGGCGGAATCTGATCGCAGGCGTAAAGAAACGAGAAGTCGCCGATCGGATCGTCGCTCCAGTTCAGGACGATCACGTCCCACTTCCCGTTGTAGACGATGCCGCCTTCCTGATACGGCGCGAACAACAGGTTCGACGGATAGTGCTTCACGATAAGGTTGACGCCGATCTGCTTCCACCACGTTCGAATGAGTTCGATCTGGCGGTCGACGTCGGCGGTACCGGTCGCGGTCGCAAACTCTAAGTCAAGACGTACGCCGTTCTTGGCTCGCACGCCGTCCGGTCCGAGCTTCCAGCCTGCTTGATCGAGAATCTGATTGGCTTTCGCGATGTCGAAGGGCACCATCGGGATGTTCGGGTCCCAGTACGGCGCCGTGTGCGGAGCCGGCTGTTCCTGCAGATACCCCGCGCCGAAGCGAATCTTCTGCATGATCGTCGCGCGATCGGTGGCATACTCGAGTGCATGCCGCACCGCCGGATCTTTCATTGCAGGCCGCTGCACGTTGAAGTCCATGTGGGCGGTGTAGTATGCGGGCTGGCGGATTGCGGTGAAGCCGCTCAGTTTATCGAGATGCTGCCCGATATAGTAGCTTCCCGGAACCGGATACCAAAGGTCGAGCGCGTGCGCCTGCAGCGTGGTCAGAACCGTGTTGCGGTCCGGAATAATCTCAAAATCGACTTCTTTGAGTTTCGGCATCCCGCGCCAGTACAGCGGATTCGGAACCATCACGACGCGCTGCGCACGCGCCCACTCTTTAAACTTGAATGGCCCGATACCCACCGGCAGTGCGTTGTACGCGACGTGATTGATGTTCGGGTATTGCGCGAGCAAATGCTTGGGCAGTATGCATGGATTACCGCCGCCGCTCGAAAAGAACGTGACGACGAACGGCGAGTACGGCTTGCTCAGATGAAAGACGACCGTGTACTTGTCCGGCTCTTCCATCTTGGTAATCCGGTCCCAGCCGACGCGGCTGGTGAGATTGTTGGCCGGATTCATAATGGCTCGTTCGGTCCATACGACGTCGTCCGCAGTGAAAGGCACGCCGTCCGACCATTTCACGCCCTTGCGCAAATGATAGGTGATCGTGAGGCCGTCCTTGCTGACGCCCCCGTTCTGCTGCGTGGGCACCTGCGTCGCAAGTTCAGGAAACGGGTGATTGTTCCGGTCCCATTTGACGAGCCAAGCCATCGTAAGCGAGGACATCATGCCGAGCGTGGTTTGCTGGCTGAGGAGCGGATTGAGCGAAGAAATATCCTCCGCCGTCGCGTAGCGCAGGACGTGAGGCTTGGTCCAGGCGTTGACGCGCTCACCCGGCCCCTTCAAACCACTCGTATTTTGATTCGTGCATGATATAAGCGCGATGAACGCAGCAAGTGCGAGGGCGCGCGTAGGCAGATTGTTGATCATCAAATGTCCACATCCATGAAGTTGTCGAACGGTGAGAGTTGCCCGGGGTGAAAGTTCTTCAAGTCCCGATTTGTGACCCATAGCCCTTCGGTGCCCATGAGGACGATGGTCGGCACGTCCTTATTCAGCTCGCCCATGACGACGGCATCGTCTTTATTGCGCTGCGGTTGATCGTAGTGCGCGTACAGCGCGTGCATCGCGTTGTTCGCCGTCTGATTGCACCAGTGCAGATTATTTTGCCCGTTGGGCGGAATGGACTCGCAGGCATAGATCGGCGAGAGGTCCCCGATGCGCATCCGAGGCCCAGGCGAAATAGACGACGTCGTACTTGCCGCGATAGAGAATTCCGCCGTCGGCATACGGCGCGAAGAGCAGCGTGTTCAGATAGTGGCTGACGGTGATACCGACGCCGATCTGCCGCCACGTCTCGCGCAACAGTTCGATGAGCTGGTCGTTGATGACGGTGCCGGAGGCCGTTGCGAAGTTGAGGTCGAGCCGCACGCCGTTCTTTTCGCGAATGCCGTCGGCGCCGCGCTTCCAGCCTGCCTGGTCGAGCAACTGATTGGCCCGGTTCAAGTCGAAGGGAACATTCTTGATGTCCGGATCCCAATACGGCGCCACGTTCGGCGCCGGCTGCTCTTGCAGTATGCCGATACCGTGATAGAGCTTGGCCAGGATCGTGGCTCTATCGGACGCCAAGCGAATTGCTTGACGCACCGCGGGGTCTTTCAGTTTCGGGCTGGTCAGGTTGAAATCGATATGGCGGAACAAGTAGCTGGGCTGCGTCCACGTCACGAACGTGCTCATCGAACGGAACTGATCGACCATGTTCTGCGGCGCCTGGTAGAACATGTCCAGCGACTTCGCCTGCATCTCGGTCAGCACCGTATTGTTGTTGGTGATGATCTCGTAAATGATGCTCTTGAGTTTCGGCTGACCGCGGAAGTAGTTCGGGTTTGCAACCAGCACCACGCGCGATCCGCGCTGCCACTCCTGCACCTCGAACGGACCGATACCGACCGGTTTGGAATTATACGGCGACGTTATTGATGTTGGGATATTGCGCGAGCAGATGCTTGGGCATGACGACCGGATTGGCGCCGGCTGAGGAAAAAAACGTCTCCAAGAACGGCGAGTACGGCTTGCTCAAGTGGAGGACGACGGTGTATTTGTCGGGCTCGTCCACCTTCGTGATGCGGTCCCAACCCGTCCGGCTGACGACGTTGTTCGCCGGATTGAGCACGGCGTGGATGCTCCACACGACGTCGTCCCCGTCAAACGGCGCACCGTCCGACCATTTCACGCCCTTGCGCAAATGATAGGTGATCGTTAATCCGTCGGCGCTCACACCGCCGTTTTGCTGCGTCGGAATTTGCGTAACGAGCTCCGCCACGGGCTCGTTGTGAAATCCCCAACGAACCAGGTATGCCATCGTCAATGGCCCGATGATGCCCGAGACCGGAATATCTTGCGTCAGCGTCGGATTCAGGTTTTCGACGTCTTCACCGACCGTAAGCCGTAACGTGTGCGGCAGCGTCCAAGAATTGACGTCCGTCGACGACGTATTTACCGGCGCTTGCTTCTGCACGGTTCCGACGCCGGACGCCGTCGTGGTCGTGGTCGTCTTCGTGCAGGCTGCGAGCACGAGCACGCAGATAAGGGCAAGACCAACGCTACGCTTCATATGCTGTACTCCCACGGATTCCAAAACGCCGAAATGACCGGTGAGGGCGTAAAGCCTTTGAGGTCGGTGTTGTAGACATACGGCTCTTTCCAGAAGAACAGGAAAATCGACGGCACGTCCTTGGCCATTTGCTGCTGCACGATCTCGTAGTCGTGCTTGCGGCGCGTTTGGTCGAGTGTGTTGAGCGCATCGTTCATTGCGGCGGTCGCAGTTGCGTTATCCCAAAACATGGCATTCTGGCCGTGGGGCGCCATGATTGTCCGCTGAGTAAATGGCGCTGTCGTCCGGATCGCGCCGCCGCATTCCAACTGAATAGGGCGACGTCATAGTGTCCGCCTTGCAGCGTCCCTGTCGATACCGTTTTGGAACATCAACGCGGTCGGAACGTTCTTGACGATCGCCTCGGCACCGATCTCATGCCATTGCCGCTGCAAAAGCGTCTGGATCTGGCGCGCGTAATTGCTCTCGGTTGCGCAGGTCAAATCGAAGGAGAGGCGCTGTCCGTTCTTCACGCGGATCCCATCCGGTCCAGGTTTCCATCCGGCCGCATCAAGGATTTGCTGCGCTTTTGCCGGGTCAAAGGGATGACGCTCGAAGTTTTTGGCGGCGGCCCAGGAGAGTTCGGGCGATTGGTCCGTTTGCGTCGGAATTGCCGAACCGTGCATCACCTTGTCGACGATTTCTTGGCGGTTCGTCGCGTACGCGAGCGCAAGCCTCACATCATGATCGAGCAGCGGCTTGCGCAGGTTGAAATCGATATGCGTATACAGGTAGTTGTCCACGCGTATCGCGGTAAGTCCGCTGCCCGGCCCCGCGATTTTCACGTAACGCGGCCAGCTCAGTCCGGTCCCGCGCGCAAGCATGTCGATCTCGTGCGTCTGCAGCTGCGTTTCCATCGTGTTCTCATCCGGCATGATCTTGAAGATGACTTCGTTCAGTTTCGGTTTGCCCGAGATAGAAGTCCGGATTGGCCTGCATGCGAACCTCGTTGCCGCGTTGCCATTCGATCACTTTGAACGGACCGCTGCCGATCGGCATCGAGTTGTACGGCGCATTGTTGAATGAGCCGCGATCGTCATTGTACTTGGCCAGCAAGTGCTCGGGAAGGATAGCCGCGTTCCCGTTGACGCCCCAGAGCTGCTGCAGATACGGCGCGTACAGCCGTTTCATGTGAATGAGCGCAACGTACGGATCGCTGCAGTCGATGTCGCGAATATCTTTGTAGCCGTCCGTGGTCACGACATTGTTATGCGGGTTCATGACGGCTTTCCACGTGAATTTGAGGTCGGCGCAGGTGAGCGGCTTGCCGTCTTGCCATTTGATGTTGCGGCGAAGCTTGTACTTGAGCGTCAGTCCGTCTTTGCTCACGTCCCCGTTTGCGACGGTCGGTATCTCCACGAGCGCATCGGGCACCGGTTGCGCCTTCTCGTTATAGCGCACCGCATACGAATAGATGAACATCGAGAGATCGCCCGTGACCGCGGACGAGTTGAGGACCACGTTGAGTGAAGCCGGTTCGGCATTTTCAGCGAACCGCAGAATACCCGGCCGTGTCCACGAGTTGCCGGCGCCGCCCGTGGCGACAGTGCCCTGCTTCGTACAGGCAACCAGCAAAAATACCGCGGCCAAGGCCGCCGCAAAGCGTTTGTGCATGCGGCGGCTATTGGGCAGAAAGCGAGCTGAAGCCCCCTTTGCCGGAGCTCCGGCTCCAAGCGGGAGCCGGTCGGTACCGTCTACGGCTGTCGGGTTTATGGAGCTTTCGCCGAGCGCAAAGACGTAGGTCTGTTCGGCAATACGCAGGTTGAAGATGGCGGTCAGCTCGTTGGTCTCGGCCGAGGTCAGGTTTGTCTGCGCCTGAAGCAGCGAAAACAGGTTGGTAACACCCGCTTTATACTGGGCCTGCGTCGCGCGCAGGCTCTCCTGTGCGCTCGAGGTTGCCACAACCGTCTGCGTGACCGCGGCCTGATCGGAGATGACGCCGACTACGCCCTGCTGCACGTTGAGCTGGACACCGAGTTTTGTTTGGGCGAGTTGCGCGTTCGCGAGGTCGAGCTGCGCCTGAGCCTGCTCGACTTGGGCGCGCGTAATGCCCTGATCGTAGAGCGGAATGCTCAGCGTAAAGCCCGAGGAACTGCTGGTCGTGAAGTTCGTTCCGTTCACGGTCGTTGAATTCGTGCCGTAGGATGCGCTGCCGGTAAGCGTCGGGTAGTAGCCGGCGCGCTGCGCCTGCACGTTGTACTGCGCCGCAAGCACCGCATTTTGCGCCGAGAGATAGTCCGGCCGAAGCGCAAGCGCACGCGTAATCGCCTTATCATATGGAAGAACCGTGATCAGCGTCGCCGCGGGATTCGAAGGCGTATTATTTACGGGCATTACGAGCGTGTTCGCGTCCAGCCCCAATTGGTTTGCGAACGCCCCGCGCGCGGACGCTTGCGTGCCTTGCGCTTGAATCAGTGCAACCTGGGCCTGCACGGTCGGTACGTGAGCGGTGACCAGGTCGACGCGAGGCGCAACGCCGGTTTTTACTTGCGCCTCACGAGTGCTTCGTTGGCCTGATTCAGCGTGACCAGCTGCTGATCGACGCGCACGCGTGGCTTGCGCGAGCAGCTCGTTATAGTACGCTTGTGAAACGTTGAACGAGAGCGTTTCCAGCTGCCGCTGATACGTCTGTAAACCCGCTACTTCGTTCGCTCGGGCTTGATGGATCTCCGCGATCACCTTGCCGCCGTCGTAGATCGAGCTGCCGGAGTTGCGCATTGAGCCCGTTGCTCGTGAAACTGCCTCGGCCCGCGACCGCGGTGCCCCCGGAGATCGTGGTGACGCCGCCGTTATTCGATCGCTGCGTCGTCGCCGTCGCGCTGACATTCGGAAAGATCGCCGTGCGAGCCAGTTCCACAGGAATGACCGTGAGCTGGTAGTTCGCACGAGCCGCCGCAAGGACGGGCGACTTCGCGGCTGCGATGTCGACGGCTTGCTGCAGGGTTATTGTTTGCGGTATGCCCGGTGCCGCGCTTGGTACCGGCATCGGAGCGACGCCGCTCACCGGCGCAGCTGAGGGCAGGGCGCTCGGGAGCGGCGCGGGCGATGCCAGCACCGCTGCTAACAGTATCGTTTCAATCACCACTATTGTCCGCGCCGGCCTCCTACGATCGCAACGGTACTTCCGTTCTGCAGCGCATCGGGACGCGTGGTTATGACCTGCGTGCCTTCAGTGATGCGCGGGCTGTGCACCTCGCTCTGTGTATCGGTCTGCACGCCGAGCTGCACCGGAACTTCCTGCGCCTTATTCCCAGGTCCGACGATAAACACATTAGCGCCCTGATCCGTCTGCGCCACGGATTGGCGCGGAACGACGATCACGTTATTGTGCCGTTCTTTCTGCACAGTGACGCTCACCAGCATACCGCCGCGCAGCGAGGCATCGGGGTTCGGCATGCGTATGCGCGCCTGATACGAAAGCGTACCGGTTGTCGGTACCGCATTGACCGTGGTGATATTACCGCTGAATGTGCGGTTTCCGAGCTGACCGGCCGTGAATTTCACCGCTGTTCCCGCGCGAACATACTGAAGATCTTCGTCCGGCACGTTGACGTTCACCCAGACGGTATTGACCTGCGATACGCGCAGTGCCGCTGTCCCCGGACTGGCCATTGCGCCCGGATCGAGCAAACGCGCGGTCACCACACCCTCGAACGGCGAATAGAGCGCCGTTTGGCCGATTTGCGTGCGCAGCGTATTGGCCTGCGCCTGCGCGGCTCTAACGGCTTCGCGAGCGGCCTGCGCCTGCGAACTTTGCACTCCGGTATTTCCTTTGTTCGCTATTGCCTGCTGGTATGCGGTTTGCGCCGCGACATATTGCGCCTGTGCCTGAGCGAACTGCGACTGCGCGACGTACCCTTGTTTGTAGAGCGTTGCGTCTTGATCGTACGTGAGCTTCGCATTGGCGAGTGCCGCCTTCGCAGACATCATCGCCTGCTGCGTGTTCGCTTGCGTGATCGGTACGTTGAGCGTTGAGGACTGTGCTGTGCGCGGCGCTTTGCGCTGTTTGCGCTTGCGCTTGCGCGAGCTGAGCGCGCAGCGTCGAGTCGTCGATCTTTGCGAGCAGCTCGCCCGCGTGCACGCGATCGCCCTGATTGACGTAGACCGCACTCACCGGCCCCGATTGCTGAAACGAGAGCGTCGAATCCTGGAGCGGAGCAACTTGTCCGTCTAGGTTGAGGTAGGTCGCGATGTCGCTCCGCTGGGCCTTCGCGACGTCGACGTCGAGGGCCACTGGGCCGCGCTGCTGCTGGGCCTTGCCGCATCCGCTCAGCAAGACCGCGAGCGCCATCGCGCCGGCAGCATAACGAAGATATTGCATGTTGCTCCTTGTTCGCATGAGAAAAACAACGCCGATAGGCCGGATCCGGTTGCAGCCGGTCCTTCGTTTATACGCGCCTATGGCGGTTTTTGATTCATTTACTATCGTTTGAACCTTAAATCCGCCGGGGAAGCGGCGGCACGGCGTTGTATTGTCACCTGGCCATGCGCGCGAAACTCGATATCGGACGGACTTTCAGCAGGCAGACTCGGGTCGAGGAGTGGATGACCGCCGAGAAGGCCGGGAACAAAGGCGTCGACGTGCTCTCCACGCCGATGCTGGTTCAGCTCATCGAAGACGCTGCGATGGCATGCGTTGCGCCCCTGCTTGACCCAAGTCAGATTACCCTGGGCACGCACATCGACCTCGAGCACCACAAGCCGGTGCCTGTCGGCTTCATCGTGCGCACGGAGGTCGAAGTGGTCCTGGTCGACGGTCCCCGCATCAGCTTCGCGATTCAAGTCTTCGACGAACAGGAAGCTGTGGCCGAAGGCACGCACGAACGCTACATCATGGACCGGGCGAAATTCCTGGCAAAGCTTGAAGAGAAGCTCGCTTAGGGATACCTTTATAGGCAAACGGGGCCGCCCGCCTGCGTTATGCTGCAGGGGGGGCAACCCGGTCCCCGAAGGATTAGCTCGGCTTGCTATGGGGTAATTGCGGCATAACGCTTGGTTTGCCGCAGCGCAGCATGGAAATTGTCGCGCCTCGGCAAGCCTAGGTTTCATTCTAGCTAGGAGGAAAACTTGAAACGACTGAGCACCGGAGTCCTTGCTGCCGTATTAACGGTTGGCATGGGACTTAGCGCGGTCGCAGCTCCCTGGGGTATCGCATGGCAACATTGGACCCAACGTGATAGCCCAGGCGACAACTGCACCGTCTCCGGCAGCGAGCGCTCCAGCGTCGCCCGCGGCGTCAGCCACGCCGGCAGGTTCACCTGCACCGGCCGGTTCGACGGCGCCAGGGCAGCAGCAACGCCGATGGCGTCCGCTGCCCCGGCGGCACCCGCACCGGCGGCTATGCCGCCGGCGAACTTCGGTTCCCCGCCGTCCGGACAGATTCCGATCCTCTTCAACGACCACCACGTCTATGCAAAGCCTGACGAGCTCAAACAGGGCCGCGTCTTGGCAGCGCTCGTCCGTGGTGGAACCATCCTGATCCCGCTGCGCTCGATGTTCGAACAAATGGGCGCGACGGTTTCATACGATCCCGGCTCCAAGACGGTCGACGTGACCAAGCCGGGCGCGGATGTAAAAGTCACGGTTGGTAAACCCGAAGTGGTCATCAACGGCGAGACCCGTCCGCTGGACGTGCCGCCGGAAATCTATCAAGGTCATGTGGTCGTGCCCGTCCGCGTGATTTCGGAAGGTATGGGCGCATACGTACAATGGGTTCCGGATCGCCGCCTCGTGGTAGTCCGTTACCTGCCGCCGACGCCGCCGCCGACACCGGCGCCGCCGCCGCCGGCAACTCCGGCCCCGACCCCGTCGCCGACTCCGGTCCCGACTCCGTCGGTAACGGCGTTCGTTGCGGGCGACTACATCATCTCACCGAAGGTCTATAACGAGTTCAGCCCGGGCAACACCGGCTCGAACAGCAACGGTGGATTCTCCTACCGCATCCACGGCGCATGGGAGTTCAACCTCGCCAGCCTGCCCTGGATGGTCGAAGGCGACTACCGTCAGTACAACTATCCGCATAATCAGGGCGTCGCTACGGACGTGACCGGCGCGAACGGCGCGATTCCGGGTGCCCAGTGCGGAACCGGCGCTCCCGGCAGTGCTCCGGCGGGCGATCCGGGCTGCGTCACCGCACTTGGCGGCCAGTTCCAGACGTTCGTTCCGGCGTTCACGGCGCGCGACTATGCTCTCGATGCACGCCTTGGCATCAAGGTGTTGGATCCGAAGATCTACGTCGGCGTCGGCTACATGTGGCGCTCCGGTAACTACGGCTATCCGCACCTGAGCAACGTCGGCTTCGGCGTTGAGAAACAGCCGGATCTCGAACAGAACGGCTTCACATGGTACGGCAGCGCGTGGTACTACCCGAACGTCAAGGGTAACTTCACCGCATGTATCTCGCTCGGCTGCACGGTTCCGACCTCGCAGAACCTGGCGTACAACATCCTGCGGTACGACATCGGCGGAGCGTTCACGTTCGGTTCGAACGTGCCACTCTACGTCGAGTTCGGGTTCCTCGGGGACACCGGCACCGGTCGCATCAATGCACCGTCCAGCTTCCGCGAGAACGGCCCCTACGTCGGACTCGGTCTCAAGTTCTAATCACTCGCAAGAGTCTAGAACGCGAAGAGCCTCGCAGCAATGCGAGGCTCTTCTTCTTTTGCAGACGTGAAATATTGCACCGGTGGGTGCGTGCAGCCGATTGCGTGAATGGACAGGTGTGGAAATACCATCGCTTGAGGACGCGCTCAAGCACTATTTCGGCTATCGATCGTTCCTGCCGCTCCAGCGCGAGATTGTGCAGAGCGCGCTGGCAGGGCATGACGTCATCGCGCTGCTGCCCACCGGCGGCGGAAAGTCTCTGTGCTATCAGCTGCCCGCGATGCTGCGGCCGGGGCTGACGCTGGTGATCTCACCGCTGATCGCGCTCATGAAGGATCAGGTTGACGCGTTACAGCGCGAACGGCATTCCGGCAACATTTTTGAACAGCTCGCTTGCGCCTGCGACGGCGGCGGCGCGCATCGAGGGCCTGCTTCGCGGCGAGTACCGGCTGCTCTATGTTGCTCCCGAGCGCGTTGTGCTTCCGGCATTTCTAGACGTGCTCGATCGCTGCGACGTGCGCCTGATCGCGGTAGACGAGGCGCACTGCGTTAGTGAGTGGGGCCACGATTTTCGACCCGAATACCGCCGGATTACCGTTGTTCGCGACCGGTACCCGAATGTGCCGCTTCTTGCCCTGACTGCGACGGCGACGCAGCGCGTGCGTGCCGACATCGAGCGGCTGCTGATGCTTGCCTCACCGCAGTGCTTCGTCGGAGGCTTCAATCGCCCAAACTTGCGCTACAGCGTCTTTGAAAAGCGCAATCCCTTCGAGCAGTTGTCGTCCTGGTGTTCCCAGCGCGCGTCGGAGAGCGGAATCGTGTACGTTCATAGCCGTTCGGCCGCGGAGGACCTGGCACGCAGACTAACCGCCGCCGGCATTACCGCACGTCCGTATCATGCGGGACTCGCAGCGCACGAACGGGCCCGCAATCAAGAATTATTCATACGCGACGAGATTCGGGTTATGTGCGCGACCATCGCCTTCGGTATGGGAATCGACAAACCCAACGTGCGCTACGTCGTTCACTACGACGTTCCGAAAACGATCGAAGGCTACTACCAAGAAACCGGACGCGCCGGGCGCGACGGCCTTCCCAGCGACTGCGCGCTCTTCTTCAGCGGCGGCGATGCTGCCAAGCACCGCCATTTCATTCGACAGATCGAAAATCCGGCGGAGCGCGCGCAAGCCGAACGTCTACTCGCGCAGATGCTCGAACTGGCGGCGACCACCGGCTGCCGGCGAGCCCACGTTCTGCGCTACTTCGGAGAACCGGACGTCGCGGACCAATGCGGAAACTGCGACAACTGCCTGCAGCCGGCCGAACGTTTCGACGGTACGGTCGCCGCTAGGAAAATATTATCGTGTGTCTACCGGATTCGAAGCGCGGGTGGATTCTCTACCGGCGAGCAGCATGTGATCGACGTGCTCCTCGGCCGCGCAACCGAAAAGGTCCGCTCTTGGCGTCACGATGCGCTCTCGACGTTCGGCATCGGAAGCGAGCACAACAAAAGCGCGTGGCAATCGTTTATTTCAGAATTGCTTCGCTTAGGTCATTTGGAACGCGAACCCGAGCGCCGCACGCTGCTGCTGACGCAAACCGGTATGCGAGCACTCAAGGAGAAGCGCGCTTATGAGTTCGCAAAACCGCGCGCCGTTGCGAACGGCCGAAAGGCTCGCCGCGGCACACCGCCACGCCGACGGCGACGGCGAGGAGCGCCGGATCGACGAAGATCTGTTCCAGACCCTGCGAGGTCTACGCAAGCGAATTGCGGACGAACAAAGCGTTCCGCCGTACGTCGTATTTTCGGATGCGACGCTGCGCGAACTGGCGGCGCGTAAACCCGGCACACTGATCGAGTTTCGACGCGTCAGCGGCGTCGGAGACGTGAAACTCGAACGTTACGGCGAAACGTTTTTGGCGGCAATTGCGGGCGCTCCCTAAACTCAATTCGCGATAGCTGCGCTAGCGCATGTGCCTCGGAGTTGCCGAAGGTAACGGACTTGCCGAGCCGATTGGCGAGGGCGCCGGCAAAGGCGTCGCCGATGCTCCCGCAGAGGGCGCGGCGGCGGGTGTGCCGGACGCGCTCGGGATCGGAACCGGTGCGCCGCTCGGCGCGGCTGACGGTGCGAGCGAACCACTCGGTAGCGGCGTGAACGAGGGCAGCGGTGTCGGTGACGGCGACGGCGTCAGGCAAGGTGCCGGTAAGATTTCGACCTTGGGCTGACCGGGTGCGGGCGTCGGCGTCGGAGACGGCGTCGGGGATGGCGACGGTGACTCGGTCGGCGTTGCTTTGCCGTTCGGCGTGGCAGACGGATTGATCGTGGGTTCGATATCCGCGCATGCTACCGGCGTTGCA
This sequence comes from Vulcanimicrobiota bacterium, assembly GCA_963777365.1. Classification (GTDB taxonomy): domain Bacteria; phylum Vulcanimicrobiota; class Vulcanimicrobiia; order Vulcanimicrobiales; family Vulcanimicrobiaceae; genus CAVZQG01. The sequence continues at coordinate 154,983 of CAVZQG010000019.1, forward strand.
AAGTAATGTTCGGTGAAGCCGATCGAAAGATCTTTTGTAAGCGCCTTTCCAAAGAAACTCGAAGGCCATTTCGCGATGACGATGTGGGAGTATTTCCACGCCTTGTCCTGATATTCTTGAACCCAGATCTTGCGATACATTTGGAAGGCAAGGAAATATGAACGGGCCAGCTGCGGGTCGTTCGGATATTTTTTGGCCCATGCCGTAAGCGCTTCGTCCGCGAAGTTGATCCCATTAAGGAGTTTGGGATCGGTCGTGTACGCGCCCGCACGGATGAGGTCGTCGTGAAACGTGTTGTTGATGCCCAAATAGCTCATCTTCATCCGGCCGAAATATTCGTCGCCCGGGGCCGAGGCCTTGAGCATCTGCCTGCGTGCGCTGCTGCCATTTGGAGAGTTTCGGAGCGGCGTCCTTTTTGCCGGCTGACGGTTTCGGCGATGGTTTGGCGGTGCCTGATGTATTCCCGGTGACCGGTGCTGCGGCGACTGATCCAAGAATGCTCATGGCAATCGCCGCAGCGGTAACGGACGTGAACCTGCGTTTCAACGACAACCCTCTCTTAGCGAAGCACGTTTGTCTCTATCGGCTAACGTTCTTCACGATTTGAGAGTTCGGTTACTTCACCTCCGACGCCATTTGCGTACGTGCTTGCGTCTGCATACGGCGATTTGCCGTAGCGGCCAAGCAGCCAATGCAGCGCGCGCGCCGCACAGCGCTGACCGTCATCGGTCCGGACTTGCGAATAGAGCTGTGTCAATTGAAAGACGTTCTTGGCTAGCCACGGGTCCGCGGGGTATTTCTGCTCCCAGTCGTGCAGAGCGTCTTCGACAAACGAAGCGGAGCCCAAAATGTCGGCCCCTTCCGAAGGCGCAAATTGAAGACGCAGGCTCAAGTCGTGCAATTGGTTTCGGATGCCGAGGATGCTCAATTTCAGCCGGCCGAAGTACTCGTCGGCGGGGGCGACCTTGAGTGGAATCGAGCGTCTGCGCATGCGAATGACGCACGGTTAACCGGCTGAGCGCGACGTGGGTTGGGTGCGTGTCGGCTCGCGCCGCGGATATTGCCGAAAGTCCGAGGCATGCGGCCAAACCAGCTTGGAGAATCTGTCTGCGGGCGCGCATGGCGCTCCGCTCCCTTCTCTCCCCTACTTTCTAGCATCGACCCGCTTGCCCGGTGAGTTGAGCTGCTTGCTTGCGAGCCGCGGCGCGAAAGGAAGCCGCCCGGTAGGGCGAGCACCTCCACAGGTCAATGACCCGCACGATCACTGCCGCCGCCGTTCAGACCGCGGCGCACGACCGCTCGTCACTCGCGCGAGCATGGCCCGGAATAAAGGCCCGCGCGCTGGCGGCTTTACGGGCCGGCGCGAACCTGCTCGTGCTGCCCGGAAGGGACCCTGCCGGCCTACGTCTTGGGCTACGGTACGTTTGAAGAGGGTGAGATTGCCGCCGCGCTGGGCGAATGCCGGGCGCTCGCGCGCGATCACGAGGCGGTCGTCGTCGTGGGATGCGCTCGCCGCGAGGGTGAACGCGTCTTCAACAGCGCCGTGATCATCGACGTGGACGGCTGCGTCGCCGGCGTTGCCGATAAGCATTTTCTTTGGCACTTCGATCGGCAATGGTTTACGCCGGGCGAGCGATTGCAGCCGGTGAAGACGGCGATCGGGACGATCGGTGCCCTGGTTTGCGCCGATGGACGCATTCCGACGATTGCGCGCGCGCTCGTGGATCGCGGTGCGGAACTGCTGGTTATGCCGACCGCGTGGGTCACGAGCGGACGCGATCCGCACAACCTGGAAAACGTGCAAGCCGACTTGCTCGCGCGCGTTCGTGCGCGTGAAAACGACGTCCCGTTCGTAGCCGCTAATAAATGCGGCGTGGAACTGGGATGCGTCGCGTATTGCGGTAAGAGTCAGATCGTCCATGCCGATGGAACGGTCGCGGCGATAGCATCACAAGATCGCGAAGAAACCATTTCCGCCGGGATCGAGCTTCGTACACCGCGCCCCCAAAGGGCCGGAGCCGGGATTTGGTGTCGCGGGCGAGATGCCGGCGCAAGCGCAGCGAATCGCGATAACGCAGCGCGGACCGCGCCCCGGAGATGACGAGTTGCTCAAGATTCTGCAAGCCGACGCACTGCTGTACGGAAACGATGCCTACCGCTTGGAGGGATGACCGCGCCGATTCCGATCGTAGATGATCGATGCGTTCTCGATCCGGGTTTCCTTGCGGACATGCGAATCTTGGGAAACCGATTTCGCCGTTTGGCACACCTCGTACGATCCGGATTGGCAGGTCACATTCGCAAGAGCGCGCGCGCTTGAACTGCGTATGTATCTGGTCGTCATCGACACGCAGCGCAGCCGTGCTTTTGCGGTCGATCCTGACGGCGCGGTGATCTGCGGAACGTTCGACGGTTACGAGATCGCGAGCTTCAGCTACGATCCGGTGCGCACGGCGCAAACGCTCGTCGCTCCCGGCACCGATATTCGTCTCGGATTGGAACGCGCTGCTGCAGCATGCGTCTCGCGTAGGGCCCTCGCGGCGGCCGCGGCACTCGTGCTGCTCGGTACCGCGGCGCACCGCACGAGGCACGTCACGGGCTCGTTCAAACTCTCGATTCCAAGCGGCCCATTCATCTCCGGGAGCCGTTTGCCGATCAGCGCCTCCGGCGTGAGCGGCGCGCTCACACTTTCATTGATCGGCCCGGGCAAGATCGAGCACGGTGAATTTATCGCGCCGCTGGTCGACCGCGCAACGACGACAACGCTCATCGCAGCCGCGCGCGCCGCGCTCGCCACTGCCACCATCACCGTCGTTCCACCGCCCGCGAAGGGTCGCGCGCTCATTGCGGTAGCAGCATACGAGAGCGGGATCGCGCTCCACGATCCGAAGACGTTCGCGCTGATTGGATACATGCCGATTGGCGGACCGCCCGGCGACGTCGCGTTCTCGAATTCGGGAGCATTGTTCACGCCGGACACCGACGGGGACACGCTTACCCGCGTCGAGCGCTCGCCGTGGGACATGAGTACGGTGGATGGCGTGGCGGCGGGGAACGAAGTGGCGATCGAGCAGCGTACAGGTAACGTGTTCGTGAGCAACCGTGATGTCAACGGTTCGGGCGCCCTCACGCGCATCGCGCCGGATGGAACCGTAACACGCGTATCTACGGGCGATACCGCTGAAGGGTTGGCAATCGACAGTGCTCGCGGCAGCGTGTATGTCGGCAACGTCAACGATGCCACGGTCGCGCAGATCGATGCCGGTTCGATGACGGTCACGCGCAAGATCCGCAGCGTGGATCGGACGTTCGGCATCGCGCTCGACGATCGCCGCCGGCGCCTGTACGTCGTTTCCAACACGAGCCCGACGCATGCACGCGGGCGGCGGTTTTGTCGCTGCGATAGACCTGCGCAGCCCGCGCTCGCCAATCGTCGCGCGCAGTAAACCGATGACGTTTCCGCTCGGAATTGCGTTTGAAGATAAACGCAGCAGACTTTTCGTCACCGATGAGAGCGCAGATACCGTGTATGTTCTGGACGCACGCACCCTTGCCCGGATTCACACCCCGCTGAAAACCTGTCGCACGCCGTGGCGTCCGCGAATCGCCGGCGATCGTCTCTACGTACCGTGCGCGCGAGCGAATGCCGTCGACGTATTCGACCTGGCGACGCTGCGCCGCGTAAAAGGTGCTCCCTTTGCGACGGGCGGGTTTCCGCTCAGCGTTGCTCTGTGGCCCTAAGCGCACTCATTCTCGCGCTCGCGAGTGCGTTACCCATCGCACCGCAGCCGGCCGCGCCGTTCCCGCGCATCATCACCGATGCTCCGGTTTTTACCGACGTGGCGCCGGGCATTACCTACGGCAACTACCAAATGCGAACCGCTGACGGCCCGCTCTCCGTCCACGTTCTCGCCGTCGATCTGCACAATCCCACCGTACGCGTTGGGACGAGTCTCTCGAATGACCGCTTGATTTCGCCTGGTGAGACGGTTTCGTCGATGGCCCTTCGCACGGGAGCGGTGGGCGGCATCAACGGTGACTACTTCGACATCAATCAGACCAACGAGCCGCTCAACATTCTGGTAAACGGATCGCGCTTGCTGCGAATGCCGGCGCAGCGCTGGGCAATCGCGTTCGATCAAAACAAGAATGCCACATTCGGAGAATTCAGCGTCTCGCAAACCGCGAACCTGCCGCAGGGATCGCTGCCGCTCAAGAGCTCTGAACGAATGGCCGCCGCCGGGCGGCGGAGCAGTCCTCATCACGCCTGAGTATGGCCCGCTGCGCGCAGCCGACAACGTGACCGAGATTCAATTGCAGCCCGTAAGCGGCACCCCGCCGTTTGCGACGTATCGCGTAAGCGGCATTGCCGACAATACGCAGCAGCAAGATGCCGGCTATTATCTGGGCCTGGGCCAAAATGCGTACGGCAGCGTTGCACTCCCGAATCCCGGCGACACAATCTCGATCGCGGCGAGTTCTTCTCCCGCGCTCGACGATGTCGTCTCCGCGATCGGCGGCGGTCCGCTCCTGGTGAAAAACGGCGCATGGTACGCCGATCCGGACGGACCTTCAAAAGGCGAGTTCGCAACGCATCTGCCGACGACCGCTGCCGGGATCACTCGCGACGGAAATCTGCTCATGTTCCAGGTCGACGGCCGCCAGCCGGCGCTATCGATCGGCGTTCTGCAACCGCAGCTGGCATCGCTCATGATCGCATTCGGAACCGTTACGGGAATGCAGTTCGACGGCGGCGGCAGTTCCACGATGGTGGTGCGTTTGCCGGGCGATGAGAACGCGCGCGTGCAGAACTCGCCGTCGGATGGTATCGAGCGGCGCGTCGCCGACGCGCTGCTGGTGTACAGCGACGCTCCGAGCGGTCCCGCCGCACGCGTCTATTCAATGCCGCAGGTGATTCGAGCGATGCCCGCCGCTCACGTGCCGGTCGGCATCGCAATCACCGATGCGAGCGGGCACCGCGCCGACTGCACCTGCACGGTACGCATGCGTGTGATTCCGGCGAGCGCGGGAAGAATGGACGGCGCGCAGTTCATCGCGGGCAAACGCGCACAAGATGCAGTTATTCGCGTCGATGCGGGTTCGTTGCACGACGACATACCCGTCCATGTCACGACTGCGGCCGCGTACACGCAGATACTGCCCGAATATCCGGCCGTGCTTGCGAATCAGAGCATCGCGCTCCATGCGCGAGCATTCGACGGGCGCGGTTATCCGATCGCTTTACCCTCGCAGCTCGCGTGGAATGCGAGCAGCGGACACATCGACCAGGACGGTCTGTTTGTAGCCGGCAATCGCGACTCTACGGTCAGCGTTACGCTTGGGGCGTCCCGCACGACACAAGTCGTCACGGTGGGTGAGCACGATAGCGACGTTGAGCCTCGCGCGCTACGCGCAACTCGCAACCGCTCCGCGCGCAAGACCGGGCAGCCTCGCAGCTGAACGCGCCGTGCCCGGGCTGCTTGACGCTGCACTACGATTTTACGGGCGACGAGCGGGCGGCCTATGCGAACGCGTCGATGACGCTGCCGCAGCGCGCTCTGGGGATTTCCGTCGACGTCCTGGGTGACGGAAATGGAGAGATCCTACGGCTGGCCGTTACCAATGCCATCAACGAACGCTTCCTTTATACGATGGAGACAGTTACTTGGCACGGCTGGCGTCACGTCGAGTTTCGGTTTCCGCCCGCATTGCCGCAGCCCATTACGTTCAAATCGATCTACGTTATCAACCGCGTGGGCCAAACACCGCCGGTAGCGGCCGCGGGCTCAATTGCACTACGGAATCCGCGCATCATCTTGGCAGGCAGCACGCAGGACGCTCCCAAATAGCAGCTTCCATGAGTTTCGATGCTCTTGCTGCGCGCGCGCTGGACACTGCCTCGAAGCGGGGCGCACAGTATGCGGACGTTCGCTTTGAAACCAATCGCAGCGAGCGCATCGAGGCGCGAAATGGAATCGTCGCAACGCTTTCCGACTCGACGAGCCGCGGTTACGGCATTCGGGCGCTCGTGGATGGAGCTTGGGGATTTGCGGCGGCTTCGGATTTGAGCGATGCCGGCCGTCGACCGTACGGCCGCGCGCGCCGTGGAGATCGCAAGAGCCGGTGCATCGATCGCTCGCGCTACCGTCGCGCAAGCGCCTGCGCGCGCCTATCGTCGACCGGTTCGCAACCCGGATGAAGCGCGATCCTCGCGACGTGCCGCTGGGAGAACGCGTTCGCCTGCTGCTCGAGGCGGAACAAGCATTGCACGTCTCTCCTCACGTCAGCGTCGGCCGCGCGTGGATGGACCTATGGTCTATCGACAAATTCTTTTTCAGCAGCATCGGTTCGAAGATCGAGCAGTCGATCCGGCAAACCGGCAGCGGCATGGAGGCGATGGCCGTCGGCGAGGGAGACGTGCAAACGCGCACGTTCCCGGGCGACATCGGACTCTATAAGGCCGGCGGCTGGGAAATCATCGAGGAGGCGCAATTGCGCGAGAACGCGCAGCGCATCGGCGAGGAGGCCGTCGCGCTGCTGACCGCGCCGCAGTGCCCGAGCGGCACGCTCGACATCATCCTCGGCGGATCGCAGGTATCGTTGCAGATCCACGAGTCGTGCGGGCACCCCGCCGAACTCGATCGCGTTATGGGCTGGGAAGCGAACTTCTCAGGCGTGAGCTTCCTGGAGATCGATCAGCTCGACAAACTCAAATACGGATCGGATCTGGTCACGATCGTTGTCGATAACACCATTCCGGAAGGCTTAGCGACGGTCGGCTATGACGACGAAGGCACCAAGAGCGGGGTATCGGACATTATTCGCAGCGGTATGCTTGTCGGCTACGAGATGAGCAACGATACGGCGCGCGCAATCGGACGCGAAAGCAACGCATGCGTGCGAGCGCAGAGTTGGGAGTTCATTCCGATGATCCGGATGTGCAACCTGAATCTGTTACCGGGCAAGACGCCGTTCGAGAACCTCTTTGACGACGTTCGAGACGGCATCTACATGGAGAGCAACCGCTCGTGGTCCATCGACGATCACCGTCTGAACTTTCAGTTCGGATGCGAGATTGCGTGGGAAGTCAAAAACGGTAAGCGCGGCCGCATGCTCAAGAACCCCACCTATGCCGGAGTAACGCCGCAGTTCTGGAACTCCTGCGATGCAATTGCCGATCGGAATTCGTGGGTCGCATGGGGAACGCCCAACTGCGGCAAGGGCGAGCCGATGCAAACCGGCCGCACCGCACAGTGCGCCGCACCGGCGCGCTTTCGCGGCGTGCGCGTAGGGGTTGGCTACGGTGGATAGCGCGCGGCGTGAAGAGCTGGCAAAGCGGGTTCTCGGACTTTCCGGCGCGGACCAAACCGAAGTCGCGGTGTTTAGCGATCGAAACGAACTCACGCGCTTCACACACAATGCCGTTCATCAAAACGTAGCCGGCGACGACGTCTCGGTACGCGTGCGTGCAATCGTCGGGAAGAAAACAGGCGTCGCCTCGACGAACGTTTTGGATGAACACGAACTGCGCGACCTGGTACATCGTGCCGTCGAAATCGCGAAGCTGGCGCCGGCAGATCCCGAACTCGTACCGCTGCCGGGCGGGGATCGTATCAGACGCCGCAAGGTGCGTACTTCGAGGGCACGGCGGCCGCCACGCCGTCGCTTCGAGCGCAGATGTGTGACGCGATTTTTAAAACATCCGAAGAACAGGGCTACTGGTGCGCCGGCTTCACAAACACGAGCGGGAACGGCATGACCGTCGTGAATTCGAACGGTGTATGCGCCTCGTTCGACGGATCGGACGCAATCATCAACGTGAAGATGAACGGCGCCGATTCGACCGGCTATGCGGAGGGATTCGAGAAGGACGTAAGCCGCTTGGACGCGTCGGCAATTGGCAGAACGGCAGCGCAAAAAACGCACGATTCGGCGCAGCCGCGCTCGGTCGACCCGGGCGAGTGGACGGTCATTTTGGAACCCGCCGCTTTCGGCGAGCTGTTCGCATATCTGAGCAATCATTTCTCGGCGCAGGCATTTGACGAAGGCTCGTCGTTCCTGAGCGACGGACTCAATACGAAGTATCTGGGCGACAACGTGACGGTGATGGACGATTACGCAAACCCGCTCTGTCCGGGCATGCCGTTCGACTATGAGGGGCAACCCACCCAGCGGCTAACACTGATCGAAAACGGCATCGCAAAGAACATCGTCACGGACAGTTATTGGGCCCACAAGCTCGGGCGGCCGAACACCGGCCACGCACTTCCCGGGACCGAATGCGTTCGGCCCGCAGCCGATGCACTTGGTCGTAAGTCCGGGCAGCAAATCCATAGACGATCTCATCTCGCAAACCCAGCGCGGTCTGCTCATCACCCGATTCTGGTACATTCGCACGGTGGATCAAAAGAAGGCGATTGTGACCGGAATGACGCGCGACGGTACGTTCCTGATTGAAAATGGGTCGATCACCGGCGGCGTGCGCAACATGCGGTTCAACCAAAGCATCATCGAGGCGCTGGCAAACTGCGAATTTTCGAGCGAGCAACGCCGGACAGGTAACTATTCGTACTCGGTCGTCAGCCCGGCCGCCAAGATCCAAGGTTTTCGCTTCACCAGCGGCACGAGTTTCTAGCGAGCGGGCGCAGTCGGTGCCGGCGATTGCGGCTCAGGCTGCCATCCTCCGCCGAGTGACTTATAGAGTTGGACCAGATCGAGACGCTCGTTCAAGCGGGCCTGAACGAACGAAATATCTGCGGAATACGACTGCGTCTCGCTGGTCAATACCTCGAGGTAGGACGTAACGCCGCCCTCGAAGCGCAGATTCGCAAGACGCAAAGAATCGAGTAGCCGCGGCGGCGTACAGGCCTTCGTCAACCGTTGCCTCCCGGTCCTTATCGTAGCGCAACAAGCGCATCAGAAACGTCACTGAATCCTTGATGAACCGACTGGACGTATTGCAAGACGTCGGCTTCCTTCGCCGCTTCCGATTCACTGACGTTGGCACGAGCGGCGCCGGCATTGAAAACCTGCTGCACGATCTGCGGAAGTATCTGCACGAAACCCGCTCCGTACCACGTCGAGCTGGACGTTCGCAGGAGCGAGCCCAGCGCCACGCCGTTCACTTGCGTGCTTCCCGCGCCGGCGGAAATTCCAATCGTAAATTGCGGAAAGAGCAATGCGCGAGCGACGCCGATTTGTGCGTTTGCCGCAATCAGCTGCTCTTCGTTCGCACGGATATCCGGGCGCCGTTCGAGGAGCGCGGACGGCAAGCCCGCCGCCGGAACGGCCGGCATCGCGATCTGCGCGCCAAGAGGTAAACCGCGCGGAACGGGCTGCGGATACGCCCCAATCAAAATGTTCAGGGCGTTTTCCGTCTGGGCGGTGGCAAGTCTGGATTGCCGGAATAAATCCTTGCGCCTGCGCTACGAGCTGTTGCGCTTGACGCACGTCTTGCAAGGTGCCGATGCCGCCCTCGAGTTTGGCTTGTACCAGCCGTAGGCTTTGCTCGCGTGCCTTGACCGTCGCCTTGGTAATTCGAAGCTCTTCGTCGAGCTCGGCCAGCTGAAAATACAACGTGGCCACGGAACTTACGACCATCGTTTGAATCGTTTCGCGCGCGAACTCCGATTGCAGCACTTGCGCGCGTGCTGCCGCGGTTTGGTTCTTGATCTTGCCGAAGAGATCGACCTCGTATTGCAGCGTTAACAGGCCGCTAGGTGCGAACGTCGAGCGCGGACTGGTTGCCGGGATGTTGCCGTTCGTCTGATTGTACGGTGCGCTCAGGACCGCGTTTATCTGGGGGTAGCGCCCCGAACCGACGATCGTGAGCTGCGCTTCGGCTTGCTGTATGCGCTGCGCAGCGATCAGCGTATCAAAGTTTGCCGCCGCGGCGGTCGTAAGTAACCGCAACAGCTGCGGATCCTTGAAAATCTGCCACCAGCCGAGGTCGCCCATCGAGGCCGTCGTCGATGCAGGGCTTTCGTCCCGGTATACCGGCGGCAGTTCGCGAATCGGGCCGGCTGTACGGCGGCGCGCACGTTGCGAGGAGTTGCAGAAGGATGATGGTGATGAGAGCGAGTTTCACGGCGTGCTTTCGACGGCAGCCTTCGCCGCGTTTACGCCGCCGCTCTACAAATGACTCGATCACATCATAGAGCACCGGGATGAAGAAGACACCGAGCGACGTCGCGAAAAGCATCCCGAAGAACACGGCGGTGCCGAGCGAATGCCGCGAGGCCGCGCCCGCGCCCGCGGACAGCATCAACGGAATCACCGCGAAAATAAACGCAAGCGACGTCATCAGGATCGGACGGAACCGAACTTTTGCTCCTTCGAGAGCGGCATCGAGAACCGGCATCCCTTCCTTGTCTCGCTTGTCCTTCGCGAACTCGATGATGAGGATTGCGTTCTTCGCCGCCAAGCCGATCAGCATGATCAGGCCGATCTGCACGTAGACGTTATTCGGAAGTTTCCAAACGTATGCACCGAAGAACGCGCCGAAAACGCCGAGTGGGACGCCGAGGATGACGCCCAGAGGGGTGGCCCAACTCTCATACAGTGCCGCAAGAAACAGAAATACCAGGACGAGTGACAAGATAAACGTAATGGCTTGCGTATTGCCGGCGAGCTGTTCTTGGTACGCCGTCCCGGACCACTCGTAGCCGTACCCGCTGGGAATCGTCGTGCGCGCAACGTCTTCCATCGCCGCGATCGCTTGACCCGAGCTGTAGTTCCCAGCGGGTTGCCCGTCGATCTCGGCCGCCCGATAGACGTTGTAGCGCTGAATCAGGTTCGGACCGCTGGTCATCGTCGGGTTGCTGAAGGTGCTCAGCGGCACCATGTTGCCGTCCTTGTTGCGCACCATCAACGTTCCGATATTTGCGGGCGTCATGCGGTACTGCGGTTCCGACTGGACGATCAGCTTCCAGCTGTTATTGAACAGGATCACGTTGTTGACGATGTAACCGCCAAGCTGAGCCTGCAATGTCTGAAACACGTCATCGAGCGGGATTCCCAGGGTATGAACCTTTGCGCGATCGACAGCGAGGTTCACTTGCGGATAATCGACCGAATAACCGGAAATCAGGTTGGTGAGCTCGGGACGTTTGCTCGCCGCCGCCAGGACGTTCGATGAAACCCTTGCAAGGTCCGCAGGCGTGTGGCCTGTACGGTCCTCTAGCATGAACTGAAAGCCGCCCGAATTGCCCAATCCGTTGATCGGCGGCGGCGGTATCGGCAGTACCTGCGCTTGCGGATGCGCGGCTGCGCGCCGGTACGCGTTTAAAAGAATAGCCCGCAGTTGTTCGTCTTTGGCTTTCCGATCGTCCCAGGGATTGAGTGTGATCGCCAAAGCGGCCACGTTCGACTGATTCTGGCTGTTGAGGACATTGTAGCCGCCCATCGTCACGATGTCCTTGACGCCGGGGATGCCGTGAAGATCCTTAACGACCGCATTCGCCAGGTTTTGCGTTCGCTCGAGCGACGCTCCGTTCGGAAGCATGAGGGAAAGGAAGAAATATCCCTGATCCTCCAGCGGGATAAAGCTCCCGGGAAGCGTCTTGAGCAGCCACCCCGCACCCAGTGCGATGAACGCCAATACCACGAGCATCAGGGCCGCGCGGCGAATACACGTGCGAAGGATCGTCATGTATCCGTTGCGCGTTCGGTCGAACATTCTATCGAAACCGGCTACGAATCGTCCAATCGGTCCGCTAGCCGGCTGCCGCGGGCGAAGAAGCAGCGAGCACAACGCAGGCGTGAGCGAGAGCGCAACCAGCGCCGAGAGAATGACCGAGAACGAAATTGTGAGCGCAAACTGCTTATACAGCGCTCCGGTGATACCGGCTAGAAATGCAGCCGGGTACGAACACCGCGGTCAGGACGAGGGCGACGGCAATAACCGGTGCCTGCACTTCTTCCATCGCTTTAATCGCCGCGGCTTTGGGGGCGAGACCCTGCTCGATATGCAGTTCGGTCGCCTCGACGACCACGATCGCGTCATCGACGACCAGGCCGATTGCGAGCACGATCCCGAAGAGCGAGAGCGTATTGATCGAAAAGCCGAGCGGCACGAATGCGGCAAACGTTCCAATCAGGGCCACCGGAACGGCGAGCATCGGAATCAGCGTCGCGCGAAGATTGCCCAGGAAAAGAAAGACGACGATAAAGACCAGCACGAATGCTTCCAGCAGCGTGACCAAGACGTCTTTGATCGATGCATGCACAAAGTCGGTCGTGTCGAGCGTGACGTTATAATTCAAGCCCGGAGGAAACGACTTGGCCAATTCCGCCATGGTCTTACGAACGGCATTTGCAGTCTGAATGGCATTTGCCGTGGGCAGCTGGTAAATGAGGATGTTTGCCGCCGGCTGTCCGTTGTAGTCGCTGAAAAGAGAGTAATTTTGGGCGGCTAGTTCCGCTCGCCCAACGTCGCGAAGACGGATGACGGAGCCGTTTGCGAGCGTCTTGAGAATGACGTCGTCGAACTCCTTGGTCGAATCGAGCAGCCCATGAACGTTCACGGGTGTTTGGAACGTGACGCCCGCCGGAGCCGGCGGAAGCCCCAGTTGTCCCGCCGGAGCGAGCGTGTTCTGCTCGTTCAGCGCACGGATGACGTCGCTCGCCTGCAGCCCCAATCCCGCGAGGGCGTCCGGGCCGCAGCCACACGCGCATCGAATAATTGCCGGCGCCGAGCAGCAGCGTGCTTCCCACCCCGGGTACGCGATTGAGGTTGTTGATGATATTCAGCGTGGCGTAATTGCTCAGAAACAACGAGTCGTACAGATTGCCTGGGGAATAGAGCGTGACGATCTGCAGGATCGCCGTCGATTGCTGCGTCACCGTGACGCCGAAGTTGTTGACTGCGCTCGGCAAGCTGCTGGAGGCGGATTGTACGCGGTTTTGGACCAGATTCGCGTCGGCGTTGACGTCGGAACCCACGTTGAACGTGGCGGTCAGATTGTAGTTGCCGTTCGAGGTGCTGAACGAGTTCAGATACATCAGATTCTGCACGCCGTTGACCTGCGTCTCGATATTGGTCGCAACCGCGCTCTCGACCGAAGACGCGTTCGCTCCCGTGTACGTGGTCTTCACTTGAACCGTCGGCGGCGTGATCTGCGGAAACTGCGAGATCGGCAGGATGAGGATTGCGATCCCGCCCGTCAGCACGATCAGCAGCGAGAGCACCATCGCGAAAACGGGACGCTCGATAAAGAACCGCGACACTTATTCGCTCCCGGTCATCGGAACGAGGACGGGCTTGACCACGTCACCGGCGTGAACGCGATTCACGCCTTGCACGACGACCTCTTCGCCGGGCCGAACACCGCTGGATACAATGACGTTGCTCCCCACATTGGAGCCGGTGGAAACGGTATGAAGAGCAAGCTTATTACCTTGTCCGACGACGTACACGACCGTTATGCCCTGCAGCGTTTGCAGGGCGCTCTGCGGAATGAGTACCGCGTTGGCGCTGCTGCGAGATCGGCAGCCGCACGCGCCCAAATTGTCCCGGCCGCAAAAGCGCCTGCGGATTGCGAAAGATTGATTCGACTGAAATCGTTCCGGTCGTCGGATCGACCGCACGATTGATCGCGACCGGCGTTCCTTTGTACGGATACAGCGAGCCATCGGAAAGATAGAGCTGAAGCTGCGGCCGGCGCGCAACGTCGCGCATTTCTTGCAATCGTCCGGCGATCTGTAAGTAGTCGCTCTCACTCAGTTGCAAATCGACCCGTATCGGGTCGATCGTCGACACGGTTGCCAGAGAAGGCGTTTTAGCGGGGCTTACGACGTTGCCTTGGTCGACCTTGACGAAACTGATGATGCCGGTAACCGGTGAGGCAATCGTTGTGTAGCTCAGGTCCAACTGCGCGTTTGCGAGCTGCGCCTTTGCTTCTTCAACGTTTCCCTGCCCGGAAAGGATGCCGGTTTTTTGGTTCAACTCGACGTCTTGCGAGATTCGCCCGCGCCGCAACGACGTCGGCAACCGCAATATCGTACTGCGTTTTCGTTTGATCGTAGTCTTGCTGCGAAACGGCGTGCTTTTGCGGCCAGCGGTTTCATGCGCGCCAGCTGGACGGTCTGATAGTGCAGGGCCGCTAGGGCTTGCGCCAGCTTCGCATGCCGCAGTTTCGTTTTGCACGTTGCTCTTGGCGCGGACCAAATCGGCCTGCGCCTTGTCAAGCGAGCCTTGTGCGGCCTGTACGCCGGCCTGATACTGGGCTTGCTGGATCTGCATGAGCACTTGGCCCTTGCGCACCAGCGACCCGTTTTGAAAATAGACGTGCTCGAGCACACCTTCGACACGCGGCACCAAGTCGACGGCTTGGAGCGCTTGCGTTTGCGCGATGTATTCGGCCGTAATGGGAACGGTGCGCCGGACCGCTTTCGTAACCTGAACGACGGCTGGGGGTGCCGGCGCAGAAGTTTGACTCGCGCGCCGCCGCACCCGCAAGCGCCGCGCAAGCCATTGCAGCAATAGCAAGACCTCGCCAGTCGTGAGAGACCGTCCGAATCATGCACGCACTCCAGAACAGCTAAAATCTAAAAGCATCGTAACATTCGCTCATACGCGGGAGCTATCCTGAAATCTGCAGCTTCAAGCTAAGCAGCGCCTCGCTGGGTTGCGCGCCCTCAGATACACCGGCTGCAAATATGCACTAATCCGGCGAGGAACAGCGGCAGATACGGCGCCGATGCCAGGACGATGGCCGGATAGTTTGCAGCCGTACTCATGTAAGAGCAAACCGCCGATGGTTTTGCGATCGCCCGACGCCACCAATCCGATGCCGCGCGGCACCATGTTGCCGGCTTCATCGGAGACCGCAAACAGTACGGCAGGCCGCCCGGTAATCGGCGGATCCGCGCGCAGCTTCGCCGCCTGCTGCGCCGAAAACAGAACGGCTTTCACACTGCGCGCAGCCGCCGGAACGGAGAACGTGTCGTATTGCACGTCCATTCCCGCAATGGTGGTCGACCCTTGCATCAATAGCACCGGTGAGAGAAAGGACGCGTTCGTCGGCTGCGTGATCGTTAGATGATTTCCGTGTGCGTCGGCGACGTCGAGGTTCACGACCGTGCGCGGCAGTTGCCACATCACGAATCCGCCCGTATACCTTCGTCCGCCGTCTATCGAGGTCAGGCTGCTGCCGCGCGCAAATTGGACCGGCGCGTCCGACGCCGAGATCGGAAACACGAAGGTGCCGCCCGCATCGTCGTTGCGAACGGTTGCACCGGGCGCTCCGATAACCGTTTGAGTATCCGGCCCCATCAGACCGGCGGCCACGCCGGTAAATACCACAATCGCCGCACCGAAAGACGCAATGATAAGTCCGGAATTCGAACGCCCGCGCAGGTTCAATGCGGCAAGCACGAACAGCGCCGCATCGATTGCGTTATACCAGCCGTAATGATAGATCGCTTGACCGGGAAATAGATCCTGCGCAGCGACCATTGCAACGGCGCATGCAATCAGCAGCCAGAACGCGATCACGTACGCTTGCCGAGCAGCGGCGATATCGCGTCTACCATTTGCGGATACGATAACTGCCCGTCAAAGCCTCGCACAACTACGCCGCTGCGATCGATCACGATTGTCGTCGGCATACCCAGAGCGGCATAGACACGTCCATATTGCTGCTGCTCATCGACCAAGATGGGATAGGTGATGCGCAGCGACCGCGCAAATGCCGAGGCGCGCTGCACCGACTCACCTTGATCGACACCCAGCACGACGACGTCGCGGGAGCGGTAGCTCTCGTATAAACGCTGCAGATCCGGCATCTCCGCGCGGCATGGCGGGCACCACGACCCCCACAGATTCATCACGACAATCCGGCCGCGGTAGTCCTCGAGCGCTCCGCTTGTGCCGGATAGCGTGCTCGCCGTAAAGCTTGGAGCGGGATGACCGGCAAGCGATGCGGGTCCGACCGGCGGGGCGTTGCCGCCGCCGCGGAAGTACACGCCGAGCACGAGCGCTACGATGATCGCGCCGGCGATCCAATACAACCAATTTGCGCGAGCGTTCACCAGTCACCCATTCTGTCCTGATCGACCTCACCCTCGAAAGCGACCATGCCCGGCGGCAAAATCGCTGCGCTGATACGCACACCATCGAAACGCAGCTCGCGGCGGTGCGCGTCTTCGGGCCGTTCGTACAGTTCGCAAAAACGGCCGAGCACGTCGGGGCTGCACAGAACCTGGCTCGGCCGCACTTGATACATCTGCTGAAAGCTCCGGAAGGCGCGCTCGAACTCGGCCGGACTGAAATGGCGGCTCAGTCGCACTTCGCGGCGCACGTGTTCCAGGGGTGACTCCTTCCGCAGACGAATGCGCGATGGCGTGCCGGCTCGCATCTTAGACGGCCGCGCGGTGGCTGCCGAGCTGCGCGCCGAACTGCTCACTCGCAGTACTGCGCTACGAGAGACGGGGATTCATCCCCGCCTGGTTGTCATGCTTGTCGGCGAGAATGAGTCTTCGCTCGCGTACGTGCGCAATTTGGTCAAGACCAGCGAGCGCGTGGGCATCGCCCTGCACGTGGACGAGCTGCCCGAACAATCCACAGCCTCGGTCATTCGCGAGCGCTTGGAACGTTTGCACGAAGACCAGAGCGTGCATGGCGTTATGCTCCAGCAACCGCTGCCGCCGCATCTGTCAATACGAACGATCGCGGACTCGATTCCGATTCACAAAGATGTCGACGGTACGCATCCGACCAATCAAGGACACCTCGCATTCGGAAGAGGCGCAGCGTTCGTACCGGCAACCCCGGCTGCCGTTATGCTGCTGCTGGAACGCAGTCCGCACTGGCCGCTAACCGGCCGCACAGCCGTGATGATCGGACGATCGGTCGTGGTCGGTGCGCCTGTTGCCATGCTCATGCTCTCGCAGGACGCCAGCGTCACCGTACTTCACAAGGAGTCGGCAAATCTGCAACCCTACGTGCGCATGGCGGACATCGTCGTCGTAGCCACCGGGGTCCCGGGCCTTATCGGAGGTTCCGACATCGCGCCGGGAGCAACGGTCATCGACGTTGGGACGACCGTCGTCAACGGCGAGCTCAAGGGCGACGTCGATTATGAAAGCGCTGTACAAACGGCCGGCGCAATCACGCCGGTCCCCGGCGGTGTCGGACCGGTCACGAACGTCGCGCTTCTTCGAAATGTCATTAAAGCGGCAACTCGCGCGCAAACGGGCTAGTTGGGACTAAAATACTTTCCGAAGTAGCGTTCCTGTTCGCCGCGCTGTTCTTGTTCTTCCGCATGTCCGGCGCGAGCCTCCAATTCCTCCGCGCGCCGTTCCAAGAGCTTGCGCAGCTGCGGCAGCAGCCTGCGCAAAAATCCGAGCTCGGCCGAAAGGCGTTGCCGTGTGCTTTCCAATTCGAGAAGCCGCTGTTTCACGTTGTCCGCGACCTGCAGCGCGTCGCCGACAATGTACGATGTCGTTTGTGCGTCACCGGGTAGATCGACGCTCGTTTGCTGACCGCTGAATTCGACGATCAACTCGAGATACTCCAGGAATGCATCGCGCACTTCATCGTGCAGCCTGGTGAGCTCCGTATCGTTTCGATCGTCCTCGCTCAGCAGGTCCGCATCCACGGTCAGGTACGGTTCGCGGCTAACGATGCGCCGGATGCGAAAGCGCTGCCGTCCAACGGTGGAGAGATAGTAGCGCCCGAAGGGGAGCTGCGCGACCTCGACAATCTCCGCGACGGAGCCGATCTCGTAGGGCTCCACTGACGGATCGCCGGCTTCCTGGCCATCACGAATCAGCACGACACCGAAACTCTCACCGGACTCCAAACACTCGCCGATCATTTGTTTGTAGCGCGGCTCGAACACGTGCAAGTTCAGCATGGCCCCCGGAAAGAGCACGGCGTTCAACGGAAACAGCCGAAGACGCGTCGACATCGGACACCCTGGCTTCCGCCGGGAGGGGAAGCTCGCCTGCCGCATCCAAGCGTACAATCGGACTATTGCATGGGGAGCTTTCGGGCGCCATGCGGGCTACGAAATGCGGGAATCGACCAATGCTGAACAAACAGGAGCACGAATGCACGACGCCGGCTACATCGAACGCGCGCACCCGAGTCCGCATCCACTGCTCCTCGAACTCGAACAATATGGCCGCAAGGAAGACGTGCCGGCCATTCCCCGCGCAGTCGGCCGGCTGCTCTCGACGCTCGTGCACGGCATGCAAGCCAGCCGCATTTTAGAGATCGGTACCGCATACGGCTACGCAACGTTGTGGATGGCGCTTGCGCAGCCGCCTATTGGAAAGATTTGGACCTTCGATCCCGACAGCGAACGCACGGGAATCGCGCGCTCGTACTTTGAGCGTGCGGGAGAGGACGACAACATCGAGATCGTCAATCAGCCCGCGCTCGAGGTTTTGCACGTCTTTCCGCAGCGGAACATGGACATCGTATTCGTCGATGCGAACAAGGACGAGTATCCCGATTATCTGCAGTGCTGCATACCGATGCTCAAACTCTCGGGATTCATGATCTTCAACAATCTGTTGGTCAGCGAGGCGACGCAGGACTTCAACCGCGAATTTTTACATCACCCGGATCTCGACGCGACGATCACCCCGATCGGCGGCGGACTCGGCATCGGCGCGCGCAAACGGTGAACGCAAAACGAACCGCGACCGCCCTCGAGTTCAAAGCGGCGATGCGCCATTTTCCAACCGGCGTAACCGTCGTTACGAGCTTACGCGAGGGCGAGCCTCGGGGCGTTACCGTCAGCTCCTTCGCGAGCGTCTCGGTCGAACCGCCGCTCGTGCTCATCTGTATCAATCGCGAAGCGCGCAGTTATCTCTACATCTCGACCTCGAAGATCTTCTGCGTCAACATACTTTCCGGGGATCAGCGAGCGCTGGCCGAGCGCTTTGCCGGTAAACTTCGCGAGCATCAGTTCGAAGGCGTCGAGTATGACATCGACGCTACCGGTGCGGCGGTCTTGCGCGGTGCGGTCGCGCACCTGGACTGCGAGGTGGTCGAAGAACATCACGCCGGTTCGCACAGCATCTTCATCGGCCGTGTCTTAGCCTGCACTTCCCGTTCCGGCTCACCACTAGGCTACTACAATGGCGATTTCCACGACTTCAGCATCCGCATCGACTAAATGACGGGATGCGGATTTTTGCCGTTAACCTGAAGGCGGGTGGTCTGCGCGCGAAACTCGATGCACTGCTCGAACGCGCACTCTCATACGAAGCCGGCGTGTATGTGTTCAGCGAGTTCCGCGACACGCAAGCCGGGGAGCGCGTGCGAGCAACACTGGAGCGTAACGGATTTTCCGAGCAGGCCTATTCGAGCGGGCATCGCGGCAACGGCGTACTCGTCGCCGCACGCGAGGCGTTCAAGCCCATCTTCAATCCGGCGGGATTGTCGCACGACTCGTACCCGAACGCGATGATCGAGTGCATCTTTTCGGATATGCACCTCGTCGGCGCATACTTGCCGGGGCAAGATCGCAAACGTCCGCATCTGGATTACTTGGCACGCTATGCGCGAGCAATGGATGAACGGCAGATTCCCGCGATCGCAATCGGCGACTTCAATTCAGGCCGAAACCAAACCGACATCGAAGCCAACCTCGGTAAAAAACGCCTGGTCGATGCGTTCAGTACGGCCGATCTGTATGCTCTCCTCGAGGAGCAGTGGACTGAAGCATGGCTGCACGAAAACGGTGACGCCCTCGAGTTCTCGTGGTATCCTCGCATGGGCGTTCCTGAGCGGAAAAACGGATGGCGCCTCGACAAGGCATTCCTATCGCGCGCGCTTCTGCCGCGGTTGCGGCGAGCGTTTTACGATCACGCCTTCCGGCTGGAGTCACTCACCGATCACTCGGCGCTGATCGTCGATCTCGACTAGTTCGCGAGATACCGCTGCGGATCGACCGGCGTGTCGCCGAGGCGAACTTCAAAGTGCAGGTGCGGGCCGGTTGAGCGCCCGGTCGAGCCGACCGCACCGATCGGTTGTCCCGCAACGACGGCGTCGCCGACGCGGGTGTAGATCTGCGAACAGTGGCCATAGCGCGTGGTCACGCCGCTTCCGTTGTCCACGACGATAAGGTTGCCGTATCCGCCGTCGGGTCCGGCTGCGATGACGCGTCCGGACGCTGCCGCGTCGATGGGCGTTCCCTCATCGGCGGCAATGTCGATGCCGGGATGGAAATCGTCGCCGGGTCCGAGCGGGTTCTTTACGCTCACCAAACGGGGAGGTGACCTGACCGGCAACGGGCCACTGCATACCGCCTTGTCCCTGCCGCACGGGCGGGATGAACGCGTTCACGAGCGAGGCGAAGGCGCCGCCGGCTACAGAAACCGCCGGGGGCGCGGGGGTACCGCTAATCTGCGCGATGCGCTGCTGAACGGCCAAGAGGTCCGACTTGAATATCCACTACCCGGAATATCGGCACGCGGGGCCGCTCACCCACAGGCGCGCCACCCTGCGGCGCAGTAAGAGCGCGGCGTGATTATTGAAACCTTTGCAGTCGGACCGCTGGCATGCAACTGCACGATCCTGGCCGACGAGCAGACGCGCGAGGCAATCGTCGTTGACGGCGGAGACGGCGTCGAGCAGGTCATGCGCCGGCTGAACGCTCGCAATCTTCGCGCTCGCTTTCTGGTCCACACGCACGCGCACATCGATCACATCGGCGATCTCGGCGCACTGCGAACGCGCACCGGAGGGCAAGGATTGCTCCATCCGGCCGATATCCCGCTCTACAGAAGTTTGACGATTCAAGCCTCGATGCTCGGTCTGGCGCAGCCTCCGAACATCGTCGAGCTGGACGGCGACCTGAAGGATGGGCAGCGCATCGATGCGGGCGGCGTTCGAATCGATGTGCTGCATACACCCGGCCACACGCCGGGCAGCGTCTGCTTTGCGCTTTCGAATGGCGGCGGAACGACGATCCTCTCGGGCGACACGCTCTTTGCGGGATCGATCGGACGCTGGGACTTGGGTGGAACCTCGATGGAAGACATCGTCACCAGCATTCACGAAAAACTGCTCCCATTTCCCGACGAGACTTCCGTCATACCCGGGCATGGGCCATTCACCACGATTGGAACCGAGCGCAACTCCAATCCCTATTTGCGATAGCGATGCCGTATCGTCCCAAACTGTTCGCCGGTATCGACTTGGACGCGCGCACTCGCGCCCGCTGTGCCGAGATCTCCGCGCGCTTGCAGAGCGCAGGGCTGCAAGCGCGATTCGAAGCTGCGGAAAAACTTCACATCACGCTCGCGTTCCTGGGTTGGGTGGATCCCGAGCGCGTCGAGCCGATTCGTCAAACGTTGCGAGAGGTCGCCTCGCGAACGCATCCGTTTACGATCGACGCTCGACAAACTGGGTGCATTCCCGCACGAACGTAACCCGCATGTCGTTTGGATCGGCGCACGCAGCCAAGGCGATGAATTTGCCGATCTCGCGCGGTCGATTCGCGCCGCATACGAGCAAATCGGCTTTCAGTTCGATAAACAAGCCGTCGCGCACGTCACGATCGCGCGGATCAAAGAGCAGCGAGCCCATCTGCCGCTCATCGAAGTAAAGCCCATGCGGCTGAGCGTAAAAGAACTGACGCTCTTCGACTCGCTGCCCGACGGCCGAACAACGCGCTACGAAGCCCGCGATCGCGCTCATCCATTCCTACAAATCACCGCCGGATAAAAGAAAGAACCCGCCGTGAGCGGTCCCAATTGCGTACGTGTTCTCTTGCGCGCTAGCGCAGTTTGATTAGCAGTTTGCCGTCGTCGGTTTGCAGCGGCGCGGGTGTGGGATCGGTTTCCGCAACCGGCTGCGCTTTTTCTTCGCGCGGCGGTGCCGGCATCGCGCCGTAGTCCGGGACTGCGCCGGAGGTAACTTTCTGTTTATAGTCGTCGATTGCGACGTGCAACGCCTCAATCGCGCGCTGCGGGATAATCCTTCTTCTTCTCGGGGTATCCGCCGAGCTGGTTCTCGACGTCGTTCGTCGTGATCGCCAGCGCCTCGTCGATCGTTTTGCCCTTGGCCAGATCGACCATCAGACTGCACGTTGCCGTGCCGAAACCGCAACCGGTCGTAAAGTACGAGATGTCCTCGATGACCGCGCCCGGCCCGACCTTGAGAAAGAAGTTATACATGTCGCCGCACGAGTCGCTGAAATATTCACCGCTCGCGGTCGGATTCTCCATCGTGCGGAATCCGGCGCGTTCTTCGACCAACCGCTGAAACTTCGGGAAATCCAAAACGTGTCTCCTTAACCTGCCTTGACTTCGAACCGGCATTCTGTCCCGCCGGTTGCAATCGACTCCGTCTGTAAATGCTTGCCCCCGACCGTCTCGTCGAGCACGTGATGGATCACCGAGCAGACCTCGGGGTGCTCCTTGACGACCTCCGAGTACGGACAGTTGTGCTCGCGAAGCTCGAAGCCGCCGTCGATCAAACTATACTCGGCAATCACGCCGCCCTCGCGCAAAACCTGCGTAAGCTGCTTGAACTTTCCTTCCGCATCGGAAGCCGTAATGCGCTCTTTCGCTTTGGCAACCGTGCGTTTTGCGATACCGTCGAAGACCTTTGGCGACGCCTTCGTGCCCGTACTGCGTCTTGATCTCGCGAAGAACCGCGCCGAGCATCTTGTCGTAGTGCTGGGGAAAGAGCTTCTCGGCATCGGGCGTGAGCGAGAACTCATACGTCGGCTTGGTGCGTCCGCGCCGAACCGACTTCTCGACGACTAAACCGTCGCGCTCCAAAACGACCAGCTGCTGACGGATGGCGTTGGGCGAGAGCCCGAACACCTGCGCCAAATCAACCGCCGAGGCGCACTTTCGTATACGAAGTTCCTCGACGATTCGGCCCCGAGTGGTCTGAAAAAAGCGGTCGGCTTGCATATTCTGCCCCCGATGCTACCACGAAATCCGAAGATAGTCCAGGTTTTCCTTGACTTTCTCGGCGCCTCCGTCGTAGCATAGGATGCGGTGCGCTGCGATATGGCAGCGCCGTTTCAAGGAGAGCAAGCAAGCGTGTCCGAGCAGTGCCTGAACATTCGCGACCTGCACGCCGGCGTGGCCGGCAACCCACATTTTAAAGGGGATCAATCTGACCGTCGAGCGGGGACGAGTTCACGCCCTCATGGGCCCGAACGGAAGCGGTAAATCGACGCTCGCATTTTCGATAACCGGGCATCCGAACTATCAAATCGAGTCGGGCACCGTCACGCTGGACGGCCAAGATATTCTCGCTCTTCCGCCGGACAAGCGCGCGAAAGCCGGCTTGTTTCTCTCGTTCCAATACCCCGCCGCAATTCCGGGCGTAAAGGTCGCGAATTTCTTGTTCGCTGCTCGGCAGGCGGTTCGTCCGGGGGATTTGGCGCCCGCGAAATTCCGCGCGCTTTTGATGGAAAAAGCCGAGGTCCTCGACATGGATCCCAGTTTCCTCGGGACGCTATTTGAACGACGGTTTCTCGGGCGGCGAAAAGAAACGGCTCGAGATGCTGCAGCTGGCCGTTCTTTCGCCGAAGTACGCGGTGCTCGACGAGACGGATTCCGGGTCTGGACGTCGATGCGCTTCGCGCAGTCGCCGAGTCGGTTAACGCCATGCGCGCCAGCGAGGAAGGCAAGGATACCGGCTTTCTCATCATCACGCACTATCCGCGAATTCTTCAGTACGTCCAACCCGACGTCGTCCATATCATGATGGACGGACGAATCGTCAAGGAAGGCGGCCACGACCTCGCACAGCGTATCGAGAGCGAAGGGTACGATAAAATACGCGAGGAGATCGAGCAGATTGCCTAGCGCAATAGCAGCCGCACGTCCACCGGCAACATTGCAAGACGCAATCGCGCGCATGGACGGCACGGTCTTGGATGCCGAGCGCCGGGCAGAACTTCTGGCGCGTTCTTTCGAACTGCGATCGGGACGCGAGAAGCCGGGCAGGTTTTGGAAGATCGACCTGGACGCCCTGAGTTTTGATACGCTCGAGGTGCCGGCAAGCGTCGCTCCGACAATTACGGCGCCGCAGGCACGCGGCCTGATCGCTTGCGATCTGGCCTCCGCGGCACGCTTGCACGGCGACCTGCTCGCGCGCGCGTTCGGCAAAGCCGTGGTTGCGGATACCAGTAAATTCGCCGCCCTTACGAGCGCACTGTGCAACACGGGTGCGTTCGTGTACGTGCCGGCAGACGTCGCGGTCGATGAGCCGATCGAAATCGTCTATGACGCACAAGCGGCGCTCTTTCCCTACACCGTGATACTTGCCGAACATGGCGCGAGCGTGAGCATTATCGAACGCCTGCGCGGTGCGGCGAACGCCTTTGTTTGCGGCGTCGACGAGATCGTTGCAAGCGAAAATGCGCAGGTGACCTTCGCGGTCGAGCAGGATCTGCCGGCGGACGCGCGCGTGGTTTTTACACGCGTGGCAAAGCCCGCCAAAGATGCGACCGTCGTCTGGTCGGTCGCGGATATCGGCGCCTCGCTCACGGTCGGATCGATCGACGTGATCGTCGATCACCCGGGGGTCGATGCGCAAATCAACGGCCTGTTCTTTCCTCGCGACGATCAACACGTCGATCTCGTATCGACGGTCGAGCACAACGTGGGTGAATCCCAATCCGAAACGGTTATAAAATCCGCGGCAACCGGGTCGCGGTCAAGCGCGATATCTGGGAAACATTCGCATCGCTCCGCACGCGCAAGGCACCGCGTCCTCACTTCGCGACGATGCGCTCTTGCTCTCCGCGCATTCTCACATCGATTCGGTACCGGCTCTGGAAATCGGTGCAAACGACGTGAAGGCGTTTCACGGTGCAACCGTCGGCGCGCTCGACGACGAACAGATCTTTTATATGACCAGCCGCGGCATCTCACGCGCCGACGCGGAACGGATGATTGCGCTCGGCTTTTTCGAGCCGGTGATCGAGCGGTTTCCCACCAGCGCCTTGCGCGAACGTCTGCGCAGCGCGCTCCAAGCGAAGGTATCGTAGTGCTTCGTCCATTGACCGGCGACCCGAAACTCGAGCGAATCATCGCCGATTTCCCAATCTTGCGCCAGCACAACTCGCGTGGGAAACGCCTGGTGTTTCTCGACTCGGCCGCCACCTCGCAGAAACCTCAAGCGGTCATCGACTCGCTCGTCGATTACTACTCGCACTACAATGCGAATATCCATCGCGGCGTGTACGAGATCGCGGCGCTCGCTACCGAAGCGTTCGAAGCTGCGCGGGGCAAAGTCGCCGGCTTTGTGAATGCGCAGCCGCAAGAGATCATTTGGACGCGCAATACGACCGAAGCCATCAACCTGGTGTCGTACTCGTGGGGTCTGAACAATCTGCGCGAAGGCGATGCGATCCTCACAACGCAGCTCGAGCATCATTCCAACCTCGTGCCTTGGCAGCTGCTCGCTGAAAAGACCGGCGCACGGCTGCGCTTTATTCCCGTCGACGACCGCGGGCTGCATATCTTGGATGATTTGGACACGCTGCTCGAAGGCTGCAAGCTGGTCGCGCTCTCGCATGTAAGCAACACGCTCGGGCACGATCGCGCCGCTGGAGACCATTATCCCGAAGGCACATGCCGCCGGCGCACTCGTGCTGGTTGACGGTGCGCAAGCCGCGCCGAATATGCCTGTCGATTTGCAGGCGCTCGACGCTGACTTTTATGCATTCAGCGCACATAAGATGTGCGGCCCGACCGGTATCGGCGTGCTGTACGGCAAACGCGCGCTGCTCGAATCGATGCCTCCATTTTTGAGCGGCGGCGACATGATTCGCAAGGTCGAGTACACGCGCACGACCTTCAACGACCTCCCGTGGAAATTTGAAGCGGGGACGAGCAATATCGCCGATGCTATTGCGTTCGGCGTTGCCGTCGACTACTTGCTGGGAATCGGGATGGCATGGGTGCGCGAACACGAACGCGCGCTTACGGGCTACGCACTCGACCGGTTAAGCTCGCTCGAATCGCGCGGGCTTGCGATCTACGGACCGCGCGACCCGGATAAGGTTGCCGATGTAATCTCGTTCAACTTCGCCGACATCCATCCGCACGATCTCGCCTCGCTGCTCGATACCGAGGGTATCTGCGTACGAGCCGGGCATCACTGCACGATGCCGTTGATGGAGAAAATGGGTTGGCCCGCGACGACGCGCGCTTCGTTCTATCTCTACAATACCGAAGACGACGTGGACGCGCTGATCACCGGCCTCGAAAAAGCCGCCGAGGTGTTCAAACTGTGATATGCTGCCGCCTCAAGACGGTCTAGATTTCATGGACGATTTCTATCGGGACTTTATTCTCGACCACTACCGTAATCCGAGAAATTTTGGTCATCTCGAGAAGCCTGATGCCAGCGCCGAGGATTTGAATCCGCTGTGCGGCGATCAGATCCGCGTCGAACTGGCCGTCGGCGACGATCGGAAGGTCAGCGACGTGCGCTTTTCGGGCAAAGGGTGCGCGATCAGCCAGGCGTCGATGTCGATGCTGAGTGAAGCGATCAAGGGTAAAACGCTCGAAGAGATCGCGACGCTTCCAAAGGAAGCGGTGCTCGAGAATGTCGGCATCGGCATCAGCCCGACTCGCATGAAGTGTGCGATGCTCGGCCTCAAGGTGCTCAAGAGCGCTGCCGTCGGCGAGCTCGCTTCTTGGCCGGACGAGCAATAATCTGGGACTTCGGGCGGCTCTTCGCCGTCATGCTCCTGTATTTTGCCGGGCTTCTGCTCTGGAATTTGAGCGCATGGCGTCCGCGCTTCTCGCTTCCTTGGGATCGCGCGGCTGCTCGCCGGCGCGATTCCGGTGCTCGCCGCGCTCATTCTTCTCTATGTAAGCTTCCCGGGAATGAGCGAGCCGCAATTCTCGTTCTTCGCAACCGCAACGTTCATAACGGCGCTCGCCGCCGAGTTCACCGTCGGTGAGGACATCCGGCAGCTGCTGCGCAGCGATCGCCGCTAAGGCTTGATCGCGGTTTTGTCCAGGATTCGCGAGCCGTTCGGCAGTGGGCGCCACGGTGAACGTTTCGAAGTACTCGCCTTTGCTCGTGTGCATGTCGACGGCTACCTTGTAACTGCCGTCGCTGTTGCGCGTGCTGTTCACGCTCGTGATGCGCGTGTTTGAATCGATGAAATCCTCGTCCGGCGTGCCGTTGCCCAGATATTGAGCGGCCCCTTGCGGGTCGCCGCGGCGCAAGCGCGTCGATGTACGAGCGGACGGTTTGCGATGCGTCATCTCCCGGCGCGTTCACGGAAGGGGCCGCCGTCGGTTCGGGAGCGCGAGCTACCGGAAGAATCGTTCGCGGTTTAACCGTTGGCGTCGCGGTCGCGGCCGCGATTGATTCGGGCGAGGCGGTCGGGCGCGCTCGTTGGCGCTTGTGTCGGTGCGGGCGTCGGCCGCACCGTCGGCGCAGCTGTGGGAAGCGGCGCGGGCGTGGGAGTTTTTTTCAGCCGGGCGGGCGTTGCCGCCGGCGTACTCGACGGCTCGGCGGTCGGACTGGGCAACGTCGTTGCGGCAACATTTTCGGTCGGTGACGGCAACGGCGTAATCAGCGGTGCGGCGGTAGGCGCGTTCGCGACTTGCGTGCCGCCCGGGCTGAGCCAATGCGCGAGCCCCTGCCCTAAAAACCACCCGCCGCCAATGACGACGATCGCGGCGAGTACGGTGATCAGCCAGGAGTTTGTATTGTTTCCGCCGCCGCCGGCCCGGCGAGGACCTTGCGGGGTGAGGCGGCGCCGGCGATGCAAGTCGTCGCTCATCGTTCGAGCAGCCGCCGTGCGATGCCGTCGGCTAAAGCCGGAGCAAGTTCCGAAACGACCGCGGGCCGGCTTTCTATGAGCACGATGGTGGCCTCTTTGAGCAGACCTGCGTTACTTCTTGCATAGGTCAGTAACGCGGGCACAGCCGATTCCTGCGCGCGCGTTACCGCATCGAGCGTGGTGCCCGCAGCTTCGACGGCGTCCTCGGAAGATTCTCCACGCGCACGAAACGCATCGAAGATCGCTTCTACAAGGAGCGAACGCGTCTGCGGTGACATGGTGCGCTCGCTCTGTTCAACGGCTGCCGCAAGATCGCGATCGTCCATCTTACTGATAAACTTCTCCGCAGCGTCCACGACCTCGGCGGAGCCATAGTTGCCGAAAACCGACATTGAACAAATCGTTACTCCCTGACGGCAGGCGGCTCCTCGAAGTGGGGCAAAACCTTACATCGTGATACGAGTCCGCGTGCCCCTCGATATTCACGCAGTTGCCTCGAGCGGCTCGGGGGCTTTTGCGCTGGCTACGCCGCTGCGCGTACGCGATCTCATCTCACTGGCCGTGCGCGAGGCGATCGGTTTGCGAGCGCCCCAAGACAAGTTCGCGCGCAACCTGGGCACGACGCTCGTGGGTCTATCCTCAGGCCGCTACACGGTCGATATCAACGGGCGGCATTTTCAGCGACCCCGATGACGTGGTGGTCTGCGGCGACATCGCCGACGTTCGGTTTTTCATTTCGGCCCGCAGACGACCGGTTCGCCATTAGTCAGGCGCCATCGTACCGGCCCATCGGGCTGGTCGCCGCGCGGCTCTTCCTGCGACGCTGGCTGCTTTACCTCACGACCTGCGCGATCGTGTTCGGTATCGAGATGCTTTTTCTGCGCTTCGTTCACGTAAAATTCGCATCGCTCTACGCCGCGCTTATCGGCGTGCCTCTTGTAAACGCGTTGGTAACGATAAACATCGGTGCGGACGCAAGCGGCATGCTGCCCACCCTGTCCCAGCGGGTGGAACGAATTCTCGAACGCACCTGGGCCATTATTATCCTGGACGTGGCCGGCGTCATCGTGGCGCAGGTGGGGCTCTCGAGCATGCTCAGCGGCGCGGCAATCAACGTCCTGCTGGGCGTACTGGTCACCTTCCTGGCCGCGATGCTCGTTTATACCGAACCCTATGCCGCCCTTGAAGGCGAGGTTCAAACGCTGACCGTCGTCCCGCTCGCGATCCTGCGGAGCATGATGCTCTGCTGGGTCAACATGCCGCGTATTCTCAAGCTCTTCATCGTGCAGATCATCGTGGCAATCGGACAAGTGGAATTCGTTCGGCTCGCACGCACGCCGGCGCAAACCGATATTTTGGAACTCGCCTTTGTGACGCTTACGAGCGCACCGCTAGCCGCGCTCTTTGCCGTGGCGTATTTGGACACGCTCGTCCAAGAACGCGAGCAGACTCCAATCCTGAGCCGCAAATCCTAGCGCGCCATCGATTCCAGAACGGCAGGCAAGCGTCCTTGGCGACCCAGCATCATCTGCGCGAACAGGGCATTCGGCCACGCAAAATCGGCCCGCGTGTACGACTGCGGCCAATCGACATTGAATGATTCATGCAGCCGGTGGTCTCCGGTATCTGAGACGGCGATGTATCCCATGAGGCGATTTATCTCGTCTTGGTCGGTCGACGTGAGCGCCTGCATCACCAGAGCGAGCGGCCATACGTAGCCGTGGGGCGTGTGCGGACTGCCGATCCCCGCGGCATATTTTCCGACGAAGTAGTACGGATTGCGGGTTGAGAGGATGAAGTTTCGCGTTGCCTGATAGACGACGTCGTGGACGCCGACGTACCCGTAGTACGGAATTGAGAGCAGCGAGGGCGCGTTGGCATCGTCCATCAGATTGGCATGGCCCAAGCCGTCGATCTCGTAGGCGTAAATACGGCCGATGCCGGGCACGTTGACCTGGCCGTACCGCTCGATTGCGCGCTGAATCTGTACGGAAAGCCCCCAGGCTTCCTGAGCCATCTTGCGGTCGCGATAGACGCTCTTCTCGACCTCGGTCAGATCGCGCAGCACCACGACGCCGAACATGTTTTCCGGAATATTGTAGTGGTAGCGTGCCGCGTCGTCCGAAGGCCGGAACGCCGTCCAGACCAGCCCCGTATACGCAACCGGAGTGCCCTTGCCGCCGTTTGCGAGTTCGGGATGGCGGTAGTGCGAGCGCGTTTGATGGTGCTGCTCCGTGCGCAGCGTCGTGAGGATCACTCGCAGCGAGCGCTGGAGATTCGGGGTGAAAACGGAACGATCGCCGGTGGCCTTCCAGTAAAGATAGGCAAACCACACCGGATAGAGCAGCGAATCCATCTCGAATTTGCGCTCGGCGACCGTGTACTTGTTCGGTGAAGGCATTGGCGTACGGGTCGATTTGGATGTACCGCGCCTGGCGGGCGATGGTGCCGCGGAGCATGGATCGCACGTACGGATCGGTGACCGCCAGACCGATGTACGGCGTCATGACGGCGCTCGAGTCGCGCAGCCATTCCGAGCCGATGTCGCCGGTTGACACGAAGGTCGTGCCGTCGCTTTCCAGGATGGCATGACGGCTATACGCCTCGTCGTAAGCGCGCTGGTAGATCTTTTGGAGTGTTACCGAAACCGGAGCAGTTCGGTTCGGGATTTCAGCGGTAGGAGCAGCCGAAACAGGTACCCAGGCAATGGAAAACAGGATCGTCAGCGTTAGTCCGATGACGATCCGCGCTCGTCTCATGCTTGATCGGTGCCCTTAGACGGCGTCTTCATATACTCCTAAACTACTATATCGGCACAAACGTATGCGAGCGAAGTTGAAAAACATTCGATAAGACGTTTCGCGGAACACGATTTCCTGAGATAATACTACAAAGAAAACCCTGAGAAACGACGGAGAAAGCGAGCTGACGCCCCCGATGCGCTTCGAGACTCTGGCCCTGAGCCTGGCAGCGGTGATGGGGACGGTATTACCCGCAAGCGCCGACCAGCGGTACGTCGTCAGCGGCAACGACCGGTATCAGATAGGTCAAGCCGAACTGCAGACAAGCATTTCCTACTCCGGGGCACAGCAGCTGACGGTGCAAAAAGACGGCCTCGCAGAAGCGCTTTACGGCCCAGGTACATTACACGCGAGCGGATGCGGCGGGCAAAGTCCCCGCACAGGCGACGTTTGTCCAGGTCATGACGCCGCAGGGCGAACTCCGCGACAAAACCGATCTGGATCCCGATTACCTGACGGTACTCAACCAGCCCTTCGCGGTCGAACTGGACACCGAGACATTCAGCGATCTGCTGCACCTGCGCGGTCGCGTCCCGTTCGCATTTCCGGCTCCCATGATCGGCGGAACGCTGCGGGGCTATCTCGAGCGCGGAGCGGCATCACGCGTCTCTTCGCGTCCCGCGCTGGCGGTCGACTTCGATGCGTCCGGACCGATGACCGGACCGCTTCCCGATCACACCGAAATGTCGATAGCCGGAAGCATGCGTATGCGCGGTACCGCGTATTATGCGCTGCGCGGCGACTCGCTGCTGCTGGCGCTCAAAGAAACGCTGACGATCACGGGCACGCTCGAGGATCGCGGCCAGGCCTCGCCGGTGACGATCGTCTACCAGCGGCTGATCAAGGCCGACGACTCCGCACCCGCCTCCACCGAAGCCGACACCCACCGCTAACCCGAACCCGTCACTGATTTCTGTCATCTGAGCTTGTCGAAGGCGGCGCCGAGCTCGTCGAGGCGCAAAGCGGGCCATTGACGCGTGTCCGGCCGATTACACCGCGGCCAATGACTCGACGGTCATCGGATGGCGGAACGGCTGCTCGGTTAATGCGACCAGCGGCGTAAATGCCAAGTGATTTTGATGGCAGTCGATAAGCATCTCGATGCCGCGTTTAACGCAGCCGTTCTCTTCGATGTATTTGTTCAATTTTTTCGCGAAGTATGTTTGCGGACTGCGCAGCACTTTTGCATAATACGGATCGTCCGTAAGTACCTTCCGGACTTATGCCGTCTTTCGGAACCAGCCATACGAACCAAGGATCTTCTCCATGACGGTAACCGATGAGCGCAAGCGGAATCGCTCGCGACGAGTCCAGATTCGGAAGGAAACTGCACATCGTGTACGCGTCAAAAGATACTTCCTTGGGTTCGATCGCATGTTCCATACCGTGCTACCCCTTGTTCTTATTACAAAAAACCGCTCGGCGCGCAGTGCACCGAACGGTTTAAGATTTGTCCATGATCGCATCAAGCGTCATGGTCGGAGGCTTCCGTTAGGGCGGGGCTGAAACCTTTGGCCCCTCGCGTGGTGTTGGGCCGTGTATGAGCGTGCTCGCAGCACCACTCCTAACTAGGGAGTACATCGTGCCACCGTCGGCAGCCAAGAAGGCGACGAAGGCGCCTATCGGCGCACCGTCAATTGACCGATTCGATACAATCGTCGACGACTACCAGCGGCGGCTGTACGGCTTCGCCTTGCGGATGACGGGAAACCGCGAGGATGCCGAGGAGATCGTGCAGGACGCCTTCGTGCGGGCGTACCGGGCATTGGGCAAGATGTCGCAGGAACAGCGCGCGGAGCTGCGCCTGCAGCCCTGGCTTTACACGATTACGCTCAACGTGACGAGGAATCGCCTGCGCAGCAAGCGGCCGACGAACGTCGCTCTCGATGCGCTGGCCGATCCCGATGCGCTGCTGCGCGGTGCACACCGAGAGTCTCCGCCGCAACCCGAAAAGATTGTCGAGCAAAATGCCGACATGGCGCTTGTGGAGCGAGCGCTTTTGCAGCTGCCGATGCACCTGCGCGCGGCCGCTACGCTGCGGTTCATCGAAGGCCGCAGCCACCCCGAAATCGCTGAGATTCTGGATCAGCCGATTGGGACCGTAAAATCGCACGTACATCGTGCGGTCCGTATTCTGCGGCGCATTCTGGGCCCGCAAATCGGAAAAATCGTACCTCAAGAGGGAGCTACTGTTCATGCGCTGTCGTGAAGTGGAGGCGCTATGGGACGATATTCGTGACGGCATGCCGTCGTTGCGAGAGGCCGTCCACGCGCACTTGCGTGCATGCCCGCCGTGCCAAGATCTATTCGAGCAGTACCAGGGAGTGGCATACTGCCTCTCGTGTCTGCCGAAGCCTGAGCCATCGTGCGATCTCGCCAAGAAGATCGTCGAGCACATCGCCTCCATCAAGCAGCGTTACCGCACGGAACCCATTTGCTTAACGTCCGTTCAAACGCCGGTCGGACGTGTCTACGTCGGATATAAAGAGGCTCGCATCGCATTTATCGGTTTGGATCGCGGCGATGAGCCCGAAGAGGTCCGTGAGCGCGCTCAGCACCGGCTTCGCCGGCCGGTGATCGCGGCGCCGGCCCCGACGTGGCTCAAGCAGCTTTTCGAGGATTTCTTCAAAACGTGGCGCGTCGACGAGAGCGCCGTCGACATCAGTGACCTGACGCCGTTCGAGCAAGCCGCACTCAAAGCTGCGGCACAGATTCCACCGGGCGAAGTGCGCAGTTACACTTGGGTCGCGCAAACGATCGGCCGCCCGAAAGCCGCGCGAGCGGTTGGGCAGGTGATGGCGCGCAATCCGCTTCCACTCTTCTTCCCTTGCCATCGCGTCGTCGATTCGAGCGGCGATCTGCATAATTACGGCTATGGTATTGAAATGAAAGCGCGACTGCTCAGCATGGAAGGGTACTCGGGCAGCCGGCGCTAACACCGGAAGTACATTCGTCCGCGGGACCCTCAGAGAGAGACAAACGAGGGCAAAAACGGCCGGACAAAAAGGGGGTGGTCGTCGTTTTAAGTGATAGTACCAGTACGATGATCGGAGGTGCCGCGCAATAGCGCGGCACCTTCGTTTTGCACCACATCCGCGAAGACGGAGACGAGGCGGCGCCCTCGGGAAGCGTCGAATAAGCAGCAGCATACGCGCCATTGCGATGGGGGCCCCATCGCAGATGGCAGGCGCGTGATAGCGACCAGGATGGGAGCATGATCGCCTCCGCGAGGATGCGCCGGCGAACGACTGCCAGGCCGCAGCGCCTTTCCGAAGGGTAACTCAGAAATGCGGTTAACCTTTTAGAAGGTGGCTACGCACGTCCTTATAACCGGCTTCGAGCCGTTCGGCGGTGAAAAGGTCAATCCGAGCGAGGCTCGTCGTCCGCAGCTTGGAGGGGCGCCTTATAGGGGGGCGTGCTCTTTCCGTTCGCATTTTTCCGGTTGAAACGCGCAACCTGGCCGAGCGCCTGCAGCTGGCAATAGAGCAAACCTCGCCGCAGGTCATTATCGGGACGGGCCTTGCGGCTGGGAGAACCGCCCTTGCCCTCGAGCGCGTCGCGCTCAATGTGCTCGATTTCAAAGTGCCGGATAATGCGGGCGTCATGCGGCGAAACGACGTGATTGTGCCGGGAGGGCCCGATGCGCGGCTCTCGCAGCTTCCGTTCGACGAGATTCTACGCGTATGGACGGAGCACGGAGTTCCGGGTTACATCTCAAACTCTGCGGGGACGTATATTTGCAATCAGTTCTTGTACGAGGCGCTCACAGCCGCCGAGCGCATCTCTCCTGCGATGGTCGCGGGTTTTGTGCATCTGCCCTATTTGCCCGCGCAAGCCGCTGCGCTGGGTGCCGAGAAAACGCCGTCGATGGCGTTTGAACTCATGAAGCGCGGCATCGAATCACTTATTGAAACCGTCGTGCCATGGGTCGAGCAACGGATGCCCGACCGCGAGCCGGCGAATACGACGACGATGGGATCGCAACTGTGGATCCCGCGTGGTGTAAAGGAAATAGAACGCTGAACGACCCACGTCTCGCCGCCATTCCGGATGTTCACGGACACGCAAAAGGCGAACACAAACCCTTCGCCGAGGAACGTCCCATTGCGTACTCGCCGCGGATGCTCTTTTTGTGGTTCTACCACGCATGCCGTCGCGGGGGTCCGCGATTCATGATGGTTTCCGATCACATCAACTACTTGACGTTCGAGGATCCCGGTGCCGTGCACACCGTGCGCCGTGCACTCAAACTCGCGGAAGCCGGCGACTTATACGGCGCTGCGGAGACGGCGGGCGTGGACGTATCGCACGCAGCCATCGTCTCGCAGGGTTTGCGGCGCGGTATGCGTTTTTCGATCGGCGCGGAGCTCGACAACGACCCGCGCGCTAGACCCGACGCGCAGAACATCGTCGACGCAATGAGGCCGGACGGAATGATCCGATCGGTACATTTCTTGACGATCGACCACCCGGAAAAGGGTCCCGATTGGCAATGGGCGTTCGACAATCCGGATTTCAGGGATCTGTACGACGTGGTCGGAGTCGATCGCGTTTGGGAACTGTACATGGCCAAGCTGCTCGACGATATTGAGAAGCTTCCGGGCCAGATCGTCGGTCATTTCTACGTTCCCACGATCTTTGGAAACTGGCCCGATGCGAATAAACTCGAGTCGTACGAAGACAAGCTGCTCGATGCGTGCGCATCGCGGGGCATGGCCGTTGAGATCAACACGCGGTTTCTCTATCGCGACAACCCCGAGGACCTCAAAGAGCAGTACCGCACGGCGCTCAAACGGCTGATCAAAAAAGCAAAAACGAAAGACGTCGGCATCGCAATCGGTTCGGATGCGCACAGTCCCAAGGACCAGGGCAACGCGTTCGCCGAGGTCCTGCGGTTTCTGGACGACGCCGGAGTCAACGAGATCGTCTTTCCGGTTGCCGGGCGACTTGCGCGCGTCGCGCTGCGCGCGACCAAAGAGCATTTACAAAAGGTCAAATCGCAAGAGCCCGCGCCTGCGCCCGGGAGCAGTATCAGCGGATTTAGCCGCGCCGAGCTCGGGTTGCCGGAGCGCGAGCTCGAGGAACTGACCGGGAGCGGGTCCTCGAAGACCGGACATGACAGCGGGCCCCGCAAGCGAGCGAGCGGGCCGGGTCGAGCCACCAAGAAGCCGGTACGTGAGACGTCCGAGCGCGATTCCCGCCAGAAGGCCGACTCCAAGCCGAAGCCGGAGCCCAAGCCGAAGGCCGAGCCCAAAGTCAAGGCTGAGCCCAAGGCCAAGCCCGAGCCCAAAGCGAAGGCCGAATCGAAGGTGAAGGCCGAGCCTAAGGCCCACGCGGCGCCTAAGTCCGAAACGAAAGCAAAGGCTCCAGCCGTAAAAGCTTCGGCCAAGCCTGTCGCAAAGAAGGCAGCAGTCAAGCCGGCCCCTGCCAAGAAAGCCGTCGCAAAAGCAGTAAAGCCGGCCGCTAAGCTGCAGCCGAAGGCATCGAAGGCGGCGGTAAAGGCCAAGGCGCCTGCCAAGAAGGCCGCGCCGGCGAAAAAAGCTGCGCCGAAGAAGCCTGCAGCAAAGAAAGCCGCTCCGACGAAAAAAACTCCGGCGAAAAAAGCTGCGGCCAAAAAAGCCGCACCCAAACATAAAGTTTCAGGCAACAAGCGAACGGCAACAAAGAAAACATCTGCAAAGCGTCGTTGACGGCGCGATCGTAAAGCGCGCCTTATAATAGGAGTCTTGTATGGCGTCCGACATCTCTCGCGTACGCAATATTGGTATCGTCGGCTCACATCATGCCGGAAAGACGACGCTGGTCGAATCTATCCTGATGTATTGCGGAGCGATCAGCCGTAAGGGAGCCGTAACCGAGGGCACGACGACGACCGATTACGAACCGGAATGCATCGCGCACGCGCAATCAACGACCATCGGATTCGCTCACAGTTCGGACGCGTCTTCGGACGGCGGCGGACCTATCGAGATGACGTTCGTCGATGCGCCCGGCTTTATCGACTTTTTCGAAGAAACGAAGATGGCACTGGCCGGGTGCGATGCGGCTGTCGTCGTCATTGATGCCGATCCCTCGCGCGTCCCGCAAACGCAAATGCTGCTGGAATATATCGAACTGCGCAAGCTGCCCCATCTATTCGTCGTCAACAAGATGGACCGGCCCGGTGCGGATTTTAGCGGAACGCTCGATGCGCTGCAAACCTCGTACGGACGCCACGTCGTGGCCGAACAGTGGCCGATCGGCGCGGCGGAAACGTTCAAAGGGTACGTCGATCTTGCCGATCGCAAAGCGTACCTGTTCGACGGCGGCAAAGTGAAGGAAACCGATGTGCCCGCCGAGATCCAAGAACAGGTCGAGCTTGCGCATGGACAACTTCTCGAGGCGATGGCGGACTTCGACGATCACTTGATGGAAGAGCTCCTCGAAGGTCTTGAACCGCCTGCGGACGAGGTGCAGAACGATCTGTGCAAGGAGTGCTCGCACGATCAAATCGTTCCGGTGCTGGCGGCGGCGGGACTGCCCGGCTACGGCGTTGAGGCGCTCGTGCATGCCATGGAAAAATGGTTTCCCTCGCCGCTCGATTCCCCGCTGGTCGATGCCGAGGGCCGAAAGATCGAAGCGAAAGCCGACGGACCCGGTCGCGGCCCAGGTCATCAAGACGATCATCCATCCGCAATCGGGAAAGATCTCCGTCGTCCGCGTGCTCTCGGGTACGCTCAAATCGGACGCAACGCTCTCGAACATCTCGAAAAACGGCGAAAAGGTGCGCGCGGGCGGTTTGTACCGCTTGCAGGGCAAGAAACAAGAGGCCATCACGGAAGCCGGTCCCGGCAGCATCGTCGCGATCGGCCGGCTCGAGACGGTTTCGACCGGCGATATCCTCACCGAGAACGGTCACAAGATTTTACTCCCTCGCGTGCCTTTCTCCGATCCGGTGTTCGCCGTTGCCATCAAACCCAAAGAGCGTATGGACGAAGCGAAGATATCGCAGATGCTCGGGCGCATCGTCGACGAGGATCCCGCGCTGCGGCTCGAACGCGCGCCGATCACCAACGAGCTGCTGCTGCTCGGCAGCGGCGAACAGCACGTAACGATTGCCGTCGAGCGTCTGACGCGCAAATTCAAGGTCGAATCGGCGACCGCGCCGCCGACGATTCCGTATCAGGAAACGATTTCGGCCGGTACGGAAGTACACGCGCGATACAAGCATCAAACCGGCGGTCACGGACAATTCGGCGATGTCTGGTTACGCTTTGCTCCCCGCGAGCGCGGCAACGGCGTGACGTTTGAGGAAAAGATCGTCGGCGGCGTCGTGCCGCGTCAGTTCTTTCCCGCCGTCGAGAAGGGCGTGCGAGAAGCACTCATGCACGGAAGCGTCGGCGGTTACCCCGTGACGGATATACACGTCGTTCTTTTCGACGGTGCCTATCACGACGTCGATTCGAGTGAGCAATCGTTCAGAACGGCGGCCGGCATGGCCGTGCGCGACGCGCTCCCCAAATGCAATCCGGTCGTACTCGAGCCGATCGTGCACGTCGAGGTCACCGTACCGACCCAGTACACCTCGACGGTGATCCAGCAGTTGACCGGGAAACGCGGACAAATCCTGGGCATGAATCCGGCCGAGAAGCCGGGCCACGATGTGGTTGAAGCGGATGTTCCGCAGGTCGAGCTCTCGCGGTACATCACCGAATTGCGGACGGCCACCCAGGGTCTGGGAACCTATTCGTGGCGTCACGACCGTTTCGATCCGGTACCCGGCAAATGGACCGGCCCGAAGGCGCCTTCGGCAGCATAGCGAATTTTCGCTATCCCTTTTCCATTTGGAGGAAAACCGTTGGTCAAACGACTGGGCGCACTCGCCTTGCTGGTCGCGCTTCTTGCGGGCTGCACGCAGACCGGGACGTCCGGCGCGCGAAACGCCTCGAATGCAGAGCGGTGTTCTCCGGGTATCCATTCAGCAGGACATCAAAAACCTCAATCCTTTACTGAATTCGAACACGACGGACGGCATGATTGCGTTTCTGATGTTCGAGCCGCTGCTGCACGCCGATGCAAAAGGGAACCCGGTTCCAATGCTGGCGGCCACGGTACCGTCGACGACGAACGGCGGCATCTCCAAAGACGGCCTCACGATCACCTACCATCTGCGCAAGAACGTGAAGTGGACGGACGGCGTGCCGGTGACCGGTAAGGACGTAAAGTGGTCGTGGCAAGCGATCATGAACAACAATAACAACATTATTTCCCGTCACGGATACGATTACGTTCGCAGCATCGATACGCCTGACGACTATACGGTCGTCGTTCACTTAAAACAGCGGTTCGCGCCCTTCATCAACACGTTCTTCGCCGACAGCGACCAGCCGTATCCGGTGGCACCGGCACACATTCTTTCAAAATATCCGAACATCAATCAAATTCCGTTCAATAACGATCCGTCGGTGTCCGACGGCCCATTCAAATTCGTTCGCTGGGTGCACGGCGACCATATGGAGTTCGCAGCCAACGAGAACTTCTTCATGGGCAAGCCGGGCCTTAAAACCGTCTACATTCGCGTGGTTCCCGACGAGAACACGTCGATCAACCTGCTGCGCACGCACGACATCGATTGGATGTACGAGGCGTCGATCAACAACTATCCGTCCGTCAAGAACATTCCGGGCGTACGGCTGGCTTGGGTGAACATCAACGGGTACGAGAGCACCTGGCTCAACGTGCAGCGTCCGTATCTGCAAGACGTGCGGGTACGGCGCGCGATAATGTATGCAATCGACAAGAAGCGCATCGTCGACACGCTGACCTTCGGTCAGCAAATCATCGCCACGCAAGATCAGCCGCCGTTCATGTGGTCGCATAATCCGAACATCGATCCGGTCTATCCGACGAATATCCAGCAGGCGCGCGCGCTGCTGCAGCAAGCGGGATGGTCTCCCGGGCCAAACGGCATTATGATGAAGGGCGGGGAGCCGCTCACGCTGGTGCTCGTGAGCAACAACAGCAACGCGACGCGACGCAAGAACGCCGTCGAAGTACAGCAGATGCTGCGAGCGGCCGGCATCGACGTCGAGATCAAATATTATCCCGGCGACGTCCTGTTCGCGCCCGTCGGCGAGGGCGGGATTCTCCAAAGCGGCAAGTTCGATCTGGGCCTGGCGGGATGGTACGCCGGCACCGATCCTGACGACGCTTCACAGCTCACGTGCGCGAACGTCGCGCCCGCCGGCTACGATTATTCGCGCTACTGCAACCCGGACATGGAAGCCGCGCAGAAGATCGCACTTAATAATTACGATCAGGCCACACGCAAGCAAGCGTATTATCGCATACAAGATCTGCTGGCGCGCGATATTCCCATGATCTTCTTTTATTATACGCGGCAGATGCATCCGATCAGTGAAAATTTCAAGGGATTCGATCCCAACCCAGTAACCGAATCGTGGAACGCATGGCAATGGAGTATTTAGGATCGCCCGATCCGATAGGCCGGATCCCGGAGCTGAACTGGCTCCGCAAAATCATCGTAGAACGCGCAATGACCCGCGGGGACTACCTGCTCTCGGGGGGCGTTCGAAGCGACTATTACATCGACAAATTCCGGCTCTTCTCCGACCCCCAGGTGCTGCGCCGCATTGCGCGCCTTTTCGTGCCGATGATCGCCGAATTGAGTCCGGACATCATCGCGGGGACCGAGCTGGGCGGCGTCGTCATCGCGACCGCCGTCTCGCAATTAAGCAGTATTCCGCTGCTCGCGGTCCGCAAAGAGCCAAAGGGCTACGGCGCTTTCCCGGGTGAGTACGTTGAGGGCGCCTACGAGTCCGGCCAGAAGGTCTTACTGCTGGAGGACGTCGTCACGAGCGGCCGAGAACTGCTGGCGGCCAAGGCACGCCTGGAAGAGCTGAATCTGCGGGTCACGTGCTGCGCAGTCGTCAGCCGCGGACTGGCCCCGGTCCGCTCCCTGATCCAGTTCTCGCTCCCCCGCGAACAGGCCAAAACCGACAACTAGGCCATAATAACTACCCCCTATGGAACGCTATAGGGCGCCCGTTTGGCCGGAAATCGGTTAGAATAGCCCTAAGTAGGCCGCTAGTATTAAGGAATTCTCAATCTTTTCCTAAGTGAGTTCAATCCTGTAGGTACTCGGCCTATCATACGTTGTAGGTTAGCCCTTACTA
This sequence comes from Vulcanimicrobiota bacterium, assembly GCA_963777365.1. Classification (GTDB taxonomy): domain Bacteria; phylum Vulcanimicrobiota; class Vulcanimicrobiia; order Vulcanimicrobiales; family Vulcanimicrobiaceae; genus CAVZQG01. The sequence goes on from CAVZQG010000019.1 coordinate 195,696, forward strand.
ACCCACGATGTTTTCTCGCGGGGGGACACTCGCTATCTTGTATGCCAAGGAAATAGGCGCTACGCAGACGATGGATCGGCCTCAGGAGCAGCTTGCGCGTCTACGCGCCCTTTGGGACCTAGCGCTCGTCGACGACGAGTCAGCGGCCCAGCTGGATATCTGTTCTGGGGGAGGCCCGATCGGCGCTGCAATGCGACTACGTCGAGGTCTGGAACGCTTCGGCACGACGACGCGTCGCGTATTCGGCGCAGGAGAAGCTGCCGCGTCCGCTGGGATCGAGCACGCTTTGCCGGGGCCTGGCATCCGATGAACCGGTCATGTTTTTCCGCGATCCGGCCGAACATACGCCGATGCAAGAGGTTTTGCGATCGACGGGGTGGTCGACGGTTCTGATTCAGAACTTTCAGACGGGCGAGTTCCGCTCGACGCTCTCGTTTGCATGGAAAGATTCGCGCGACGAGTTCTTAAGCGACGTCGAGCTCCAGTACATCGGCTTTCTCGCAAACGTCGTATCGCGGCTTATCGAGCTCGCCGACAAACAGCGGCAGATCAACGATCGGATGTTGATCGATCCGCTGACCGGACTTCACAACCGCGCCGCAACGCTCGACCATATCGCCGTCATGCTCTCGTCGGCCAATCGTACCGGCGGACCGCTCGCGATCCTCTACGTCGATCTCGACGGTTTCAAAAAGATCAACGACTCCTACGGCCACGCATTCGGCGACAAGGCGATTGCGGAGGCGGCAAGCCGCATGCGCTCCGCGCTGCGCCGCCATGAGATTGCCGGACGGATCGGCGGCGATGAATTTGCCGTGCTCGTCAGTTTCGGAGAGCACGTCCGAGCTCGATGCAATCGCGTCGCGTTTGCTCGAAACGATCGCCGCACCGATGGTCTTCGACGAGATTGAAGTGCGCCTTACGGCAAGCGTCGGGATCGCAGCCTTCCCCGAAGACGGCTCCTCCGCTCAAGATTTGCTTGCCCATGCGGACAGCGCGATGTACGTCGCCAAACGCAAAGGCTCTTCATACGCGTTTTACGACTCTTCGCCGTATGCCGGACGCAAAGCCGAGGCTGCGCACGTTGAATGCGAGGGCCCGAACCGCCCGCGGTACCCGCCGAATCGCCGTTTCTGCTCTGCTTTCAGCCCATCGTCGATTCGCGCACGGGCCGAATCGTGGCAGCCGAGGCACTGATCCGCTGGCTGCATCCCACGCAAGGCATTTTACTTCCCGACTCGGCCGACAATGAAGGGCGTTCGACCGTGCCCTCGCACATCGACCGCGAAGTCGTCGAAGCGCTGCTCGTCAGCGAGAAATATCGCGAAACGCGCTCGCTGCCTATTCATGTCAACGTTAGCGCCGCGGCGGAGAATCTGCTGGCGTCCTATTCACCGGCGCAAGCGAATATCGCCATCGAAATTCCCGAGCCGCTCGTCGCACAAGATCCGCAGCAATACGCAAACTTCATCGCGCAGATACGCGATCGCGGCTTCAGCGTCGGGCTCACAAACTTCGGCTACGCCGGACTTGCGCTTCGGTTTCTCGCGGAACTTCAGCTCGATTTTGTGAAAATCGGACCGAAACTGGTGCCCGGGAAAACCTTCGGTACGGGATCGGCCGCAGCGGCCAAAGCCGCGATCAAACAGGCTCACCATTTCGGCTGGGCGGTCATTGCCGAAAATGTCGAAGAAGAATCGCAGCGCGAATGGCTGGTGGGAGCCGGCGTCGATGCACTTCAGGGGTACTACATCTGCAGCCCCTTAACGCAACGTGATTTCGCGAACTGGCTTGCGTACCGGGAAGCAAAATGATATCGGCAGCGCCTTTGGCGCGCAATCGGCTAACTGCACGCCTCAAAGCAGCCGGGCGCTATCCGGCAACGCTGATCTGCGCACCCGAGGGATTCGGCAAAACAACGGCCATTCGTCAGTTTTTAGATGCGCATCCCGAGCCGACGCTGGAACTTGGTTTACTGCCGGAGCATGGATCGCTCGTTTCGTTCACGCGCGAGCTGTCTGAGAGGCTCGCACCGATTGCACCCGGTCTTCGCTCCTCGTACGCGCGCGCAATTGAATTTGCCATGCAATCAACGCACGTCGAAGAGGAACTTGCCATTTGGTTTCTCGGTCATCTCGATCGTCAAGCCGAACGCACCATTCTCATCGACGACTTGCATCATACGTTGCACGACGAACGCATCGTCAATCTCATCGAGCGTCTGGTCAAAGAGTCTCCCCGCGGGTTATCGCTGGCTTTTCGCCTCACGTGCACTGCCCGCGTGCATCGATCGCTGGCGCGAGAGTGGAATCTGCGGAGCGCCGCTGGACGAACGTGAACTGCGTCTCACCGAACGCGAGATGCGCGACATCGCCTCGACGGAAGGCCTCTCGCCGGCGCTCGCAGCCTCGCTGTATCAGATGACCGATGGATGGCCGCTGGCCTTCAGCTTGGGCTGCAGCATGCCGCAATGGATCGAGCGTTTGAAGCTTCTGCGCCCAGGCAGCGCCGAAGGTCTGTACGGATTCTTTGCCGAGCAGTTCTTCGTACAGTGCGATGAACCGCTGCAAGAATTGCTTCTGAACGCCTGCGTGTTCACGACGCTGGAAAAGGACGTCATCGCAGCCAGCCCATGGCACGCATCGTGGGAAGCCGCCGAGCTTGCCGCGCGAGACGGCCGCGTGCTCTCGCTGCGTCATGACGGCACGATACAATTCCGCGATCTTTTCCGCGAGTTTTTGCAGCACCGGCTCGAGTCGGAAGGTGAGACGACCATCGAAGAGGCCTGTTCGTTTGCCGCCGGCTTGCTGGAGGACTGCGGACAAATCTCCGACGCGCTGCGCTTGTACGCACGCGCGGGCAACGAGCTGGGTGTCCTGCACCTGTGCGAGCGCAACGGCTTTGCACTGATCGACGAAGGGCGCCTGGACGACTTACAACAAGCGCTCTCAACACTCGACGACGAAACGACCGCTCACAGCGCGGTCGCGCTTGCGGTCAGAGCGATCGCCGAATCAAATGCAGCGCGCAGCGATATCGCCGAATCCTGGTATCTGCACGCGATCGAGGAAGCAAAAACTCCGATAATGCGTGCGGAGGTTGCCTACCGGTACGGCCTGGATCTGGTTCGATCGGGACGGCGTGACGGGATCGAGCTGCTCGAGCGCTATGTGGGCGACGAGCTGCCGGTCGAACTCGATGCCTCACTGCGATCGACGCTGGCAACCGCCTACGTCATCGCCGAGCGTTTCGACGATGCCCGCAGCATGATGAACACCGCGCTGGAATTGCTGGAAACATCGCCCTCGAGACACCTGCAGGCGAAGATCCATCATCATGCGGCATGGGTCGCGCTCTTTACCGGGCAGATCACGACCGCGAAGGCGCGCGCCTCGCTCGCGGTCGAGCTCGCGCTCGAGAGCGACATGTACGAGGTCGCGGCGCGCGCGTACTCGGTGCTTCTGAACGTTTCGTACGACGTCGAAGACAACACGAAGGCTTCGCTCGAGATCCTCGATCACATCTTGGACTGCGGGCTCAAAGCCGGCAGCGCGCACATGCGCCTTTTCGCACTGCTCGGCAGCATCGACATTCGCGCAGAAATGGGCGACGCGCAAGGCGTTTGGGCGATTGAAAAAATGCTCGATGCGCACGGCATCGATTACGGCGAGCGCCACACGAGCGAGTCGCTGCTCCCGGCTGAGGCGCTCATGCTCGCGGGCCACGGCCGCTTTGCCGAAGCCTACGACATCATTTTCCCGACGGGCGAGCGCCAGGCCACGCCCGACCGGCGTGCCCTTCGGTTCTCGGAGATCGCGCTCTACGCGGCAGCCGCGGGGCTGAGCGCCGAGGCCGAAACCGCGCTGCTCGAGGTCAAGGCGCGTCTGCGGGAATGCGATCAATCTGCGCGCCGTACCATTCGCACGCAGCTGAACCGCGCATTGGCGACGCGTCTGCTCGGACGCTCCGGCGAGGCGTATGCAATCGTCGAGCACGTCTCGCGCTTTACCGGAATGATGTCCGCCCGGCTGCGCGCGCTCTACGACAGCGTCAACGCAATCTTCAGAAGCTGGGACGGAGCAGACAACTACAACGAGGTCTACGACGGCCTGCGTGAGCTTGCGATGGCCGACTTCGGCGGTGTCGCCGCTGCCATCGGTTCGCTTCCATGTAGCCAGGAGCAACCAAAAATTGCTTAACAATCACGCCGCAAACAACACGCAGGTCTCGGGTCGAATCAACGCCCTGCGCTGCGAAATCTCCAAACGCGCGATTTCGCGAACGCTGCCGCCGGAACGCCGTTCGATTCTCGCCGACGTCGTCACCAAACGCACGCTCGACCGGATCGTCGAGTGGGCGGATGGATGCGATACCGGCGTGATATTCGACTGGGTCGACTCGGTGCTCCACGATTATCCGCAGGAGACGCGGCTGTACAATTTGCTTCCGTCGACGGTCAGCGCCGCACTGGACGTCATCTCCGAAGAGATCGACCTTCCGGCCCAGACGCGCGTGGGTCTGACCGACCTGCAGCAGCGCATCGATCTGCACATCGGCGCGTTCTGCGTCAAGCGTCAGCAGCGAGAGCTGCATACGATCGATCCGGTCGACGCGAAGATTGATGAGCTGATCTTCCGCCTTTCCGCTCAGGACACGCTCACGGCCGAACATTCACGATCGGTCGGCATGTGGTGCTGGAGAATCGCCAAGCGGCTGGGTCTATCGCGCAGCGAGTCCTACGTTGTAACACGAAGCGGTCTGCTGCACGACGTCGGCAAGACGACGACGCCGATCGAGATACTTACGGCGGCTCGTCAATTAACCGATCAAGAGTGGAAGATCATGCGCGCGCATGCGGCGTCCGGCGAACATATCGTTTCGCGCGTGAGCGAGCTGCGGTTGTTTGCGCCGGCGGTCCGCTCGCATCACGAACGGTTCGACGGAAAGGGCTATCCGGACGGATTGGAACGCACGTTCATTCCGTTCGCGGCACGAATTGTCGCCGTTGCGGATGCGTTCAATGCAATGATCGCGCGCCGGCCGTATCGCGCTCCCCTTCCACCGACGCATGCGGTCGAGGAGTTAAAAAGAAACAGCGGGACCCAATTCGATCCCGCTGCCGTTCAAGCCATGATTGACGTGGTTCTTAGCGGTCGATGAACCGCTGCAGCCAAGCGAGGTCAAGCCTCATCGCCGGTAAGCCTGCTACGCCCGCGATCACGATGAATTTCGGCACGGCGCTTGGCACATCGTGTCTGGCCGGGCCAGGGACGGCGCTTGGCACATCCTTTCTGGCCGGGCCCGGGACGGCGCTGGGAACGTCGTGTCTGACGGGACCTGGTACCGCACTCGGGACATCGGCGAGCGCCGGTGATGCGGCGCATACAAAAGCAATGGTTCCGAAAATAAGCGTTTTGTACGAGGTCATAATATATGGCTCCGATAGGGCTGCAAAGCAAGGTGCGGCTATACCGCCTTTCCGTATGCTACCGTGCCCGCTAACGCTTTATAGCTGTCAGCCGTATTAGCACTTTAGGGGTCTAGGGGGAGAAAACTACTCGTGATGATAGGTACGCGCACACTCTTATCCACAGACGATCAGCGCGCTCAGCTCGAACCTGAACAGCTGGAGGTACTCGGCAGGCGCGCGACGCCTACGCTGTTCGTGATAGACAAGCGGCTGCACGTGCTTTTTTATCGTGCGGATCCGGCGGAACGCCGCAAGGAATTTAGGCCGGCGGAGAATGGAGCGCTTCCTCCTTCGCTCGAGTACACAGTACTCAAGCTGTTTGCGCAAGCCGACGAACATCACGAAGGGGTTTGGCGCGCCGCCGTGAGCGCATCGATCGCGGTACGCGTATTCGAGCTCGATGGCGGGCCCTCGCCTGCTTATGCCGTCATGGTCGAACGATTTGCTTTGCGCGATCAGATGGAGACCGTCGCAAACCGTTACAGTCTCTCGCCGCGCGAACGTCAAGTCTTAGGGCTCGTTGTCAAAGGACTGCGCAACGAAGAGATCGCGCAGCACCTCTTCATCTCAAAATCAACCGCAATCTTTCACGTCAAACAACTTTTAACGAAAACCAGCTCCCGCAACCGCACCGAAATGGTCGCCAAAATCATCGCCTAACATCAATTGTCGTTATTGTCATGGTGAGCGTGTCGAACCACCCCGAGCTTGTCGAGGGGCGATCGATCCCTTCGCGTTGCTCAGGGTCCTTCGACAGGCTCAGGATGACAATTTGTGGCGCGGAAACGCTTGACGATCGGTTAGAGGGATGTTAGGACGTCTTGGGCGTGGCCCTCGACGTTTACTTTCGGCCACACTTTGACGATCGTACCGGATTCATCGATCAGGAACGTCGAACGCTGGACGCCTTTGGTCATCTTCCCGTACAAGTTCTTCTCCACGATCACGCCGAAGGCGTCGCACAGCTTTGAATCGACGTCCGCGAGCAGTCTGAACGGGATATCGTACTTCGTTCTTGAACTTCTGATGCGAAGCGACTGAATCGCGGCTCACGCCGACGATCTCTGCGCCTTCCTGCCCAAACTTCGAATAGGCGTCGCGAAACTGCGACGCTTCATTCGTTCAACCCGGTGTGTCGTCTTTGGGGTAGAACCACAGAACGAGCGGCTTGCCCAGCAGCTCGCGGGTATCAACGGTGTTGCCGGCATCGTCCATGAGCGTAATGGCCGGCATCTTCGCACCTTCGGCTAACATGCTGTTCTCCTTTCCGGCGTGTCGTGGCGTCCTTACACCACCGACTCGAGCGTTCGCATATCTTGCGGCGGCCCGGCGACGACGATTTCGTCACCGCTCTCGAGCTGCGTTTCTCCAGCGGGGCGGAACGTCATGCGTCCCTGCCGTTTTAGTGCGAGCACGATGATCGCACTGGCCGTCGGGATGAGCTGATTGAGCGTGCGGCCGCGTGACTTCGAGGCCTCGTTTATCGAGAAGTCCTCGAGAAGCAACTCGCCGTTGCTGGCCGAGAGGACCGTGTCAACGAACTCGATCGCCGTGGGCCGCATGGCCAGACTCGCCATGCGGCGGCCGCCGATCGTATACGGCGAGATGATCCGGCTCGCACCGGCAAGCCGAAGTTTTTCCTCCGCGTGATCGCGGTTCGCGCGAGCGACGATGAATAGGCTCGGATTCAGCACGCGCGCGGAGAGCGTCACGTAGATGTTTTTCTCATCGCTGTCGACCGCGGCTACCAGGCCGACCGCGCGATCGACGCCCGCGGCGCGCAGCGTATCAATTTCGGCCGCATCGCCTTGTACGACCGTGTGGCCTTCGGCGGCGGCGCGCTCCAGCGATTCCTGATTGATGTCGATGATCACGAACGGAGTCTTCTCTTCAATGAACGAGCGCGCGATTTCGCGCCCGACGCGGCCGTAGCCGCACAGAATATAGTGCCGTTCCATTTTAGCGATTCGCCGGCGCTGGCGCCGTTCGCTGACCAGGCTTTCGAGCCGGCCCTCGACCATGTACGCCATGATTCGCAGCACCGTGTAGGTGAGCGCTCCGAACCCGACCGCGACCACTCCAATCGTAAGCCATTTGCCTCGAACATCGAGCGGCGTCGGCTCGCCGCCCCCGACCGTCGTGATCGTAACGATCGTCATGTAGAAAGCGTCGAACCACGACCATCCCTCCAACGTAACGTATCCGATGGTACCCAGAACAATCACGGCCGCGAGCGCGATACCTGCCTTCAGGAGGCTGCGCGAAGGGCGCGTTTGCATCCGCACGCTGAGCGGATTTCGCCGCAGCAAGCGAAGGACCCGCAGTACCCGAGCTGGCACGCTTGGAGGTAAACCATGCACGAACATCCGCTGGCCGCGGCGCTCATCGAGCGTCTGCGCGAACGCAACGCCTACGTACTTGAAATAGGCTCCGGAAGCGGCCGCAACACCGCCGCTTTGCAGCGCGCGGGTTTACGCGTGCACGCGCTCGCGGATGGGGTTTGTTCGCGCTTAGAACTTCCGGCTCAAACGTTTGATGGGGCGCTCAGCACGCACGCATTCCTGCACGGAACGCCGTCGAGCGTGGAAATCATGCTGCACGGAGCAGCGCTTGCGCTCAAACCCGCCGCTCCGTTCTATTGCACGTTTGCCTCCACGCGCGACTCCCGCTACGGTCGCGGAACGCTCATCGAAGCGCACACGTACGCGCCGCAGTCGGGCGATGAAGCGGGCGTCGCCCACGTGTATTTCGATCGGGAGCGCTTGCGCGCGCTGGTCGAGACGGCGTTCATCATCGAGTCACTGACGGAAGAAGACACGGATGACGTCGTCGGCACGTGGGCACATTCCAAGCCGCCTTCCGGCACCGTCCACTGGTTTCTGCGAGCGCGCCGGCGCGATCAGTAACGCGGGAGCGTGGGATCGACGCGCTCCGCATACGCGTCAATGCCGCCTTCGACATTGTAGACGCTGCCGAATCCTCGCATCTCCAGAAACTGCGCGATGCGTTCGCTGCGAGAGCCGTAGTGGCAAATAACGGCAACCGTTTTACCGGGATCCAGTTCATCCGCACGGGACAAAAATTCGCTCATCGGAACGTTCAGCGCGTCCGACAGATTGACTTGCGCAACCTCATACGGTTCGCGCACGTCGAGTAAGACGAAGTCGCGACCGCTCGCGCGCCACTGCGCGAGCTCCTCAACGGAAATCTCGCTCATCTACGTCTTGTCGGCGGAGATCAGATCGTGCATCGGACTGGAGGCGTTCGCGTAGAGACGCTTCTCCATCCGCCCGGACAAATACGCGAGCCGGCCGGCATCGACGGCGTGCTTCATGGCCTGCGGCCATTTGCACCGGATTCCGGGCAGCTGCAATGCCGGTGTTCATGAGCACCGCATCGACGCCGAGTTCCATCGCAAGCGCGGCGTCGCTGGCCGTACCCACGCCGGCATCGACAACGACCGGCACGTTCGCCCGTTCCTTGATGATGCGAATCGAGTAGGGGTTGCAAACACCCAGGCCGCTTCCGATCGGGGCCGCCAGCGGCATGACCGCGGCACAGCCTTCTTCTTCTAATTGCTTGCACGCGACCGGATCGTCCACCACGTACGGCAGCACGGTAAATCCGTCTTTGACCAGCTGCGCGGCAGCCGCCAGGGTCTCCCGGGTATCCGGATACAGCGTTTGCGCGTCCCCGATTACTTCTAATTTAATGAGGTCCGTTTCCAAAAGTTCGCGCGCGAGCTGAGCGGTAAGGACGGCCTCCTTCGCGTTGTAGCAGCCGGCCGTATTCGGCAGAATCAGGTACTTGCCGCGATCGATATAGTCCAGCATCGTTTTGCCGCTGCGGTCGTCCAAATTGATGCGGCGAATCGCCACGGTGACCATGTGCGTCCCGCTCGCCGCATGCGCCGCCTGCATCACTTCAAGCGACGGGTACTTACCCGTTCCAACGATCAAGCGCGACTTGAGTTCATATCTGCCAATTTTCAAAAGGTCTGTCATTTTAAAAGGCGTTCCGGCCTGGCCTACACGCCCCCCACGTTGTGGGGCCCCCAAGTCTCATGGCGCATAGATACTCTGCTCACGTAAAGACTCCCCGAGGCGCCGCCAAAGTTGCGATTAGCCGCCCGCGACGGCTTTGATGATTTCGATGCGATCGCCGCTCTGCACGCGTTCCTCGCCGAAGCTGGAGCGGCGTACGACGCGATCGTTCTTCGCGACCGCGATGCCGCGCTCGGGTGCTTCCAGCCGAACGAGCAGTTCGGCGAGGGTCAACCCGTCGGGCAATTCATGTTCCGTACCGTTGATCGAGGCTCTCACGGTTATGCAGTTCGCTACGCGATCCCGACTTTCGTTCCGAAGCGCGCAAGGCTGAACGGCGCGAGGCCTTCCTCGGAGCCGCTCTCGATCGCGTCCGCGAGTAAGCGAGCCGTAATCGGTGCGAGCAGGATACCGTTCCGATAGTGGCCTGCGGCCAGGTAATAGTCGCGCCGCGGCGTCGAACCCAGGCAAGGACGCTCGTCGGGAGTTCCAGGGCGGATGCCCGCCCAGGTCTCGCTAATGGCAAAGTCGCGCAGCGAGGGAACGGCGGCAGTCGCAGCGTGCAGAAGTCCGTGAATTCCGCCTGCGGTCACGCGCGTGTCCCCCGCTTCTTCGACGGTGGCGCCCACCAAAAGGCGTCCGTCGGTGCGCGGGACCAGATACGTGCCGGGAACCCACGTAGCTCGCCGCATAAAGCCTTCCGGAATCTGGATCGCGAGCATCTGCCCCTTGACCGGTCGAATCGGCGGAATGCATTCCTCGGGCACACCCGGGACGTGCGCCGCCCAAGCACCCGCAGCATTGATCACCGCTCCCGCAGCGTCGTATCCGAGATCGGTGCGCACGCCCAGAACGCGTCGTGCATCGAACTCGATTGCAAGGCGGGCGGCACCGGCGTGAATTCGGACGCCGCGCGAACGGCACGCGGACAGCAGCGCGCGCCCGAGCCTGCGATTGTCAACTTGGCCCTCGCCCTCAACGAGCAGGCCGCCGCATACGTGTTTACCGAGAGCCGGCTCGGCGAGCAGCGCATCGTTGCGCGCGAGCAGCATAGCGGAATGCCCCGCGGCACGCAGCTCTTCGAGATGCGCGCTCAAGCGATCGTATTCGTCCGCGGAGTACGCCGTGCGCAAAATGCCGTCCAAACGCAAATGCGCGTCAACGCCGCCCTCGCGGTGAACCGCGCGGGCAAATGCGGGATACATGCGCAGCGATTTCTCGCACAGGCTGCGCATCCGTTCATCCGGCATATGCTCGGTTAGCGGTGCGAGCATCCCTGCGGCAGCCCAGGATGCCGCTCGTGCGGGCTCACCGGTGTCGTACACGCGCACACCGGCACCGCGGCCCGCAAGCTCAAATGCAATCGACAGCCCGATGATTCCGCCGCCGACGATCGCAACGTCTGCTTCCATGATTAGTGCGCGGTTCGCAGGAATGCGCGAATCGCCTTCGGCTGCTCTATCTGATACGCCGTAAAGCGCTTCGACTGACCGGTTCGTGTCGAGAGCACGCGAATGATCGCTTTATTCACCAAGATTCCGCGCAGGTTCCCGGAACCATCGAATGCTCCCGCGCCCGAATCGCCTTTATCGCACGTCGGGCAGAACAACAGCGTGTCATCGAGGTGATGCTCCGCTAGGCCCGGTGAAGCAAACCAACTGAAGGGGCCGGGATGTCCCATCACCACAAACTCCTGGCCGTTTGCAAAGGTTTGATCGGCCAAATGGGCGCTGGAGAATTTCGTGTGCGGCAGTTCAGATCGACGCAGGACGAGCGCGAGATCGTTGTCGGGTGCCAGGATCACGCGTACGGCGTTACGCTCGGTGTGATCCGGAAAAATCACGAGCTTCTGCCCGTGATGCGCGACGACGTGTTTCGCCGTAAGGATCTCGATGCGGCCCTGATGCACGCCGAGTATCACGCCGGCTCCCTCGAATGCTCTGTGCGGCGAGACCCTGGCGGCAACGATGACCGTCTGCGCGCGCAACTTGCGGTCAAGGCCGCTCGGGCTGCGCACGCGATACGATTGCGGAATCAGCCCCGCATCGATAAAGATCTCTTTCTGCTCGCGCGCATAGATGATGAGTCCTCGATCGGCGTCCGGAAACGCGCGCCCGAGTTGCCAAATGCCTGCGCCGCACACTGTCAGCACGATGACCAAAACGATAATCGAGAGATCGAAGTTTCGCAGGGCATTCATGCCGCGTTGAAATGACATTCGCTGGTGGTGTTTTCTTCCGGCAAGCAAGGGCAAGGCAATGAAAGGGCACGCGAGCGGGGAAGCTGCCTTCCATGCGCCTGCGACCCGACCTGCAGCCCATCGTCGATCCCGACCCGGAGCACGCCGTTTCCGAAGCGGCTCCTGCCGAAATGCATGTGAGCGCGGACGACCCCGCGCTGCATCCACAAACATATGACGCGGCAACGCTGCTGGTGCAGCATCTGTTCACGCCGCAGCCGAAGACTTTAAACCGGCTGGAATACGCGATCGAGTACCGGTTGGCGCAGGGCGACGCGGGCGGAGATGTGGTCGACGTGTACTTGTTCGATAACGGGTCCGTCGCATTTTCGGTGAGCGATATTGCCGGTAAAGGCCCGCGAGCGGCGGTCCATGCCGCACTCATCAAATTCGGGCTGCGCGCCTATGCCTCGGAAGGGCTGACCTCGGAGCGCGTGCTTCAGTCACTCAATCGTCTCTGCCTGGAGAATGGCGGAGACGAAGGCGAGCCCACGTTCGCAACCGTTTTCTTCGGGCACGTCGACGCGGAGCGACGCGTGATGGGGTATGCCTCGGCGGCGCACGATACCGTGTTTATGGTGCATCCCAACGAACGCGCAGTCGTCCTGCCGACGACCGCTCCGCTTCTGGGCGTCTTCGACACGCAGGTGCACCTATTTGCGGAGCGCTACGTCGAGATCGTTCCCGGTACGGTGCTGGTTGCGGTAACCGACGGTGTCACCGATGCGCGCCGCGGCAATATCGAATTCTTCGGCATACAGCGCGTGCTCGATCTCATCAACGAGAACTTCGAGAAAACGCCGATGACGCAGCTTGCCAAACTGCTGATGACGCAGGCGTCGGACTTTTGGGATTCCGACCATCTGCGCGACGACATGGCGGTGCTGGCGGTTCGGTTTTTGTAAGTTACATTCCGGTGTAAACGGGACCCTCACCGCCCTGCGGCGGCACCCAGGTGATGATTTGATACGGGTCGGCGATATCGCACGTCTTGCAGTGCACGCAATTCGTGAAATTGATCGTCAGTTCGCCGCGAATGTCTGAGCCGTCCGTGGACGAGTTGTCTTTTTCAAAGTTGGGCTCGTATACTTTGGCCGGGCAAAAGTACGCGCACGGATTTCCGTATTCGACCGTGCATTGATCGCGGCAGATATTTGTATCCGCCACATGCAGATGCGAGGGCTGATCCTCCTCGTGCATCGTACCGCTGTTATAAACGTCCGTGAGCTTATCGAACGTTACCACGTTATCGATGACGGCGCGCGTCGATTCCTTTGGTTTGTAGCCGCGCTTTTCCATGCGTTCGAACCCGTGTTCACCCGGAAGCCGGGTGGAAAATCCGAATCCGCGTCCGCCGGTGAACATCCCAAGTCCCGTGTTCAGCATTCCGTGAATGAGTCCGTGCTTGAATCCTTGATGAAAATTGCGAGCGGAATGCAGTTCCGCGTACGCCCATGACGCTTTGAATTTGGTATCGATCGACGAGAGTTGAGCCTTGTCGAACTTGCCGGCTTGCACGGCTTCAAACGCCGTCTCCGCGGCGAGCATGCCCGACTTCATCGCAAGGTGCACGCCCTTCAGGCGCATGCCGTTCAAGAAACCCGCGGAATCGCCGATGAGCAGCAGACCGTCGTCGTATAAACGCGGCATCGCGTAGAGGCCGCCTTCAGGAATCGCTTTCGCACCATATCGCAAGAGCTTGGCGCCTTCGATCATCGAACGGACCGACGGATGCGCTTTGAAAAGCTGGAAGAGATTGTGCGGATCGGTCGTCGGATCTTTATAGTCCAATCCGACGACGAAACCGATATCGAGAATATCGCCGGCCATTCCGTAGATAAAGCCGCCGCCGAACGTATCGTTCGGAAGCGGATACCCCATCGTGTGAATGACGCTGCCGGGCTGAACGCTGCCCGGCGGACATTGCCAGAGCTCTTTGACGCCCGCGGCATAGACTTGCGGTTCGCGGCCTTCGTCTAAATTCAGGCGCGGAACGGCCTGCTTGACGAGCGTGCCGCGCGGACCCTCACCCAGTACCACGATCTTGGCGAAGATGTCGGCTCCCGGTTCGTAATTCGGTTTGTGATTGCCGTGCTTGTCGACACCCTTGTCGCCGGTGCGCACGCCGATGACGCGATCGCCGTCCCACAGCAGCTCTTGTCCGGGAAACTCACCGAATACTTGCGCGCCCGCCTGTTCGGCTTTTTCAGCCATCCATTTAACGATCTTCTGAAGCGAGGCGACGTACTTGCCGTGGTTGTTCATCATCGGCGGAACGATGGGCGCTTTGATGCGGCCGCCGCTCGGTAAGAAGCCACAGCTGATCGCCGCTGACCGCAGCCTCAACGGGAGCATCCGAACGCCAGTCCGGCAACAACTCGTCGAGCGCTTTCGGATCCATGACCGCGCCTGAAAGACCGTGATTGCCGACTTCGCCCGCTTTCTCGATAACGAGAACTTCGAGCTCCTTCCCCGCGGCTTTGGCGAGCTGCATGAGCCGAATCGCACCGGCAAGACTAGCCGGCCCCGCACCGACGAAGAGCACGTCAACCTCGAGAGAATCGCGTTCAGCCATAGCGGGTTAGGGGTTCGAAAGGGCCGCGATGGCGGCCTTTACCGCAACCCTGTGAATCGCGATCCGCTCTTCCCACGGCAGGCGCGTGGGCGTTTCGAGCGTCAGCGCTCTTTTTGCCGCATGACGAACGATCGCCATCGTGTACGACAAGCCGCCGATCGACTCTATCTCCGAAGCGGCGCTCGGCCGCACAACCCCATCATCGAGCTCGGGCTCTCCGTAGGGAGCGCCGAGATCGCACCGCGTGAGATCCTGTATTGGAAATCCGCGCTCGCGCACCGCCGCGATTACCGCGCGCCCGAGCGCGCCGTTGCCGTACTCGTAACAGTAAAAACCTTCGGCCTCGTAGTCTTCGTGCAAATCGAACGAGAGCACAAACTTGCGGTCGCGGTTCGAGGTAATAATCGCGCGCGCTTCCGGCGACTGGCCGCCGCGGCCGAACGTGCGATTCAGATCCACGCCTTCCGCACTCTGCCGCGTTCCCGCTCGATATCCGCTCGGATTCGTACAGGCCCACGCCCGGTACGAATACGACGCATCGAGATCGTTTTGCTCGACCAATGATAAGAGCGCCCAGGGTCCGGCAGGCTCGTCACCATGCACACCCGCAGCGAGCGCAATCACCGGCGCAGTGTTGCTGCCTATCTCCGCGCAAAGCAGCGTGCGTGCAACGCCCTCGCAGGCGACCTCGCGAACGCTGACGTTGCCGCTGCCCCGCATCGCCTTCCAGCCTGCTTGTAGGTCGTCATACGAATGCATTCGAACAAGCCCTTTGGGCGTTCACCACGTCAGTTCTTGTCAGTGCACGCAAATCTTGGCGGCGCCCACGGGGAGGCTTAAAAATGCAACCGCGCACAACGCGCCGAGAGGTCCAGGGGGCCCCATCTCCGATGGGGGGCGCGGAGGTCAGACCGCAGCGCCTTTTCAAATGAAAATTCAGGTTGGGGTGATGGGGTCGGCTGGGGGGCCGATTACCGATCAGGAGCTGGAGTTGGCTCGGCGGATGGGTGAGCGCATCGCCGAACGGGACTGTACCATCGTGACGGGGGCGTGCCCGGGATTGCCTCACGCGGCGGTACTTGGCGCGCATGAAGCCGGAGGCGTGAGTCTGGGCGTCTCGCCCGCGCTCTCGCCGGAGGAACACGTGAATGTGTACGGTTCGCCGCTGCAGCCGTATACGACGATGGTCTTCACCGGTTCGGGCTTGATGGGCCGCGAGACGCACAACATTCACAGCGCCGATTTTGTCTTGTTCGTAGGCGGCCGCAGCGGCACGCTCGGCGAGTTTTGCATCGCATATGATGAAGGCAAACTCATCGGCATCCTGACCGATTCGGGAGGAATATCGAACGAATTCGAGCGCATCGCGCATCTGGTCCGCAAGGACACCGGTTCCGTGATCGTTGCCGACGCGAGTCCGGAGAATTTGGTCGATCGCTGCCTGGAGATGTATTCGACCGGGTTGATTCCAAGCGCGAAAGCGTTCGATCGCACCGTCGCACAACCGCCTTTGCCGCCGGCACGGCCGCGCCCGAGGATTCTACAGGAGAGCCGTGGCTGAATTAACGTTTATCGGCGCTGCCGGAACCGTCACCGGCAGCAAACATTTGCTGACGACGAACGGACATCACATCTTGGTCGATTGCGGGCTCTTTCAGGGAGCGCACGACATCGTTGCGCTCAATAGCGTCCCGCTTCCAATCAAACCGAGCCAGATCGAAGCGGTGGTCGTCACGCACGGCCACATCGATCACGTCGGCTATTTGCCCAAGCTCGTTCACGACGGATTTCGAGGAACGATCTTCGCAACGCCGGCTACGCGCGCGCTGATGCGCATCGTACTGGAGGACGCCGTCAATTTGCAATCGCATCTGCATCCGCGCGGCATGCACGAAGAGCACTACTCCCCGCCCCCGTTCTACAACGAAGCGGACGTGCAGCGAACGATTCAAATGACCACCGGTATCGAACTCGGCCAACCATTCACCGTTGCCGCTATGACCGCGACGTATCGCAACGCCGCCCACATCATCGGCTCGGCCTTCGTGGAATTCAACGATGGCAGCCGGCGCATCGTGTTTTCGGGCGATCTGGGGCGCTACAACCGTACGCTGCTCTACGATCCGCAGCCGATCGGCGACGCGGATATTTTGGTGTGCGAATCGACGTACGGGGACCGCGTGCATCCGCCCGATGCGCTCGGCGAGCTGGGCGAAACGCTCGCGCAAGGAGTCGCGCGCGGCGGAGCCATCGTCATTCCCGCGTTCGCAGTCGAGCGATCGCAGGAGATTCTCCTATCGATCGGTCAGCTCCAGCGGCAAGACTCGCGGCTTGCGAGAGTTCCGGTATTTTTGGATAGTCCGATGGCCTCACAGGTCGATCAACTCTTCGAGAAATTCCCGAGCGCACACAAACCCGTACCGTTCGAAACAAACGCAGCGCCGTTCGGCTGCGAGGGCCTGACCGTCGCGGTATCGACCGAAGCTTCAAAAGCGATCAACGGCGTTCAGGGTCCGCACATCATCGTGTCGGCAAGCGGCATGGCGGCCGGCGGCCGCGTGCTGCACCATCTCCATAACAATCTCCCGGATCCGAAGGCCACGATACTCTTCGTCGGCTACCAGTCGATGGGGACGCTCGGCTATTTCCTCACGCATGGCGCCCCGACAATCAAGATTTACGGCGATCAGCTGCCCGTGCACGCTACGGTCGGCCTGATCAGCGGCTTCAGCGCGCACGCCGATCGCAATGAAATTCAACAGTGGTTCAACACCTGCGACACCAAGCCGGCCTTCTATGCCGTGCATGGCGATCCGGTATCGGCTCAGTCGCTGTGCGATCTCGTCCGCGAGAAATACAAGTGGGTAGCAAGCGTCGCCGCACGCGGAACGACGGTTACGCTGTAATTATTCAGAAGGACGGTCTCCGTACTCTTCTATTCGTTCCGCGGTGTCTTGAGCGCTCCATCCGCGATGCTTTGCAATGAGGAACCCGCACAAGAGCACCTCCGGCAGGTTTTCGTTTTCAACGGCAGTGCGAAGCAGGCTCCAAAGATCTTCGACGGTCTTTTTTTCATCGCCGGTCAACCGATTAAACGTGACATCTAATGATAATGGGAACCTCGGCGAGAGCTGCGGAATGCTGGCCGGCATGGTACGAGCGAGCTCGAGTAAATTTTCTTTCAGATCCTCCGGTTTCACATGGAGCCGCGCTAAGAGCTCGCTCTCGCCGAACAGGTCTACATAGGCCAGCATCAAGTGTTCGGCACCGATGTACGTGTGCCGTAGGGTGCGTGCTTGTTCAAACGCGGACTCGATCAGGCGTTTTGAGGCCTCTGCGAAAATAATTTCGGCAGAAATAGGCTGACTGCCGCGCGCTAAAATAGCCTCAGCGGCGGCCAGCACGTTCTCGGCATCGATCCCGCACGACATGAGCGCTTGCGCCGCGCCGCTTTGGTCGACTTGAGCGAGAGCTGACAAAGATATGGTCGGGAAGAATGCTCTGATTACCGAACTTCTGTGCGATTTCTTGCGCAATGACGATCCCTCGCCGGGCGTGCTCGGTAAACGGCTGCCACATCGACACGTCAGTCGTGCGTCCAGTCGAGCATCGATTTCCATTCGCTCTTTGGGTAGCGCTGCTTTGACTTGATGGCCTCGACGTACTTGCGTTTGCCGCTGCGATTGCCTTTGCCCATAAAGCATCCGCCGACCAAACGGTTCTCCCAAAAATAGAGCGCGCGATACCACTTCTTCTCGCGGTCCACGGTGAACACGGTTTCGATGTCGCTGCGGTACTCCGGCGAGAGACCGAACTGCGTGATCGTTTGTCCTTTGAACAGCAAACTCGAGTACTCGGGCACGTCGTCGTACTTCACGCTCCCGCCCATCATATTTTGCGCCACAACCTTTCCGTGCGCACCCGCGTTGTTCCACGTGCCCATGCGGTAGCGCATCTCCAAAATCGGGTCGTAGAAATCGGCAAGATCGCCGGCGGCGAAAGATCCCTTTGACGTTGGTCTCCAAACCGTCGTCGCAAAGGATGCCGTTCTTGCTTGTTTCGATCTGCGTGCCCGCGGTCAACTCGGTGTTCATCGTCAGGCCTAAACCGATGCCGTAGCACTGCGCTTCAATCTTCGGTGCCGCTCTTGAGGCGCACTTTGCTTACCACGCCGTTGCTGCGCACGAACTCGGCGATCTCGTCGTTGTAGTGCATATGTACGCCGTCGGCGTTCGCCGCCTCGTCGATCAGTTCACCGGCGATCTCGTCGAGCATGCGGTGCAGAACGCGCGGGCCGCGCATAACCCAGTGCGTCTCGACCTTACGGGAGACAAATGCCTCGGCCAGTTCGTAAGCGATGAACGAGCCGCCGACCGCAATGCCGGCCTTCGCCGTTTCGAGCTCGTTCGAGATTGCGAGCGTATCGCTCATGTACTGAAAGTTATACACATTCGCGCCGTCCGATCCGGCTGCCGGATGCAGATTCGGGCGTCCGCCGGTGGCGATCAGTAACGCATCGTACGGAAAGGACGTACCGCCGGCAAGCACGATGCGTTCTTCGGGAATGACCTTCTCGACTCGCGTCTCCAGATGTAAGTCGATATTCTGCTTCTCGTGCCAAGCCGTATCGCGCATGATGACCTTCTGCTGGGTCACCTGCTTGCGAAGCAGCGGCGGCAGCGCAATACGGTTGTAGAGCGTGTACGGCTCGTCTGTAAAGAGCGTGATCGTGCACGAGGGATCGTGTTTGCGCAGTTGCTCCGCAGCGGTCGTGCCGGCAAACCCGTTCCCGACGATTACATAACGCCGAAAATCTCCGACTGTTTCCACCAGGGCCCCGTTCGGCGGCTCGGGAAACCGCTCCCGTAATCATGGAGGTTCGCCTGGTCCAATTATTGGCATCGTTTATCCGCGTGAGCGGCGATTATGCGCTTGCGCGGCTCGAATTTGCGATCCAACACCCCGAGGCACCGGCGCCGCCGCTGATCGACCGCCCGCCGGATGCTTCCGAAGAAACGCTGCGTACGCGATGGCCCGGGATCGAGCAGCAACTCGAGCAGGCAAACGCCCACGTGAAACAGTTTGCGCCGGCCCGCGGTAACCACAAAGAGGATATGGCCGCAGGGTGGCTTCGGCGCACCATTCAGGAATTGGATCAATACGCGCGCGCAATCCGCTGGGTACTAACGGTTACGGAGCGATAATGAACAACGACGACATCGTAGAACAAGCAAAAGCGCACGTGCAAGACGCGCTGCGGATCACGCAAGAACAAGGAAAAGAAGCGGCATCCCAGCTGAGGCGGCCTCCTGCGCTTCGGCGCCAAAAAATTAAAAGACGCCGCCGACGCCGCATCCGACGCCATCCGCGACGACATCAACAAACGCCCCTAACTCTCTCTCGGTAATCGCCGACCCACCAGGATGATTTTCGCTACCCATCCACGGATGATTTTTTGACGTAGCAAGGCGCCGGCTCCCGACGTGTGCTTCGGCACACGAGGGAACCGGCAACGACGCTACGGCGAAAAAGCGCCGTGGAGCCCCAGTCCGACCATCATTTTGAAGCCTACTTCTAGGGCTCGTTCGTCGATGTCGTAGTTGGCGCTGTGCTGGGGGAATGTGCCGAGCTGCGGTCCTTTTGCGCCGACGATGAAGTATGCGCCGGGGCGCTCTTCCAGCATGTAGGACATATCCTCGGCCCACATCACGATGTCGTGCGGATATACGACGTTGTGCGCACCTAAGACGCGTTCGCCCACCTCGCGCACGATCTCGTTCATTGCCGGATCATTGACGGTCGGGGGATAGCCGTACCGGTATTTCAACTCGTACTCGACACGCATCGCCTCGGAGAGCCCGCGAATGATCCGTTCCATCCGCTCGGGCATCGACTTTCGAATCTCGCGGTCGAAGCTGCGAACGGTTCCTTCCATCTCGGCTTCGCTGGGAATGACGTTGAACGTAGAGCCTGAGTGAAATTTGCCCACTGTAAAGACTGCGGGATCTTTCGGCGCGATCTCGCGGCTGACGATGGACTGCAGCATCGTCACAAAATGCGCGCCGGCCACGATCGGGTCGATCGCGCGCTCGGGCATCGCTCCGTGACCGCCTTTGCCGCGAATCCACAGATGAAACTCATCGGATGAAGCAAAGAACGGACCGTCGCGCACACCGATCTTTCCGACCTCCAGGCCGCTGAACACGTGGAGCGCGAAGCACCGATCGACGTGCGGATTTTCAAGCGCTCCATCGTCGATCATCAATTTGTTTCCGGCATAGCCTTCCTCACCCGGTTGGAAACAGAACACGAGCGTTCCGACTACCTCCTCGCGGCGGCGTGAAAGTTCTTTTGCCGCGCAGAGCAGGATGGCGATGTGCGCATCGTGGCCGCACGCATGCATCACGCCTTCTTGTTGCGAGCGGTATTCCGGCCTCGCCGCTTCGGTTACCGGCAGCGCATCGATGTCGGCGCGCAGAAGCGTTACCGGACCGGGCTTGCCGCCTCGAAGCGTGCCCAAGATACCGGTCTGTCCCACGTCCGTACGAATCTCATCCAGATCGAACGTGCGCAGCTCACGCTCGATGTATTGGGCCGTTGCGAACTCTTTCATCGAGAGCTCGGGGTGCATGTGAAAATGCCGGCGGTAGCGGACGAGTTCATCGATCGGAACGGCGAGGTCTCGAATCATGTTTTGACTCCGATTTAGCCCAGCGGTTTAAGCGAGGCTTTGTATATGTAGTGCGCCGCTGCCGGAAGACAATATGCGAGCGCCGGTGCATAAGTCGATTTCCGCGCTGCATCCACGGCCGCGTCGTCAAAATCGGCGGTACCCGAGGTTTGGACGACCTTCGCATCGCCGACCTTGCCGTC
Organism: Vulcanimicrobiota bacterium; assembly: GCA_963777365.1. Lineage (GTDB taxonomy): Bacteria > Vulcanimicrobiota > Vulcanimicrobiia > Vulcanimicrobiales > Vulcanimicrobiaceae > CAVZQG01. The sequence goes on from CAVZQG010000019.1 coordinate 216,896, forward strand.
GGCTAGCACCATCACGTCGATCTGCGCAACGCCGGCAAACGTTGCCTGCTTGGGCGCAAATGCGGGTTCGACGACCGTCAGCGCGCGAGGCGGCTGGAACGCCAGCGAACAATCGCTGCGACCGTACGGTTCACGAATCGTCGCTTGTACGACGACATCACGCGGACCGGGGCCGCGGCCGAGCTGCGCTCGCTCGGACGCGCTAACGCTTTGCGTGCTCAAAAATGTCGGGTAGCACGTCTGTGCGCCGATGTTCTCAACCCATGCGTTACGAATGATGACGGGCTCATAGAAATGCGCGTAAAATGTTCCCGCGCCCGGGAACAGCATGCGAAACCAGCCGCGACTGGTATCAACGGCGATTTGACCGCGCGAGAGCTTCCCGCGCGCACTCAGAGGCGTAACCCGAAAACCGTAGAGCGTCCGCTGCGGGTTGGAAGCGATAAAGCCGCCGGCCTGCGCCGGGCACGTGGCCGGCGCCGCTGACGCCGACGCTCGCGCCGCGTTTGCAAGCGCAAAACCAGCCAAAATCGTTAAAAAGAGCGCGCCTGCGCGGAACATCCCCTGGTACATTGCGACCAGCGTTCGTCCGCCGCAGGATTTCCGCCTGGCCGCGGGTGATACGGCTGGGCTGTGGCCAAAACCAAACCCGCCGAGCCGGCATTCTCGCGGCACGGACTTTCCGACGAGCAGCTCGTCGCGATGTACCGCGTCATGCTCATGCATCGTCGCCTGGAAACGCGCGGCTTCGAACTGAACCGGCAAGGAAAGATCCCGTTTGCATCGGCCGGTGAGGGTCACGAGGGCGTGCAGGCCGGCGCCGCGATGGCGTTCGAGCGCGGCAAAGACATTTGCGTTCCGTATTATCGCGACCTCGGATTAGATTTGGGCATCGGTCTGTCTCCGTATGAAGTGCTGCTCTCGCTCTTTGCTCGCGCGGACGATCTGAGCGGCGGACGCCAGTTTCCGCACCACTATGCGAGCAAGCGTTTGGGACTGTACACCATCAGTTCGATTATCGCCGCGCAAACCACGCACGCCGTCGGCGCGGCATATGCACTGAAGTATCGCAAAGAGCACGGACGCGTCGTGCTCACGACATTCGGCGACGGCGCAACGAGCGAAGGCGAATGGCATGAAGCTCTGAACTTCGCCTCCGTTCACAAACTGCCGATCGTGTTCTTGTGCGAGAACAATGAGTGGGCGATCTCCACGCCGCTCTCCGTTCAAATGGGGCAGCCGGACATCTACAAGCGCGCGGCCGGATACGGCATGCCCGGCGCGGTGGTCGACGGGTTCGATCCGATCGCCTGTTACGCGGCGGTCAAGGACGCGATGGACCGCGCTCGCAGCGGCGGCGGCCCGTCCTTGGTGGAGGCCAAGTGCTATCGGTTTCTGGCTCACACGACCGATGACGACGACCGCACCTACCGCAGCCGCGAAGAGGTAGCCGAGCGCCGCAAGAAAGACCCGGTCCCGGCCTTCGAACGCTTGCTCATCGAGCACGGGGTGCTGGACGCGGCGCAGGCCGAGGCCTTGAAGTCATCCGTGCTGGCCGAGGCGAACGAAGCCACGGACAGGGCCGAAGCCATGCCATACCCCGGCACGCACGATCTCTACACGAATGTGTACGCCGGTCCGTGGGAACCCTGGCAGTAACAATCCGACATACTCCTCTGCAGGATGACAGATATGGCAAAAAGCGAGACTCAAGTTCGCAAGACACTCGAGCGGCGTGGTCTGTCCGACGAGCAGCTGAAAGACATGTTCCGCAACATGCTGATGCAGCGGCAGCTCGACAACCGCGGTTTTCAGCTGAACCGGCAAGGGAAGGTCCCCTTTGCGCTCGGCAGCGAGGGCCACGAAGCGCTTCAGGCGGGCGCCTCGATGGCGTTCGATCGCGGCAAGGACATTCTGGCCCCGTATTATCGCGATCTTGGGCTTGCAATCGGGATCGGCCTGACCCCCTACGAAATCATGCTCTCGATCTTCGCGCGCGCCGCCGATCATAACGGCGGACGCCAGTTTCCCAACCACTATTCATCAAAACGCGCGGGGCTGATGTCCTTCTCCTCGATTCTTGCGGCGCACATTCCGCACGCGGTCGGCGCGGCGTACGCGATCAAGTATCGTAAGGAAAGCGGACGCGCGGTGCTGGTGACATGCGGCGACGGAACGACCAGCGAAGGCGAGTGGCACGAGTCGATGAACTTTGCGGCAGTTCACAAGTTGCCGCTCGTGATGCTGGTCGAAAATAACCAGTGGGCGATCTCCACGCCGCTCTCGCAGCAAATGGCCGAACCGAATATTTATCTTCGCGCTGAAGGCTACGGGATGCCGGGCGAGCAGTTCGACGGCTTCGATCCGATCATTACCTACGACGTCGTGCACCGCGCGATGGAGCGCGCGCGCAGCGGCGGCGGTCCCAGCCTCATCGAAGGCGTCTGCTACCGGTTTCTCGCGCACTCGACCGACGATAACGACATGACGTACCGCACCAAAGACGAGGTTATCGAGAATCGCAAGCACGATCCGGTTCCGCGTTTTGAGCGCATCCTTCTGGATACGGGTGTGATGACGCCCGAAGACGTCGAAGCGATGAAGAAATCCGTGCTTCACGAGACAAACGAGGCGACCGACAAAGCCGAGGCGATGCCTTATCCGCAGGCTTCGGATCTGTATAAGCATCTGTACGAAGGAGCTGGGAACCGTGGCAGTAGCGAGCACGAGCAGCAAAGTCCTCAATAACGTCGAGGCCGTACGCGAGACGCTGTACGAAGCGATGAAGGCCGACGATCGCGCGGTCATCATCGGCGAGGACGTCGGCAACCGCGGCAACGTTTTTCTCATCACCAAGGACTTCATCCAGGAGTTCGGGCCCGAGCGCGTTATCGACACGCCGATTGCAGAAGCATCGATTGTCGGCATCGCCGTCGGGATGGCGATGGAGGGGCTGCGTCCGATCGCCGAGATTCAGTTTGCGGACTTCATCTATCCGGCGTTCAATCAAATCGTCGGCGAGGCGGCAAAGACGCGCTATCGCAGCAACGGCGAGTACACCTGTCCGATGGTCATCCGCACGCCGTACGGCGGCGGCGTGCGCGGCGCGCTCTCGCACTCGGTTTCAATTGAAGCGCTTTTCTATCACGTTCCGGGCCTGAAGATCGTTGCGCCCGCGTTTCCGGCGGACGTGAAAGGCTTGCTCAACGCGGCGATCGACGATCCGGATCCCGTGCTGTTCTTGGAACATAAGAAAACGTACCGGTTGATCAAAGGTGAAGTGCCCGACGGACACTACACGATTCCCATCGGCAAAGCCGACGTGAAAAAAGCGGGAGACAAGCTCACGGTCGTCTCGTATGGTCTGTACGTGCACTGGGCGCTCGAAGCCGCGACCGCGCTCGAACAAGAGGGTATGTCGGTCGAAGTGATCGATCTGCGTTCGATCCGCCCGATGGATCGCGCGGCTATTTTGGAGAGCGTGCGCAAGACGCGCAAATTGCTGATCATCCACGAAGACAACAAGTTCGGCGGCATCGGCGCGGAGATAAGCGCGATGGTTGCCGAGGAAGCGCTCTTCGAACTCGACGCGCCGATTCGCCGCTTGTGCGCACCGGACGTTCCCGCGATGGGGTACGCGCATCCGCTCGAGGAAGAATACATGAGCTCGCCCGCCGAGATGGCGCAGACGATGCGCGAGATGGTGAGGTTCTAAAACAATGGCGACCACGATCACGATGCCGCAGCTCGGCGAGACCGTCACCGAAGGTACGGTCGAGCGCTGGCTCAAGCAAGCCGGTGAGCCCATCGAAAAGTACGAAGCATTCGTTGAGGTTTCGACCGACAAGGTCAACTCCGAGGTGCCCGCGCCCGTCACGGGAACGCTGCGCGAGATCTTGGTGCAGGAAGGCACGACGGTTGCGACCGGAACGCCGATTGCCGTCATCGACGAAGTCGGCGCGGCGACCGGTACGAATGCGCCCGGAACCGAGCCCACGCAGCAAGTCGCGACGCAAGGTGCGCGCGATCAAATGGCCGAGAGCGCGAACTTTGAACCGGTGCCCGGCTTCAACATTCCGGAGATGCCGACCCAACACGTCGCGCCCGCCGCTTCGGCTCCGGTTCGCACGAACGGTCAAGGAGCGGCGACGGGCAACGGTGCGGAAGCCGCGCTGCGCGGCGTATCGCCCGCGGTGCGCAGGCTTGCGCGCGAGCATCACATCGACATTCGCTCGATACAAGGCAGCGGCGCGAACGGCCGCGTGACGGCCGAAGACGTGCTCACCGCCTCACGCATGGGCCCCGCCGCCGCGGTCGGACAAGCGATCAGCGTCGGTACGAACTTTGCCGCACGGGCGCTCCCGCAGCGCCGCCGAAAGCGCCGGCAACACCCGGTCCCGGCAACACCAGCACGTACGGCGAGCCGATTCCGGGCACGACCATTCCGCTCAATTCCGCGCGCCGCATCATTGCCGAGCGCATGGTGGAAAGCAAACGTACCGCGCCGCACGCGTGGTCGATGGTCGAAGTCGACGTCACGAACGTGTGGAAGTGGCGCACGCGCGAGAAAGACCGCTTCGAACGTGAGACCGGATATAAACTCACGCTCTTGCCGTTCTTCATTCGCGCGGTCGTCGAATCGCTTTCGGTATTTCCGCTGATGAACGCCAAGTTCGCGCCCGAAGGCATTATGGTCGAGAAAGACGTCAATATCGGCATCGCGATCGGTCTGCCGACGAATCTGGTCGTGCCGGTCGTCAAGAACGCGGACAAGCTCTCAATCAAAGGGCTCGCGCTTGCATCGGGCGATCTGATCGATCGCGCACGCCGCAGCAAGATCACCGCCGACGACGTCCACGGCGGCACGTTCACGGTCAACAATAACGGCGCGAACGGCTCTATCGCCTCGGCGCCGATCATCAACGGCGGACAGGCGGGCATCGTTACGATGGAGGCCGTCGTGAAAAAGCCGGTCGTCACTGCGGATGACGCGATCGCCATCCGCCAAATCATGAACGTCTGCTTGTCGCTCGACCATCGCGTGGTCGACGGGTATGTCGCAAGCGGCTTTCTCGCCGATCTCAAGAAGCGGCTGGAAGCGATGGGGCCGACGGGCGTCCTCTGATTGAAGACGGCCGTTTTACTCGCGGCGCTGCTTGCCGCGACGATTATCGATCCGAATGCTGCGTTTAAATCGGGGGACTTCGATCAGGCAAAGCAAGGCTACAGCGCGGCGCTGAAGGCGAATCCGGCGAACGCGGACGCGCTCGCAGGGATGGCGACCGTCGAACTCTACGAGAACAACCTCTCGCAGTCCAAACTCGACGCACAGGCCGCGCTAAAACTCGATCCGGCCAGCGATCGCGCGAAGCGCGTGATGCGAACCATTTCCGTGCGAACCGGCGAACCCGGCGCATTTCAGATCAAGCAAACCGGCGACGCGATACTGCCTTTTATCGTTTCGAATCCGCTGCCGGTGGTTCGTATGAAACTGAACGGCGCCGATGCGAACGTGCTGATCGATACCGGCGCGCCGAACTTCGTCATACGCAAAGATTTCGCACTGGCGCATAACATGAAGATCACCGCCGCCGGTCAAGGCGTATTCGCGGGCGGACGTACGGCTCAAGTTTCCACGACGACGCTGGATACGGTATCCGCGGGACCGCTTACGGTCGACGCCGTGCCCTCGGATGTTTTGCCGGTTCCGCCGGTTGGACCGGGAATGACGGTCGATGCCGTCGTCGGTACGGCGTTTTTTACGCATTTTCTTGCAACGATCGATTATCCGCGAAGCCGCCTGGTTTTGCAGCCTGCCGGAACGCCCGCGCAAACCGTAGCGGCGGCCGCGGATGTGCCGATGTGGCTGGTCGGCGATCACTTCATCTTCACCAAAGGCCGTATCAATAACGGCGCGCCGGTGCTGCTCAATGTCGACAGCGGCGGAGGCGGCATGGGTTTGCAGCTCACCAAACCTGCGCTCGACGCAGCGCACATCTCGCCCGACGTCGCGCACGCGCAGTCGTTCAACGGCGGCGGCGGAGCCACGCGAGCCGCTTCGTTTACCGCCGATGTTGCAATCGGCGGCGCAAGTCAGAACCGCTTGCCGGGCTTATACTTCATCGACGGCGACCAGTACGGCATCTTCCCGTTCACGGTCGCGGGCACCGTATCGCATGAGTTTCTCAAACATTATGCCGTCACGTTCGACTTCACGAACATGCGCATGATCCTGCAGTGATGGTCCTCAATATAGGAAAATTCGTCCCTCCGCGGTAGTGTTCACGCGTGGAGGGAACGATTGTGCGTCGTTTTGGTCAAGTATTTGGCATTGTAGCAATTCTCGTCGGATTTTCTGTTTCTCTCGGCGCGCTCGGACCCGTTCGCGCCGCATCGTCGGACGCAGCGCAGACCACCGTAGCGCAGCCGACGCCAAGCGCTTGGGCCAGTACGGATCCCTACATTTGGCTGGAAGACAAAGACGGGCCGCGTGCGATGGCGTGGGTTCAGGCGCAGAACGCAAAATCGCTTCCGGTGCTGCAGGGCGACCCGCATTACAGCGCCCTTTACGCCGATGCATTGCAAATCACGCAGGCAAAAGGCCGTATTCCGGCGCCGTCGTTTTTGCAGGGCGGCATCTACAACTTTTGGCAAGACACGCAGCACGTACGCGGCATCTGGCGCCGAACGAGCGCCGCGAGCTACGCGACGTCCGCGCCGAACTGGTCGACGGTTCTGGACCTCGATGCGGTTTCAAAATCCGAACATGCAAACTGGGTTTGGGAAGGCGCCGCTTGCAATTGGCCTACCGAACGCCGGTGCCTGGTCTTTCTATCGAACGGAGGCGAAGACGCGCGAACGATCCGCGAATTCGATCTGCAGACGCGGCAATTCGTTCCGAATGGTTTCGTTCTTCCGCACGGCAAGCAGCAGGCGACGTGGGAAGATGCGAACACGCTGCTGGTTTCGCGCGAGTGGAAACCAGGCGATCTCACGACCTCGGGATATGCGTACATCGTCAAGCGCCTGAAACGCGGACAACCGCTCTCGAGCGCGGTTGAAATTTTTCGCGGACAGCGCAGCGACGTCTCCGCGTCGGCCTTCACGCTGCACGACGGAACCGGCCACAGCGCGACGCTGATCGAGCGTTCCCCATCATTTTTCACGAATCTCCACTATTTCGTAACGCCGGGCGGAGTGCGGCAGATCTGCAACGCCGGCGAAGTCGGACATCGATGGAATCGTCGGCGGACAGCTCATCATCTCGCTTCGGCAAGATTGGGCCGTCAACGGACACACGTTCCCGCAGGGCGCGGTGGTATCGGTGAACCTTGCGGCGGCAAAAGCCGATCCGGCGCATCTCAAGCCGGTCCTGGTCTATGCGCCCGGTCCGCGCGAATCAATCGACAACGTCTCGACGACGCAATCGCAGACTCTTGGTCGCGATATATCAAAATGTGCGCGGCCGCGCCTTCGTTTTTACGCCGCACGCCGGCGGTACATGGGGTTCTCCGCGACGCCTGAATTTACCCGACAATTCTTCCGTCGACATCGTCGACACGGACTTGCATAGCGGCAGAGCATTCCTCGAAGTCACGAGTTTCTTGACGCCGACGACGTTATGGGCGGTCAATACCGCATCGAATACGGCCACTATTGAAAAATCGCTGCCCGCCGAGTTCAATGCTTCCAACGACATGGTCGAACAGCACGAAGCGACCTCGAAAGACGGCACGAAGATTCCCTACTTCATCGTGCACCCCAAGAACATGCGGCTGGACGGATCCAATCCAACCGTGATTAATGCGTACGGCGGATTCCAGATATCGATGACGCCGGAATACTCCGGCATCATCGGCAAACTTTGGCTCGAACGCGGCGGCGTTTTTGTCGTGGCAAACATCCGCGGAGGCGGCGAGTTCGGGCCCGCATGGCACGAAGCCGGACTAAAAACCAATCGTCAGCGCATCTACGACGACTTCTACGCGGTCGGCCAGGACCTCGTCGCGCGCAAAATCACCTCACCGCGTCATCTGGGCATCCAAGGCGGCTCGAACGGCGGCCTGCTGATGGGCGTCGAATTCACGCAGCATCCGGAGATGTGGAACGCGGTCGATATCGAGGTTCCGCTGCTCGACATGCTTCGCTACGAAAAAATCGAAGCGGGCGCGTCGTGGGTGGGCGAGTACGGCACCGTCTCCAATCCCACCGAGCGAGCCTTTCTTGCGAAGATCTCGCCGTACAATAACCTCGACGGCGGCGTTGCATATCCCGAACCGTTCATTTGGTCGACGACCAAGGACGATCGCGTTGGTCCGCAGCACGCGCGCAAGTTCGCGGCCAAGCTCTCGGCGATGCAAGTGCCCTATTTGTTCTACGAAGTGACCGAAGGCGGCCACGGCGCAGGCGCCAACCTCAAAGAACGCGCGCACACGTCGGCGCTGGAATGGACCTACTTCACCATGAAACTGATGGAGTAACGACTCGACTCTACCTCGTAAGGGCGGCGGCGTACTCTTCGTCGGCGGACTGCCACTGATTGGGTAGATCCAGGCGACGCATGTTGCGCGGGTACTCGCCGTCGGGGGCAGCGGCAATCGCATCCTCCGAGAGAACCGCCAGGTATTCGAAGTTTTCGTACAGCGCGCGTCCATAGTGTGCTCGCAAAATCGCCGTCACGCCGGAGAGCGCGTTCCATGCATCGAGCACGACAACCGCCTTGACGTCCAGCAACAGTTGCCGGTCAACCAATCCAGTTTTTGCAAACACGCCGACATTTTCGTAATAGTCGCCGACGAGTTCAGCCGAGGAGATCTGGTCGTTGTTTTCTGCGGTTCGCGCGGTGCGATGCGCAAGCTGATAGCGGAAAGCGGGATCTTGCATTTTTGTTGCGAGCTCGCTATACACAAAATGCAGCGCCCGTACGAAATCGGGCGTTCCTTGAATTGACTGAAGTTCGTTTAAGATGGCGATCTGATTACTTGCGCGTATGTGCCGCAGTTGGTAGATCGCAACGACTGCCGTTGCGGCGATAACGAGGAATGTACCGAAGCTCGCCAGCGTATTCCACATCTCAAGAGGCATCGCAAGGCCCTCCACTGCATGGAGGCTTCGATGCGGTGGGATTCAGGCCCGCTGCGGAACACATCGCGAGCGCCTATGATTTAAACAGCCAGCGCTTCGGCTATTGCTTCGTCTTCGCTCAGAAGCGCTCCGGCGCTCATAGCGGAAGCCAGATCAGACTCGGACAGTTTTTCTCGAAGGGCGGACATCAGTCGATCGTAGAGCATTTGTTCGCTGGCCTGCCGTGGTTCGTCTATTTGAAGCATACGTGCATCCACGAAGCCCAAAAGGCGTGCCCCAAGCATCGGGTTTTCTCGGGCTGTTGCAACCGATGCAAGGTGCTGGATGCATATCGGAATGTCCAGCCTGTCTTGTACTTCCTGACAGAGGGCAATGGACTCACGCGCGGCATCCGCAGCAGCGTCGAAGTTGCCCAGCCACGAATCGTACGCGGCGTTGTTCATCAGTCCCACGATTAAGTTTGAGCGAAAACGGCGCCGCTTCATGATCGCGACGGCTTGCTTTCCGCTTTCAGCGGCACCATGAACGTCGCCCGATTGAAATTTCCGTTCCGCAAGCCAACTCAATGTACGCGCGACTGCCCGCTCATCTCCGGTCGCTCGAAAGATGGCGATGGCCTCGTGCATTCCTTTCAGACGGTCTTCCGTATCGGTATTCGTGTACGTGGACAGAGCCAGCGCATGCCCAATCAGACGGCGATCGCCCGTTTCGCGCGCGATCACGAGCCCCTCTTCAACAAGCGGCCGCGCTTCGTCAATCTCGCCGAAAAAGCCAAGCTGAGCACCGAGCGTGAGTAACGCTTGCGCGGTCCCTTTGCGGTCGTTGGATGCGCGGAAAAGCTCGAGGGCTTCTCGGGCCAACGTCTTGCGTTGGCTAAGGCCCTTACCTAGCGCGCTCGAAACTTCCGACATGCTGCGAAGGAGCCGTGCCCGCAGTTCGGGTGCCGCGCCGTCACCGAGTGTTTCAAGAGCGAACTCGGACCACCGCCAGACCTCGTTCGGCCGAGACGTCTCGATAAAATAATCAAACAGCAGGACGACGAGACGTGCGCCTTTCTCGACGTCGTGCCGTTCGGTCAAAAGCCAGTCCAGCGCCAGACGGAAGTTATCGAGCTCGGGCGCCAGCGGTACGATCCAAACACCCATCGGAACCGATTGCAACTCGGCATTAGCGCTCTGCGCAACCTCGAACATATGCTGCGCGTGCCGATCGCGAATATGATCCTGTTCTCCGCTCTCGAGAAGTTTTTCCAACGCGTATTGGCGCGTGGATTCGAGCAAGCGATATCGCTGCTCGGAATCGCCGAGTTCCGCAACGACCATCGATTTATCAACCAGTGCGGAGAGCAGATCGAGGACATCCCACGATTCGATCGATGCATCGCTGCATACATCGCTTGCCGCTTCGAGCGTCCATCCGCCGGCGAACACGGCGACCCTTCGGAAAATCGTTTTCTCGTTTTCCGAGAGCAGGTCATGGCTCCAATCGATGAGCGCGCGCATCGTCTGCTGACGCGGCAGCGCGGTACGGCTTCCGCCGGTGAGGAGCCGGAATCGTTCATCGAGCTTTGCCGCGAGTTGTTCCACCGAGAGCACCTTGATGCGCGTCGCCGCCAGTTCAATCGCAAGCGCGATACCGTCGAGCCGCCGGCAGATGTCCTCGACGATCGGTTTGTTTGCATCGGTGAGCGCAAAGCGCGTGTTGGCGGCGTTGGCTCGATCGGCGAAGAGCGCAACGGCGTCGGTCATCGCGAGCGAGGCCACGCGATGGACCACTTCACCCGCGATGCCGAGCCCTTCACGCGAGGTCGTGATCAGTTGGACTTTCGGGCAGCCTCGAATCAGCGCGTCGGCGATCGAGGCGGCGTTTTCGAGCATGTGCTCGCAATTATCGAAAATCAGGAGCGTCGTCTTATTGCGCAGCGCGCTGACGATACTTTCGGTGAGCGTGCGTTCAGGCTGCTCCGTTACGCCGAAGATGGAGGCCACCGTATTCGGGATGAGGTTGCCGTCGACGAGCGGAGCGAATTCGATGTACCACACGCCGTCCGGATAGCGGTCGAGGAGATCCGCACTCGCTTGCAGCGTAAGCCGCGTTTTCCCGACACCGCCGGCGCCGACAAGCGTGAGCAGACGCGTGCGTTCGAGTAATTGCTGGATCTCGGCAACATCGTGCTCGCGACCCACGAACGAGGTCACTTGCAGCGGAAGATTATTGGGCAGCACTTCCAGCGAGCGAAGCGGGAAAAACTTCTGCTGCAAATCCGGCGCGACCAATTGGTAGATTTGCTCGGGGTGCGTGAGGTCTTTGAGGCGATGCGGGCCCAGGTCGCGCATGCTCGATTGCGCCGGCAACTCGTCTTGCGCGAGGTCGGCCGCCGCGCCCGAAACGAGTATCTGGCCGCCGTACCCAACCGCCAAGAGCCGCGCAACGCGGTTCACCGTTGGGCCAAAATAATCACCGTCGCGCTCGTCCGCATGCCCGACATGCACGGCCATCCGAACCTTTAGCCCATCCACCGCGCTAAAGTCTTCGCGCGCTATCGCGCGCTGCGCGTCCAGCGCTGCCGTAATCGCGCCGCCGACCGTCGGGAACGCCGCGCAAACGGCATCGCCAAGCATCTTAAAGACATAGCCATTATGTGACTCGATGGCCGCCCGCAAAACGGCATCATGGCGCTTAATCGCAACGCTCATCGCATCGCGAAAGCGCTCCCAACGATTCGTGCTGCCTTCCACATCCGTAAACAGAAACGCGACCGTCCCCGAGGGGATAGGTCCCGAGTCAACCGATCGTACGATCTCAGACAATCACACCGCCTCCGAGTCTAAATAAGGCTCCCCGCGCTTTTCGCCCCAGGAGCGGCCAAAGCATCCAGAGCCGCGTTTCGTCCCGCGCTTTTGTGGCGCGACGAGCCGTGCACGACCTCGTCGGGCACCAAAAAAATCCAGGCTAAGTCGTGACCTAGTGTCCTTCGTCCGCGAAGGACGGCTAACAAGGGGCAATATCTCAGAAAGATCTGACGAAGGACTGTCGTAAATCTGACGCTTAACCCTGAACTTTCGCAATCAGGGCGTTGTGGATCAGGATTTGGGCACCATCGTTCCAGTCATCGTCCGCGCCTTAAAGCGGCTAGCCGGTATTGGCGGTGTTTCGGAGATCGCGGACGAGTGCAGGATCGAGTCGCCTGATGCGGACACCGTCCATTCGTCAGGCTCTTCAGAAAAATTCCACTGACGCGACTTGGATTACGCCACCGGCGAACAACGATTTGTTCTACAGCGTCGATGGCGTCGGCAATCGCACGGGATTCTGGGGATTAGGGGCTTTGCCGCTCAGCGACCCGATTTGTATCCGATTGCTGACCTGCCTCGCGCATATGGTTTCCTGCTCGAACGGAATCAAACACCTTTTCGTAATATCCGCGGTATCGCATATTATGACGGCCGCGTTGAGGCGGTGCAAGTTGGCTTTTCGCGCGAAAACGACTATCCGGACCACTTGTCGGAGAATGGCCACATCGAGCACATCGGGGAGGGATTTGGTCCCTCTCAACCGGACACCGGCGGCAATCATGGCATGCTGGAAGCCCACCGGAATGCGGCGGAAATTCCAGTGTTCCAGGCTGTAGGTCGCAAGGGAGGGCGCAGTTATGTGCCACTTGGTAAGTACCGCGTGGCGGATTGGGGTCGAAGCAGGCCAAGGCTTAAGGACAATGACTTTGAGACGGATGCTTATTACTTCGTCCTCCAGCCGACATTGATTGCATCAGGTCCGTCATTCATTTCGGATGCCGAAGCCAACGCACTAGCAGAAGATGCCGTCGACGTGGGGCCGGCATTCACGGAAGAAGGTCGTAAGACATTGCGGACGCACTTGATGGCGGAGCGTAATCCCGGATTTCGCGAGGCTGTGCTTCAGATGAAAGGTTACCGATGTGAAGCGTGCAATGTCGACTTCGGTGAGCGATATGGCCCCGAACTGGCTGGCTTCATCGAGGTTCACCATCTGCGACCAATTAGTTTAGGACCTCATACACCGTCGCTTAGTGATTTTGCGGTTCTTTGCCCGAATTGCCACCGCGCTGCGCACAAGGGCCGCGTGCTGAATCCGCGATCAGTAGAAGAACTACGGTCGCTGATAGCGCGCTCCGGCTAGTTCGTTGTCATTGAAGGCTAGATTGCGCCCCAGGCTAAATGCGTACACTGAAGGCCTGAGAAACGGAAAGGCATTAGCGGCGCACGCGATACGAACGCGTATGCAAGAGCAGCAACGTTCTGGAGCATACTGTTTTCAACTACCCCAAAGAACTAAACTCGACACCTATCCTCGGCGGCGTAACGGGACTATCGTGACTGGCTCTACGTTCGGAAACGCACAACTGCCGCGCGCCCGATTAGATCTCATATGTCGAGCGCTTAAGACCGCGAAACATTGCGCGTTTAATGTTTCGCGCCATTCTGCGGCCTTGAGTAAGGCGATATCCGAAGGGTTCTGGCGCGCCTTGTGGCAAGAGTGAAATTATGGACCAAAGCGGCTCGCTACAACAGGTTGCCGTCCGGCGGTTTCGCGGGGACGAGCCAATCGGAGATAGCGGTAAGACGGTTGTAGACTACTGGCGCTGGTCGTCGGACCTGTTTGAGAACGTGCAACGCGGAATCTTCGCCGAGTACGTCGTGGCAACAGCCCTTGGCATTGCGCATCAGATGCGCGTTGGCTGGACCGGCTATGATTTGCTCTACGGCGAGAACAAGATTGAGGTCAAGTCAAGCTCGTATCTTCAGAGTTGGAAACAAAAGGCTTTTTCGCGCCCGACCTTCGGAATTGGCGCCCGTGAACAATGGGATGAGGAGACGGGCCTCTTCAGCGACCCACGGTACGTGGCGGATGTATTCGTTTTTTGTCTATTCGCTCATCGCGAGCCGTCGAGCGCAGATATATTGGACCTGCTGCAGTGGAAATTCTTTGTCGTGCACAGCCAGACTTTGAAAGAACGTTTTCCGTCGGCCAGATCGATCTCGGAAATCGCCTGCGCGCTTTAACCGACCCGGTGGCGTTTGAGGCGCTCCCAGCGCAGGTAGACGCGGTACTCGCGAATCCAAATGCATTCCTCTTGACGCGGGCCCCGACGGAGTCGCCGAGCAGTGAACATAGTGACGTGCGGTATACATACGCCGTCGCCCAGCGCGGTACTCGTGCAAATCCGGTAGTCGTTACGGCGGGTGATTACAAGGAAGCATTCAGTCTTGCACGTGCTGACGCAACAATTGCTTCGCTCGGTAACGATATCTCCGCCGTGCGCCTTAGCACGGCTGCATTGGAATCGACTCTTGCAGACGGAGCACGCGATCTTCGAAAGGTCTCACCGTAGCGACACTGGTCGCGGCACGGTCGCCGCGCCCTTTGCGCGGCAAGTCACACAAAAGAGGTGCCCGGTAGTGCCGTCGCCGCCTCGGTCCGAAACCTAGCCACGCTCACTCGTTCTCGTCAGGCAGACAAGAGGCGTGCTTTCCCCAGTGCATTCCAAACATAGTCGAGGACTTTCCCGCGCTTCGTGCGCTTCAGCGTTCCTTCCAATTTGGCGCGGTGCATTTTTCCATGTTCTGACCAACAATACGCAGTACCGCTGATGTACAATTGCGCCCTCAGGCGTCGCATTATGCCTGCCCACTCTGCAACTGATGTTTGGTGTGTCTGCTTTATGCGGATGTTGTAAGATCACCTCAGGACCGAATGTCGACGCTCTGCGGCTTAGGTTATCAGCACGTTTGCCCCGGGCGCTACGCGCGTCGCGTGTTGCCCGATGCGCGGGCTGAACAAGTTCAGGTCGTGACAGCATAGGACGAGGCACCCCACCAGTCAATGCGCTGCAGGTGGGTGTCCAGATCGGTTACCTGCACGAGTTTACGTGACCCTATCACTCCTTTTAGGCTCGTTTTGAACGCCTTTATTCCCGGTACTCGGAGTGACGGTTACGTCGAACCGCGAAAGGCATATAGCCTCAACGGGAGATAATAGCATTTTGGGCAAATCGATTGAAGTCGGCTCAATTGTGTAAAAGTGAAAGACGTAGATATGGGTATCGAAAAAATTGCCCTCTTCGATCTCGATGGCAGCCTCGCGGACTTCGATCATGCGCTACGGCGTGACCTTCGCCTCCTGCGCGGCCCTCGTGAGGCCGAGATAACCGAAACCACTAATTTGCATGAGTTGGAAGACGAGTTTCCATTCATCAAAGCGCGTATGGACTTTATCAAGTTCAAACCAGGCTGGTGGCGCACGCTTCGGCGCATCGAAGTCGGGTTTACCATCGTAGGCGAGGCGCAGAAGATCGGTTACCACATTAACATTCTGACCAAAGCGTCGCGCCACAATGCCGCCGCGTGGATGGAGAAAGTCGAGTGGTGCCATAAGCAGCCGGAATTGGCAAACGCAGATATCCATCTGACGATGAACAAAGGTCTCGTGTACGGCAAGCTGCTTTTCGATGATTATCCTGTTTACATGGATAAATGGCTGCTACACCGGCCACGCGGCCTCGGCATCATGCCGGCGACTTTAGACAATGCCGAGTACTCGCATCCGAACGTCATCAAGTACGACGGTACAAATCTCCAGGAGGTTGTCGCCGCTATGGAGCGGGCGTTCATGCGTGAGGCGAAATCGCCGTTGCCCTTGTCATAATTGAGGGAATTATTCGATAACGCCGATCCTGCGCCGGAAACCACTCTAGGGAATTACTAAGCAAATCAACCGCGAAATGAGGCTCCGAGACCTCGCTGCCATCGGACCATCCCGAAATCAGCGCGCTTTCGCGCTACTATCTCCGGCTAACGCATCTAGGGATCCGATCCGGCGCATCGGTCTGCTTCGCAGATAAGGGGTCAGGGGTGCTGCGAAATCCCGTCCCAACGTAAAAGTCTCTGCGCCGCGCTGATCGGGTCAAGAATGTCACAAGTGGCTAGGAAGGCGTGGTGATACTTTTTGGTTAGGAAATCGAACGCGTCGAAGCACCCCTATTTTCTGTTTTTTTTGAATTCAGGATTTGCCAAAGATTCCCGAGTTAAGGCTGGACTCAGGCTGAGCAAAACCCCGCTTTCGATCGAAGTGAGCCGGACTGGAGCCAAACTGAACCGTTATGCGGCAATCTTTAATCGTGCGTATTTGCGTAATAGCTCGACGCGTGTGCGAACCTGCAGCGTGCTGTGAATTTTGCGCAGATGCACCTTCACCGTTCCCGGCTCAATTCCGAGTTGTTCAGCCACTTCGGTAGTGCGTAGTCCCTTGTCCAAAAGGTTCAGGATTTGGCGCTGCCGTTGGCTGAGCAACTCCAAGGGATTACGGCCATGCTCCTCCCGCTTTGCAAGTTCCCGTGCTAAGAAGCTTGCGCGGGTACATCGTGCGCACGTCCGCTGCGAAATCTAACCACTTATTTTTGCCAGTCAGTCGATGCAAAAGCAAAGCGGCGCGGGCTGCTCGCGGCTTGTAGCCAACATCGTCAAAAATATTCAAAGCCTCTTCAGCGCGATGGATCGCTAACCGCCGATTCCCGTTGGCTGCACGGACAACGGCCTCCGAAAAGGAAAAGAGCGCCCCGAGTATGCGGTCATGCTTAAAGAGTCTGTCGGCGCTCACCAGCGGCAGCATTTCTTTCGCTTGTTTCAAGATTGACTTCGCGCGTGCCGGATGGTATTCGGCCATGACCTCAGCCATGTACGCTAACGCCGCAGGTTCATCGCCGCTATTGTCGAGCGGTTCATTTCGCAGAATGTAGTCAGCGATGACGAGCTCGCTTTTGGCACTGATGCGCTCATTTGATAGACTGGCGATCCAAGCTCGATCTACGTGGGTAATCAGACGGCTGCCGCTCGATTTGGCGAAGTCTCTCGCTCGATTCCAATGTTGGATCGCTGAGATGAGTCGCCCATTCATCGCCTCTGCCCATGCGAGAAGTCGAAAAACCTGGAAGCGCTCCGTTGCGAGATCCTCCGTCCATACTAGGATCGGTTCGAGCTGTGGCACGGCTTCCACGACTTTTGGCAAATGGAATTCACGTCCCATCGCCGAGAGCATGGCCAAGGCAGCCGACATCATCCCCATATCCGGCAGATCGCTTTGGCGCAATAAGCCGATGCCTTCGAGGATTGCTCCCGCTTGCTGCTTATATTCTTCCCTTGCCGCGTGCAGCAAGCCGCGCAAAACCATAGCGCTTCCTGCAGTTGTGCTGTCCACGCCATAGGTATTTGACCAAGTGAGCCCGCAAGGTCAGCCAGCGCGAGAATAGTCGCACTGCAGAAACGCGATCAGCTGCGCTTATGTACGTTATTTGAGCGCGCAGGTCGGCGGGGAGCCCTTCGCAGGTAATTTTTGCCTGGAGTTCATTGGCCGCGTGCTGATCGCCGCAGGATGCGGCGGCCAATGCGGCATAAGCAAAAACCCGCGCTGAATCTGTGACTGAAAGAACGTCGAAAAGATGCGGCGCGATTATCTCACGCGCTTCTTTGAATCGCCGCAATCGCAACAAAACCCGGGCTTGGAGGATAACTGCATCGACTGACGGCGCCAGTTCACATATCAATTTGCGCGCAAGGCTATAGTTCCCGGCAAGAAAGGCTTGCTGAGCAGAAAGAAGGTCGGGGGCGACGTCCACTTCAGTGATCGTCATACTCAAATGAGAGTATTCCTGAGGCTAATCGAACGTCACCCCTTTAGCCTACGATTATTTGCCGAGCGGTATGCCGCCCTTAAAATCGGCGGGGGCGACATGCGTAGTCGAATGATTTGCGACCGACGCGTTGCCGTGAGTCGAAAGAGCCAGTCCAAGAAGGAGCGTTATTAGATACATTTTTGCCTTTCTAGATGGGAGTAAAAAAAGCGCGTACTTACCACCAACGTGGTAACCGCGCCATCGGTGATTACCCGATACTGGCCTCGGACGCCCCCTCGCGGCACCCGCGCCCGCTACCATCTTGCTGGTAACTAAATTTCATCACGGCGAGCGCGGCAATAGGTCGTGCTAGCGTGGCTGTTATGGAAATGAATGTGGCTACGATTGTTGGCGACGAGCGAAATGCTGGCGGCTTGCTAGTGTTGTCGCTCGAGGGGATTGAGTCTCTGCGAGCGGGCGCTAAAGAACGTGGCTGCTGCGGCGAAATCGCGCGGTATATTGCGTCGTTTGAGGCGCCGCCGGAATAGCGGCCGTTTCCGGTCTTTTTGGGGCTCCAAGGAGTTTGGTGCCGGTCGGGTTAATTAGCGGGTCGTGGTGGGGCGTGTGAGCACAACATGGGTTGTGCGGTGGCGCCGAACCTGACGTTAGCCGGACGACTCATTCGGCGTCTTATTTCTATGGTCAGATAAGGCGTCGAACCGCTCCACCACACTGGGCCCGCCCCTCGGCCCGGCTCGGGGTCCTTCGACGCGGCTCAGGATGACAACGGGGGACTCCGAACGACAATGGGGACTCCGAATGACAATGGGACTGCCGAATCGCCTTGAGGGTTCTGCAAGAGTGGGTGGGCGGTGTAGAATTAGCGGCGGGTGGCGGAGTGGGTGCGCGCTTGGTGGGTGACCACTGGGGATTGGCATAATGTTGTGCTGGCGTTTGTAGCGCTGGCAGTTTTGGTTTCCGGTGGTATGTGGTACTCGTATTTTTCGCGGCGGGCGAGTTATCCACAGGCGTTTCGTGCGTTGATGCGGCGCGGCGCTATTAATGTTTCGATTATTGTTTGGGCGTTGCCGGTGTTTGCGACGCTGTTTACGCTTGGCGATGTTGTTATGCCGGTGATTGTGGGGGGTGCCGGCGTTTATGCGATCGTCTATGCGGTCGTTTTGTATAGGCGGCGGGCGCCGGTGCAAAAGATTTGTTTTGCGGCGTTGGCGGGTGCGATCGTTGTGGGTTCGTTTATTGAGCGTGTGCCGCTGGATTTTGTGTCGCTTGGGATTGCGGCGGTGCTGATGTTTAATGCGCTTACGCTTGATAAGAAGCGCGTGGTGGATGCGAGTGGTGCGGTGGATGAGATGCGTGATGCGCGGGTTGGTGGCGCGCGCCCCTCGACGTTGCTCGGGGTCGTTCGACGGGCTCACGATGACAGTGCGTGAGGCGCGTGACATGGTGAGTCGCGTGAGGGTGTGAGGCACGCGTGAAGTAGTGGCGTTCTTTAGCGAACGTTTGGGTGGCGCTAATCGCGAAAGTTCTAGTGTGCGATTAGCGGATCATCGGCGTTGAGTAGGCGCCGACGAAGAAGTTTAGTGTAAATACCAGGACCCAGAAAAGCGCGATACCACCTAGCAAAAAAAGCGATTCGGCGCGCTCGCGCAGGCGGGCGCTGCGCCGAAACGGGAGGTCTTTCGGCAGTAAATCGACGGTAGAATGGACCGGTGAGTAAGAGTGCTTCACGAACTTCTTATTCCCGTCTTGGGCTCACACGAAGCGGGCGCAGTCCGGCCCGGCTCGCTTTGCGGTGTAAAGTGCAGCATCTGCCCGTTCCACGATGCTCTCGGGCGTGTCTACTGGGAAACTGAGCGCGACGCCTGCCGAGGCAGTCAGGCGCACGGGCGCACTGAGGGCTACGGCCCGGATGGCCTGGAGCATGCGTTCGAGTATTAAGTGCGCCGCGCCGCGGTCGGCGTCGATGAGCAGCATGGCAAACTCGCTCTCTCCGAAGCGCGCGACCAAATCGGCGTGCCGGGCGTGGTTTCGCAGCGCCATCGCAACGGCGCGAAGCGCCTCGTCCCCAATCTGTTGACCGTGGTTATCAATAGTTGCCTCGAACTTATCGATGTCGAGCATGACCAGCGCAAACGGGCGCCGGCTTCGAGCGCTCCGCCGCAGTTCCCGCTCTAAAGATTCATCAAAAACGCGCCGGTTCGGCAGTCCGGTTAGCGGGTCGGTGCGAGCAAGCGCCGCGAGTTCGGTGGTAAGCGAAAGATTCACGCGCACGAGCGATGCAACTTCGAGCGCATATTCCAATGCGCGCGCGGCGGCGGCCGGCTCGATGCCGTCGATCAGTGCATCCGCATAGAGCAACGCAACCGTCCCGTTGCGGTCGCGAATCGGCGCAACGATATACGAGCCGTCCACATTTGCGTGCGGCACGTCGTCGTCCGATGCATTGCCGGAACGCGCTTTGTCCAAATATCCCGACGGCGCAAGCGGCGAGTCTTTTGGGATGGAACCTAACGTGAGCGCCGGATCGCCGTATGTTCGCAGCACCTGCGCGGCATGCTCGCTGTTCGGAACGGAGAGCAGCGCCATGCGTTCGAAGCCGGTTGCCTTCGGCAGCAGGTCGACGATCAGTTGATCCAATTCGTCGACCGAGTTCGCGCGAAGCAGCGCGGCTGTCGCGGCTTGCAGCTCGTCGTTCATCGTTGCAGGTTTAGCATATCGGCGAGGTTTGCGCGTTCATCGATCTCCGGTACGATATTGCCTTCCGCCGACGTCAGCAGCGAGGTAACGCCCGGGCCGTGGCCGGAAACGAACGAGCGCCCGTGCACGACGATGCCGACCGAGATCGCGCCGGTTCGATAGATTCTCCCAAACGAATGATCGGCATCCACGATCGCGACGAAATCCCCCAAGCGCAAATCGCGCAGTCCGTATTTTTGCGCCATGACGTCATCGAAGGTTTGTATGTCGTAGTCGCCGCGCACGACGGTCGAGCGGCCCAGGCCCGATCCCATCACCGCGGCCGGAACGATTTTTGCGACGCGGACGTGCAGCTTGTCCTCGCGCACCTGCGGCGCCCATCGTTCGAGCATATCGGGATCGATGTTGAATACTTTGATATCGGGCACGTCCAGCAAGCCGCAGGCCCAGGCCGCAGCTCCAGATTTGAATGCGGTCTCCGATCGTCATATCGCGCATGATCGTGGTCGAAAAATCGATCAGCACGTGCTCGATGCCGCCGTGCTTGCCGGTCACGCGGCCGCGCGAACCTTTGGCGTCCCCGCTCACGACGACCGCCTCGTTGCCTATGCACGCCATCGCGTTCAGCGCCATGTTCTGCCGGTCGTCCTTATTGCGAATGCTCACCCCGGGCTCGATGTGATCGGCCAGGAACGCGAACGCGCCGGTGCCCACGCGCACGTTGGGATTGATGCCTCCCACGCTCGGAAGAATCTGGGGCGTGCCCTCGTAGCCCACGTCGTACAGCCCCGAATTGAGCGAGGGCGGGGCAATTTCGCCCAGGAGCGCGGCGATCACGAGTTCCGAACGGTTTGTGCGAAGGCTCAAAGGACGGCATACCTCGAAGCGGAGGACGTGCAAATTCGTAAGCATTTCCGGTTCGAGGCAGCGCACGTTCTCCCTTATCATCTGGGCAAGTGCGCCCGCCCGCACGGGCACTCGTACCGGCTGGAGGTGGCCCTGCGCGGCCCGCTTCAGAGCGAGGGCCCGGCGACCGGGATGATCGAGGACTTCGATACCGTGCGGGCCATCGTCCATCGCGAGATCCTCGATACGCTGGATCACATCTCGCTCAACGAGGTCATCGAGAATCCGACGTGCGAGCGCATCGTCTTTTGGATCTGGGAGAAACTCTCGCCCATCCTGCCGGGGTTGGATGAACTGGTGCTCTGGGAAACGGCGACCTCGTGCGCGGTATTGCGGAAGAGCGATTTTCACTGATGCTGCAGCTTGCGGAAATTTTTTACTCGATTCAAGGCGAGGGCGCGTTCAGCGGCACCCCGGCGGTATTCGTGCGCCTCGCGGGCTGCAATCTCTCGTGCGATTTTTGCGATACGGATTACTCGCTCAAATTTTTTGCGAGCGTGGACGAGGTTCTCGCGCAGGTGCGCGAGCACGGCGGCGACTGCCCGATGGTGATTCTCACCGGCGGCGAACCGCTGGTGCAGCGCGAAACGCTCGACCTGATCGATGCGCTGCGCGCGGACGGCCGGCGCGTCCACATCGAGTCGAACGGCACGATCTTTACCGAGCTGCGCGACGACGTTTGGCTTACCGTCTCGCCGAAAGAACGCGTCGATGCGCGCATGGCGCGGCGCGCGAACGAAGTAAAACTCATCGTCGACGGCCGCGTGCCGGAAGAGCACTTGCCGCTGTTCGAAGATAAACCGCTGATTCTGCTGCAGCCTGAAGGCAATAAGCCGCGTAACGTCGAGATTGCGTTGGACTATGCCAAATCGCACCCGCAGCGGTTTCGCCTCTCGCTGCAGACGCACAAACTGATCGGAGTTCCATAGTTGATCCTGGTTACGTGCGCGGTCGGAAAAGAGCTCGCGTTCTTCCGATCGTTGCCTCATGTCGAGATGCTGGTCACCGGAGTCGGCCCCGTCGAAGCGGCCGCATCGGTGTCGCGCGCGCTCGCTCAAAGTCCGTATGAACTCGTCATCAGCGCCGGAATCGCGGGAGCCTTCGAAGGCGAAGCGCACATCGGCGAGGGCTTGGTCGTCGCCGAAGAAATTTTCGAGGTCGATCTCGAGACGAGCGAACCGCTCGCGCTTCCCGATGGTGCGAGCGTCATCGATCGCGTGGGTTCTGAACTCTCGCTCGTCGATCGCCTGGTCGAGCTGGATTTTCGAAGTGTTC
Source organism: Vulcanimicrobiota bacterium (assembly GCA_963777365.1). Taxonomy (GTDB): domain Bacteria; phylum Vulcanimicrobiota; class Vulcanimicrobiia; order Vulcanimicrobiales; family Vulcanimicrobiaceae; genus CAVZQG01. The sequence continues at coordinate 239,526 of CAVZQG010000019.1, forward strand.
GCGGGATTACCGTTCCGCGCGTAACTGCGACGGATCGAACTGCGTCGCGTCTTCGTGCGCTCGGCGTCGGAATCGAGAGCATGGAGGGTTTCGCCGTGCTGCGCGCCGCCGAGATCGCCGGCATTCCGGCCATCGAGGTACGCGGCATATCGAATATCGTGGGCGATCGTTCGCGAAGCCGCTGGGATTTCGACGCCGGTGTTGCCGGCTGCGAAAAGGTCCTGAGCGCATTGCTCGCGTTAGTTCACACCGATGGATAAACCCCTGACGCTCGCGTATTCGCCGTGCCCCAACGACACCTACATCTTCGCCGCATGGACGAACGGCATGCTGCCGGATGCGCCGCCGGTGCGCGTTGCACTCGAAGATGTCGAGAACTTGAACAAATCTGCGCTCAAGGCCGATTACACGCTCACGAAAGCGAGCTACGGCGCGATTCCGCAGCTCATGGAGAAGTATCGCATTCTGCGCTCGGGCGGCGCGCTTGGGCGCGGCTGCGGGCCGCTGCTCATCGCACGACCGGGTTCGGGCAAAACGCTCAAAGACTTCAAAGACAAAATAATCGCGATTCCGGGCGAGATGACGACGGCGTTTATGCTGCTGCGCTTAGCGATGAACGCGCGTCCGCAGACCCTGCAGATGCGATTCGATAAAATTGTGGACGCCGTGGTAAGCGGCACCGTCGATGCGGGGCTGATCATTCACGAATCGCGCTTTACGTATCAGGACGCGGGCCTCAAGCAGGTCGTCGATCTCGGCAGCTGGTGGGAAAAGGAAACCGGCATGCCGATTCCGCTGGGTGCGATTCTGATTCGAAACGACCTGGACGATGTGCCGGCTGCGCGAATCAACGATACGATTCGCCGCAGCCTGGCGCATGCGCGAGAGCACGAGCGCGACGTGATGCCGTACGTCCACGAGCACGCGACCGAAATGAGCGAACAGGTCATGCGCGCGCACATCGATCTCTACGTGAACGAGTTCAGTGAAGACATCAGCTATGAAGGTATCGCTGCGGTCAACGAACTCTTCGACCGTGCGCACCGCGCGCGTATCATTCCCGAGAGCATGAAGGCCGACTTTGTTTAACCGTACTCTTCGCATTCTGGCAGCGCTGCTTCTGACTGCGAGCGCGCTGCTCGCGCCGTCCGTGGCCGGACCGCTCCCGCCCGCGCACGTCGTGCTCGGCGACGAGGTCTTTCTGCAATCCGCGTGGCGCGATCTGCGCGGGCGATGCGTCGGCGTCATCACCAACCAAACCGGCGTGACCTCACGCCTGGTCAACATCGTCGATGCGATCCGGCAAAACCCCGGCATCTGCATCAAAGCGATCTATTCGCCCGAGCACGGATTGCGCGGCGATCGGCCGGCGGGCGCATACGTTTCATCGTATACCGATGCGCGCACGGGCCTGCCGGTGTACAGCCTCTACGGTCCGCAGCGTCACCCCACGGCAAAGATGCTGCAAGGCGTTGACGTGCTGCTCTTCGACATTCAAGACGTCGGGTCGCGCACGTACACGTACATCTCGACGATGGCGTACGCGATGCAGGCCGCAAAGCAGTTCAACAAAGAGATTTGGATTCTCGACCGTCCAAACCCCATCGGCGGGACGATGGTCGAAGGGCCGGTCCTCGATCCGCGCTTCAAATCGTTTATCGGCTTGTACCCGATTGCAATGCGGCACGGCATGACCGTGGGCGAACTCGCGGAGATGTTCAACGATCGCTTCAGCATCGGCGCAAATCTGCGCGTCATACGAATGACCGGCTGGCATCGCAGCATGCTCTGGCCCGACACCGGGCTGCAATGGGTGCAAACCTCGCCGAATATTCCCGAATGGAGCACGGCGCTCGTCTATCCGTGCACGGGCCTTGTCGACAACGTCGGGTTGAACGGCGGCATCGGCACGACGAAGCCGTTCAAATACGTGGGCGCCGTAGGCCTCGACGGCTATCGCTTAGCGAGCGTGCTCAACGCGCGCAACATTCCCGGCGTGTATTTTAGACCTGCGTATTGGTCGCCGCTGTTCGGCCCGCGCAAAGACGAAGAGATCTCCGGCGTTGAACTCGACGTCTACAACGCGCACGTCTTTCCGGCGGTAACGACCGCCGTCCAACTTATTACGGCAATACGCGAGATCTCGCCCAAAACCATCAGCATCGACGCAAAGCCGCTGGCCACCGATTGGGGCACCGACTCATTCGGAAACGCCCTGCAATCCGGCCTAGGCCCCGACGCCATCGAAGCCCAGTGGCAACCAGCGCTCCAGAATTTCCTAACGATCCGCCGGCGCTATTTGCTCTACGACTAGGCTGCCTCGAGCTGGTGTACGGACAAACAGCCGTACACGCCTGAATGCATTGTACGGATGACTATGTGTACAATAGGCATATGCCAAGAGCACACGTACCAGCTGCCCGGATCGACTTCAGGCCGAAGCCTGACCAAAAGAAACTGTTCGAGCGAGCCGCAGCCCTGGAAGGTCAGACCCTAACCGAATTTCTGATCCGAAGCGCGGAAGAGCGGGCGCGCCGCGTAATCCAAGAGCATGAGACCCTCGAACTGCGAGGCCAGGCCAGCGCGCGATTTATCGGCCTTCTGTTTGAATCCGCCGGCGCCCAACGCGCGCCTGCGTAAGGCGTTCAAGCAACACGAAAAAGAGGCCGGAGGTGACGCGTAAGAAACGCAAACTGCCGGCGCACACTGGTTCAACCTCTGGCAGAAAGGCCATCGCCGTAAGCAATCAAAGAAACGAGCGACGAGAAGATCGTTATCAATTTACGCAGTCGGAGAAATAAGTGCGTACATGAGAAATCATCGCCTAAGATAGTTCCTGTTCTTGCCGTTTTGTTTACACTGTGCACGGCGGTTGCGCGGGCGGATTGTGGGGCGCTCGCGTGGTCGGCGGGGCAACTGTGCGGATTGTTTGCCGTGACCGCGACTCGGCTGCGCTGCAGTCGGTTATTTTTGGAGCGTTTCGTGGGGGTAAGCCGGTCCTTGTGACGGCTTTGGGTCAGACGATGACGGGTGTTCCCGCTACGACGTCGATGCATTTTCGCGCCGGCATTATGCAGACCGAGGCGCTGGCCAGTATTCTGCTGCAGACTCGCTGACCGCAAGCAGGTATCGCTGGACGATCGGCTTTCAAAGTGGCTGCCGAACATTCCGCACGCGAGCGAAGTGACGCTTCGCGAACTCGCAAATTCGCGCTCGGGCTATGCGGATTTCCTCACGGACAAGACCCTGCTGAAGACGCTCGTTGACGACCCGTTCTACCAATTTACGCCGAGCCAGCTGATCCGCTACGGGACCTCGAAGCCGCTGCTGTTTCGTCCCGGAACGAGTTTTCATTATGCGCATACCAACCTCGTGATTCTGGGCGAGGCTCTGCAGAAAATTACGGGCCAGTCCGTCGCACGGATGATGCAGCTGCGGATCATGAACCGGCTGCGCCTAAGAAATACGCAGATCCCATCTACGCCGGAGATCCAGCAGCCGGTGCAGCATGCATTCGACCGCGAGCGCGGCGTCTTCGAAGACTCCACGTATTTCAGTCCTTCTTGGGCATCGCACAGCGGCGTCATCACCTCGAACGTCTACGACGTGGCGGCCTTTCAACGCGCGCTGGGCAGCGGCAAACTCGTGTCGCGTGCAGCGTTTGCGCAGCAGTTGGCACCGACCAATGCCGGCAACAGGCCGATGAGACCTGACCTCTATTATGGCATGGGGGTGCTTGTCGCGAAAACCTGGATTATCCAGCATGCGCAGGTCAGCGGATATGACGTGGTGATGGGATATCTTCCATCCCGCGACCTCACGATCGTCGTATCAACGGCGATCGGCGTAAACACGAAGGTCAAGAAGAGCTCCGCCGTCACGATCTTCTACGACGCTGCCGCGTTCCTGGCTCCGGACCATCCGCTGCCGGCGCAAATGTAATGCTTGCGCTCATCGCATTTATCGTAGCCCTGCTGCAGCCGAGTTCCGAAGACCAACAGTTTCGTCTTCGAACTCGATACCAATCCCGCGATTATGCTGTACCTCGATCCGGCCGTAACGAAGGAGCAATTCGAGAATACGGTTGCGCACGAGCTCTTCCACGCGGGAGACGCGCAGAATTGCCCTTCGCCCGCGGTAGCAGCCCAAGAAAAATCGTTGACTCAGCCGCAAAAGGACATGCTCGAATGGCTCAGCGCGTTCGGCGAAGGTTCGGCAATGCTCGCAGCCGCGGGCGGCCCCGACGTTCATCCGCATGCGGAAGACTCGCCAGCCGATCGCCAGATCTGGGACAAGGCGATGGAAAACTTCGATAGCGATTTCCAAAGCTTGCAGCAGTTCTTTCTGGACATTGCCGGCAGCAAGCTCTCCGGCGATGCACTCTCCGCTCGAGGGTTTTCGTACTTCGGCGAAGTCCAAGGGCCGTGGTACACCGTCGGCTATAAAATGGACGTCACGATAGAACGCACCCTCGGACGCCCGGCGCTGGTCAACGCGCTCTGCGATAAGCGCACATACTTGTCCACCTACAACACAGCCGCAAAACGATACAACCCTTCGCACACGGCCGCGCTGCCGCTCTGGAACGATTCGCTGGTGAACTTCCTCCCGGCTAAATGAACGAGCGGGGCCACCACCTGACCTAAGGGTGCGACCCTCCTGAGGGCTTGACTTTATGTTTTATTTAAACTAAATTGTGTCATACACAAATAACTTTAGATTTTAGCTGGAGATTCAAGTGTCGAAGCCTGCCTTACCCATTGCCGCAATCGTGACCCGTATTATCGTCGTGGCGCTTGGGCTCGCCTTGTTCCTTGAACAGACCGGCGCGCGTCATCTGCTGCATCTCGACGGATCGGGCACGGGCACGATGACGCCCCTTGATTGGGTCAGCCTGCTGGCGCCGGCGTTCTTCCTGAGGGCGTTGTGGGTGGCGTCGGACGCCTTCGTCCGCATGGAACGCGGCGACGCCTTTGGTCCGGCCATGGTCAGAGGGCTGACGGAAATCGGCGGCAATCTCATGCTCGGAGCGTTTGCCGCTATTGTGGCGCAGCCCAGCCTGATCTTTCTCATCGGCAATGGATTCCGCGAAATGCGCGGCGTCAAGTTCAATCTCGATGTCGAAAACCTGACGCTGGCCATGGTCGGCCTTGTACTCATCCTTCTGGCGCGCCAAGGGCAGAAGACTGAAATCGAAGTTGGACCAGTTCGTCTAATGCCGGTGCGCGTTACGTTGGACGTCATGCTGGCGCGGCGCAAGATGCGCGCCCGCGACATCGCCGAGCGCATCGGTCTCTCGGAAACGCAGCTCAACTTGCTGCGTACCGGTAAGGTTAGAGGCATGCGCTTCGACACACTGTCTAAGCTCTGTCTTGTCCTCGATTGCGCACCGGGGGATATTCTCGACTACGATCGGGATGACACAGACTTGAGTTTGAACGACGATTAGAAATGTATGGGCGCGGACCTAATCGAGATCGCCGCGACGCGTTTTCAGGTAGTGGATCTGCCACAAGTGGATGAACCGCTGCAGCTCGTCCTGCGTCTTCGTATTTAGATCCAAGAACGCCATGCCGTGCGCGAAGCGGCGTTTTTCCAGACTGAAGAACGTTGCCAAAACTTTCGCGTGAACGGTAATGGGGGCAAAGCCGGGCGGTTGAACCTTGATCGATTCAGGACGAAGACCGAACGGGCTCTGCTCGTACAATTCCTTTTCGACGGTCATGCTCGCCAAGAAGTCGTCCGGGAGTTGAAACTCCAAATAGAGTACCGAGCCCGGCAAGAAATCTTCATCGCACGATAAACGCAGGCCGCCCGCGCTCAAATCGTTGGCCTTCGCGCCCAGTTTGCCGCGACGCCCTTCGAGCGTGTACTGAACGTCAAACTCAACCGGCATACGGAACGTCGAGCGTTTTTGCACGCTCGGCGCGGCAGGCTTTCGCGCATCCGGCTTCTTCTTCTTAAAAAAGAACACGTTCGAGCAGCCAGCTTAAGAGGCGCGCGGTGCAGTTCCTTCTAAAGTGTCCGTGTGCTTGTTCAGCGCCTGATCGATGCGCTCGGCCCCGGCGCGGTCAAGACGGACCGCGAAGACCTGGCCGTCTATGCCCTCGATGCGTACTCCGAGGGGCGGCTGCCGACGGCCGTCGTGCAGCCCTCTTCGACGCTCGAGGTTGCGAGCGCCGTCAAGATTGCAAAGGATTGCGGCGAGCCCATCGTCGCACGCGGGTCGGGCACCGGGCTTTGCGGCGGCGCGGTTCCGGCGCAGGGCGGCGTCGTCTTCTCGTTCGCGCGCATGAACCGTCTACTCGAAGTCGATGTTCGAAACCGCCGCGCGCGCGTGCAGCCGGGACTCATCAATCTCGATCTTTCAAAACGGGTTGCCGCCAACGGCTTGTTCTACGCGCCCGATCCTTCATCGCAGAAGATTTCAACGATCGGCGGAAACATCGGCACGAACGCGGGCGGTCCGCACTGCCTTTCTTACGGCACGACCGTCAATCACGTACTAGGCTTAGAAGTCGTCGATGACGACGGCGAGGTTTTTCACACATCGGTTGACGAGGGCGGCTACGATCTCACCGGCGTGCTGGTCGGCAGCGAAGGCACGCTCGGCATCACGTGCTCGGCGTGGGTGCGTCTCATGCGAACGCCCGAGGCCGTGCGCGTCTGGCTTGCGGGCTTCCCCGACGTCGAAAGCGCATCTGCTGCCGTGACGGCGATTATCGGTGCGGGCATCGTGCCCACCGCGCTGGAGATGCTCGACCGCTTGGCGCTGGAGGCCGTGGAAGCGGCATTCCACTCCGGGTATCCGACCGACGCCGGCGCGGTACTCTTGGTCGAGGGCGCCGGATTCGAAGACGATTTGAACCACTACGAGACGGAGATCGCGCGGCTCGTGCGCGAATCGGGTGCGATCACCTGGCGCTCCGCGCGTTCCGAGGCAGAGCGCGAGGCACTCTGGGCCGGGCGAAAGGGCGCGCTCGGCGCGACCGGGCGCATCGCACCCAACTACTACATTCAAGACGTCGTCGTTCCGCGTACCAAACTCCCGATCGCGCTTCGCGCGGTCGAGGCGGCATGCGATGCGCGCCACATCAAAGTCGCGAACGTCTTTCATGCGGGCGATGGAAATCTGCATCCGCTGCTGATGTACGATCGCAGCGACAAGAAGCAAGTCGGCGCGGTCATCGATGCGGGCAACGAGATCTTGCAAGCGGCCGTCGATCTGGGCGGCACGATCAGCGGCGAGCATGGCATCGGGTACGAGAAGCGCGGAACGCTCACGCGCATCTTCACCACCGACGACCTGGCGACGATGGCGCGCGTTCGCGAGGTTTTCGACCCGAAACAGCGCCTGAATCCCGAGAAGATCTTTCCCGCCGGTATCGGATGCGCGGAAGTACGGTAACCGCGCAAAACGCGGCGCCTAAGACCGTCGAAAGTCTGGCCGCAGCGCTTGCGCAAAGCAACAGCGACGGACTCGCCGTGCGCATCGAAGGCGGCAACACGCTGCGTGCGGTGGGATCGCGCGGCCGCGGCGATCTCGTCATTGCAACGACCAATCTCAAACAGCTGCTCGCCCACGAACATCACGATCTCACGTGCTCGGTGCGCGCCGGAATCTCGCTCGCGCAGCTCGCCGAGAAGCTCGCGAAGTTCGGACAGTTCGTGCCGCTCGATGCGCCGCTTCGCCGTAAAGCGACCGTGGGCGGAACGATGGCGGCGGGTTGGCTCGGCCCGCGGCGGCACTTTTACGGCCGTGCCCGCGACTTCGTGATCGGATCGCAAGTCGTGCTGGCGGACGGCACGATTGCTCATGCGGGCGGCATGGTCGTGAAGAACGTAAGCGGCTACGACATGAGCAAACTCTATGTCGGATCCTTCGGAACGCTCGCCGTCATCACGCAGCTCAATTTCAAAACGCTTCCGCTTCCGCAGCGGCGCCGCGCGCTGATCGCAAAATTACCGGAGCGCTCGCGTGCGCGCGTGGTTGCGCAAGTGGCCGCGCTGGCCGTCATGCCGGCCGCGGCGTGCTGCATCGAGGGTTTTCGCAAAAGCATCGACGGCGAAGACGGCATCGACGGGCGCCTGTTTATTCTGTTCGAAGGCTCGGAAGCGCTGCTGGACCGGGCAACGCGCGACATTCGCTCGGCGCTCGGACGAGCCGGTGTCCCGGAAACCACTATCATCGATACGGGCGCGAATGAATGTTTGGAACGTTTGGTCGATGCGCAGATCGCGAGTTTGGGCGAGCGCTCGATCACCTATCGTTCCTTGGGAACGCCGGAGAGCGTGGAGCAGCGCGCGACCGCACTGCGCGACGCCGCCAACACCCGGGAGCTTTTTACCGACGTGCTCTTCGACATCATGAACGGCGATGTGTTCGTGCGGGTCAGCGATCGCGACAGCCGGGCATTCGCGGAAAAGATCGAAGCCTGCGATGACGATATGCGTTCGATCGATCCGCATCGCGTGATCGTTGCGGGCGATCCGCCCATTCGCCCCTCACTCGATGCCTGGGGCGCGCCGCCGGCGTCGATTGAAAAGATGCGGGCGCTCAAAGCGCGGTTCGACCCGAAGGGGACGCTCAACCCCGGACGTTTCGTCGGCGGCATCTAGTTTAACGTGCTCGCCGAGGAGATCCGCTGGGCCGCGACACGCGTGCTGGGCAGTCCGCGCCGCCTGGCGTTCTTGCTGCGCGGAGGACTTGACGACGCGTTCGATTTGCGGCGCTTTCTCGTGCACGTCGTTCCACGAGCTCGCGCCGAGCTTGCGCGATTGGAACGCCTGGCCGAACGTATTCCGGACATCGAGCTGCGCGCTCAAGCTCGTACCAGTCTCACCGCAAAAGCCTATCACGTAGCGGGAGCGAGCATTTTGGCGACGTTCTTACCGCCGGCGGCGCGCGAGCACTACATCGAAATTGTCGCACCGCTCGAATCGATCTACGATTTTCTGGATTCGCTGTGCGACCGGCACCCGGAAACGACTCCGCAAGCCTTCGCGCAGCTGCACGAAGCGCTCAAAGACGCACTCGATCCCGCGCGGCCGCTGCACGAGTATTACTTTTACGGTCCGCCGGGCGACGACGGCGACTATCTGCACACGCTCGTGGACCGTGTACGCCGGGGGCTGCGGCGTCTGGGCGATCACGAACAACTCATTCCGCACTTTCGCGAAGCCGCCAGGCTCTACGCCGATGCGCAAACCTACAAACATCTGCCGCCGGGCGTGCGCGAGCCCGCCTGCATCGAGTGGCACGCGCGCGAGGGCGCACGTTTCGGCGATCTCTCCTGGTGGGAGTTCGGGGCTGCCGCGGGTTCGCAGTTCCATATCTATGGGGCGCTCTACGCCGCGTTTTGCAGTCAATTCAACCGGATCGGCGATACCTACAACGCTTACTTTCCGGCGCTCGCCGCGCTGCACGTCCTGCTCGATTCATTCATCGACCAGGAAGAAGATCGCGCGCACGGCGAGCTGAGCTGGGTCGAGTGCTATCCGTCCGAAGACGATTTTTTGCGGCGCGCACGCGTTCTGGCGGAGCGCTCGCGCGCGGCGTTCGCCGGTTTGCCGATGCCGCGCGTGCATCGGTTCGCGCTGCGAATCATGTCGCTTTTTTATCTCACCCACCCGAAGATCGAACAGCAGGGCATCGATCGGGAAGCGCTCTCGCTGCTGCAGGCGCTTGCTTAAGCGCCATAGACACATGCCATAGGGGTGGCATGCGAAGTGGGTACGATATAGCCATGATTGCAACGAAAACGCTCACGGACTTCGCCGAACGGCTTGCCGCCAAAGACGGCAGCCGCACCGTCGCCGAAGACAACGTTCGTAAAGCCGTTACCGGCTACGCGCGCTGCATCGGCGTTGTGACGGCGTCGACGGGACGCCGACCCGCAAGCAGCTCGATCGCGTGGTGCGCCACTATCATCAGACGCGCATGCGGCTTTCGCGACAATTATCACTTCTCTCCGCCTAGTCGGACGGAGTGCCGAAAGGGGGCGCTTCGGCACCCCCTTTTTTTATTTGCGTTTACAGGTAGTGGTCGAACCAGCCGGCCATTCGCGTAAGGATATCGACTTGGTCCGGCAGTTTCTGCGGTGAGTGGCCCTCGTCCGCATACACGACGAGTTGCGTGGGCACATGCAGCGTTTGCATCGCGTGCCAGAACTCAAAAGCCTGCGGTGCGGGAACCTCTTCATCGCGCTCGCCTTGCAGGATCAGCACCGGTGTATGCGAGTTTTTGATAAACGTGATCGGCGAACTCTTCGCGTAGACTCCGGGATTATCGTAGACCGACGCACCGAAGAACGGAATCATCCACTGGTCGATCTTGTTCTGTCCGTAATACGACTGCCAGTTGACGATACCGGCGCCCGCGACCAGCGCTTTGAACCGGTTCGTTTGCGTCTCCGCCCACATCGCCATATAACCGCCGTAGCTCCAGCCGAACAGGCCCAGCCGGCTCGGGTTGATCGGCGCGGTTGCAAGCGCCGTGTTCACGCCCTTCAGATCGTCGCGCCAGTCGCCGTAGCCGAAGTCCTTGATGTTCGCGCGCGTAAACGCCTCGCCCTGACCGTAGCTTCCGCGCGGATTCGGCTCGAACACAAAGTATCCGCGGCTGGAAAGCGCCGCGACGAAGCGATTGCCGAAACCGGGAACCGTCTGCGATGACGGACCACCATGGATGATCGTAACCATCGGATATTTCTTATGCGGATCGTACGAGAGCGGGTAAATCAGCCAGCCTTGCACGCGATAGCCTTCGTTCGTCCAGTGCAGCGAAACGGCTTTGCCCCATAACACCTGCGCGCTCTTGTTCGTGTGGGTCATTTGGCGCAGCGCGCCGGGTGCCCCGGCATAGACTTCGGGCGCGAGCGTGAACGACGTGCGAACGAGCGCGATGCGGCTGCCGCCGCGCGCAACGTCCCAGCTGCGAATCGCCTCTTCTCCGCTGGTAAGCGGCGTTATCGTTCCGCTACCGACCGCGACTTTGTAGAGATGCAAGTTTCCTTGATCGTGAGCGGACATGTACAGATGGGCGTTGTCGACCCAGCGCAGCGAGGCGGCTGATAACCGCATACCGGGCGCAATGTTTCGTGCGTGCCCCGTGGCCGCGTCGATGAGAAACACATCGCCGCCGACCGAACCAAAATCGCTCATGACGCCGCCGATGAGCGCGATGCGTTTGCCGTCGGGTGACCACTGCGGGTCGTTGATCTGCGCGGGCGGCTTATAGAGTTCGCGCATGTGCTTGCTCTGCACGTCTACGGTTCCCAGACGCGCAATCCACCAGTTGTTATCGCCGTTGCCGTGCGCGTACGTGAACGCGATGCGCTTGGAGTCCGGCGACCAGCCGTATTCGTAGACGTACACGTCGGAGGGTGTGAGCTGCGTGAGCGAGCCGCTGGAGACGTTCACCAGCGCCAGCCGCTGTTCGTCGACGGTTGAACCGATAACGCCGACGTCTCGTGCTCCGGTTGCAAGCGCGCCTGCCTTGCGATGCGCGTTCGGAATGAAAAGCACGCTGATAAAGCGGCCATCCGGCGACCACGCCAGCCGCTGCACGTTGCCCGTGAACGTATAGAGAAGGTGCAGGTTCCCGCCGCTCGCTCCCGCGGTATAGAGCTGCGTCGGTCCGCCCTCCGGCCCGGAGAAGAACGCGATCTTCGTTCCGTCGGCCGACCACTTCGGATCCGATTGCTGCGCGCTCGCCGATCCGCCGGGATTCAAGCGAACGGCCGAAGATGCTCCGGCGCGCTGCAGATAGACGACCGCGTGCGGCAGCGACGCGGCCGGATCGGTACCGGGATGTGAGGTGTCCTCCCACACCACGGCCGATCCGTTCGGCGAGAGCGAGAGCGGACCCAAATCATGCACGCTGTAGGTTGCTTGCAAAATTTGATGCATGGTCGGCGCAGCTGCGGCCGGGTACGCGCACAGGATCAGGAGCGCGGCCATGAAGACGGCACACTCGATAGTTCTTCTCATGTTGCACTTTTTACCGGCGGGCGCCGGTGCATTCCTACGCCAAGTACACGATTATGGATTATGCGGGCAGGCGCAACAAATTCGCCGCGGCCATCGGCGGCGGCGTGGCAATCATTCCGGGCGCGCGCGAGCGGCTTCGTAACAACGACACCGAGTATGACTTCCGTCAAGATTCCGACTTTTATTACCTCACGGGATTTACCGAGCCCGATGCGGTGCTCGTGGTTGCTCCCGGGAACGAGCAAGAACGCAGCGTCATCTTCGTTCGTCCGAAAGACCGTGCGCAAGAGATTTGGACGGGGCGGCGTTTGGGCGTGCAGGCGGCTCCCGAACAGCTCGGCGTCGATGCCGCCTACGAAGTGGGCGAGTTTGACTCGCGGCTCGCAGTGTATCTTGCAAATGCGGAGCGGCTGTATTATGCCTTCGGGCGTGATGAGGCATTCGATCGTCGCGTTCTCGAAGCGCTGACGAGCGCGCGCACACGTACTCGACGCAAGGGCCGCACTCCGGATCAATTCATCGAACCGGGAACGATCCTGCACGAGATGCGCTTGCACAAAGATGCCGACGAGATCGCGACGATGCGCCATGCCGCACTTGTCACGGCAACGGGCCATCGAGCGGGCATGAATGCCACCAGGCCCGGCGTGCACGAGTACGAGATCGAAGCGATCGTGGAATGCGCGTATGCGGGTAACGGCGCGCAGGCTCTGGCGTATCCGTCGATCGTCGCGGGCGGCGACAACGCGACGATCCTGCACTATAACACCAATCGCATGGCGCTTGCCGATGGGCAGCTCGTTCTGATGGACAGCGGCTGCGAGCTGGACTTGTATGCATCGGACGTCACGCGAACCTGGCCCGTCAACGGGCGCTTCACGCCGGAACAGCGCGCGATCTACGAGATCGTGCTTGCGGCACAACAAGCCGGAATCGAGCAGGTGCGGCCTGGCGTGAGCTGCCGCGAATTTCACAACACGTGCGTGCGCGTCGTCACCGAAGGTCTGCTCGATCTCGGCTTGCTCTCGGGAAGCGTCCAGGAAAACATCGAGAACAAGCGCTTCTTCGATTTCTTTATGCACGGCAGCGGCCACTGGCTCGGTCTGGACGTTCACGACGTCGGCCGCGAGCGCGACGACAACGACGAGTATCGTATGTTCGAGCCCGGAATGGTGACGACGGTCGAACCGGGCATTTACGTCAATCGCGACTTGGACTGCGATGAACGCTTCAAAGGTATCGGCGTGCGAATCGAGGACGACATCTTGGTCACACGCGACGGCAACGAGAATCTGACCGCCGCCATTCCCGAAATCGATATCGGAGATCGAAGCGCTCGTCGGCGAAACTGCATGCGCATAGCGATCTTCGGCGCTACCGGCTTTGTCGGAAAGCATTTGAGCGATGCACTGCACGCGCGCGGTGATGCGATTGTGCCGGCATCGTTGCGTGACGCGCGCGCCGCCGCCCAATCAGTCGCCGGTTGCGACGCCGTGGTGAATCTTGCGGGCGAGTCGCTCGCTCAGCGCTGGAATGCCGATGTTAAACAGCGCGTGATGGAAAGCCGTTCAACACTGCCTTCGAAGTTTTTCGACGAACTTGCATCCATCGAGCGCAAAGCCGAAGACCTATGTTTCGGCATCCGCCGTCGGCTATTACGGCACGAGTGAGACGGCGACGTTCACCGAGGCAAGCCCGCCCGGCAACGATTTCCTCGCGCAGGTGTGCGTCGCATGGGAACGCACGGCGCAGCGCGCTCCGACTTCGGCATGCGAGTGGCGATCGTGCGCTGCGGCCTGATTCTCGGCGTCGACGGCGGCGCGTTGCCCAAGCTGCTTGCCGCTTTTTAAAACCGGAACCGGAGGCCGGGTCGGCTCGGGAAAGCAGTGGTATTCATGGGTGCACATCGACGACGTCGTCGGTATCTATCTGCGCGCGATCGATAACGTGCAGGGGCCGCTCAACGCGACCGCGCCGCAGCCCGTTCGCAACGAGGAATTCACGGAACTGCTGGCACGCGAGCTGCATCGCCCGCGGCTCATTCCCGCGCCGGCGTTTATGATAAAGATGGCGCTCGGCGAGGGCGCGACGCTGGTTCTCGACGGGCAACGCGTCCTTCCCGAACGCACGATGCAGGAAGGCTACACGTTCAAATATCCGCAGCTCGAGGGCGCTCTGGCAAATTTGCTCGCATGATGCGGCCGCTGCAAACGGCGCGGCTCGATCTCGAACCGCTGCAAGCTTCGCATGCCGACGAGGCGTGGCCGCAACTCAACGACGAGCGCATGTGGACGTACTTCATGAACCTGCGTCCGCAGACGATAGAAGAATTGCGCGAACTCTACCGCAAGTGGGAGATCGGATCGCCCGACCCCGGCGAACGCTGGCTCAACTGGCTGTGCCGCGCCCGAAGCACACATGAGCTCACGGGAAGCATGCAGGCAACGGTCCTTCCGCAGGAACGGGCAGCGTACATCGCATACGCGGTGTATCGAACGCACCAGCGACAGGGCTACGCACGCGAAGCCTGCGAGGCCGTCATCGCGTATCTTCGAGAAACGTATAACGTCGAGCAAATTTTCGCGGAGATGGACGTTAGAAATGCGCCCTCGTACCGGCTAGCCGAATCGCTCGGTTTCAAGCGCATCGAAACGCGCGCCGCCGAACATGGCGAACTCACATCGGATGAATACGTCTATGAACTCGTTGAACCCGCACGGTGACGGGGCGAACCTACGCGATTGCTTCCTCGATCGGGAACTCCATCGCTTCCAAATATTTCTCGGCATCCATCGCAGCTCGGCAGCCAAGCCCCGCAGCCGTCACCGCTTGTTTGTAGCGGATGTCGTAGACGTCTCCGGCGACAAAAACACCTTCGACGCTCGTCGACACGCCGTCAGGCGACTCGACGTAACCGGCCTTGTCGAGATCGAGCTGTCCGCGGAAAATCTCCGTATTGGGGTCGTGGCCGATTGCGATGAACAGCGCGTCGGCTGGAAATTCGAAACGGCTGCCGTCGAGCACGTTGTGCAGTTTGAGCGCTTCCAACTTTTCCTTACCGAGCACTCCTTCGACGACCGTGTCCCAAATGAACTCGATCTTTTCGTGTGCCATCGCGCGCTCGGCCATAATCTTGCTTGCGCGCAGGTGATCGCGGCGATGAATGACCGTAACCTTGCGACCGAAGCGCGTGAGGAACAGTGCTTCTTCCATCGCCGAATCGCCGCCGCCGACAACGACGATGTGCTTTCCCCGAAAGAACGCACCATCGCAAGTAGCGCACGTCGAAACGCCTCGGCCGCGCAGGTGCTCCTCTCCGGGGATGCCTAGCCAGCGCGCGGCGGCGCCGGTTGCAACGATAACGCTCACGGCTTCGTGCACCGCATCGTTCGTGCGAACGATCAGCGGGCGTTTACTAAAATCGACGCTGGTCGCGTCGACGTTCTCGATGCGCGCGCCGAAGCGCTCGGCCTGTTCGCGAAACTTGATCATCAGGTCCGGACCCATGATACCGTCCGGGAAACCGGGGAAGTTCTCGACCTCGGTCGTAAGCATGAGCTGGCCACCGTACAACCCGCCGGCCAGCACAAGCGGACGCAGGTTCGCCCGGGCGGCGTATATGGCGGCGGTCAGCCCGGCCGGGCCGGACCCAATGACGATAACGCGTTCCATTCCGGACCTTTCGACCGCCCGGAGGACGCCTCCGGTTTCACGAGGGATAGGCATGTCGCTCGAAGACGAATTTTCCGATCTTCTTACAAAAACGATGCGCGGAACCGGCACAACGGTGCCGGCGCTTGCACGCGCGAGCGGACGCAGCGCGGAGGACGTCGTTGCTTGGGCCTCCGGACGGAGCGTTCCGGACGAGGAGTCCGCACGCGCTATGGCCGGAGTGCTTCACCTGGATCCCGGAAAGTTTGCCGATGCGGCGGCGCAGCGCTGGCATCCGGACGCGATATCGCTCACCGACGTGCGGCACCATCCGCAAAATCCCCACCCGAGCAACGGCTACGTCTTCTTCTTGGACGGCGGCAAACGCGCCGCGCTCATCGATCCCGCGGGTATCGCGGCCAATCTGCTGCGCGTCCTGCGCGACGGTCACTATCATTTGGAATATATCCTGGTGACGCACAAGCATGCGGACCACTGTGACGCAACGGCCGACGTGGCCGCTAACTTTCCAAACGCGAAAGTCGTCATGCACGCCGCCGACGTCCACGCGATCGGCTCGCTTGCCCAAAAAGCGATGCGCGTGAAAGACGGCGAGGAATTGCCGTTCGGGGACGTTCGCATTCGCATGATGCACACGCCGGGACACACCGACGGGTCCTCGTCCTACCTCTTCAAGTCGACGCTTTTCACCGGCGATACACTCTTTGCGGGAAGTGTGGGCGGCGCGTACGGCGACGCGAGCACGTATGCGGACATCCTCAATAGCGTGCGATCGAAGATCTTCACGTTGCCCGACGACACGGTGCTCATGCCGGGACACGGTCCGCCGAGCAAAGTCGGCTGGGAAAAAGGCCACAACCCGTTCTTTTGAGCGCCAAGCGCGTGCACAGCTCAGTGAGGTGCCGTAACGTCGACTGAGGTTTGCGGGCCGCCCTGCGCGCTCACGACGGCATGCGTGTGTTTGGGCGCGGCATCGTCAACGCGAATCGCTTGAAATTCGATCGTGCCGCGCCCATGTTTGTCGAGCGGCATCGTGTAGCTGAACGGTGAGCATATCGTCGCCGTACAGAACGAGGCAACCCAACCGCTGGGCAATCCGGAAGCATCGAGGTGCACGTTCTGCTTCGGCTCGCCGCGCACGACGAGTTTATATTTGACGGCATTCGCGCTCACCGTCGGCAACGAGGGGCCGCTCCACGGCGTTAGCGCGAGCGTGATGAGGGCGGCAAACAGCATACTTACGGTGACGAATGCACGCCGAGTTCGTTGCCTTCCGAATCTTTGAACATTGCCCAACCGCCCCACGGCTCTTTGCGCGGCTGTTCGGTAAAATTCACGCCGCGTTTGGAAAGTTGCTCGTGCGTCTTAAAGACGTCCTCGACTTCAAGGATCACGTCGCTGCTCTCCGCGTTCTCGGCGGATCGGGGCATCAGGCTGAACGCGGCCTGACTGCCTTTGGGAGCCACGGTTACCCATCGGCTGCCTTCTCCCATCGGCGCATCCATCGTCTTTTCCCAACCGAGCTGGTGCGTGTAAAAATCGATCGCCCGCTCGATATCGTCCACCCGGATCATAACTACGGAAATATACACTTTGCTTCTCCTCGTTTGTACGTTTTAGCGACTTGCGGACGCGCGGAACCGCGATAAGAGATGCCCGAAACGTATAGCAACTATACTTGTTAGATACACGCTTCGACACCGTCGCAGGCTCGTGTCCTTGCAAGCTCAGGATGAAGATGTTTTGAGCGGTCGACATGTGTCATCCTGAGCCTTCGAAGGACTCTGAGCGGTCGAAGGGCGGCCCTCACAAGTCAGGATGACAGCGACTGGCTCGGGATTAGAGTGACTGGGGTTAGGTGCGGAGTTTGTAGCCTACGTGCGCCATTCGCAGCGCGATGCCCATGGAAAGGAGCATGAGCACGCCGATGACGAGCACGGAGAGCCATAGGGGCAAGTAGCTCTGGCCCGTGTAGCTGTATCGGAACGCGTCGATCGTGTAGAACATCGGGTTAACCAGCTCGGCGGTGCGCAGCTGCGGCGGCAAGAGCTGCGCTGAGGTGAAAACGCCGCCGACGAAAACCAGCGGCGTGATCGCGAACGTCGTCAGCACGGCCAGATGATCGAACTTCTCGGCTACCAGGCCGAAAATGATCCCGAGCGACGAGAACAGCACCGAAACGATCGTCATCACGAAGAAATACAGCCACCAGTTCTGCGGCAGCGTATGTACGAAGAAAAATCCTAGCGCCATGATCATGTTGGCGATGAGCAGCGCTCGTGCCAGACTGCCCAGGATGTATCCGAAAACCATTTCGCCGGCCGACATCGGCGCGATGAGCATCTCTTGGATGGAGTTCATGAAGCGCCCCTGGAACACCGAGCTGCTGCACTCGCCGTACGAGCTGTCGATGACCTGAAGCATGATGAGGCCCGGAATCAAAAACTCCGCGTATGAAACGCCTTGAACGCTTTTGATTCGGCTCCCGAGCGCTAGACCGAAAATGGTCACATAGAGCACGGTCGTGATGACGGGCGGCCAGATCACCTGATTGATGATCTTCAGGCTGCGCACCATCTCGCGCTTCATGAGCGTCAGGAGCGCAACCCAGTTCACCCGCATCTCTGAAAACTGCGCGGCAATCACGATCGGGTGAGCTCCAAGAAAACCTCCTGCAGACGTTTGCCCTCTCGTTCGAGCAACACGCTGGTGAGATCGAGCGCGACGAGTTTGCCGTTTCGGATGATGCCGATGTTACGGCAGAGCTCCTCGGCCTCTTCCAAATAGTGCGTGGTAAGGAAGATCGTCATGCCCTCGCTATTGAGTTTGCGCAGCATGGCCCAGAGTTCCAGGCGCAGCTCGACGTCGACGCCGGCGGTCGGCTCGTCCAGAATGAGCAGCCTGGGCGAGTGTATCAGCGCGCGTGCAAGCGTAAGACGCCGCTTCATGCCGCCCGAGAGCTTCATGTAGTCCTGTTTTGCTTTGGAGGTCAGCCCGAAGATCTCCAGCAGCATGTCCGCTCGCTCGCTGACCTCGCGCGGCCGCAGTCCAAAGTAGCCGCCTTGATAGATCAGAATATCGCGAATCGAGAGATAGCGGTCGAAATTATATTCCTGCGGCGCAACGCCGACCATGCGGCGAGCGACGCGCCACTGCGCGGCATTGTCGTATCCGAAGACCTTGATGCTGCCGCTGGTAATCCGGGCTAACCCCACGATTGCGTTGATCGTCGTCGTCTTTCCGGCGCCGTTGGGACCCAGAAACGCGAAGAAATCGCCCGATTCCACGCGCAGCGAAATATCGTCCACGGCGGTGAAGTCGCCATAGCGTTTGACCAGGTGCGAGATTTCGATGGCGGGCGCGACTCGACGCGGCGCCGTTCAAGGGACCAATGTCTTTAATCGTTTGTACCGATGGCGGCGAAGGGTGGAAATCAGTTCTGCACTCTCCGGAATCCCACAATCCGCGAGTTGGGTTGCAACTTTCTTCACGTCGAAGGGAACACGGCGGTGTTTAACCTCCCAGCCGCCGGGCCGCTGCGTGAACAGCGCATATCCCGCACGCGGATCGCCGTCTTTGGGCAGTCCTGCCGACGAGACATTTACGAGCATCTTGCCTCGCCATACACGCACGTACGGGATGTGCAAGTGACCGAAGGCAATCGTACCCGCGCGTTCATCGCCGATGAGCGCCTCGAGCGTCGCGTCATCCGCGTCGGGCCACACATGCCCGTCGTCGGTCACGGGGTTGGCGTGCACGACGAGCAGCTGATTGTCCTCCTCGCCGAATCGCAGCGAGAACGGCAGCTCGCGCAGCCAGCTCACTAATTTTTCTCCGAGCTCCTTACGCTGCCACTCGGTCTGTTTACGATCCCGCTCGTCCGATCCGTGCAGCTCGCTCTCATCCACAGCGCTGATATAGCGATCGGTATTGCCGCGAATGCATTGAGCCGCGATCTCCTGCAGGCGCTGCAGCACTTTTTTGGGTCGCGGACCGTCCATGCACAGGTCGCCGGCGGCAACGACGACGTCCGCTCCGCCTTGATGCTGCAGATCGGAAAGGCACGCATCCAGACTGATCAGATTTCCGTGAATATCGGAGAAGATCGCGATGCGCATCGTACCTACACGCGCTTGAGATCGGCGACGATCATCGACGGCGTAAGCCCGACGCGGGCGAAGTCGTATAAGTCGATCGCCTCGACGGTTATTCCGGCTGCTCGCAGCATGTCGATGACGCGTGGAAAACGCACGTCGGCAAGAACGTGATGATCTCCCAGCGTCAGTACGCCCGCTCCGTAGCCGTCGTCACTTCCGGTAACATGCACTTTGAAGCCGTCAAAGGCGGATCGATCGATCCGTGCGGCACCCGCGATGCACGACCTCGCCGGCGGCAAGGACGCCGGCCGCCGCACGAAGCGAGGGCACGGTATCCGCTAAGCGAACTTCGACCGGAGTATAGCCGTGTGCTTTCGCGATCTGCGCAAAGCCGCTGCGCCCCAGCGCGTTGCTGCGCTTGCTCACACCGATGAATGCCGTATTTCCGGCCATGAGCACGTCGCTGCCGTCGATCAGTCCCGGTGCGGCAATGTGTCCGGCGATCGGTATATCGCGTTTCACGAATTCAGATTCCAGCCATGCAGCCTCGGGACGGCGCGACATCGAGGACGGACGCATCATCACCGCGCCGTTCTCAAACACGATCGCGGCATCGACCACCGCGCTTGCGAATGGATCCGTCGTGTGCGCGTCCAGCAAGGTGACTTCACACCCGAAGTACTCGAGCGTCCGTTTTAAAATCCGGTGCTGATCGAGCGCTCGCGAATGTATCGCATTCGGCTCGCCCGGCAGCGGTTTGGCATCGGCGATGGCGACGGGCGGCGTGACTAAAACCGCACCGCGCAAAGACCCGGTGGGATTCGCCACCAGCCGCGGGCCAAAGGAAACGTTCGAGGTGTGCATATTATTTGGGTTCGACGCCGGCGCCCGCAGCACTTTGAGCCGTAAACGGTGCCGGATCGGGCGTCGAGGTGAAGAAATCCGACATATCCGTTGCCAGAAGGTCACCCAGCGAGAGCGGCGGCAGGCCGAGAAGCTCTTCTTCGGTCTTCAGGATGCTGACGGTCGAAAGGTGCATCGCACCGGTATAGCGGCGCTTGGCATAGGGTGAAACGACGATTGCATAGGTGCGATGCGCGCTGACGTGGTCGCGCGAGCCTTGCGCGTCGTCCGGCGTGATGAAGATCGCGGTTGAATTCCAATCGGGCTGGTGCGAGAGGAAATCGACGATCATTCCGAGCGCGCGATCTCCGTCCGCGACCTCTTCGCTGAGTGACGGAACGTCCGGCCCCGATCCGCCGCGATCGTTCGGCAGCCAAATGTACGTAAAATCGGGCGCCGCGCCGCGCTGCGCCAGCGCGGTATAGTCACGAATGAATTCTTTCGCGCGCCGAACGTCTCGAATACGCAGATTCCATCCGGGGTAGTTCACGTCGATGTGGCCGCCGAGCGCGGACGGCGCAGGCACATCAAGCGAATACAAACCGCCAAGGCCGCTCGTCGGCGCATTCTGATCGGCAGCGTTCACGAAATCCGGATCGTCATCTTTTGGATTGGGCGACAAGCCTTGGTCGTATCCGGAGAGACGCACGAGATCGCCGTAGTCACGGTACGCGAGCGATGCGCGCGCCGCGCTGTTGAAGATATATCCGGCGCGCGGATAATCTTCCGGATCTTGGTTCCCGGCAAGAACGCCCGCTATCCCGCCCGCTGCGAATTGATGCCCGGATTCATCGTCTTCACCGTCCGCATACATATTGGTTGCAAGTCCGAACTCACGCGCCAGCGCATGCAGATTCGGCGTGAGCGCCGCGCCGAACGATACCAGCGACGGATCGCCGCTGCCGTACGGCCGCCCCTGCGCATCCGTAAGGTCGCCGAGCATGGAATCGTAGGTCTTATCCTCTTCCATTATAAAAACGACATGCTTGATGACGCTGCTGCGCTGCAGCGAGCGCAGCGGCGGAACGATTGGATTTGCCTGCGGCCGCTGCGCCACGCGCAAATAGCGCAGCGCGGAGAACGTCGTCCGTTCGAGCGGAAGCTTGTGCAGATCGATGCGCTGCAGCGTTGCCCACACGACATTGTCATCCGGGCTGGTCGAACCCTGATATCCGGGCTCTTGTCCGATGCCTTTGGCGTTGGTCACGTACAGATAGCGGCCCTTGGGTGAAACCGCAATGCCGGTCGGAAACCAACCCGTCGGAATCAAGCCCAAGCGATGGAGCTTGAGCGGATTGCGCGCATCGATCTCGGCAATCGCGTTCATGCCCGCGAGCGCGACGTATAATCGTTTGCCGTCGGGACTGCGCACGATTGCATCGGGCTGCGTGCCGTACGGCGATCGATCGAACAGGCGCAATTGTAAACCGCCGACGACGCGGGGAATACCGAGCAAGTTCACGACCGCGACGCGATCGACGTTCGTCATGCACACGAATGCGTAGCGGCCGTCCTTCGAAACGGCAATGGCACCGGGATGCGCGCCGCCGACATTGTTCAGGCCGTCCGGCGCTTGATCCATCGGCGTCGAGGCGACCGCACTTTGGATATCGCCGCCCGGCGCGAGCGCAACGGTCGTAAGCGACGAGCCTTGCGCCGGCGCGAATGGAACGTTCGTAAACTCGGGAATTCGAACGGGCTGCGGCCGCTTTGCGTAGGTCGACAGTCCCGGGTTGGTAACGTACAGACGGTTACCGGCAAGAGCAGCCGCGTATGGAAAATAACCGACTGGCGTACTCTGCAAGATCTGCCGTCGCGCGATGTCGATTGCGGTGACCGAATTTGCCGACATGTTGACGACGTAGGCAATCCGGCGATTTGACGAGAGCGCGATCCAGCCGGGGTCTTGCGTGGCAATCGGCGCCGACGCAGTCGGGGTGAAGTTTGCCCGCGCCGTCCAATTGCCAGAAGCGCACGGTGTTCGCCTGGCCCGTCGATGCGATCACGAGCGTCTGCCCCGGGTTCGCGGGGTCGCGCAGCGCCGCAACACCGAGCTGCAGCGAGAGACCGTTTTCTTTGAAAACATCGGTCACCGCCATCGTCGCGGTGTTTACAACGGCGAGCGAATAGCCGCCCTGCGCGATCGGATTGAAACGGCTAACCGATTGCGTCGGATACCGGTCATCGTTGCTGACGATCGCGTAGCGCCCATCCGGTGAAAGCGTTATGCCGAGCGCATTCATTCCGACGATGACGCTCGTGCCGATCGGCGAGAGAATGCGGCCGCTCGGCAGGACGGTATCGTACGGAACCGCGGGGTTGGGGGCGCCGGCGATCCGCGAGCCGGCGGGAGCGCCATAGACGGTCGGCAAGGGAGCCGCACCGACCAGAGAAAGGGCCATCACAGCGGCCATAGGTCGCAAAATCACGTTCGCAGGCATACGGACGTCGCTTTCCGGCTCCCCTCCTTTTGTTTTCTTTTGAGTTACACGGAGGCGAGAAGCTCGATCCAGTGGTTCCAGAGCGCAAGGTCGCCGGTTTCCGGGTTTTGCGCCGTGGCTTTGACGGACTCGATCAACGCGTTGATGTGCGGCTTGCTCGAGCCGACGTTCTCGTCCAAGAACTGCCCGGCCGCGTCGAGCGCATTTTGCGGCGATAGCGGATCGGATCGAAGCGTGTCCAGGAATCGCTGATATAACTCCGGCTCTTGCGAGTGATCGCCGTCCATCTGCATGTTGCGAGCGATGTTCTCCAGATTGGAATCGCCGGCTCCGGCCGCGTTTTCGAGCAGCAATTTGCGAATCGCTTCGTATGTTTGTTGCTTGGATACAAATTCCATCGCCCGCAATATACCCGCGAGCGCATCCGCTTAACTGGCCAGAGCCGCACCGAGACGGCGCACGCCTTCTCGCGCAAGATCGACGGGCAGATGGCCAAATGACAGACGTAAAGCGGGCGGTCCTTGGCGCGTGGGATAAAACGGCTCCGAGGGCATGACGAGCACGCCCTGCCGCGCGCACGCGTCAAACGCCGCTTGCGTCGAGATGCGCGGCGGCAAAGCCAGCCAGACGTTCATACCGGCGGCCGGCGGACGCACGTCGGCCCACCGCACGTACTCGGTGAGCGCCTCGATAAAACTGTTCCGCCGTTCCAAATAGAGCGCGCGCGCCGATCGCAAATGCCGCGAATACGCCGGAGCGTTCATGAAACGCCAGAGCGCCCGCTGGGTAAGCGTCGAGGTAAACACGTCCGTTCGCGCTTTCGCAAGCTCGAGCGCGTCGGCAAGTGCACCTTTGCAATACAGATACCCGATGCGAAGCGCGGGAAAGATCGATTTCGAAAGACTCTCCATCACGATAACGCGGCCGTCGGTATCGAAGGCGGCAAGCGGCGGCGGAGCTGCCGTATCGTACGTCAGCTGCCATCCGGTTTGATCTTCGAGAATGACGACGTCGTACCGCCGCGCGAGTGCAACCAGTCTGTTTCGAACGGCGCTGCAGGAGCACGGCGCCGGTTGGATTCTGCGCGATCGGATTGACGTACACGAGTCTGGGACGGTACTCGCTGAAGACGCGCTCGGCATCGTCGGGGCGAATGCCGTCGGCGTCGCTTTGCACCTCGACGTACGTCACGCCGCGCGCGTCGAAGACGCCGAGCGTACCCGAGTAGGTGGGACTCTCCGAGGCAACGACGCTGCGCGATTCGAGCAGCACCGTTGCGACCAGGTCGGCCGCCTGCTGCGCGCCCGAACACACGATGATGTCGCTCGCGGCAGCCGAACATCCGCGCGTGCGCAGCAGGCTGCTGAGCGTTTCGCAGAGTTCGGGATCGCCGCTGGCAGCTGCGATACTGCATGAGCTCGGGCGGATCTTCGAGCAGCGTGCGATGGAATGCGCGCGCGAAATCTTGCAGCGGAAACGTCTCGGGTGCCGGATGGCCGTTCGCCAAATTGATCGCGCCCGGAGCCGTCGCACGGGTCAACTGCTCCATCACGCCTTCCATTCGCTCGGCGCGCGCGAGTCGTCCCAAGTCCGGCTCCCAGCGCCGCGCAAACGGCGCGCTTCGCTCGGACGGTTCGGCGATGAACGTCCCTTTGCCGACGCGCGAAGTCGCACGGCCGCGCGCGGTCAGCAGCTCGTAGGCTTGCGAGACGGTAACGAGCGCGCAATCGAGCTCGCGCGCAAGCTCGCGCATCGCCGGCAGACGATCGCCGGGATGTAAACGCTCGGCATCGATCGCTTCGACGAGCTGATCGGCGATTTGGACATACAGCGGCCTTGGGTCGTGCTCTTCGAGCACGACCTTTAGAGGCGTATCCGCGCTACGCGCTCCACGCCCCCACACGCAAAGCGCGTGGCCCCGGCCTTCGGCCCATTCTCACGCGTCGACACTGTCGAAGACCCGTTATTTCGTATCGAGGCGGTAGCCGATGCCGCGGACGCTGGCAATCTCGACCGGCGCACCGACTTCCGAGAGTTTCTTGCGCAGAGCGGCGATATGCACGTCGACGACGCGCGTGGGGACGCCCGAGGTGTCGTTCCAAACATGCTCGAGAATCTGCGCGCGCGTGAGCAACCGGCCTTCGGCCTCAGCCAAAAACCAAAGCAAACGAAACTCGAGCGCGGTGAGCGAGACGTTTTTTCCGTCGTTGCTAAGCGTATGAAAGTCGCGTATGAGCTTTGCCGTTCCAACCTGCAGAACACCGGCATCTTCTTTTTTCTGCAGATACTTCTCGCGACGCCGCAGGAATGAAGCGACGCGCGCGACCAGTTCGTTGCCCGAGAACGGTTTGGTGATATAGTCGTCCGCGCCCAGGCCGAGGCCGAGCAGCACGTCCTGCTCGCGGGAATGGCCGCTGACCATCAGCACGAAGGCGTTATTCGAATTGGAGAGCGACGTGCAGACGTCCAAACCGGAGATATCGGGCAACCCGATGTCGAGAATGACCACGTCCGGCTTATAGGTGTCCGCAAGTTCGAGGCCTTCAGCCCCGCTGCCGGTCACCCGCACTTCGTAATCCGCCCGCTCGAGAACGGTCTGTTCGAGCTTGGCGATGTCTTCGTCGTCCTCGATAACGAGGATCCTGGCCTGCGGCATAATCCCCCTTTACGTACTTGCGGTAATGTCTTCCCCTTCGGACAGTACAAGCTGGCGGCGCGCCAGTCCCTCATCGACCGCCGCGCCCGCGACGGCTTTCGCGACCGCCTCGACCACGCGCACGTCAAACACGCTGGGGATGATGTATTCCGGACTTCGCTCGTCCTCACCGACGATCGAGGCGATCGCGTGCGCCGCCGCAAGCTTCATCCGCTCGGAGATCCGGCTGGCCCGCGCATCCAGTGCTCCGCGGAAAATGCCCGGGAACGCCAGCAGATTATTGACCTGATTCGGGAAATCCGAGCGCCCCGTCGCGATAACGCCGACGTACGGCCCGGCAACGTCCGGCATGATCTCGGGCGTCGGATTGGCCATCGCGAACACGATGGGATCGCGCGCCATGCGGCGGATGTCATCCGGCTGCAAAATGCCCGGAGCCGAGACGCCGATAAACACGTCGGCGTCCTTGAGCACGTCCGAGAGCGTCCCGCGCCGGTTCTCGCGATTGGTGTTTTCGGCCAGCCAGCGCCAGTGCGAGTTCTCGTACCGATCGGTCCGGTTGAGCGCGCCCGCGCGATCGACCGGAATCACGTCGCGAACGCCCGCGCCCAGCAGCATTTTGATGGTCGCGGTGCCTGCCGCGCCGCTGCCGGCAACGACGATCTGCAGTTCGTTCAGCGGCTTGCCGACGACTTTGGCGGCGTTGATGAGCGCGGCAAGAATCACGACCGCGGTTCCGTGCTGATCGTCGTGCATCACCGGGATGTCGAGCGCTTCTATCAGCCGCCGCTCGATTTCGAAGCAGCGCGGCGCCGAGATATCCTCCAGGTTGATGCCGCCGAATACCGGCGCGATGCGCACGACCGTCTCGACGATCTCGTCGACACTTTTCGTGTCCAGGCAAATCGGAAACGCGTCGATGCCGGCGAACTGCTTGAACAGCATCGCTTTGCCTTCCATCACCGGCAACGCGCCGAGCGGCCCGATGTCGCCTAGTCCCAGTACGGCCGTACCGTCGGAGACGACCGCGACGCTGTTGCGTTTGATCGTCAAATTGAATGCCTTCGCCGGGTCGGCGGCGATCGCCATCGAGACGCGCGCGACGCCCGGCGTATAGACCGTCGAGAGATCCTGGCGCGTCTTGACCGGAATTTTCGGTTCGACTTGAATCTTGCCGCCAAGGTGAGCCAGAAAGGTGCTGTCCGAAACGCTGATGACGCTGACGCCGTCCAGAGCTCTCGACCGCTTCGCGAACGGCTTTGCCGACCAGGTCCGAGCTCACGTTCACCGTCACGTCGCGCACGACGTGCGTTTTACTGACCGAACGCATGTCCACCGCGGCGATAACGCCGCCCGCATCGCCGATCGCGGCGGCGAGCTGGTTGAACGCGCCCGGGCTGTTGGGCATTTCGACACGCATGATGAGCGTGAAACTGATGGCTACAGGCATACTTGTCTGTTTTTAAAACCCGCCACCATTTCCCTCATGTCCATGGCTATTAGTCGCCGCTTATCGTCATTTCGGCGACGCGGAACGACGGCGAGACGACGGCGCCGTCGAAGCGAAGGTCGCTTGCGACCGCGTCCAGGCCCGCGAGCATCTCCGGAAACGTACTCGCGATGGTGAACTCCTCGACCGGGTAGGCAATCTCTCCGTTCTCTATGAAGTACCCGCGCGCGCCGCGGCTATACGTACCGCTCGCATGCTCAGTTGCAAACCCGATCGTGTCCATCACGAGGACGCCGCGCGCCGTGCCCGCGATGATGTCGTCGAGCGACCTGCTGCCGTTTTCCAAATAGAAGTTGTTCGGACCGACGCCGCCGCCGGTCGAGTTCGCAGTCGACTGTGCGTCCAGTTTGCGCGCATAGTACGTATCGTAGAGAAACGTCTTGAGGACGCCGCGTTCGAAGACCACCGTACGCCGGGTGGGTACGCCCTCTCCGTCAAACGGCGAGCTTCCTAAGCGTCCCTGCATCGTTCCATCGTCGATGAGCGTCACGAGGTCGTTCCCGATGCGATCGCCCACGCGTTCAACCAGCCACGAGTTTCCGATGGCGACATTTGCGGCGCTGAGCGCGGCGAACAAATCGGAAAGGACCGAAGCCGCCACGTCGCGTTCAAAGATCACCGGTACGCGCATCGTTTGCGGCTTGCGTGCTCCGAACAGCCCGACGGTTCGCTGCACCGCTTTTTTCGCGACCTCCGCGACCTCTTCCATCGCGTCGATGCGGCGTGCGGCGGTGCCGTAGGATCCGGTGCGTTTGGCTTCCCCGTCGAGCGCAACCGGGCTGCTCGAACGATGCGCGCGGGTTGCGCGATACATTCCGGCAAAGCCGCTCGAATTGACAAGAACGGTCGTGCTTGCCGTATCGCCGACGTGCGAGCCGTTGCTGTTGCCGATTCGCGAATCCAATTCGCGCACGCGCCGTTCGAGTTCGAGCGCTTCGTCGATCTTGTCCTGGGCGTCACGCTCGGCGACCGTACTCGAATACAGGTCGAGATCCGGCTGACCGTTTACGGATCCGGGCTCGGGCAAAAGTGCAAACGGATCGTGCGCGACGTGTCTGGCCTGCGCAACCGCCTCCGCGATCGCATTGCGCAATTGTCCGCGGTCGAAGTCCGAGGTCGCAAGCGTTGCCTTACGCCCGTCGACGAAGACGCGCATGTGCAGCGAACGTCCCGTGGACTGTTCGAGTTTGGTGACGGCGCGATCGCGCGCTTCCGTCGAGAAGCGATCGCTGATCGAGAGCGTCGCCTCGGCCTGCGATGCTCCGGCGACGCAGCGCTTGTGCAACGGCGGCTTGCGCATATTCGAGCGCATGCGCCGGATCGACGTCAGCCGACATTCGAACCCCCAACCGTAATCGACGAGATTTTCACCGTCGGCATACCCACGCCGACAGGAACGTACTGTCCGCCCTTGCCGCACGTGTAGTGGCGATTTGCGAGCCGGCTGTCGTTGCCCACGGCCACGACTTTGGTCATGACGTCGGGTCCGTTGCCGACGATGGTCGCATTCTTGACAGGCGCCGCCAGTTTACCGTTTTCGATGAGATAGCCTTCGGCAACCATGAAGACGAAGTCGCCGCGGCTGATCTCGACTTGTCCGCCCGCAAACGACTTTGCGTAGATACCGCGTTTGGTCGATCCGATGATTTCATCGACGGTCGACTGACCGCTGGGCATGTACGTGTTGCACATGCGCGGCTGCGGAAGCACGCGGAACGACTGGCGGCGTCCGCTGCCGGTCGAGCCGACACCCATCAGCGTTCCGTTGAGATGGTCCTGCATGTACCCGCGCAAGATTCCCTGTTCGACGAGCACTTTATGCGCGCCGGGATTGCCTTCGTCATCGATCGAGATACTGCCGCGCTCTCCCGGCAGATTGCCGTCGTCATAAATCGTGACCAGCTCGCTCGCGACTCGCTCGCCGACACGGCCGCTGTACAGCGAAACGCCTTGACGGTTGAAGTCGCTTTCCAGTCCGTGTCCGACCGCTTCATGCAGCAATACGCCGCCTCCGCCGCACCCGACGACCATCTCCATCTCGCCCGCGGGCGCCGGAACGGCGCGCAGATTCGTCGTCGAGATCTGCGCCGCTTCCAGCGCGATCGATTCAGGTGTGCGCTCGTCGTAGAATGCGATCGACGTGCGTCCGCCGTCGCCGACGTAGCCGTGACCTCGCTCCCGGCCCTCCGTCGAAACGACCTGTACGCCGAGCGAGACCAGCGGACGATGATCGTGTAACCACCGGCCGTCGCTCGTTCCGATCCAAACGTCCTGCAGCTCGTCGGTGATATTCGCATTGACCGCGGAAACGCTCGGATCGTACGCGCGGGCGGCTACATCCGCACGCTCGAGCAGTTTCACGTATGCATCGGACGGTGCGTGCACGCTGCGTGAGGTATCGTAGAACGGTGCGACGGCAGTCGCTCCGATCCGCACGGTGCGCGCGCCCGAACTGTTGTTGCGCGCGATCAGCGAGGCGATGCGGGCGGCGCGCTCCAGCGCTTCAATCGAGAGGTCGTCGGAATAGGCGTACCCCGACGACTCGCCGACGATGACGCGAATGCCGACGCCTTGGGTGACGCGCAATTCCGCTTTCATGAATGTGCCCGGATTGCAAGCGGAATGAGGTCGCCAAGCGGCGTTCGCAAAAAACGTCGGCGTAATCGCCGCCGCGTTCGAGGGCTGCGGCCAAAAGCCGCGTAGCGGTGTCGATATTCAGCAACGAAAACTCCCTTATCGTTCGGCCAGACGGTCGACGGCGGAAACGATCGCCGCATCGGGATCGCCGGGCGATCCGTTTATCATGAATGCGAAGACGACGCGCCCGTGCTTGCGCGTGTCGACGTATCCCGCAAGCGATGACGCATTCGGCCACATGGCCGCTCTTCGCGCGCACTCTGCCGGCGGCGCTCTCAAAGTGGTACATCTTCAGCGTCCCGTCCAAACCGCCGCGCGGCAAGCAGCGGATACACGATATTTCCCCGCGGCTGCGCATCGAAGCGCGCGAGAAGACGCGCAAGCGTGATCGCCGCGATGCGATTAGCATGCGCAAGCCCGCTGCCGTCGACCAAATGCAGCCCCGGAGTCGGAATAGCCTGCGCAGCAAGCACGTGCTTCTCCGTTTCAATTCCAGTCCGGTCATCCGCGGTTCCGCCGCTCGTACCGCCCAGCGATCGCATCAGCTGCTCGGCAAAGTGGTTGTCCGAGTGGATCAACATGTGTTTGAGCAGGTCGGGGAGCGGTTTGGAGCGGTGCTGCCAGAGGATCTGCGCATCGATCGGAACCGTGCCGGTTTGCGCCGTGTGCGCCGCGATCGATGCCGCTGTCCCGCAGCAGCGAATCGATCACGGCGCCCGCGTACTGCGCGATGCCGTGCACCGGCACCCAGTACTTTTCCTCAACTCCCGGCGGAATGTTGCCGGAGAGATGAAACTCGTTCGGCGTTTGCGTCGCGGCGACGATGACGTCGTCGCCGCCTCCCGTCGTAATGCTGCCGAAATAGCGTCACCGCGCGGCTTTGCGGGTTGATGCGAACGTATGCGGGCGCGCCCGGCTGCGTTCCGGTAACGTCGAACTCGACGGTGTCTTCATCGATCGAGATGCCGCTGGTCGCGGCCATGAAATCCTCGTTGCTGTCGTCCGCATTCCACAGCGGGTTGATCTCATCGCCCGCGAGCGCACTCGCATCGACGAGCACACGCCCGTGGATCGATTGGATGCCCGAATTCGCAAGCGCGCGAACGCCGCCGGCCAGATCGCCGGCGCGAAGCGACGGATCGCCGGATCCCGCGACCCAGAGATCGCCGTCCAACGTGCCGCCCGCCGGCGCGTGCGTTGCGGCAAAGAGCGTGTCATACCGGAATGCGGGGCCGAGTTTGGCGATCGCCGCGTCCGTGACGATGAGTTTCTCGACCGATGCGGGCGTAACCGCGGCGTCGCCCCGATCGTCGTAGAGCACCGATCCGTCCTGTGCAAGGACGACGCAGCTCCACGCGCTTGCGCCGCTCGTGCCTCCCGCGAGCGCGGAGCGCAGCGCCGCCTGCAATTCGACCCGAGCGGCATCTCCCCAATGCGGAGCCGCCGATCGGCGCACGGCCGCCACCCGTACCGGGGCGTTACCCGTGACATGCATCGGCGTGGCGTGCGTGCGCGGCCGCAAGGCGATCGCCAGCGCAATGGCCAGAAACACGACGAGCGCGCCAAAAGCCAGGCGCCTACGTCCGGGAGAGCGCCTCAATCTTCTCTTGTATTTTTCGCTGCTGTTCACGTAGGGCATCGAGATCGGTTCTCAGGCTCGTGACTTGCGTGGGGACTTTCTGTGATTCATGAATGCGCATCGCCGCTTCTGTAGCGTCGCGCCGGATTCGTCCATCGAATGCACTCACCGATAAACGATCCAGCGTTGCTAAGAAACGGCGATCCGCCAAGTGCTCCGCTGCACGAATTGCCGCTCGCTGTACCAAGAACATCGGATCGTCGAGCGCACCGATGATCGCTTCTATCACCGCCGTGCGTTCCGATTCCAGTAATTCGCCGTGCCGCGCAAGCGCCCCCAGGGCCGCGCGGCGAAGTGCTTCCTCGTTTCCGGGCCGAGCGGCATCGATCAGCAGCGCGGTTGCGCGCGCATCCGCGAGTTCACCCAAACCATATGCGGCGCCGGATTCGACGATACTATTCCAGGTGGTTTTGCCGAGCGCATCGCGCAGGACCTCGAAGGCCCGCGCATCTCGCGTTTTGCCCAGCGCCGTCAGCGCGGAGGAGACAACCAGATACGACGCGTCGCCCGCGGCAGCGCGTATCAGCGCCTGCGCGACCTCTTCATCGCGATAGTCGCCGAGCGCGGCGGCAACGGCTCTGCGCACCTTCGGGTGCTCGTGTGAGAGCGCTTTCAGCAGCAGATTTCGGGCCCACGGCGCGCGCGTTGCACCGACGGCCTGCGCGGCCTCGGCGAGGACGCCCCAAAAACGTCTCGCGTTCGAATGCACGCGCGAGCGCTTCGTGCGCGCTCGTCGAAGCATCCTTCGCCAGCTCGCGTGCCGCACGTATGCGCGCAACCACGTCGGGATCCGCCGCGAGCGCGGACGCGGCAAAGTCGACGCCGAGCTGATACGTAACGTCGCCGAGAATAAACGCGCCGGGATCGAAGCGGACCAGTTCCGGTTCAAAATCCAGCGGAACCGTTACGGTTTCGTGCGCACGTTCGACGTGTACCCGAATGCGCCGCTCGTCTTTAGTAGAGAGTCCCGGCGCAAATGCAACGTCTACATCGAAGATGTACGCCGGGTTATCTGCGTCGACGGTTTGTTTTTGATCGATCGTCAGCGTTGCAACGCGACGTTTCGGGTCGTACGCGGCGCCGACGATGCAACTGCGGATGGCCTCCTCGAAAGACCCACTGATCGAAGAAGCCGCGCATGTTGCGTCCGGTGCTCTCTTCGATCGCGCGAACGAAATCGATCGTCTCGACGCTGCGCTGGGCGTTCTCACGCACATACCGCCGGATCGCGCGCCAAAACCGTCCTTCGCCCAGTTCTCCGCGCAGCATGTGCAGCACGGCGCCCCCCTTTTCGTAGAGGTGCCGGTCGAACAGTTCGATTGGATCGCGAAAGAGATTGCAGACGATCGGGCGGCGGTACCTATCGCTGTCCTCGTGCAGATACCGCTCGACACAGCCGAAGATATCGTACTGGTATTCGTCGTGACCGAGATCCGCCTCGCGGAAGACCGCCTCGAAGTACGTCGCAAATCCTTCGTTCAGCCATGCATGCGCCCAGTCGCGGCACGTGAGCAGATCGCCGAACCACTGGTGCGCGAGCTCGTGCGAAACGAGCGGATCGCTCGAGAAATCGATGTGTGCACGCGCGTCGTGAAGCGTGCGATCCGTCTGCGTCGTCGCCGACGTGTTCTCCATTCCGCCGAAGATAAAGTCGCTCACGGCGATCTGCGAGTATCGCGCGTACGGATAGGCTAGACCCAATCGCTCTTCAAAGACCGCAATCATCTTCGGCGTCTTTCCGAAGGCCCGCTCGCCGTCTGCTTCGCGTCCCGGCAGCACGTAATAAAAGACGGGAACGCCGGCACCGTGCTGTTCGACCTCGACGAACGGCCCGACGACCAGCGTTGTCAGGTACGTCGAATGCGGCACGTCTTGGGTGTAGCGAAAGATCGTGCGATCCCCTTCGTCGCGACGCTCCACAAGCGCGCCATTCGAAAGCGCGAACTGACCTTTGGGCACGACGATCGTGGCGGAGGTCGTTTGTTTCTCGTGCGGATAATCCAGGCACGGGAACCAATACCGCGCGTTCTCGTCTTGGCTTTGCGTCCAGGCGTGCCGGACTTTGTCCGGGTATTCGGCCGTGGGCTCGATGAAAAACAAGCCGTGCCGCGGGTCGCGTACGCTGTATCGAATCGCGAACGTCGCTTCTTCGCCGGCTGCGATGGCGCGGATCGAACGAGATCTCGAGTTTGCGATCGCGATGCGCGAATTTCTGCGGCTTTCCGTCGCGCTCGACCGACTCGATGCGCAGATCGACGGCATCGAGCGCCAGAACGCTCACATCCTCATCGAGCGCGCGTACCGTCGTCGTACAAACGCCCTCGAGCGCCGCATTCTGTAGATCCGGCGTCAAGTGAAGGTCGATGTGTAAGACGTCGACGGTCTTATCGGGTCCGTAGCGCAGTGAGGAACCGGGCAACGCAAATGCGCGATGCCCCGAATTATTATTATCGAGGTGCATGCTGAGAGGCCGCGTTTCGTGAGGACGGCGCCGGTTTCCCGGCGCCGCCATTCACTCGGGCAGGCTCGCTCGGTTAGCTCGAATAGACGACTTGCTGCTCGATGGAGGCCCCGCCCGGCGAGGTCGAGGTGATGATGACGCGAACCTGGCCGCCGGAAACGGCGTTCAGCGCGATCGGTGCGCTAAAGTATCCGTTTCCGTCCGCAGTCACATCGGTTTGGAACGTCCCGGTTCCAACTTGAAACAAACCGCCCATCGCGCTCGCCGAACCGCTGGCTACGATGTGTACCGTCGAACCGGGCGTCGTGCGCCCGCTCAGTGTAAAGGAACTGCCGACGCGCGCGCCGGGCCCAGGGCTGAGGCGGCGTATCGTGTTCGCGGCCGAACCGGCCGCGGTCGTGAACGACCATCCCGTATTGAACGAGGCGCCGGCGGCCGTCGTCCCGGTTACCGCGACGCGATGATTGCCCGGCGTGAGCTCCGAATTTGTCGTGACGTTGAATCCGTTGTCATTCGCATAGACCTGCGGGGTTACGTCGCGCCCGTCCACGGCGACGCGCAGCGAATCGCGGTTTATCGGTTCGCTGAAGCCGGCGCGAATTGCCGGGTGCGTCGTCGATGCCGATACCGCCGCTTGCTGGGATGCTGATCGTTCAGATTGAACGATGCGTTCGTTTGCCGGGCCGTAACTGACGTTACCGCCGGACGTCGTGATCGCGACCGTCGACGCGTTCGGATTCCAGTTGACGTGCGCGCCCAGCGCTTGCGCGACGAAGCGCAGCGGCACTTCCGTGCGCCCCGCTACTTCGAACGGTGCGACGTCCATCGTTAGCGGCTGACCGTTGACCGACGCTTGCGTCGAGCCGATCGTCAAATGCACGTCATGGCCGTTGCCGTGCGCATTGATGATGCCGCCCGAAAATACCACGGTCGATCCGAGGCGCTCGAAGATCGCCCGCATCGGCACGAAGACGCGGTTGTTGCGCATGACGGGCGGCTGGTCGAATGACATCGCCTGCCCATTCACCGTCACCGACACGTTTTGTGCCGGCGCCGGCGCGCCGAGTATGAGAGTCCCGAAAAGAAATAGTATCGCCAGCGCCGGCCCGGCGAATCGCTTTAGTGATTGCATGGTGTACCTCCGAGAACGTGTTCCGAGCACTCCTTACCCATGCGCAAAGCGCCCCGTCACAGGACGGGGCGCTTTATTGGTTTTTTCGCGAATGATGTTTAGCCTGGGCTCTGGGCGGGTACGCCGGCGCCGCGGTTTCATCTCTTCCTGCACCGCACGCTGATCGGCGCGATGTTCGAGGAATCCAATCCACGTATTGTAGATCATCGGCACCAAGAACAGCGTCAGAATCAGCGAGCTGATCAGACCGCCGATGATCACGGTGCCCATCGCCTGCCGCCATTCGCCGCCTTCGGAAAGTCCGATTGCCAGCGGCAGCATGCCGAACACCATCGCGCTCGTCGTCATCAAAATCGGCCGGAACCGCGTGCCCGACGCGGTAAGGACCGCTTCACGCACGCGCATGCCGCGTTTGACCAGCGTGTTCGAGTAATCGACGAGCAGAATACCATTCTTGGAGACCAGGCCGAAGAGCATCACGATGCCGAGCATCGAGAGCAGGTTGAGCGATTGGCCTCCGTTCGGATCGATCTTGTGCATCAGCGCCAGCGCGACGAACGCGCCGATGATGGCCAGCGGTACCGAGAACATGACGATCAGCGGTTCCAGGAACGATCCGTAGAGAATCACCATCAGCATGTACACGAGCATGAACGAGAGCAGCAGCGCGATGCCCATGTTCTGCATGGTCTCTGTCATGTATTGCGTGTCACCCTGCGCAGTGAGCGCGACGCCCGTCGGTAAGAACCCCGGCTCATTCAGTTTTTTCTGCAATGGAGCCGTGACGGCGCCGAGCGAATAATTCGGCAAGTGATCGCCAAAGATGTTCACGACGCGCTGCCGGTTGAGGCGATCGATCTTGGTCGGCGCCTTCGTCCAGGTAAACGTCGCAACATCGGAGATCGGAACCAGCGTACCGTCTTGCGCGCGCACGCGAACGTTCTGGAGGTTATCGACCGTATTTCGCGTCGCCATCGGGAACTGCACGCGCACGTCGACCAAGCCGTTGTCCGTACGGACCTTGGTTGCGACCGCTCCGTCAACGGCGATGCGAGCGGCGAGCGCGGCATCGGCCGGCGCAACGCCCAGCATCGTCGCCTTACGACGATCGATATTCACGTTGAGGCGCGGCGCCGCGACTTCCGAACTGGTCTCGACGTTGACGCTGCCCGGCGTGCTGCGCAGCGTTTGCGCAACCTTCTCGGCCGCCGCGTCGATCTCGTTTTCGGGTCCCGAGAGCGAATAGAAGATCGAGGCGCCCGAGCCGCTGCCCGAATCGCCGGAAACTTCAAATTTCCCGCCCGGTGTCATATACGTGAGCTTACGAATCTGATCGACGATTTGATTGGTCTGCTTGCGGCGATCGTCGAGCGTCGTCGCGTTGATCTGCGCGTAATTTCCGCCGATGGCCGAGCCCCAGCCGAACGGCTTACGGCCAACCGTCGAACTCACGGATTTGATGCCGTCGATCTTCAGAATACCGTTTTCCAAACGATCGACGTTCTTTTCCGTCGTCACAATCGGCGTTCCCGGCGGATACGTCAGGGTCATGTTGATCTCGCCGGTCTGAATCGCCGGCACGAAGTCGAACGTGATCTGACCGAGCATCGGCATAAGCGAGCGCCAATACCAGGGGTAACCCAAACGTCGCAATGGTCACAGGTTTATCGGTGCCGAACGCGCGCACGCTGCGCACGCAGAAGCGCCAGATATTGCGGGCCAGGTCGGTCACCGCGTGCTCGGCGCGCATGAACGCGCCCGCACCGTTCGAGGAATACTTGGGCGAGAGATCTTTTTTGCCGGTCGCCAATCGCAAAGCGAATCCGAGCAAGAGACCGACGCCGAGCAGCGCCAGAACGCCGACATCGAACCCGGTCGTCGCAAAGCCGCCGGAAACGAGCAGGAACGCATTGATCAGCAACAAGCCGCAGACGAACACCACGAAGAACCCGTGCGCCAGGCCAAACGGAAGCGCCTTGCTCTTGTACCATTCGACGATGTGATCGTAGCGCTGCACGAAGACGTTCAGAATCACGAGCGCGATGATGAAGATGCCGGCGAGCTTCACGAAGTTGATTCGGCGCCCACGAGAGCGCAATGCCGGCCAAGAAAAGCCCGATGTCAATCCATCGGATTGCGGAAGATGTTCATCCATTTCGGACGCGCCTGCGAGCGGCGAACGACGCTCCACTTTGCTGCAAGCAGCGGCGTGAGCGTGAACGAGACGAACAGCGAGAACAGCGTCGCGACGACGACCACGAGCGCATACTCTTTCAGGAACGCCCCGACGATTCCCGACAGAAACGCGATCGGCAGGAAGACGACGACGTCGACCATCGTGATCGCCACTGCGGCGCTGCCGATCTCGGTACGCCCGTTGATCGCGGCATCGATCGGCTCTTGGCCCAAGTCTCGATGCCGCGTGATGTTTTCCAAGACGACGATCGAATCGTCGACCAGGATACCGATAATGAGCGAGAGCCCCATCAGCGACATCATGTCGAGATGGAATCCGAGCACGTTCATCACGACGAACGTCGAGAGGATCGAAGTCGGGATGGCTACCAGGACGACGACCGCGTTGCGCCACGCGTGCAGGAAGAGCAGCATGACGATTGCGGTCAGGAAAATGCCTTCCCCAAGCGACTGCCACACGCCCTTGAGCGAGGCCGAAGTATAATCGGCGGGCGCATCGATCTCGTGGAACATCAGCTGCGGGAACTGGGCCTGAATCTTTTTGATCTCTTGGCGCGCGATCTGCGTGGACTTAATCTCGTCCGCGTTGATGTCGCGGTCGAGTTCGACGTAGAGGCGCGGCTTGCCGTTGTAGTGTGAGAACGTGCGCTGCTCGACGAAGCTGTCCGTCGTGGTCGCAACGTCGCCGATCTTCAGCATCTTCATCGATTGGCCGGGGATGGGCAGCGGAATGCCGGCCAAGTCGTCCGCGCTGTTCACCTCGGCATGCACGGACACGCTGGTTTCCTGCGTCGGCTGCGTGAGCAGAGCCGCCGGGAAGCAGCGAGTTGTTGGCCGCGACCGCATTGAAGACGTCGGGCAAGCGTCGCGCCCATCGCCGTAAGTGCCGTCGGGATCGGGCTGCACGTGGAATTCGCGCGTCTTGCCGCCGTACACGTCGACGGTTTGCACGCTCGGAATCTGCTTGAGCAGCGGTTCGACCGAGTTGTTTACCAGGTCCGTGAGCGCCGTGGGCGAGAGCGAATTCGAGCTCGACTGCAATGTCGAGCAGCGGCTCCGTCGCACCGTTCTTATAGACGTAGGGCGGATCCAAATCGGTCGGCATGTACACGCGTGCCGTATCGACGCGGCGCTGTACGTCTACCGCGGCCAAATCGAGGTTCGTCCCGAGCTTGAACTGCACGACGACGACTGCAGTCCCTTCCTGCGCCGTCGCGGACATTTGATCGAGATAATCGATCCCGTCCATCTGATCCTCGATCGGCTTGATGACCAGGCGCTCCATGTCTTGCGGGGAGGCGCCGGCATAGTTCGCCTGCACGACCACGATGGGGAACGCCGTGCCCGGCGGATCGGAGCTGCGTCCCAGTTTAAGGTACGAGATCACCCCAAAGATCGCCAAAGCGATAAAGACCATTGCGGTAATGACGGGGCGGTTAATGGCAAATCGAGTCAACCACACGATAAACAAACTCCAGCACGGGCGTTACGCCTTACTCTACGGCGTAAACGGCCTTCGGGTTTCGATTGTGCCTAAGAAATTCGGAGATGGCCAGAGCACCCGGAAGGGCGCTTGCCCGCCCGTTTCGGGCACGGCGAGGCAGGTATTCATGCGCGAGACTGGACTCGAACCAGCACGCCCTTGCGGGCGCTAGCCCCTCAAGCTTAGTGCGTCTACCAATTCCGCCACTCGCGCATAGGGCCCCGAGAACAACCAATCGAGTCTATATGCTAGCGCATATTCGGGTCAAGGGCCAATTAACAGGCGCTCCGACATCCTGTCTGCGCCCCTACGGGCAAAGCCCGCAGGGCACCCCACACGACGTTCATCGCATATTTGGATCAATGCGTCCCGCAACCGTCGCCGATATAGTTGATGGCGAGCACGGTGACCAGGATGCAGAGGCCGGGGAAGACGGCGGCCCACCAGGCTACCTCGAGATTACTCTCGGCGTTGGCGAGCATGTTGCCCCAGGACGCGGTCGGCGGCTGGATGCCGAAGCCCAGAAATGAGAGCGTCGATTCCAGCACGATGACGTTGGCGACGTCGAGGGTCGCTTGAACGATGATCGGCGCGACGGCGTTGGGAAGCAGGTGGCGCAGCATGATGCGGGCGTCGCCGTTACCCAACGGCCCGGGCCGCCTCGGTATACTCGCGTTCCCGCAGCGAGAGAAACGATGCGCGAACCAAACGCGCTACGCCCGGCCAAGAAAGGCCGCCGATGATGACGACGATGACCCCGAAGCCCAGCGACGCTTTGCTGGAACTCGCCGCCACGATTGCCGTGAGCGTGAGCAGCAGCGGCAACAGCGGAATCGACAGAAAGACGTCGGTGATGCGCATCACCACGTAGTCGATCCATCCGCCGTAGAAGCCGGCGATCGCCCCGAGCAGCGTGCCGATGATGAGTTCCATGATAACGGCCGCGACGCCGACCGTGAGCGAGATCCGCGCGCCGTACATCAGGCGCGAGAGCAAATCGCGGCCATTCTCGTCGCTTCCGAGCGTGTGGGCGCCGCACTGTGCCGCGTCCTGGAAGCACGGCGGCAGCGGATTACCCTGCCAGTGCACGTTGTCGATGGCGTTGGGGTCGTACGGCGCGAGCTTGGGTGCGAACACCGCGACGACCACCATGAGCAGCAGCACGACCGCGCCCGCCATCGCAAGTTTATGTTTGCGAAAGCGCGACCAGACGGTGTTGCGGCTGTAGACGATGACTTCGTCTTGCGCGAACGGTTGGTTGATCGGAGCGGAAAGTGCCATGGCGAGCGATCCTTTAGTCGTACTTGACGCGCGGGTCGAGCCACGCGTACGAGACATCTGCGAACAAGTTGAAAAAGACGACCAAGAATGCGTTGAAGACCAAATAGCCCATCATCAGCGCGATGTCTTGCTGGCCCAGAGCATTGAAGAACAGCCGGCCTTCGCCCGGCCACGCAAAGATCGTTTCGGTGACGATGGCGCCGCCGAATAGTCCGGGCAGCGTGAGCGCGGTAACGGTAACGAGCGGTATGAGCGCGTTCTTCAAACCGTGTTTGAACAGCACCGTGCGAAAATTCAGGCCCTTGGCAAACGCGGTGCGCATGTAGTCGGTCTTGATGACTTCGAGCATCGAGGAGCGCATGAAGCGGCTGTAGAGCGCGACTTGTAAGAGCGCCAGCACGATTGCGGGCAGCACCAAGTGCGAGGCGCGATCTCCCAGATCGAAGGTGTCGCTGTTGGAAATGCCCGCGGAGGGCAGCTGAATCGCGTATCCGCCCGGAAGCGGAATACCGTGCACCGCAAACG
This sequence comes from Vulcanimicrobiota bacterium, assembly GCA_963777365.1. Lineage (GTDB taxonomy): Bacteria > Vulcanimicrobiota > Vulcanimicrobiia > Vulcanimicrobiales > Vulcanimicrobiaceae > CAVZQG01. The sequence continues at coordinate 280,150 of CAVZQG010000019.1, forward strand.
CCAACTGCATCATCAGCGCGAACCAGAAGACCGGCATCGATTGGCCGAAGAACGCGAAGGTCGTGATGAAGTAATCCCAGACCGAGTACGGCTTTACCGCCGCAAACAGACCCGCCGAAACGCCAATCAAAAAGGCGATGACGAACGAAGAGACCATCAGCTCGAGCGTGGCCGGAAGCCGCTCGAGGATCGCGTTGAAAACCGGCTCGGAGTTGCTCGTGGAATAGCCGAAGTCGCCCGTGACGACGTGTCCGAGCCAGAGCACGTATTGCACGATGATCGGCTTGTCGTAGCCCAAGATTGTGTTTGAGCCGCGCGATGTCGGCCGCGGTGATGTGCGGATTCTGGAGATAGGGGCCAAGGCCGCCGCCGGGTGCGTTGTGCAAGATCACAAACAGAATGAGTGAGATCAGAATCAGCAGCGGAACCGACTGAAGCGTCCGCCGCACAACGTAGTTAAACAGGGGCCCTATCCTCCAACGAAAGGGGCGAGGCGCCTAGCCTTTGGGCGCCGCCATAGATTGGCTCAGTGCGGGGCTTCTCCTTGCCAGCCCGAGCATCTCCCGGGCCTGATCCGGAGTTGCCACCGGGCGCCCCAGCTCGCCGGCGAAACGAACGACGCGGGCCACGAGCTCTTCGTTCGTGGCAAGGCGTCCTTTCGAATAATAGATGTTATCCTCCAAGCCCACCCGTATGTGACCGCCCATCGCTAGCGCCACCATCGCCATCGGCAGCTGCATGCGGCCGATGCCCGCTACCGACCATGTGCACCCGGACGGCAACGTTCGCGACCAGGTCTGCCAAATTCGCGGCAGTGGCATCCAAGCCGCCGGGAACGCCGAGTACGAAGTCGACGTGTTGAGGAAACGTCAGCAGCCCTTCCTTTTCCAAACGGCGCGCGTTGGAGAGATGCCCTTTATCGAAAATCTCGAGTTCGGGCCGAACGCTCGAACTCCAGCATCTTCTTCAGAATGCCGCGCATGATCGGAAAGCTGTTTTCAAAGACGTCGTCGCCGAAGTTGACGGTGCCGCAGGTGAGCGTCGCCATTTCCGGCCGCAGTTCCAAAACTGCGGCGCGCTCCTGCGGGCGACATCCCGATTGCGCCGCCCGTGGAAAACTGCACGATGAGATCGCTGCGGGCACGAATCGAATCGTACGCGGCTTTGAAGCGTGCGACGTCGTGCGTGTTCGTTCCGTCGTCGTTGCGGCAGTGGACGTGAACGATCGAAGCGCCCGCTTCCTGCACCTTGTGCGCAACCTCGCCGAGCTGCGCGGGCGTAACGGCCAAGTGCGGCGTTTGCTCCGGCGTGAGCTCGGCGCCGACCGGTGCGACGGTGATAATCAGCGGGTCCATAGATGTTCCTTCGCTTCGGCAATGATATCTTCATCGAGCCCAAGCAGGCTCGCAAGCACGATTGCGTCGGCTTGGCGCTCGCGCCTGCTCGCCAACTTCGATCAATGGCATAATCCATCGACTGTGCGAGCGCGGCGAGGGCGGCGTTCAGATCGCTCGGACACCGTTTGCGGCACTTCTCGAATCCCACGGACCGCAAAATGGCGCACGCCGGCCTCGATTGCGACGCCCGCCAAGTGAGTCGCGCAGAACGCCAAGCGTTCACGTCTGCGAAAACCGCGCAGCATCGCGACGAGCAGCGCTTTGCCCTCGTGCGGCGTCGTCGTCCGGGCGAATTCATCGACGAGCACGAGCATGCGCGCCGCCGGGCGTGAGAGCAGCTCCTGCAGACGAACGACTTCGCGCGCGAACGACGAGAGCAAGCCGCCCGGTTCTTCGTGCGCGCCGATACCGAGCCACGCAATGTCGTCGAACAGTCCGCACTGCGCCGACGCTGCCGGTACGGGAATCCCGAACGCGACGAGCAGCGCGATGAAACCGCAGGTGCGAAGCGCAACGGTCTTGCCGCCCATGTTGGGACCGGTCAAGCACGGCGCCGTCCCGCAGGTCGATCGAGATCGGCTCGTAGGTACGGCCCTGCGCTTCGAGATCGGCTTTAAGCGGTATGTAGGTTCCTTCGCGCAGCCGGACGGTGGATTCGCACACGACATTCGCGGGAACGCACCGCGTATTGCCGCACGAAGCGCGCTTGCGCCAAACGAACATCGAGCTCCGCCAGCGCGGCGACGAGCGATTCGAGATCCGCGACCGCTTCGCGGACACGCTGCGAGAGCTCGCGGCGCACGGCTTCTTCCGCACTTGCAACCTGCGCATTCGCGGCGTCGCGTTTACGAAGCGCTTCGATCGCCGCATCATCCAAGTCCAGCTCGCAGAGAAAATAGGTCGGCGCTTCGCGAACGACGCGGACTGCGGGCGGCAGCGCTTGCACGGAGTCGCGCATGACGATAAACTCGCCCCCGGAAATCTGCTCGCGCCCAAGTGCTTTTGCAACGCGCTGCGCCAACCGTCCGTACGCGCTATCGTAGGCTGCTTGCGCGCGATCGGCATCCTCACGTGCGGTCCGCAGCCGCTCGTCGAACGCTTCCGAGAGATAAAAGCCGAATTTGCCGGCTCGACCCGGTTCGAGTACCCGCGCAAGATCCGGCCGCGCGATCTGAAATAAGGGACGCGTCCACCCGGTGAGCAGCATCGAAGAATCGCAGCAGTTCGAGAAGCTGCGCGTCTTCGAGAACGTCGTTCATCGCCGCGCGAGATATCGCGGGAACCGGATCCGGAGATGAGCGGAGCGCGTCGCGCATCGCGTCGATCCGCTGTGCATCCATCGTATGCGCCAACTGTGCGATCGACTCGGCATGACGCCGGGCCTGCTCTTCTTGGCCGGGCCGGAACGGGACGATTTGCAGGTATACGCGCCGGCCGAAATCGCTGGCCGGCTCGAGGGCGGCGTGCAGCCACGCCGTTTGCAGCGCGCTAGCGCTCGTCGCATCGACGATCTCACCGAATTTCATGCAGCGACCATCAACCCGGCGTAGACGTCGAACGTCGGCAAACCGGTCGCGCGAGAGACTTCCCGCGCAAATGTGCGCGGTTCGAAATAGCGGTCGCGCCCGATCGATGCAACCGTCGCGGCAACGACGTTGATCGGCCGTTCGCAGCGCAGATCGAGGGCCTGCAGCATCCCGAGCAGCGCTTTGCCGCTGCGCGGCGACGCGGGTTGGATCCGCAACGACGATTTGCCGCGTATCACGCGCGGCGACGAACTGCGATGCAATCGAGGGCGTCAACGCACCCTCGATGCGCACGAACGGCAGCGCCGGATCGTACGGTGGAATCCGCAGGCGCGCGCACAGCGCTTGCGCATCGGCGACGGCTTCTTCCATCGTGCGCGCTGCCGCCGCTCCGACCGACACGATCACCGCATCGTCACCTCCCGCCAGCGCTGCGACACGATCCAGTGCTCCGTCGACGATGCTCTGATCGCAGCCGATCCGCGCGAACCGCTCGACGCACGCCCGGATCCCGGCGGCGCTCGCGGGACCCGCCAGCTCGAAGTAACCCGCCCTGCGAACGCGCAGGATCACCACCTCCCCGGCCGCGGTACGCCAATCCGTGAGGTCGATCGTCTCGGCGGCGGGATGGGGCGGGACCAGATTTCGGGCGGTCGCGAGGATCGTGCCCGGAGTCAGGAACAATCGCGGCTTGGCAAGCGCGTCGGCCGCATCTACGGCCTCACCGTCCCGGCCGCTGGACGTGATGCCGGTGATAAGCCCGCGCCGGCCCGCGGCCGCCGCCACAGCCCGCATAGCCACGGTTTTGCCGACGTTCTTGCCGGTGCCGACGACGAAGAGCGAGGTCTGCCCGCCGGCTCGCGCGATGTCCAAAATAGCCTCGCCCGCGTCCGCCGATCCCTGCGCCTCGCGACTACTCATGGCGGCGTAATTGTTTAACCGACGTGAAATATCTTAGCCAAGATAAAGCCGATGCCGGTGAGGACGAGAATGACGCCCGAGAACAGCTCGGCGCCCTCCTCGACGCGGCGTCCCAGCGCGCGCCCCAGCGTGAGCCCGGCAAACGTGCAGATCACCGAAACGACGAAGATAACCGCCAGCGCCAGATAGATCGGAACACCTATATACAGGATCGAAAAACCGATGCCCAGGGAATCCAGGCTAATCGAAAGGGCCGCGATGAAGAGTCCCCATCCGCGGGACATGTCCAGCGGCGCCTTGTCTTCGGACTCGCGAATCGACTCGAAGATCATGTAGCCGCCGACTCCGACGAGCGCCGAAAAGCCCAGATATCCCGCAATGGTCGCCCAGCACGTGGCCGGCCAGCGACCCCAGCGCCAGTCCCAGCACGTTCATGATGACTTCGGCGCTCGCGAACGCGATGCCAATGCGGATCTTGAGCGCCATCTCCGCCCCGCGAATGCCCACGCCGACTCCGACGGCAAAAACATCCAGGCCCAACGAGAAGGCGATGACGAGAATCTTTAGCAGGTGCAAGAAAAACCGAATGCGAGCCGTTCGACTCGCATCCCTGTCAGAGGCGTGGCTGCGGAACTTTCCATCGGGTCGACCTTCGGCTGCGCGAGCAGGCTGTTGACGGCTGTGCGAAGCTGCGAGATCGTGAACGGTTTATTCAGGAACAAGTTTGCACCGGCGCTCTTCGCGCGTCCATCCATCGCGTAGTTGGTATGCCCGGAGATCATCAGGATGGGTATCGCCGTCGTGCGCTCGTCGGCTCGGAGGCGCTCGATCAAATCGATGCCGGAAATGCCGGGAAGCATGAAGTCACAGATAATGATGTCGAAACCGCCTTCGCGGTCGAGCGCAACAAGCGCGCTCTCCGCATCGTTGCGAGTGCTTATTTCGTATGGTCCTTTGCGCAGCACCGTTTCGATGAGCGTGCAGATCGCCGGATCGTCGTCAGCTATGAGAACTCGCCACGTGCGTTGCGTCATTTCGCCCATCCCTTTCCCCTAATCGGCAGCCGGAGCCTAGCAAGCGTTTGAGGATTTGGTAAAGTTTTCTCCATGAAATTGCATACAAGCGGCGCTCTCTTTTACGTCGCCGCCGTGGTGCTCGTTCTGGTTATGCTCGGCCCCGTTATCGCGATGCTCGCCGCGGTTCCACCCTCGGCCGTGCTGCGCGCATTCTCGTCCCCGGTTGCGCAGGACGCGCTGCGCGTTTCGCTCGTGGCCTCGTGCATTGCTGTTGCCGTTGCATCGATCTTGGGCGTACCGGCGGGCTACGCACTCGCGCGAGCACCGCGAGTCGTACGCGGCATTGCGCTCTCGCTGCTTGCGCTTCCGCTCGCCTTTCCGCCGGTTGCCTCAGGCATCATGCTGCTTCAAACGGTCGGCACGCGCGCGCCGCTCGGATCCGTGCTTGCGAATCACGGAATCGTGTTCGTTGACTCGATTTGGGGGGTGGCGCTTGCGGAGTTCTTCGTCGCCGGATCGTTCGTTGCGATCACCGCCGCGGCGGCTTTTGCATCGCTGAACCTTACCTACGAGGAAGCCGCGCGCACACTCGGCGCAAACCAACTTGCGTTATTTTTTCGAATTGCATTGCCGCTCGCGGCGCCGAACGTTATTGCCGGCATCGTGCTGGCATGGATGCGCGCGATCGGCGAATACGGCGCGACGTCGATACTTTCATATCATCCGACCTCACTGCCGGTCGAACTGTACGTTGCGCTCTCGGCTCAAGGCGTCGGAGCGTCGCTAGCGCTGACCTACGGTTTCGTCGTTTTGGCCGTGCTGGTCATCGCTATACAATGGGGCCTGCGCCGCCGCGTCGTATAGACCGCCCGATGGCCATGATGGATCGTTTATTCGCCCCCGATTCGCTCTTCTCCAGACGGTTTTTCTTTTTAGCCAAGCGCTTCGTGGCCGGCGAGCGAATCGAGGCTGCGATACGTGCGGTTCGCGAGCTCAACGACGCCGGAATGACCGCGACCCTCGACTTCCTGGGCGAGGACGTGCTCGAACGCCATGCCGCGCTCAAAACGCGCGACGAATACTTCCGTATGCTGGACGCAATCGCCGCAGCGGGCGGGCGCAGTAACGTTTCTGTAAAGCTCACGGCGATGGGTTTGCTGATAAACGAAGATTTTGCACTGGAGAATCTGAACGCGATCCTCGACCACGCCCAGGCCGTCAATCCGGGCGATCCGTTCGTGCGCATCGATATGGAAGGTTCGCCGGTGGTCGATGCCACGCTGCGCGTCTTCGAGCGCGCATTCGCGCAGCGTAAGAACGTTGGTCCCGTGCTGCAGGCATATCTCAAGCGCACGCCGCGGGACGTCGAACGGACTATCGAGCTGGGCGCGCGGGTTCGCCTCTGCAAGGGTGCATATAGCGAACCTGCTGAGATCGCCTACAAAGAGATGCGCGATATTCGGCTTGCGTATCTCAAGTATGCCGGCGAACTGCTTACCAGCGGGAACTATCCCGGTATCGCAACGCACGACCCCGGGCTGATCGAAGCGGTGAAACGGTACACGCAGGATCACGGCATCGGTGCCCAATCCTTTGAGTTTCAGATGCTCTACGGCGTACGTCCTGCGCTTCAACGCCGGCTCGTTCAAGAAGGATACCGGCTGCGCGTGTACGTTCCGTTCGGCACGCACTGGGCGGGGTATTTTTACCGGCGCGTCGCGGAACGCAAAGAGAACGCGCTGTTCGCGCTTTCTTCGATTTTCTCGAAATAGGCGAATCGTAAACACCGCATGCGCAGCGTGGTACAACGAGTCTCGCGAGCGCAGGTGAGCGTGGACGCAGCCGTTACGGGGCAAATCGGTCGCGGGCTGCTGGTGCTGCTGGGTGTTGGCGTGGACGATACCGAGCGCGACGCGGAGATCATGGCCGAGAAAATTTCAAACCTTCGCATTTTTCAGGATGATGCCGGATTGATGAATCGCAGCGTGCGCGAGGTCAACGGCGGCGTCCTGCTCATCTCGCAGTTCACGCTTCACGGTGATGCGCGCAAAGGACGCCGGCCCTCATTCATCGGTGCGGCTCGCGAAGATCATGCCCAGCCCCTGTACGAACGCGTCGGAGCGCTGCTCGAACAGCAGGGATTGCACGTCGGATTCGGCATATTCGGCGCGCACATGGATGTCGAACTGGTCAATGACGGACCGGTGACCATTTTGCTGGATACAAAAAAGCTGTTCTAGGGAAAAAGCGCCTACATGCGTACGCTCAACACTTCACTCTTCTGCATCCTTGCTCTCACGCTTATCGCTGCCTCGAGCGGCGTATCGGCCACCGACCGTGCGTTTGTCAGCGCAGCATTAAAAAGCGGCGTTGCCGAGGTCGATCAAGCCGCGGTTGCGGCAAACGCGATCGATTACCGCGTGCGCCAATTCGCGGGAAAGATGACGACCGACCATCAGGCCGCAAACCAGCAATTGGCGGCGATTGCCTCGGACATCGGTGTCGACACCGGATCGACGCAGCCCTTGCAGCCGCAGCCGGCAACAACTCCGGGAATGGGGCGCCCGAACGTTCCGGCGGCTAACCCTTCGCCGCCCTCGCCCGTCGCGTACTTCGAGCAGCAAGTGCGAGAACACCAGCAGGCCATCGCACTATTCACGCATGAAGCGTCTGCCGGCACAAACGAAAAACTGCGCGCCTTTGCTAGGCAACTGCTTCCGACGCTGCGCGCGCATCTGCAGCTTGCGCAGACGTATCTCAAACAAGAGCAGCAGCAGCACCATTGATGCCGTGCTACTGCCCGGGCGGCGCGTCGGCGCTCGTACCATCCAAGTAGCCGATGTGCGTTATGATGCACCGCAGGGCTTGGCCGCGAGGGCTCGCTGCGGCAGCACCGGACACCTCGAACGTGATTTCCCGTTTTTGCCCCGGATCGAGTTCATGCTCGAGCCGCGCCCACGCCGTGTAGCGTTGATACCGGAAGTCTTGATAAAACGCCGTCGTGAGATCCAATCTCGAGATCGGGCGATCCGACTTGTTCGCCACCGTTGCGAGGATCCGGAACGTTTGCGCGCGTGCAGAGGCGTTGCACTCCGAAACCTCGACCGGAAGGCTCTGCGGGTTTCCGGCACACGAGCAAAGGATGAGCGCGGCAACGATCTGCGCGAGGAACCGGACCGTCATTGGGCGTATCGGGCAATCGTTCGATCCGGACGATCTTGTCCGACTCGATAAGCCGGCCGAGAACGTCAAACCCCGCGAACACTTTGCCGAACACCGTAAAGTCGCGATCCAAATGCAACTGCGGCGAGAGCGTGATGTAAAACTGCGTTCCTGCCGAGTCGCGAATTGCATGCGCATTCGGCGGATTCGTATAGTTCAGACCCATGGAGATCACGTAGCTGTCCTGTTCGATCGGGTTCTCTTCCGCCGGGATCATGTATCCCGCATCGCCGTTCCCGGTATTCGTCGGATCGCCGGTCTGGACGACGAAATCCGGTACGATACGAAACCAGCGGTTGTTGTCGAAGTAGCCGCGATTCGTAAGGTTGAGAAAATTCGCGACGGTAAGCGGCGCCCACTCGGGATACAGCTCGACGTAGATGTTGCCTTGCGTCGTGACGATGCGAACGCGAGGGTGCGGACCGATCGCGGGTCCGGTAAAAAGTGCAACCGTTTGCGGATCGATCTTCGGCTGCAGAATCGCCGCGTCCGCTAAGGGCGCTCGCGGTTTTCCCGCAGCCGGCGTGCGCGCCAAAGCGGGAATCGATGCAAAGCGATCCGCTTGCGGCGCAGGCGTGCTGACCGCCGATGCAATCTTCGTCAGATGCTCGGTCATTTTACCGCCCCGAAGCACCGTTATCGACTCAAGCGTTTGTTCGCGTACGCGCCACGAGGGATCGGCGAGCAGCGGCTGGAGCAGCGCGACCGCGCTGCTTTGACCGCGGCGGCCGAATGCGCGCAACGCTTCGATGCGCACGACCTCATCGCTATCGTGCAAGCCTTTGATGAGGATCGTGCTCGAAGCTTCCTTCGCGTATCCGCGAAAGAGCGTCCACATGATATGCCAGCGTACGTAGGCTTGCGGTTCGCTGCGCGTAGGCCGCTTGCAGCGCGGCAAGCGCAGCGCGATCCTGCGCGCCTCCCGCAAATCCCTCGAGCGTGGTCGCGGCCCGGCCGCGCACCGACGAGATTGCCGTGGCTGAGCAGCGCCGAAACGCGCACCTGCGCGTGCAGCTCGGCAATGCGATCCAACGTGTGCGCGGTCTGCAAACGATCGACGGCATCCAACGCCGCCACGCGCACGACGTCCGAACGATCATTCAGAGCCGAAACGCTCGGGTCCGCGGCGGCCTGCCCGCCGATAAGCCCCATACCGTAGACGGCCATTGCCCGCATGCCCGCATCGCGAGCCAGGGCGTATGGCATCAGGAGCGGGATGCCCGCCGGCTGCTTGGTCCTCCCGACCGCCAAAGCCGCTCTGATAGCAAGCAAGCGGTCGGTCGACCTCAAAAATTGCGCTAAGCGACCGTTACCTAAGGAACGCGACGCTTCCAATTGCACGACTTGGCGATAGGAATTGGCCGGTGCCGCGACTGCGCTGCCAACCACGAGTACGAACGCAAGGGGCAGCGCCAGCGTCCGAGCGATGGTCTTAAACAAATCATTACCAACTTTCTGGACCGAACTTGCGTTCTAGTATATGGAGCATGAGATTGCCGTCCTTCTGGGGCGGCGCAAAGAACCGAGGTTTAGAACAGTCCATATGAATACTCCAAGTGGCCCCTCGCCCAAGAAGGGCGGCGGCATGACGGTTCGGGAAGCCGGCCAAAAAGGCGGCGAGACCGTCAAGAAAAAATACGGCCCCGAATTCTACATGAAGATCGGCCAAAAGGGCGGCGAAGCAACAAAGAACGCGCACGGTCACGCATTCTACGAGCAAATCGGTAAGAAGGGTGGAAAGAAAGGCGGCGAGGCAACTCGTGACCGCTACGGTCCAAACTTCTACGAAACGATCGGACAAAAGGGTGGCCAAAAGGTCAAACAGCTCATTGAAGAAGGCAAGCGCGCCGCGGCAGCAGCTCAGCTTGAGGAACAACAGAAAAAAGCCAGCTAATCCGGCACGGGCCGGGATTCTGGCAGTAGCGGCGGCATGCGCCGCCGCTGCGGTCGGCGCGGGTTCGCCCGGCGCTCGTGCTATTGTCGTGCCCACTCCACCGCCCGCGTCGCGGGCGAACCGCTCGCCACACCAACCGGAACGCCGAACTCAACCGTACTGCCGCTGAACTCCAGCCTATTTTTCGTGTTGGACGGCACGATAAGCTCGCACGAGAGCCCGGGAACGGTCGTTCGCGCGCACTTGCGCGATCCGATAATACTGGCCGGGATGTCCATCGCGCGCGCGGGCACGCCGGTCAACCTCGTCGTGACGCAATCATCCGCCGCGCAGGTAGGCAACGTCGACGGATCAGTCGAGATGTATTTCGAATCGTTGCCGCTGACTTCAGGGCTCATGCTCCCTCTGACCACACCCAGCGCGCATATCAATCCCTCGATGACGACGGGCCAGGCATCCACCCGCGACATCACCGATACCGTCGGCGACATTTTCGTCCCGGGCCATTTCCTGTACCATATTCTGCGAAAAGGCTCGGACGTTACGCTTCGTCCCGGAACCGTCATTCGCGCTCGCACCGCCGCGACGGTCCACGTCGCCAAGCGCGGAGTGGTCGCAGTTACCACGCCGCCGCCGTTCGCGTCCACGCAGGATACGCCTCACCCGGACTTTGATACGTTTCCGCTAGCCACGCCTCCGGGATTCCACGCACCAACGCCGAAGCCGTCGCCAAGCGTACACCCTACAGGAACGCCGTAACGACGGAGGCTTCCCAATGAAACGAGGGTTTCTCGCGCTAACGCTTTTGGCGTTCGGCGTGTTTTCATTCAGCAGCATCGGCGCATTTGCGCAAATGACTGGTAAACAAAAACTGTCGGACAAGCCGCTGCCCGCAGAAACGGCGTGGGTGCAGCAAGTCACCAAAGATCTCAACACGCGTTTTCCAACGCCCGCCGATGCCGTGAAAGCCGGCTATTTCCGCTATACGAACGAAGACAGTACCGGCGCAATCAGTTACGCGAATCTGGAATGGAATAGCGCCAAAGATCCGGCGAATCCGCAGCCCAGTCAGCTCTGGTACGACGTGAACGGGCATTTGCTCGGCGCCGACTACTCCGTTCCGCTCAAGGACAGCGCCACGAAGCCGACGCTGTGGGGTCTCAATGCGGGACGCTGGTCGGAATTCAAAAAGCGACCACGTGCACTGGGTTCTTAACGGCACTACGATGGCCGCATACGGCCACGCGGTTCGCGGAAGCGACTTTACCACAGGCGGAGGCGATCTGAGCAATCCGCAAGCGGCAACGATCGTGAAACTCGGAAAAGTCAAAAGCGCCGATCAAATCGCGAAAGTCTTCACGTTCCCGGCGCAGTGGGACGTTGAGCTTTGGGTAACGCCCAACCCGCTCGGCGCATTCGCCGCAACCGATCCGCTCGTGCACCCAAGCAAGGACGCCGCCAAAGGCGACATGTAGCGCGCCGCGCTTGTCATAGCGGGCTATTTTTGTTGCAGGCAGTTTTTTTGAACGATGTCGATGGTTTGATCGGCGGCGGCGTTTTCGGATTGGCTGATAACGTCGCGCTGGCCGTCGAAACGCAGATAGACTCTTGATGTCTTTCATATCTTTAGGCTGAGACTGCTCGGCCAGTTCCGCCTCCTGGATGTTCAGGTCCTCGGGCGGCTGGTAGCTCATCATCGTCTGCACAACGCCCGTCAGGTCGGTCGCAAGCTGAAACTGCTTGTTGTAGGCCAGTTGCAGCTTTTCCGCGGCCTGATGCAGCGCTTTGGCGACTTCCGGATCCTTGGTGAGTTTTTCGCCTTGGCGGAATAGATTGATCTGCAGCTGAATCGCCGGCAGGCTCTCACGAATCGTACCGACGTACTTCATGAGTTTGACCCGTACGTCGGCGTAGCGAATCTGGTAGTCGGGGTGATGAAAGAGATCGTTGATGTCGAGAAGCTGAACGTTGACTTGGTCGAGATCGCGATCGTTGGCGAGCATCGGAACGACGGCGGCATTGAAGTGCGTGGCGATCGAGTTGCAAAACGGCGTCGTACGCTCGTTGACGATCGTCTTGATCGGAGTGGGCGAGGGTGTTGCAGTGGGGCACGGGCCAGTGGGGCACCGCACCCAGAAGAAATACCGTGAAAAACGCGCCGTAGGCGCGTTTATTCATTGCTCCAGTAGTCTTTGAGAGCCTTGCCGCGCGAGGGGTGGCGCAGCTTGCGCAGCGCCTTGGCTTCGATCTGGCGGATGCGTTCGCGGGTGACGCCGAACTCCTGTCCGACTTCCTCGAGCGTGCGCTGGTGGCCGTCCTCCAGTCCAAAGCGCAGCACCAGAACCTTGCGCTCGCGCTCGGTCAGATTCTGCAGTACGTCCTGCATCTTCTCTTTGAGGAGCATGACCGAGGCCGCCTCGGCGGGAGCGACGGCTTCCTGGTCCTCGATAAAGTCGCCCAGATGCGAGTCTTCCTCTTCGCCGATCGGCGTTTCGAGTGAGATCGGCTCTTGGCTTATCTTGATGACTTCCCGGACCTTCTCGGGCGTCAATCCCATTTCGGCGGCGATCTCTTCGACCGACGGATCGCGTCCAAGTTCTTGGAGCAATTGCCGGGAGATCTTGATCAGACGGTTGATCGTTTCGACCATGTGCACCGGTATGCGGATCGTGCGTGCCTGGTCTGCCAGCGCGCGCGTAATCGCTTGCCGGATCCACCACGTTGCGTACGTCGAAAACTTGTAGCCTTTGCGATAGTCGAACTTCTCGACGGCGCGGATCAACCCGAGGTTGCCTTCTTGAATCAGGTCCAAGAACAGCATGCCGCGGCCGACGTATTTTTTCGCGATTGAAACGACGAGACGAAGATTCGCCTCAGTGAGCTGCCGTTTTGCCTCTTCACCTTGACCGATGACGATCTGATTCGACGAGCCGTTCTTGGCAAGCTCGTGCTCACCGGCCTCGATCTTCATGGCCAGATTCTTCTCGTCTTCCATGGAGAGCAGCGGAACGCGGCCGATCTCTTTGAGATACATGCGAACCGGGTCATCCAAAGCCAAACCGGCCGGGAGCGTCTCGGCGGGTTCCTCTTCCGCCTCGGGCTTGTCTTCTTCGCCTTCCTCAACGACCTCAACGCCGGCGGCGTTCAGATCGGTCATCAGGTCGTCGAAGATCTCGGCCTCGTTGAGTTCCTCGCGCGTTTCGGCAAGCCGGCCGACTTCGAGGTTAATTTCCTCAAGCGTAATCGAGCCTCGCTTTTTCGCGCGCTCTAAAATCTTTTTCTTGAGATCCTCTACCGATACCGGCGCCGCTTCCGCAGTCGCGGTGGCTCCGTTTCCTGCTGCCTTTTTTCGTGGCATATCTTCGTTTACTCACCCCCTCTCTTTTTTAAAGGCGCTTCGCTCTGAGCGTCGTTCCTATTACACATCCTGTGCGGAACGACATGCTCCCATCCTGGTCGCTATCCGCGCCCCCCACTTCGTGGGGCCCCCATTGATCTCATGGCGCCTGATTGACTGGAGCTGAGTCAATGACTCCCCGAGGGCGCCGCGATGACTTTTTTATTTCTTCAACTTTGTTACGAGTGCGTCGTATTCGTCGCGCAACTCCGGGTTCACGTTTTGGCCCGCCGTCACCAATTCATCGATGCGCCGGGACAACACTTGATAACGCTCCCGCTCGTCATCGAGTTGCAGCCTCTCAACCACTCGCTCCAGGTAGGCCCGGCGCTGTGCCGAGTCCTCGTAGCGGACCGTCGAACTTCGGTCCCGCTGCCCGAGAGACGTCAGTACCCCCATACTCTCGTTATCGTCCGCAAACAGCGCAATTACATCCGAAGGTTGGCCGACTCGGTCCGCATGTTCGAGCAAGCGCTCGTAAATGCGGGCATATGCCGCATTGCGGAAGCGTCTGGCCGGAATTCGGCCGGCAAACTCCTGCACCAGCCCCGGCTCTTCAAGCATGATGCCAAGCGCTTCACGCTCGAACGAAGACGGTTGCAGATTTTTGGAAACGTGTCCCGTCGCCGGCGCGACGCCGGGAGAACGCGGAATAAAATTCGCCGTATTTGCGAAGAAACGGCTATTCCTGAGGTCGTTCTCGTTGACCTTCAGGCGTTTTGCGATCCAGACTCGCCATCTATCCCACTCCATTTGCGGCGTCATGCGGCGGATCAGCGCCTCCGCATGCTTGGCTATCTCGCTAGGTGAATCGAAGCCGCGCTGCAAGCGCTCAGCCTCGCGTTCGAGCCGGTATTCTATCGCCGGCTTTGCGCTCGTAAGCAAAGCACCGAACGCCTGTGGGCCGTGCTCGCGAATATAACTGTCAGGGTCCGCAACCGGCGGGCAGCGCGACGATACGCACGCCGGAACCCGCATGCTCGATGACCTGCACCGCAACCTCGATTGCTTTTGCGGCCGCGGCGTTTCCGGCAGTATCGCCGTCAAAGCACAGAAAGATGCCGTCGGCGTACTTTTGCAATTCCTTGGCTTGCTCTTCGGTGAACGCGGTACCGAGGGACGCGACCGCGTTCTCGAATCCCGCCTGGTGAAGCGCAATGCAGTCCAAATATCCTTCGACGACAATGAGCGTGCGGTCCGCGGAGGCGGCCCGCCGCGCGATGTTGAGCGCGAACACGTGACGCCCCTTGGTGTAGACCGGCGTCGTCGACGTGTTCAAATATTTGGGCTCCGCATCGCCCAGCGCGCGACCGCCGAACGCGATCACCTCTCCCGTCGTCGAGTACGTCGGCACCATGAGCCGCGCGCGATAGAAATCGCGAAAGCTGCGCTCGCCGCGTTTGATGAGCCCGGCTTTTGCCGAAATCTCGGGATCGACGCCGCTGCGCTGCAGCTCGTCGGTCAACGCGCTCCAATCGTCGGGCGCATACCCGATGTGAAATTTTTCGATGACGGCCTGTGAGAGACCGCGCCGCTCGCAATATGCACGTGCCTGCGCGCCTCGATCTCCTCGCAACATGCGCTCGAAAAAAGCCGCCGCGATGTGATTCGCTTCATAGATTGCTTCGCGCTCGCTGCGCGTGCGCGTAACCTGCGGATTCTCGGGCTCGAGCTCCACGCCCGCGCGCTGTGCGAGCATTCGCACCGCATCCGGAAACGTGAGATTCTCGAGCTTGGAAATGAACGCGATGATATCGCCGCCCGCGCCGCATCCGAAACATTTGAAAAATCCCTTGTCGGGATGCACGTGAAACGAGGGCGTACGCTCGCTGTGAAACGGGCATAATCCGACCAAGTCATTTCCGCGCTTGTGTAAAGACACGTATGACCCGATGAAACTCGCGATGTCGACGCGAGCGTGAATCTCCCGGATGGCACCTTGGTCGAATCTCATGTGGCAGGGGTCTTCTTCGCCGTAGCCGGAACAGAACCCGTAATGAAACGGATTTACGATCCGGTCCACCGCTTCATTGAGCTTTCCCCGCCGGAAGCGCGGCTGCTGGATTCCTCGGTCATGCAGCGCCTGCGCCGCCTGCGGCAGCTGGGTCTTGCATATCTCGCGTTTCCCTCGGCCGAGCACTCTCGCTTCAGCCACGCCCTCGGCGCGCTCGCGATGGGAACGCGAGCTTTCGACGCACTGGTCCGGCACGGGCGTGAATTTTTCGTTAACGAAGCCGACGTCGCATATCAGCGAAGACTGGTCCGCGCAGCGCTCCTGCTGCACGACATCGGGCACGGACCGTTCAGCCATGCGTGCGAAGCCGTCTTAGGAGTACGGCACGAAGAGCGTACGCGCGCGCTGCTCGCCCTGCCCGAGATGCGGGCACAGCTGAGCGGCCTCGATGTGGATCCGCAGCATGTGCTCGAATTGATCCTCGGCGATACGCACGGCCGTATCCGGTCCTCGCCGAGATCGTCAGCGGTCCGAATCTGGATGCCGATCGCATGGACTATTTGCTGCGGGACGCCTACTTCACCGGCGTCTCCAGCGGACGCTACGATGCCGACCAGCTCGTCGATTCGCTGCGCGTCTTTGAGATCGACGGCGCGAACATCATGGGCATCGACAGGCGCGGCGTGGTCGCACTGGAGTCTTTCGTACTCACTCGCTACATGATGTTCGCGTCGGTCTATTTTCACCATACGACACGGATGTTCGAACGTATTTTGCAGCGCGTGCTGCGCGAGCTGTGGCCGCGCCCCGAAATGCTCGCTCCAATCGATGAGTTTTTGCGCTGGGACGATTTTCGCGTGCTCAACGAACTGCGCGATTCTCCTTCGGAGGCGGCGGGCGCGCTGCGCGAGCGCGTTCGGCTCTACGCGGTGGCCGCCGAGTTCAATGCCGAGCATGATCTGAACACCTACGAGCGGTGTGAGCACGCACTGCGCGAACGCTTCGGAGAACAAGCGGTATGGAGTGACGAGCAGTCCCAGCTGATTCACCGCTTGCCGCTGCAGATCGACGGCGAACGGCGTACGGTGTGGGTCGGCACCGCTTCAGGGGCAATCATCGACGCGCGCGAGGCCTCGGATCTCATTGCAAAACTCTCGGGGAAGGCGTACTGGCGCAAGCTCTTCGTCGAGCGCAAGCTCGTGGACGTGGACGAGGCTCGCCGCATATGCCGGGAGGTTTCCGGCGCCGCGCAGGCATGTACGTAAGAGTTCGGGATTTTGCGCGCACTTTGCTCGAATATCTTCCCAAACGGGCGAGCGTTCTGGACGTTGGATGCGGTGAAGGCCAACTGACCCAATTGCTGCGCGAGGCGGGCTGCCGCGTCACACCGCTCGATCCAAAGCAGCGCGCGCCGTTCGAGGTCACGCAGCAAACGTTCGAGGAGTTTGATGCGCCCGCGCACTCGTTCGACTGCATCGCAACGCAGCTCGTGCTTCACCACGCTGAAGATCTCGATACGTTTCTGGACAAGGCGCAAAGGCTGCTGCGCGCAGACGGCCTGTTTGCGGTCGACGACTACGGCTGGGAGCGAGCCGGCGGCGAGGTAAGCGACGATTGGCGAGCGCAGCGCAGCGATCTCCACACCTCCGAGCACATGCTCGCAGCGCTTGCGCAACGGTTCATTCAAATTCACTACGCCGATCACGCATATTTTGACGACGGCGCGGCGCAGGACCGCTTGGCCTTCACCTTCATCGGCCGCTCGCGAAATCGCTAAACGCGGACGTTAACGCAAAACGACGATTCCTGCCGCGCCGGCGAGCAGGATCAGGACCGGCGCGCTGACCTTTGGTTCGCAGCATCAAGATCGTAACGATGCCTGCGATCGTATATGCCGCAATTCCCTGCGCGACGCCTTTGCCGATCGAAAAGACGCTGGACCAGACGAGCCCGACGATAACGGGCGCCAAACCTTTGGCAATCGTTTCTTTCCAATCCGTGTTTTTCCAGCGCGTCCACACCGAATCCATGACGATCATCAGCGCACTCGACGGCAAGAACATCGCCGCCAGCGCAACCGCGGCGCCTGTAATGCCCGCTGCGGTGAAGCCGATTAGCGCCGCGAAGATCGTCGTCGGCCCCGGTACCAGCTTGCCGATCGTGTAAAACTCCGTGAACTGCTCCGAGGTCACCCAATGGTAGTTTGTGACCGACTCGGTGTGCATTTGCGGAATGATGCCCTTACCGCCGCCGAAGCCCAGAATCGAGAGCAACGAAAACACCTGCACCATGCGCCAGTAGACGTTCATGCGGTTTTCTTCGCCTTTCGGGAGCGGAAACGCAAAATGCCGAGCGCACCAAAGACTATCAGCACATAGAGCAAATGCACGTGATACAGCGAGACGGCGACAGTCGTACAGGCCAGCAAAACG
The DNA here is from genome assembly GCA_963777365.1 of Vulcanimicrobiota bacterium. Classification (GTDB taxonomy): domain Bacteria; phylum Vulcanimicrobiota; class Vulcanimicrobiia; order Vulcanimicrobiales; family Vulcanimicrobiaceae; genus CAVZQG01. The sequence goes on from CAVZQG010000019.1 coordinate 297,909, forward strand.
AAGTTGAGCCAATCGTGCTTCAAGTCGATGCTCAGCTCGATCGCATTTCCAACCGTTAGTCCGACCGCACCGGCGGCGCATCCGATCAGCGATGCGTGCACGATCGCATTCTGACTGAACTTGAAGTACAGCGCGCCGGCGATGAGGACGATGATAAAGGCGGGAATCGAGACCGCGAGCAGCGCGACGATGCCGCCGGCAACGCCTCGAGCGCGCTGACCGCAAAACACTGCAAGATTGAGGATGTTGGGTCCGGGCATGATCTGCGCGAACTCCAGACCTTCCATGAACGCATCTTCGGACATCCATGCGTGCGTTGTGACAACTTGGCGCCGCACGCTGGCCTTCTGTCCGCCGCCGAACGAGGTTGCGGAGATCGCGCCGAAGATCGTCGCAATCTGCAGCAGGCTCGGGCGAGTCGCCTGCTCGGACGCTGCGGGAGAGCGAACGGATTCAGTCGACGTGGGCGAGCGGTCCATCCGTAACGGCACTGTTGTGCTTGCCTGAAAGGATGTGAATGTGCACGTGCTCGGTATGTTGATAGGGCGGTAAGACGCCCATGCGAATGACAAAGCCCTTCTCGGCCAGGCCAAGCGCGACGACGACTTTCTGAATGCCGCCGATCAGCTTGTTCCAGATATACGCGTCGCCCAGGCCGATGTCCAGCAGCGTGGGCACCCATTTTTTCGGAATGATGACGACGTGAACTTCCCACCACTCTTCGCGGGTCTGATCGACGTTGTGCTTGAACGCGAACACGTCTTCATCCTGATAGACGACTTCGTCCGCTTTTGCGCGCGTGCCGTCGAGACGGCCGCGAAACGTATGGTCGGGATCCGGCTTCTCCCAAACGTGTTGAGCCTCACCGGAGAGTAGTTCCGAGAGTGGCGTAGCCATGAATGGTTCTTCCGCACCGAAAGCCAACTTCTTGCCCACAATTCGCCGCCCGGAGATGCACAATGCCAAAGAACGGACGCTCTGAGCAAATAGTCCTAAGCGATCTGCTGAATCACGGTCCGGTCGCGTGGCCGAAGAAGGCCCGGGACTGGCAGAAAATCGTCGGCGAGGCGGAAGTCGTATACCAGGACGATCATGTTGTGGCGTTCCACGATCCCGAGGACGCACCGCACGAAACCCCGCGTGTGCCGGGTGAAGTCCGGATTACGATCCTAGCAAAGGCGTTTGTCCCTACCCTCATGGATCTGAACGTAACGCACGGGGCGTTAAACGCTCAGATGCTCTACGGCGTTCAACAAACGGCTTATAAACTGGGCCTGCAAAAGGAAGGCTTCGAAGTACGGGCACACGTTCTGCCTCCGTTTCAGCACCGTCCCGGCTACGCAATGCGAATTCGAGCCGGCAAGCCGCCGGCGAGCAGCAGCGACGACGGCTAGATCCCCGGTATTCGAAATGTACGTAGTCTGACAGCACCGCTCAGAAATTCTTCGAACGCTTCCAGTGCCTCATCGATACCCTCGCGGCCGTACCCGATACGAAAGCGGTCGGCGGGAGTTTCGATCAGATCGCTTCGATACATGGACGCGGGCAAAAGCAGCACACCCGCAATGCTCCACCAATCGTGCGCAAAATGCTTCGACGCCCTCGTCGCCGAGGTAGCGCGGGTAGCCGATACAGCCGCCCTCGGGTTCATACCACTCGAACAGGTCCGTGTGCCTTGCGAAAAACGCGTCGAGCTTTTCCAGATTTTCGGCCGCAAGATCGCGATTGCGCCTCAAGATGCGCTCACGCGCTTTTAGCGCAATGGTTGCCAGAACTTCGCTCGGTGCCGCATTGCAAATTGAAAGATAGTGCTTCATCTTGAGCATACGATCGAGAACGCCGCGATCGCGGCACGCGATCCATCCAACGCGCAGGCCCGGCAAACCGTACGCCTTCGAAACAACGTTCAGCGATAAGGCGCGCTCGTAGCGATCCGCCGCTTGCGGCAGCCGTTTGCGCGGATCCCGCTCGATGCCGCGGTACACCTCGTCGCTAAACAGATAGATGCCGCGCTCCGCACAGAGATCGATCAGCGCCTTGAAGACGTCTTCGTCGATGATTTTTCCGGTTGGGTTGTTCGGAAAGTTAACCGCGATGAGCTTTCGTGTTCGGACGCAGTGCCGCGCGCACGTCCTCGATCTTCAGATTCCATCCCGTTTGCGGATCGAGAGCAACGCCGGTGGTCTGCGCAGATCGAGCGCGGCACGCTTTCCATCGATTGGTAATTGGGGACGAGCACGACTGCGTGATCGCCGGGGCCGAGAAGCGCCTGCATCGCGCAGTACAGCCCTTCCTCGGCTCCGGTAAAGCTCAGGACGTCGTCCGGCTCGATACGATCGTACGTTTGCGCAATCGCGGAGCGCAGTTCAGCCGTACCTTCGGTCGGGATGTAAGACAGTCGCAGTTCTTCCCAGCGCCTGCGGTCCTCGCCGTCCGCCATCGCGATGAGATCTGCGAGCGGCAGCGTCTGCGCATCGGAGGCGGTCAGGTGATATCGCGCTTTGAATTCCCAGACGCCGAAGTAGGCTTCGAGACGAAATTCCGGTAGGAACATGACCTTGAAAGCATACAGCAAGGGCCTGGGAGAATCCCGGCCCTTGCTGTTTTTCCTGGGAGAGAAAAATTCTAGTGGCGCTGGTATTGGATACCTTGATCGAGTTGGGCGCGAGCCTGCTGCATATCGGCAATGGCGGCGACTCGATGGCCGTCATAGTCATGATTATCGCGCTGCAACTGGTCGATCAGACCTTCCAAGCGCGAGCGAACCCACATAAGGTTGTGGTTGCTGCCGTACTGGTTAGGGCGTTTGCGCCTGCGCGACCGACGTAAAGGCTGCGCCGGCGCCGAACATCGAGACCGAGAGAACGAGCGAGGCGAGACCGGCTTTCCAGTTCTTGATCATGCGAACTCCTTTTATGTGTTCATGTAAGAAAGCGTATATGCGGAGTAACGCACACATAAAAGGACCGGTTCCAAGGCACCGCACGGTTAATCGGGATTTAACGCGTCGAGTATCCCCAGTGCGGCTTGCGCCGCGGCAAGACGTGCGATCGGAACGCGATAGGGCGAACATGAAACATAGTTCAAGCCCAAGCCGTGACAGAAGGCAATGCTCGAAGGTTCTCCGCCATGCTCGCCGCAGATACCGATTTTGAGATCCGGCGTGATCGAGCGGCCGCGCCGCACCGCATCCTGCATCAGCTCGCCGACCCCGCGGCGATCCAGCACTTGAAACGGATCGTCTTTCAAAATCTTCGCTTCGAGATATCGCGGAATAAATGAGCCCTCGGCATCGTCGCGGCTATAGCCGTACGTCGTTTGCGTGAGGTCGTTGGTGCCGAACGAGAAAAACTGGGCTCCGGCCTGAGCGATCTCGTCCGCGACGATGCACGCGCGCGGCAGCTCGATCATCGTTCCGATGTGATAGTCGACGTGCACGCCCGTCTCGGCGATGACCGTGTCCGCGATGCCGCGCGCCGCCTGCGAGGTGAACTGCATCTCCTCTTTGGTGCCGACCCCGGGAATCATGACCTCGGGCTTGACGTCGATACCGCGCTTTTTGAGTTCGCACGCCGCCTCAAAGATCGCGCGCACCTGCATCGCGTAGATCTCGGGATACACGATGCCCAGCCGGCAGACGCGCAAGCCGAGCATCGGATTTTGTTCGTGCAGCTGCTGCACGCGCCTGAGCACCCGCATCCGTTCCTCGTATACGGGCGATTGCTCACCTTCGCGCAGGCGCAGCTCGGTCGTCTCAACCAGCAGCGCTTCGAGCGAGGGTAAAAACTCGTGCAGCGGCGGGTCCAGCAGCCGGATCGTCGTCGGGCAGCCTTGCATCGCCTCGAGAATCCCTAGAAAATCGTCGCGCTGAAACGGCAGAAGTTTCTCGAGCGCCGCGGCTCGCGCTTGCGGCGTATCGGAGAGAATCATCTCCTGCACGATCGGCAAGCGCTCTTGCTGCATGAACATATGCTCGGTACGGCACAAACCGATACCCTGCGCACCGAGTTCGCGCGCCTTCGTGGCGTCCTGCGGCGTGTCGGCGTTCGCCCACACTTCCAGCACGCGTGCCTCATCGGCCCATCCCAAGAATCTGGCTAGCCAGTCGGGAAGCTTGGACGGCGGATCGATGAGTTTGAGTTCGCCCAGGATCACCGCGCCGCTCGTGCCGTCGATCGTTATCCAGTCGCCCTGTTTGAATTCACGGTCGCCGATGCGCGCAACCTCGTTACGCCGGTCGATCTGCAGCGCTTCGCAGCCCGCAACGCACGGCTTGCCCATTCCGCGCGCCACGACCGCCGCATGCGAGGTCGCACCGCCCTTTGCCGTGAGTACGCCGCGCGCCGCGATCATGCCGTGCACGTCATCCGGCGTGGTCTCGACACGCACCAGAACGACGGCTTTGCCGGCCTTGCCCCACGCTTCGGCGGTATCCGCATCGAAGACGGCTTGACCGCTTGCCGCTCCCGGCGATGCGTTCAAACCTTTGCACGCGACGTCGTATTCTTCGTGCGGATCGATGCGCGCGTGGAACAACTGATCGAGGGATGACGCGTTTACGCGCGCGATTGCCTCGCGCTTTTCGATTAGCCCCTCATCGACCATATCGAGTGCGATTCTGACCGCGGCCTGAGCGCTTCGCTTGGCCGTTCGCGTCTGGAGCATGTACAACGTACCGCGCTCGACGGTAAATTCGAGGTCCTGCATGTCGCGGTAATGACGCTCGAGCTTGTCCGCGATTTCGACGAATTGCTCGTAGACGTGCGGTTGACTCGTTTGCAGGTCCGCGATCTTCTCGGGCGTGCGAATACCCGCGACCACGTCCTCACCTTGCGCATTTCGCAGGTACTCGCCGAAGAGCTTACGTTCTCCGGTATTGGGATCGCGCGTGAATGCAACGCCGGTACCCGAGTCGTCACCGAGATTTCCGAATACCATCGATACGACGCTGACCGCCGTACCCCAATCATCGGGAAACTTGTTGTAGCGGCGATAGTCGACGGCGCGTTTGGAGTTCCACGAATCGAAGACGGCGCCGATGGCCAAGTCGAGCTGCTCGTAGACGTCCTGCGGAAATTCCCGCTTGGAGTGCTTTTGCACGATCGCTTTAAATTCGTCGACGATTTCGCGCCACGTCTGCGCGTCGATCTCCGGATCCGTTTCAACGCCGATCCGCTTCTTGGCCGCCTCGATACGCTCTTCGAACGCTTCCTTCGGAACGCTCAAAACGACGGAAGCGAACATCGAGATGAATCTGCGGTAGGCATCCCACGCGAAACGATCGTTGCCGGTAAGCGCGGCCAGACCCGCGACCGTTCGGTCGTTCAGGCCCAGATTGAGAATCGTGTCCATCATGCCCGGCATCGATACTCGTGCGCCGCTGCGCACCGAAACCAGCAGCGGATTTGCCGGATCGCCGAAGGTCTTGCCGGTACGGCGCTCGAGCTCGCCCATCGACGTGCGAACGCCCTGGGTCAGACCCGGCGGATTATGCCGGCCCAGCTCGTAGTATTTCAGGCACGCCTGCGTTGTAATGATGAAGCCCGGCGGAACCGGCAAGCCGGCGCGCGTCATCTCGGCAAGACCGGCGCCTTTTCCGCCGAGGAGATCTTTCATGTCCCCGGTGCCCTCTTCGAAAAACCAAATGGGCTTTTCGAGCGAGGCCTTTGGCGAAGGCGACGCAAGCATCTCCGACATCGTGTCTCCCGTCAGCGGCGAGGCGTTTAAGCGCTTTTACCCAACGCTAAGCCAAGCAGGGCCATGCCGTCTAGACCGAATCCAGCAAATACGCCTGGACGCCCTCGATGGCCACCCGGTCCTGCCGCAGAGAGTCGCGGTGGCGCACCGTGACGGCTTGGTCCTCCAGCGAGTCAAAGTCGACGGTCAGGCAAAACGGCGTGCCGATCTCATCCTGCCGCCGATAGAGCTGCCCGATGTTCCCCTCGTCGTACTGCGTGCGAAAATGCGGGCGCAGCGCGGCCTCGAGCGACCGGGCGCGCTCAACCAGCTCGGGCCGGTTGCGTGCCAGCGCGAACACCGCTGCCTGAACCGGTGCGATCTTGGGGTGAAAGTGCAGGACGACGCGCTCGATCTCTTTCCCGTTCGGATCGACGCTGCGCTCTTTCTCGTACGCGTCGATGAGGAACGTGAGCGTCGTGCGATCCATGCCGGCCGAACTCTCGATAAGCAGCGGCGTGTACTTTTTCTTGGCGCCCTCGTCGAAGAACTGCAGATCTTTACCGGAGAGCTGCTGGTGCGCGTCGAGATCGTATGTCCCGCGATGTGCAATCGATTCGAGTTCTCCCCAGCCCCAAGGGAAAAGATATTCGACGTCGATGCCGGCCTTGGCATAGTGCGGGCGCTCCTGCGGGGTGAGCTCGTAAAACCGAAGTTTTTCGGGCTTGATGCCGTAGTTCGAGTACCACGCTTTGCGCAGGTCGACCCAGTCTTTGAACCACTGCACGTCATTGCCGTCGTCGGGCACGAAGAATTCCAGCTCGGCTTGTTCGAATTCGCGCACGCGAAACGTAAAGTTGCCGGGCGTGATTTCGTTGCGGAACGACTTGCCGATCTGAGCGATTCCGAAGGGCGGCTTTTTGCGCGCGGTTTGATAGATGTTCTTGAAGTTGACGAAGATGCCCTGAGCCGTTTCCGGTCGCAAATAGGCCGTCGATTCGGTGTCCTGCAGCGGGCCGACGAACGTTCGCATCATCAGGTTGAAGTTGCGCGGTTCGGTAAAAGAATTTTTGCTTCCGCAGTCCGGGCACTGTTCGAGCGATGTGAGGTGATCCGCGCGAAAACGATGCTTGCAGACCTTGCAATCGACCATGCGATCGTGAAACGCGTCGATGTGCCCCGAGGCTTTCCAGGTAAGCGGATGCATGATGATCGACGAATCGAAGCCGACGACGTCGTCGCGCAGTTCGACGGTGTCGCGCCACCATGCGTCCTTGACGTTGCGTTTCAGAATCGCGCCCAGCGGCCCGTAATCGTAGAAGCCGCCGATACCGCCGTAAATCTCGCTCGACTGAAAAATGAAACCGCGGCGTTTGGCCAGCGCCGTGATCTCGTCCATGGTTACTTCTTGTTCGACCGGTTGGGCTTCCATAAGCCTGGTGGGGTTTGGGGAGTGTCTCAGCTCGTCCTGCGGCGCGCAGGCGACGATTGCGGATAGCGCCGCCCGCGCCAGGCGACTCGGCCGCTGCGGTGCGCAACCGCCGAGTTCAGAAAGATCGCCAGCATGGCGGCTGCACCGATGGGAAAATAGCAGCCGCTTGCGCGCGGGAAACGCGAGTGCCGCATACCCGATCTGCGCACCGGCCGCGCCCACCAGCATAATAACGCCCAGACGCACCGCACGACGATAGTCGCGCCTGCGCAGCGCGCACACGAAGAGCATCTGCGGAAGCGGCGAGAGCGCCGCCAGCATCAGCGTACCGATCACGCCGGCGACCGGCTCATCCTCCGCAGCAACATACAAGTTTTTGGTAAAGCCGTCCCAGATCTCGCGCAGCGATCGATACATGCGCGTGGAAACCAGCGATGCCGCGCCGACCAAACGCGATTGAAAGCGGCCGTCCCGCTTGACGATGCGAGCAAACTCGTAATCTTCGGCGATGCAGCCTCGAACGACAGCGTGACCGCCTAACGCATCGTGGGCTTCTCGTTCGAACAGCAAATACTGACCGTTGAAGATCGCCGCGTCGATACGCTTGGGGTCGTTGATCGCATCGAGCGAACCTACCGCGAACGCAATCATCCATAGAATCGTGGGCAGCAGGGCTCGCTCGGCCACAGATTCGAATCGCTGATCGGGCAGCAGACTCAAGATGCGAGTTTCGGTTTTTAATGCGTAGGTTACAGCGGACGAGGCCGCCAGCGGATCGTGCAGCGTGTCGGCATCGGTAAACAGCAGCCAGTCTGCTGGATGCGCGAGCCGCACCTTGCGCCAGCGCCCACGGCTTTCCGATCCAACCTTCGGGAAGTGCCTCGCCCGCGCACAACGCTTAGGCGGGGATCATGCTCAGCGATCCTCTCCAATATCTCGCGCGTGCGATCGGTCGAACGATCGTCGACGGCAATGACTTCAAAATGGGGATACCGCTGAGCGAGCAGCGATCGGATGCAGCCTTCGATCTGCCGCTCCTCGTTGCGTGCCGGAACAATGATTGAAAGCGGCGCTAGATAATCCGCCGGTTCGCACGGTTCGATCCGTTCCCCGGAACGCAACGCGACATTGAGACTGCGCACAAAAAAGAGCGCGGCCGCGCAAAGAGCTATTTTTTCGAGTGCGTCAAGTGCGGACATGCATCGACTATTCGCTATTCAGGTTCTCGCCAATCGTGATCGTGTTGCCTTCGGGATCGGAGATCACAATCTTCCGGTAGAGTCCCGGCGCCGTCTCAATTTCGGGACAGCGAATTCCCCGCTCTGCCAGCTCATCGGCGTACTTCTGCAGATCCGGCACCAGCAGCGCGACCAGCGCCTTTCCCGCACGCCCCTCATCACGGACGACGTAAATCCAGCCGGCATTGACCACCTGCCACATGGCTTCGTTGCCTTCGCGCACAACGACGTCGGGGAGCTGTCCAAGCAGACTGCCTGTACCACGCGATCATGGCCTCGTATTCGGTAACGGAGACACCGGCAAAAATATGCTTTATGTCGGAATCCCTTTGAAACGAACGATGGCGCACTGTAAATTGTATTGAGACTTCTTCCGGAGATATTATGCAATCAGCGCTCGGTACGCGAGTCCTTTGCGCATACCTAGCTTACTCGATCTTGCCGTTATGCCTTCCAGATTGTCATGAATGATACCAATAAAACCTGAGTTTCAAGCAATTGTATCGTATTCGGGCCTGCTGGATCTGCATGAGCTGAAATGCAGTCCAAGGACGGGCAACTTTTCGCAAAAGATTTCGAGCGAGGGCCCCAGCGCGCTTGTGCGGGTGTGTCGACTAAAATCTGTCGTAGATAATTTCAGATGAAGTGCGCGACCCGCTGGCGTGCTCGACCGTGCGATTAGTCATGCTTGCGACGGTGAGCAAAGCGAGAAGAGTGTTGAGTTACAGAGTGTTGTTTTTCATGACGCGGATCTAACGACATCTGATATCCTACAGAGATTGGCCGCCCGTTTGCTGCAAAGGCTATGGCGTGGTATAGTTTGCGTCACCGCATTTTATTGTTACTGAAAGGTCGTTCGAAGTGATCCGTGATCGGGTGTTACCGCTAGTGCTTAGCGCTGCGGTCCTCTCTGCATGTAGCGCCCCGACAACCCAGCCTTTGGTGTCCTCTTGGAATATGCTTGTACGTCAGGACGGAAGCCCTCGAAGCGCAATGGAGGTCTGCCCCAACCCACAGAACGCCGGCAGCCGGAAGCCTTTGGTTTGCGCTGACCCTGGTCCCGACCCTTACGCAAACTGGGATTTGCGGTACGCTCCGAACGATGTGGGCTTTGGTTCTTATTCAGGTCTGGTCAGCGTTGGATATACCGGGGGAAATAGGTTTTTGCCGACGCTAGGCAAGTGTATCGCGCAAACCGCAGCGGATACAGCGCGCGATGCTTTGATACTCTACACGGCGGTAAAGAGTGCGGCATCAACGTGGGAATCTAGCCCGAGCGCGGCTCAAGTTTCAAGCCTACTCGGCGCCTATGCTGCAGGTGAGATCGGCGCTGCAGCTTTTGTTGCCGGCATTGTTGCCATGCTGCCGGACGTAATTATTGCAGGTCTGCTTGTTGGGACGGGAGTAAGTCTCTATGATCTCGTGAAAATCGTGGGGTGTACCGTGAGTGGTAACGGATGAATAACGTGGATGTGGCAGTCAATTTTGGCGCCGGGTTTGTTTTTCTAGTGCTTGCGTTGCTTGGCTACACTGTTCGGAACGTTTCGCCACGAGCAACGGCTTTGGGCATAGCCGCGGGATTGTCTTGGATGCTTTCAGCCGGGCTACGCGAATGGGGTATCACCGTTGTCGCAGTGATCTTCTTCGCACTTTGGGTGCGCTCCGTAATACCACAAACCTTGCGCAGGTAAGGTTCACTGAGCGGCCGGATCGGTGAGGTTCTGGACGCGGGTTAATTTCACATCGAGCGTTAAAATTCGAGGCTGCACTGATAGACGATCATCTCCGAAATACTGCGTAAATTCGGGAGTACACGCGCCCGAGATTGTCTCACCGTCATTGCGCTTTGAGCATCGCAGCGTGGCGATAGATTTCGTAGACAAAGCGCGTCACGTAACCGTGAAAAGAAACGAGCGGCGCTTTCCTTAGCGCCGCCCGCAGGCGGGTGTCGCGCAGCATCGTCTCACGCCGGCGACCGTTCATCCTCCCGCAACATCAGGTTTTCGTCCAGAGTTCACGCAGCGACGAAACACCGTGGTCCTGCGCTCGTTCGAATCGGCGTGAGACCGCCAATCGTGCGCAGCGGATGACGCATCCACCGCGGAATTTCCTCGGCAGGAAAATGACGCCGAGTCCGTCATAGGTCAGCGCAGAGCTCTTTCAGCCCTGGCTGAAGGCCCGAGCAGTCCGAGCGAGTGCGCACCGTTACCTAATTTGCTCCGCTCATCTGTCGACAGCGTTCGTACGTTGACGCCAAAAAGAGCGGGCGAGTTCTCTCTTCTCGCGTCGAGTGCGATGCGTCTCGGCATTGGGGTCTTGCCCAGAAACGCCTACGGCTTTCTCGACGAGTTGTTGGAGCACAATTGCATCGATTTTCCACGTATCTGCACCATTTAATCTAAGAAAGACCTTTAGGTGAGATGCCGTTTCCTTTAAATAAGGCGTATTTTATGTTACATTGGAACCGAAAATGACCTTTAATGCACCCGATATCGCGCTTTCGCTCAGTAGCCCAGGTCAAGTCCTCGCTGAGATTGGTAAGCGGGCAAGAGGTGAGCGTTTCCGTCGCGGCTTGACGCAGGCGGAGCTGGCAGCGGCTTCCGGCGTTGCGCGCCGCACGATCTCGCGTCTTGAGGCCGGCGAACCGGTCGGGACTGACATCCTCGTGCTGGTTGCGTTTGCCCTGCGGTCCGAACGCGGGGTCAACCAGTGTTTGCGCCGCCGGATGCTCGTTCGGTCGACGAGGTGCTCGAGTCTAATTCGCGTAGCGCGCAACATGTACGTGTTCGGCGCTCGCGTCGATGATTTTACCTCGCGGGCGCGCGCTGCATTCCTTGCTGTCCTTTGAGCCGGACCAGCGCGTTCCGGTCGGGCGGCTTGCGATCGATCGGGCGTCGCGGTCTTCGAGTACGCGCCGGAGTTCGTCGCGAGCGGACTGCGCTGAAATCCGATGCTTGAAGCCCCAGCCGCACGCGTACCGCTCCGACCTAAAGAGCCGGGCCGCTTACCACGTGCGTCATTCGAGGGCGACTGGCGGCCCTGCATGGCTTTGGACTATTTGACGTTCTACGATTACCGCGTCGGTGGCGATCGAGGCGAGATGGATGGGAATCGCGGCGTTTGTTGGCTGCAGGGCTTCGAGAATGCGCTCTTGCGGGCTGCCGAGCGGGTCCGAAAGGACGGCAAGGCCGACAGCTAAGCCCGCTTCCACGCCCAGGCTGAACCCGCAACGCAAGGCGAGCTCGCCGTGTTCGCGCAGCGGTTCTGCTTGGCGATCGTAGTTGTCGCGCAGCGCGCCGATGATGTCCAGGATGCGGTCACCGTCCGAAATATCGTCCGGGAACTCGCTGCTGCCGTGCATCGTCTGCAGCCAGTGCGTAAAGAGTGCTTTGACGGCTTTCGGATCGATCGGGGACTGTGCTACCATTGGGGGCGTCATTGGACTTCTACTCCTTTGGCCTGCGCCTCGGGTGTTGCTGCACCGCGGGGCGCCTCGATTTTAGACGGACTGTCGCCGGCCGTCAGCAGCTCAATGCTATGCGTCGCATTGCAACATGGCGCCTTTGTAAGGGCGCCATGTTGATAGTATACGTTTTGAGAGAATAAAAGACAACGGTACGCGCGTTCTTTGCGCTGCTATTTTATTCAGCCTCTGTTGTTCGTTGCAGCGGTTCAGTGAAAATCAATTGATTACCGGAGGGGTCGACAACGCAAACCTCACGCGTGCCCCACTCTTGATCCTGAATTCCGGGATTCATGTACCGATACTTCTTCGCAACGAGTTCCTTGTGGAGTTCTTCGATGCCCTCGACATCGATTCTGACGTGTGCGCCGGGACTTCCGTCACCGTGATGCTCGCTCAGGAAAATCTGCAAACCATCGCGCGAGATTCCCATGAAGAGCGGAGCTCCGTCGTGGAAGCGGTGCTCGAAGTCCACGGAAAACCCGAGAAATCCAAGATAAAATTCGCGGGCCTTTGCCACGTCGAACATTCGCAGAATAGGAATAGCGCGCTTGAGGACGACAGCCATAGTACCTGCGAACCTCGACTTTCTTGCAGATACGCTTGGACCATCCGCTTTGGCGCGCGTGAGAGCCAAGCTTCAACGATCACGTCCTTGAGTTTCTTGGGCGCGATCTTACCGAGCCGTATCAGCACGGCCGGGTATCCGTCGAAGTGCGGAGTCGTGAAGAACACGTCCCGATCGCTTGCGAGTAAGACTTCCTTCATTTCCAGATCCGCCGTTCGGACGCCCAAAATCGGCCCGGTCGGCGCGTCGTCCCCGAGGGCCTCAATGTCCTTGCGCCGCAGCGGTCGTTCCCACGTGAAAGATTTATCGTTGACGGTCCACGCGGAGGTGCCGGCGGACGAGCGTTCTTCGCTTGTGCCCGGCAGCGAGAGCGCGAACCGGCGCACGTCACTCCAAGAAGCCATGCGCGGTGCTTCAACGCGCGCAATAGTCGCTGCCTTCATGCATTCAGGAGGCAGCTGTGCCTATTTTTGTGACGATGGAGCCGCTACGCCGGCAGCAGCGTTACTTGCGTTCGCCTAGACGATGCAAAAGCGGCAGAGCCGCAAGGGCATAGCAAGCGACGATGACGACGATGCCGTCGTCTATACCTTGTACGTAGGCTAGCCAACGTGTGAACCGAGCCGCGAGAGTCCGGTCCGCAATACGAAGACCCAGCGATCCCATCCCGATTCCGATCACCTTTCATGAAAGTACGCGGTGCGTCGAGCGCGCCGTCAATCCGGGAGCGCCGGCTCGGAAAGC
>CAVZQG010000020.1:0-59600 GCA_963777365.1 Vulcanimicrobiota bacterium
TGATGGTGCTAGCTAGTTCCCGCATCCGGCGCGAAGGCTCGGCGGCAATCTCCCGCTTGCGCAGAGGTGCTGTACGTTTCATAAGCCTTCGCGGCTTTTTCGCGATTGTGGCTCTCCAGGTAGGCGCGAATCGTGACTTCATGCGCCCATTCATCGCACGGATCTTCGCGAATGAGCTGGCTTGCATATGTAACGACCGCATCGTAATCGGCGCGATTCAAAGCATCGTCTACCAAATAGCGCGCCAGCACGCGCGCATGCTCGTGCACGCGGAAATCGATCGGGAAAACCACTCAAAACGATGCAGATGCGGATATTCACGCTGCTGGATCATCGTGTAGTAGCGGTGCACCTCGTCGAGTGAGCCGGCCGAAGTCTCGCGTTGCACCCTTTGGCTTAGAAGTTCGATATCCCAAAGATCAGCCTGTACGCCGCCGGCGATGCGGTACGCATTTCCAATACCGTCGACGAATTGGATTTGTCCAAACGCTTGCGCAGCCGGTGCAGCAGGCTGTAGAGCGAGTCCCGAGCGCGAAACTCGTCCAAATCAGGCCAGAGCGCCTCCTGGATCTCCTCGCGCGCAGAGATCCGCTGCGGCTCCGGCTCAAAAACGCAAGTAAGGCCGCTTCGCGCGGAGTTAGGTCAAGAACGTCACCTTCCGCCAGAAGACATTCGCGCAGTACTTGTATGTAAATTCCTTTGGGTGCTGCCAGGTCATGCGCACGTCCCGGCGTCACTTCAAAGCGCGCGGTGTACGAATCGAGAAATGACGGCAGTCCCTCTCGATACGCGGTCACTGCCGAGTGAGTCGGGCGACTCAACGGGATCGATGAGCGTTAGGATGCGATCGCAAATCGTTGCACGTTGGGGCGGATCGGAAGCCGCCCGCGCGATGAGTACGAGCGCCAGTACTCTGGCGCGGCCCAAGCCAAGTCCTCGGCCTGCGTGAGCAGGCGTTGCCGATGTTCTCCATCGACCTTGCCGGCGGCTATCACCAGAGCGCGCCTGCAAAGCGTCGTTTCCCACAAAAGCGGCAGTACTGAGTCTATTGTTTGCGGATCGAGCGCACGAAGAACCGTTGAGTAGTCGCCGTTCGGCGTTTGGGCGTCGGCGGCGGCCAATTCTTCGTAATACTTCGTGACGGAATCGTCGTCACCCAAAAACCATGCGCCAAAGATCGCGCATAACAGTATTCTTGCATGTATCCGAGTTCCGCACGATCGACTATGCGCGAGCGCCAGTTCTTCCCACTGAGTGGAACCCGCGCGATCGCCTTTCCACCGCCTCAGCGAGGCAGGTTATCAGCGAGCGTCGCGCTGTTGTCGGGCAGCCGCGCTTCGACGGAAAGGCTCGTATGCGCGCAGAAGTGCATCCTCAACCGAAGCGGAAGCGCCAAAGTTGAAGGCAACGATCTGCTCTTGGCCGGCGAGCATTGCGCGCGCGGCTGCCGATTCGGAGGCGGCGCGCTCTACGAGCGGGCTATGCAATATCTCCCTCGATCGACGTACGTTGCCGTCCCGGTTATATTGAGCCATGCTGAATGCAACCGCGACGGCATCGACGACGTCCGGGTCATCCTGTTCGGAAAGACGGTCAAAGACGTCTTCGAGAACATCAACCGTCAGATCCGACCGGTGTGAGGCTGAGCAAGCGGCCAATTTTGCGAATTTGCGGATCACCGGCAGCGGCAGTTGCAGCATTTCGTACATGTTCTCCGGGCTTTGCAAGTCGGCAATGGAAAGCGCCGTGAGCACATTCGCCGCCGAGTCGAAGTCGCCGGCCACGCGATAGAGTTGCGCGGCGCGATGAATGTTTGCGTGCTCTTGCGCGATGCGCGCGACTCGCAACACCAGAGCCTCGCGGTCCGGCTCGTTTTGCAAAAGGACTTCGCGCACGAGCGGGTGGATCGTGTAGCGTTCGCCTTCGCGCCCAATCAGCGCCGCCTTGCGTACGATCGACTCAATCTCAATATCGCTCATGCCGCTCGTCGCACGCAGCTCCTGTACGGTAAAGTCCGGCACCGCCGCACAGAGCGTCAAGACGAGCTTCGCAGGCTCGTCCATCGGCGCAAGGACCTCACTCAAGAAATAGACGAAGAAGTCTTCGAACGCGACGCTGCTTAGATCGGAAAGCGCGTCCTGTAGATGTCCTTCGCGTGAGAGCCGGGCAAGCAAGAGTAAAACGATCGGCCAGCCGCGCGCGATACCCAGGATTTTATCCCAGTGACTCGGGTCTACGCGTTCAGCCTCCAGGATCGTCCGAGGCTTCGGCTTGCGTCAGTGCAAGATCGGCCGCAGTCACCGTCGCAACCAGATGTGGAGGAAGATAGCGGCTTGCTCGTGTGGGTAACGGAACGCGCGAACAGACGACAATGCGCCGTGTTTGCGGCGTCGTATTCAAGAGCCGCGTCAAAAGGGATGACACCGGTGAGATCGCGGCAATAGCTTCGGCATTCTCGAAAATGAAAAGTGAGCGCGGCGGGCTTTTGTTCCAGGCCGCATCCAGAATCGTCAAATACTCCGCGTCGGCATCCATGCTCGAGAGTCGCGTTTGGAGATCCGCGAAGAAGGATGCGGCCCCGGGGTTCTCCTGCGCCAGAGCGAGGAGCACGCTGCGCACAAACGACTGTATCGTGTGCGATTCCAGGCAGTCGCACGTGCCGGTATTTTCGTACTCGGCGCGCAACGTATTTGCCGCCGTTGTTTTTCCATAACCGGCCGGCGCAATGATAAAAACGACCCGGATTGTCGGCGAGCGAAGGAGCGCTTGCCGCCGATCAGAGCTACCACACCCTCTTTGACGGAGCTATTCATGAGGAAACTCGGCTCTATAACGCCGCAGTACTTGGACTTTGCAGACTTGTTCGGCATGTTCGGAGCAAGGCCTAGAAGGCGACTCCGGTTGCAAACGCCGGGTACCTGTCTTAGAGCGCGTTGCTGCTTGCGAACATCCGCATCTCGTCCGAGGGCTCGACGCCGAATTCTCTTTTAAGGATCGTGCGGTAGTTGCGGTATGCGCGGGCGGCATCGAGATCTTGTCCGAGCGCCAAATACGCGTCCACCAAGACCTTGTATCCCCACTCATCGCACTCGTCGGCAGCAATTAGCGTTTCCGCGTACGCGAGGACCTCGCTGTGGTTACCCTCTTGTTGAGCGCGCTCAATGAGAAATTTGGCGAACGTGCGCTGGCATTCGCTGATCCGGAAGTCGACCAGACCGAACCAATCATGCGTGAGCAGATGCGGCCACGACCGATTTCGCACCGCGTCGTATGCCTCTCGAATGAGTTCCGGCGGGGCGTCTTTGGATCGCAGTATTTGGTTTGCGAGCGATTCAACGTGCCACACATCGACAAATACGCCGTCGGCGATGGCGTATGCGTTGCCGGCGCTTCGAACCAAATCGACGTTGCCGCTGCGCCTGCGCAGCCGGTATACCAAGCTATAGAGTGAGTCGCAGCTGCGCGTTCGTCTATCTCGGGCCAAATGGCGTCTTGAATCTCCTCTCGCGTCGAGGGAATTCGCTGGCGCGCGATATAGGCTAAAAATGCTGCCTCACGCTTGGTGAGCGATATGCTTTGTTCGCCTACCGTGAACTGTTCACGCAGGGGCTCGAGCCGTACATCCGTTCGCGTGCGGCTGAGCGCCGCTTGCGGTTTGAAACGGCGAAGATACGAATCCAAGAAAGACGGCTTGCCGTCAGCTGCCGAATCAATTGCGGATTTGAACGCTTGCGCCTGCGTATGTTGCACGACATCGCGGGCCCGTTTGAAATATCCCGCGCTGTTGACGGGATCCGCGCTCGCGCGTGCCAAGAAGAACAGCGCTTTGGTAAATGCGGGCGCGCGTTCGAGAACGCGTTCGAGTTTTTCAAAAAGCGCGGCGCGTTCGGCGGCGTCCGATCGCGCGATTTTTATCAGAAACAGCTCAACGCCGATCGCCTGTTGAAGAAGAAGGCCCCCGCTCGTGATATCGCCGGTTACCGCGTCAATATCGACCGCCGAGAAGTCGATGCGCGCGCCGATTTCCCGGCTGCACGTATTGAGCGCTTCGGCAAATTCGCTCAGGCCCTCGTCCCCGTCCCAAAACCAGGTGTTCGCAAGCGAACCGGCAGTGTAGGTCAATATCATCGGAGGAACCTTGGCCGAAATTGACAAGGACATTGCCTGCTCGAACCATGGTTGCGCTTCATCGCGCTCACCCCGCCAGCGATGCCGTACGGCCAGCCGGTACGCGTACGGAGCCGCCGTTCCCGGAACTCCGTGCAAGAGCGCTTGCTGGAAAGCTTGCTGCAAACCCTCGAAGCTCGATTCAATCTGGCCTTCGAAGAACGTCGAGCTATCGCTAAGGCCGGTAAGAAGACTGCGAGCCATACCTGATTCGCTATGCAGCGCGTGCTGAAAGCGCTCGTCCGCGATAAGTTTCTTTTGATTGTCGAACTGGCCCAAATAGAGTTGCGCACTCGAGAGAATAAAGGCGATCCGGGCGACGACCATCGGGTCCGCGTCCGCCGGCAAGGCATAGAACGCGGACTCCAGCAGCGAGACGATCGATCGCGCGCGCGTCGCACCGCTGGTAAGAAACGCGGATTACCGCGATCCAGCCGATCGCGGACTGCGGGTACGATCCGAGTACGCTAAGCGAGAGATGCCCGACTTCCAAGAGATTTTGCGTCGTTAGCAACTCTTGCGTCGGCAGAAGTGCCGACGATCGCGCCGAGCCTTGTTCATCGCCGATTTCGCGATGAAGACATGCCACTCGCGCGTACAAGCCGGCGCCCGCGCTATATTCGTAAGCGCGCGGATCCTGAGCCGCCGCGTTCTGTCGTCTTAAACCACGATGTCGCGTACGATCGGATGCACGCTGAATTCGCTCTCCTGCATTCCCAGCAGCGGTAATGTATGCACGATTTGACGCACCTGCGACCGCGGCAGATCGAGAATATGGCGGAGCTCTTCCTCGGTCAATTCGGGCACGGCGGAACACAGCAGCAAGACTCGCCGTTCGAGCGCGCTGAGCGGCGCCAATACCTCGTGAATGAGGTACACAAAGAGATCTTCAAAATCAACGCCTGCGGCCTCGCTCGACGCGGCTTCCAGGCGCCCCTCCAGTGCCAGGCGCGCAAGGACGAGAAGAACGACCGGCCAGCCGCGAGCCGTGGAAACAATGCGCTCCACGTTTTCGTTCTGCACGTGTTCGGCGGCTAGAAGATCACGGAGCTTCCGATTCGGTAATGAGGTGTGGGGAAATGTTAGATGTGATGGGGGAGATGTGTAGAGATGAAGTGGTAGGGAGAGAGATAGGGGGGGTAACGAGAAGCCGGTACAGTAAGTCGGTCAGCTCGCCGGGCGCGACGAGTTGTTCGCAATTTTCCAGCATGATCAGACTGCGCTCGACGGCCCGTGTCCACACTTCTTCGAAGATCGCAAGCATCGCCGGTTCGTCGGCGGCAGTAATAAGATTCAGCCGCGCATGCGCGAACGCCGTGCCCTGTCTGCCGCGCGCCAGCGCTTCAAGGACATTTGAGAGAAACTCCGCTAGGCTCGTAACCTCGCCGCAGTCGCACCACGAGACACAATCAAATTCTTCACTGAACGATTCTGCAGCCAGCGTTTTCCCGTAACCCGCGGGCGCAATAAGGCGTATCACCCTGGCTGTAGATTTCTTCATCAAAGCCAGGACGCGCTGATTGGATACACGGTTCCTAAGACCGACCGCTACATCCACGTAAGCCTCAAAAGACAGCCGGAGTGTCCAGCAGCTCTATATTCTACGTAAGTATCGGTTGGTACTTGCATTCGGTACTCACTTTGCCGTGCGGGCGACCGGCAACACCATTTCGTCCCACTGGACGCCTTCGATAACGGTTGGTGATGGACGCGGCAAATGGTCGAGAACCGTCGCCTGCGAATCGCCGCTCGAATGGATCACCACATTGCCCCGGTCTTTGGTGATAACCCGCAATGCGGGACCGGCCGGATGTGCCGATACCTCGAAAAGCAAACGGCGGACGAACATCTTGGGATCCCTTGCCTCCACTAAATCGATCACGAGCGCATCGAGCGGCGAGTCGGCCGCGATGGCCGAGCGCAGTTGTGCGCTGATACTCGGACTAATCGTGCCTTGAACCCGTATCGAGAGAACGCGAAAGGACATGCTTGAAATACCCACCTGTAGACCCGTAACGCAGCCCCGCCGCGGGTCGTTCCGCTAAACGAATTACATGCCGGACAAAGCGGGCGGGAAGCCAGCCCGGGTGGGCAAAGATAAGCGCGCTCCAAACAGCAGTACGACGCCTGCTATCGGAACAGCACGGCGTCCGCGCGCGGCAATCTTCTCGTACACCATCAAAGCCGTGAGCGCCGCCATCCACCACAGATTGGCAAAACCCGCCGCAAAGCTAATGAGCATCAGTGCCCAGCAGCAACGCGCGCAAAAGAGTCCGTGTCGATACCCGACGCCGAAGGCCGCGCGTGAGCCCCGCTTGTAGTACCGCAGCAGAAACGTTGCCGGAGAAACGGTACGCGCGCAGACACGCATCCTTGAGCGGCGTGAACTGGAACGCTCCGGCAAGTGCGAGCACGCCGCCCGCGATGATCCACGGGTGCCCCCCGATCCACGCCACGCGATCGGCTGTTCGATGCACGAGCACATCGCCGAGAAATGCGGCGATCCCGAACATGCACCACACCACGGCATAGCCTCCTAGAAACGAGGCGAATACCAAGTTCGAATGCGGCTGAACGGTGCACGCGGCCGCGAACATGCGCAGCAACGTCCGACTCGAAGGCAGCATCATCGCCGCGATCATCACAAGCCACGCGAGAACAAAGAGCGCGAGCGCGAATCCGAGGGGAGGGCCGCGTTCGATCAGCGCGTCATGATGAAGGAACGCCGCCGAGCCGCTGAACTGCGCGAATGCGGAAATTACCCATGCCGCAGCAATGGTCGCGGGAATAGCAAGCGGAATCCGGGCAGCGCGTGCAGCCTGCACACGTTACCGTGTGGACGATCGCGTAGTCGCCTTGTATGGCGTTACGTCCCTCGAACGACCACTTTATCCCGTACTTTGGGATGTTCACGCGATGATGCGCCGCCTTTGAAACATACGCCGGTGATCCGGGGATGTTCGAAAAGATCGAATCGCGCAGCGTCGTGACGCTCCCGTCCGGGCCCCGGTACGGCGTCATCTCCGCCGAGATCCAGTCGCCGGCATTGAGCGTACCGGTGCCTGGCGAACCTGGTGCGAAATCGGCACTCGTTCGACGCCGATGACTTCCGCGACCAGCTGCGCGAGGTCGGCGAGCGGACCGCCCAGCTTGCCGGAATACACGTCCAGCAAAGCTTGCATTTGCTCGTCGGTCGCGCGCTCGTCGATCAGCAGAAGAATCTTCGACATCTTGGGCACGAGTACGTTGCCGGGAATCTGTGCCACGTTGACGATGGTCAGCCCGCTGACGTCGACGCCGTTGATCTCACCGCTGTCGTAATGGTAGGCGACAAACGCTTTGCAGTCGCCGGTATCCGGGTCCTCGCCAATCCAGCACGGACATAAAACATCGCACGAACACGCTTCTAAGAGCGTGCCTTGCAGATTGTAGATATAGCGTTCGGATTGCGCCACCCCGCCGGGTTGTATTTTGGCCATGAAGCGCCTCCTGAGGGCAGAGTCTACCGCTGCCCGCCCAGACTTCGAACAGCCAAAGGTACCACAAGTATCCTACACGATAGTCCTGGTTTCGATGGCCGCCACAGCCGCATCCATGCTCTCGAAGATAGGCCAAATGGACGCTAAATGCGTCAGCTCCAGAATTTTTTTGACCATCGTTTCAGCCGGGCTAATGACGAAGACCGCGGGCGGGCGCCCCTGCGCTCGCCGCACTTTGCCCATATAGACAAGTTCGTTCAAAAACGTCGCATCGCCGCAGCGAAACCCGCTGAAGTCCAAGATGCAGCGCTCGGCCGTGTGTGCGGCCGTTAACCGGCGGCGCAGCTCGTCGAAGTCGAAAATATCCCAATTGCCCGATAGTGAAATAACTGCCGGCATACTCTCCCTCTAGGCATACAAGCATACGTCAGCAGGCAGGCGCTCCGTGTTAATATACGTCCAGGCGCTCGTTTAGTCTATCTTAATGTCGGGAGGCTCGGTCCGACGCGGCGAACGGGGTCTCGCATGAATGCTCCTGGGCTGCGAGCCGCGGACGTGCTGGCGAACGAGCGTACATTCCTCGCGTACGTGCGAACCGCGCTTTCGTTCATCGCGTTCGGATTTGTGATCGCGCGCTTTTCTTTATACGTGCGAGAGATTTCCGCCCTCACACACGTGATCGTTCCAAACCGTCAAGCCTCAACGACATTCGGCACCGCAATGGCGATCGCAGGCATCCTCATCGGCATCTACGGATCGTATCGTTACGTCTGCGCGAACGCCGCACTCAATCGAAACGAAATCAAACCGCTTTCCCCTACCGCAGCAATTATCGGCGGCATCGTCATCACCGCTATCGGCCTAATCGTAGCCGCCAACCTCTTCGCCTTCCACTAACCCCGCTGTCGTGGAGTTTCCCCCGATAGACCGTCAGCCCAGCAAATCCGGCAAAAAGTGCTGGATAACTTCAACTCCTGCTTCGGAGTCGGCGGTCATCGACAACATCGCCGTGTCATGCTGGTGATGAAGCTCGAGCGTCATCCACCCACAGCACGAACGCTCTAATCTGACGAGTTCTTCGATTTCCACGAGAGTTGCATGGTCGCACGCCAGTCGAATTTTGACGCCGTTCGGCGAACGTACCGCGATGGCCGACGAGCGTGCAAGAACGTCGCGCCATCGTTTACCGCGCGCGCCAAGCTCCGCTTTGGTCAGTGTGCACACTACAGGTTTCGAATTCGGCACGATCGCTTACCCTCCGATGAGCGTCACGGCGACGTACGAAGCCGATGCGAACCAGCCGATCACCGAGAACGCGGTGAACGCCGCTGCTAAGCGGAAGGGCAGATTTTTGGAATCTTGGCGGTGCTTGGAGAGCTTGTATACGCTGTCGACTCAGCCTACGGCAGAGACGATCACCGCGAGTGGTGCCAGTTGTCTCATCGTCGATAGAGCTGCTACGCCGGCGCTCCCAAAGAATAGCGCCAGTGAGGGTCCGAAAATCGCCCAGCACGTCGCGCACGTAAGCGTTCCGAAGAGATGACTGGCGAACGCAAGGGCGGTGCTGCCGAAGATCGGCCCCGTCTGGTTGGAGGCTTTCAAGTGTTCCATGCCGGAACTGTATGACTTAAAGTTCACTTTAAGTCGAGGGGGTGCCCCGGCATGACGATCGGCGAGGTTTCCAGGGCAACCGGCACAACGGCGCCGACGATCCGCTTTTATGAAGCCTCCGGGATCCTGCCGAAGCCGCCGCGCAAGAACGGGATCCGGCGCTACGACTCGGCGATCGTCGAAAGCCTGCGCGTGCTCAAATTCTATCGATCCGTCGGTGTATCGATTGAAGATCTGGCTGCAATGTTTGGCAACGCCGCGGCGAACGTGCGATCCAACACGAGATCGTCGAGCGGCGTATCGGGCAAATCGACGACGTGATCGCGCAAGCCCGCGCGATGAAACGCCGGCTTCGAAAATTGCTGGGATGCCGCTGCGGAGGCGACCGCAGGCGATGCGTAATTTTCCGCTAGGCGCTACCGGCGCCGCCGCTGACGATTTACTTCTTCGTACAGGTGATTTTGTATTGGGCTTTCCAGGTGCCGGCTGAGAGATATTCGACAAGGTCGCTATACATCGTGCTCTCGTACACTTCGGTATCGCGAACTTGCATGGACTTGCCGGCGGGGTCGAACGCCGTGCCGGTCCAGACGATCTTCTTTCCGCTCTGCATCGTTGATTCAGAACCATGACTGCCGTCTGCCCCGCTGAAAGGACTGACCCACATCTTCTTCGCCGGTACGTACACGTTGTAAGTGGAGAAATCGAAGTTGTTGGCGGTGGTGTGGTACAGAATCGCGCCACTGCTCGTGCGAGATATGGTTTCCGTCGTATCGCTCGGTCCACCCATCGGCGACGCCGGCATACTGTTGGTGCACGACCACGTCCCAACGTTCCAGTCGTAGCCATGCGGACCCGCGCCGACCGTCGACGGAATCGCTTGGGATCGCGCGACGCTCGGGAGCGCCGCCAGCGCCGTTACTGCGAGCGCACAAAGAAATCTTTTCATAATAGCACCTCTCAAAGGCGAGATTGCACGGATAGCGACGATTGCCGCTTGGTAAAAGCGCAGATATGAAGCCGCAATATATCGAGCGCTTCAGTCGACCACGACAAAGCTCACCGCCCTCGTGTCAAGTCCCGCGCGAATAAGCGGCGACAGTAACAGATGGCAGTGCGTCGCGTGCCGGGTGTTGCTGTAGCGTTCACCGTAGCACTTTCGACGGCGTGCGGCAATCGAACATGCAGCGTCACTGCGGAAAGACGCGCGTTTTGCGCTGGAAACGTGCAACGAAAAAGACGGATCATTACTTCGTTATTTTAAGTGGGCGGTGACAGTCAGAGTAAAGCAAAGCACACGTAAGCGGATACCCGGCGTGCTCCAAGAGCCGCGTTGCGGCATCTCAAGCAATCACTATCGGCTTCGTCTCAGTCGCCGACAGCAGTATGCCCTCGGGCAGCGCTTCGACCGATGTATCGATAGGCGCTCGACATCTTCGATGGCAGCGCACAAAAACGGGAGCGTACACACGCAAAACGGATTTGGACGAGTCCGTATGGGACAAAACTCCCAAATTGGCTGCTCAGCTTGGTTCGCGCTAGGACGATGCGACGTATTATTAGAGCCGGAGGCTACACAGATGAGCAATTACGCAAAGGCTGTTGCTCTGGTGGCTTTGGCGATCCTGGCCGGATGCGGCCACGGCGGCACGGTTCCGTCGACGTCTTCGTCGAGCTTTTCCTCTGCAACACGGACATCGCAATCTATCGTAAGGACCGGGAACTTCACGGAGTACTCCCTGCCTTCGGGCGCCAATCCCTCGGATCTCACGCACGGGCCATACGATACGCTGTGGTTTCACTCGCCGTTCGCGCCTGACGCAAACGCGAAGGTCTATCGCTTCGCGGACAGCGGCGGCAGCGTCACCACATTTACCGTCTCAGGATTTACCAGCTGGTCGACCGGTATCACGAGCACCGGAGGATTCGTCTACCTCATCGTCGCCGGCCCAATGCAAAATGAAGAATACCTCGCGCGCTTCACGTCCTCGGGCTCATTCACGACGACCGACACGTCAAACGGCGACCAACCAACATTCAATCTCGCGCTTGGATCCGATGGAAAGATATGGTACCCGTTTTGCGTCGAGGCCTGCGGTTCGTTCAACGGCGACTTCATCGGCAGTATGACGCTGACCGCCCAGCGTGGTCCATCAGTGCAATTTACGAATTTCTTTCCGACGTTCATAACGCCAGGCCCCAGCGCAAATCTGTACGCGACGCTCGTGTACGATGGACCGCCGCCATCGCCATCGGTAGACGCAAAGGTGGCCGTCATAAATACAAACGGTACGATCCTTCACCAGTTTAATTTGCCGAGCGGAGCGCCCCGGCCGGTATCGTAACCGGCTCGGATCATAACCTGTGGATCACCGAACCAGGGATCAACAAAATCGCGCGCATGACCCCGTCGGGTGCTCTTACGCAATTCAGCTTGCCGACGGCAAACGCGAAACCGGACGCCATTACAGCGGGCTGGGACTCCGCTTTGTGGTTTACAGAAACTGCGGCGAACAAGATTGGACGGATCACGACTGCCGGAAGTATCACCGAATATAAGATTCCGACGGCGAATTCCGGCAGCTCAGGTATCATCACGTGTTCCTCGACGCACTGCGGAACGCACGGCGGCGTGTGGTTCACCGAGACGAATGCCAACAAGATCGGCCAGTTCAACGCACCAATCTAAGCACACGCTATCAACCAGTCCAGAACCGAAAGAGCCTCCGCCAAATTGCGGGGGCTCTCACGCATTGACGACGCCCGCGCTGTCAGGATGATGTCAGAGTCAACTGCTAGGCTCGACATTTGCCGCTTAAGCGGGGAGTTTTTCGTTGCAAAGACGTCTTCTTACGATGGGCGCCATTCTATGCGTGTCCGCCGCTCTAGTCGCATGCGGCGGCGGCGGTGGTGGCATAACACCGCTTCGGACGTCGCCGACGCCGTCTGCGACAAGCTCACCGACGCAGGCTCCGTCGTCTACCTTCAGCGGTACCGCAAACACCGCGGTGACGTTTGCCTATCCTTCGCCCTCGCCATATCCCGCAACCAACGCACCGTTTTCGATAACGCAAACCGTAACGACGGCGACCGCGCCGAATCCCTACGGCCCCGCGAGCGCAACTGATTTTCATACGCGTGGAAACCGACACGTCGGCAGTAACGACGCACGTCGTCACAACGGACGCATGGCTCGGATCGAGCGTTTCCGATGTGCTCTTATACGGATACAACACGGCCGACGAT
This sequence comes from Vulcanimicrobiota bacterium, assembly GCA_963777365.1. Classification (GTDB taxonomy): domain Bacteria; phylum Vulcanimicrobiota; class Vulcanimicrobiia; order Vulcanimicrobiales; family Vulcanimicrobiaceae; genus CAVZQG01. The sequence goes on from CAVZQG010000020.1 coordinate 12,504, forward strand.
TCTGGCGATTCAATGACCGCGGCGTTCTCCACGCCAATGATATTCGATCAGATTCCGGAGAGTAACGGGGCTACGTGGACGAACGGCGCGGGCGTTACAGAAGTAGAGAAAGACGCCGACGGAACGGCGAGCACCCGGACCTACGCAGCGGACGGCACTTATACCGAAACAACGACCTCTGATGCCGGGCTCGTCAACGCAACGACGACTGAAAATGCGGACGGCAGCGGCAGTCTCGTTACCAATGGGTCGTATTTGACCGGCCTCGTGAATAGCCTGACGTTCAGCGCGCCCGCGAGCAATCAAGTCACCGTAACGGTAAACTTCGTTCAATCGCCCGCGCCGCAGCCGGCTATCACACCGCGTACGTACACGGCAACGGCGTGGTACGGCACAGCCAAGCCCGTGTTGTTCTCTCAAAACAGCACGGTAACAACCGGTGTCACCTATCCCGCGAACTGCATCGTGCCTTCAGTGTATGGAACGAGCGGCAATGAAGTCGTGCAGACGACCAATCGTCTGGACACGATCTTCGGCTACACCGACTCCCAAACGCAAACCACATACACGAACGCGCAGTTCGGACCGGTGTGCGTTGTTTTGTCCGACGTGCTGACGAACTACTACGACTACCAAGATGACTTTGCAACGCCCGATGCCGTCCGTCTGCATTTTCCGGGAACGCCGCTCTCGACCTCGACGACCTCGCAGATGCTCACGCTCCAGGCCGGTGCGGGGATTCGCACGGAAAGCAAGTCCGCACAATCCGCGCCGCCGCCGCTCTCACTCGCCCGAATTGCGTCCGCGAGTGCCGCATTTCAGCTTCGTGTCGAACGCTTACGCCGCCAAAAACTGCCCGCCTTTAAGGAGAAACGTTAAATGTTCCGGGGCTGTCGCCTTACTGCCGCCGCAATTGTAAGCGCACTATGCATCGCGGGCTGCGGTGGCGCAGCGTCGACCTCGATGCCGCCGCAAACCCAGAGCGCTCCGGTCCAGCCCTACAGCGGGCCTTCGCAACTCTCAAACTTCACGTGGGGCGCGCAGTTGATGAGGCAAGCGCAATACGTCGGGCCGGTACAAGTCGGATCGCTCTCGGTCGACGTGATGCTTCAAGCGCAAGATCTGCCCGGACTGCTGCAGTATGCGAAGATGGCGAGCGATCCCGCTTCTCCGCTGTATCGCCGATTCCTAACGCCGGTGCAGATCGGTCAGCGCTTCGGTGCGACGCAGCGTACGTCCGAATCCGCGGCGGCGTACTTCCATAAATTTCATCTCGGCGTCGGTACGTGGCCGCAGCATCTGGCGATGGTGGTCAGCGGCAATCAGGGCGACATAGAAAATGCGTTCGGCACGAAGTTCGGTCTCTATCGCGAGTACGGCCGCACCTTTGTTGCACCCATGCAGCAGCCGCACTTCTCGGCCGTGGTTCCGGTATCCGGCGTAACCGGACTCGTCCATGCAAATCTGGAGAAGAACTTTCTCATGCGCGCAGGCAACGGAAACTTCTTGGGCATGAGCGGCGCGCAGATCAAGCGCGCCTTCGATTTTACAGGAGCGGCGAGCGCCGGATACACCGGCGCCGGAATCAACGTCGGCATTATCGGTACGGGTCCGATATCGAGCGCCGACACCGCCGCTATTCAAAAACTAAGCAACGTGCCGGTTGCGCCGGTAACGTTGGTTCAAGTCATTGCGCAGCCGCCGAGCCTTCAGAACAACCAGACGGGCACGGGATCGTTCGATGATCCAACCGGCCTTGCGACGCCGCCGCCCGTGACGGCGCCGTGCGTCGGCGCCGCCCGGGTTTGTTCTAGGAACGGCAACCTCGATCACGTGCAATCCGGAAGACGGCGAGGCGCAGCTGGATACTGAGCAGGCCGCGCAGTTAGCGCCTGGATCGAACGTCTTGTTTTACCTTGCATACAACAACAAAGATTGTGCGGAACTCGGCGTCTCGTGTGTGGGTCTGCAAGGCCTGTATTTGTGGAACGATGAGGTTCAACAGGCAATTGCGGACAACGCGGTCGACGCGCTCTCCATAAGCGTCGGCCAAGACGAACCCTCCGCGCAATCCAGCAATTATTTCGACACAACCGGCGTTGGGATCGGTCCCGCGGAGATGGCGGCACTCGCCAGCGAGGGCATTGCCGTGTTCGTCTCGTCCGGCGACAGCGCCGCGCACGCCTGCAGCGATTCGGCAACAGGCGCACCCACAAACGCATATTGTGTGTTTTATCCCGCCAGCGATCCGTCCGTCGTAGCCGTCGGCGGCGTGAACTATCCGATGGATAGCACCGGCAATTTAGCGCCCAATGCCCAAATTACCGCGTGGGCTTACAACACGACGCTAGGCGGCGACGGCATCGCGGCGGATAACGGCGCAGGCAGCGGAGGCGGCATCTCGCAGTACTTTACCTCTCCGGTGTATCAAAGCGGCTTGCCGCCCATGATTCAAGGAACGGCAATCGGCGGAAAACGCGTGCTGCCCGATGTTGCGATGTTGGCGGATCCCCTCACCGGCCCGATGGTCGTTATGAACGCAGCCTTTCCGGGACAGGCATCAGTGAGCGCAGGCGGTGGAACCAGTGCTTCCGCGCCCGAAATGGCGGCCGAGTGGGCTGTCGTTCTTCAAGCCTGCAAAGTTCACATATCGTGCGCGAGTGCAGGCGGAGCGCATCCGTGGCGACTGGGTAATCCGAACGGTCTGCTCTATCAGATCTACGGAAATACCTCCGAAGTACGCTGCTACATTCTACGACGTAACGGCGGGCAACAACGCAGTTACAGGAGCGGGCGCGGCCATCTACCCCGGTTACCAGGCCGGCACCGGTTACGATCTCGTCACCGGCATGGGCGTCCCATTCGTCGGCCACCTCATCAACAACATAATCCCCGGCACAAACATCCCGTAAGCAAAAAAAAGGCCCTTCGCTCAGCGTAGGGCCTCTTCGACCAGTCGACCGAAGTCCAGCGTGTGTCCGCGTTACTTCGTCTACCTATAATCGGCAGTCTGGGAGCGCGTTTTACTCGCTTGCCTGGCTCGACGGTGCGAGTTGCGGCCCAGGGTCGCTGCCGATCGCTTGCGCCGGCGCGTCTGCCGGCCGATCCGTATCCGAATCGAGCGCGCGAAACAGCAACACGCGATAGCCCTGGCTCTCTATGGTGACGGCGATCGTGCAGATCTGCTCCCGCGCCAGGACCGAGTCGGTCTCCCAGTCTCCACGCTCGCTGTTATACACGCGCGTATGATAACGGACGTGCGGTTCGAGCAGCTCGGTAAGATCGAGCGGGACGTTTATGGTTGCCGTGCCGACGTTCCCCACCAGGACGGCAAATTCGCCCGCTCGTTCCAACGCAACCACGCGCGCAACGCGGGAAAAGATCGGAATTTGATCCGAGACGTCTTGTTCGTACAACGAATGCACGGCGTCGGTTTCTATCTCGCACGTCGTAAACAGATGGAACCCCTCGCCCGTCCGCACCGCAAAGTAGCTGATTTCGCGCCCCGCGTACGGCAGGCGTCGAAGCGCGACCCATTTCCAAGAGGTTGGAACAAGCGGATTGATCTGCGGCTGATCGCCGGTAAGCGTCAAACCGCAAACGCCCTCGATAGCAGCCCACAAAAAGCGCGGCGGCTCCCAAGGGCTAAGGCGCATGCCGCGGTTTACGAGCGACTCTCCATCGAACCATTCGCTGAATTGACCCGGTACCGTTTGATGTTTGCGCGGATCAACCGCGTAATGTTGAAACGATGCACGCAGCGCGTTGACCATGAAATCGGGATGATAGCGCGCGGCCGCAAACGCATACCACCACGTCAGACCGGGCCATACGCCCCCGATCAGTCCCGCGGCGGCAGCCGGGATCGTAACGCGGATCGAGGCACGAAGCCGTGCGCAGACCGGCTTCCGTCCAAAAATCGGATGAATTGAGCCGGCTGATGATGCGGAACGCCGTTTCATCATCGCACGCGTGAAACATCACCGGAAAGATTTCATCGCCGGTCACGTCGGTATGCGGATTCCCGTCGGCGTCGATATTCAAATAGAAGAGCCCATTCTCGGGATTTATCAAGTGTAATTGCATCGCTTTGCGGATCGCTTCGGATGCATTCGCGAAGGCGGCTATTCGTGCATCGGTCTCGTGTACGCGTTCGCCCAGATGCGCTAGTTGGCGCAGCCCCGCGACGCACTCGGCGTTGATTTCCGTAACGGCCCCGTTAATCGTGTAGTTCGGAATGATGTTGCGCCAGCTGGCGATGGCCCACACGTTGCCGCGCGGGTCTTTGGCGTTGCAGAAGACGAGATCGCGCTTGTCCATCTGTGAGATGATGTACTCGCCCGCCTTTGCGAGCGAGGGATAGATGCTTTGAAGCCACTGCTCGTCGCCCGTTGAACGGAAATGATGGTTGGCGGCCATAATGTACAGGGGCGTGTCGTCGTTGATGTTGAGTCCGTCATCTTCGACCCGATCGGTGAGTGCGTCAACGTACTCCGGCAGTTTTCCGCTCGGGTATTGGAGAGCAGCCCATTTTTCGAGCAGAGAGCGCGAAAAAGCCGGCATGAAATGATCGCATCCGGTGACGAACCACGCGCAGTCCCGGCAAACGACATTCGACATGACGCCGGGATCGTTGGTAAAGAGCCAGCCAGTCGGATACTTCGCCATGACGCGCCGCATGTTGACCTTGCTCCAGATCGCACCGTCGTTGATGACCGCGTCCGGGGTAATAACCTCACCGCGATGTAAGACGTTCTCGAGATTATCGATGGTCTGGTTGAGCGCGTCCGTTGCACTCTGCACCTGCGCAAAGTGCGCGACCGCTTGCTGCTCGCCTTCGTTGTAGAGCCCGGTGCGAAACGAAAACGTTCTCTTTTGGCCGGGTTCGAGCGTAAATTCCAGTTGCAGACTTCCCAGAATGTCGCCGACCGCGTCGGTGCGATTCGAAAGCGGCTTCACGCGGGAGGTACTGTACACGTTGCTCACGTCGAAACTGGTTTCATACGCGCTGGGCGGCGTGCTTACGGCGAATATGCGTATCGCTTGCGGATTTTGTCGCGTTGCCGGCGACTAATCCGAAAATGTTCGAATCGTACCGCGCGCGCACGTCTTCGGCGGTGTCTCCGCGCAGGCGCGCAAAACTGTTGACTCGCAAATCGTGCTCGACGGGTCCCCGGTTCTCCAGTTCGATAATCCGATAGAGGATCGGCGGGTCGTTCTCGGCATCGTCGCCGGTCATCAACGGTAAAAAGAGCGTTTCGCGCACGATGAGCGTCCCGGCGATATCGACCGTGCGGCGTTGATACGCCGGGTGTATCTCGACTCGTACGGTGGTTCGATCGATCGAAAGCGGCGTAAACACCTTGCCGCTCTCATCGCCGGCGGTACCCTTCCACGCATCGCGCAAGGGCCGCCCGGCGATCGCGTAGCGCACCGAAATTGCTCCGACCAGCGAATGTCCGGAAGCGATACTGAAAACGCGCTCGACGTCACCGGTGTTCTTTGTATTGACCCAAAGCGCGCTATTGCCCAGGCTCGGGCCCACCCCCAACTGTCCGGCGAGCTACATTGTATGAGGGAAGTCGCCTGGAGCTGCTGAGCGCGTAATCCGAGGATCCCCGAGCGACGACGTCTGGCTTCACATCCATGAAGCCCGTTTCGTTCAACGGCAACGGAAGGCCCGCGTGCAGAGCCGGCGTTGCCCCGCTCAAGGAGGGCGTCGTATACTATGCGGGTGATTCGCAATGTGCGTTCTACCGTTGCGTGCATTTGGCTGCTCGGTGCAACGGCCGCGCGCGGCCTGGGCCAGAGCGCGCCCTCACCGGTGCCGAGCAGCTCGCCCACCCCGTGATGAGTTATTCCGCCGTTGCATCCGGCTATACGTTTAGCACCAGTCAATCGCCCGGCCATACCGATGTAAGCAACGCGTTGTTTACTCTGACACGCAACACCGGAACGTTCCGCTATGGTGCGACCGTCGGCGCATACGCATTTCCCGTCGTCGGTCAGCCGCTGCTCTCGACATTTTCAACGGCCGCGAACACGGGACTGTTCGGAGTCGTCCCGATCGCATACGCGCAGTACGCGCCCACCGATACGTTTACGCTGAGCGCCGGAAAGCTGGCCACGCTGCTCGGTCAAGAAAGCGGGTTCACGTTTCAAAACGTCAACGTGCAGCGCGGCCTTGCATGGAACGCCGAACCCGTCATCAGCCGCGGCGTGCGAGCGTCCTACACAAAAGCCGGCCTGACCTTCGATGCGGAACTGAACGACGGATATTATTCGGGAAGCCGTCTTGCGTTTGAAGGCCTCGTCGGCTACAACTCGCCGACGTCAACCAGCCTGCAATTTGCGTTTATCATTCCCGATCCGAATACGCCGGGCAACGCAACCAGCACCGTCGCAAACAAAGCCGAGTACAATCTCATGCTCACGCAGTACGCGGCAAACTCACGCTCACGCCGTATCTGCTGTTCATCGATTCGCCCGCGTCGGCAAACGCGGGATATACGTCGGATGAACGCGCGTCCGCGCAGGTCGTCATCGCAAGCTATGCATTCGATCCGGCGTTCTCCCTGGCCGTCCGGTACGAGCAAATGGCCAACCAGAGCGCGCCCGGCGACACCAGCGCCAACGCCGACTTGGTCGGCTACGGCCCCGGCAGCTCGGCGAGTTCGTGGACGTTTACGCCCGCCTACCGGTATAAACAACTCACGGTTCGCGGCGAGTATTCCATCGTCGATGCAAGCACCAGTTCGTTCGCGCAGACCCGTATCGGCCTTGAAATCCTCGGGCAATTTTAAAAGCGGAAAAGCGCCCGGCAACGCCTAAAAGAACCGAAAACGGACGTGTTTGGGAGGGATTGCTGTGAACGCTCCGCCCTTTAATATCGGCAATACGGCCTTTATGCTGATCTGCGCGAGCCTGGTGATGCTTATGACGCCGGGGCTCGCTTTTTTCTATGGCGGCCTGGTAGGACGCAAAAACGTCCTCACGATTATGATCCAAAGTCTTCATGTCGCTCGGCTGGACCACGGTGCTATGGGTCGCTTTCGGCTACTCGATGTGCTTCGGTCCGGACTGGCACGGGATCATCGGAAATCCCACGACATATTTCTTTTTGAAGGGCGTCACGCTGCATTCGATGTTCCTGGGTAACGATGCCGGCATTCCGCTCGTCGTCCATATCGCGTATCAGATGATGTTCGCGATCATCACACCCGCACTTATAACCGGCGCATTTGCGAATAGAGTAACGTTCAAGGCGTACTTCTTATTTTTGACCGGCTGGCTGATCTTCGTGTACTTCCCGTTCGTGCATCTTGCTTTGGAGTCCCGATGGAGCGCTTGCGAAGTGGGGCGCGCTGGATTTTGCGGGCGGCCTAGTCGTGCACGCGTCGGCGGGTTTTGCCGCGCTGGCCTCGGTGCTGTTCATCGGTCGCCGTTACGTCGTCGACAACAAGCCGCACAACGTGCCGCTCATCGCGCTGGGCACCGGGCTTGCTGTGGTTCGGCTGGTACGGATTCAACGCGGGATCCGAACTGCGCGTGGATGCGGTGACCGCATCGGCATTTCTAAATACCGATATTGCGGCTTCATTCGCGGCCATCACCTGGCTGCTGGTCGAATGGGCTCGCGGAAAACAGCCCAAGTTCGTCGGCCTATTGACGGGAGCGGTCGCGGGTCTTGCGACGATAACGCCCGCAGCGGGATACGTATCGCCGGTTACGTCAATCATCTTCGGCGTTTTAGCCGGAACGTTATGTTACTATGCCGTCGCGCTCAAGAATCGCCAGGGCTGGGACGATGCGCTGGACGTCTGGGGCGTGCACGGCGTGGGCGGCGTTCTCGGTATCGTGCTGCTCGGCGTTTTCGCAAGCAAACTCTGGAATCCGAACGGCGCCGACGGACTGCTCGCCGGCGGCACGGCATTCTTCGGAAAACAGGTCGCCGCGGCCGTCATATGCAGTGCATGGGCTTTCATCTTCACGTACGGAATGCTCTGGCTCATCAGTCGCGTCACCACGACAAAAGTGGATCGCGAAGCAGAAGAACGCGGTCTCGACGTCGAGCTACACGGAGAAGAAGCCTACCCCCTCGGCGTCACCTGATCTTCTTAGACTCTGTCCGAACCGCGCGGCGTTTGGGTTTGCAAACGGTGTCCTTGTAGATTTGTAAAAGGACCTTATGCTTATGAGCGTCATTGTGTGGAATCAGCATCGGAATGAAGTCATAACCGAGCGCGTGCGCAAGTTGGCTCACGCGTGATAAATTGGCGTTGCTCTCGCGATGTTCGCGACGCTGAAGACGTAGTACCCAACGTTCTTAATCACGCGCAGCCTGCACAGTCTCACTATCATTTACGGTGTTGGTAGCGAAAAGATAGCCAGAACGGTGCTGGCATTTTGAGCCTTTACTCTCGCACTGCATTGCCCGGTGCTGATAGCCGTAACTACTTGCTTCGTGGAAGCCGATTGGGGAGTAATTGTTACCACACCGGAGCATGCGGCGCTAGCGGCCAGAGTGAATGCTACTTGGTGACTCCCCTCGTATGCGGTGATCGCCGCCACGTCTCCAATATTCGGAAGGGTTAGCGCATTGCCGGAAGGCTGCGTCACGTCGGTCGTCATGCCGTTCATCGTGGCGCGTAAGGTGAGCGCCGATGCGTTTGCCGACGTACCGGCGCCCGCGCACGCCGCCAAAAATGCCGACAGAAGCAGCAAAGACAAGAACCGTCTATGCATTGGCTGCTAGGAGACGGGGAGTACCGCAGTGACGCAGTTGCCGTCGCGCGTTCGTTCGACGGTAACGTCTTGGGACATGGCGCAAACGAGCAACAGTCCGCGTCCGCCTTCGGCAAAGAGATCGGGGGGCGAGATCCGCTCGAGCACAAACGGGCGGCCCTTGTCGGATATACGCACGATCGCCGTCCCGCCGGCGCATTCCAGCGTTAGTCGAGCCGGTCCCGGCGTATGTCGCGCGACGTTGCTGATCAGCTCGCCGAAGATCACTTCCGCATCCGATAGGTTGGAACCGTTGCCGGCGAGTTCGCCCAAACGCCAGAGCAATGCGCGCTTCACGCGGCGGGCCTGCCCCTCGTCTTTGGCGTCAAAACTCCACGAATGGCTGGTCGAAGCGCGCTTCTTTTACGAGTTGTGTAACACCGACAAACAAGATCGCCGCGTCATCCCGCAGCGTGCTCTTCGATGCGATATGCCGCTGAATCGCCTGCGCGACATTCTGCGGCGCTTCCGAACAGGCGGTTCGTAGCGATTCCACCAGTGCGTCCATGCCTTGCAAATAATTCCGGCTCGGCTCGACGATGCCGTCCGTGTACAGTAATAGACCGCTCCCGACGTCGAGCGTCGTTTCATACGTCTGGTACTGCACGTTCGGCTGAACGCCGAGCATCAGGCCGCGGCCTTCGAGCAGCGCAACCTCGCCGCCGCTTCGTATCGTCAGCGGCGCCGGATGCCCGGCTACCGCGTAGCGCAGCGTGCCGCTGGTCAGATCGAGCGTTGAAAAAAATGACGTGATCACGGTGGCGCTGGAATCCATGCACGCCATGCGATTCAACTGAAACAGAACATTCGATGGTTCGGAATCGATAAAGGCCGCCGTGCGAATCGCTTGACGCGCGGTGCCCATAACGGAGGCGGCGTGAAGCCCGTGTCCCGCAACGTCGCCTACGCTGATGCCGATGCAGGTCGGCGAGAGCGCGAACACGTCGTACCAGTCCCCGCCGACCTCGGACTCGCGCGCGGCCGGCGTATAGGCGGCATCGATGCGAAGTCCGGGCATCGCCGGCAGATCGTGCGGGAGCAGCGCTTTCTGGAGCACCGAGGCGACGGCGTGCTCTCGCTGAATGCGGTGCGTCATCATGTGATACACGCGGTCCAGAACCGCGATTTCGTCGTCACCTTCGATCGGCTCGCTCGGCGCGCCGCTGCCCAGGCGCTGCGCGCTTTCCGCAAGCAGTTGTAGGCGCTGCACGATCGAGAAGCCGAAACGCACGGTCATATAGAGCGAGGTCAAGACGCCGAGAACGCAGCAGACGATCAGAATCCACTCATAACGGAACACACGTGCGCGAACCTGATGCGTGTGTTCGTTCGCGAGCCTACTCTGCGCGGCGTTGAAGCTCGCGGTATCCCGTTCGATCTGCCGCCCCAGCGCTTGCGTTGCGGGCTGGGTAGCGAGTACTCTGGCTTGCGCGACCCTCCCGCTCGACATCAGATGAACGTAGGTCGCAATCAGATTCATCCCGCGGGTCGTCGATGCGGCAAGGCGCTGGGCGCGGGCGCGCTGCTCCGGAACCGTGCTCATCGCGATGAGCTGCTCGAGCTCGGCCGGCATGGCGCGCTGCGCCGCGCGGTAGGCCCTGAGATCCTGCGAATCGTGTTTGGCGCCGTACGCCGCTCCCGCCCGGCCGGCTTCGCGTAGAATTGCCGCCACCCGATCGGATTGCGCGAGCGTGCGCTCAGAGTTGGCCGACCAGTCGGCGGACGCCAGGGTCGTGCGCTGAATGAGCAGCGCAATGACGAGCAGGATGAGCAGAAACGCGACCGGCACGACGCTCAGCAGGATCGTCTGCGTCCGGATTCGCGACGAGAGGATGTGCGGAATTCGAAAGGCTGTCAGGCGCGCGTTGTCCGTATGCCCGCTGACAGGAATACTGCCCACATTCACCCGGCGCTAATTCTCTACGTACCGCCCTGCACCGCTGCGCGCCCTTTGCCCTATCAGAAATGGGAGCTGCGGTCCCGGCGCGTTCGTTATGATCGATTTCGGACCGAAGCGCGCTACGGAAGCTCGTCATAATCAAGCCCCAAAATGACTGAACCGGTGAAGCTGACGGCGGCGATTATGACATTTTTCGACTTTGGGAGTTTCGCGCGGAACTCGATGCAGTAGAACCGCACAGTGATGTCGTGTTAGACCTTTCGACAACCGAACAGATCGACTGTTCGTGTCTGGGAGTGATGGTCGCGAAGCTGCGTGAATGGCGCGAACGCAAGCCCGATACGGAATTGCGTTTGATTCACGTGCGCGAAGCGGCTCTTACGAATACTGCGAGCTATTAAAGTTGGATGAGGTGTTCGTTATCGAGTAGTCCGCGTCCGGATCTATCGTGGCTTCACGCCCGTAGAGCCGTCCGTCCGCGGTATGTGCATCGCCTCCAAGCCCTCCTTGCGCACTTTGCGCGTAGAGTATCCCATGAGCGCTTCCCAATCGCGATCCATCGCTTCGTAACATTCGCAACAGGCGGATTCCAGACCGGCCGGTTACGGATATTGATGTGTCCGCGCGAATACGAAATAAAGTTCGCTTCTTGTAATGTCGATGCTGCCAGCGTGACGCCGCCGCGCCGCACGCCTAACATTTGACTCAAGAAGTCTTGCGTCAAGAGCAGCAGATCATCGTTGACGCGGTCGTGCGCCATCAGTAACCAGCGGGCGCAGCGTTCGTTTATCGGGTGTAAACTGTTGCATGCCGAAAGTCGCGAGGTCGTCATCAACGTCGCCTGAGCGTACAGTAAACAAAATGCTTTGAGTTCAGGCTCGCGCTCGAGCGCCGTGAAGGAATGCATCCGCCGACATACATTTTCCGCCGTCGGGCACTTGGATGATCGTACGCTGGTTCGCTTTTCCCCCTCCGAGCACGAGCGGTAAGCCGTTGAAGCCTTCCCTGCCGATGATGCCGACCTCCGCCGTATCGCCGTCTTCCATCTCCAACACGATCGAAATAATGCCGGCAATTGGGAAGAGTACCTTGTCGATAGGGTCGCCCGCGATCGTAGACGACATCGCCTTGTTTGAGTGAGACATCGACGAGGGATTCCCGCAACGTGTCCATTGCCTTAGCGGGAAGATGATCGAGAAACAGATTACCTGTGGCCTGAGCGGCCGATGAAGCGTTTGACACCGAGAAAGCCCTTGCTTTGCCAACCTCATAGAGGATCGGCGGCTTGCGCGAATCTCGGTAAGGGGCGACCCAGAGGCTATGAAAGGCCGGATCGACCGCGCATTTGTTCCAAAAATAAGTGCGTCGAGTACCCAATCTCTTCGACAACCCGCTGATCTAACCCCCCTCTAGCGAACTCGGCGCGCCTGCACCGGACGCGCGGGTCGTCCAATTTTCTTCTCGCCGGCCGGTGACGCAAGCTTTGTTCCAGCGCAGTGAATATGTCGATGATTTCGCGCGCCTCGCCGCGGTCGCGGCGCGAGGAGTCCCGATAGTGCGGTGCCTTCCCAAACGCTCTTCTAGGTGAGCCATAATTAAGGGCCATAGAAGACACAACCGCGAGTACGATCAGGCACAGCGCAGGAAGAGTTAAGTTTCCGGCTACGCGCCACCTCGACCCGTTTCGTGCCCGGCGTTGCTTCCGTTAATACTGCGTGGACGTGCGAGACGTATGCATCGCCGAATGTGTCGGTGAGGGCCTGCACGTACGCGTTGATGCGGCCGGCGTCGCCGCATCGGTGGAGAAACGCGAGGCGCTCGACATGCTGGGCGAAGTAGCCGCGCCGCAAACGCAAACCTGCGTGTATGATTTCGAGCAAGAGTTGCGTCGCCGAGCGATCCGGTTCGTCGCGAAGCCGCTGCTCAAACCACGCGTCGAGTGCAAGCGGTAGGCGCAGCGCCCTGACCGAACCGCGTTGCGAGGTGCCCTTTACTCGCGGCATTCCGGATCCTCCGCGTCGTGCTCGTGAAGGTGATCGAAGTCGAGTCCGCCGTGCGCGTGCGCGTGGCTGTGGCGCGTTCCGTCGAAATGTTCGTGTTCGTGCTGGTGTTCGTGCGAATGCGGATCCTCGCCGTGGTCGTGAACGTGCACGGTTCCGTCATCGTGCTGGTGCGGCAGGTCTCGCTGAGCCGTCATCGTTCAATGTCTCCAGCGTCGTGCGTGCGGTGTCCGCGTAGATCGGATCCCACTGCGGATTCAGAGCGAGCGCCTGCTGTAAATAACGCCGCGCCGCGGCCCGGTTTCCGAAGTGCAGCTCGATCATACCCGCATGAAAGAGTATACGCGAATCCTGGGTGTGATACCGCGTTGCCAGGCGACTGGCCGCAAGCGCCTGCGTCCAGCGATGCGTCCATTGCCGCGGCCCACGCCAGCGTATCTTGCGCGTAAATCTCATTGCCGCGCCGCGCGACTTCACGCTGCGCGATGCGCAGCGAGTCGTCCAAACGAACGCCGTGCTCGGAATAGTAGACCGAGAGCAGACGGTCGTTGATGCGGTAGGCATTGCCGATCCGCTCGACGGCAAAGATCAGCGCCTGCGTCTGGGCGGCCCCGGCCGCATCTCCGAGCGCCTTTTGCGCATCGGCTTCGTACCCGAGCGTTTCGGGCTCGGGAAGAATGTTCGCGCCGCTCGTTGCGGCCTGCAGCGCGCAGCGCCAATCTTTGGCACCCCAGCAAAAACGCGCGAGCGCGCGATATGCGAGTTCGAAGCCGGGAAATTGCGAGATAGCCGCGCGTTCTTGCTGCTCGGCTTGCGTGACGTCGCCTTGCGAGAACGCCATCTCGCCGAGGCGGAAATGATACCACGCGCGAGACTCCGCCGAATTATCGGCATTTGAATCGGCGCTCTGCGACGCGCGCTCCATTAACGCGCGTGCTTGCGTCAGTTTCCCGGTCAACTCGTCGTAGCGTGAATAGGCGGCCCACACCCCCGCATCGCTGCGAATGCTCTGCGCATGCGCGAGCGCGGGCAAGGCTTGTGCGTAACGGCCGATCTCCATGTCGAGCAGCGCGATCTGGGCCGGTGCGTTGGAGTCGCGTGGTTCTTCGGCTTGCGCGGCGCGCTCGTACGCAAGCGCATGCGAGAAATCGTGGAGCGCATAATACGCCGAGGCCATAACGCCGTCGGTTGCGCCGCTATTCTGCGGCTGCAGGATCAGCGAGCGTTTTGCTTGGCTTTGCGCGCGCAGGATGTCGCCGACGTCCAGCGATTCGCGGTAGCGCTGCATGTACTGCGCGGCAAGCAGCGTGGCGCTGATCTGATCGCGCCGGTCCTCGCGCACGCGCTGTTCGTAAAAGGCAATCGTTTTATCGCGATAGAGATAGTCGGGAAGAACGGGCGCCACATACGCATGCGATGCCCGGGCCGCGTGCATGCCGAGCACCGGCCACGCGGCGATCGCTGCTAGAGCAATCGCCGCGATGATGATCCGGCTGCGCGTACTCGGGTTACGCATGCCGTCCTAGTGGGGTGCGCCCAAATATGGGAATGTCGTCGTGAAGTGCTTGGGCGCGGTCGTGTACGAAACACCGTCGCTGGTGAGATTGGGCCGGTGGCCCGAGGGGAAGCTCGCGTCGGCGCGACCGTCGGATTCGTTATTGTCGTCAGGCGCAAGTTTCAGCGCCGGAACGACGTTGCCGAATATCGCGTCCAGCGAGGTATCGACGATGTCGTCGGTGAGCGCGCGTCCCCCGAATGGCTTGAGGCCTGCGGGCGACTGCGTTGCACCGCCGGTTTCGATGCCGAGATAGTTGTTGCACGTTCCCGGAGCTTTACCGATGCATGAATCGCTCGTTCCGCTCATGTCGGCGATTTGCACGTCCGGCGTGAGCACGGCCTTGAGAACGTCGGCGATCGCCGTGCTGCGCCCGCCGACCGTCGTTGTGAACGTGACGATTTGCGGACCCAGGTTCGCCGCATCTTGATTCGGCGTGTTGACGTTGTTTTGCTGATGTTCGGCGAACGTCGCGAAGACTTCGTTTATAGCCGGCCTGCTCAAACGATCGAGTTGTTTGAACGGGCCGCTCCCCAGCGCGTCCGTCGGGCCGGTACCGCCGCCGGTGGTGCCGCCCGAGACCGGCGGATTCGGATTCGAACGGCGTACTTCCTGAGTTTTTGGCCGGCGATGCTGCCCGCACCGCCGCCGCATGATGCGAGCGTGAACGCGCCGCACAGTGCAAGCAGAGAGACGTATCGTATGTGTTTTGTCATGGCGACCTCCTAATTTCCGCTCTGCGTGTTGGTCGTCACCCAAAACGCGATACGATTTCCACCGCAACCGGCGACGAGCGCCGCTCGCGGCATCTCAACGACGATCGAGAGGACGTTGAACCCTTTGAGCGTGTCGGTCGCGACGCCGGGCGGATTGAACCCTTGCGGACAGGTGTCATTGCCGAGCTTGGGCAGACAGACTCGGCGCCGTGCTGCCGCCGTTGCGATCCGGAAGAATCTTCAGGAACTGCGAGAGATCGAAGAAGAACGGATCCTCGCGAGCTCCGGCAAAGATTTTCATGTTGCCGACCGTGAAGGGCTGATTGATCGTGCCCTGCCCGCTCGAGGGGACCAGAGTCGTTTGATTGCCGAGCGTCGTGGGATGCGCGGGTCCGTACACGGTAATCGATTGGTTTGAACCCGGCGTGCCGGCGACGAACTGCAGCACGAACGTTTGAGAGATCGATTGCGCGAGCGCTTTCGAGTTCTCATCGACGCCGTCGAAGTTCATCTGATACACAACGCCCGGATCGAAGAAGGTCGAGAGCCCTTGTCCGCTCGGAATGAGCGGATGCACGTTCATGACCATCACGACGTTGGCGCTGTTGTCGGGTGCGGGGAAGATGTACGGGTCGGTGATATCGGCGCCGGGCCGCCCGACCGTAACCGGTGAGTCTTGGTGATCCGAACTTCTTGCCGCGTGCGCCGAGTACAGCCCGAGCGCCGCGATAAGAGCAACGATTACCGTCAGACTGCCGAAGAGGCGATTTCTCATGGTATTTGCTCCAGAAGAGATTCGGCGCAACGCACGGGTCGCGTCGAGAGGAAGATCCAGGTGAAGACTGCGAGCAGTGCTCCAACCAGGATGCCGCTGATTGCCAGATCGGGAATGCCGGAGCGGATGCCGAGCACCGTCAGCATTTCGTACGCGGCAATCCCTATGGCGAAAATCGTGACCGACCAAATCCACACGCGCATAACGTGCGGTAAGCGCCCGGCACGATAGGTAACAAGACGGTGCACGAGCACCGAGTCCAGGGTGTCGGTGCATATCATGCCGACACAGAACATCGAGCCGACGACGGTAGCTCCAAGCATACCGGCATCGGCTCCGAACGCCACCGCATAGGCGGCGATTTGACTGGAGGTTTCGAAACCGAAACCAAAGAGCAATCCGACCGGAAACGCCAGCCACGGATTGCCGCCGGTGCGCAGGATTTGCGGCAGCAAGCGCGTTTTAGCGCCGGCGATGCGATCGGTCTGGCCCGCGCGCAGCTGTTGTACGTTGAATGCGGCGATGACCAGCAGGACGACGATGCTGACCCATGTGCCGATCGTCTCGATCGCGTTCGAATGGCTGGCGAACCGCGAACCAAGATAGCCGACCAGCGCCGCAATCGATAGCACCATGATCGTATGACCGCTCGCAAATATCGTGCCGATGAAACGGCTGAGCAGCGGACGGCGCGCGAGCGGAGTTCGCGTGAGGTTGTCGATTGCAGCCAGGTGATCGGGATCGGCGCCATGGCGCAGCCCGAGAGCGAACACCGTAAACGCGCTGGTGAGCATCATACCGGCGCTGCCTCGTGCGCACCGTGCGCGTGCGTGTGCGTGTGTCCTTGCTGTGCAAGCGCATATCCGGCGATTGCCGCCAGCGTAAGCGCCGCAATCAGCAGCGCGGGCGCTGCTACGCCTTGCGCGATAAACCCTTGCGCGAGCATCCACGCGCCAATCGTCGATATGACGATAGCGGAGATCAGCGGACCGAATGGCGCAATGCGCGCGTATCCCGATCGGCGCGAAAGCCATGCCGCGCCGTGCACGACGCCAAGGCCAAGCGCACTCAGGACGGTCGCAAGGCCGAAGCTGAAGATCACGATCAGCACCATGCCGTACGCCAGATGATGCAGCCGCAGCGCTGCCAGCAGCACGACGATCGCCGCCGGACACGGCGCGATCCCGCCGCTCATCGCCGCCCAAACCGCGCTGCCGAAACCGAGCGGCTGCGAGCCGGGCAGCGCGTGCGAGTGCCCGTGCTCGTGCGAATGCTCGTGCCCGTGATCGTGGTTGATGGGCCAGGCCGCGCCGCGTTCGAACGAAACGCGCGAGCGTACGCGCGCCGATGACGCAATAACCGCGCCTGATGCCAGCGTAATCCACGGATAGATCGACTCCGAGACAAAGTCCGCGGCGAAGAACAAGACCACGCCGAGCAAAAGCACGCCGATCGTGTGCGCGAACGTAAGCGATCCCGCCAGGATCAGCGCCTGCTTGCCGGTCGCGCGCGCGCCGACCAATGTGAATGCCAGCAGCGCTTTTCCGTGTCCGGGTTCGATCGCGTGAAGCGCGCCCAGCCCAAATGCCGCAAGCATCGTCAGTATAATGAAGAGCGCACTTTGATTCGGCTGCGTGAACATGCCCGAGAGCACGGTCGGCGCAATCCACGAGGTCAGCGGTCCGGCAACCGGCTGCGTGTCGTTTTGCTCGGAGATGTTCGAAATCAGCCCTGCGCTCGAAACCGTAAATGTGGCGGCGTTGATCCGCCGAGGCGTACCGATGAGCGCGCTGGGATAGCGCTGCAGTTCGTCCGTCGGTTCGGTCTGCGAACCGGCGATGATGTCTTTCCACCCGATCCGCCGGTCGGCATAGACGTAATCGTTGATCGAGATGTGATGCAACGCGCCGCTTTGCGGCAGAGGCGCCTCAAACTGCCCAACCCAACGCAGAATCGGCAACCCTCCGGCACCCGGGCGCAACGCGGCGTTAACGTCTCGAAGCTGCAGCGCGATCGGCGTGCCGTCCGCGCGTATCTGCAAACCGCCGGTCACCACGGCGGTTTCGCGCCGCGCCCAGTCGCGCATGATCGTATCGTTCCAAGCGCCGTCCGGCCGCTGATGCATGATCTGAAACGTCGGAATCTCGGCAATATCGAGGATGTAGCGAACCTGCAAACGCCCTTGCGCGACCTGTATCTTTGCCAGGTGATTGATCGTGAAGTTCCCGAGCGGATGCGCGCTCGCGACGAGCGTGAGCGGCCACGTCATAGCAATAGCAAATACAGCAAGAACAGACGTGGTACTCGCATAGCGCTCCTCGGATTGAATTTCGTGGAGGTAACGGACGAAATCGCAACCTGGATTAGGTTTCCGTGAAAAAAAATCTAGCGCGCGCGCCGGCGTTTAGGGGCCAGCCTGCTTTTGGTTGATGCGGATCTGTATCGCGAATCAGTACGAGATCGATCGCGTCAGTCGACCTGAATGGTTCCGCTTTCGTTCAACGTGCCGATCTCGGCAGCGCCGACGCCTCGCTCGCGCAAACGTTCCTGCAGCGCTTTTGAGCGTTCAGGCGCAATCGCGATCAGCAGTCCGCCCGATGTCTGTGCGTCGCACAAGAGCATTCGCAGCGCCTGAGAGATACCGTCACCGAAGAGAACACCGGCTGCAACGGCATTCGCAAGGTTCGTGTGCGTCCCGCCCGGTGCGATGCCTTGCTCGGCTAGGTCCAATGCGCCGATAAGCAGCGGAACGGCGCGCGCATCGACCGATGCTCCCAGTTTCCCGGCGGTCATCTCGCGCAAGTGCCCGATGAGTCCAAAGCCCGTCACGTCCGTCGCAGCATGCACGTTATGCTCGACCATTATTTCGGACGCGTCGCGATTGAGCGTTTCCATCTGTGCGATCGCAGGCTGCAGCGCGGTATCACCGATTCGGTCCGCCCGGCGCGCGGTCGTGAGAATGCCGGTTCCGAGCGCTTTGGTCAGAATCAAAACGTCGCCCGCTTTCCCCGTAGTTATTGCGCACGATGCGATCGGGATGTATCAAGCCGGTAATCGAGAGCCCGTATTTGGGTTCATCGTCTTTAATCGTGTGGCCGCCGATGATGCTGATGCCGGCTTCGCGCGCCTTCTCCGCGCCGCCGGCAAGGATCAGACCGATGATCACCGGGTCGAGCGTTTCGGGAAACGCGGCAAGCGCCAGCGCGGTTAGCGGTTTTGCTCCCATCGCATAAATGTCGGAAAGCGCATTTGCCGCCGCGACGCGGCCGAACGCGCTCGGATCGTCCACGATCGGCGTAAAGAAATCGACCGTCTGCACCAGCGCGAGATCCTCTCGCAAAAGGTAGACGCCGGCATCGTCCGACGTGCCGGCATCAACCAGCACGTTGGGATCATCGATCGGAGGCAGCCCGCGCAAGACTTGCGCGAGGACGTTCGCGTCCATCTTCGAGGCTCAACCCGCGCTGCTCGAAAGATGCGTCAGCCGCAGAATATCCGCCTTGGTCACGGCGTGGCTCTCAACATTCGTGGACGGGTCGTGCACCGCTCTGGAGCACTTGAAACATAGCAAGACCGTTTTCCGAGCTCGACGCAATAGTCCCGCCTCGCGGTAGTACGCCTATGCGGCACGGCCGAACGCGCATTTCCGGCTGGCCACGTCGCGAGCAGAGCAGTTGCGCCTCCGGTGGCGGCATCGAAGTCGCAGCTACGGCTAACTGCATCCTTGCGTGTCGATTGGCCTTGCATCCCCTGCGCTTGTCCAACCGTAACTCCGGATGCGTACTGTTCCTGTGATGCCGTCCGCGCGAGCGCCATATAGACCTCACGAGCCGATCCCGCCTCACTAAGATATTGCCTCTCGAAGTGTTGATACATTTCACGAGCTTCATCCATATTTGCGCTGATTGCTTCGATGAAGACTTCATCACCCGCTAATTTAAATTCCGAAAGGCGCGAGAAGGCATCGTGGGCAGTCGGCCGGGACCAGTCGTTCATCGTTTGCAACATCGCGATGGTCGCTTCAGAACCGGAGCCTAGTCCCTGCTTGGATTGCCCGTTGCTCTATTTGCCGCAACAATATGCGAGCGACATCGGGTGACATCCCGCTTAATAGCGATTCCAATTCCGGCCCTGCGTCGCCCGCGCCGAGGCCGCTGTACGTCGCTCGGTGTGACGTTCTGCTGAAGGGCAGGCGCTGCGTGGCTGCTTTGTTTTGCCACGAGTTGCTGAGCGGAACCCCTTCGCTCACGACCAGCGCCACCATGGTTAAAGGGTACGGTATCGAAACGACCGAGGGTTCGAACAAATATGCTAGCACGGTATTTTGTAGGTTTGCGCCCAGCAGATTCGTGTGTTGTAGATGTGTTTTTTGAATACGCGCATTTTGCAAGTTGGCATTTTGCAGGTTTGCATTTTGTAGGTTTGTTTTTCGAATTCGCGCATTTTGCAGGTGTGCATTTTGCAGGTTTGCATTTTGTAGGCTTGCATTTTTTAGGTTTGCGTTTGTCAGGATTGCACTGTTTAGGTTTGCGTGTTGTAGATTAGCGCCGTCCAGTATTGAATCTGGCAGCAGTGCATGTTGCATCTCGGCCCTTTCTAGGACCGCGTTGCTTAGATTTGCTCGAGCTGAGCTTCGCTTTTACAAAAACAGCGTTTTTGAGTGTGTATTAGTGAAGTTTGTGTATTCGAGGATCGTTCCGGAGAAGATTGCTTGATCCAGGACTTTGTTGCTCAGATCCAGGCGGCTTAGGTCGAGTCCTTGGAAGTTCGCTCGCTTGCCTGGCGAATACCCAGAACATTCTTCTCGCCCCGAAGCCATTCTTCATGGCCTAGCACTATTTTATCTAAGGTTTCTTGAGAGATTTTTTTCATAAAGGTCCTTCTCTTGAGCGCACCACGCACGTACGAAAACTAAAACACCATCATAGCTCAGTGTCTTGATTTGACTCTGATGGACGTTTTATGTTTCTGTCGTCGTGTTCTGACTTTTTCTGACACGTTCTGACGGTGATCTGACGCATGGTATCCCAGCGGTTAGGCCGCGTCAAAGAGCATGACGCCGGCGTCGCGACTAAGTTGCTCTGAGCGCGAGCATTGCATCAGCCAACACGCCCTACAAGTAGAAAGCTGAGTTCGCCGCCACGTCCCGGTCCTAGGGTGACGCATCGGTCCGAAAAGAGTTGAGGATCTGACGACTGAGTGCTGGCGCTTTGGCTTCGACGGCTGCAGACGCGCTGTTGCTCGGCGAAAGCATCAGGATCAATCCTCCGGGAACCTCCCTCTTCGATCTGGCAGGTTGGTAACGCCAACTTCGGGAGGGAGGCTTTCTCGTGTCGTTTCACCTACTCGTGCCATCCACAAAAAAGGCAGGATATGAGCAGGTGTTTGTTACTCCAGTCGGCTTCGAGTCTTTTACTTCCAGATGTTATGCCGTCGCGGGAAGCGATTCCAGGTCGAGTCGCAAAAAGGCTCAACGCGATCAAAAAGACTGCCATATGCACGAGAAACCATAGGGGCACGGAGTCGGAGTCGGACGCCGGAGCCGGACTCGGAGCCGGAGTCGGGAAGTTTGGCGGAAGGAACACTGACTGCGTACGTTATGCCAGTCGGTCGATCCGATCTATGGTCGAGACAAGTATGCTGAGTCGGTTGTACCACGCCTTGGTTGGTTGAAGGTCGTGATATTCGGCCGATATACCGGGATTCATGGTAGACGAGCATAGATCGCATTCTACCGTGGAATAGGCCAGGCTCTGAATGACCTCATTCTTTAGCGAGCTGGGTAGTACAAAGTTTGACGCCAACCTGCAAACCGGTGCTTATCGAAGGCAGAAATGATCGCCGTTGGAACCATGCAACGTAGAGATCTCCGCTTACTACGTCAAACGTCATCGCTAATGGCTCGCTGATGGTGGGGTCATCTCCGCAAACGGCGACGATATCAACGGCACCGGTTGGCCGGTACTAAGACTAATTCCCTGTATGGCAAAGTTGACTGCCCTGTCGAGAAGTACAGGGCGTCATTTTGCGAATCATATGCCATCTCCGCACAGGACTTTCATGGTTTGCTGCAATAAAAAGCACCAACACCCTCAGGGCTATAGTCGCCGATGTACCCCGAATCCCACGACACAAACAGCGACGTCCTAATTTCCGTCGAACACAATGCCTGTCGGTTTTGCATTCGTTGGTGTCCCGGGCGGCGGCGTCAATACGTACGGCAGCTGATTCCCATCGTAGTCGTATGAGGTGACATTTGAACTTCCGTAGTTGGCAACGTAGAGACATGGTCGGTCCAATCATACGTAATACCAATGGGTTTGTTCACATTTGCCCGGGCCGCTCATGTACCGTCATATCCTTGCGACGTATAATACGCGAATATCTTGTTATTTCCGTAGTTCGCTACGTACAGATAACCGGCAGTGCCAACAGACGACGACATCGTACGTCCGACCCTGATGCTTCTTCACTGAACTGGGCGACGGAGTAGGAACGTGCCGTTTTTGCCCGCGCCACCGCATGCAGCGAGAACGAGAATCGAGAGGATCGCTAAGAACATTACTTTACGTTTCATTTTTGGTTCCTCAGTGGCCAGTGCTCCAAAGCCACCCGAACTTGAGATACTAACAGTATACTGATGGCGACTGATAAAAGATCTGACAAATCAATCGCGTCGCTGAAACGGCGTCAAGGTTGAATTAAGTTCAATGTCGATCGAGATCTCGTAGATCGCCAGATAAGTGAGCCGACGGATCGCAAGAGCAGCGCGCCCGATCATCGGCCACCTGAGGCGTTGATTTAGCTCACTATTCTTGCCGACAAGGCAAAGGCGTTCGGCCTTTTATTGGCCAGCGATCGATGCGGATGAATCTCGTTGTACTCGCGGCTGCTCCGCCTCTACCGGCGGCGGCATAGAAATCGCAACTATCGGCTCAACTGCACAATCTTGCGTGCCGATTGGCCTCGAATCCCCTGCGCTTGTCAAACCGTCACTCGGGATGTCGATGTAATTGTTGGTTGCACGTTCCGCTGCTGTTCCCGTGATGCCGTCCGTGCGAGCGCCATATGGGCCTCACGTGCCGATCCCGCGTTACTAAGATACTGGCTCTCGAAGTATTGATATATTTCACGAGCTTCATCCATATTTGCGCTGATTGCCTCGATGAAGACTTTATCAGCCGTTAACTTAACCTCCGAAAGGGGCGAGCAAGCATCCTGAACGGTCCCGGCAACGCGAGACGGCCGCACGATATAGACAATCTACCATCAGAGCGACGTCAGACCAAGCTGTTAGACTTTCCCGGCCGACGCTTTGTCACACGCGTATTTTGAAGGGAATGCATGAAAACAACTCTCGAAGAGTTTGCTGAAATCTTAGCCGCCCATTCGTTATGGTCCAAAAATGAGAAAAAGTGGTTGCTTTTCAGGAAAGGCACCCGCGCGAACTTCTCCGGTAGGGACCTCCGCAACGTGAACCTTAGCGGCACGAATCTCAGCCGCGCGAACTTCAGGGGCGCGGACTGCAGCGGCGCGAACTTCAGCGGCGCGAACTTCAGCGGCACGAACCTTAGCGGCGCGAACTTCAGCGGCACGAACCTTGGCGGCGCGAACTTCAGCCGCGCTAACCTCAGCCGCGAGAAGTTCGACGCGCCGAACTTTCCCGAGCAGATAGACTCGCGGCGTCGACCTGGAAAGGGCCTTAAACAACTGGTTTGGGTGGGAAGACGCGCCAATTCTCGGCTGCGCAAACCTCGCAGGCGTGAACCTCATTGGCGCAAACCTCGGCGGCGTGAACCTCATTGGCGCGAACCTCAACCGTGCGAACTTGAGCGATGCAAACCTGGGCGGTGCCATGCTCATTGGCGCGGACCTATGCGGCGCGGACCTGAGTGGCGCGGACGTAAGTGGCGCGGACGTTCGCCGCTCAAAATACGATGAGCGTACGTGCTGGCCGGATGGATTTGCCATACCGCCAGATGCGATTCTCGTGCAAAAGGTACCGAAAGTACGCGAAATCTCACCAACTCCGCACCCGGTGCATTCGGCGGCTCCGACAACTGGTGCGCAACAGCGTCAGGCGCAACCGAGTGCGCTCCTGCGCGAGCTTTTGGCTGTTTGTAATTCGGCAGCGCTCCCTGACCAACCATTCCACGAGATTGCGTTCTTCGTGAAAAATCGAAGCGTAAGTCTCAGGCAGGCGCGGCACCTGCTCACCGAGATTGCTCCGCAAGCGGCGGGAAGCAAAGACGTGATCGCAGGACTGTGCTCGCTGGGATTGACCAGGGAGGGCGCGCACGCGGTGACAAGGGTACTCAAGCAAACCGCGCGCCATCACCAACACGGATCACATTTCGACCGTATACACGGACACGCGAATCGACGGGTCTCCGAGCCAGGCCCCTCTTCCCGGCACAAGCGCACGCGTACCACAGCATCGCAGCGAAAACATTCGGAACTAGTTCTGTGAAACGCAATACACTGACGTGAGCGCATGACGTGTTTGTTTTGGCGGAACGGTGACGCTGTGCGCCGGTCTGAAAGACGTACTCAGAGCGTTCTGCGCCTACGTTTCGCTCCGTGAAAACGGAACAAGGAGGCCGCGTGAGCGGGCCTCCTTGTTGATAGACCTAGTTCATCTTTAATTGTACACCATCTCCACCAGGTGTTGGATTCCATCCGTGAACCAGATGAACGTCTGCCCCGCGACGTGCAAGACGGTGAGTTGGATGGGTGCGTCAGCCTACCCCGCCAGTTGCCTGCGGGTTAACTATTCCCGTCGGGTATTCGTTAGAGGTCCCAGTCATTGTCATCCTGCCAATCGCCGCGCATCCTTGGTCAGTGAACCAGAGATCGTACCCATCGGTCGCAATATCGGTTGGCTGGGGATTACTGCAGTTCCGGATATTGTGAATTTTTGCGACGTGATCGGGTTACCTCGCGTTAGCTTCCAGATTGCACGCTCCGTTTTATCCGCTACGTACATGTTTCCGTCTGGGCCTAAGGCAATGGCGACCGGATTGCTTCCAAATGGCAGCGAATAGCCGACCACGGTTCCGCCGGGCTGAATTTCCCATACGTACCCTACCGGATTATCAGATCCTGAGCTGCTTGGTGACCCAAAGGTCGCCCGCATTATCGAAAGCCATTGCACCCGGGTCACAAACCGGCACAGAGTCCCCTGTGGTCATACTCAGGTTCGGACCGTATTGCTTCATTTGTTGTGCATTGTACTCATCAATTTGAGTCCACCCGAGGTAACAACTACTGTCACCCATTTCCCCAACGGTAGTATATGGGATACCGTTGGCGACAGCGATCGCAGTCGTTTCCTCGTTGACCGCGCAGGGGTATCCGGTGTACGTCGGTCCGGGGCCGTCGATATCACACACGCTCCCCGGATCTTGACCGAAAGACATAAAGTCGATGGGTAACAATCCAATAGGTGAACTAACTGACCCCGAGGTGCCGCTGACGTCAATTTCCGCGATATTGAATGCGTCCGGTACCGTTAACCACATAAATCGATGTTGAGAGTCATACGCCAATGCGGGCGGTTGATCATTAGTGACTGACGCGTCTACCGGGGGAAACGCCGACGGACAAGGGCTCGTATTGCTGTTGCAACACCAACCAGTGTCTTGATCGTTGCAATACGGCGTCGGCGCTACCCACGGGGTCAGCGCCGGAACCGGAGGGTCAGTCGCGGTAGGAACAAGTCTGCTCGGTAGCGGCGGCTCCACTGCCTGTGTCATTTATATATCCAAGATTTTGCGGTCTGCCGTCAAACCCACCGTCGGTAAACCACAGAGTGTTGTTCGCGCCTGCGGCCAATGCGTAAAGACCGCCCCCCGCGCTTGTTGGTAATTGAAAACCGGTTGTGATTACCTTGAACTGTGGAGCTCCACCCTCGGACGGTCGCGGGGTCAGTGTAGGATTCGGATTGCTGGAGTCGACCCCCCGTACGGGCCGTATGCAAAAGCGGTGTATTGGTTCGGAGTAAACGCTTGGCCCAACACGACGGCCTGTCCTTGCTCGGTGAATGCGTCAACGGGAGCGGGAGGCCCAGTGCTGTTATAGCCCGTAACATACACCGTACCGTTTATGCAAGCGATTGGGCCAAATTGTTGATAGTTCGGGACTTGCATTGAACCGACCAGCGTGGCGCCGGTATCGTTATAGACATCGACAACGCCATTCGCTCCGGCGTCTTCAATGCAAACGTTGCCATTTCCCGGATCAGTCGCGATGCCCACAGCAGACTTCACATTCGAGAACGCAGAATTGTTGAGATAAACCGGGTTCAAGTTCCCGTCCACCTCTTGTATTTTTCCATTGAGTGCGTAGAAAAAGTAGTTCGTCACGTAATCAAACGCTAGTGCTGTCGGTGTTCCATCCACCCCGACGCTACGGGACAGTGTTCCATCGGGGAAATATGAGGCCAAGGCATTGGCATAATTGGTACCGGACCATGCGACGTAGGCGCCTCCGCCTGGGAAAACTGCCGGTGGACCCCACGTAATGCTCGTAGGCTTTTCGTTAGGGAAGGGCGGAGCAAACGGCGTTTCGCTCGTTACCGGTGTGAGCGTCACTTGATAGCCGAACATGGAATAAGCCTTGATGTTGTTGGTGCCGCAATCAACCACATACAGATTACCGGTGTTCGGATCGGTCGTCATGGCGCATAGATCTTTGATGTTCGGAAACGTGCCGCCTCCCACCGAATAGAACTGTGGTTGTTCGACGTACGTTCCGAAAAGTCCAAAAGCAGCGACCTTACCAACCGTGCCCAACGCATTCGGATACGCCGCGTAAAGCGCGAAATCACCCGCCGACTTCGTACGCCTGGGATGGTAATTGTTATCGGCGCTGGCCGAAGAAGGCGCTGAAGGCAGGACGCTACTGTTTTTGTTCGCGCCGGCGCACGCCGCGAGGGCGAGAATCGAGAAGGTCGCTAAGATCGCTAAGATTTTTACTTTACGTTTCATTTGGTTCCTCAGTGGCCAGTGCTCCAAAAGCCACCCGAACTTGAGATGCTAACAGTATACTGATGCAGACTGATAAAAGATCTGACAGATCAATCGCGTGGCTGATACGGCGCCAAGGTTGAATTAAGTTCATGTCGATCGAGGTCTCGTAGATCGGCAGTCCAAGTGAGCCTATGGATCGCTTGAATCGGCGCGTCCGATCGCCAGCCGCGTGACGCGTTGATGAAACGTCGCGGCCCTAGTGCAGTGCGTCCAGAGCCGTTCTCGCCCGAGCGAAATTTGGATCGATCTCGAGGGCCTCGCGAAACTCTTGCTGTGCCAGACTGCGATTGCCCTCAGCGGCGGCAGCTCGGCCTAAGCCAAAATGCGCGCGCGCGGACTTGGGATGATCCGCAACATTCTGCCTCAATAGCGCCACGGCCACATCGGCATGGCCCATCTTCAAGCATTGATATCCGGCGAAGTCCACCGCATCCCCGGCGGCGGCGGCGTGCTCATCGAGCAAGGCGGAGAAATCGCGATACGTCGCCATCACGGCGACCGATTCGTCGCGCTCGTCATAGATGCTCTGTATCATCGCTTGCAGCGGCGTGCGTGTCCATTGCGGCGGTGAAAACATCGAGAGCGGCAAGTCCGGATTGATCTCCATGCGCGTCACGGTTCCGCTGTCGAGCGTCTTTCCGCTCGACGAATCGATCTCGGCATCGGTGTGCGCGAACATGATGCCACCTTCCGGGCGATAGTCGCCGTACACGTCGTCCGTTGCGTAGCGCGTTCCGAAGGCGTGCATGGGCACGAATTGTGCGCGGCCGTCCAGCATGTAGGTGCCGCGGTCGAGAAAGTAGTCCTCCCTGAATCCGTCGGCGAGCGTTACGTGCAAAACGTACACGTTAAAACCGTGGTATTGCCGCGTGCCGCCATACGTAATCGCTGTTCTGTGCGATGCGTAATCGACGAGCGGATCGTCGAACATTGCCGTATGGCGTGCGGCTCGCGCCGCCTCTCCAACCGTGCGCACGACGATACCGGGATCGGGATAGTACTCCCACGCGCTCCCATCGTAGCCTTCGTGCAGCTCGGCGGTAGGATCCGTACGCGGATCGCCTATTACGCGATAGAACGGGCGCATTTGCGCGGTGAACGTATTTCCCAAGTGAAGATCGTCCTCATCGTACGTCCCGTATTTGATGAAGGAGTGGATCGCGTGAATGCGAGCAATTCCGCCGAGGCCTTGAATGTGATCGGCAACGAGCGTATCGACATTCGGAACTGAATCGATTCCGAGCAATAGGAAAGCCAAGAGCGCACAAGACGCAACCCTCATGTTCGATCTCCCCGTTTCTGCAATTAAAATATTAGTTGATGCACGCCGCTCTGTCAATCCAACCGCGAATCAGCTGCCGTCGAGGAACCCGCCGCGATGGGTGCCCATAGGATACTGCGAGCGCACCCACGGTATGCACGAAGATAAACGGCCGCGCGCTCGAAATACCCGAACGATACGATGATCGAACTGCCGCCCTGGATCGACGGACTTGCGTGGCTTTTTCTAGCCGGCGGTTTTGCCTGTGCGGGGATAATCGGTGTCGATCTTGTTCGCCAGCCGCAGAAGATGGCGATCATGAATTGGGTCTGGCCGATCACCGCGCTCTACGCCGGTCCGCTTGCGCTTTGGGCGTATATCCGGCTCGGTAGAAGCACTGCGGCCCAGCATATGGGCCACTCCGCCAGGCCGTTCTGGCAGTCGGTGATAATCGGCGCCTCGCACTGCGGCGCAGGCTGCACGCTCGGAGACATCGTCGCCGAATTTGCGATCTTTTTCATGGGCCTTACGATAGCGGGGTCGGTTCTGTACGCGCAGTTCGCCGGCGATTTCATCCTGGCGTATGTATTCGGAGTGTTCTTTCAGTATTTTGCAATCGCACCGATGCGCAGCACACCCTTCCCGCAAACATTGCTCGCAGCCGTCAAGAGCGACACGTTCTCGCTTATCGCATTCGAGATCGGACTTTTCGGCTGGATGGCGCTCGCTCATCTTCACGTGCATCCGCATCTTACGCCGGACCGCCCCGCATACTGGCTCATGATGCAAATCGGCATGTGCATAGGCTACCTCACCTCGTATCCAATGAACTGGTGGCTCATCCGCGCCGGAATCAAAGAAGAAATGTAGCGGAGAATCGGTATTACGTTCGCGAAAGAGACGCGCATGGGTTCAACTGCATCCGGGCAGGTCGGCACGGCGCTGCGGGTTGTCGATGATGTATGGACGGAATTACGCCGGCGTACGCAGTGGGCGAACACGCTGAGTGAGGCGCCGTTTCTTCCGTCTGTTTCGAAGGAGGCGGCCGCCGAGCGCGCTCGGCGGGCGCGCGAAGCGATCGCGACGATCGAGGCTCTCGACGTACGTGCGCTTCCGCGTGAACTGGAAACGACGGTTCAGGTCGCGGCGTGGCACGCGCATCGATGGGTAAACGAAGCGCAGTGGTACGACCTCGTCTTCGATCCGAGCGGTATTTTCTTCGGATTGTTTGCCCCGACCGCATACTGCGCCGGCTATTTCTTAAACGGGGTGCTGAGCGCACTCGGCCGTTTCCATTTCGCGCAAAGCGGTGATCTGGACCGTTACCTGGCGCTTATCGCTGATTTCGAACACGTGTTGTGCGAACTGCGCACCCGAACCGCCGAACAGGCTGCCGGCGGCATCTACATGCCGGAACCGCAACTAGAACAAGCCGCCGCGCTACTGGAAGGATTGAAGGCCCGATCGATCGCGAGTCTTTCCGTTGAGGAATCCAGGCTGGAGGCCGTCTCCCCGAACGCGTTCCTGCGCGAACTCGAACGGCGTCTGAAGACCGTCGCGGCCGAGTATGATGCGTTCACCGATCTGCTCGCCTCGCCGTCGTATGCAACGCACGCGCCGGATACGGTCGGCATTGC
The DNA here is from genome assembly GCA_963777365.1 of Vulcanimicrobiota bacterium. Classification (GTDB taxonomy): domain Bacteria; phylum Vulcanimicrobiota; class Vulcanimicrobiia; order Vulcanimicrobiales; family Vulcanimicrobiaceae; genus CAVZQG01. The sequence continues at coordinate 42,162 of CAVZQG010000020.1, forward strand.
GCAGTATCCCGGCGGCGAGGAGATCTATCGCGGGCTGATCCGTGAGAACACGACGCTTGACCTGGCGCCCAAGGACGTGCACGAACTCGGCTTGGAGCGGATGGCGCGCATCCGCGATGAAATGGCGGCAATCCTGCGCGACGACGGAGCGGACGGCCGATATCCACGGATACTACGCGCGCGTAAACGCGGATCCGCAGTGGCGCCGCGAAACGGACCTCGGCGTCTCGCTACTCTTCAAGACATATCTCGACCGCATCGAGCCGAAGATGCACGCGTACTTTGCGCAAATGCCGCAGGCAACATACGGGGTCGCGCCGCTGCCCGATGCGCTGGCCGGTTCCATGACGTTCGGCTACTACGATCCGCCGACGCCCGCCAGACGCATGGGCTTGTACATGTTCAATGCGCGCAATCTAACGCAGCGCGGTCTATTGGACATCGGTCCGCTCACCTATCACGAATTGATCCCGGGCCATCACCTGCAAATTGGCGGCCAGCTGGAAAATCAGGCGCTGCACCCGCTGCGCGTCCACAGCTATTTCAATGCCTTTGGTGAAGGCTGGGCCGAGTACGCAGCCACGCTGGCCGGCGAGATGGGAATGTATCAGACGCCGGAAGAGCGCTTCGGACGCCTCGCAATGGATGCATTTCTCACTTCACGCCTGGTTGTCGACACCGGGATGAACGCGCTAGGATGGTCGCTCGAACGAGCGCGCCGCTATATGAGCGAACATACCTGCGTTTCCGACGCGGAGATACGCACCGAAACATTGCGTTACTCGTGCGATATTCCGGCGCAGTGCCTAGCCTATAAGATTGGCGAACCCGCGCTCATGCGGATGCGGGAGAAGATGCGCGCGGCGTTAGGCGACCGATTCGACATTCGGAAATTTCATCGACTCATACTCGCCCCGGGAGCGCTGCCGTTTTCGATGGTTGAAGAGCAGGTCGATCGCGCGATCGCCCGAGAAACGGCACTGCGGTGATGACAAGCGGCGTCGTGGAACTGCACGGCAACAAGTTCTACAACACGGACGCGGTCGCCGGCGCGGCCGAGCATCTCGCGGACAATTCGGTCGATCTGATCGTTACCGACCCGCCGTACGGAATCGGCGGCGACCGTCTGCACCGCCACTATAATCGCGACGAAACCTTCGTGGTGGATGGATACATCGAGGTGCCGGCGGAACGGTACGGCGATTTCACTCATGCCTGGATCAAACAAGCCGAACGCGTCCTGCGCCCCGGCGGATCGCTCTACGTCGTCTCGGGATACACGAACCTGTACGATGTGCTCGACGCACTGCGCGCCACCACGCTGCTCGAAGTCAACCATCTCATTTGGAAGTATAACTTCGGCGTCTTCACGGCGCGCAAGTACGTGTCGTCGCACTACCACATTCTGTACTACGAAAAACCCGGCGGCCGCCGTACGTTCAACCTTCAGTCGCGCTATGCGACCGATGAGGAACATGACGACGGCGGCCGCTCCAACTATCGCGACCGCGAAGACGTATTCATCATCAATCGCGAGTACAAACCCGGGCAGGAAAAGAACAAGAACGAGCTTCCCCGGCAACTGCTTGAAAAGCTGCTCTGCGTATTCCAGTAATCAGGGCGACTTGGTCTGCGACTTCTTCATGGGCGGCTGCTCGACGGCTCGCGTTGCCGTCGGCATGAACCGCCGATTCGTCGGCTTCGAGTTATCCGAGTCCGCGTTTAAAAGCCGGGTTCCACAGATGGCGCAGATCGAACCCGGCGACTTACTGCAGACGATTCAAACACCCGCAAACGGCCATCATCATGTTGAAAACGCGCGCAAGAGGTGGACACAATCGGATATCGATGCGCTCGCGCAGCGCTATCGCGATCTCGCGCGGGACGGCAAGGGCAAAGGCGAAATCGTGCAAATCCTCAGTACGGACTTCAAACGAGGCTCCTGGTCAATCCGCAAACTCCTTAAGAAGCTTTAGGTCGCCGCGCGTTCCCGTTGCCATGCTACAATATGTAGCATGGATGATATCTCGACTGCTCGATCTCGCCGTTTTAGCCTCTCTCGCGCAGGCAGAAGAGCCCCAGCACGCAGCCGGACTGTTTCCCGAGATTCAGTACCGCCTCGAACGACCGGTTAATCGCGGCGCCGTCGCGCGAGCACTGTCCGGGCTGCAGGCAAGGGGCTGGGCCGCCCGGCGCTCGGGAAAACCTTCCTCACACGGCGGCCCGCGCCGCGCCTTGTATTCGATCAGCAAGCGCGGTCAAGAATGTCTCGAGCGGCACCTGCAGACGGTTGAGCGTGTAGGGCGAGTTAGAAGTTTATCGCCGGCAGCTCGCAAGCTTCTACTCAATCCGCCGCCCGGCAGCAAAACCGCGCAGGCGAAGCGATACGGCGTCGATCTCGTGCACTTAGCTCGTGCGCTGCTGCAATCGCCTCAGGAGCGGTATCGTGAGGCCATCGAAACCGTCAGTTCCTTCAGGCGCCTTTCCCAATGATCGATATTGATTCGCTGTTTAAGGCATTGCATGATTCCGGCGTTGACTATGTCGTTGTCGGCGGCGTGGCTGCACTCATTCGCGGAAGCTCTCGTGCAACGAAGGACCTGGACATTGTCTATCACACGCGCACCGCAAACGTCGAAAGGCTTTGCAAGGTCGTGAATGGGTTTAAACCACGCGTTATGATTCTCGGTAAGCCCGAGGGTGAGGCAATCCTTTTAACGCCGCAGATGTTGAAGCGGCATCCGCGTAACCTTCGGGATGCTTAGCTTGCGGTAAACAACTGGATGAATTTTTCGCGGAAGCGCTGCGCGACGACAAACCAAAGGATGGTGGCTACGAGGCCCGGCCCTAGTCCGCTCGGCATCATCGTGATGTGAAAGACTAAAATGTTCGCAATTACTGCGCCCAGCATCGTGAGCGCAAGCGGCACATAGCGGTTTACGAGCAGCAACACGCCCGCGAAAACCTCCACGCTATCGACGAAGAGCACCCAGCGAGAGCGGAAGAACACGTCCTGGAATGCGCCGGCAAGACCCGCCATCTGGGGCGGATGGTTGATCAACGCAAAACCGCTCGCGCCCGCCACAACGAAGAGTAGGCCGAGCAGGATGCGGCAGGCAAGCACGGCTGCATCACGAGAGAACAAGCCGGCGAGGGGTTGGTTCGACCGAATGGCCAGAGATTTCATGTGGTCTCTCCTACGTTGGGTCATGCGTTCTGTGTATTCCAAAGGGTATGAAGAAAGTATAAACCAGTAAACTTGTAAAAAGCAAGTAGTATTGCAAAGTAAAATTTTATGGTATACTAGCAAGCGTGGGAAACCGAACGTACGGACAGTACTGCGGCCTGGTGCGAGCGGCTGAAATGGTCGGCGAGCGCTGGGGTCTGCTCATCGTTCGCGACCTTTTGGTTGGACCCAAGCGATTTACCGATCTGCATCGCGGCCTGCCGGGAATTCCGACGAACATTTTAACGGCTAGGCTGAAAGAGCTCGAGGGCGCAGGCGTCGTACGGCGGCGCATTCTCGAACCGCCCGCTCGATCGATTGTCTACGAGCTGACCGAGTACGGCTTGGAGCTCAAAGACGTCATCATCGGGTTCGGCCGATGGGGAGCAAAATCGCTGGGCGAGTTGCAGCAGGGCGAGATCGTGACGCCTGATTCGCTCGTTATGGCGCTGCGTTCGACGTTCCGCCCGCAGGCCGCACGCGGCGTGCACGCGGGATATGAACTGCGCGTCGGAGATATTACGATTCACGCGCGCATCGATGATGGAACGATCGACGTTGCCGAAGGTCCGCTGCCCGGCGCCGATCTCGTTATCGAAACGGGTCCGGCTATAAAAGCCGTGATGTCGCGCGAAATGACGGCGGAGCAGGCGATCAAAAACGGCAGCGTGCGCTTGAAGGGGAATTCAAAGCTCTTTACGCGCTTCGCGGACGCCTTTCAGATCGATCCGATGCCGGTCGGCTAAGCAACTAGACGAGCACGCGTTTACCCGCGATACGCGAATCCAAAAATTCGATCCACGAGTCCACGCCTTCGCCGCTGCGAACCGAAAGTTCCAATACGGGCAGATCGGGGTGAACGGTGCGTATATTGGTAAGCGCCGTCTCACGATCGAAGCCCGTCGCTTGCGCGAGATCGATCTTGGAAACGATCGCAACGTGAGCGGTTGTAAACGCGAGCGGATATTTGAGCGGCTTGTCTTCGCCTTCGGTCACGGAGAAGAGAACCACGCGCAGGTCCTCACCTAAATCGTACTCCGCCGGGCAGATCAGGTTCCCGACATTCTCGATAGCGAGCACGTCGAGGTCGCCGCAGTCAAAATCGGCCAGCGCCGCGGTCACCATTTGCGCGTCGAGCCTGCATTCCGCACCCGTTGTAATCTGTTTTACCGGGGCGCCGCTGCGCGCCAAACGCACGGCGTCGTTATCGGTGGCTTGGTCGCCGACAAGCGCGGCGACGCTATAGTCGCGGCCCAGCCGGCGCAGCGTCTCTTCGATCAGCGTCGTCTTTCCCGCACCGGGGCTGGAAAGTGCGTTGAGAACAAATGTTCCCGTGCGCTCGAACCGTGCGCGCAGTTCATGTGCCAGCGTGCTGTTCTTGCGCAGAATGCTCTGCTGGACTTCCACGATCCGAAGCGTCATCGATTACCTCCATTGCCGTTACGAGCAGCTCGCGTCCTCGAATAATATCAGCCGACGGCGTCGCGCAAACAGGACAGACCGGAATGACGCCTTTTACTATCGTGCGCTCGGCAGCACAGTTCGTACAATAAATTGCTAGCGGCACGTGTTCGATCTGCAATTGCGAATGTGCAGCAGGCGTGCCGTCCGTTGCCAACTCCCAAGCGAACATCAGTGCGTTCGTATCGACCGCACTGAGCGCGCCGACGCGCAAGTATACGGACGCTACTCTGTTTGCAACGGTCATCTACGAGACGCTCCGAGATCTCATCGACGATTGCAAGCGCGATCGATACTTCATGCATGCTGTTGTTTATTGCTCCGGACGCGGTAGAATAAAACCCTACGTCATCCAGGAGCAGTTTACTAGAGCATCTCGGCGTACTACCTTTTCTCGCCCGTGAAACAGAGTGGAGGCCACTATGGCAATGCCCTCCCCGGACCTCACCATCAACTTACTGTGGATCAACGCGGGTCTGAGTTGCGACGGCGATTCGGTATCGCTAACGGCTGCCACGCAGCCGAGCATCGAGGACATCGCGCTCGGCGTCATCCCGGGATTGCCCAAAGTCAACGTGTACTGGCCGCTCATCGCGTACGACGTCGGCGATGATTTCATGAAGGCGTTTTTCAAGGCCGAAAAAGGCGAGATGGACCCGTTCGTGTTGGTCATCGAAGGTTCGATTCCAAACGAGCAGATAAAGAAGGAAGGCTACTTCACCGGGTTCGGCAACGATCCGGCAACCGGCCAGCCGATTACGGTCAACGAATGGCTCGATCGCTTAGCGCCGAAGGCAACGGCGATCGTCGCTGCCGGCACGTGCGCGACGTACGGCGGAATTCACGCGATGCAGGGAAACCCGACGGGTGCCATGGGCGTGCCCGACTATCTGGGTTGGAACTGGAAATCGAAAGCCGGCCTTCCGATCGTGTGCGTACCCGGTTGCCCCGTGCAGCCCGACAACATGTCGGAAACGCTGACGTACTTGCTTTGGTTCGCGGCCGGCAAAGCACCGCTGATCCCGCTCGACGACATGTTGCGGCCCAAATGGCTCTTCGGCAACACGGTTCACGAGAATTGCGATCGCGCCGGTTATTACGAGCAGGGCGACTTCGCAAAAGAGTACGGATCGCGCAAGTGCCTTGTGAAGCTGGGATGCTGGGGACCGGTCGTCAAGTGCAACGTTCCCAAACGCGGCTGGATGAACGGTATCGGCGGCTGTCCTAACGTCGGCGGCATTTGCATGGCGTGCACGATGCCCGGCTTCCCCGACAAGTACATGCCGTTCATGGACGAGCCGCCGGGTTCGACCTTATCCACGGCAATGGTGACCGCGTACGGCAGATTCATCACAACGCTTCGTCAATCGACGATAAGTACCGGCGACAAGGAGCCCAAGTGGCGGCATACGGGCAGCGAACTGACACCGGCTATAAACCACGCGCTTATAAATAAACACCTCGAGGGAGGGACAACGAAATGGCGATCAAAGATCTCCCGTCCGCCGGCAGCGACCCGCGCTCCGGGCAACTCGTCGAGATGTCATGGGATCCGATCACGCGGATCGTCGGCAGTCTGGGCATCTACACGAAGATCGATTTCCGCAACAAGCGCGTGGCGGAGTGCCATAGCACCTCGTCGGTCTTTCGCGGCTACAGCATTTTCATGCAAGGCAAAGACCCGCGCGACGCCCACTTCATTACCAGCCGCATCTGCGGAATCTGCGGGGACAATCATGCGACGTGTTCGGTGTACAACCAAAACATGGCATACGGCGTGGCGCCTCCGCATTTGGGTGAGTGGATCATCAACTTAGGCGAAGCCGCCGAGTACATGTTCGATCACAACATCTTCCAAGAGAATCTGGTCGGCGTGGACTTCTGCGAGAAGATGGTGCGCGAAACAAATCCCAGCGTATGGGAGAAGGCCAAGACAGACACCGGCACCGCAGGCGGACAAGCACGGTTATCAAGACGATCGCCGACATCATGACCGCGCTCAACCCGTTCGAAGGCGAGTTCTATCGCCAGGCGCTGGTCAACTCGCGTTACACGCGAGAGATGTTCTGCTTGATGGAGGGCCGTCATGTTCACCCGTCCACGCTGTATGCGGGCGGCGTCGGTACCGAAGCGGTTCCGCAGACGTTCCTCGATTATCTCTCGCGCCTCATGCGCTACGTCGAGTACATGAAGGTTTGCGTGCCGCTGCACGACGATCTCTTCGATTTCTTCTACCAGGCGCTGCCGGGCTACGAAGAAGTGGGACAGCGACGCGTGCTGCTGGGCTGCTGGGGATCGCTCAACGATCCGGAGTACTGCAACTTCAAGTATCGCGACATGTCGAACTGGGGCCGGCACATGTTCGTGACGCCCGGTGTCGTCGTCGACGGTAAACTCGTCACCAACGATCTGGTCGACATCAATCTCGGGATGCGAATTCTGCTGGGTCACTCGTTTTACGAGGACTGGCAGAACGAAGAGATGCTCGTGCGCCGAGACCCCAACGGCAACCCCGTCGATCGGCGCCACCCGTGGAACGTGCATACGATTCCCGCGCCCAAGAAGCGCGACTTCAACGGGCAGTACAGCTGGGTCATGTCACCGCGGTGGTTCGACGGAACCGATCACCTGGCGCTCGACACCGGCGGCGGTCCACTCGCTCGTCTTTGGTCGACGGCGCTCTCCGGCTTGGTCGACTGCGGGTATGTCAAGGCAACCGGAAATAGCGTGATCATCAACCTGCCAAAATCGGCAACGAAGCCGGATGCAACGTTCGAATGGAAGATTCCCAAGTGGAGCAACGCCATCGAACGCGATCGCGCGCGCACGTATTTCCAGGCATATGCCGCGGCGCAGGCGCTCTATTTCTGCGAGAAGGCGTTCGCGGAGATTCATGCCGGCCGCACCAAGACGTGGGAACCGTTCAAGGTTCCGCAGGAAGCCGTCAGCTGCGGTTTCACCGAAGCCGTTCGCGGCGTGCTATCGCACCACATGGTCATCGAGAACGGGAAGATCAAGAGTTATCAGCCTTGGCCGCCGACGCCCTGGAACGGCAATCCGCGCGACAGTTATGGAACACCCGGACCGTATGAAGACGCCGTGCAGAACACGCCGATCTTTGAAGAGAACGGGCCGGAGAATTTCAAAGGCATCGACATCATGCGCACGGTTCGCAGCTTCGATCCGTGTCTGCCGTGCGGCGTTCATATGTACTTGGGCAACGGAAAGACGATTGAGACGGTGCACTCGCCGATAGCGCCGTTCGATTGACATGTCGGTGCTGGAGCTGACCTCCCGGGTCGAATCGCTTGCAAAAAGTCCGGACTCGCAAGAACTTCTGCAAGCGCTGACAGCCGTGTACGGCGAGGGCCTGAACCGCATTGCCGCCGCAATTCGTGACTCGCCCGACGGCGAACGGATTCTCGACACATTGTGCGGCGATCCGTTCGTTGCGAGTTTGCTGATCGTCCACGACCTGCATCCGATTCCTTTGGAGATGCGAATCGAACGGGCGCTCGACAAAGTCCGCCCATACATCCATTCGCACGCCGGAAAGGTCGAGCTGGTGAACATCGAGGGCGGAGTCGTCGAACTTCGCCTGAGCGGCACATGCGACGGCTGCCCCGCATCATCCGCAACGATGAAACTCAACATCGAACGCGAGATCATGCAAATAGCCCCCGAAATCCTCGAAGTCCGGTCCATCGCATGACCAATCATGTCATGGTGACCGTGTCGAACCACCCTGAGCCTGTCGAAGGGGTCTCCGTTTCGGATCTGTGCGAGATTTGCGCGGCGCCGGTCGTACCCGAGCACTCGCATTTGGTCGATGTGCGCGATCGGCGGTTGCTCTGCTCGTGCCGCGCCTGCTATCTGTTGTTCGTCCCGCAAGGGGCCGCGCAGGGCCGCTACCGCGCGGTCGGCGAGCGGTATGCCGCGCTGGACCCCGCAACATTCAACGGCCCGCACTGGGACGCTCTGCAGATCCCGATCGGACTTGCGTTCTTCTTTCATAACAGCGCCACACAACGCATCGCGGCATTATATCCGGGCGCCGCGGGAGCGACTGAATCGGAGTTGCCGCTCGAGGCGTGGAACGATCTCGCCGGCGCGGAGCCGGTTATCGCATCGATGCAGCCCGACACGGAGGCCACGCTCGTCTACCGGCGCCGCGGTGAGGATGCGCAAGCGTACGTGGTTCCTATCGACGCCTGTTACGAGCTGGTCGCAATCGTGCGTATGACCTGGCAAGGGTTTGACGGCGGCGGCGAAGCGCACGAACGTATCGATGAATTTTTTGCTCGCATCAAGGAGCGCTGCGCGTGACGGAGTTTCGGTTCGCCGTAACCGAGATCAGCGCGGAGCGACGGTCGGTCTCGCCCATGCTGCGCTTTCACATGCGGGTGCAGCAAGACGGCGAACCGGTCGACGCGCTCTCGCTGCGCGTTCAGGTGCAAATCGAACCGGCCTCTCGCGGTTACGCACCCGACGAAGAATTGTTGCTCGCCGAGCTGTTCGGAACCCGCGAGCGCTGGTCGTCCACCGCTCGGCCCTTACAGTGGCACGAAGCATCGGTCATGCTCGGCCGTATCACCGACGAAGCGGAGTTCGACTTGTCCGTTCCGTGCACGTACGACATGGAGGTCGCGAGCAGTAAGTATTTGATCGCGCTCGATGACGGAACGATACCGGTCCGGTTGCTCTTTAACGGTACGGCTTTCCGAGGCGCTCAAAGCGGCTTCCAAGTCGAGATGCTGCCGTGGGAGCTCGACTGTACGACGCGCGTTCCGGTGAAGACGTGGCGCGAGGCGATGGACGCGCGATTTCCAAGAAAAGCGTGGATCCGTATGGACGAGGTTACATTCGATGCGCTCTGCCGTTACCGCGCGCAGCACGGCCTTTTAGATTGGGACGCAACCTTCGCGCACATGCTGACGGCGTGCGAGGAGTCGGCGCATGAGGTCTCGCAAGGATGAGCACGCTCGACCAAGCGCGTGCGGTTGCCGATGCCGTTCTGTATGAAGGGTATCTGCTTTTCCCGTACACGCGCAGCGCGCTCAAGAACCGTTCCCGATTTCAGTTCGGCGTGATCATGCCGCACGGCTACGCCGATCCGAGCGAGCCGACGGCAATGGAGACTACGTTGTTATGCCGCCGCGAGAACGCCGGCGCTCAGATTGAAATCACCGCCCGTTTCCTGCAGTTCGATCAAAGCGCAACCGAGCGCGAGGTGGTCATGCATACGGATTTGCAGGACGCCGTGCGCCGGCTTCCGTTCCGATTCGACAACCTGCACGGCTTGCTCACGTGTTCGGTCGTTGCGGACGGCGACTACTTGCGAGTCACGGTGCTTTTGGAGAACAAGAGCCGGATCGATGCAAACGCGGATCGTAACCAGGCCTTGAGCCGCGCGTTCATCGGCGCTCACGTGCTTGCGACCATGCAGGGCGGTGCGTTCATTTCGCTGCTCGACATTCCCGAGCAGGCGCAAGAAGCCGCCTCACGCTGTAAGAACCGAAAGCTGTTCCCCGTGTTGGTCGGTGACGAAGAAGAGGACGCGCAAACGTCGGCTGCCGGTGCTCTCCTCGCCGATTATCCTATACGATTTTCCGAAGATATCGCCGCAAAGTACGGTGCCGACGTTCGATGGAACCGAGATCGACGAACTGCTAATGCTCTCGGTCGCGGCGATGACCGACGAGGAAAAGTGCGAAGCGCGTGAAGACGAACGTGCGCGCGCCATCGTCGACCATGCGGAGCGCCGGGGAATCGTCGAAGGCGCCCACGTGCGCATTCATCCAAAGCGCCGGGCCGACGCTTTTGACATGTTCGCGCAAGGGCAAACCGCGCGCGTGAAAGCCTTGCACGAGGACGTGGACGGCCGGCGCTACGTCGCGGTGATCTTCGATGCCGATCCGGCCTCCGATCTGCATGAATGGTACGGCCGGTCGTTCTTTTACGAGCCCGACGAGGTCGAACTGTTATGAGAGCGCTGGTCGCGGGATTCGGCAATATCTTTTTTGGCGACGACGGATACGGCCCGGCCGTGGCGCGTTTACTCGCTGCGCAGCCGTTCCCGCCGCAGGTCCGCGTGACGGACTTCGGCATTCGGGGCATGCACGCCGCCTTCGAGATGCTCGACGGATATGATGTGGTCGTGCTCATCGACGCGGTGCCGCGCGGCGGTGCGCCGGGTACGCTATACGTGATCGATCCGTCCGATCGCGCGGACGAAGCGGCCGGGGCGACCGCTCCCGATGCCCACGCGATGGAACTGCATAACGCGCTCGCACTGTACGAGCGTTTAGCGAAGGATCTGCTGCCGGAAAAACGGCCCAAAATCGTGATCGTGGGCTGTGAGCCGGAGTCGACCGGCGAGGGTATGGTTCTAAGCGAGGCCGTGGCGGCCGCCGTCCCCGCGACGCTGCCGCTCGTGCGAAAAATTCTAGCGCAACATGCTGTAACGGAGCCCACGTATGAAGCCAAGTAAACGACTCATGACCGCCGCCGCCGCCGCCCTGGCATATTACGGTATTCGATTTGCCATAAAAGCCGGAAAAGAGTGGGTCCGCTACGACAAGATGCGCGAAATGTCGAACGAGCCGCCGGTCGCGAGCGAGATTCCGAAGATTGGGGCCGAAATATTCTCGCAGGAGCAAGATGCGGCCGCGGAGTTTGCACAGTTTATTTTCAAGGTTCCGCTTGAAATCGCCCGGTACTTCAAGATTGAGTCGATGTAGCGCGCCATGTGTTTAGCAATTCCGGGGCGGGTCACCGAGTTCTCCAGCGAACAGCCGCTGCTCGCCAAGGTCGATGTCGCGGGCGTGCGGCGCAGCGTTAATATCGGATTGCTCGCCGATGAGCCGCTGGAGATCGGCGATTGGGTACTCATCCATGTCGGTTTCGCGATGAGCAAAGTCGGCGAAGAGCAGGCGCGCGATCAGCTCAGAATGATCGCCGCGCTCGGTGAGGATCGCCAGGCGATGGACGAGGTCCGGGGATACTCGTTCGAGACATGAAATACGTCGACGAGTTCCGCGACCCCGAGTTGATCACCAATCTCGCTCATGAGATTGCGCGTATTGCGGATCCCGATCGGCACTACCGTATCATGGAGGTTTGCGGCGGCCATACCCATTCGATCTACCGTCATGGTCTCAAAGACGTGCTGCCCAAGAACATTCAGCTCGGTGCACGGACCGGGTTGTCCGGTGTGCGTCCTACCGATGGGGCGCATCGACGACGGGCTCTCCGTGCTCGCGCAGCAAGGGCACGATCCTCACCGCGTTCGGCGACATGATGCGCGTGCCGGGAACAAAAGGTACGCCGCTGGAGTACAAGGCACGCGGCGCGGACGTGCGCATGGTCTACTCACCCCTCGACGCGCTGCGCATTGCGCAGGAAAACCCGAACAGCCATGTCTGCTTTTTCGCGATCGGCTTCGAGACGACCGCACCCTCGACGGCGCTTACCATCCTGCGCGCAAAAGCGCTCGATCTGAAAAACTTCAGCGTCTTTTGTAACCACGTGACGATCTTACCGGCGATCCGCGCGATCCTCGATTCGCCCGATATGCGCCTTGACGGCTTCATCGGGCCGGGTCATGTTTCAACGATAACGGGCTGCCGGCCGTACGAATTCATCGCGCAGAATTATCATAAGCCGGTCGTGATCTCCGGTTTCGAGCCGCTCGACTTGCTCGAAGGCATGCTGATGGTTCTGCGTCAGCTGAGCGCGGGCGAGGCAAAGGTTGAGAATCAATATCGCCGTATCGTGCCGTGGGACGGTAATCGCGCTGCCCTGCTGGCGATGGCCGACGTATTCGAACTGCGTCCGTACTTCGAATGGCGAGGATTAGGATTCATCTCTCAATCAGCATTGAAGATCAAAAATACGTATGCCGCCTGGGACACCGAGGCGCGCTTCGAACTGCCCGGCGTGCGCGTGACGGATCCGAAGGCGGCGCAGTGCGGCGAGATCCTCAAGGGCGTGCTCTCACCGCCGCAATGCAAACTGTTCGGAAACGCCTGTACGCCCGAGCATCCGATCGGTGCTCTTATGGTATCGAGCGAAGGCGCGTGCGCGGCCTACTATAAATACGTGGAGCGATGAGAACGCAGCTCTCCCAGATTGAAATGGCGCATGGTGCCGGCGGCAAAGCAACGCGGCGCCTCATCGAGGAACTGATCGCGCCCGCGCTGGCGAATCCGGCACTCGATGCGCTCTCGGATGCGGCGCTGCTCACGGTCGAGGGAACGCGGCTTGCGACAACGGCCGACGGCTTTGTCGTTCGGCCGCTGCGCTTCCCCGGCGGATCGATCGGATCGCTGGCCGTGCACGGCACGATCAACGACCTTGCCGTTTCCGGTGCGCGTCCGATCGCGCTGATGGCAACGCTGATTCTCGAAGCCGGACTCTCCGGCGAGGTGCTCGAGCAAGAAATTGCCGCGATGGCGCAGGCCTCGCGCGACGCAGGCGTGCCCGTCGTCGGCGGCGACACCAAGGTCGTCGAGCATGGAATGGCCGACGGCATGTACATCACCACGTTCGGCTTGGGCGTCTTGGATGAGCGGCTCACGCTCGGGCCGCAGAACGTGCGCGCGGGCGATCGCATTCTGCTCTCGGGCAACATCGGCGATCACGGTATCACGATTCTGCTCGCGCGCGGCGATCTCGAGTTCGAGTCGGAGATTCAATCCGATTCGCGGTCACTTGTGCCGCTCGTCGTCGCGCTGTGTGACGCGGCCGCGCCGGGACTGCGCTGGATGCGCGATCCGACACGCGGCGGCGTTGCAACGGCGCTGAACGAACTCTCGCGCGACTGCGGCCTGTCCGTGGTTCTCGATGAAGAAGCGATACCGGTGCGCGATGGGGTTCGCGGTGCGTGCGAACTGTTGGGCTTGGATCCGCTGCACATTGCAAACGAGGGCCAATTCATCGCGGTTCTTGCGCCGGAATATGCCGAGCAGGCCGTGAGCGCGCTGCGCGCGACGCCCGGCGGCGAAGACGCGCGGATCATCGGGGAAGTGCAGATCGGACGCACGGCGTCGGTGCTCACGCGAACGCGCTACGGAGGCACGCGGATCGTCGACATGCTGGTCGGGGATCCGTTACCGCGCATATGCTGAGCGACGCCCGGGTAGCGCTGCATGCGTGGATAGCGGAGCGAGTTCTCGCCCGCAACGACCCCTGCGAGCGGTTTTTCGCAAGCGAAGCGTTGCCGCTTGCGCGAGCCTGCAAGGAGATGGCAACACGCTTCTTGCGCGGCGGCAGGTTGCTGGCATTCGGCCGCGGCGCGTATGCCACCGACGCAATGCACGTGTCGGTTGAGTTCATACATCCGGTGATCGTCGGCAAACGCGCGCTGCCCGCACTTGACGTCAGCATGGCGTACGAAGCGTGGATCGACAGCCTTTGCCGCGAGAACGACATGGTCGCGGCGTTTGGTCCGCCGCACGGCGAGCCGTCGGCGCCCGCCGTTCTGCATCGGGCGAAGATGCGCGGCGCCATGACGCTGGCGTTGCCGGGCACGGACGCGGACTACGCCGCCGCCTCGCCGAGCACCGACGCGCACATTCACCAAGAGCTGTTCGAGCTGCTCGGTCACACGATGTACGAATCGGTGCACGTATTTCTGGAACACGACAGCGATGCATGCCACGGCTCGCAAGGATCGTCTGCAGATTTTCTCTATCCGTTCCTTGCTCCGCAGCAAGACACGCCCGACGCGATTCTCGAGGACGTGGCCGCCTCGATCCTCGCCAAGTCACGCGATGCCGTCGCCTTGCGCGAGCGCATTGCTGAAGACGCAGTCGGATGCCATCGCACGGGCTGCGGCCGCCATCGGCGAGCGTCTGGATCGCGGAGGGCGAATCCTGGCCTTCGGCAACGGCGGATCGGCTACCGATGCAACGGACTTCGCACTCGACTGCGTGATGCCGGAGCAAGAGTGGACGCCGATTCCCGCGATCTCGCTCGCTCTCGAACCGGCCGTGATTACCGCAACCGCGAATGATGTCGGCACCGATCTCATCTTTCTTCGTCAGCTCATCGCCCAGTCGGGAGAGAGCGACGTCGCGCTCGCGTTCTCGACGAGCGGCGGATCGCGCAACGTCGTCGCCGCCCTCGAAGAGGCGCGCCGGCGAGGCCTTCTCACGGTCGCGCTGCTCGGGTACGACGGAGGCGAAATCGTTCATCGTCATTTAGCGGATATCGCAATCGTCGTGAACTGCGACTACATCCCGCGAATTCAAGAAGCTCAGGGCACGATCTATCACGTCCTCCGCGAGTCGCTGGAGAAACGTTCATGTCCCTAGAGCTTTACGGTACGGCCTCGTGCCCGTACACCGCGCAGCTTCGCGAAGATCTCGAATTTCGTCACGAACACTTCGTCGAATACGACGTCGAGAATGACCCTGACGCGCTTGCGCGTATGCTGGAATTGTGCGAGGGCGATCATACCGTTCCGGTGCTGGTCAGTGACGGCACCATCGTACAGGTCGGTTACGAAGGCCGCGGCTGCTATGCGGGCGGAGGCGCTTAAGGAAGCGCGCCGCCTGCACGTGGGCGGCGTCGTGCAGGGTGTGGGATTCCGTCCGTTCGTTTATCGTTTGGCAATGGAGCACGGAATAAGCGGATGGGTGCTCAACGCTGAGCGCGGCGTGGAGATTCACGCCGAAGCCGACCCGGCCACGCTCGATAAATTTGCGCGCGCTCTGGTTGCCGGGCCGCCTCCCGCCGCGCGCATCGCCGAGTTTGAAATGCGCAGCACCGCGCTCGCCGGTTTCGAGACGTTCGAGATTCATACGAGCGAGCATCACGGGACTCCGACCGTACGAGTCTCGCCCGATCTGCCGGTGTGTGAGGAGTGCTTGGTGGAACTCTTCGAGCCCGGCGATCGCCGCTATGGATATCCATACATCAATTGTACGAATTGCGGGCCGCGGTACTCGATCATACTCGCGTTGCCCTACGACCGCGCGCAAACGACGATGCGCGAGTGGACGATGTGCGAGCGCTGTCGAGCCGAGTACGACGATCCTGCCGACCGGCGTTTTCACGCGCAGCCCGTAGCGTGCCCGGATTGCGGTCCGAACTACGTCCTAGAGTGCGGCGGTATCGAGCTGCGCGGCGGCCACGCAATCGCATGTGCCGCGCGACAGCTCGAAAACGGCGCGATCGTCGCCATAAAAGGCATCGGCGGCTACCATCTGGCGTGCGATGCCCGCAACGCAGCGGCAGTGATCGCACTGCGCGAGCGCAAGTACCGCAAGGAGCGGCCGTTTGCGGTGATGGCGCGCGGTATCGACACGGCGCGCGATCTGGTCGACCTTGACACCGCCTCGCAGCAACTGCTCGAATCGCAAGCGCGGCCAATCGTGCTCGCACCCGCGAAGCTCGCCTTGGACGGCGTCGCACCCGAGAGCACCGATCTGGGCGTGATGCTGCCGTACACGCCCTTGCAGCATTTGCTCTTTGCCGCCGGGGCGCCGGACGTTCTGGTGATGACCAGCGCCAATCGGTCGAGCGAGCCGATCGCATACCGGGACGGCGACGCGCGCGCCGGCTTGCAAGGCATCGCCGATGTTTTCCTTATCGGCGAGCGCGAAATCGCGCGGCGCATCGACGACTCGGTTGCGCACGTCATCGTCGAGCGGCCCGTCGTGCTGCGCCACGCACGCGGATATGCACCGCAAGCGGTGACCCGGCTTCCGGTCGCGCGTCCGATCGTTGCACTCGGCGCCGATCTCAAAAACGCAGTTGCTCTGGTTGTGAATGGTCAGGCGTTCGTCAGCCAGCATATCGGCGATCTCGAGCATCATCAGGCGTTTGAAGCGTTCAAAGAAACCATCGCCGGACTTCATGCTTTGTACGAGGTCGAGCCGGATGACGTGCTCGTCGCCCACGATGCACATCCGGAGTACGCTTCGTCGACCTATGCCTCACAAATGCGCGGAAGTAAACTTGGCGTGCAGCATCATCGCGCGCACATTGCGAGCGTGCTTGCCGAATATGAGGCGTTCGATGTACCTGTGCTTGGTTTTGCATTTGACGGCACCGGCTACGGTGAAGACGGAACGATTTGGGGTGGTGAGGTCTTCGCCGGCAATGTATCTTCGGGCTTAAACCGTGTCGCGCATCTGCGGCCCGCGCGGCTGCCGGGCGGCGATGCCGCTGCACGCTTCCCGGTGCAGGCTGCGGCCGGTTTTTTGTCTCACCTTCAGGATGAAATCGATTTTACGCTTCCCCCATTCAGCTTTCCGCAGCGCTATCGCGATGCGCGCGAGCTCCTTGCGCAAGGACGTGCGCGTTTTTGCAACCACGTCAATGGGACGGCTGTTCGACACGGTTGCCGCGCTGCTGGGCTTCACGCGTGAAATCACGTACGAAGCGCAAGCGGCGATGTGGATAGAGCACTTGGCGCGCACGAGCCAACCCGTGGCGCCCTATCCGTTCCCATTTGCCGCGGACGAATTAGATTACCGGCCCACCCTCGAAGCGATCGTACGCGATCGCCTGGACGGCCGCGACGTGCGGGAGATCGCGCGCGCATTTCACGAGGCGATCGTGCAGGGCATCCTTACGGTGTGCGCGGCGTTCGAACAGGAACGCATCGTGGCCTCAGGCGGCGTATTCCAAAATGCACTGCTCGCAACGCGACTAATGCAAGAGTTAGGCGATCGGCTCTGGACCAACCGCCTCGTCCCCCCAAACGACGGCGGCATCTGCCTAGGCCAAGCCGCCATCGCCGC